>JBBTCH010000027.1:0-1493 GCA_038043245.1 Pseudomonadota bacterium | reverse complement strand
TGGGCCATCTTCCACATCCTGATCGTCGCGCTGCAAGCCTTCATCTTCATGATGCTGACCATCGTCTACATCTCGATGGCGCACGAGTCTCACTAATCCCCTTCACCATTCACCCGAGGACATTCAAATGGAAAACGTTCAATTTCTGGCCCTGATTCAGGCCTACACCAGCGTCGGCATCGGCCTGATCATCGGCCTCGGTGCGCTCGGCGCCTGCGTCGGCGTCGGCATCATGTGCTCGCGCTTCCTCGAAGGCGCCGCGCGCCAGCCGGAACTTGCGCCGATGCTGCAGGCCAAGGTGTTCCTGCTGCTCGGCCTGATCGACGCGTCCTTCATCATCGGCGTCGGTCTGGCGATGATGTTCGCGTTCGCCAACCCGCTGCTGGCCGTCATCAAGTAAGGCCTCGCGCACACGATTCCGGGGTAGGGCATGGATATCAATCTGACCTTGTTCGCGCAGGCCGCGGTCTTCGCGATCTTCATCTGGTTCACCGCGCGTTTCGTCTGGCCGCCGCTGATGGCGGCGATCGAGGAGCGTCAGAAGAAGATCGCTGACGGTCTCGCCGCCGCCGAAAAAGGCGCGAAGTCGCTGGAACTGGCCTCGGCCAAGTCCGACGAGGCGCTGAAAGCCGCTCGCGTGCAGGCGCAGGAGATTCTCGCCGCCGCCAGCAAGCAGGCGGCGCAGACCGTCGAGCAGGCCAAAGGCGCGGCGCAGACCGAAGCCGAGCGCATCAAAGCGTCGGCGCGCGATGAAGTCACGAGCGAAGTGAACAAGGCCCGTGAGGCTCTGCGCAAACAGGTCGGCGAGCTGGCGGTCACCGGCGCGTCGAAAATCCTCAAGCGCGAAATCAACGCGGCCACCCACGCTGATGTGTTGAAAGAACTGGCGGCGAAAATCTAAATGGCTGAGCTCAGCACCCTCGCGCGTCCTTACGCCAAAGCTGCTTTCGAGTTGGCGCGGGACACGTCCAGGCTCGCCGACTGGTCGGCGTTGCTGGCCGGTCTGGCCAATGCCGTGCGCGATCCGAAAGTCGCCGCGGCCATCGGTCATCCGGCGGTCGGGCGCGGTCAGCTGGGCGAAGTGCTGGTGCAGGCGATGAAAGCCAGCGGCGAAACGAAGAATCTGTTGCGACTGCTGTCCGAGAACAACCGCTTGAAACTCGCGCCGGCGATCGCCGAGCAGTTTGAAGCACTGCGCGCGGATCATGAGAAGCGCGTGGATGTGGAGATCACCTCCGCAGCAATCGTGGACGCTGCCCAACAGCAACTACTGACGGCGGCAGTGAAGAAAAAACTCAACCGCGATGTGAAGGTCGAGTGGAAGACTGATGAATCCTTGATCGCCGGCGCAATGATCCGTGCGGGCGACACCGTGATCGATGCAACGATTTCCGGCGAGCTGGCGCGTCTGCGCCAGTCCCTGACTGCTTAACCGAGCTATAAAACCATGCAATTGAATCCTTCCGAAATCAGCGACCTGATCAAGAGCCGCA
>JBBTCH010000026.1:0-2366 GCA_038043245.1 Pseudomonadota bacterium | reverse complement strand
GTAAGCGGTAAGCCACCGGCGTTGTATTCGCGCGCTGCGTGATGTGGAGAATGGGTTCCCGAGACGTGAATGGATCGGGAGGCAGCAGATGGTTTCGAGCAGTGAAGGGAGGCGGCGTCGGCACAGTGCGGCGGAGCGGCGCGCGGTGCTGGAGCGGTTGGCGAGCAGCGGTGAGCGGGTTTCGGCGTTCTGTCGGTCGGAGTCGATCAATGTGGGGACACTACGGCGCTGGCAGGCGGCGGGGTCGAGTGTGCGTGAGGATCACAAGCCGCGCTTGTCGGCGCCGAGCGGTTTCCTGGATCTGGGCGCCCTGGGCGGTGCGATCACCATCGAAGTGGACCTGGGCGGCGGCGTGGTGCTCCGTGTGCGGCGTGGCTGATGTTCTTTCCCGAAGGTGGCGTGCGGGTGTGGGTGTATGGGCAGCCGACGGATATGCGGCGCTCGTACGATGGCTTGTACGCACTGGTGCGCAACGCGCTGCGACAGGATCCGTTGTCGGGCGCGCTCTACGTGTTCATCAATCGGCGCGGCACGCAGACCAAGGTGCTGTACTGGGACCGAACCGGATTCTGCGTATGGGCCAAGCGCCTGGAGCAAGGGCGATTGGTGTCGGACTGGCGTTTGATGCGCGACCGCGAGATGGACTGGACCGAGCTGAAACTGCTGCTGGAAGGCATCGAGCCGGGGCGTCGCAAGAAGCGGTATCAGATGCCGAAAAAGTCGATGGAATATGCAGGTATGCGCGCGTCGATGAATTAAAATATCGGCATGACGTTACTCGCTCCGATGCCTGCTGCTGCCGAAGAACGGATGACGCTGCTGGTGCGCGAGAATCGCGAGTTGCGCGATCAAGTCGCGGCCCTGAAACACCAGCTCGACTGGTTCAAACGCCAGCTGTTCGGGAGCAAGTCTGAGCGCTTCGTACCGGAAGTGCATCCGCAGCAGATGCACCTGGGCGAAGCGCTGCCGATTCCGGAGATGATGCCGGAAGAACGGCAGAGCGTACCGGCGCACACGCGGCGCGTGGCGACGTCGGATGTGGCGCAGGATTCGCAGAGTGTGCCGTTCTTCGACGCATCACGGACGCCGATCGAAACCATCACGCTGCCCAATCCGGAAGCCGCCGACCTGCTTCCGGAGCAGTACGAGGTGATCGGCGAAAAGATCTCGCTCCGTCTCGCACAGCGCCCGGGCGCCTACGTGGTGTTGAAATACGTGCGTCCGATGATCAAGCGCCTCGATACGCAGGTGATCAGCTGCGCGTCGGCGCCAGTGGGCGTGATCGACGGCTCGCGCGCCGATGTCAGTTTCGTGGCCGGGCTGCTGCTCGACAAGTTTGCCTACCACTTGCCGCTGTACCGCCAGCACCAGCGCCTGATCGACGCCGGCTTCACCATCAGCCGGCCCTGGCTGACGCAGCTGGTTCAGCAGGGCGCGGCGTTGCTGGCGCCGATCTACCAGGCGCAGTTCGACTCGATCCGCGCCAGCCGGGTCAAGGCGATGGACGAGACGCCGATCAAGGCCGGGCGCGAGGCAGCGGGCAAGATGAAGGCGGGCTACTTCTGGCCGGTGTACGGCGAGCGCGACGAAGTCTGCTTCCCCTTCTTCGAATCCCGCCGCCACGAGCATGTGCAGCAGGCGCTGGGGCTGACTGCCGTCGAGAAGGCGGTGTTACTCAGCGATGGCTACGCTGCCTACAGCGCCTACGCCCAGCGGCTGGGGCTGACCCATGCGCAATGCTGGGCGCATGCGCGCCGGGAGATTATCGAGGCCAAGGCCATCGAGCCCGAGATTGCCGCGCAGGGACTGAGCCGCATCGCGGCGCTCTACGCCGTCGAGGAACAGATTCGAGAGAAGAAGCTCAAGGGCGAGGCCAAGCGCCGGCATCGTCTCATTCACGGCAAGCCACTCGTCGAGGAATTCTTCGCGTGGCTGGATCGACAATTCGATCGGCACGGTCTGCTGCCCAGCAACCCGATGACCAAGGCGCTGGCCTATGCGCGCGAGCGCCGCGGGGGCCTGGAAGTCTTCCTGACTGATCCGGATGTGCCGATCGACACCAACCACTTGGAACGGGCGCTGCGCGCCATCCCGATGGGTCGCAAGGCCTGGATGTTCTGCTGGACCGAAGTCGGCGCCCAACACGTCGGCATCATGCAAAGCCTGATCGTCACTTGCCGCCTGCACGGCGTCGATCCGTACACCTACCTGGTCGATGTGCTGCAGCGTGTTGGCCAGCATCCGGCGGCGCGCGTCGCCGAACTCACGCCTCGCCTGTGGAAGCAGAACTTCGGCGCTGATCCCTTGCGCTCGGATTTGCACAAAATCCAAACGTAGGGAAGAACGCCAGAGCCTTAACGCTTACG
>JBBTCH010000025.1:0-30846 GCA_038043245.1 Pseudomonadota bacterium | reverse complement strand
AACTACTACCAGATCCAGACCAAGTTCCGCGACGAGATCCGGCCGCGTTTCGGCGTCATGCGCTCGCGCGAGTTCCTGATGAAGGATGCCTATTCCTTCCACATGGACGAAGCCGGCCTGCAGCGCGAATACGACAACATGCGCGCGGCCTACACGAAGATCTTCACGCGGCTCGGCGTTGAGTTCCGCATCGTCAGCGCCGACAGCGGCAACATCGGCGGCGCCAAGTCCGAGGAGTTTCACATTCTCGCCGCGACTGGCGAAGACCAGCTGGCGGTCGCCGAGGGCGGCACGTTCGCCTGCAACGTCGAGGTGTCCGCGGCCAAGGGGCTCAAGGAAGGCGATGCGTCGCCCGACGGTGTCGGCACCATCAAGTTCTATCGCGGCATTGAGGGTGGTCACATCTTCCAGCTCGGCAAGAAATACAGCGAGGCGATGAAGCTCAGCGTGCTTGACGAAAAAGGCGCGGCGGTGACACCGGAGATGGGCTGCTACGGCATTGGCATCGGCCGCCTGGCCGCTGCAGTCATCGAGCAGAGCAACGACGCCAACGGCATCATCTGGCCGGATTCACTGGCGCCGTTCCGCGTCATCGTCTGCCCGATCAACGCGGATAAATCCCCCGCGGCGAAAGCCGCTGCCGAGAAACTGCACGATGAACTGTCAGCGGCTGGCGTCGAAGTGGCGCTGGACGACCGTGGCCTGCGGCCCGGCGGCATGTTCGCCGACGCCGATCTCATCGGCATCCCGCACCGCGTGGTGATTGGCGACAAGTCTCTGGCCAACAATCAGTTCGAATACAAACATCGTCGTGGCGCGGCGGTGGAGATGATTCCGGCGACCGCGCAGGCAGTGCTGGAAAAACTTAAAGCGTAAAGAAATTCTCGCGCAGAGATGCAAAGACGCAAAGTGAAAAGAGTTTCTATAAAAAGCTTTTCTTTCCTTGGTGTCTTTGCGTCTCTGCGTGAAATAATTTTGCTGTGCTCTTTGTTCCTCCCGGCCGCAAGTTACGCCAGCCCCACCGGCGACCCCGACCCGGAGTTACGCGTGCTGCTCGAAAAGGCGATCGCCAATGCCGACAGCTTCGAGGACAAATACGACGCCGAAGTCTGGCTCAGCGACATGTCGGTGCGCCTCCAGCGCCATGTGCCCAAGGCTTTGCCGGATGCCGACGCGCGCCTGCAGTTCCTGCGGTTGCTTCACAGTGAAGCGCAACGCGCGCGAGTGCAGCCGGAGCTCGCACTGGCGGTGATTGACGTTGAAAGCCGCTTCAATCGTCACGCCATCTCCAGCGCCGGTGCGCAGGGCTATATGCAGATCATGCCGTTCTGGTTGAAGGAGTTGAAACGTTCCGACGCCAGCCTGTTCGACGCACGCACCAATCTGCGCATGGGCTGCACCATCCTGCGTTACTACTACGACCTAGAGCGCGGCGACTTGGTGAAGGCGCTAGCGCGCTACAACGGCAGCTACGGCAGGCGCGAATATCCCGATCAGGTGATTCGCGCGCTGAACAAACGCTGGTACCGCAGCTAGCTTTTCAGAAAATCGTCGAGCGATTTTCCCGCCATCGCGCGGATCTTGCCCTGCATGAAGCCGGTGCCGCCGAGCAGCTTGCCAGGCAGGCCCAGTGCCTGTCCGGCCCAGGCGTGCAGGTCGAAGTTGTCGTTGTGCCGGTAAATCAGGCCGTCGCGGAACTGGAAGGTCGCGTCAATCCGGTTCAGCACCTTACGGCCGGTTTTGGAGAAGGTGTACCAAGCATCCCAATGCGCCGAGCCGACTTCCTCGTCGGCCATCACCTTGTCATATTCGAGGCGCAGGTCAGCGCCGCTGATACACAGCATCTTCCACATGCCGCGGGCGCGGTCGCCCTTGAGGCCGATGAACACCGGGTCGGAGAACACGACATCCTTGTGATAGCAGGCGGCCATGCCGGCGTGGTCTTTTTTCTGGAAAGCGCTGTAAAAACGCTGAATCAATTGTTCGTTAGAGTTCACCGCTGATGTCTCCCCTTTGTTGGAATCGTTATGACTGAAATCCTCGTGCTTTATTACTCCCGTAACGGCTCGGTGGCAAACATGGCGCGGCGGGTTGCGCGCGGCGTCGAGTCGGTGGCGGGCTGTGCTGCAAGGTTGCGCACCGTGCCGCCGGTGGCAGCGCAGACCGAAAAAACAATTCCTCCGGTGCCGCCTGAAGGTGCGCCGTACGTGCAGGACAAAGATCTCAGCGAATGCGCCGGATTGATCCTCGGCAGCCCGACGCGATTCGGCAACATGGCGGCGCCGCTCAAGCATTTTCTGGATTCCACCGGCGGTTTATGGATGTCCGGCGCGCTGGCCGGCAAGCCGGCGGCGGTGTTCACCTCGACCGCTTCGATGCACGGCGGCCAGGAATCCACGCTCTTATCAATGATGCTGCCGCTGTTGCATCAGGGCATGTTACTGGTGGGTCTGCCGTATACGAACCCGGAACTGAACGCGACGCAGAGCGGCGGCACGCCGTATGGCGCCAGCCACGTTGCCGGTGGCGGAACCCGGCCTCGTGAGTTGTCGAGAGAAGAAGCCGCCTTATGCGAGGCCCTGGGCAAGCGCGTTGCAGAGATTGCTCTGAAATTGAAAAACTGATTGCTCCCTCGTTTGGGGGATGACGGCGGTCCGGGCATCCGTTGAGATGCGTGCGCAATCTTCGAAGCACCCACGGAGCACACATGACACGCATCAGTTTGCTGGCTGCCATCCCCCTATTCATCAGCTTTTCCGCCGTCGCCCAGTCGGGTTTGACGCCCGGCCTGTATGACTACAGCGGCACGGTCACGGTCGAAGGCACCGGCAGCCAGCCGACCCCGTTCAGCGGCCAGCAATGCCTGACCGCCGCTGACCTCGCCGATGGCGGCCAGAAGGCGTTCACCGCCGGCACCGCGGCGAACAATCCCTGCCAGTACACCGGCTACAGCGCCAACGGCGGCAGTGCCAACTGGACCATGACCTGTCAGGCGCAGGGTTACACCATGAGCGGCCGTGGCGTCGCCAGCTACAACGCCGCCGGCTACAGCGTGCGCAGCGAGAACCTGTCGCAGATGATGGGCATGAACATCAAGACCGTGACCGTGCTCACCGGCCGCCGTACCGCCGACTGCACCCAGTCCACGCTCGGTTCGACCGCGGCCGCGCCGCAGATGGCTGCTGCGCCTGTCGCTCCCGCGGCACCTGCGGCTCCAGTTTTTTCAGCACCACCGAGCGCGCCTGCGGCTGCCCCCGCTGCCGTGCCGGCAACCGGCGGCAGTTCCGGTATGGCGGACGCTGCGTTTGGTGTCGGCATGCAGGCCATGCTGTTGTCCGGCGCTGCTGGTACCAATGGTGAGAATCTGGCGCAGGTCGCCAGGGCGCGCGAGATCCTGCAAAAGGTTACTTCTCTGGGCAGTCTCACCGCCGCCATGGCCAAGGCGCCGATGCCGGCGCCGCGCGCCGACGGGCAGGGCAAGTTCGTGATGCCGTTCAAGCGCGACGGCAATCCCACCGATTGGGCCGGCAAGGCCTTGCAAGCGGCAGCGGCCGGCGTTGCCACCAACATGGCGGCTGAGAAAGCCACCGAAGCCGCGAGCTCGGCGCTGGCATCGGTCGCAGGGCCGTGGGGCGGCCTGGCCAGCAGCCTGTTCGGCAGCGCGGCAAAAGATAAAGTCAAAGAAGTGGCGCAGGACACTGGCGCGGCGCTGGCGATCGGCGGCTGGGATTCCATCCGTGCGAGTTCCGACCAGTCGTTCGACAGCATCGACCAGATGATCGTCTACATGCAGAGCAGCTATCAGGCACGCAGCGATTACGTGATGGCGGTGGCCGCGACCGTGGCGTTGTACCCGGAGATCGTTGACCGCTTCGAGCCGGCAATCAAGGCGCATTACGGCATCCACTAGCGCGAAAAACGCGGGACCCATCCGCTTAAATCTGTTTTCGCCCTTCAAGGCTGGTTTCAGAAAACAGGTGATGCGCAATCCGCATCACCTGTTTTTGCTTTTGCGCCAGAATGAGCCGCAAATGCCTTCAGGCGGGTGACGCTAAAAAATGCAGAAATGGACTCATGGGGTGATGCTGGCGCTGCATTTTTCTCTGATGTCGGCGCTGCTGCTGACGACGCAGTCGTCGCTGGGTATCGCCGCCGCGCTGCTGTTGCTGTTGCCGCTGCCGGGTTTGATCAAGGGCCGCGCTTACACCGCGGCGTGGGCGTCGATGGGCCTGACGTTCTACTGCGCTTTTTTGCTCGCCGAAGGTTATGCGAATCCGGCGCAGCGCACGCTGGCGTTTGCGCTGGCTTCGCTGGCGGCGGCCGATTTCATTGCGCTGATCCTGTTCGTGCGTATCACCGCCCGCTCAGCCCGAGTGTCGAGCGCACAAACGGCAGAGTGAGTTTGCGCTGCGCGGCGAGCGCCGCGCGGTCGAGCTGTTCCACCACCGCCAGCAGCTCGGAGATGCTGCGCTCCATGCGCGAGACGATCAGCGCGGCGACGTCCTCGCTCATCTCCAGCCCGCGCGCGGCGGCACGCTCGCGCAGGTAAGCGCGGCGGTCCGGGTCGAGCAGCGGCTTCAATCCAAACACGGTGAAGGCCGACAGCCGCGTGGCGAGGTCGGGCAGCACGCTGTCGGCGCGCTCGGGCGGTTGCTTCGCCGCCAGCGCGATGCTTTTGCCGCGCGCGCGCAACTCGTCGGTCAGGCGCAGAACGCCCAGCGTCCACGGCGATTGCAAGAACGCCGTGTGCATCGAATCCAGACAGACCACATCCTGTTGCTCAAGCCCTTCGAGCGCGGTCGGCGGCTGGCCGCGGAATTCGTGCAGGTCCAGGTAAGCGGCGCGGCGTCCGGCCTCCGTGGCGGCACGCGCCAGCGCCTGCAGCAGATGGGTTTTGCCATAACCGCCGGCGCTGTAGAGGAACACCGCGCCCGGGCCTGAAGCCAGTGCATGCAACGCGGCGACGGCGTCCGCGTTGGGGCCGGGCCAGAACGTGGCAAAGCTGACCGGCTCGCGCAGCTGCACGCCCAGGGGCAGTTGCGAAACTACGGTCATTCGCTGGCGGTCGATGTCGCTTTCGGTGCCCAGCGCGCGTGGGCGTAGCGCAGCAGCACGGCGATGATCGCCGCCGCCGGCAGCGCCAGCAGCACGCCGACCAGACCGAACCATTGCGCGCCGGCCATCACCGCGAAGATCACTGCGACCGGATGCAGGCCGATGCGGTCGCCCACCAGCCACGGTGTCAGCAGCATGCTTTCCAGCGCCTGGCCGATGGCGAACACCGCCACCACCGGTAGCAGCGCCGCCAGTTCCGGCGTCTGCACCAGCATGGCGACGGATGCAGCGCCAAGTCCGACGATGAAGCCGAGATAAGGCACGAAACTGACCAGCCCGGCGGCCAGCCCGATCAGCAGCGCGAGGTTCAGGCCTGCGGCCATCAGGCCGAGGGTGTAGATCAGTGCCAGCGCTGCCATCACCAGCAGTTGGCCGCGGAGGAAGGCGCCGAGCACCTCGTCGGTTTCGCGCGCCAGCGTTTCGACGGTGGGTCGTGCGACCTGCGGGATCAGCGCGTGGATGCGCGACATCAGCACGTCCCAGTCGCGCAGCAGATAGAACGTGACCACCGGAATCAGCAGCAGATTGGCGGCAAAGCCCATCAGTGCGAGGCCCGATTGCGTCACCGGTTTCAGCAGCGCGCTGGCGATACCGCCAGCCTGTGCGCCGTGCTCGCTCAGCAGCACGCGCAGGGCTTCGGCATCCAGCCCCGGCAGCGGCAGGCCCAGTGCGACCAGTTTTGCCTGCGCCCAGCGCAACCAGTCGGGCAGGGAGTGGAAAAACGCGGCGATCTGCTCGATCAGCAGCGGCGTCAACAAGGCCAGCATCAGCAGGCTGAAGGCAAAAATCACCACGAACACCAGGGTCACGGCGAGCGTGCGCGAGAGCTTGAGTTTCTCCAGCCGGTCCACCAGCGGATCGCCGAGATAGGCGAGGCCGGCGGCGGCGGCGAACGGTGTCAGCACGGGCCCGAGACTCCAGAGCAGCAGAACCGTCGCAGCCAGTGCACCGAGTGCGAGCAACATCGGCTTCGAGAGTGTCATCAGCGCACCAGGCTGAAGCCGAGCGCGCCGCGCTCGGTCGCTGCGGCTTCGCGCAGCACGCTGCCGGCGGCGAGCGCACGCACCAGCTCGGTTTCGCTGCCTTCGATGCGCAGCTGAAACACGACCCGCGTCGCCTGGACCGACGACGTCTGCACGTTTTTCGTGCGATTCAGCTGTTTGAGATAGTTGAGCACGAGCGCGTAGTCCGCCAGAGACCGGATCCCTTCGACTTCAACAGCGGTTTGCGCGACCGCGGCGCTGGTGCCGCGGATGGCGAACTGTCGCGCCTCGAAATCGGCGAGCGTCTGCAACCCTGAGGCGAGCGCGGTCTCGGCGCTGTCGCCGCCGGACTGCCATTGCTGGGTCACGCCCTTGGCGCTGAGCAGCGACCAGTTGGCGCTCCAGCGCGGGCCGCTGGAGGAGGCCCAGACGGTGACGATCTGGTCGGTCGCGTAACGGCGCGAGGCTTTGAGCAGGCCATCGGCTTCACCGACGAAGACGTCCGCAGGTTTGACGGCGTCGAGGTCCGCGGCATCGCCGCGCGGCAAAGTCAGCGGGATGCCGCGCGCTTCGGCGGCTTCGCGCAGCGGCGCCAGCATCTCGCTGTCGCCGGCGTCGAGAATCCGCGGCTCGGCGCCATCAACGCCGATCCACAGCAGATGCGTCGGTCGGTTGGCGCTCCACATCGGCAGGCCAGCGGCCTGCAGCGCGGCGGCCAGCGCCTGGCCGTCGAAGGTGGTGCGCAGAAGCAGGCTTTCGTTTTTTTGCTCGTAGCTGCTGCCCTGCAGATAAGTCGCGGCTTTTTGGATCAGCGTGCGAGCATCCGATGATTCGGCGACGCGTGCATCACCGGTGACGCGCACCAGCACGGCGGCGAGGGCGTCCCGCACCGCGACTGCACGCGCCGGCTCGGACTGATCGGCCACCGGTACCCGCGTCTGGAACAGATCCACCGCCGCATGTGCGCAGGGCGCCGATAGCAGCGCAAATAAGAGGAGAAAACGACGCATGCGTTAAACTACCACGCATCCCATTTGTTCCTCAAAAAAATAACCATGACGACACGGCTGACTTACCGCGACGCAGGCGTGGACATTGACGCGGGCGATGCACTGGTCGATGACATCGGCCGGCTGGTCAAACGTACCCAGCGACCGGAAGTGCTGGCCGGCGTCGGCGGCTTTGGCGCGCTGGTCGGACTGCCGAAGAAGTACAAGCAGCCCATTCTGGTCTCGGGCACCGACGGTGTCGGCACCAAACTGCGTCTGGGTATCGAGTCGGGCCGCGTCGAGGGTCTGGGCATTGATCTGGTCGGCATGTGCGTCAACGACGTGCTGGTGTCGGGCGCCGAGCCGCTGTTCTTCCTCGACTATTACGCCACCGGCAAGCTCGACAATAAAACGGCAGGGCAGGTGATCAAAGGCATCGCCGAAGGCTGTCACCAGGCCGGCTGCGCGCTGGTCGGCGGCGAGACCGCCGAAATGCCGGGCATGTATTCCGTCGGCGATTTCGATCTCGCCGGTTTTTGTGTGGCGGTGGTCGAGAAATCAAAAATCATCGACGGCTCGAAGATCAAGCCCGGTGATGTGCTGATCGGTCTGCCGTCTTCGGGGCCGCATTCCAACGGTTACTCGCTGATCCGCAAGATCTTGTCAGTCAGCGGTTCGCACCTCGGCCAGAAATTCGGCAGCGGCCTGCTGGCCGACGCCTTGCTGAAGCCGACCACGATCTATGTCAAACCCATCCTCAAGTTGCTTGCGGCAGGCATCCCGGTCCGTGGCATGGCCCACATCACCGGCGGCGGCATTCCCGGCAATCTGCCGCGTTGCTTCCCAAAGGGCGTCGGCGCGGTGGTGGAAGTGGCGAGCTGGAAGCGCCCGGCGATTTTCGACTGGCTGCAGCAGAAAGGCGGTGTCGAGGCGGATGAGATGTGGCGCGTCTTCAACTGCGGTGTCGGTTTTGTCATCATCGCCCCGCGCGCGTCGGTGCAGAAAACGTTGGCGTCACTCAAGGCGCTGAAGCCGTTCGTCATGGGCGAGATCGTCAAAGGCTCGCAGGACGTCCGCTTTGTCTAGTTGTCACCCTGAGCGCAGCGAAGGGTCTGATCTTTTCAAACAGCGAGATTCCTCGCTGCGCTCGGAATGACAAAGCGGATCGCCGTCCTGATTTCGGGGCAGGGCCGCAACCTTCAGGCCATTCTCGACGCCTGCGCCGACCGCCGCATTGACGGCCGGGTGGTGGCAGTCATCAGCGATCGTGCCGATGCCGCCGGCCTTGGAAAGGCGGCGGTTGCACAGGTAGTTCCGTGGGCGCAGAGCAAAAACCGTGAAGAGTTCTGCCGATCCTTGGCCGCTGCGCTCGAAGTCCATCGCCCTGACCTGGTCGCCTGCGCGGGCTTCATGCGCGTGCTGACTCCGGAGTTCACCCGTCAGTTCGAAGAGCGCCTGCTCAACATCCATCCTTCGCTGCTGCCGCGGCATCGCGGACTGCATACGCATCGTGCGGCACTCGTGGCAGGTGATAAAGATCACGGCGCCAGCGTGCATTTCGTGACGGCGGAACTCGATGGCGGGCCGCTGATCATTCAGGGCCGCATCCCGGTCCGCAGCGGGGACACCGAAGCTGCCTTGGCCGAGCGCGTGATGAACGAGGTTGAACTGAAGATCTATCCGCAGGTGCTGGCATGGCTCGCGCGAGGTGCGTTGTGCTGCAACGCCGGTGTCATCCAATTCAATGGTCAGCCGTTGAAGCAGGCATTGACGCTGGATGACCTGGAGCCCGCATTCCGATGAGATTTTTCCTTTTGCTGCTGTTGCCGTGGGCAGCGAATGCTGCCGAGCCGCAGTTGCCGCTGTCCAATGACACTTACGAGGTGTCCTGGCGTGAATACGCACTCGGCGACGGTACGGTGACCTTGGAAAAAACCGCGAAAAGCAACTGTTACCGCTATCGGTCGGTGACCGAGCCTGCCGGTCTGGTGAAGATGTTCTACGGCTCACCGAGCGAGACCAGTGAATTCTGCATTGAGGGCGGCCGCGTGCGGCCACGCCACTTCGAGTTCAGTGGCAACGGCGAAGATGACTATCGCCTCGACTTCAACTGGAAAAAGCGGCGTGTCAGCGGCGGCGAACTGCCGGAGCGGGCGCTGGCGGCCGACGGCGTCGATCATTTCTCGATCCAGCAGGCGGTGCGGCTGTGGGTCATGAAGAATGCCGGCAAGAAAAAACCCGGCAACCTGAAACTCACTCTGGTCGAAAAGAACGGCGACAGCGTTTATACGTTCGCCATCCGTGGCCGCGAGGCGCTTGAAGTGCCCGCGGGAAGTTTCGACTGCATCCGCATCGAGCTGGTCGGCCACGACCGCAAGCAGATCCGCTACTGGATCGCACCCGACCGCGACTGGTCGCTGGTCAAGCTGGAACACCGCAAGGACAAAAAACAGCAGTTGATGCTGGAGTTGAAGTCCTAGGCCGGCAGCCGCCCTTCTTCGCGCAGTTTGGTCATGTGTGAGCGGATGTTGATGCGCGCCAGCGGCAGCAGCACCGGCGGCGTGCCCTTGTAGACCTCGTCGAGGATCTGGTCTTCGTCGCGGCCGGCACTGTGCAGTGAAAAGATCTGCGTTTCGCGGGCTTCGCGATGCTTGAGTGCTTCCCGGATGCGGTAGGTGGTGCCCAGTGCCGCGCCGTGCGAAGGGATGACCACCTGCGGGTCGAGTGCGATGATTTTCTTCATCGAATCGAAATACTTGCGCATGTTGCCTTCGGGCGGCGAGATCACCACGGTGCCGATGCCCTGGATCAGGTCGCCGACGATGCACCAGCTGCGTGAGACCGGCATCAGCGCCAGCTGGCCCTCATCGTGGCCTGGGACTTCGATGATCTGCACCGCTTCGCCGAGCCAGCGGGTCAGTTCGTCACCTTCGCGGTAAATCTTTATTTCGAGATCGCCGAAGAATTTATCGCCGGACTTTTGCGTGATGCGCGCGCGTGTGTCGGCGCTCATGCCCAGCGGTACGCGGAAATGGCGGGCGACTTCGTCGGCGTATTCGCGGTGATCGGGGTGGTGATGGGTCAGAAACACTTCATGGACGCCGAGCGGTTGCAGCGTGCGGCAGAGTTTTTCCAGTTCTTCGCGGCTGCACGGCGAAGGGTCCACCAGCACCTTGTGCACATCGCCGAACAGAAACGCATTGGTGTGGTGCGCCGGCGGCAAGGTATTGGAACGCACCATCAGCATGCGCAGCCCGCGCAGCGGCTCCACCGATGGCACCTGGCTGTCGGGCTCGTATTCATGACGCATGCGCGCCAGATCAACGCGCGTGCAGTCCGGGGCGTTCGCCAGCGCATCAAGCGCTGCCAGCGTCGGTGGCGCGGCGAGCAGTTGGCCGCGGTCGTAGCGCTGGCACAGCGCCCGCGCGGGTTCCCAGACGCTGTCCATCGCTTCATCGGAATTCATGTGGAGCGTCGGCCGCGCGTTCAGGACGATCTTGAAAAACCAGGTGCGAAATCGCGTCGGCACGAATGCCGGCGTGGTGATCTCGCCGAGGCAATCCACCGACTTTACCTCGCCGCTTGCGCAGGCCTGCGGCAGATCAAAGCCGGTTTCTTCCATCAGCTCGCGGGCCAGCGCATGCATCGCTTTGGCAGGATGCGCGTCGAGCAGCGGCTGGCCGGTGGGCTGATCGGAATCGGTCGTGTCGACCTTGCCACCGGGGAAGGCGTAGTAGCCGCCAAAGGCCGGCAGATGGGGCTGACGCCGGCACAGGAATACGTCGCCGTTGTGAATCAGTACCGCAGTGACGGCATCGCGGACTGGCGTCATTTACTTCCAGTGGTCTCGATGTCGCGCGCAATCAGCTTGCCGCTGACAAACCGCAGATGAATCGTGTGTCCCGAGCCTTTCCAGGTTTCCGCTTCGGTGGTCAGGCTGCCGATACCGCCGCCGGAGACTTCATCCGGCTTGCCCAGCACGGCATACACTTCCTCGCGGGTCATGCCGGCTTCGATCTTGGCGTAGTTTTCCGGCGTGGCCTTGCTACACGCGGTCAGCAGCAGGGCGATCAACAGCGCATGTCTTAATTTCATTGCAGTCTCCGTTTGGCAGCTGGCATCTTACGCCGTATGCTCCGTTGCGAGAAAAACGATTTTGGGGGAGACAGCCATGACGAACCTGGGCACAGTGCCGGTGCGCAATTACATGACGACCAAGCTCATGACCTTCACGCCGACCATGGAAGTGATGACGGCCTTGCGCCTGCTGGTCAAGCGCGGGCACTCCGGCGCGCCGGTGGTGGACGATACCGGCAAGCTGGTCGGCATGTTCACTGAAAAGGAATGCATCAAGGCTGCGGTTACTGCCAATTACGACGGCACTTACGCTGGTCAGGTCAAGGACTTCATGAACCCCAATGTGCTGACCCTGACTCCGGATTCCAGCCTGCTTGAAGCGGCGACGCATTTCATCGACTCGCCGATCAAGCGCCTGCCGGTAATGGAGGCGGGCCGTCTCGTGGGCCAGGTTTCCCGTTCGGACGTGTTGCGCGCGATCGACGATTTGAGCTGATGCTGTTTTCCGAAGTGCTTTCGTCGTTGCAGCGCGACGGCGACCAATGGGCTGCACGCATACCCGCCGACTGGATGATCGGTCGGACCGCGTTTGGCGGTTTGCAGGCCGCGTTCGCGGCCAGGGCCATGCGCGAGGTGCTGCCCGACACGACGCTGCCTTTGCGCACGCTGCAGTGCACTTTTCTCGCGCCGGTGTCCGAAGGCGCGCTGACCATAAAGGCGCAGGTGCTGCGCACCGGCAAGAATGCGGTGCATGCGCAGGCGCGCCTGATCGCGGGCGATCAAGTGCTGGCGCTGGTGATTGGCGTGTTCGGTGCGGCGCGCGAGTCGTCCGTGCTACGGCTGCCAGCGCAGCAGCCAGTCGAATCGGCCAAGCCCATTGAGTTTCGTTACATCCCCGGCGTCACGCCGGTATTCACCCAGCACTTCAGGGCACGCTGGCTGCTGGGTGGCCTGCCGTATTCCAATGCCACGCTGCCGCGCAACGTCGTCGAGGTTGGGCTCGATGAAACGGGCAGGGCCAATGACGGTCATGTTCTTGCGCTGGCGGACTTCATTCCGCCCGTGGCCATGTCGTTTCTGAAAAAACCGGCGGCGGGCGGCACGCTGATCTGGATGATGGAATTCTTCAGCGACCGCCACGATCATCTGCCGTTGAGCGGCTGGCGGGTGGACGCCGATCTGGTCGCCGCTGTCGGTGGTTACACCAGTCAGTCGGTGATGCTATGGGGCCCGGGCGGTGAACCCGTCGCCATCAGTCGCCAGAGCATGGTGATTTTCAGTTAGGGGTGTTTCAACACGCCCTCCGCTCCTCGACAAGCTTCTGACAGGCTTTGAGGCACAATTGAGCGATGCCGCGCCTGCAACGCAAAAGTTTCACCACGCCTGACCAGATTCGCAAGTTTCCGACCGGTCAGGCCAACATCGTCTCGCTCGACGAGATGGCCATGGGCCGTTTCGTGTTTCAGCCGGGCTGGAAGTGGTCGAAGGACGTCAAGCCGGTCGCCGGCACGAGTTCCTGCCAGCATCGCCACGTCGGCTACACGATCTCGGGCTCGCTCGGAGTGCGCATGGATGATGGAACGGAGCTCGTTATCGGACCCAACGAGGCCTACGAGATACCGCCCGGACATGACGCCTGGGTAGTTGGCGACACGGCGTATGACGCGATCGAGTTCGCCAGCGCTCACGCGTACGGGCTGTCGCCCGAAGCGCTCGGCGAGCGAGTCCTCGCGACGATTCTCTTCAGCGATATCGTCGGCTCAACGGCCCTGATCGAACGCATCGGCGACCACGCTTGGGAGCAGCTCCTGCGCGAACACAACGCCAAGATCCGCGCGGCCATCGACCGCCATCGCGGCCGCGAAATCGACTCCGCCGGCGACGGCTTTCTGGCGCTGTTCGATGGACCCGCGAAGGCGGTGCACGCGGCGGCGCTGATGGACTCGTCGGTCACGGAGCTCGGCGTCCGCGTGCGTGTCGGCATCCACACCGGAGAAGTCGAACTGGTTGCCGGCAAGCCGCGTGGTGTTGCCGTGCATGCGGCGGCGCGCATCGCTGCGCTCGGCGGTGAGGGTGAGGTACTGGTCTCCGGCACCACGCGCGACCTGCTCGACGGATCGGGTCTGACCTTCGAATCACGCGGCGAACACGAACTCAAAGGCCTGAGCGGCGCGCGGCCAGTGTTTGCGTTGCGGCGCTAACTGCCTGACTTCACTACCTCACTTCGTTGCTGTTCAACGCGTTGTTAGCCATTAGCTTGTCTACCATGCCTTTTCGATAATAAAGGCTTGGGCAGGGGCACCCAACACCGTTGAATAAGACTTGACGCCGACGATGCGCCAAAAAGCTGCGCCAAGCGCGGACAAAGGCGTGCCCTCGTACACCGTGGCTCCATGTGTCTTGACAAAAATTCGCACATCGCGACTTTCGTCGTAAAACAATGCTTCGTGCGGCGACAAGATCTGCGATGCAATGAAGTAACTATCGTGCCAATGCTGCTGAACTGCGATCTGACGCAGTGTAGCTATTGGAATAGCATCATCGATTGCGCTTTCTAGCAAGGCTGGCAAAGGTTCATTCAACAGCACGTGTTTGAAACCATGTTGTTTCGCCAGCTTCATCGCGTTCTGGTCGCGACGGTCTTTTTCAGCGCGCTTTCGCTCTATCTCGGCGCTCTGATGTTCGATTTCACGCTGCTTTATCCCATCAACTCGGGCCTGCTCTTCAGCGAACATCTGCTGCTGCTCCTGTTCGCGACGCTCCGTTTCTGCCGTTTCCCGCTCACGCTCGGCTTGTGAGACACACGCAGTAGTACTGAGTAGCAACAACAGGACAACGATCATGCGCATGGCTTATGCCTTTACTAACTGATGGCTAATGTTGAGCTTAAGCCACGGACACGTCGGAGCGAAGCGGAGGCGTGACGTGGGCGTGAAGCTCTGGTTATTTTTTGCTCTTGTCATACTCATCCCAACTCGCGAATCCAATTGGATGTTTTGGTCCCGTGCTCTGCCGCTTCATGGCAATCAGCAGAACGCTAATCTGCGACACGTGTTGTATGAGCTCTACGGGCTCTTTAGACTCGGTATGGCCGATGAACGAAATAAGCGACGGATTCCAGTAGCTGATGTCTTCGATGTGGAACGTCACTGACTGACCGAAGTTAACCAGCCGTGCACCGACTTCGTGCTGCTCATCAAGGTTTCTATGGAAATCGTTTATCCATGAAATCAGTCGGTGATGGAACTCACTCGCAAAGTTAGGGTTGGGTGGGGGCAGCAGTCTTGCATGATCGATGCCCTTCATCAGATCAGATGTATTCATGGATTCCCTCCAAAAATATAACTACAACCAGACTTCAAAAAAAGAGATTTAACACGGGTCAGATTCTCATCATCCCGGGCTTGGGCGTGCCGCTGTTGTAGGTTTCCGCGGTCAGCGGTGCGCCCATTTTCTCCAGCGCCTCGCGGTGATGCGGAATCGGTGTTCGCACCATCTTGTCCTCAAAACCCTTCAGTTGCGCCAGGCAGGGTTGCTCCAGCACGCGCGGAAAGTAGGCGGCAGTGATGGGCCAGCGCGCGGCATCGACGCTGTAACGGGCAAAGCCGACGTTGCGGAAAATCACCGCGATGCTGATATCGGCGATCGTCAGATCCTCGCCGAACAGGAAATCTTTCTCGGGCAGTTGAGGCTCGAGATAATCCAGCACCTGCGGGATGTCTTGTTCGGTGGTTTTTTTAAGCACTGCCTCATCAGTCGGACGACCCCACAGGAACGGGCCGATGACGACCTGGTTGAACAACTGCCAGAGAAACACATCGCCCATGCGGGTGTCGGCGTATTCCTCTAGCCAACGTGCACGGGCGCGGTCGGCGGGCTTGCGCGGCAATAGCGGCGGGTTCGGGTAGCGGTCTTCGAGGTATTCGCAGATCACGGTGGAATCGGCCAGCGTCACCTGGTCGTCGATCAGCACCGGGATGCGGCGCACCGGGCTGATCTTGGAGAAACGATCATCGCCCATGAAGCCGATGATCGGGTCGATCTGGTAGGCGATGCCCTTGAGGTGCAGCACCGCCAGTACCTTGCGCACGTACGGCGAGATGTAGCTGCCGATGATGGTGACTTTGTTGTCGGCTGATTGGGGTTGCATCATTGGAAATCTCTTTATGATTTCCGTTCGTGCTGAGCTTGTCGAAGCATGAGCGGAAATTGCCAAGCAGTTGCAAGAATAGCCCGTCCGCCCTTCGACAAGCTCAGGACGAACGGGCAATAAATCTGACTTTACTCAGGCCGGCGCCGTGTTGATGTCGTTGACCTGTCCGTTCAGCGTCCAGAAATCGTAGAGCACGCCGACGCCCAGCAAGCCCAGGGTCAGCAGGTAGATGATTCCGGTGGCCCATTTACCCATGTAGAAACGGTGGATGCCGAGCACACCGAGAAAGGTCAGCAGGATCCAAGACACGGTATAGCTCTTGGCGCCTTCCTTGTATTTGCGGTCGGCTTCACGATCCATCGACGGAATCAGGAACAGATCCACGATCCAGCCGATGAAAAGCAGCCCGAGCGTGAAAAACCAGAGAGTGCCGGTGAGCGGTTTGCCGAAATAGAAACGGTGCGCGCCCATGAAGCCGAAGATCCACAGGATGTAGCCGATGATTTTGCTGTGACTGTTGTTGGGTTTGTCCACGCAGGTTCTCCTTAACGATCCACCGACAATTTGCAGTAATCGAGCAGGGCGTCGCGCATGTCGGGCAGTTTCTTTTTGGCTTTGTATTCAGCGCGGACGACGGTCACCACCAGTGAAGTAAGCAGGCGTGCACGGGCGGCGCACAGGGTCGCACCCATGGCTTCGAGGTCGGCTTGTGCGACCAGCGAAACGCCGATCTCCATGCGCATCAGCAGGTCCCAGCCTTGCGGCTCGCACTGGATATGGTGCGCCAGCTCCTGCAGCGCCGGGTCGGTGAGGTTGTAGTCGAGGTAGGTCGTGAAGGCGGCGCAGAGTTGCTGCAGCCCGGCGTTGTGGCCCGCGGTGGATTTGATGACGGCTTCGCGCGCTTCGCCGAAAATCAGGTTGGCGAGATCGCGCTGGAATGTCGCGAGGTCGGCGAAATATTGCGTGAACTCGCTTTCCGAGCAGGCGCCCACGGCGACCAGATCCGCAGCCTTGATCTGGCTGGGCGTGACCCCCGAGCCGATGAGCTTGCGGGCTGCCAGCAGGACTTTGTTTTTCATTCTTGCTCAATCATAGCTTGAGCCTGATTTCCGGCCCGAGATGGCCACGTATCCACGGCAGGCTCTCGGTGGTCTCGGCAAAATCCGCCGGCGTGTATTCGTTCGACGGCTTGTCTTTGCGTCCGCCGCGGATCAGCCCCAGCGCCTGATAGGTTTCGGCGACCAGCTCGCTGCAGAACAGGCTGGACAGGTTTTCTTGCTGCTCGCCCAGCAGGCCGTCGTAGGCGGCGGCCATCAGTTCCAGTGTGCTTGCTTCGTAGGGCCGGCCGCCAAGCTTGCGGCGCAGGGCCATCAGCTTCTGCATGTCGCGCCGACTCAGCCGCACGCCGCACAGCTGACGCAGGGCCATGTCGCCTTCGTAAGTGCGCAGGCGTGTGCTCAGCGGCACCAGCTGCACGCCCTCGTGCGTGCGGCCGATGTTGAGATCCTTGAGATTGCTCAAGGCGGTGGATTCCCAGAGGCAGACGAAATCGTACTCGGGCAGCACCATCACCATCGCCACGTGCGACCAGCGCGAATCGGTGACCGCCTTGACGCTGTCGCTGAGCAGGCCGCGGCCGGCGAAGAACACCAGATCGCCGGTCTTGAGCCGGCGGCGCAGCGTGGCGTAGCGTTGGGTCGGCAAAAAATCCTCCGCGTCGCCTCAACCCATGCAGAAGAAATTGAGCTTGTTGCCGTCAAGGTCGCGGAAATATCCGCCGGAGAAGCCTTCGCCACGCGGGCCCGGCGCGCCTTCGTCGGTAGCGCCGAGCGACAGCGCCTTGGCGTGCAGTTTCTTGATCTCGTCGAGGTTCTTGGCCCGCAAGGCCACCATCACGCCGTTGCCGACCGTGGCGGGTTTGCCATCGTGCGGTTTGGTAACGCAGAGCATGGGTTGATCCATGCCTTTGCCCCAGACGACGAAGGTGGGCCCGAACTCCATCACGCGCTTGGCGCCGAGTTCAGCAAGCAAGGTGTCGTAAAACTTGGCGGCGCGGGGAAAGTCGTTGGTGCCGAGAGTGACGTAGCCAATCATGGAAATCTCCTTGGGTGAGTTAGGGCCTGTTGACGTGCATTTCACCGTAAAATGATGGCATGAATAAGATCACCAGAGCAGTCATCGTTACCGTGTTGGGCGCCGCGCTGGCAGCCTGCAACAACAGTTCGTCGGGCGCCAGCAGCAGTTCCCGCGCAGACGCGACCCCGTTCGATGCTCTGGAAGTGCCGTGCGCGCAGCAGGCGGATCCGCGACTGCTGGCGATGAGCGACAGCGGCATCCAGTCGACCAGTGAGTTGGGGCTGGCGTCGGGGCGTTACGCGCTGCCCGATACGACAGCGCCCACCCAGCTGGTCGTCATGTTCCACGGACACGGCAACGATTCGTGTTCGTGGCGCAATCATTTGCGCCAGGCCACCGCCAAGGGCGCCATTGCCGTGGCAATGGATTATCCCTTCCGCGTGCTGGAGGATGGAACGATCTACGGCTGGTTCGTGCGCCAGGGCGCGGCGGATTCGATCGCCGCGGCGAAATATTTTCTTGGGAAATATCCCTCGGTCACCCAGGTGTTCGCGTTCGGCGTCAGCATGGGTGGCAACATGTCGGGCTACGCCATTGCATCGCCCGATGCCAAGCGCGCGGACGGTTCACCGCTGTTCGATTGGTGGGTGGATGTCGAGGGTGTGAACAACACCACCGAGGAATATCTGATTGCCCGCGCCGTGGCCCAACCGCCCGTCAGCAACTCAGGGGGTGCGCTCGCGCAGCAGGAGCTTGAAGAGGAAAACGGCGGGGCGCTGGAAGACGTGCCGGAGAAATATCAGGAAATAACCAACCTCGCGCGCGTGCAGGACATGACCGGTCTCAAGGGTGTGGTGCTGGTCGGTGGTCTCGACGATGGTCTGGTGCCGGCGAACCAGAATCTGGAGATGCTCGCCGCGCTCAACGCGGTACAGGTGCCGGCGCATCTATACACCGTGCTGCTCAATGGCGGTGCCGAGTCCGGCACCACGGCGACAGCGATACCGCTGGGCCCGGTGTTTGATCAGGCCGGGATGACCTACGAAAGTCCGCTGGCCGGACATGGCTGGGAGGGCAGCGACACCCATCTGGTGATCAGCACCGGCTTCGAGCGCTTGTTCGCGCTGATGGATGGCGCCACGGTGACGCCCGGCGTGACGCCAGTCCCCGGAAATTAGCTGTCATCCCGAGCGAATGCGAGGGATCTGATCAGATTCCTCGTTGCATCCGCTCCTCGGAATGACACACGATTTTTATTCACGAGAATTTTATGGTCGTCGTTCACCACCTCAATAACTCGCGCTCGCAGCGTGTGCTGTGGCTGCTCGAAGAACTCGGCGTGCCGTATCAGATCAAACATTACGCGCGTGACCGGAAAACCATGCTGGCGCCGCCGGCACTCAAGGCCGTGCACCCGCTGGGCAAATCGCCGGTGATCACCGACGGCGAGATCACCGTCGCCGAATCCGGCGCGATCATGGAATATCTCGTCGAGCGTTACGGCAACGGCCGCATGATTCCGGCCGCCGGTACGCCGGAGCGCCTGCGTTATCGCTACTGGATGCACTACGCCGAAGGTACTTTTGCGACGCTGATGATTATTTCGCTGTTAATGGCGCGCATCGAACGCGCGCCGCTGATCGTGCGACCCGTCGCCAAGGCGATCTCGAGGATGGTCAAGAAAAGCTATCTGACGCCGAACGTCGAGAACAATCTCGACTTCATGGAAGCCGAACTGGGCCAGAGCGCGTGGTTTGCCGGCAACGAACTGACTGCGGCCGACGTACAGATGAGTTTTGCGCTGGAAGCCGCCGCCACGCGCGGTGGCCTTGATTCAAGACGTCCGCGACTGCATGCACTGCTCGCCAGGATGCACGCGCGGCCCGCCTACCGGCGTGCGCTGGAAAAAGGCGGCCCGTATCAGTTGATGGGCGGCCGCTGATTCAGTCGGGGTCAGCGGGGACTTTCCAGCCGTTGAAGCAGCCCTTCGAGACCGTTTCTGGCGATCTCTGAATTGAACTGAGAGCGCAGCCCAGCCGCAAGGCTGACGCCATCAACCACCACGTCGTGGATTTTCCATTGCCCTTGGCTGGACGCCATCGAAAACGCCAGCGCAGTCGGCCGGTTGCCAGGACGAATCAACGTCGCCCGCACGACGGCGCTGTCGGCGCCTGAAGCCGCCGCCCATTCCATCTCCAGACCTTCGTATTGAGCCAGCACGGCGTCGGCGTAGCTGTGAATCAGCGAATTCTTGAATGTCGCAGCGAGCCGTTTGCGCTGGCTGGTGGTCGCCGAACGCCAATGCGAACCCAGCGTCTCGTGCCCGATACGCTGGAGATCGAAGGAAGGCAGCATCACCTTGTCGACCATCGTGTAAAACCGGCTTGAGCTGGCTCGGTAGTCCGCCTGATTACGCTCAATCAGGACCAGCATTTTCTCCGTGGCTTCGCGGACGACGGCCCCGGGCTCGGCGGCCTGCGCAGCCTG
This sequence comes from Pseudomonadota bacterium, assembly GCA_038043245.1. Classification (GTDB taxonomy): domain Bacteria; phylum Pseudomonadota; class Gammaproteobacteria; order Nevskiales; family Nevskiaceae; genus JACPFV01. Next base: position 10,966 of record JBBTCH010000025.1, on the reverse strand, counting down.
CAAGCACAGCGCCAGTACCAGACAGAAGCGGCTCACAGTAAGCTTCACGGCATGGCGCTCCTGATGCAGTGGATCGGTGGTCTCAGCTCGCGGCTGCTGCTGGTTGTGTTTGTAATCAGCGCCGCGCAGTTCCCACTCTACTACCTTGCCTACAGCAATACCCTGGCCGGCGCGCGCGCCGAGTCCGAAGCACGCTTCACGCAATTGCAGCAGGAAGCTGCGGCGCTGCAGCTGGATGTCGAGACGTTCATCCAACGGCATGAAGTCAATTCCGACGAGACGTTCCGTGCCTCCGGCCGCATCCACCGCACGACCGTGCAGCGCTACCGGCGCTATACCGCGATGGAGTCCATGCTGCGCGAAGCGGTGATCTGGCAGCGGCCCTGGGTCTTGGCAAGAAACTTTGATCCGGCGCTGCACGCCGCCACCCGATTCGAGCCGGGCGTGCCGCTCACGCTCGAAGGCGGCGCCTACGCGCTCGCCGGATTCCTGCTGGCCTGGGTGCTGACCGGCTTGGCCGGCGCGATTTTTATGCCGAAGGTCAAGCCTCGTATTTGAAGCTCAGCGCGACGCGCACGCGGTATTCCTTGATCTTGCCTTTTTTGCCGACGGTAGCGTCCATCTTCATCACTTCGGCGATGCGCAGATTGCGCAGCGAACCGGATGCGGATGCGACCGCCGCTTCGGTCGCTGCTTCCCAACTCTTGGCGCTGGTGCCGACGACTTCGATGATTTTGTATGCGCTCATCTGATTTCTCCCCTCTGACTGGCGGCGTCGGGTGACGCCAGCGGCTACCTTAGACCCAATTTCAGAACAGCGTCACCTCGGGCGCGCTGGCCCTTCGTTCCGATAGCGCCAGTTCGTCAATTCAACCGGCTTATTTCGGCGCGACTTCGAGTGCGCCTAGGTCTACGTGTGAATGATGCAGCTCGAAGTCAAAGCGGCCGCTGCGTCCGGCGATGAATTTCAGCTCGCCCGGCACGTTGGCTTTCAACTTCAGGGACAGGTCATAGCCGTGCAGGTGCAGTTCGTCGGCGTGGTCGGTCGTCACGCGCAGGACCACGCGCTCGCCTTCGCTGACCTTGAGCACCGCATCGCCCGACAGCAGACGCTGGTCGCGCACGATCAGCTCAAAGGTTTTGGAGGCCGGCGTCACCACGACGGGTTGCACGGCGACCGCAACGGGCGTGGACGCGGGGCGCATCCAGACAAACAGCGCACTCAAAGCCGCCAGGGCCAATGCGAGCAGGAAAAGGTTCTTCATGAGTGCGAAGATAATGCATCCAGACCAATCAATAAACGAGGAGCCGCACATGATTCGTGGTCAGATGATGAACATGCCGTTGATGATCTCGTCGCTGATCGTGCACGCCGACAAGTATCACGGGGACACCGAAATCGTCTCGCGTACCGTCGAAGGTTGTCTGGACCCGACGGTCAAGACCAAGATCCATCGCTACACCTATCACGAGGCGCACACGCAGTCGCGCCGGCTGGCCAATGCGCTGAAGCGTCTGGGCCTGAAGTCCGGTGAGCGTGCGGCGACGCTGGCGTGGAACGGCTACCGTCATTTCGAGCTGTATTACGCGATCTCCGGCAGCGGCTCGGTGATCCACACGATCAATCCGCGCCTGCACGCGGATCAGATCGCCTGGATCGCCAACCACGCCGAAGACAAGGTGCTGTTCTTCGACATCGGTTTTGCGCCGCTGGTGGACGCGATGGCGGGGCAGTGCACCACGATCAAGCACTGGGTGGCGATGACCGACCGCGCGCACATGCCGGCGCTGAAGAACGTCAAAGCCCTGTGCTACGACGAACTGGTCGCGGCGGAAAGTGACGACTACGAGTGGCCGCAGTTCGACGAGAACGCGGCGGCCTGCCTGTGCTACACCTCGGGCACCACCGGCAATCCCAAGGGCGTGCTGTATTCGCATCGCTCGACGCTGCTGCACACCTACGCCGGCTGCCTGCCGGACGTGTTCAATCTTTCGTCCTGCGACGTGATCCTGCCGATCGTGCCGATGTTCCATGTCAACGCCTGGTCGGTGCCTTATGTCGGCGCGCTGATGGGCGTGAAACTGGTGTTCCCGGGTCCTGCACTCGATGGCCCCAGCGTCTGCGAACTGTTCGAGAGCGAAAAAGTCACGTTTTCCGCCGGCGTACCGACGGTATGGCTCGGTGTGTTGCAGCACTTGCAGCAGACCGGCAAGAAACTCAGTACGGTCAAGCGGCTGGCCTGCGGCGGCAGCGCGGTGCCGCCGTCGCTGATGAAGGCGTATCGCGATGATTACGGCATCGAGCTGATGCAGCTCTGGGGCATGACCGAGATGTCGCCGCTCGGCGTCACCGGCAAGATCAAGGGCAAGCACGCGAATCTGTCGAAAGACGAGCAGTTCGCGGTGCAGATCAAGCAGGGCCGTGCGGTGTATGGCGTCGAGTTGAAGGTCGTGGATGCGGATGGAAAGGAGTTGCCGCGCGACGGTAAATCCTCCGGCGAACTGATGGTGCGCGGGCCGTGGGTGATCGACACTTATTTCAAATCCACCGACAGCCCGCTGATCGATGGCTGGTTCCCGACCGGTGACGTTGCCACGCTCGATCCTGACGGTTACATGCAGATCACCGATCGCAGTAAAGATGTCATCAAATCCGGCGGCGAATGGATCGGTTCGATCGATCTGGAAAACATCGCCATGGCGCATCCGGCGGTGGCGATGGCCTCGGTGATCGCGGTGCCGCATCCGAAGTGGGACGAGCGGCCGCTGCTGATCATCGTCAAGAAACCCGGCCAGGACGTGAACAAGGACGCCCTGCTCAGGCATTACGAAGGCAAGATCGCCAAGTGGTGGATGCCCGACGATGTGCAGTTTCTCGACGCGCTGCCCCTGGGCGCGACCGGCAAGGTGCAGAAGAACAAGCTGCGCGAGCAGTTCAAGAGTTACAGGCTGCCGACGGCCTGAGCCGGTCACTCCGGACGCGGCGAGGCCGCTGATCCGGAAAATTCGCGACTCCTGGCGTTATCCGGTCGTGGCGCTCGACCAGGCGCGCGGCCGCTGAAACCCGCCTGCCCGGAAAACTCCTAGTTGTCTTCTGGTGCGCATTTCAGGTCCGGAAAATACGCCTACTGGGATAACTCCCAGATGTTTTAAATCCGTCGCGGGCGGAGCATCAGGTCCTGGTGAAACCGGAGACATTTCATGGAAACCCTGACCTTCGCTGTTCGCAGAAGCTTCCTTGGATTCGGCATCGCCGCGGTTCTGGCAACCACCAGCGCCGCGCAGGGCGCCGATACGAATCCGGCGCTACCGCAGAACCTGCAGGTGCTGATCTTCTGGGACACGACCTGCACGTATTGCAAGCCGGTACTCCAGAAGATGCAGCCCGTCCGCGCCAAGTACCCGCGCGTGAAGTTCTACGCCGTCAGTTCCGGCACTGCGGCCTCGGCGCGGGACTTTCTGCGCCAGCGTGGACTGGATTACGAGGTTCGCCCCGATGGGGGCGCGTTGATGGACCACTACAAGGTCGAGTTCATCCCGCTGGTGATCATCACCGATGGCGAGGGCAGGGTCCTGACCACGATGTCGGACTACGTGTTCGACCCGTCAATCGCCACCTATGTGGACATGGAGCTGTATTTTCGCGGGGCGGCCGGCCGGCGCTCCGGCACGCGGCTGATGGCCAGTGCGCGGGCGGCTTCCAGACGGGCCAACTGAGACGCCGGATTTTTGGCCGAGCTTGCTGCTGAGCGCACCGCGGTCAGCCGCGTGGCCGTGTCCGGCGCTCCGTGCCAGGCGGCTGCGCGCGGGAGACTGGCGCCGCAAGCGGGACGATAGGGACGACAACGCGGATCAAGGTTCCCTGCCCGGGTCGGGACCGCACGGACAACGTGCCGCCCACGGCGGCCACGCGGTCGGAAATCCCGCGCAATCCCAGCCTGCCATTGGCGCGCGTGTCCGCTGCCTTGAAACCAGCGCCGTTGTCCTGGACGCTGAGCCGCAGCTTGCGGGCGGCCAGGGTGATCCGCACCGACACCCGTCTTGCGTTGGCGTGGCGCGCGACGTTGCGCAGGGCCTCATGCACCACGCGCAGCGCACACAGCGCCACTGCATCCGGCAGCCGCTTCAGCGGGCCGCTGGCACGGAAACTGACCGCGACTTTGTGGTGATGCTCAAAGTCCTCGCAGGCCCCGGAAATCGCCGTCGCCAAGCCGAGGTCGGCCAGCACCGAGGGGTGAATGCGACGCGACAGCTCGTGCGTGCTCGCCGCCAGGCTCTGAACCCGTTTTTGCGCGGCGTGCAGATACTGGGTCACATCGGCGGATGCGGTCGAAACCACCTGCGTCATGTGCGCCAGCTCCATGCCGAGCGCGGCCAGATCGCCGCTGGACAGGTCATGCAGCTCGTTGGCGACGCGCCGCTCATTCTGCTCGCGTGCCTCACGCAGCAACACCACCGTGGCTTCCACCACCGTCACGTCATTGAACGCCAGCAGCAGACGCCGCTTGCCGTTGCGGGTGTCAATGACGAGCTGCCCGTTGAGCTGGAACGCCTTGTGGCCAATGCCGGGAAACGTGTGTTCGATCCGGCAATTCTGGAAATGACGCTGGCCCTTCAACAGCTTCCTCAGCGCTGAGCGCAATTCCAGCGTGCCCCACTGCGCATCCCCCAGTTCGAACAGCACGGCGTCGCGGACTTCGGCGGGGCCGACCTTGAACAGACGGTAGAACGCGGGGTTGGCCGCGAGGATGCGGTAGTGCTCGTCCAGCACCAGCAGCGGCTCCCAGAAAGTACGCATGATCGATTCGAGTCCGCCCGGCGGCGCGTCGATGGCAAGACTGGCGAAGCGCGCCGAACCGGATGCCGGGCCAGCCGTGCTCAACCGGCGCCGGTCCGTGCGACTGGGTGAAGCGGTTCTGGGGCTTGGCTTGCGGGGCACGGTGAACCCTCGAATGGGGTGGATGGCACCGTCCCTGGCAAGCGAGCATGCTACTCGCTATGGCTACGCCGCATGCCGCAGTTCGTCGTGAACCCGGGCGGTAAAATCGCGCCGGCCAGACCGGAGGCGGATCGGCCCCGGGATCTGCGCATGCGCGGCGTGCTGGCCGACGACCACGCCATCGTTACCGACGGCCTGCAAGGACTACTGACTCCTGAATACGTGATTGTCGCGGTCGTCGCCGACGGCGAAGCCCTGATCGAGGCGGTGCGCAGACTGCGGCCGGACTTCGTCATCACCGACATCTCGATGCCCCAGCGCAACGGACTTGATGCGATCCGTGTGATCCGCAGCGAGTTCCCGCTGATCCACACGATCTGCCTGACCATGCACGTCGACCGCATGTTTCTGGCCGAGGCGCTGACGGCGGGCGCGGCCGGCTTCGTCGCCAAGCACGCGGCGGCGGCGGAGCTGCGCCAGGCGCTCCGGGTGGTGTTGCGCGGTGGCACGTTCATCTCGCCGCTGGTCGGCGGCCACGGCGCGGTCCGTGGCAGGCCGTTTGCAACGCGCGGGGGGAGCCGCAAACTGTTCAAGCTGACCCTGCGCCAGCGCCAGGTGCTGCAGCAGGTGGCCGAAGGCCACACCATCCGCGAGATCGCGGCCCTGCTGAAAATCACTCCGAAAACAGTCGAGTTCCACAAGTACCGCATCATCGAGAATCTCGGGCTCAAGTCCTCGGCGGAGCTGGTCCAGTTCGCGATTCAGCACGGCATGATTTCGGAACGGCCCCCGGACCGGGCCCCTGGTCCGACGCGGGGGATCCCGGCGCCATCCGCTTGAGCCTGCTTGCAGGCTCAGGGCGGGCCTAGAAGCGTGCCGCGGATCCGGCAGTCGGTTTGCGCTGCAGCAGCGCGGCAAAGTCCTGCTGCCACTGCGCCATCCAGCCGGCGACCACATCGCCGGCCATCGCCCGCGAGATGAAAAACCCCTGGGCGAGATCGCAGTGCACCGATTTCAGGTACTCCAGCACCGCCAGATCCTCGACGCCCTCGGCGGTGACTTTCAGCCCCAGCGCGTGGCCGAGATCAACGATGCACTTGATGACCGCGCGTGACTCCTGCGACGTCGTCGCAGTCGTCACGAACGACTTGTCGATCTTCAGCTCCGAGAACGGCAGGCGCACCAGCTGGACCATGGACGAAAAGCCGGTGCCGAAATCGTCGATCGAGAGCTGAAAGCCCTTGACCCGGAATCGCGTCAGCAGGTCCAGCGACAGCTGCGGGTCTTCCATGGCGCTGCTTTCCGTCACTTCCAGGATCACGCGCTGCGGTTCGATGGCAAAGCGCTGGCACTGTGCATAGAGGCGGTCGGCGAGGTCGAGTTCGGCGAGGCTGCGGGCGGACAGGTTGAGCGACAGGCCGACGCCGGAGCCGGGATGGTTTTTCGTCAGCCACTGGAAGGCTTCCTCGAAAACCTGTCCGGTCAGTTCCGCGATCAGGCCATTGGCTTCGGCCAACGGTATGAAATCGTCCGGCATGATCACGCCGGTCTGCGGGTGGTGCCAGCGCACCAGCGCCTCGAAGCCTGCGACCACGCCGGTCACGCACTCGATCTTCGGCTGGTAGGCGACGCGGAACTGGTGGTCGGACAGCGCCGCGCGCAGGGCCGCCGCCGTGACCTTGAACGATGGCGTGACGGACGGTTTCTTCGGTGCAGCCGTGTCGCCGCCGTGCGCGCCGAGCAGAGCGCGCAGGTCCGAGGGCGAAAACGGCTTGGGCAGGACACCGGCAATGTCGAGGCCGTGTTCGGTGGCGGAACGCCGTGCCGCATCCAGCACGCGCTGGCCGACGCCGCTGGTGATGATGACGCGCGCATCGCAGCCGATCACCGCCAGCCGACGGATCACCTCGATGCCGTCCATGCCCGGCATCATCAGGTCGAGCGCGATATGGCTCGGCTTCCAGACCGCCTGCTCGCGGAAAAAAACCTCCGCATCGGCGGCGTAGCGCGCATCGAACCCGTGCGCCTGCGCGATCGCGCTCAGGGTCTGGCCGACGGCGGCATCGTCGTCGAGGATCAGCAGGCGGCCCGGCGGCTTGATCATGATGACCTCAGGCCGGAGCGGTCAGCGCGGCCCGAATCCGGCTGGCGAGTTCAGCGCGGCTGTAGGGCTTGTTGAGCAGCGGGGTGCGCTGATGCGAGCCGCTCTGGTGTTCGGCCGCGGTTTCGGTATAGCCCGAGGTGTAGAGCACGCGCAGGCCGGGATACAGCGGCACCGCGGCGCGCGCCAGTTCGTAGCCGTTCATGCCGCCCGGCATGATGATGTCGGTGAACAGCAGGTCAATGCCGGTCTCCCGGCGCAGCACGTCGAGCGCGGCCTGGCCGCTGTTGACCGCGATCACGCGGTAGCCGAGCGCGCTCAGCTGGGCCTCGCCATAAGTACGCACCAGGTCATCGTCCTCGACCAGCAGGATTTTTTCGACGCCCTGCGTCACCGCCGCCGCCGCGGCAGGCGCGGCGGCCTGCGCCGCGGCAGGCGCGGCGACCGGCAGGTACACGTCCACGCTGGTGCCGTGATCCACTTCCGAGGCGATGGTGACGAAGCCGTGCGACTGGGTGACGAAGCCGTAGACCATGGACAGGCCGAGGCCGGTGCCCTTGCCGAATTCCTTGGTGGTGAAGAACGGTTCGAAGACGCGCTGCAGGTTTTCCGGAGCAATGCCCTTGCCGGTGTCGGACACGGTGATGTGCACGTAGTCGCCGGTGACGGCGCCCGGATGGCGGCGCACGAACGGCAGGTCGAGCGTGGCGTTCTGCGCGCCGATGATGATGCGGCCGCCACGGGGCATCGCGTCGCGCGCGTTGATGCACAGGTTGAGGATCGCGTTTTCGAGCTGCGAAGGATCGGCCAGCACGTGGCACAGTCCCGGCGCCACCGCGAAATCGAAATGGATGGCCTCGCCGAGCGTGCGCCGCAGCAGGACCTCCATGCCGGCCAGCAGCGCCGCCGCGTCGACCGGCCGCGCCTCGAGCGGTTGTCGCCGCGCGAACGCCAGCAGGCGACGGGTGAGGTCCGCGCCACGGCGGGCGGCATCGCGCACCGTTACCGCCAGTGCGTGCTGCTGCGGCTGCGCTTCGAGCAGTTCCGCCAGCAGTTCCGAGTTGCCGAGAATCACCGTCAGCAGGTTGTTGAAGTCGTGGGCGATGCCGCCGGTGAGCTGGCCGATCGCGTCCATGCGCTGCGACTGCTGCACCTGATCCTCGAGGGCGATGCGTGGCGTGATGTCGGAGCAGATGGTCAGGATCGAGTGCGGCCGGCCCTGATCGTCGCGCACCAGCGTGGCGTGGCCTTCGACCGTCACGAGGCGGCCGTCCTTGCAGCGCTGGCGTACGCGGCCGCTCCACTCGCCGGCCGCCAGCACCTCGGCCACGGCGGCGCGGTAGCCGGCGACGTCCTCGTACAACAGGTTCTCGGCCGAACGGCCGACGGTCTCCGCCGCCGTCCAGCCGTAGAGCCTCTGCGCGCCCTTGTTCCAGTAGACGATGCGGTGATCCAGGGTGCGCACCAGGATCGCGTCGTGCGCCTTGTCGAGCAGTTCGGCCTGCTCGCGCGTGCGCTGCTCCAGCACGCGGCGCTCGGCCAGCTCGTGCCTGAGGTCCTGCAGGGCGCGCTCGGCATTCTTCCGGCTCTGCACCGCATCCTGCATCATGTTCATCGACGCGGCGGACGATGCACTGAGCTGCCGGGTGCGCGCCTGGATCTGCGCTTCCAGGCCCGCTTTCGATTCGAGGGATCTGGTCAGCAGCAGCGAGCGCTCGGCGAGCCGTGCGTCGAACGCCGCCACCAGCAGGGTGGTGACCAGAAACAGAAACGTGCAGAAGCCGACGGTCACCGCCAGCCAGTTGTTGGAGACTCTCGATGGATCACCGAAGCAGTAGGTGTTGGGCTCGAACAGGGCGGCGGCCATGCCGGTGTAGTGCATGCCGGTGATGGCCAGCGCCATGATCAGGGCGCTGCCGGCCTTGGCGCCAAAGGCGGAAACGATGGACTCACCACGCAGCCGCGATGAAACCCACAAGGCCGCCGTCGCCGCGGCGATGGCGATCACCACCGAGGCAGCGAGCAGCCATGGGTTGTAGCGCACCGGCGGCAGCACCTGCATCGCCGCCATGCCGGTGTAGTGCATGGCGGCGATGCCGGCGCCCATCACCACGCCCGAGCTCAGCAGGCGCCGCGGCCGGATCTCGCCGCCGCTGATCACCTGCAGCGCGAAGCCGGATGCCAGCACCGCGAACAGCAGCGACAGCAGGGTGATGGGGATGTCGTAGGACACCGCGATCGGCAGGTGAAACGCGAGCATGCCGATGAAGTGCATGGACCAGATGCCAAAGCCCATCGCCGTGGCGCCAGCGGCCAGCCACAGCCGCCCCGCCAGCAGGCTGTGATGCGCGCTGACGCGCGTGGCCATGTCCAGCGCCACGAACGAGGCGATGACCGCGACCACGTAGGACAGCAGGACCAGCAGCGGGCTGTAGGTGCCGGTCATGTCAGCGGGGAACTAGTGGTTGCCACCGGCCGGGGTCAGCGCGCACGCGCTCACGGTGTTTCGACGAAGGACAGGTCGTAGGGTGGCGCGAGGCCGGCCTTGACCGACAGAGTGTTGACCTGTTTTTTCAACTCGATCATCTGCAGTTCGCGGCCGACACTGAGTTCGTGAAAGCGTTCGAGCTCGGCGGCGCGCGCGGCCATCGCATCTTCGGTCTTTTTGCGCTCGCTGACGTCGCGCACGATCATCATCACGCGCCCGTCGGAGAGCAGGTTGCCGCGGATTTCCGCGGCAAATACGGAGCCGTCCTTGCGCAGAAACCCCCATTCCATCTTGTAGTTCTGACCCTGCATCATGCGGGCGAATTCGTCCAGCACCTGCGAACGCTCGGCGGCGCTGACGAAATCGGCGACATGTCTGCCCACCAGCTCCGCCTGCGAATAACCGAGCAACTGCGTGAAGCGCGGGTTGATTTCCTCGAATCGCGCGGCAGCCGAGAGCGTCAGGATGCCGTCTGCCGCCTGCTCGATCAGCGCGCGGTAGCGGGCTTCGGCCAGTTGCAGCCGCTGCACCACGTCGGCCAGCTCGATGTTCTTTTCCTTCAGTTTTTCCACCAGCTTGGTGTTGTAATCGTTCATCAGGCCCAGCTCATCCGATGCCGGGCGCTGTGCGTGCGCGCGGCGCGCGGCGCCGGTGACCTCTTTCACCGCCGCCACGATTTCGCGGAACCCGGCCGGCTTGCGCAGGAACTTGTCGGCGCCCATCTTGTAGCCTAGGCGTTCGTCGTCGTCCGAGAGAAAGGTGGCGGTGTAGAAGATGACCGGCGTGTCCGCCAACTGCGGGTCATTGCGCACCTCGAAACACAGCTTGTAGCCGTCCATGTGCGGCATCAGCACGTCCGAGATCAGGGCATCCACCGGCTCGCGCCGCAGTGTCGCCAGCGCCTCGACACCATCGGCGGCTTTCACCACGCTGAACCCTTCGGTGTGCAGCTGCGCGCTCAGCAGCTTGAGGTTGGTCGGATTGTCGTCGGCGATGAGGATTTTCATGGTGCTCCGGGCCGGGCATCGAGGAGATAGCGGCCGACTTCAGCGGCGAAGCTGCGCGTGTCCAGCGGCTTGGTGATGTAGCCGGCGCAGCCGCTGGCCCGGGCCTTTTCGTCATCGCCTTTCATGGCATAGGCGGTGAGCGCGACGATGATGATGTCGCGCGTGGCGGGGTCGCACTTGAGCTGGCGCGTGAGCGTGAGCCCGTCCATGCCGGGCAGCTGGATGTCCATCAGGATCAGCTTCGGGTGGAAGGACTTGAGTGTTTCCAGCGCTTCCTCGGCGTCGGCGGCGGTGCGCACCTCGAATCCGGCGGCGACCAGCAGCACGCGCGCCAGCTTGAGGTTGGTGAGGTTGTCGTCAACGATGAGAACGGCTTCGGTGGTCACGTTGGAGGGGCTCAGTTACGCGCTCGGGGGGGGGGGGGGGGGGGG
>JBBTCH010000024.1:0-1897 GCA_038043245.1 Pseudomonadota bacterium | reverse complement strand
CCTTCACCGTGCTTGAGCGCGACTGGCAGCAGGTGGATTTCGTGCGCCGTTTCGGAAATCCGGTGTTTTACAGCGATGCCAAACGCGTCGAAGTGCTGCGTGCGGCGCATGCCGGTCAGGCGCGGCTGTTCGTGGTGGCCATCGCCGACGAGGACGAGTCGGTGAGAGTCGCCGAGACCGTGCGCCACAATTTTCCCAGCCTGCCGATTTTTGCGATGGCGGTCACCCGCCGGCACGCGCTCAAGCTGATGGACCTGAAGATCACCGTGATCCGCCGCAGCCTGTATTCCAGTCTCGAAATGAGCCGGCTGCTGTTGACCGAGCTGGGGGAGGACGAAGCGAGCGCCGCGCGCGCCATCGAACTGTTCCGCAAACACGACGAAGAAACCCTGCTGAAACAGCACGCGGTGGCGCTGGACGAGGAAAAAGTGATCCAGACTGCACAGGAAGCCGCGCAGGAACTCGAAGCGCTGTTTGAGTCGGATAAGCCGAGTTAGGCTTGCGCCCATGCAGGATCTCACCCCGCAAGTTCTCGTCAGCCTGGTCTGTCTGGGCATGGCATTGGCGTTCATTTCTGCCGACCGCGAGTCGCGCACCAGTCAGGCGATGGCGGTGTTTCTCGCCTCGATGGGCATTTCCATCGAGCTCAACATCGTTGTCGGCATCGGCCACAACGTGCCGGTTGCACTGACCGGCTGGTTCGCGATCCCCGAAACCGTGTCGATGATTGCGATCCTCGAATGGATCCTGCGCGTGCGGCGCACGGTACCCGCACGCGACCTCGACACCAGCTTCGGTGACCGCCTGCTGCGCCTCGGCCAGGGCGTGGCGCTGCTGTATTCGCTGCTGTCGGTCCTATTTCCGCTGCAGCGGAACGAGGATTTTCTCGGCGCGCTGGAAAGCCCCGACGCGCTGCGTGACCTCCACTTCTGGGTGTTCGCCGGGCCGGTGCTGTTCGTGCAGCTGTGCGGATTTTTCGCCGTGGTGCTGCTGATGCGCCGGCGACCGGATCTGCCCGAGCGCATCCGCATCCTCGCCATGAGCGCCGCGATCCCATTCTTCGTCTTTGCTTTTGTCGCGCCGCTGGAGATCAACGGCATCGTCATGATCGTGGGCCTGATGATCTTCCTGCTCGGCGCGGTGCAGTACCACGTCATGCAGGGTGAACGTGGCGCCTTCATGTCGCGGTTCCTGTCGCCGCAGGTGGCACAGATCGTGCGCGAGCGCGGACTCAAGCAGGCGATGCAGCAGAACAATCTCGAGATTACCGTGGTCTGCTGCGACATCCGCGGCTTCACGCCCTATGCGCAGTCGCACCCGTCGCAAATCGTCATCCGCGTGCTGCGCGAATACTACGAGGCGGTCGGCAAAATCGTCGCCGAATACGGCGGCACCATCAAGGATTTCGCCGGCGACGGCATCCTGATCCTCTACGGCGCACCGCTGCCGATCGACGACTACGGCCGCAAGGCGCTGGCCATGGCGCGTCGCATCCGCGAGGTCGGCCGTGCGGTGACGCAGAAATGGAGCGACGAGAAACAGACGCTGGGCCTTGGCGTCGGTGTCGCCAGCGGCAAGGTCACCGTCGGCATCATCGGCGCCGGCGCGCGCTTCGAATACACCGCCGTGGGTCCGGCGGTGAACCTCGCTTCGCGCCTGTGCGAGAAAGCCGCCGACGGCGAGATCCTGGTGGACAACCGCACCGCCGAACTGGCGGGGGAAGTGGGCTTGGAAAGCCGCGACCCGCTGTCGGTGAAAGGGTTCGGTGAACCGGTGCCACTGTTCGTATTGCAGGCAGCGTAAAGATTATTCCGGCCTAAAGGCCGGGTAACTTTTGCCAAGCGCGGCAAAAGTCACCAAAACCGCTCTTGCGCCGGATGCGCCTAGAAGATTCCTG
>JBBTCH010000023.1:0-11252 GCA_038043245.1 Pseudomonadota bacterium | reverse complement strand
CCGGGGGAAGTCCAATCATAGGCCGGGACTGCAAACTAGACCGGGGGAAGTCCACTAGGGGAAGTCCAGGGCGACGTGAGCTTACGCCGAGGGACCCGCGCAGCGGGATCGGCGCCAAAGCGAGTCGGCGCAGTTGACGACGGCGAACTACCACGGGGTCAGCTAAACACGCGCATGCTCGCCTAACGCAAAACGATCCGTCATGCCGGCAATGTAGTCGGCAACCAAGCGGGGTAGTTCGGTTGGGTTGGGTGAATCCTGAACGAACTCGGCAGGGATCAAGCGCGGCTTTTTCATATACAGGGCGAACAGGCGGCCAATCACGCGCTGGGACTGCTGGCTCATTTTCACGACTTTCGGATGACGGTAAAGCTTGCGGTTGAGAAACTGCTTGAGCGTCAGACTTTCCTGGGCCATCGCCGCGCTGTAACCGACCAAGGGTCTGTTCAAGGCACGCACCTGATCAATTTTCCTCGGCGCGGCTTTTTGCAGGCGCCGACGGGTTTCGCCCACCAGGTCGCTGATCAGAGTGGAGATCATGCGGCGGATGGTTTCGTGCCGCTGCTGGCGCCGCGTCGCGCGCGGATAGGCCTTGAGCACGAGGTCGTGATGGCGGCGGAACAGCGGCACCTCGCGCAGCTGCTCGAAGGTGATCAGCCCGGCACGCAGACCATCGTCCACGTCGTGGTTGTTGTAGGCGACCTCATCGGCGAGATTGGTCAGCTGGGCTTCGAGCGAGGGCTGTCGGCGTTGCAGGAACCGTTCGCCGATGTCACCCAGCGTGCGTGCGCGTTTCGCCGAACAGTGCTTGAGGATGCCCTCGCGCGTTTCGAACAGCAGGTTCAAGCCGCGGAACGAGGCATATTTGCTCTCCAGTTCGTCGACAACGCGCAGAGATTGCGCGTTGTGCTCGAAGCCGCCGTAAGGCCGCATGCAGGCATTGAGCGCGTCCTGGCCCGCATGGCCGAACGGCGTGTGGCCGAGGTCATGCGCCAGCGCGATCGCTTCGCACAGGTCCTCGTTGAGCCGGAGTGCGCGCGCGATGGTGCGCGCGATCTGCGCCACTTCCAGCGAGTGCGTCAGCCGGGTGCGGAACAGGTCGCCCTCGTGATTGACGAACACCTGGGTCTTGTATTCCAGCCGGCGGAACGCCGAGGAATGGATGATGCGGTCGCGGTCGCGCTGGAATTCAGTGCGATGCGGAGGCGCCGGTTCGTATACGCGACGGCCGCGGCTGGATTCGGGCCGCGCGGCGTAGGGCGCCAGGGACCCTCTCATTTGCAGAAATGCGCCAGCGTTTCGTTCAAACGCATGTTGTCGAATTCAGCCGTCAACACCGCATGACCCAGCGCCTTCAGCAGCACCAGCCGCAATTGGCCAGCCTGCACTTTCTTGTCGTGGCCCATCAGCTCAAGGAACCGTGCGGGCGTCAGGCCGGTGGGCGTGGCTACCGGCAGACCCGCACGCTGAATCAGCTTTTGTGCCCGCTCGGCATCGGCACGCGACAGCCAGCCCAGCCGCACGGACAAATCCGCTGCCATGCACAAGCCGACCGCAACTGCCTCGCCATGCAGCCATTCGCCATAGCCGGTATGCGTTTCGATGGCGTGCGCGAAGGTGTGGCCGAGATTCAGCAGCGCACGCGTGCCGCCGCCCAGCGATTCGCGCTCGTCCTCGCCAACGATCCGCGCCTTCATCGCGCAACATTTTTCGACCGCTTCTGCCAGCTTGGACGGATCCAATTTCAGCAAGGCGTCGAGATGCTGTTCCAGCCAGGCGAAAAACCGCGCATCGCCGAGCAAGCCGTACTTGATGACCTCGGCGAGTCCGGCGCGCAGTTCGCGCGCCGGCAGGGTCTTGAGGGTGTCAAGGTCGGCCAGCACCAGCCGCGGCTGGTGAAACGCGCCGATCATGTTCTTGCCGCGCGCATGGTTGACGCCGGTCTTGCCGCCGACCGATGAATCCACCTGCGCCAGCAGGGTCGTCGGGATCTGGATGAAATCGATACCGCGCTGATAGATCGCGGCGCAGAACCCGGCGAGATCGCCGACGACGCCGCCGCCCAGGGCCACCAGCACGCTGTCCCGGCCCAGCCCCTGCTCCAGCATCCAATCGAGCACGCGCTCGACCGCGGCCATGTTTTTTTGTGTTTCGCCCGCAGGCAGCACCAGCGCGTGCGCAGGCAACAGTTTGAACGTGCCCAGAACCGACGGCAGATGATGCTGTGCAACCGTTGCGTCCGTCAGCACACGCAATGTGCGGCCCTGAATCACCGCTTGCCGCCCTGCAGTCGCCAGCAGACCCGTACCGATCTGAATCGGATAGCTGCGCGAGCCCAGATTCACTTCAAGCGAGCGCATCAAGCCGTCTCAATCTGTTGCCGCTGCGCCGCGATCAACGCGGCCAACACCTGTGCATTGCGGCCGGTCGTGCTCAGCTCCAGATGCGCGGCTTCCCGATACAGCGGCTCGCGGATCGCGAACAGACGGGTCAGCGTCTCGCGGCGGTCACCGGTTTTCAGCAGCGGGCGGTGGCTCGTGCGCCGTGTGCGCGACAGTTGCTGCTCAAGCCCGGCGTTGAGGAAAACCACGAAACCGCGGGCTTTCAGCCGCGCGCGCGTGTCGGCGTCGAGGATCGCGCCGCCACCGGTGGCGATGACGACATCGGTTTGCGCGGTCAGCTCATCGAGGATCTGCGCCTCGCGGCGGCGGAACCCGGATTCACCCTCTTTCTCGAAAATCAGCGGGATGTCCACGCCGGTGCGCTCTTCGATGGCCTGATCGCTGTCGACGAATCGCAGCCCGCAAAGGGCGGCGAGCCGGCGTCCGACCGTGGTTTTACCTGCGCCCATGGGACCAATGAGGAAAATGTTCTGGCTCATAAAACAAAACTGCCGCTGAATCAGCGGCAGTGAGTATAGCGGCGGGGTTGCGCCCGCCGTTATTCGACGCGCAACCCTTCGCCGAGAATCTTGGGCGTGACGAAAATCAGCAGTTCGCTCTTGTTGTTGATGTTGGTCGTGCTGCGGAATAACCGGCCCAAACCCGGAATGTCGCCCAGTACAGGGACCTTGGTTCTCTGATTCTGAGTCACGGTTTCGAAAATACCACCCAGAACCACGGTTTCACCGTTCTGCACCAGAACGGAGGTTTGAACTTCGCGCTTTCTCAACGGCGGATTGCCGAGCACCAGATTGGTGAAGTCCGGCTCGTCCTTGTTGACCTTGAGATCCATCACGATCGAGTCATCCGGATTGATGAATGGCGTCACATCCAGTTTCAGCAGGGCTTCCTTGAACGATACCGTGGCCGGGGAGGTGCCGGAGGCGGGAGTGACATAAGGGATTTCAGAGCCTTGTTTTATGGTGGCGGTCTTGGAGTTCGCCGTGATCACGCGTGGCGACGACACGGTTTCGCCGCGGCCCTCGGCCTGTAATGCCGCCAGCTCAAGATCTACGCGGAAATTTCTGCCGAGAATCGCCAATGCCGCAATGCCCGGGTTGGCGGCGGCGGCTGGCAGGTTCACGTTAAAAGTACCAGGCTGCGCAACCGCAGCACCATCCGCGCCAACCGCGTTCGCTTGGGCGCCGGCCAGGTTGGTGGAGGTACCCGTGCTGACGTTACCTTCTGCCTCACGTCCCGAGGCGCCGAAGCGGGCGCCCAGATCTTTTCGATAGTCGTCATTGGCGATGACGATGCGCGATTCGATCAGCACCTGGCGTACCGGAATATCGAGCTTGCTGATCAGCGTGCGCACATCGGCGAGCTTCTCGCGCGTCTCCAGCACCAGCAAAGTGTTGGTACGCTCATCCACCGTGACTTTGCCGCGACTGGACAACAGAGAGCTTTCGCCCGACTTGAGCAGGGCGGCGAGATCGCTGGCCTTGGCGTAGTTGATCTGGATCATCTCCGAGCGCAGCGGCGCCAGATCGATGGCTTCGTTGCTGGCCAGCGCCTCGGCTTTCTCGCGCGCCTGCAATTCGGCGAGCGGGGCCACCAGCATGACATTGCCCTGCTGGCGCAGGCCCAGACCTTTGGTGCGCAAGATGATGTCGAGCGCCTGGTCCCAGGGCACGTTCTCCAGCCGCATCGCGACTTCGCCCTGTACCGAATCGCTGATCACCATGTTGGTGCCGGCGACGTCCGCGATAATCTGCAGGAGCGAGCGCACATCGACGCTTTGGAACGACAGGGTGATCCGCTCGCCTTCATACTGCTGGCGGTCTCTCTTCTGTTTCTCTTTCTTGTCCGCGGACAGCGGCTGCAATTCCACCGTGAAGCTGCCGCCGGCCTGGTACGCCGCCTGCTCGAACTCGGCATTGGCGACCGGCGTGATGGCGACTTCGACACCGCTCTTGCTGCGAGTGATGTCGATGAACTTCACCGGCGTCGCGAAATCCAGCACGTCCAGTCGGCGCAGCAGGCTGTCTTCGATCTCGGCGCCGTTGAAGCGCGCAATGACGCGGCCCCCTTCTTCGCGCATGTCAGCGGCCATCTTGGGATCGGACAGGGTAACGATCACGCGGCCCTCGCCTTTTTCGCCACGGCGAAAATCCACGTGGTTCAGCGAGCCGGTCGCCGCCAGCGCCTTGCGGCTGCGCGGTGCCGGTACGGGCTGCTCGGGCATTTCTTTTTCCGCGGCCTTGGCCACCGCCTTGCCCTGCAGGGTAATGGTGATCTGCTTGCCCGAATTGACGATCTCATAGGGCACCTGCTTGCTCAGCTCGAGCACCACGCGGGTGCGGCCCTTGGCCTGTGCGGCTGCGAGGCTGCGCGCGGCGCCGATACCGATCCTGCGGATACGGTCCGTGAGTGCAACCGTCACGCCCGGCAGGTCCAGCGACAAGCGCGCCGGCTGCTCGGTGGTGAACACCACGGGTTCAGGGGCGTCAGCAGACAGTGTCAGCGTAATCTGCACCTGGTCGCCGCCCATGGCTGCCGCATCCATCGCGTCCAGCGTCAATGCGGCCGGCTCGGCTTCAGCAGCGTCCTGTGCACGGGCGGCACCGAACAGCGTCAGCACCAAAGCCGCCGCCGCCAGCGCAGCTCGAGAGGAATTAATGAGAGGGTTCTTGGTCATGACGTGTGCTCCTACTCGGCGAGTCCGAGGGTCGCGGGGCGCTGCTTCCAGCCCCCAAAGGGGTCCGGAACAATTTCTGAAAGTTCGATTTCAGCTTCGGTCACCTTGGTGACCTTGCCGTAGTTCTGACCGAGGTGATCGCCGATCGCCACCCGATGGATGACGGCGTCGGGCGCTTTGATCAGGGCGTAGCTCTGTTTTCTGATCTCGATGGTCCCCACCATGCGCAGGCTGTCCAGCGGGAATTCTTCCAGCGGCTCCTTGTTGCGGTTGAAGTCCGGTTGCACACCGCCTGCTGCGGCCGCGGCCCGTTGCGCGCGGCTGATGAGATTGGCCTCAAACGGATCGCGGCGTTCGCCGGGCTCGAAGCTGAAGGCCTGGTATTGCTTGATCTGCGGCAAGGGCTCGATCGCCTTGCTGGTACGGCTCTTGACCTCGTTGATGAACTGGTCAAGGTCATCCTCGCCACCGCCGCAGGCGCTCAAAGCCAGCAGCGACATCAGCAGCAGCCCGTGGCGGATCACTTCTTGGCTCCGGGCTTGGCGCCCGCCAGCTCGCTGTCGTCGAGATAGCGGTAGGTCTTGGCGGTCGCCGTCATGCGCAGCTGATCCTTGGGCGCATTCGCGCCAGCGGGCGCGATGGTCACATCGTCAATGGTGACGATACGCGGCAGCGCAGCGACGCCACTGACAAACAAACCCATGGAGTGATAGTTGCCGGTGACGATGATCTTGTTCGGCACTTCGGCGTAGAACTCGCGGTTGGCTTCCGGCTGCGGCTGGAACAATTCTTCTTCAAGACTGCTGGCAACGCGGGTCTGGGAAATGTCGTTGAGCAGGTTGGCGACTTCGGTCTTGCTCGGCAGCTGGGCGAGCATGGCGCCAAAAGACTTCTTCATCTGCTCGAGCTGTTCCTTGTACGCATCCAGCGCGGCAACTTTCTTCTGTTTTTCCTCGAACTGCGCGCGCAGTTGCTGCTCCTCCATCTGCGCGCCGGCAATCTGCTCGTTGATGCCGGTGATGACGCCGAACCAGCCGCCGACCAGCACCAGAACAAGGACAATCGCGGACGTGGTTGCGCGCGCCCACAGCGGCCAGACGCCGAGATTGTTGATGTCGAGCGCCTGCGCTTCCTGCTGCAGCTTCTTGAAGTCGATTTGCAGAGCGGCCATGGCTCAGCCCTCTCCGTCGGGATTCTGCGCCTGCGGCTGGGTCAGATTGGTGACCGTCAGCGTGAACGAGCTGGTGCGCGTCTTGTTCTTTTCAGCGCTGGTGATGACCACCAGCCTGGGGTCGGTGAACCATTGCGAGCCTTCGAAATTCTTGATGTAGGTCGAGACGCGACCGTTGGACTCGGCGACGCCGGTGATTTCGATTTTTTTGCCGGTTTGCTTCAGTGAGGTGATGTACACCCCTTCCGGCAGCGTATTGATGATCTCATCGAAAAAATGCACCGTCGCCGTGCGCGACTGCTGCAGCTGTTCGATCACGCGCATGCGCGCCAGCAGATTGGCCTTGGTCCTCTCAAGGTCCTGGATCTCCTTGGTCTTGCGCTCGATTTCGGTGATCTCGCCGCGCAAGCGCTCGTTGCGCTGGATCTGACTATCCAGCCGGGCGGTCGCGCCGAGCCAGATCACGCCAAACAACAGCACGCCCACGGCAAAGGCACCGCCGGCCATGACGCCAAACTCGCGCTTGCGCTGCTCGCGCTGCTCGGCGCGCCAGTCAAGTAAGTTGAGAAGTGTGGCCATGCTCAGCTCCGCACCGGGTCGAACGCGCGGAACGCCAGTCCGCAGGCGACCAGCAAGGATGCTTCTTCCGCCGCCAGCTGCTTGGGCTTGGCGCGGTTGGCGATGTTCATGTTGGCCAGCGGCCGTGCGACCGCCGTCGGCAGCTTGATCTTGTCCTGCACGGTCTGATCGAGATTGGGGATGTGCGCGCAGCCGCCGGCGAGCAGGATCTGGTCCACCGAACTGAACTGCGACGAAGCCGAGAAGAAGAATTGCAGGCTGCGGTCGATCTGCTGGGCAAGGTCGGCAACGAAATGTGGCAACAGCTCGCTGTCGTAATCCTGCGGCAGGCCGCCCTGCTTGATCGAGCGCTGGGCGTCTTCCATCGGCAAGCCATAGCGGCGCATGACATCCTCGACCAGCATCTTGCCGCCAAACGCCTGCTCGCGGGTGAATACCGTCTTGAGATCGTGCAGCACGGTGACACCGGTGTTGCTGCCGCCGACATCGACGATGACCACGGTCTTCTTGTCGCCGCGGTCCACCAACTGGTGACGCAGGAATTCGCAGGCGTTCTCCAGCGTATTGGTCTCGATGTCCACCACCGTCGGCTTGAGGCCGGCGATCTCGATGGCGGCGCAGCGCTGCTCGATCTGCTCTTTGCGGCAGGCGGCGAGCATGACATTGACCTGATCGCTGCCGGCTATTTTTTCCAGCACCTGGAAATCGAGATTCACTTCCTCGAGCTTGTAAGGCACGTACTGATCGAACTCGGCCTTGATCTGCTCTTCCATCTCATGATCCGCGAGGCCGCCGGGCATCTGGATGATCTTGGTGATCACCGCAGCGCCGGACATGGCGATGGCGGCGTTGCGCGTGCTGGTGCCGGATTTGGCCAGCGCGCGGCCGATGGCGTCACCGGCGACCTTGGGATCGTTGATCTGCTTGTCGGTGACCGCGCCCGGGGGCAAGGGCTCGTTGGCGTACGACTCGACCTTGTACTGCCCGCTTTTGCTGCGAGAAAGCTCCAGCAGCTTGATCGAACTGGAACTGATGTCCAGCCCGACACAACTCTGGCTTCTTCCCCCCAGCAGCGACTTCAACATCGCGACGCTCCCCCGGTTTGGAACCGGCTGACTGCAGTTGCGGTCGGATAAGATTCTTACGACCTCCTACTTACTATAACGCAGAATATCTTACGTGCAACTCGAAGTAGCTGGCCCAACTATCTGATACCTCACTGGAAGTGATGCAGTTCACAGACTCGGTTCCATGACCAGCACTCTTAAACGGCCGCTCTATCTATTAGCCATCGGCGCTGTAATTTCGCTCTCAGCCGCCTGGCTGGTCATCCGATTCGTGATCGAACCGGGCCTGCCACCAGTCGCCAGCATCCGCGAAATCAAGCTGCCGGTGCCGCTGCGTGTGTTCAGCGCGGACGGCAAGCTGATGGCCGAGTTCGGCGCCGAGCGGCGCGAGCCGCTGACGTATGCACAGATCCCGCCGCAGCTGGTGCAGGCCTTCCTCGCTGCCGAGGATGACCGTTTCTTCGAGCATCCCGGCGTGGACTGGCAGGGTCTGGCGCGCGCCGGCGTTGCGCTGCTGACCACAGGGGAGAAACGCCAGGGCGGCAGCACCATCACCATGCAGCTGGCGCGCAACGTGTTTTTATCCAGCGAGCGCAGCTTCGTGCGCAAGGGTCGCGAAATCCTGCTGGCGCTGAAGATCGAAAAAGAGCTGAACAAACAGGAGATCCTCGAGATCTATCTCAACAAGATCTTCCTGGGTAACCGCGCCTACGGCGTCGGCGCCGCCGCGCAGGTGTATTTCGGTCGTGACGCGCGCGCGCTGTCGCTGTCGCAGATGGCGGTGCTGGCGGCGCTGCCCAAAGCGCCTTCGCGCGACAACCCGCTGAGCAATCCGACACGGGCCGTCGAGCGCCGCAACTACGTGCTACGACGCATGCAACAGCTCGGCATGATTACCGCCGAACAGCAGCAGCAGGCCAGCGCCGAGCCGTTGAGCGCGCGCGAAGCGCGGCCCGGCTCCGAAGTCGAGGCGGATTTCGTCGCCGAGATGGTGCGCGCTGAGCTGATTGCGCGGTATGGCGAACAAGCCTACGAGACCGGCTACACCGTCATCACCACGATTGATTCAAAACGGCAGACCGCTGCCGTGACCGCGTTGCGCGCGGGCTTGAGCGCCTACGACGAGCGGCGCGGCTGGCGCGGTGCCGAAGCCAGGCTACCCGCCGAGGCGATGGCTGAGCTGAAGCTCAAAACCGACGAGCCACATCCGCTGGTTTCCGCCGCACTGGAATCGAAGCCCGCGGTCGCGGAGCTGATCCCCGCAATGGTGCTGGAGTTCGCTCCGGAGCGGCTGCGGCTGTGGAGCGCACAAGGCGTCGTGGAGTTGAAGCAAGAAGGCTTCAGTTGGGCGAACTTCAGCAAAGACAACCGTCCTGCGCCAGGGGACCTCGTGCGCGTGCGCCGCACGGGCAAGACTTGGCGGCTGGCGCAGATCCCGGAAGCGCAGGGGGCGCTGGTGGCGCTGGACCCGCATGACGGCGCGATCCAATCGCTCTCCGGCGGGTTCGATTTCTTTCACAACAAGTACAACCATGTCACACAGGCGCGGCGCCAGCCCGGCTCCGGCTTCAAACCATTTTTCTACGCGGCGGCACTTGCCGGCGAATTCACGCCCGCCTCGGTGATCCTCGACGCGCCGATCGTGTTCGACGATCCGGCGCTGGAGTCCAGCTGGCGGCCGGAAAACTACGGCGGCGATTTCAAAGGGCCGATGCGTCTGCGTGAGGCCCTGATCGAATCGCGCAACCTGGTCTCGATCCGCATCCTGCAGGCCATCGGCATCGATAACGCGCGCGATTACGCCGCACGTTTTGGTTTCGATCCGGGGCGCATGCCACGCGACCTGACCCTGGCGCTGGGCACGCCGTCGTATACGCCACTGGACGTGGCGCGCGGCTATGCCGTGTTTGCCAATGGCGGGTTCCTGGTGACGCCGTATTTCATCAAGGAGATCCGCGACGCCCAGAACACCGTGCTGTTTCAGGCCCAGCCCCTGCAGGCCTGCCCGCAATGCCCGGTCGTGCTGGAAGTCCCCAAGCCCGCAGTGGCCGCTGAAGGATCCATCGCTGGCGAACCCACGCCAGCCTCCGCCCGCGCACCGCGCGTGATTGATCCGGCCAATGTCTATCTGATGCGCGATCTCCTGCGCGACGTCGCCACCCGCGGCACCGCCGCGCGCGTACGCGAGCTGGGGCGCAACGACCTCGCCGGCAAAACCGGCACCACCAACGAAGAAACCGATGCCTGGTTCAACGGCTTCCAGTCTTCGCTGGTGGCCGTGGCCTGGGTGGGATACGACCAGCCGACACCGCTCGGCAAGGGCGAAGTCGGCGGCCGGGCGGCGCTGCCCATCTGGATGGATTTCATGCGCAGCGGGCTCAAGGGTGTGCCCGAGGATTGGCCGCCGCTGCCGGCAGGCCTGGTGACCGTTCGCATCAACCCGCTCAACGGCAAACTCGCGCAGCCTGGTGATACCCACGCGATCCCTGAAATCGTCCCCGTCGAACGTTTGCCGACGCCGGACGATGGGTCCACACCGGCGGATCCGCAGCAGCCGGTGGACGATCTTTACTGACCGCGATGGAGCTTGATCTGGTCGAGGAAGCGGCGCGGATATTCTGCGAGGAGGCGCTGACCGATTACCGCGCGGCTCGCGACAAAGCCGCGGAACGGCTGGGGCTGCCCCTCCGAAATGCGCGTGCGGATGCCGCCGAGATTCAGACCGCCGTCGTCCGCTATCAACGTCTGTTCGGCGGTCAGGCCTACACCGCGCGGCTGAGTGCCCTGCGCCATACGGCGGTGAAAGCGATGAAGTTGCTCAGCGAGTTTGAACCGCGGCTGGTTGGCGCACTCATCTCCGGGGCCATCACCGAATCGCATCGCGTGCAATTGCATGCCTTTGCCGACAAACCCGAGCAGCTCGATGGGTTGTTACAGCAGCGCAATATCCCCTACGAGGTGAATGAGCGGCACTACCGCTTCACCGATGGACGCGAGGAGACGGTACCGGTGCTGTCGTTCGGCGAAGCCGAATCGGGCGTGGATGTCGCCGTATTCTCCGAACGCGAAACACGCCTCGCGCCGCTGTCGTCCGTGGACCGCGCGCCGATGAAACGGCTCAGCCTGCTCGAGGCGGAAGCGCTAGCCGCGTCCCCGCCGGAGGTTATTTCCGCTTAGCGATTTCCGCGTAGTCCCGTTTCGGCGCACCCACGTACACCTGACGCGGACGGCCGATGCGGTTGAGCGGATCGGAGGTCATCTCCATCCAGTGCGCAGCCCAGCCGACGGTGCGGGCGACCGCGAACATCGGCGTGAACATGTTCACCGGGATGCCGAGCGCCTTGTAGATGATGCCG
>JBBTCH010000022.1:0-13184 GCA_038043245.1 Pseudomonadota bacterium | reverse complement strand
TCGGCCTCGGTGCGCTGCACCAGGTCACCGATGAAGTGGATGTTCTCGGCCTTGAGGCAGTTGGTCGAACGCACCGTCAGTTCCAGCGAGTCGATCGACTGAAACAGCAGCGGCGACAGTTCGCTCTTCTGCGCGGCGGCCTCTTCGGCGGCTTCGGCTTCGAGGTTGACGAACACGCCGAGCTGGTCGCGCAGGATGCGCGCGGACAAGCGCACGGCTTCGGCGGCGTCGACGCTGCCGTTGGTCTCGATGTCGAGGATCAACTTGTCGAGGTCGGTGCGCTGTTCAACGCGGGCGCGCTCGACGCTGTAGCTGACGCGGCGCACCGGCGAATAGGAAGCGTCCAGGCGCAGCGCGCCGATGGAAGCGTTCTCTTCGTCGGTGAGGCTGCCGGGACCGGCGGCGGGCACATAGCCGCGGCCGCGCGTGATTTTCAGCGTCATCTTCAGCTTGCTCTTGGCTTCAGTCAGATGCGCGAGCACCAGATCCGGGTTGACCAGTTCGACATCGTGGTCGAGCTGGATGTCGCTGGCCTTGACCACGCCCTTGCCGGTCTTTTCCAGCTTGAGGGTGGCGGTCTCACGCGCGTTCATCTTGACCGCGACGTTCTTGAGATTGAGCAGGATGTCGAGCACGTCTTCCTGCACGCCTTCCAGCGCGCTGTACTCGTGCACCACGCCTTCCAGCTGCACTTCGGTGATCGCGGCGCCCGGGATCGAGGACAGCAGGATGCGGCGCAGCGCGTTACCGAGGGTGTGGCCGTAGCCGCGCTCCATCGGTTGCAGCGTGATGCGGGCGCGGTTGTCGGAAATCGGCTCGATTTCGATGTCGCGCGGCTTGAGAAGCGTATTGACGGAGCCCTGCATGGGAAAGACCTCTTAAAAACGTGAAGAAAAAGGAAATTACTTCGAGTAAAGCTCGACCACCAGATTTTCGTTGATGTCCGGCAGGATCTGGCCGCGCTCGGGAACGGATTTGAATGTGCCTTTCATGGCTTTCTCATCCACTTCCATCCAGTCGGGGAAGCCGACCTGCGCCGTCACCGACAGCGCCGACGCGATGCGCGCCTGCTTCTTGGATTTTTCGCGGACTTCGACGGTGTCGCCCGGCTCGACCGAGTAGGACGGCACGTTGACGACCTTGCCGTTGACCTGGATCGCCTTGTGCGACACCAGCTGGCGCGCTTCGGAACGGGTATTGGCCAGACCCATGCGATAGACGACGTTGTCCAGACGCGTTTCCAGCATCTGTAGCAGCAACAGACCGGTGGCGCCCTTGGTCGACGAAGCCTTCAGGTAATAGTTGCGGAACTGGTTTTCCAGCACGCCGTACATCTGCTTGAGTTTCTGCTTTTCACGCAGCTGCAGCGCGTAGTCCGACAGACGCGGCTTGACCGCACCGTGCTGGCCCGGACGCGTTTCCATGTTGCACTTGGTTTCCAGCGAGCGGCCACGGCCTTTCAGCATCAGGTCGGCGCCAGCGCGGCGGGAGAGTTTGCACTTCGGACCAATATAACGAGCCATGATTTTTCTCTTTTAGACGCGGCGGCGCTTGGCGGCGCGGCAGCCGTTGTGCGGAATCGGGGTGACGTCGGTGATGTTGGCGATCTTCATGCCCATCGCGTTGAGGCTGCGCACGGCGGACTCGCGGCCGGGGCCAGGACCCTTGACGCGCACTTCGAGATTCTTGACGCCGTGCTCCGCGGCCAAGGTGCCAGCCTTTTCTGCGGCGACCTGGGCGGCGAACGGCGTGCTCTTGCGCGAGCCCTTGAAGCCAACCGATCCGGCGGTGGCCCACGACAAGGTGT
Organism: Pseudomonadota bacterium; assembly: GCA_038043245.1. Lineage (GTDB taxonomy): Bacteria > Pseudomonadota > Gammaproteobacteria > Nevskiales > Nevskiaceae > JACPFV01. Next base: position 11,377 of record JBBTCH010000022.1, on the reverse strand, counting down.
TGCCCTGACGATCGGTGATCAGCACGATGGTGTTGTTGAATGAGGCGTGAATATGCGCGACCGCATCGGTCACGTTCTTCTTGACCTTCTTGCGTTTGGCGGCGGCGGCCGCTGCGGCGGAAGAAGCTTCGGTATTCGGAGTGCTCATCGGATTAGCTCAGCTTCTTGATCTGGCGGCGCGGGCCCTTGCGGGTGCGGGCGTTGGTGCGGGTACGCTGGCCGCGAACCGGCAGGCCACGCTTGTGGCGCTGGCCGCGGTAGGTGCCGAGGTCGACCAGACGCTTGATGCTGAGGCTGACCTCACGACGCAGGTCGCCCTCGACGATGAAGCGACCGACTTCGGCGCGCAGCTTGTCGAGCTCGCCTTCGGTCAGCGCCTTCACCGGCGCGTTCGGCTTGATGCCGGACTTGGCGCAGATGGTCTTGGCGCGAGTCGCGCCAATGCCGTAAATCGCCCGCAGGGCGATAACGGTGTGTTTGTTCGCCGGGATGTTGACGCCCGCGATACGTGCCATGGAAAACCTCGGTTCAATGATGCGCGAAAAGCCGCGCAGTATAGCTGTGGACCCCGGTCGCTTTCAATGCGACCGGAGGTTTTTAACCCTGTCTCTGCTTGTGACGCGCGTCGGACGTGCAGATCACCCGCACCACCCGCTTGCGGCGGACGATCTTGCAGTTGCGGCACATTTTCTTGACGGATGCTCTGACTTTCATAGTGTGTTCTCTTGCTTCAGGCGCCGGGGGAACCGAGCGCTTTGCCGACAGCGTCACCGCCGCCGAGTGTTTTCAGGTTGGCCTTTTCCAGCAGGCCCTTGTACTGGTGCGACATCAGGTGCGCCTGCAGCTGCGACATGAAATCCATCACCACCACCACGGTGATCAGCAGCGAGGTACCGCCGAATGCAAACGGCACGTTCCAGCTGGTGATCATGATCTCGGGAAACAGGCAGATGAAGGTGACATAAACGCCGCCGGCGACCGTCAACCGTGTCAGCACCAGATCGATGTACTGCGCGGTGTTCTGGCCGGGGCGGATTCCGGGAATGAAGGCGCCGGATTTTTTCAGGTTCTCGGCGGTTTCCTTGGAATCAAACACCAGCGCGGTGTAGAAAAAACAGAAGAAGATGATCAGCATGGCGTACAGCACCATGTACAGCACTTCGCCAGGCGACAGCATGGTGGCGATGCGCTGCAGGAGGCCGCCGCCTTCTTCACCGAAGAACCGCACCATCGACGCCGGGAACAGGATGATGGACGAGGCGAAGATGGGGGGGATCACGCCGGACATGTTGAGCTTGAGCGGCAGATGCTGGGTCTGCGCGGCAAACACCTGACGCCCCTGCTGGCGACGCGCATGGTGCACCGGGATGCGACGCTGCGCGCGCTCGATGAACACCACCGCCCAGGTCAGGCCGGCGACCAGCGCAAAGATCAGGATCACCTGGAAACCGTTCATCGAGCCTTCGCTGACCAGCTGTGCGGTCGCAGCCAGAGCACGCGGCAGTTCAGCGACGATGCCGGCGAAAATAATCATCGAGATGCCGTTGCCGATGCCGCGTTCGGTGATCTGTTCACCGAGCCACATCAGGAACATGGTGCCGGTGACCAGCGATACCGCAGCGACGAAGATGAAGCCGTTGCCGTCGTTGACGGCAACGCCGCTCTTCTGCAGCGCGTAGGCGGCACCGATGGACTGGAAGATGGCCAGCCCCAGCGTTCCATAGCGGGTGTACTTGGTCAGACGGCGACGGCCGGACTCGCCTTCTTTCTTGATTTCCTTGAGCTGCGGCACCACTGAAGCCAGCAGCTGCACGATGATCGAAGCCGAGATGTACGGCATGACGCCGAGCGCAAACACCGACAGGCGCTCGAGCGCACCGCCCGAGAACATGTTGAACATGTCGAGGATGGTGCCGCGGCTCTGGTCGAACAGGCGTTCGAGCTGGACCGGGTCGATGCCCGGCACCGGAATGAAGGTGCCGATGCGGAAGACCAGGAGCGCGCCCAGCAGGAACCACAGGCGCGCCTTGACGTCACCGAGCTTGGTGAAATCAATGCCCAGCCCGGGGGTCGCCTGCGGATTCGCCATGAGAGGTTTTCTGCTTACTCGACGAACGAGCCGCCGGCCGCGGCGACGGATTCGCGCGCGCCTTTCGACGCCGAGATGCCCTTGAGCGTGACTTTGCGCGTCAGCTCGCCGGTCTTGATCAGCTTGGCGGTCAGCGCCTGCATCGGCACGATGCCAGCCTTCTTCAGCACCGCCAGATCAATCTCGATCTCCTTGATTTTTTCCAGGTCGGACAAGCGCACTTCCGCCGTCTGTCCGATCATCGCGGAGTTGAAGCCACGCTTGGGCAGGCGACGCTGGATCGGCATCTGGCCGCCCTCGAAACCGATCTTGCCGCGGCCACCTTTGCGAGCGCGCTGACCTTTGTGACCACGGCCGGCGGTCTTGCCGATGCCGGAGCCGATGCCGCGACCGACGCGGACGCGGACGGTCTTGGAACCCTTGGCGGGCTTGAGCTTGTTGAGCAGTGTCATTTGATTTCTTCCACTTTCATCATGAACGCCGAGGCGCGCACCATGCCCAGCGCCTGCGGAGTCGCGTCCACCTGCACGCTCTGGTGACGCCGCGTCAGGCCGAGACCGCGGATATTGTTGCGATGCTTGAGCAGCTGGCCGTGCAGCGAACGCAGCAGGGTCAGCTTGAGTTTCTTGGTCGTCGGGGTCGTCATTTCAGGATTTCTCAGGCGAGAATTTCTTCAATCGTCTTGCCGCGCTTGGCGGCGATGTCTGAAGGAAGGTTCATGCGCTTCAGCGCATCCATGGTCGCGCGCACCAGGTTGATCGGATTGCGCGAACCGAAGCTCTTCGACAGCACGTTCTGCACGCCCGCGACTTCAAACACCGCGCGCATGGCGCCGCCGGCGATCAGGCCAGTACCGTCCGAGGCCGGGCGCATCAGCACGCGCGTGGCGCCGTGAGTGCCCTTGATCTCGTGATGCAAGGTGCTGCCGCGCAGCGGTACGCTGATCATGTTCTTGCGCGCCTGCTCCATCGCCTTGGCGATGGCGGCCGGCACTTCACGCGCCTTGCCGTAGCCGAAACCGACTTTGCCGGCGCCGTCGCCGACCACGGTCAACGCTGCGAAAGCGAACTGCTTGCCGCCCTTGACCGTCTTCGACACGCGGTTGACCGAGACCAGCTTCTCTTTGAAGTCGCCGCCGGCCTGGACGTCGTCCGAGCCTTGGTTACGCGAGCCTTGATTACGATTGAATGCCATAGATGTCCTTAGAACTCGAGACCGCCCTCACGGGCGGCATCGGCCAGCGCCTTGACGCGGCCGTGATATTTGAAGCCGGCGCGGTCGAACGCAACCTTGCTGACGCCCTTTTCTTTTGCTCGCTTGGCGATTTCCAGACCGACCTTCTTCGCCGCTTCGACATTGCCGGTCGCCTTGAGGCCCTTGACCAGCTCTTTCTCCAGCGTCGAGGCAGCGGCCAGCGTGTGGCCGGCGTCCGGCGCGATCACCTGCGCGTAGATATGCGTCGGCGTGCGGTTGATGCACAGGCGATGCACGCCGAGTTCGCGGATCTTCATCCGCACGCGCTTGGCGCGGCGGGTACGAGTCACTTTCTTTTCGTTCATGTCATCCGCCTTTATTTCTTCTTCGCTTCCTTCATTTCGACTTTCTCATCGGAATAGCGCACGCCTTTGCCCTTGTAGGGTTCCGGCGGGCGGTAACCGCGGATCTTGGCGGCGACCAGGCCGACCAATTCCTTGCTGGCGCCCTTGATGATGATTTCGGTCTGCGTCGGCGTTTCCACGCTGATGCCGTCCGGAATCGCAAAATCGACCGGATGCGAAAAACCGAGTGTCAGGTTTAATTTTTTGCCCTGGGCCGCGGCGCGGTAACCGACGCCGACCAGCTGCAGTTTCTTGACGTAGCCTTCGGTGACACCGCGAATCATGTTGTTGAGATTGGCGCGTGCGGTTCCGGCCAGACATTTGTCTGACTTGATCGAGTCGGCAGTGAGATGCGCTTCCTGTCCCTTGATCTCGATGCGGATCGCGGACGGCAGTTCCAGCTTCAGGCTGGTCTTGGCGCCCTTGACCGTGACGGTCTGACCGGCGACCAGGAGCTCGACGCCCTTGGGCAGTTGCAGCGGCTGTTTGGCAATGCGGGACATGGATGATTTTCCGTTACGAGACGACGCAGAGCACTTCGCCACCATGGCCGGCCGCGCGCGCCTTGCGGTCGCTCATCACGCCCTGCGACGTGGAGATGATGGCGATGCCGAGTCCGCCCATGACCTTGGGCAGGGTGTCGTTGCGCTTGTAGCGGCGCAGGCTCGGCTTGCTGATGCGCTCGATGCGTTCGATCACCGGCTTGCCCTGGAAATATTTCAGCGCCACTTCCAGCGTGCGCTTGACGCCGTCGGCCATGACGCGGAAGTCGCCGATATAGCCTTCTTCCTTGAGTACTGCGGCAATCGCCTCTTTCTGCTTGGAGGACGGGCAAGACACGATCTTCTTCTTCGCCATCTGCGCGTTGCGGATGCGGGTCAGAAAATCGCCAATCGGATCAGTGGAGCTGCTCATAGGATTCTCAGGGTTACCAGCTGGCTTTCTTCAGGCCCGGCACTTCACCGCGCATTGCCGCTTCGCGCAGCTTGTGGCGCGAAAGGCCGAATTTGCGATAGATGCCGCGCGAACGGCCGGTGATCTTGCAGCGGTTGCGCTGACGCGCCGGCGACGAATCGCGCGGCAACTTCTGCAGGGCGATGGACGCCGCTTCCTTTTCCTCTGGCGTCGCCGTGCTGCTGCCCAGCGTGGTGCGCAAGGCATTGCGCTTCTTGGCATAACGAGCGACCAGTTTGGTCCGGTTCAGCTCGCGGTTGATCATGTTGCGCTTGGCCATGGCTTATTTCCTGAACGGGAAGCTGAAGGCGTCGAGCAAGGCTTTGCCTTCTGCGTCGTTTTTCGCGGTCGTGGTGATGGTGATGTTCATGCCGCGCACGGCATCGACTTTTTCGAATTCGATTTCCGGGAAGATGATCTGCTCGGAGATGCCGAAGTTGAAATTGCCGCGGCCGTCGAAACCTCGTGCGGAGATGCCACGGAAGTCGCGGATGCGCGGCAGCGCCACGGCGATCAGACGCTCGAGGAACTCCCACATGCGCTCGCGGCGCAGGGTGACCTTGACGCCGACCGGGTAGTTTTCACGCACCTTGAACGCCGAGATCGCGATCTTGGTCTTTGTCACCACCGGCTTCTGGCCGGCGATGGCGACCATGTCGGCGACGGCGTGCTCGATGATCTTCTTGTCGTTGGTGGTCTCGCCCACGCCCATGTTCAGCGTGATTTTCGAGATGCGCGGCACCGCCATCGCATTGCAGCTGAGCTGCTTCTGCAGGGCCGGGACGGCTTTTTCGCGGTAATGGGTCAACAGATTCGGGGTCATATCAGTTCTCTTCAACGATCCAGCACTTCGTCGTTGGATTTGAAAAAGCGCACTTTCTTGCGCGCGGCGCCTTCACCGACGAAACGGATTCCGACGCGGTCCGCGCCACCGTCCTTGCCCTTGTTCGGGTTCCACAGCGCGAGGTTGGAGATCTGGATCGGCATCTCTTTTTCGACGATGCCGCCGGCCACACCCTGCTGCGGATTCGGCTTCTGATGTTTCTTGACGATGTTGAGGCCTTCCACCAGCGCCTTGCCATTGGCGAGCACGCGCGTCACTTTGCCGCGACGGCCACGGTCCTTGCCGGTGATGACGACGATCTCGTCGTCCTTGCGAATCTTGTTCATGCTTACAGAACCTCCGGCGCCAGTGAAACGATCTTCATGAAACGGTCGCGCAATTCGCGCGTCACCGGCCCGAAGATGCGCGTGCCGATCGGTTCCAGTTTCGGATCGACCAGAACCGCGGCGTTGGTATCAAAGCGCAGGACGGAACCGTCATTGCGCTTGATCGGAAACCGGGTGCGCACGACCACGGCGTCATGCACTTCGCCTTTCTTGACCTTGCCACGCGGAATCGCGTCCTTGATGGTGACCTTGATCAGGTCACCGACATGCGCGTAGCGGCGATAGGTGCTGCCCTTGACCTGGATCACCTGGAGCATGCGCGCGCCGCTGTTGTCAGCGGCCAGCAGATAACTTTCCTGTTGCAGCATGGTTCAGACCCCCGCCGCGACTTCGGACACCGGCGCTGGCGCCTTTTCCAGCACCTGCACCAGCTTCCAATGCTTGCTGCGCGAGATCGGCCGGCACTCGCGGATCGAGACCAGATCGCCCTCGCGGCATTCGCTGTTGGCGTCGTGCGCCTTGAGCACGGTCGAGCGGCGCAGCCGCTTGCCGTACATCGGGTGGATGATCTGACGCTCGACCACGACCGCGATGGTCTTCTGCATCTTGTTGCTGATCACGCGACCGACGACTTCGCGGCCGGAGGATTCGACTTTGGTTTCGCTCATGACGCCTTCGCCTGTTGCTGCAAGAGGGTCTTCACGCGCGCAACCTTCTTGCGCGCCATGGTGACCAGATGGGATTTGACCTGCTGGCCGGTGGCCTGCTGCATGCGCAGATTGAACTGCTCCTTGCGCAGTGCGCCCAGCTCGTCGTTCAGCGCCTTGGCGTCTTTACCGCGCAGGCTTTTCACGTATTCGACATTCTTCATATCAGTTCTCGAGTGACCTGCGGGTCACATGATCGTCCGTTGAGCGAAGACGGTTTTCACCGGCAGTTTGGCGCCGGCGAGACGGAACGCCTCGCGTGCTTCTTTTTCGCTGATGCCTTCGATTTCGTACAGCATGCGACCGGGCTGCACCTTGGCCACCCAGTATTCGACGTTGCCCTTGCCGGAGCCCATGCGTACTTCCAGCGGCTTCTTGGTCACCGGCACGTCGGGGAAAATACGCACCCACATCTTGCCGCCGCGCGCCATCGAGCGCGAAATCACGCGGCGCGCCGCTTCGATCTGGCGCGCGGTGATGCGGCCCAGCTCGCCGGACTTGATGCCGAACTCGCCGAAGCTGACCTTGTTGCCGGTCAGGGCGAGGCCGCGGTTGCGGCCTTTCTGCTGCTTGCGATATTTGGTGCGCTTGGGTTGCATCATGGGAGTTGGTCCTTACGCCGCCTCGACTGCAGCGGGAGCTTCATCTTTCTTTTCAGCCTTGAATTGTTCGCCGGTAAAAACCCAGACCTTGACGCCGATGACGCCATACGTGGTCTTCGCTTCGGCCGTGCCGTAATCCACGAACGCACGCAGCGTGTGCAGCGGCACGCGGCCTTCGCGGTACCACTCGACGCGCGCGATCTCGGCACCGTTGAGGCGGCCACCGACCTGGATCTTGATGCCGCCGGCGCCCTGGCGCATGGCGTTCTGCACCGCGCGCTTCATGGCGCGACGGAACATGATGCGGCGCTCCAGCTGCTCGGCGACGCTTTCGGCGACCAGATAGGCATCCAGTTCGGGCTTGCGGATCTCTTCAACCGAGATGTGCACGTTTTCGGACTTGAGGCCGATCTTGCCCGCCACTTCCTGGCGCAGCTTCTCGATGTCCTCGCCCTTCTTGCCGATGACGATACCGGGACGCGCGGTGTGAATGATCACGCGCGCCTGCTTGGACGGACGCTCGATCTGGATACGCGAGACCGAGGCCTTGGCCAGCTTCTTCTTGAGATAACTGCGGACGGCGATGTCCTTGATCAGGTTTTCGCCGTAGACGCGACGTTCGGCGAACCAGTTCGAGGTCCACGAGGTGGTGACACCGAGGCGGAAACCGTTGGGATTGACTTTATGGCCCATGAGATCGCTCTGTCCTTACTTGCCGTCGCCGACGCGGATGGTGATGTGGCTGGTGCGCTTGAGGATGCGATCAGCGCTGCCCTTGGCACGCGGGCGCGTGCGCTTCATGGTCGGACCTTCGTCCACCAGGATGGTCTTGACCCGCAGTTCGTCGACATCGGCGCCGCTGTTGTTCTCGGCGTTGGCGATGGCGGACTCCAGCACTTTCTTCAGCACGCCAGCGGCGCGCTTGTTGGAGAACTTGAGGATGTTGATCGCCTGATCGACTTTCTTGCCACGCACCTGGTCGGCGACGAGGCGCGCTTTCTGCGGCGAAAGACGGACGAATCTGAGAATGGCTTCGGTCTGCATGGCTTATTTCTTCGCGGCGGGAGCAGCGGCGGCAGCCGCAGGAGCGCTGGCGCCGGGCGCGGCCTTCGGCGGCGGCCCATCTTCAGTCTTCTTGTCAGCGCCACCGACAGCACCGTGGCCCTTGAAGATGCGGGTCGGCGCGAATTCGCCGAGCTTGTGGCCGACCATGTTCTCGGTGACGAAGATCGGCATGTGCGCCTTGCCGTTGTGCACCTGGATCGTCAGACCGACGAATTCCGGGGTGATCATCGAACGACGCGACCAGGTCTTGATCGGTTTCTTGGTGCGTGCAGCCGAGGCATCCGCCACCTTCTTCGCCAGATGGTGATCGATGAACGGGCCTTTCTTCAGTGAACGAGACATGAGTGCGCCTTATTTCTTGTGGCGGCTGCGCAGAACGAATTTCTGCGTGCGCTTGTTTTTACGAGTCTTCAGACCCTTGGCCTTCTGACCCCACGGCGACACCGGATGCGGGTTGCCCTGTCCTGATTTACCTTCACCACCGCCGTGCGGGTGGTCCACCGGGTTCATCGCCAGACCGCGTACGGTCGGGCGGATGCCCATGTGACGCTTGGCGCCGGCTTTGCCCCACTGGCGCAGATTGTTTTCTTCGTTCGACGCTTCGCCGATGGTGGCGCGGCAGTCCGAATGAATGCTGCGGATCTCGCCGGAGCGCAGACGCAGTGTCGCGTAATCGCTCTCGCGGGCGACCAGCTGCACCGTGGCGCCGGCGGAACGCGCCAGCTGCGCACCCTTGCCCGGACGCATCTCGATGCAGAAGATGTTGGTGCCGATCGGGATGTTGCGCAGCGGCAGGGTGTTGCCCGGCTTGATCGGCGCATCGCTGCCCGACTGCACTTCGTCGCCCGGCTTGAGGCCGCGCGGCGCGATGATGTAGCGGCGTTCGCCGTCGCTGTAGCACAGCAGCGCGATGTGCGCGGTGCGGTTCGGGTCGTATTCCAGACGCTCGACCTTGGCGCGGATGCCGTCCTTGTCGCGCTTGAAGTCGATCAGGCGGTAATTCTGCTTGTGGCCACCGCCGATATGGCGCGTGGTGATGCGACCGTTCGCATTGCGGCCGCCGTGCTTGCCCTGGTCTTCCACCAGCGAGGCCAGCGGGCCGCCCTTGTGCAGATGCGCCGTGCTCGGGCGCACCTGGAAGCGGCGGCCGGGCGACGTGGGTTTCATCGTAATCAGTGTCATCGGTTTTCTCTTCAGGCCGCTTGCGCGCCGCCAGTGAAATCAATCTGCTGACCTTCGGCCAGCGTCACGTAGGCTTTTTTCCAGTCGGAGCGACGGCCCGGGGTCTTGCTGTTGCCGCCCTTGACCTTGCCGCGCACGTTCAACGTACGCACGGCTTCGACCTTGACCTTGAACAGCGCTTCGACCGCAGCCTTGATCTCCGGCTTCTGCGCATCGCGCAGCACCTTGAACACAGCCTGGTTGGAGGCCTCGGCAACGCGCGTGCTTTTCTCGGAAATCACCGGCGCCACGATGATCGTGTGCAGACGATCGACATTCAGCGAAATACTCATGACAGCCAGGCCTCCAGTTTCTTGACGGCGCCCTGGGTCATCAGCACTTTCTCGCGTGCCAGCAGGGTGACGGGATTCAGATGCGTCACTTCGCAGATTTCAACCGTGTGCAGGTTGCGCGCGGACAGATTGAGATTGGCGTTGTCCGCATCCGTCACGATCAGGATGTCGTTGCCACCGACTTTCTTCAGTTGCGCCAGCAGGCCCTTGGTCTTCGGCGTGTCGACAGCAAATGCTTCCGTCACGATCAGATGACCCTGACGCGCCAGCTCGGAGACGATGGCACGCAGCGCACCGCGGTACATCTTGCGATTGACCTTCTGCGAGAAATCACGCGGCTGTGCCGCGTGGATCACGCCGCCGCCGCGCCACAGCGGGCTGCGGATCGAACCGACGCGCGCACGGCCGGTGCCTTTCTGCTTCCACGGCTTCTTGCCGCCGCCGCGAACCTGACCCTTGGTCTTCTGCGCCTTGGTGCCCGCGCGACCGCCGTTCATATAGGCGGTGACGACCTGGTGAACCAGCGGCTCGTTGAATTCTGCGCCAAACACGGCGTCGGAGACGCTAAGCTTGGTTTTGCTGTCGTGAATTTGGATGTCCATTACTTCACCGTCGGCTTGATGATGAGGTTGCCGTTCTTGGCGCCCGGCACTGACCCCTTGACCAGCAGCAGGCCGCGCTCGGCATCGACGCGCACCACGGCGAGGTTCAGCATGGTCTCGCGCTCGGCGCCCATGTGACCGGCCATCTTCTTGCCTTTCCAGACCTTGCCCGGCGACTGACGCTGACCGATGGAGCCCGGCATGCGATGCGACAGCGAGTTACCGTGCGTGGCGCGACCGCCGCCGAAGTTCCAGCGCTTCTGCCAACCGGCGAAGCCTTTGCCGATCGAAGTGCCGGTGACGTCAACCGCTTTGACATCCTTCAGCACATCAACCTTGATCTCTGCGCCCGGCTTCAGGTCATTGCCTTCGCCGTCGTTCAGACGGAACTCGAACAATCCGCGACCGGCAGCGACGCCGGCCTTCTTGTAGTGGCCGGTCAGCGCCTTGCTGACGCGCTGCGCTTTCTGCTCGCCGACGGCGATCTGCACTGCGCGATAGCCATCGGTCTCGACCGTCTTGATCTGAGTCACGCGGTTGGGCGTGCACTCGATCACGGTCACCGGTGTCGCCGAGCCGTCCTCATTGAAGACGCGGGACATGCCCGCCTTGCGTCCGACAATTCCAATGGTCATGTCAGTTCACCTTGATCTGAACTTCGACGCCGGCCGGCAGATCGAGCTTCGACAGCGCGTCCACGGTCTTTTCGGTCGGGTCGACAATCTGCATCAAACGCTTGTGCGTGCGGATTTCGTACTGGTCACGCGCGATCTTGTCGGCATGCGGCGAGGCCAGCACGGTGTAGCGTTCCTTGCGCGTCGGCAACGGGATCGGCCCGCGCACCATCGCGCCGGTGCGCTTGGCGGTCTCGACGATCTCCTTGGCGGATTTGTCAATCAGCCGGTGATCGAAGGCCTTCAGCCGAATGCGGATGGACTGGTTGGTCGCGGCCATTTATGAACTCAGTTGTTAATTAAAGAGCGAGATGAATCAGGATTAAGCGAGAATCTTGGTAACGACACCTGCGCCGACGGTTTTGCCGCCCTCGCGGATGGCGAAACGGACACCCTGTTCCA
>JBBTCH010000021.1:0-4714 GCA_038043245.1 Pseudomonadota bacterium | reverse complement strand
GGCGCAGAGCACGATGGCGGTGCCGTGCTGGTCGTCGTGGAACACCGGGATGTCGAGGCGCCGCACCAGCTCTTCTTCTATTTCGAAACAGTGCGGCGCGGCGATGTCCTCGAGATTGATGCCGCCAAACGTCGGCGCGATGCGCTGAACCGTCTCGATGAATTCTTTCGGATCTTCGGTCGCGACTTCGATATCGAACACGTCGATGTCGGCGAAGCGCTTGAACAGCACCGCCTTGCCTTCCATCACCGGCTTGCCCGCCAGCGCGCCGCAGTTGCCCAGGCCCAATACCGCGGTGCCGTTGCTGATCACCGCCACCAGATTGCCCTTGGCGGTGTAGCGATAGGCGGCTTCGGGGTCCTTCTGGATTTCCAGCACCGGCTCGGCGACGCCGGGTGTATAAGCCAGCGACAGCTCTTCGGGCGTCGCAAACGGCTTGGTGATGGCGGTGGCGAGTTTCCCGGGTCTGGGGAACTCGTGGTAATCCAGCGCTGCTTTCTTCAGTGCATCAGTCATGGGTGAGAAAGTATCTGACAAATAAAAAAGCCGCGCAGTGCGCGGCTTTTTTTGGAAACAGGGGAATCTTAAGCCGCCTTCTCGGGCTCCGCCTTGGTCTTGGCTGCGTAGCGCTTCTTGAACTTGCTGACCTGACCACCGCTGTCCATCACCTTGTGCTTGCCGGTGTAGAACGGGTGCGAGACGCTGGAGGTATCCAGATTGATCAGCGGATACTCGTTACCGTCCTTCCACTTGACCGATTCCTTGGTCTTGACCGTGGAGCGGATCAGGAAATCGTGGTTGGCCGCGCTGTCGCGGAACACGACGGGACGGTATTCGGGATGGATGCCTTCTTTCATGGGGGAAACCTTGAGGGTTGCGGACAGCAAAAAATGGGCGCGCAGTGTAATCGCGGACACCCTCTCAGGCAACCCGTCGGCCCCGGACGCCGGAGCGCCCCTAAGCGGGTGCGGCACTTCAGGGCAAAAACAGCTCCAGCAGGCGGTTCAGGTGCGAACGCCCCAAAGGCGTCGGGCGTACCCAGGCCCTGTCGGTTTCAACCAGGCCGAGGTCGGCGGCGCGCTGCAGGGGCTTGGCCAGAGCCGAAGACGACAAGCCCGTGCGAGCCTCAAAATCAGCCCACGAAAAACCTTCGTTGAGCCGTAGCGCGTTCATAGAGTATTCAAACGGCAGTTCGGCGACGGCGACCACACGGTTTTCCTGAAAAGACCCCACCGCCCCTGCGGTATCGAGATAGGTTTTCGGATGTTTCTGCCGCGCGCGACGAGTGATGCGACCGTCGCGCGTGCGCTTGCCATGCGCGCCGGCGCCGATGCCGAGATAGTCGCCGAACTGCCAGTAGTTGCGATTGTGTCTTGAGCTGCGACCCGGCTTTGAGTACGCCGAGACCTCGTATTGCGCATAACCGGCAGCGGCCAGCTGCGCCTGCCCGGCTTCAAGCATGGCGTAGGCGCTGTCGGAATCCGGCAGCGGCGGCGGCCGCGCATGGAACTCCGTGTTCGGCTCCAGCGTCAGGTGGTAATACGAAACATGCTCCGGCGCGAGCGCAAGCAATCCGCGCACATCGTCCTCGGCCTCTGCATGAGTTTGCTGCGGCAGTGCGAACATCAGATCCAAATTGACGTTGTCGATGCCCGCGTTGCGCGCCAGCGCGACGGCGCGACGCGCCTCGTCCGGCCCGTGGATGCGGCCGAGCGATTTAAGGTGCGTCGCGTTGAGGCTTTGCACGCCGATGGACAGGCGATTGACGCCCGCGGCGCGATAGCCGGCAAAGTTTTCCGCATCGGCAGTGCCTGGGTTCGCTTCCAGCGTGATCTCGATATCCGGCGCAAAGGCCAGCCGCCGCGATACGCCGTCCAACACACGCGCGATCGCAGCGCCGGAGAACAGGCTCGGCGTGCCGCCGCCCATGAAAATCGAAACCAACGGCCGCGTCTCCGGCTCTTGCAATTCAAAATCGAGATCGCGCAGCAACGCATCGACATACCCCACTTCCGGGATTTCGCCACGCAGCGCATGGGAATTGAAGTCGCAGTACGGGCACTTCTTCACACACCACGGAAAGTGGATGTACAGCGACAGCGGGATGTCAGCCACGCAGCTTCTCAAGCAGCCGTGCGGCGGCTTGCCCGCGATGACTGATTTCATTTTTTACTTGCGGCGGCAACTCCGCGGAAGCACAGCGGTGCGTCGGCACAAAAAACAGCGAGTCATAGCCGAATCCGTTCGTGCCGCGTGGCTCCCACAGGATGCGGCCGCGCCAACGCGCCTCCGCGATCACTGGTGAAGCATCGTCTGCCGTGCGCACGCAGGCCATCATGCAAACAAATTCCGCGCCGCGTTTTTCGTCCGGCACATTCGCCAGCTCGCGTAACAGCTTTGCGTTGTTTGCTTTGTCGTTCGACGGTTTGCCGGCGTAATAAGCGGACTCAACGCCCGGCGCGCCATCAAGCGCATCCACCGACAGACCGGAGTCGTCGGCGATGGCGGGCAATCCGGACACCCGCGCGGCGTGACGCGCCTTGAGCAGCGCATTGCCGGCAAACGTGGATTCGATTTCATCCGGCTCATGCGCGCTGAAATCCGAAACCGCGTGCAACACCCAGCCCAGCGGCGCGAACAGCGCCTGCATTTCTTTCAACTTGCCGGCGTTGCGGCTGGCAAGGACGACAGACGTACTCAAAGCGAATCCAGCGGGCTGACCACGCCGCGCGTACCTCGATTGAGCACGTGGGTGTAGATCATGGTCGTGCTCACATCGGAATGCCCGAGCAGCTCCTGCACGGTGCGAATGTCGTAGCCGGCTTCGAGCAGATGGGTCGCAAAGGAGTGACGCAGCACATGCGGCGAAACCGGCTTGGCGATGCGCGCCAGATCGGCGGCGCGCTTGACTGCGCGTTGCACCGGCTTTTCCTCGACGTGGTGATAGCGCACCGCACCGCTTACCGGGTCGGTGGACAGCGAGCGCGCCACAAACACGTATTGCCAGCCCCATTCGCGGGCCGCGCCGGGATACTTGCGCGCCAGCGCGTCCGGCATCGCGACGTCTGCATGGCCCGCCTTCACCGCCTCGTCGAACAGCGACCGGCGCCGACCCAGGTGCGCGCGCATCGGCGCCACCAGTGACTCCGGCAGCGGCGCGACACGATCCTTGCCGCCCTTGCCCTCACGCACGGTGATCTCGCGGCGCTCCAGGTCCACATCCTTCACGCGCAGGCGCAGGCCTTCCATCAGGCGCAAGCCCGCTCCATAAAGCAGGCGCACGATCAACCCCGTCGTGTCGTCTTCCAGATGATCCAGCAGCGCGCTGGCCTCGCGCCGCGTCAGCACCGTGGGCAAGCGCTGCGATTTTTTGGCGCGCACCACATCCTTCAGCCACGGCAGCTTGATGTCCAGCACGTCCCGATACAGGAACAGGATCGCCGCCAGAGCCAGATTCTGCGTGTTCGCCGCGACCTTGCCGCGTGTCGCCAGATCGGACAGGAATGCCTCCACCTCCGACGCACCCATCTCGCGCGGGTGCCGCTTGCCGTGGAACAGAATGAAGCGTTTAATCCAATGAATATAGGTTTCTTCGGTACGCAGGCTGTAGTGTCTGGTGCGGATTTGTTCGCGCACCAGATCGAGTAAACGAGGTGAATCGGTATTTGTCGTTTTGTCCGGCATATGCGTCTTCACTAATAAAATGAAAACAATCTATTCATGTAGTTGCAGTAACAACGCCAAGATTATACGACGATATCGTCTTGGTTATACGACACTTTTGTCGCCTAATTTTAGTTAGAGCACGAAAGTGAAAGTGCGTCGGCCCTTCAGGATCCTCGCTGGCTGGTTCGTGTCAGGCCTGCTCTTTGCCGCGTTCACCTTCTGGCTGAACCCGATGGCAGGCCTGGGCGTGCTCATGATTCTGGTGAGCGCCCTAATGATTCTTGTCGCTCCACCGATTCACATCCTCATCGTTAGAGGCGAACCGGAAGCCGGAGCCGAACCAGCAAGCCTTGCCAAGGTGCTTCTGATAAGCGTCGGTGCAATAGTGCTTCTCATCGTCCTACTTGGCGCAACAGGTCTGTTCAACTTCGCGTGATGGCTCGTTCGTGCTCTAACAAGGGGTTCCAGGCGACGTCGCCGCTTCGCGGCGCCGCGCCTGAACCCCGGCGTTAGATGCTAAGGAGGATTTCTTTGAAGCCACCATCCGGTCTAGGGAAAACGCACGAGTTACGTGCCACTCGGTACTTTGATGCGTCCGTTGATCCTCTAAACAAAACGATAAAACTCGGAACAAAATTGGATGATGGCTCCCATTTGTCCCTGTCAATGACGACGCGCGACTTTCAACTATCGTTGAGCCTACTTCGGCAGTGCGCAAAACAGCTCGGCATCCCATGGCCAGAAGAACAAAGCGGCACAGCGCCGCCCTCGCCTCCGAAAACCAGCCACTAGCTTGTATCTCTGACTGAGCCGGTGGGTTGAAATGCAAAGTGTGCTCAGTCGCTGGTGGCTCGCGCCACTCCGGCCCAACCCACCTAATGCGGCCGGCGTATTTCGGGTCGCCTTTAGTCATGGCCGCATCTAACAAGGCGTTCCACGGGAGCCTTCGGCCCCGTGAACACCGGCGTTAGAACTAAAGGAGGAACCCCGCATGTGGACTTCCCCCGGTCTAGTTTGCAGTCCCGGCCTATGATTGGACTTCCCCCGG
>JBBTCH010000020.1:0-8647 GCA_038043245.1 Pseudomonadota bacterium | reverse complement strand
AAAGTGCAGCAGGCGTTCGAGGGCATCTACCAGAACTTCGACGCACCGCTGGTCGGCCTGTGGATGCGCACCGTCGGCTCGTGGATCGTGCGCCTGAACCCGGTCGGCGCCATGCCGCGCGATCACCTGTCACACCAATCCGCGCTGGCGATTCAGGAATCGAACGAGCAATTCCGTCGTCTGGTCTCTGGCATCTTCATGACGAGCGAAGACAAGCCGGGCGCAGGCCGCCTGCTCAAGGCGTTCCGCCTCGTCACCGAGGCGCATGCACCGGCACTCAAGGTCATCGCTGCCCAGCGCGCCAAGAAACTGGCACGCGGCCTGCCAGCGGAAGTCGCTGACGAAGCGGTGAAACAGAATGTCATCAGCAGCGCCGAAGCCAAGCTACTGAAGGACGCGCTCGCTGCGCGTCTCGAAGCGATCGAGGTGGATGTGTTCACGCCGGCCGAATACTTCGGCCAGCCGGGACTGCACATCGCACCGTGTTTTGAGGACCAGCTGCCAGCGAAGCTGGTTGTCAACCGCTGAGACTCGTCGCCACTCAAGGCCCGCTTCAGATTCTGAAGCGGGCTTTTTATTTGGACTGCCCATGAACAATCCCCTGTTGTCCGGTATTCGTGTCCTCGACCTGTCGCGGCTGCTGCCGGGGCCGTTCTGCACGCTGTACCTCGCCCAGCTCGGCGCCGAGATCATCAAGATCGAGGAACCCAACGGTGGCGATTACACGCGCACGCTGTCGCCGGAGATGTTCGCGCTGGTCAATCGCGGCAAGCAGTCAGTGACGCTGGATCTGCGCCGACCCGAAGGCGCGCAGATTCTCAAACAACTGGTGAAGCACGCCGACGTGGTGCTGGAGCAGTTCCGCCCGGGCGTGATGGACAAAATGGGTTGCGGCTACGAAGACCTGAAAAAAGAAAACCCGAAAATCGTGTACGCCGCGATCACCGGCTACGGCCAGACCGGCCCCTACCGCGACCGCGCCGGTCACGACATGAACTACTGCGGTTATGCCGGTGCGCTGGACCAGATCGGCGCGGCTGGTGGCCCGCCGGTGCTGGCGAACACCCAGATCGCGGATCTCGCTGGCGGTGCACTGACGTGTGCGGTCGGCATCCTCGCTGCGGTCATCGGCGCGCAAAAAACCGGGCAAGGCTGCTTTGTGGACGTCGGCATGATGGACGGCACGCTGGCGCTGCAAGTGGTCGCGCTCGGTGCGTTGCGTACCACGGGCGTCACGGACAAACGGGGCGAAGGCATGCTCACCGGCGCACTGCCCAACTACAGCCTCTACGAATGCGCGGACGGCAAATGGTTCGCACTGGGCGCGCTTGAGCACAAGTTCTGGATGGGATTCTGCGCAGCGACGGGCCGACCCGAGCTGGCGAAAAAACCGATGGCCCCCGGCCCCGCGGGCGAGCCGCTGCGCGTGGAAGTGCGTGCGCTGTTCAAGTCCAGAACTCGCGACGAGTGGGAAAAACTTGTGGCCCATCTCGACACCTGCGGCGGCGGCATCTACACGCTGGAAGAAGCCCTGCACAACGAACAGGTGCTGGCGCGCGGCATGGTCGAGTCCGCTGGCGGCAAGCCGGCCTTTACCTGCCCGGTCAAGATCGTCGGACAGAAAGACCTTAGGCTCAGCGACGCGCCCAAGCTCGGCGCCGACAACGAGGTCGTGTTCGCAAAACTGAAATGACAGCTGAGATTCTGCGGGTCCGCGCCAGCGACGGTGCGGAGACGGACGCGACGGTTTTTGCGGCGACTGAGACGCACGCACCCATGCTGATAATCTGGCCAGCGATGGGCACCTCGGCGCGGTTCTACCAGCCGCTGGCCGAAGCGCTCGCCGCCTGCGGATTCAACGCGGTGACGGTGGATCTGCGCGGCATCGGCTCCAGCAGTCTGCGCGCCAGCCGCGCGGTGGATTTCGGTTATGCCGACATGGCCGAGAAAGACTGGCCGGCCGCGGTGGCAGCGGTGCGTTCACGTTTCCCCGATGCGCCGCTTTACCTGCTCGGTCACAGCCTCGGCGGCCAGCTGTCTGCGCTCTATGCCGCGTCCCAGCCGCAGGCAGTCGCCGGCATTCTGCTGATCGCCTGCAGCAGCGTCTACTACCGCGGTTGGCCTGCGCCAAAGCGCTGGAGCCTGCTGTTCTTCACCCAGTTCGCGGCGGTACTGGCCATGCTGTTCGGCTATTTCCCCGGCAAACGGCTGGGCTTTGCCGGTACCGAGGCGAAAACCATGATGCGCGACTGGGCACGGCTCGCGCGCAGCGGACGATTCCAATTACAGGGTACGCAAACCAATTACGAAGCCGCGCTGGGGAAATTACGCAAACCGGTGCTGGGCATCAGCTTCGAGCACGACGACTTCGCTCCGCATGCCGCTGCGCAGAATCTGCTCGACAAGATGCCGGCGGCGAGACACCTGAAACTGTCCGCGCAGGACAGCGGCGCGCGGCTGAATCACTTCAACTGGGTCAAACGACCGGACCTGATCGTCCCGCGGATCAAGGACTGGTTGCGTCAGCCAGCCTGATCTTGCCCAGCGCCGGATACATCAGGCTGCCGAAATAAAGCGAATCGCCGCTCTGGCGCACACTGGTGATCGGCGCATAGACGCCTTCGCCCTTGTATTGCAGGTTGTATTTCACCTTGCCGTCGAGACCGACCCCGAGCGCAAACGAATGCGCCGGCGGATGCGGCCATAGAAACTCCGGCAGTCGATACGTCAGTGTGCGCATCCAAGGGTATGGCAGCGTCGCATCGATCACCGTCATGCGCGGCGAGAACAGCGCCACCCACACCGTGTCGAAGCCGTTGTAGGTGACGTTATCGGGATAGCCCGGCAGGTTCTCGATGAACGGCTCGACCTTGCCCGCGTTGGCGCCCTTGAGCCAGATGCGCATTACGCGGTATTTCAGTGTTTCGTTCACCAGCAGATAGTCGCCGCCGTAGCCGACCGCGATGCCATTGGGGAATACCATGTCTCGCGCGATCACCGTGGTCGCTCCGGTCTTCGGGTCGAACTTGAGCACGCGGCCATTGGCGCCATGCTCGAAAGCTTCCTCCATGTGCTGGCCGAAGCCGAACTTGCTCGACGCGTCGGTGAAATACACCGCGCCATCGGGGGCGATGTCGACATCGTCGGTGAATCCGAACTTCAAACCCTCGGCTTCAGTGGACATCACCTCGACCTTGCCGTTGATGATTTTCAGCAGGCCTGCTTTCGCATCGGCGACCCAGATTGCACCATCCGGTGCCAGCGCCAAGCCCAGTGGGCGACCACCGGTATTGGCAATCTCTGTGACGGTGCCCGCCATGTCGACTTTGAACACACGGCCGTCGAGCAAGCCGGAATAGGCCGTGCCGTTCATATCCACCGCGACGGCTTCCGGGCCCACGCCGAAACCTTCAGCGAGTCTCTGGATGCCTTTGAGTTTTTCGTTGTAGGCATAGCCATCGGGCAATGCCGGCGGCGTCCAGGACTTGGGATCAATCGGCACCGGCCACAACGCAAGATAGGCAACGAGAACCAGCAGCACACCCAACAGGATTTTTTTCATTTCATTCTCCTTGAGCGAAGCCTAACAAAAGAAAAAGGCAGCCGAAGCTGCCTTTTTGTTGACCTCAACCGGATCAGGCGATGCGACGACGGCTCAGCCCGCCCAGTCCAGCAATTAAGAAAAAGCGGCCAAAGCCGCTTTTAATGTAACCCGAGAATCGCACACGCAAGAACGTAAAGCGCGATCTGCGTGTTTTGGACTTATTCCGGGGTGCAGTCGTATAACCCTTCGCAATCAATGGATTCAACCGTGGGATAAGTTAAATCGCTGCCTTTCGGCGGGATGTAGACAGGGGTGCAAGTATTCCCACCCGTGTAGACGCAATCACTGATAGGAGGAGTGGTTACTGTTTGGTTAACCTCCCCAACAACTATGCACACCCGCTCGGTGTTGTCCGTACCAACGCAGACAGGCGCAGCATGAACTACTGATGCCGCAAAGAATAACGAAGCAGCAGCACTGATCCTTAGAGACAATTTCATGAACGAACTCCCTTAAGAGCGCGTCCCTGCGCATTTAGACGACGGATTTACCTTACAAACGATATCGCGATAGCATCGGCAACATCAACAATAGATTCATCAAGCTGAACGCACCGCCGAAACTGGTGCCGGACTTGTCTTCAACGGCAGCCGCTCTCGCCTCCGCGGATTTTTTGCACAGTGAATAAGTAACGGGCATTGCCGCGGCGCGGTCGTTCAAATCATTCGGCATATTGTCGATGCCTTGGGCTTGGCTCGCGACTCCACTGGCGCCGACCAGCACCAATGAACCTCCGTTGAAGCCGCTCAACGTGTCGCCCGCATCGCGCAGACCGATGTCTTTGGCTTTTACCGTAATCGTCACCACGTTGCCGGCATAACTGCCTTCGGCCGGCTTCTGCGAACCGTCCTCGATGAGACGGCCACTGGTGATGCCATCAGAGTTTGCAGCAGCCACGTAGGAGTAATAAGTGAATCCGCCGCCGCTGCCTTCGAGCCGCACGCCGCGAATGGTCTGGCGGGGATCGGCGAACGAAGCAAAGTAGCCACTGCCGGGCGGAAGTGCCGGAGCGGTACCGCTGGTGGCGAGAGTGAAGACGACTGTCTGCTCATCAATCGATGCCGCAGCGGGAGTCGCAACGCTCAGCGACACCACATCGGCAACATCGGTCACTGGATTCGACGGAGTCGGAGTCGCGGCAACCGGATCACTGACTGCATCTTCCACCACGATATCGCCGGGAACAATACAAACATCGGCATAAACAACCGGAACCGCAAGAATCAACGAGGCGGCGAGGATAATTTTACGTAGGGGCATTGAACTCTCTCTAAAATTTGTGAAGCGCGTCCCTGCGCATGGGTTAACTCGAAATCAGTTGCGGCGGCTCAGCCCGCTCAGTCCAGCAATTAAGAAAAAGCGGCCAAAGCCGCTTTTAATGTAACCCGAGAATCGCACACGCAAGAACGTAAAGCGCGATCTGCGTGTTTTGGACTTATTCCGGGGTGCAGTCGTATAACCCTTCGCAATCCACTGTCACATCCGGGACTGGGATATGCATTTGTTCTTCAGGGATTACAACTGGCGTGCACTCAGGTCCGCCGAGATAGAAACAGTCTTGGACTAGGGGACCCACTATTCTTTGGTTCATCGTGATAGTTGCACACACGTATTCAGTACCAGTCGTACCAACACATACGGGCTCGGCGTATACAGCTGACGCAACCAAGAACAGTGGAATTCCTACACAAGATTCAAGAGTCAATTTGCTTAATGTGGTTTTCATGAGTTGGTTTTTCCTCGGTAGCTAGTTTTTGATAAGCCCTCGGCAAAGCATGTGGAGCGAGATTCGAGCCCCTTACGGACTACAGTCGTATAGCCCTTCGCAGTCGATGTATTCCACCTCGGGAAGCGTCCGTACGTATGTGCCGGGCCCGGGGAAGACAACTGGAGTGCACGTATCTCCGCCTAGATAAACACAGTCGTTGATTATTGGCTGCACTTCCGTAAGGACGCCTGGCTTAATACTTGTGCACACTTTCTCGGTACCAGCTGATCCAACGCAGACAGGTGCAGCATGAACTGCCGACGTTACCCAGAGTAACGAAGCGGCAATACTGACGCTAAGAGACAATTTCATGAACGAACTCCTTGGTTAAGAGCGCGTCCCTGCGCATTTGGACTACATGTGCGATGTACGTTTATTTATGGTTATTTACCGAATCCGCAGCAGCATGGGCAACACTAACAGCAAATTCATCAAACCGAACGCGCCGCCGAAATTCGTGGCGGATTTGTCCTCGACGGCCGTCTTGACATCGGCGCTCTTGCCGCTGCATTTCGGGATTTCCAGCGGATTGGCATGCGCCAACCCGTCCGGCATGGCATCCAAGATGCCTGCGGCGACGTTGGTGCCGTTGGCGCCAACGGCCTGCGTCGTGCCGGCGTTAAATCCTTGAATCACGCCACCATCTTCGTCCAGCCTGATGTCTTTGAGCTTGATGACAATGGTGGCGACGCCGCCGACGTAACTGCTCTCCGGTTCGGCAGGTTTCGCGCTACCCGCCTCAACGAAGCGACCGTCGAAGATGGTGCCGTCGGTGCCACCACCGCCTGCGACATAGGAGAAAAACTCCATCCCGCCATCCTGAGTGGCCTGCACGCGCACGCCGCGCACGAGCTGGCGCGGGTCAATGAAAGACGAATAGATCGCCGTGCCCGGCAGCAGCACCGGCGTCGGCTGCTGCGCGGTGAGATCAATCGTGAACGTGATCTTGCGATCTTCACCGGCCGCAGCCGGCGGCGCCGCCACGCTCAAGGCCACCAGATCGTAAAAAGTGGCTCCAGGCACCGGAATGACCTCCTGAAAGGCCTGATCACCGGCGGGGTCTTCCAGCACGACATCTCCCGGCGCGACACACACATCGGCATGTGCGAATGGCGCAACTAGAGACAGCGCAGCAACAGCCAAACTGCGGCGACGCAGACCGGCAATGCCGGCCAGCATCAGCAGCAAGCCCGGCGCAAACGCGCCGCCGAAATTGGTGGCGGATTTGTCTTCGACCGCACTGACATCCGCAGCTTTTGACTCGCCAGATTTTTTGCAGGGCGAATAGGTGACCGAGACCGGAGTATCGCGATTGAGATCGTCCGGCATGCCATCAACGGTCAAGGATCCGCTGGCCACGCTGGGGCTGCCGATCAGCAGGAAGCTTGATGCATTGAATCCGCTGAGGGCGTCACCGTCGTCCTTAATCCTGAGATCCTTGGCCTTGACGGTGATGGTGATGACGCCGCCGGCGAAGCTGCCTTCGGCAGGGATTTGCGAGCCGTCTTCAATGAAACGCCCGTCGGTGCCGCCATCATTGTCCGCACTCACCACGTAGGAGAAATAAGTGAGGGCGCCGTCCTGGCCGCCTTCGGCGCGAACACCACGCACTGTCTGTCGAGGATCGAGGAACGAAGCGTAGTAACCGCTGCCGGGCGGCAGGGCTGGTGCCGTGCCGGCGGTGTTGATGGTGAAAACAAGCGTCTGGTCATCGATGGAGTCCGACATGGGCGTTGCCACACTCAAGGACAGGACATCCGCGACGCTGGTAACCGGATCGGGAGGCACCGGGCTGCCGATAATGTCGCCGGCCGGATCAGTGAGGAGGACGTCTCCCGGTGCGACGCAGACATCGGCATACGCGACAGGAACGACACAGGACAGCACCACCAAGGCGCACAAAGCTGACCGCAGGTTCATAAAAACTCCGAAAGGGACGTTCCGCACGTGGATTCGCGCGAGGACAGGGGCACATTCTCAGCGGAAATCGTGCCAACCGTCCAGCAGGCCGACCGGTAGGTTTTATCTACTGCGCTCGTTTCGTTACCATGCACGGGCTTTCGTGGCCAAGCACAGCAGGCCAGATTCCTCGCTACGCTCGGAATGACACGACTAAGCCAAAAAATTAAATCTCGGGGAGTCTTCATGAGCGCGCAGAAAAATCCGCTGGAAATGCTGTTCCATTGGGCCAAGGAAAAGCCGAACCAGCCCTACCTGTTCCAGTCGGTCAATGGCCAGTGGCGCTCATACACCTGGGCTGAAGTCGCCACCCAGGTGCGGCGTATGGCGTCAGCGCTGAAGAAACTGGTGCCGGAGCCGGGCTCGCGCATCGCCATCACCGGCCGCAACACCGCGCACTGGTTCATCGCCGATCAGGCGATTGCCGCCGCCGGCCACGTCAGCATCGGCCTGTATCCGAAGCAGGCGACGGCGACGGTGAAATTCATCATGGAGCACTCGGAGTGCAAAGCCGTCTTTTTCGGCCCGATGCCGGACGAGGCGGATTTCGTC
Organism: Pseudomonadota bacterium; assembly: GCA_038043245.1. GTDB lineage: Bacteria > Pseudomonadota > Gammaproteobacteria > Nevskiales > Nevskiaceae > JACPFV01. Next base: position 764 of record JBBTCH010000020.1, on the reverse strand, counting down.
GCCGGCCTGCCGGCTGGCGTGAAGAAGATCGCCATGCCTTATCCGGAAGTGGCGACGAAGTGCGACCACGCCTGGGACGACCTCATCGCCCAGCACGAGCCGCTGCAGGATGCCGAGATCCGCAAACCGCAGGATGACGATCTGCTGACGCTGATCTACACCTCGGGCACCACCGGCAATCCCAAGGGCGTGATGATCACCTACCGCAACATGACCTTCACGCTGGAAGGCCTGATGAAGGTGCTGCCGCCCAGGGGGCTGGAACGCTTCTTCTCCTACCTGCCGCTGGCGCATGCGTTTGAGCGCGGCGCGGTGGAGACCGCCTCGCTGGCCTTCGGCGCCGAAGTGCATTTTCTGGAAAACATCGAGAAGCTCGCCGAGCAGTTGCCCGCAGTCGCGCCGACGCGCTTCTTCGCCGTGCCGCTGGTCTATGGCCGCATCCAGGCCGGCGTGCTGCGCAAGCTGCCGCAGGACAAGCTCGACCGCATCAACCGCATCCCGATCCTGCGCGGCTTCGTCCGCAGGAAGATCCTGACCGGCATCGGCCTGCAGAACGCGCGCCTGTGTTTCTCCGGCGCAGCGCCGCTGCCACTGCCAACGATGGAATGGTTCAAGAAGAACCTCGGCCTGGAGATCCTGCAGGGCTACGGCATGACCGAGAACACCATCTACGCCTCCTGCAACCGCCCGGGCGCCAACCGCATCGGCAGCGTCGGCAAGGAAATGCCCGGCGCCAACACCCGCATCTCGCCCGAAGGCGAGAT
>JBBTCH010000019.1:0-59521 GCA_038043245.1 Pseudomonadota bacterium | reverse complement strand
GACGGCTGTCTGCAGTTCTGGGGCGGGCAGGGCTTCATGTGGGACAACCCGGTGTCGCAGTTCTATCGTGACCTGCGCCTGCATTCCATCGGTGGCGGCGCAGATGAAGTGATGCTCGGCATCATCGCCAAGAACCTTGGCATGCGCGGGGGCAAGAAAAAGTGAATCTGCCGCCGGTCACCACGCTGTTGTTGAGTCACGATAAAAGTGTGCTGCACGTCACCCTTAATCGGCCCGAAGTGCGCAATGCGCTGAATCACACGATGGTGACGGAACTCAATGCCGTATTCGATGCCGTGGCCGCGGCTGGTCCGGCTGAAGTGCGCGTGCTGGTGCTGCGCGGCGCTGGCGGACACTTCAGCGCGGGTGCTGACCTCAAGGAGATGATGGCCAGCGGCATGAAGCCGGCCAAGCCCGGCGAGCCGGACCCCATCGTCGTATTCAACCGTGGCTTCGGCAGCATGCTGCGCAAGGTCACGGCGCTGCCCTGCGTCGTTGTCGCGGTTTGCGAGGGTTCAGTGCTGGCCGGTGCTTTCGGTTTTGCCTGTGTGTCAGACATCGCGCTGGCACAGGTGGGCACCAAGTTCGGTGTGCCGGAAACTACGCGCGGCCTGCCGCCGGCGCAGATCGCGCCCTTCATCGTCGAGCGCATCGGCCTGACCCAGGCACGCCGTCTGTGTCTGACCGGCGCCATGTTTGATGGCGCGCAGGCCAAGGCGCTCGGCATCGTCCACGAAACGTTCACCAGCGAAGAAGAGCTTCAGGTCAGGCTCGGTGAAACCCTGAAGCAGGTCCTCAATTGTGCGCCTCAGGCGAACGCAGTGACCAAGAGCATCGTGGTCAATGCGATGCGCCAGGACATGGATACGGTGTTGGACGATGCCGCGCAGAAATTCGCAGCCTGCGTACGCGGCACCGAAGCGCCGGAAGGCATTACGGCGTTTATGCAAAAGAGGGCACCCAAGTGGGCGCAACCATGAAACGATTTACCAAAGTACTGGTGGCCAATCGCGGCGAGATCGCGGTGCGCGTGATCCGCGGCGCGAAGAAGCTCGGCTACAAGACTGTCGCGGTCTACAGCGAGCCGGACAAGGATTCGCTGCACGTGGCCGAAGCCGACGAAGCGGTGTGCATCGGGCCCGGTTCGGCGCGTGCCTCGTATCTCGCCATCGAGAACATCATTGCCGCGGCGAAATCATCCGGCGCCGAGGCGGTGCATCCAGGTTACGGCTTTCTGTCGGAGCGCGAAGCCTTTGCCAAGGCGGTGCAGGACGCGGGCCTGATTTTCATCGGCCCGGACCCGCACTCCATCGAAGCGATGGGCAACAAGTCCGCATCGAAAATCCGCATGATCAAGGCCAAGGTGCCCTGCGTGCCGGGCTATCAGGGCGACGACCAGAAAGACGAGACGCTGGTCGGCGAAGCCAAGAAAGCCGGATTGCCGGTGATGGTCAAGGCCGCGGCCGGCGGCGGCGGGCGCGGCATGCGGCTGGTGCACGAAGAAAAAGACCTGCTGGCGAACATCCAGTCGGCACGTTCGGAAGCAACCAATGCCTTTGGCGACGGCCAGCTGCTGATCGAGAAAGCGGTGATGGATGCGCGCCATGTCGAGATCCAGGTGTTCGGCGACCGTCACGGCAACGTGGTGTTCCTTGGCGAGCGCGACTGTTCGGTGCAGCGCCGCAATCAGAAAGTGATCGAGGAAGCGCCATCGCCTGCGGTGGATGAAAAACTGCGCTTGAAGATGGGCGAGGCCGCGGTCGCCGCGGCAAGGGCGGTGAACTACGTCGGCGCTGGCACCGTCGAGTTCATGCTTGCGCGCGACCAGCAGTTCTATTTTCTCGAGATGAACACGCGCCTGCAGGTCGAGCATCCGGTGACCGAGCTGGTCTACGGCGTGGACCTGGTCGAGTGGCAGTTGCGTGTGGCGCAGGGCGAAAAGTTGCCGCTGACGCAGGATGAAATCCTCAAGCGCCGTCACGGATGGGCGATTGAAGTGCGCTTGTGCGCGGAAGACGCCCAGGCCAATTACATGCCGCAGACCGGCAAGGTGCTGGCCTGGCGCGCGCCACATGGCGCCGGCATCCGCGTCGACACTTACCTGCGTAATGGCGCGGTGATCAGCCCGTTCTACGATTCCATGCAGGGCAAGATCATCGCCTGGGGCGAAGACCGTGAGACTGCGCGCCAGCGGCTGCTGAAGGCCCTGGAAGAAACCACGCTGCTAGGTGTGATCAACAACCGTGACTACCTGCACGCGCTGGTGTCGCATGAGGCGTTTGCCGGCGGTGATTTCTCCACCGGGTTCATCGGTAAGCATTTCCCTGCCGAACAGGTGGCGGCGATGCTGCCGAGCAGGCGCCAGATCGCATTGGCGGCGGTTGCGCTCTACATCGACGACGCCCATCGTCTCGCTGACGAAAACGGGCTGACGCAGGACTTCATCGGCTGGCACTCCTCGCATGAGGCGCCGGCGGAGTTCAAGCTCAAATGGAAGAACAAGGAGTACGACCTCGAAGTGCTGGTGCACGACGGCCATCTGTTCACGACCATGATCGAGGGTGAACAGATCCAGATCGATGTCAGTCATTCGTCCGAGGATGAATTCCATTATCTGGCGAACGGCGTGCAGGCCAAGGCGCGCATCGCCCACGATGGTGACTCGGTGTGGATTCAGGCCGAAGGCGCGACTTGGCGCTTCACCGACATCACCCTGGCGCCGGTACAGTCCGCAGCCGCCGGCTCGGACGGCCGCATCCTCGCGCACACCGACGGCAAGATCGTCACGGTGCATGTGAAGCCCGGCGACAAGGTCGAAAAAGGGAAAACGCTGGTAGTGCTCGAAGCGATGAAGATGGAATTCCAGGTCCAGACGCCGGTGGGCGGCACGGTGGAATCGGTCGGTGTCGAGGCGGGGCTGCAAGTCAAAAACCGGCAACTGCTGGTTCAAATCAAACCCGCGGTCTGAGGGAAAGCATGCGAATTCGCAGCATTGCCTGTGTTCTGTTCCTGTCGCTTCTGGCTTGCGCGAAATCGTCACCGCCACAAACGCTGCCGCAGATTTTCGAGGGTTACTGGGAAGAGAACCTTCAGCTCAACCCTCTGCTCGCCACTGATGTCGGCGACCCGCGCTACAACGACCAGCTGCCGAATTTTCTCGGCGAGGAATTCCGCTCCAAGCGGCTGGCGTTCAACCAGAAATGGCGCGAGCGGGTGAGTGCGCAGGAGCTTTCGCGTCTGAGTCCACAGGATCAACTCAGCGCACAGCTGTTCATCCGTCAGCTGGATCAGGATATCGAGGCGGAACGTTTTCCGGCCCATCTGCAGCCGATCGACCAGTTCAACAGCCCGCATCAGGACTTTGCCCAGCTGGGCTCCGGCAGTTCGGCCCAGCCCTTCAAGACGGTCAAGGATTACGACGACTGGCTGAAGCGTGCGGGCCAGATTCCGGCGCTGTTCGACCAGGCCATCGCCAACATGCGCGAAGGCATGACGAAGGCGGTCGTCCAGCCGCGGGTGCTGATGGACAAAGTGTTGCCGCAGCTGGATGCGCTGATCGTCAAGGATCCGACGAAAAGTATTTTCTACCAGCCGATCGCGAATCTGCCGTCGCAGTTCAGTGCCGAAGACAAGGCGCGACTGACGTCTGCTTATACCGCGCTGATCCGCGATTCATTGACGCCCGCCTACCAACGCCTGCGTGAGTTCATCCACAGCGACTACCTGCCGAAGACGCGGTCAACGGTGGGTTTGGATGCGCTGCCGCAGGGCGCAGACTGGTACGGTTTTCGTGTGCGTGCGATCACCACCACTGACCTGACGCCGGCGCAGATTCATCAGATCGGGCTGGACGAAGTCGCGCGCATCCACGCCGAGATGCGCAAGGTCATCGCGGCTCAGGGGTTCAAGGGTGATCTGCAGGCCTTCTTCAAATTCCTCGATACCGACAAACGATTCGAATTCAAGAGCGAAGCAGCGCTGCTGGCGTATTACAACGGGCTGCGCGAGAAAGTGGACCGCGGCGCCGACCGGCTTTTTTCGCTGAAGCCCAAGGCGGGATTCGAGATACGGCCGGTTGAGGCCTTCCGCAACAAGTCCGCCGCCGGTGGCAGCTACCAGATGCCCAGCGAGGACGGCACGCGGCCGGGGATCTTCTACGTCAACACCTACGACCTGCCTTCGCGCAAGACCTGGGATGCCGAGGATCTGTACCTGCATGAGGCGATTCCCGGACATCATTTCCAGATCGCTCTTCAGCAGGAACTGACCGAATTGCCGAAGTTCCGGCGCTTCGGCCGCTTCACCGCCTACATCGAGGGCTGGGCTCTGTACACGGAATCGCTCGGCAAGGAGCTGGGCGTCTATCAAGACCCCTACGATTATTTCGGCTACCTGCAGAACGAGCTCTGGCGTGCGATCCGGCTGGTCGTGGATACCGGCCTGCATTCGAAAGGCTGGACGCGCCAACAGGTGATTGACTACATGCTGGCCAACTCCGCGCAGAGCGAAACGCAGGCGGTTTCCGAGGCCGAGCGCTACATGGCCATTCCCGGACAGGCGCTGGCCTACAAGCTCGGCGAACTGAAGATCAAGGCCTTGCGCGCAAAGTCAGAAAAAATCCTCGGCGCGCGCTTCGACATCCGCGAGTTTCACAAAGAGATACTCAAGGACGGTGCGGTGCCGCTCGACGTGCTCGAGCAGAAGATCGAGCAATGGATTGAAGTTCTGCGAGAGAAATCGTAGTCCTGTGGGGTGGGGCCCCAGCCCCACTCATTTTTCGCGCAAGGACTGCCACTGGCAGTCCTTGAATTCCGCTAAAAATTGGTCCGGGCGAAAGGATTTGACGATGCCGTCTTGCGGCATCGAACGCCCGAAGGGCGGCCCGAGCGAAGCGAGGGTGAGGCGCAAGCGCCGAATAACCTTCGACCGCGTGCCGTCCAGCAGAATCAGAAGCTTGAAAATAAAATGGTCGGGGCGAAAGGATTTGAACCTTCGACCCTCTGCTCCCAAAGCAGATGCGCTACCAGACTGCGCTACGCCCCGATCCAGACCACATGATAAGTGGTGGTGATGGGTGGACTCGAACCACCGACCTCAGCATTATGAGTGCCGCGCTCTAACCGGCTGAGCTACATCACCGCAAAACCGCGATGTGCACTCCGAGAGTTGGTCGGGGCGACAGGACTTGAACCTGCGACCTCTTGGTCCCGAACCAAGCGCTCTACCAAGCTGAGCTACGCCCCGCACATCCTTCAGTTCACACGTTCAACCGCAAAACGCGCCAGGCCGACCAAGGCTTGTTGATAGGCCGACTCGGGGAGTCCGGCCACGGCGCTGATGGCCTGGTCTGCGTGGTGTTTTGCGAGCGCGGCACTATACGTGATGCCTCCCGCCGACTCAACGGCGGCGAGCACGGCTTCAAGGTTATCCAGGCGACCGTCGCGCACCGCATTGCGGATCAGCGCGCGTTGCGCCGGTGTGCCGGTCTCGAGCGTGCGGATCAAGGGCAGCGTCGGCTTGCCCTCGGCAAGGTCGGTGCCGAGATTCTTGCCGCTGAGTTCCGGTTCCGCGATGTAATCCAGCACGTCATCCACCAGCTGGAACGCCATGCCCAGGTGATGGCCATAGCGCGACAGCTCGGTCTGCGCGGTGCGCGAGGCATTGGCCGCCATCGCACCGAGTTGTGCGGCGGCCTGGAACAGGCGCGCGGTCTTGAGCTCGATCACGCGCAGGTAGCGCGCTTCGGTGACCTCGGGGTCGCCGCAGGTCATCAACTGCAGCACTTCGCCCTCGGCAATGGCGTTGGTGGTGTCGGCCATCACTTTCATGATGTCCATGTGGCCGGCTTCGACCATCATCTGGAAGCTGCGCGAATACAGGAAATCGCCCGACAGCACCGCGCCGGGATTGCCCCAGACGGCGTTGGCGGTGCGGTGCCCGCGGCGGCGGTCGGAGCTGTCGACGACGTCGTCGTGCAGCAGGGTGGCGGTATGGATGAATTCGATGATCGCGGCCAGCAGCTGCGGCGAGGTGGTCTGGCAACCCAGCGCGCGGGCGGCCAGCAGCAGCAGGGCCGGGCGCATGCGTTTGCCGCCAGCGGCGATGATATGAGCGCCGATCTGGTTGATCAGCGCCACTTCGGACGACAGACGCTGGCGGATCATGGCGTCGACCTGATTGAGGTCGCCGGCGATCGGCGACAGCAGGGTTTTCAGGTCCATCCGTGGCGGGGCTTTCATGGGGCGCGAATCGTAGCAGGCGGCTCAAAAAAACGGGTGGAAAATGATTGACCGCAGAGGGCTCAGTCCCTAGAATGCGCGGCCTCGTTTGGGCGACACCGCCCTTGGCTTTGGAGTATCCGATGTACGCAGTCATCAAAACCGGCGGTAAGCAGTACAAGGTCGCAGCCGGCGACAAGCTCAAAATCGAGACGCTGGTGGCCGAAGTCGGCGCCAAGGTCTCGTTCGACGACGTGCTGATGGTCGCCAATGGCGACAGCCAGAAGTTCGGCACGCCGAAAGTCGCGGGCGCCACCGTTTCCGCCGAAGTGCTCAAGCATGGCCGCGGCGACAAGATCCGCATCGTCAAGCACCGCCGCCGCAAGAACTATCACCGCGAGCAGGGGCATCGTCAGAATTACACCGAAGTGAAGATTTTGGGGATTCAGGGATAAGCCATGGCACATAAAAAAGCAGGCGGTAGTACAAGAAACGGCCGCGATTCGCATTCCAAACGCCTGGGTCTCAAGCGTTCAGGCGGCGAGCAGGTCATCGTCGGCAACATCATCGTGCGTCAGCGCGGCACCACCTATCACCCCGGCGTCAACGTTGGCATGGGCAGTGACCACACGCTGTTCGCCAAGGCCGACGGCGCGGTGGAATTCAAGATGAAGGCCGGTCAGATGCGCGTCAACGTCGTCACCGCCTGATCAGAGATTCAATAAAAAAGGCCTCGAAAGAGGCCTTTTTTATTCGTGCTGATAACCTCCCAACATGAAATTCGTAGACGAAGCACAGATTCGCGTCGAAGCCGGTAGCGGCGGGCGCGGTCACGTCAGTTTCCGGCGCGAGAAATACGTCCCGTTCGGTGGGCCGGACGGCGGTGACGGTGGCGACGGCGGCAGCGTCTGGGCGGTGGCCGATCCGAACCTCAACTCGCTGGCGGACTTCCGCTTCACCCGCGCGTTCCGTGCCCAGCACGGCGAACAGGGCTGGAGAAAGGATTGCGCCGGCAAGATGGGCGTGGACCTTGAAGTGCCGATGCCGCTGGGCACGGTGATCTACGACGAGGGCACCGGCGAGCGTATGGGCGAGCTCACGCGCAACAACGCCAGGCTGCTGGTCGCGCACGGCGGCTGGCATGGCCTCGGCAATACGCGTTTCAAATCCAGCACCAACCGCGCGCCGCGCCAGTTCTCGCCGGGCTCGCCGGGCGAGGTGCGTGACTTGCGGCTGGAGTTGTCGCTGATGGCCGATGTCGGCCTGCTCGGCATGCCCAACGCCGGCAAATCCACGCTGCTGGCAGCGGTGTCGGCGGCGCGGCCGAAGATCGCTGATTACCCGTTCACGACATTATTTCCGCAGCCGGGCGTGGTGTCGGTGTCGCCGCAGAAAAGTTTCGTGATGGTGGATATCCCCGGTCTGATCGAAGGTGCCGCCGAAGGTGCCGGCCTGGGCATCCGCTTCCTCAAACATCTGCAGCGCACGCGCCTTATGCTGCATCTGGTGGACATGCTGCCGCCGCCCGCCAACAACAAGAAGGTGGATGTCGCCTCCAATATCCGCAAGATCAATCGCGAGTTGAAGAAATTCAGCGCGGAACTTTCCGGACGCGAGCAATGGCTGGTGTTCAACAAGGCGGACTTGATGCGCGCTGACGAAGCGGAAGCGCTGGCGAAGAAAATCGTCACCAAGCTGCGCTGGAAAGGCCGCTGGTTCGTGATCTCTGCCGCCGCGCATCGCGGCACGCAGAACCTGTGCCGCGCCGCGCAGAAATGGGTCGATGACGCCAAGAAAACAGAACTGAAAAATGAGCAGGCAGCCGCTTAAGGCCACGCGCCGCTGGGTGATCAAGGCCGGCAGCTCACTGGTCACCGCCAAGGGGCAGGGGCTGGACCATGCGGTGATCGCCGACTGGGCCGCGCAGATCTCCGCGTTGAGAAAATCGGGGGTCGAAGTCGTGCTGGTGTCGTCGGGCGCCGTGGCTGAAGGCATGGCTCGGCTGGGGCTGAAAAAACGCCCGGAATCACTGCACGAGCTACAAGCCGCGGCCGCCGTCGGCCAGATGGGTCTGGTACAGGCCTACGAAACCGCGTTCAAGGCACATGGCCTGCATACGGCGCAGGTGCTGCTGACGCATGAGGATGTCTCGGACCGCGGCCGTTATCTGAACGCACGCAGCACGCTCAAGACGCTGCTGGCGCTGGGTGTGGTGCCGGTGATCAACGAGAACGATACCGTCGCCACCGACGAGATCCGGCTCGGTGACAACGACACGTTGGCGGCACTGGCGGTGAATCTGATCGAGGCCGACCTGCTGGTGATTCTCACCGACCAGGACGGTCTATATGACGCCGATCCACGCAACAACCCGAATGCGAAACTGCTGCACGAAGCCGACCTGAGTGATCCCAAGCTGGAGGCGATGGCGACGTCCGGCAAGGGTGAGCTGGGTCGCGGCGGCATGCGTACCAAGCTGATCGCTGCGCAGTGGGCGGCACGTTCGGGTGCGGCCACCGTCATCGTCCACGGGCGTCTGTCGGATGCGCTCGGCAAGATCGCGGTCGGCGCAACCGTCGGCACATTATTGAAGCCAGCGCAGAACCCGATGGCCGCGCGCAAACGCTGGATTGCCGGCCAGCATCAGCTGCGCGGCACACTGCATCTCGATGCCGGCGCGGCCAGGGTGCTGCGTGAGCAGGGCAAGAGCCTGCTGCCGGTGGGCGTCACCCGGGTCGATGGCGAGTTCAGTCGCGGCGATTTAGTGAGTTGTCTGGATACAGAGGGCCGTGAGGTCGCGCGCGGCCTGACCAATTACGGCGCTGAGGACGCTTCGAAGATCATCGGCGCGCCGAGCCGGGAAATAGCGGCGAGATTGGGTTATGCCGGTGAGCCTGAGTTGATCCACCGCGACAATCTGGCGCTGAGTGGGTCTTAGGGATTGCCCCGGAAATGAAACAGGGCCCCGCAGGGCCCTGTTTTTCACCAAGCAGGTTGTTTAGGCCAGCGCCTTGATGCGCTGTGCCAGACGCGACTTGTGCCGTGCGGCTTTGTTCTTGTGAATCAGGCCCTTGGTGGCGGAACGGTCCAGCCCCGGGGTCATTTCCTTGTAGGCGGCTTCGGCTTTGGCCTTGTCTTTGGCTTCGATCGCCTTGATGACGTTCTTGATCAACGTGCGGAACGCGGAACGTTGGGCCACATTGCGGGCGCGACGCTTGGGCATCTGGCGGGCGCGCTTCTTTGCGGACTTGATATTGGCCAAAGGAAACTCCTGAATCTGAAGACTAAATTTAAGGGCGCGTAGTATTCTGACGCGACCTCTAATTGTCAACTAAAAACCGTGGCCAGTTTGCTCAAATCCACCAGCGTCGTCGGCTCGATGACGCTGGCTTCGCGTGTGTCGGGCTTCGTGCGCGATGTGCTGACGGCAACGCTATTTGGCGCCGGTCTCGGCATGGACGCATTTCTGGTCGCGTTCATGATCCCCAACTTCATGCGGCGGATGTTTTCCGAAGGCGCGTTTTTGCAGTCGTTCGTGCCAGTGTTTGCCGAAGCCAAAACCACCCAAACCATCGCCGGGCAACGTCAGCTGCTGAGCGTGGTCAGTGGCACGCTGGGCGGGGTGTTGCTGCTGATCACCGTGCTTGGTGTCGCCGGTGCGCCGCTGCTGATGAGCCTGTTCGCGCCTGGATTCAGCGAGGTGCCGGGCAAGTCGGAACTGGGCGCCGGATTGCTGCGCATCATGTTCCCGTACCTGATGCTGATCTCGCTGACTGCGATGGTCGCCGGCGTACTCAACAGCCACGGCCGTTTCGCGGTCCCGGCGCTGACGCCGGTGCTGCTCAACGTCTGCATGGTGGGCGCGGCACTGCTGTATTCCGACTCGATCTACGCGCTGGCCTGGGCGGTGCTGCTGGCGGGATTCGTGCAGTTCGGGTTCCAGCTGCCGACACTGGCGCGGCTGGGGCTGATGGCGCGGCCGCGCTGGGGTTGGCAGGACCCGCAGGTGCGGCGCATCGTGCAGCTGATGCTGCCGATCCTGTTCGGCTCCTCCATCGCGCAATTGTCGCTGCTGCTCAACACCCTGCTGGCCTCGCTGATTCCGGGCAACGGCAGTGTCAGCTGGCTGTATTACGCCGACCGCGTGATGGAATTCCCGCTCGGAATCTTCAGTATCGCCATCGCCACCGTGATCCTGCCGAGCCTGTCGGCACAGCACGCACAAAAATCGCCGGAGCATTTCAGCGCCACGCTCGACTGGGGTCTGCGCATGCTGTTGTTGATCGGCCTGCCGGCGATGCTCGGCCTGCTGTTGCTCGCCGGCCCGCTGGTGACGACGCTGTTCCAGTATTCGCGCTTCACCGCCAACGATGTGGAGATGACGATGGCGGCACTGATGGCCTACGCCTTCGGCTTCATGGGCTTTTCGCTGGTCAAGGTGCTGGTCCCCGGGTTCTACGCCCGGCAGGAAACCCGCATCCCGGTGCGTTACGGCGTCATCGCGCTGACGGCAGGAATGGTTGTGAGCGCATCGCTGACCTGGCTGCTCGTGCGCCAGGGGTTTTTCGCGCCGCATATCGCGCTCGCGATCTCGACTTCGTTCACCGCCTGGATCAATGCGGGTCTGCTGTTCTGGCGCCTGAACCGGGATGGCACTTATCGCCCGCAGCCGGGCTGGATCGTGTTCGCGCTGCGCCTGTTCGCAGCCAATCTGGCGATGGCGCTGCTGCTGGTCTGGCTGGCGGGCGACCTCGCGGGCTGGCTGTCGGGCGGGGCGGGTGACCGCGCACTGAGGATGCTCGAAGTGATCAGCGCCTGCGCCGCGCTGTATTTTGCGGTGCTCTGGGTTGGCGGCCTGCGGCCGCGGCATTTGCGTCATTCAATCTAAAAATGGAACTGATCCGCGGGCTGCACAATCTGCGCGAGCGGCATCGCGGATGCGTGCTGTCTATCGGCAACTTCGATGGTTTTCATCTGGGCCATCAGGCGCTGGTGACCCGGCTCAAGCAGCACGCTGCGCGCGTGAAGTTGCCGGCAGTCATACAGATCTTCGAGCCGACGCCGCGTGAGTTTTTTGTGCCTTCAAGCGCGCCGGGGCGCATCAATAGCCTGCGTGGCAAGCTGCGCGCGCTGTCGCAGGCTGGCGTGGATCGCGTGCACTGTCTGCGTTTTGGCCAGCAGCTTTCAGCCTGGCCCGCCGAGCGTTACATCGAGGACATGCTGGTCGCGAAGCTGGGCGTGAAAGCGGTGCTGGTCGGCGATGATTTCAGGTTCGGCGCAGGGCGCGGCGGCGATATCAGCCTGCTGCAGCGCATGGGCGAAAAGCACGGGTTCGTCGCCGAGGCGATGAGTACCGTCGAGATTTCCGGGATGCGGGCCAGCTCCAGCGCGGTACGCGATGCCCTTGCAGCGTCGGATCTGGAAAAAGCCGCGCAGCTATTGGGCCGGCCGTATCGTTATCTGGGGCGTGTGCGGCGCGGCCTGCAACTGGGGCGCAAGCTGAACATGCCGACGGCGAACATCGTGTTCAAGCGCCGGCCGGCGTTACGCATGGGCATTTACGCGGTGCGTGCGCGCATTGACAATGGCGCCCCGCAAAACGGGGTCGCCAATCTGGGGGTGAGGCCGACGTTGGGGGGCACGCCTTGTCTGCTGGAGACGCATGTGTTCGGTGCGTCTGGAGACTGGTACGGCAAGGAGATGGAAGTCGAGTTTGCAAGGTTTCTGCGGCCAGAGGCGAAGTTCGATTCGCTCGACGCGCTGGCCGCGCAGATGCACAAGGACAGCCAAGACGCACAAGCGCACTTCGACAGGCTCAGCGCGAACGGCAACTAAACTACCGTTCGTGCTGAGCTTGTCGAAGCATGAACAACCAATGAATTAAAGTGACCGAAGAAAAAAAAGACTACAAACACACCCTCAACCTGCCGGAGACGAAGTTTCCGATGCAGGCGGGGCTGGCCAAGCGCGAGCCGGAGGTCGCCGCACGCTGGGTGCGCGAGAACCTGTACGCGCAGGTGCAGGCGGCGACGCATGACCGCGAGCCGTACCGTTTCATTGACGGCCCGCCTTATGCGAATGGCGACATCCACATCGGTCACGCCCTGCAGAAAGTGTTGAAGGACATCGTGGTGAAGTCGCGCCGGCTGATGGGCCGGCATGCGCCGTTCACGCCGGGCTGGGACTGCCACGGCCTGCCGATCGAGCACCAGGTCGAGAAGAAGCACGGCAAGGTCAGTGACAAGCTTGACGCCAAGACCTTCCGCGCCAAGTGCCGCGAGTACGCCGCCGAGCAGGTCGAGCGCCAGCGCGCCGACTTCAAGCGCCTCGGCATCCTTGCCGACTGGGACCGCCCATACCTGACGATGGACCCGGCCTTTGAGGCCGAGCAGCTGCGCTGTCTGGCCAAGATCGTGGACAACGGCCACGTCGTGCGCGGCTTCAAGCCGGTGCACTGGTGTCTGGACTGCGGTTCCTCGCTTGCCGAGGCTGAGGTTGAATACGAAGACAAGAAATCGCAGGCGGTTGATGTGGCATTTGCGGCGGTGGACGCTGCCGAAGTGCTGAAGCGATTCAGCCTGCCCTCTCCCCCAGCCCCTCTCCCGCATGCGGGAGAGGGTGGCCCGCAGGGCCGGGAGAGAGTTGGCTTCGTGATCTGGACCACCACGCCGTGGACGCTGCCGGCGAATCAGGCCATCGCGGTCAACCGCGCGCTGACCTACGCGCTGGTGCGCTTTGAGCGCAGCGGGCTGGTGGTGCTGGCCGCGGACTTGGTGGAGAGCACGGCAAAGCGCTACGGAGAATCAGCGCAGGTGCTTGCGACAGTCGAGGGCGGCAAACTCGAAGGCGCGCTTGCACAGCATCCCTTTGCCGAACGCAAGGTTCCGGTCATCTGCGGCGAACACGTCACGCTCGACGCCGGCACGGGTCTCGTCCACACCGCGCCCGCGCATGGCGTCGAGGACTACGACGTCGGCCGCGTCTACCAGCTGCCGGTGGACAACCCGGTGCAATCGAATGGCGTCTATCGCGCCGACACGCCGGTGGTCGGCGGCCAGCACGTACGCAAGGCCGAAGAGCCGATCCTCGCCGCACTCACGTCGTCGGGCGCGTTGCTGCACCGTGCAGAGATCACCCACAGCTTTCCGCACTGCTGGCGGCACAAGTCTCCGCTGATCTTCCGCGCGACGCCGCAGTGGTTCATCTCGATGGATCAAGTGCGCGGCCGTGCCGATGCGGCGCGGAGTGTGCGCGGCCAGGCGCTGGCGGCAATCCAGCAGGTGAAGTGGGTGCCGGGCTGGGGCCGGGAGCGCATCGAGGGCATGGTTGCCGGCCGTCCCGACTGGTGCATCTCGCGCCAGCGCTTCTGGGGCGTGCCGATGGCGGTATTCACGCACCGCGAGAAGCAGGAGCTGCATCCGCAGACGGTGCAGCTGTTGCACAAGGTCGCCGATGCGGTGGAGAAGAACGGCCTTGAAGCCTGGTTTGGCAGCGACGCCAAAGATTGGCTGGGCGCGGAAGCCGGGTCTTACGAGAAAAGTACCGACACGCTGGACGTCTGGTTCGACTCAGGCGTGGTGCATCAATGCGTGTTCAAGGCCAACGAGCCGGAGGCGCTGATCAACGGCGTCGCGCCCGTCGGTGACTTGTATCTGGAGGGTTCCGACCAGCATCGCGGCTGGTTCCAGTCGTCCCTGCTCACCAGCACTGCCATGCACGGCCGCGCGCCGTATCGCGCGGTGATGACGACCGGCTTCACCGTGGACGAGCAGGGCCGCAAGATGTCGAAGTCGCTGGGCAATGTGGTCGCACCGCAGGAAGTGTTCAGCACGCTCGGCGCCGACGTGCTGCGCCTGTGGGCCGCGGCCAGCGATTACTCCGGCGAGGTCGCGATCTCCAAACAGTTGCTCACGCGCATGTCAGACGCCTACCGGCGCATCCGCAACACCGCGCGCTATCTGCTGTCCAACGTGCACGGCTTCGATCCGTCCAGGCACACGGTCGCCGCAGACAAAATGCTGGCGGTGGACCGCTGGGCGCTCGCGCAGGCCGCGACCTTGCAGGCCGAGATCGTGCAGGCCTACGAGGATTATCAGTTCCATCTCGTCTACCAGAAGCTGCACAACTACTGCGTCACCGATCTCGGCGGCCTGTATCTCGACCTCCTCAAGGATCGTCTCTACACCACGCCCGCCGACAGCCTGGCGCGACGCTCGGCGCAGACTGCGTTGTTTCACATTGCCGAAGCGCTGGTACGCTGGATCGCGCCGATCCTGTCGTTCACTGCCGATGAAATCTGGGAGGCGATGCCGGGGGACCGTTCGCGCAGCGTGTTCTCGCAGGTGTGGCACGCGCTGCCAGAGCCGCCGAAGACGGATGCGCTGGACTGGCCGCGTCTGCTGTCCGCACGTGAGGCCGTCAAGAAGGCGCTCGAAGACCTGCGCATCAAGGGCGGTATCGGCTCCGGCCTCGATGCGGAAGTGACCCTGCGCGCCGGCGGCGACATGCTCAAGGCCCTGCAACAGCCGGGCGAGGAGCTGCGCTTCTGGTTCATCACTTCAGCGGCCCATGTCGAGCAAGGGCAGGGCGAGGAGCTCTCCATCAGCGCCACGGCCTGTACTCATGCCAAATGCGAACGCTGCTGGCATCGCCGCGCGGATGTCGGCAAGGATTCGCACCATCCGTTGCTGTGCGGGCGTTGCGTGAGCAATATCAGCGGTGCGGGCGAAGTAAGGCGCTTTATTTAAAGAGGCTGCGTTGTTCGTGGTTCGACAGGCTCACCACGAACGGTAAATTATTTTCCCGTTCGCCCTGAGCTTGTCGAAGGGCGACGGTAAAGCGAGGATGGGGCATGAGTTTTTGGGTCTACATTCTTGAATGTTCAGATGGTAGTTATTACACCGGACATACGGACAATCTTGAGCTGCGCTTGGGCCAGCACCAGTCAGGATCAGTGCCGGGCTATACGCATGATCGTCGTCCGGTTCAGTTACGTTTCAGTCAGGAAGTCGTTACGCGCGAAGAGGCGTTGACTATGGAACTCAGAATCAAGGGCTGGAGCCGCAGAAAAAAAGAAGCGATGATGCGCGGCGATTGGGTAGAAGTTTCTCGTTTAGCGAAATCCGTTCATCCTTCGACAAGCTCAGGACGAACGGGGGAATGACAATCGAAGGGCTCAGGACGAACGGATTGATACATGAGTCCATCGTTCGTGGTGAGCCTGTCGAACCATGAATTAGAAAATCGAACGTCCGGGGTGTCTTTTGGCCTTCCAATACAAAAACGTCTACTGGCTGTGGATTTCCGCCGCCGTCATCGTGCTGGATCAGATCACCAAGCAGCTGGTGGTGAAGAGCCTGGCCTGGTTCGATGTGCTGCCGGTTTTCTACGGCTTCAATCTGGTGCGGCTGCATAACACCGGCGCCGCGTTCAGCATGTTCAGCAGTGCGTCGCCGTTGTTCTTCGTCGCGCTGGGCGTCGGTGTCAGCCTCGGCATCCTCTGGTGGCTGCGCAAGAACCCGACGGGTCATCGCCATGAGGCGATCGCCTTCACCCTGATCCTCGGCGGCGCGTTGGGCAACGTCATCGACCGCGTCACCCGCGGCTACGTCGTCGACTTCCTCGATTTTCACTTCGCCGGCTGGCATTACCCTGCGTTCAATGTCGCCGATTCCGCCATCACCCTCGGTGCGGGTCTGTTGATATTCGACATGGTGCGGGAATGGTGGCGTGAACGCCGCTGAAAAAAATGTCGTCATTCCCGCGCAGGCGGGAATCCAGGCAGCACGAGAGCGCCGTAGTGTTCAACCTCCCGACGTCATCGTCATCGGCGGTGGCATCATCGGCCTGTCGTCGGCGTGGGCCTTGTGCAGGGAAGGTCTGCATGTGCAGATCTACGACACAGCCATCGCCAGCACTCAGGCTTCGTGGGCCGGCGGCGGAATCCTGTCGCCGCTGCCCCCCGGCCATTGCGAACCCGGATTGAAACCGCTGCTGGATGAAAGCCTGCGCGCGTATCCCGGCTGGTGCGCGGAACTGCAATCGCTCACTGGCATCGACCCGCAGTTCTGGCGCTGCGGCGCGCAGATGCAGGACCAGTGGTGGCCTGACATCGCGCAAGTGCGCAGCCCGCGTCTGCTCGCCGCATTGCGCAACGCGCTCAGGCTCAAGGGCGCTGAGGTCATTGAGAGCGCGGTCGAAGAGATCCTGATTGAGGAAGGCCGCGTCTGCGGCGTGAAGACGCAAGGCAAGAAAATCGCCTGCGCTCACGTCGTCCTCGCCACTGGGGCATGGAGCGGTCAGCTGCACCCCCCGACGGGCGTAAAGCCGATCAAGGGCGAGATGCTGCTGCTGCGCGGCAAGCCGGGCCTGCTCCAGTACATCGTTCTCGACGACGAGATCTACCTGGTGCCGCGCAAGGATGGTCGCATCCTGGTCGGCAGCACGCTGGAAGAGGTCGGCTTCGACTCCGCACCAACTTGCGCCGCGCGAGTGCACCTGCTCAATCGTGCCACCCGTCTGTGGCCGGCGTTGGCGCATCTGCCCATCGAACAGCACTGGGCCGGCCTGCGTCCGCGCACATCCAGTGGCCTGCCCTTGATCGGCGCGTCGGAAACCGAGGGGCTTTTCCTCAACACCGGGCATTTCCGCCTCGGCATCACCCTGGCGCCCGCCTCGGCACACCACCTCGTCCGGAGCGTGACCAAGCCCACAAGCATCGCCGTTCATCCGCAGACGCCCCTCCTTCCATCGGCTTGCACGGCTGCGCCGCGCCCCGGTCAGGTACACCAACGCTCATGAAAGCCGCACAGGATGGATTCAGCCTGCTGGAACTCATGGTCGTGATGGCGATCGCCGGGATCCTGATGGCCGTTGCGGTGCCGGGATTCATCACCACGATCCGCAACAATCGTCTGTCGTCGCAGACCAACGAGTTCATCTACGCACTGAAATTCGCCCGCACCGAGGCGCTCAAGCGCAACATCCCGGTTACGGTGTGCCGTAGCTCGACCCAGCTTGCCTGCAACACGCTCAGCGCCGGTTGGGAAGGCGGCTGGATCGTTTTTGCGGAAAACGCCGGCACGCTCGGCACACTCAACGGCGCGACCACGTTTGCATCGGGTGCGACGCTGGCCAACCCCATCTTGCGCGCCAGTGATAACCGGGTGATTCCCGCCGGCACGGTATTGACCGCATCCACCGACACCGCCGCGGAAACCGTTCTGGATTCCCATGAGGCGCTGACCGGCGGCACTACCCTGCGTGGCAATACCAATGTGGTCAACCGCGTCACCTTCAACAGTCAGGGTATGGCGCCGAGCCACATCGGCACGATCGTGCTGTGTGACTCGCGAGGCGGCGCCGCCGCGCAGGCGGATGCGCGCGAGATCGTCATCAGCACCTCCGGGCAGACGCGACTCACGACACCCACCAGCCGCTCGCAGACGAATCCGGTCACGGCGGATCCGACAACTTGCACGCCATGAACCATTCGAATGGTGTCATTCCGAGCGTAGCGATGAATCTGATCAGATCCTTCGCTGTGCTCAGGATGACAAAAGAGGCGGGATTCACCCTCACCGAAATTCTGGTGACCATGGCCATCCTCTCGTTCGGTCTGATGGGCATCGCCGCGATGCAGGTGGTTGGCGTGCGCGCCAACCAGGGTTCGTACTTCCGCAGCCAGGCCACGTTCATCGCCAGTGACATGGCCGAGCGCCTGTATTCCAATCGTGTCGCCACGCGGGCTTTCGCTTACGACGGATTCGATTCAAGTTCGGTGAACTGTGCGGGCGCTGCGCCGTCGCCGCTCTGCAGCGTGGACTACGTCAACACGACGGCGCCGGCTGCCGTTGCTTGTACCGGGGCGCAGATGGCTCTCTACGATCGTTTCTTTGCCACGTGTGGTTACGCCGACGGTTCCAATCGTCTGGGCGGGATCAGGGACCTGTTGCCGAACGGCAGTCTGCTGGTGGACTGCGTTAATGCAGCAGGCGCTACGGTGGTGTGCGCTGCGGATTCGATGCGCCGCATCCGGGTGAGCTGGGACGAGCGGGTGAAGACCTCCACGACCACGGCCACCACCACCACGCAATCCAGCGGTCAATCCCTGATCGAGACCCAGACCGTCAGCCTGACGATACAGCCATGATGATTGATTCGACGCGTCAACAGCCGTTCGTCCTGAGCTTGTCGAAGGGTGAACGGCCTTCGCTCCAATCCGGTCTAACATTGATCGAGTTGTTGATCGCCAGCACGCTCGGTCTTTTGCTGCTGGCCGCCACAGGGCAGATTTTCCTCGCCAACAAGTCGTCGTTCACTGCGCAGGAGGCGATGGGCAACATCCAGGAGAACGCACGGCTGGCGATGTATTTTCTGCAGCGCGATATCCGCATGGCCGGCTACCCCAAGGCCGGCGGTCCGCCAGCCTTCATTACCGGGACCTGCCCGGCGATCTCTGCCTGTTCCACTACCAATGAGGACAACCCCTCAGGCACGCTGGGCACCGGTGAAACCTGCGCGACAGCGACCAACGCTCCGGGGTCCTTCGACTGTGGTGGCGGTCTTTCCGACCAGATCCAGATCCAGTACCGCAGCACCGTTGATTGCTTGGGGCGCGCTGTGCCACAGCCGGTTGCAACAGAACCGGCGATCGTCGCCAATCGCTATTTTGTCAGCATTGATACGGCGACTCGCACGCGCCGTCTGATGTGCCGCAGCTTTTCTCTCCATCCCACGACTTTTGCGGCGACCGCAATTACTGGTGGTCAGCAGCCGCTGGTCGAGGGCATCGAAACCCTGCAAGTGCTCTACGGCGTGGACACCAACAGCAACCCAGCCGTCGTGCCGCCCGTGTCGCCGGTCTTCGCCACGCGTTACGTCCGCGCCAACCAGGTCGCGGCGGCGGACTGGGCCAAGATCATTTCGGTGCGCGTTGGCGTGCTGGCGTCTTCAATCAGCACCACCGGCGCTGCCGCCGGAGCCCCGGACAATGCCTTGCAGCGCTACCTCGTGCTCGATGCGCCGATCTTCACCCGCAGCGACGCCCTGCGCCGCCGCACCTTCGTTTCCACCATCGAAATCCGTAACCGCTCGCCATGAAAAACCAACATTCTTGTCATTCCGAGGAGCCCATGGCGACGAGGAATCTGATGCCGTTTGAATTTGTACAAGCCCCCACGCCAGATTCCTCGCTGGCGCTCGGAATGACACCACGCGGCAGCAGCGCCGCGCAGCGCGGCGCCGCGCTGATGGTTGCCCTGATGTTTTTGCTGGTGCTGACCATGCTCGGGCTTGCGGCTGTGAGGGCGACCACCCAGCAGACGCGCATGGCGACTGCCATGCAGTTCCAGTCCTCGGCGTTCCAGGCGGGCGAGGCTGCCATCCGTCTCATCATGTCCGAGATCAATGCGGTGGGCGTCAACACGTTGGCGCCCATCCTGAATTCAGCGGCGGCCTGCCCGAGCACGCTGATCTCGCGCACGCCCTACGCCGACACCAGCGTCGTCAGCAGTTCGGCGACGATCGTGTTCCGTGGCGCCTGCACCACCATGGGTGCCTGCGGCACCGCCGTTTCTGCCGGCACCGATCCCGGCGTCATTGTCATCGGCGACAGCCTCGATAGTTCGTTCGCCAGCTGCTGTTTCGATATTGACGCCAGTTCTCAGTACGGCAGCAGCAGCGCCGGATCGGTGCAGCAGCAGCGCGTCGCCATCCGCTGTCCGAACCAGACATGAACATCCCTAAACAATTTCCGTTCGTGCTGAGCCCCCTTCTCCCGTTCGTCCTGAGCCTGTCGAAGGATGAGCGGGGAAGGGCCCTCAGGACAGGCCCATGCCCTTCGACAAGCTCAGGGCGAACGGTGAATAAATGTGCAATGCGGTCAGGAGCAACACCATGAACAGAACAAAAGTGATGCGTGGATTCCATCTGGTCATCGCACTGGCGTTGACGTTGAGCGCCGGATTGCCGCATGTGCACGCTGACGACACCGATGTCTTTTTTCCGGCGAACGACGACACTTCGGGTCAGCGCAACCTGCTGATCATCCTAGACAACACCGCCAACTGGTCTGAAAACAGTCAGAAATTCGAAACCCCGACCACGGGCCAGGCCGAGGTGCGTGCGATCAAGAACGCTATTGCCAATCTTGACGGCCTCACCAGTGTCGGCCTGATGGAGTTCAACAATGGCGGTAGTGCCAGCCAGCCTGCCGGCGGATTCGTGCGCTATCACATGCGGCCGATGAACGATGCCAACAAGCTCGCGCTCACCAACATTCTTGACAGTATCGACGCAAACATTACTGACCCTAACGAAAAGCGGCCTGCCAACACCCCGTATGGCGACCTGTTCTTCGACGCTTACAACTATCTGAGCGGCGGTCTTGCGGTGTTTCCCGGCGGCGTCATCAGCGGTCAGCCGGATGCGGCGGCTTACGACGTGGTTCCATCGGATTTCGCATTGCCGCTGACCGACGCCAACTGCGGCCCCACGTCCATCGTCTTTGTCACCAACCCGAACTCGAACGGCCCGGCGCGGGATACCGCGGAAAATACCGCGAGGCTGGCCTTGCTCGCCAGCACCGCGCAGATGCAATACCCCAATTTCACCCGGTCCAGCGGCTTAGCGACTACGACCTATCTCGGGGCAACTTCCGGCTGCTTTGCGACAACAACTGACTGTACGCTGACACTGTCGACTTCCGAATATGCCACGCAATGCAGCGCTGTCAGCAGTGCGTGCGCATGTCACTCAAGCGTCAATGTCACGACCGCCGAAAGTGTCACCACGTTTGACGACGACAGCCCCACTATCACTGTGACCAACAGATACGTCACTACCGTCGATCCTCCGCCCACTGTTGGATCAGAAACAACAGTTGTCGATTCGGGCGTCAGCACGACTGTAACCACTATTCGGTCTAACGACACCAACACCGCGACCTCGGCCCTATCTTCATGCCCGGCCGGCCAGTTGCGATACAGCGTTTCTGGAATCACCTATGAAACAGCACCTGTATCCGACAATACAGTCACGACCAGTGCCACCACCAGCCCCGCTGTAACGGTGTGCCTGAAGCTGACCGGCTCGGGTGCGCAGACCCTTCCGTATGCGACATCCTGTCCGGAACAGACAACCACGATCACGTCTAACAGTCCGGCCAGCGGACAGACGACCACGGTGACAACCTCATGGTCGAACTGCGCGGTGCCTCTCCTTGCTTCCCAGGGTGGCAATTGCTCGGCTTCACCGGGCGGCAGCGGCAGCAAGACCTACACGGCCACCGGTACTAAATCGGTGCGGACATTGGTCACCAATGACTCGGCTCCGCAGACAATCTCCGATCCTCCTCTCGGCAACACTTTTTCTTGCTACGCCAATTCCGGCAGCTGCAGCATTTCGGACTACACCTCCCCGATAGCCGGTTCCGATCCTAAGAACGACTGCACCGACTTCAATGGCGGTTGCACCGCTTGCACAAGCCCGACAACGACTACCGGCGTCTGCCCTAATGGCGGCAATCGCTTTCAGGTCACGGGCAATGTAGCGACCAGTGTAGTGACGCCGACGACCGGCTCATTTCCTTGTTCTGGCGGCACCTGCACCCTCGCCAATCTGGATGAATGGGCACGTTTTCTGCAGAAGGTGGGCATCGGTGGCAGAAAAATCAACACTCATGTCATCGATGTTTACAAGGCCAGGCCGAACGATGAGCACACGGCCTTATTGCTGAATACCGCCAAGGTCGGCAAGGGCCAGTATTTCAGTGCGACCAGTCAGAGCGAGATCGAAAGCGCGCTCGACCAGATTCTGGACGTCGTGCTGGACATCGACACCACGTTCGCAGCGCCTGCGGTGACCGTGAACACCTTCAACCGCCTGACCAACCGCGACGAGCTCTACTTCGCCCTGTTCAAGCCGGTCGCTGAGGTGAAATGGGATGGCAACATCAAGAAATACACCTTGAAGCAGTTCAGCGGCGTGACCAAGATCGCGGACGCCAACAATCTGGAAGCGGTGGACGTCGCTACCGGTTTTTTCAAGTCCACGGCAAAAAGCGTCTGGAGCGATGCGGTGGACGGTTCCGAAGTTTCTCTGGGTGGCGCGGTTGCCGAACTCGGCGATGCGACGACCGGCGCCTTTGACACTCGCGAGACCTATACCTACACCGGTGCCGATAAACCACCGGCGGCTACGGTAAGCCCGGTGGATGTTTCCGTCGACGCACATGAACTTATCAGCAGCAACACCACCGACCCTGGCGACAGCGGCAATATCACCAAGGCCATGGTCGGCCTGCCGTCGACCGCGCCCTATGTAGACCTTACGGATATTCTCGACTGGGCGCGCGGCATCGACGTGGACGATACGGATCTCGACGGCTCCATCACCGATGCACGACAGAGCATCGGCGACCCCCTGCATTCGCAGCCGGTGGTAATCACTTATAAACAGACCGGCACGGCCCCCAGTATCGTCGCCGATTCCACGGTTTATTTCGGCGACAACGAGGGCGCTTTGCACGCGGTGGATACCACCACCGGAGAGGAAATCTTCGCGTTCACGCCCAAGGAATTGCTGAAAAATCTGTACAGCTACCGCAATAATCTTGGCGACTACAAACGGCGGCCCTATGGGCTGGATGGCCCGATCACCCGCCGGCACAAGGACCTGAACAGCGATCTGCTGGTCTTGAATAGCGACGGTAACGTGCAGACCACGAGCAGCGTGGAGGAATTCATCCACCTGTATGTCGGCATGCGTCGCGGCGGTCGCAATTACTACTCGCTCGATGTCACGCGCCGCGCCACGCCCAAGCTGCGCTGGGCGATTTACGGCGGCAGCGGTAGTTACATCGAGTTGGGCCAGACCTGGTCGGACGCCGTGGTGCGCAAGATCAAGTACAAGGGCGCGACCAAGGACGTGATCATTTTCACCGGCGGCTACGATCCTGACGCGGACAGTTTTATCAAACTGAAGGACAGCGCCGACCAAGGTCGCGCGGTCTACATCGCCGACGCCGATACCGGCGAGCGGCTGTGGTGGGCTTCGAGCAATGTCGGTATTACAGGTGATCTGCCGGACCTGACCTTGAGCAGTATGAAGTTCAGTATCCCGGCCTCGCCCAAGGTGGTGGATCTGGACGCTGACGGCCTTGCCGACCGCATCTATGTCGCCGACAGTGGCGGTCAGATCTTCCGCATCATCCTGAACGCGGGCCATGCGGCGGCAGATACGGCCACAAATCTGGCCACCGGTTCGCGCATCGCCATGCTCTCGGACGCCGATACGGCAGAGGCTAGTCGCACGGAAGCCAATGCGCGCCGCTTCTTTGCCTCACCTGACGTGGTGCTGAATGAAGTGAACGGGGTACGGTTTCTGGCGATTGCCATTGGTTCCGGCTACCGCGAGAACCCCAACAACACGACCATTGAGGATCGCTTCTACGCGTTGAAGGATCCGGATTTCCAGAAGGGACCAGTGAATCCGTTATCCATTATTGAGTCTGGAACAGTGCCCGACCCCAATCCCACTGGCATCCGCACGTTATACGACGCTACCGACAACGTGATTGGTGAGGGCACCACGGTGGGTGACGGCACTGGCACGGCAGAGGTGGCACAAGCCTCGCTGGACGCAGCTTCCGGGTTTTACATCAAGTTGTTAACCAAGAACTCGACGACCGTGGATGGGGTGACGACGGTCACCCGGACTTTCAGAGGCGAGAAAATTTTCACTGAGCCGCTGACGATTGGCGGTAATTCGTTCTTCGCCAGCTTTACGCCGAATATCAGCAGTAGTGCCTGTTCGGTGGTGCCCGGCCAGTCACGGTTTTATTTGCTGAGCGTGATCAACGGCACACCGTTCGTGGACTACAGCAACACCAGCGATCCGGCCAAATGCGCGACGACGTCCTGTGACCGGGACGACCGCTCGGTGGTCCTCGCCCAGCAGGGGCTGCCTTCGGACCCCGCGCTTATTTTCCCGTCTTTCGGCGGTGGCCTGGTCTGCATCGGCTCTGAGTGCAACCCCGCGCAGTTCAGTAATACAGTCAACAAGGTACACTGGCTGAAACGATCGGATTGATAAAAAAAGAGGCGATCATGCGCGGAAAAAATCAGGGATTCACGCTGGTCGAGTTGATGATCACGGTCGCCATCATCGGCATCCTGGCTACCATCGCGATTCCGTCGTACAAGGAGTACATCGCCAGATCGAAACGTTCGGACGCACAGTTGGCGCTGGTGGGTTTGGCTCAGGCGATGGAGCGTTTCAACGCCAACAACGGCACTTACTGCGGTTCCGATAGCGGCGGTACGGTGGGTACTTGCGTTGCCGACGATGTGCCGGGGATGTTCGCCCAGGCCGTTCCTACCGATGGCGGCACGGCGTATTACAACCTGCGCATCTTTACCGTCGCGGTGAACGATTACGCCTTGCGGGCGGTGCGCACCGGCAGCATGACCAGTGACAAGTGCGGCGATCTGACTTTGACTGCCAGTGGCGTGCGGGGCATCGTCAATAACACCGCCACCGTAACGGAGTGCTGGCGTAAATAGTTTTACGCGGGCGCTGGCCCGCTATAATCGCGCCCCCAAAACTCTGGCTTTGGCCGACATAGCTCAGTTGGTAGAGCGGCGCATTCGTAATGCGTAGGTCGGGGGTTCGAATCCCTCTGTCGGCACCAACCGGTTGTTCTAGGGGGCTTCAGAACAATTGGCTGTTCGCCCTGAGCATGTCGAAGGGTGAATGGCCGTGCTGCTGAAGTGCCGTATCTTTTTTTCGTTCATGGTTCGGCCAGCTCACCACGAACGGGAATTAATCAGGTCTTCCCTAGTGACCTGCCCAAAAATTCATGTATGTTTGAGGATATACTGAGTATATCCATGAGGGTTACTTGCATGCCAGCTCATAGCTCAAATCGTGTCCCGCAACAGCGCGGGGCTGCACCAAAGAAGGATGCCCTGCTGTTCCGTTTCCGTGATCGTGACACAGCTTTTGGCGTTACGCGCCGAACCGCCGATACGCTGGCGAAGCGCTTGGGCATGTCGGAAACCCAGGTGCTGCATGTCGCACTGGCGAAGATGGCTCAAGAGCAACTGCCTGCCTACGAACAAGACGACGGATCGCTGAGTCAAAAGCAATTATCGGCTATCAAGCGGATCGTTCCGCAGGGATACATGAGGGTCACCAAGAGCCTGCTTTAGTGCCGCGCATGACGTCTCCGACCCGGTTTGTTCTGCCGGAGCCGGGCGATCTGGTCTGGTGTCGGTTTCCAGAGGATTCCCGACTTAAGCCCGCCCCCAAGTCACGCCCGGCGCTGGTGATGGCGGTGGGTTATCACGATAGTGGTAGCGAACTACCGATGGTGCGTGTCGCTCCTGGCACCAGTCGCAAGACCGGGCCGGGGCAGGTGCTGGCTTGGGAGTTTCTGATTGAACGCGACGATGGGGGCCCGTTCAGGGCCAGCGGGCTGAGTTATTCAACGAAATTCAACCTGCGTAATACGCTTGAATTGCCCTACACGTCCGAATTCTTTGAGCCAGCGCCCCAGCGGCCGTTTGGCAGGACGCCAAAGCTCGGGATTCTGCACGCAATCTATCTTGCGGCACTGAAAGCCGTTGCGCGCAATTTGTCCCCACAATGATCGAGAACTGTGGGGCGACGACACTAACTGGCGCCCCCATGTTGAAATAGACGAAAATGGACCCCGTGCCTCTCAAATAGATAAGTCTTCTATTCGAATCCCTCTGTCGCACTAACCCGGGTCTTACATGCGCATCACTCTTTTTGGTAGCGGCTACGTCGGGCTGGTCACGGCCGCTTGTTTCGCCGAGCGCGGCAACCAGGTGGTGTGCGTGGACAACGACGCCGCCAAGGTCGCGCGGCTGAAGCGTGGCGAGATCCCGATCCACGAGCCGGGCCTGGAACCGCTAGTGAAACGCAATGTGCAGGCGGGGCGGATTCGTTTCACCACCGACGCCGCCGAGGGCATCGCGCACGGGCAGGTGCTGTTCATCGCCGTCGGTACGCCGCAGGGCGAAGATGGCTCGGCTGACCTGCGTTACGTGCTGGCGGTGGCGCGCACGATCGGCGCACATTTGACTGAATACAAGGTCATCGCCGACAAATCGACCGTGCCGGTGGGCACGGCGGATGCGGTGCATGCCGAGATCGACAAGCAGCTGAAGAAGCGCAAGCTGAAATGCGATTTCGATGTCGTATCCAACCCCGAGTTCCTCAAAGAGGGCGCGGCGGTCGAGGACTTCATGAAACCGGACCGCGTGATCGTCGGTGCCGACCGCGAGAAGCCGCTCAAGTTGATGCGCGCGTTGTATGCGCCGTTCAACCGCAGCCACGACAAGCTGTTGGTGATGAGCGTGCGCTCGGCCGAGCTGACCAAGTACGCCGCCAACACCATGCTGGCGACCAAGATCAGCCTGATGAACGAGATCGCCAACATCGCCGAGCAGGTCGGTGCCGATGTTGAGCAGGTACGTGTCGGCATCGGCTCCGATTCGCGCATCGGTTTTTCGTTCATCTACCCCGGCGTTGGCTACGGTGGTTCGTGCTTTCCCAAAGACGTCAAGGCGCTGGCGAGCACCGCGCACAAGTCGGGCTACCGGCCGGAGCTGATCCAGGCGGTCGACACGGTGAACATGCGACAGAAAAGCCGTTTCGTGGCGAAGGTGACGGATTATTTCGGCGGCAAGCTCAAGGGTCGCACGTTTGCGCTGTGGGGTCTGGCGTTCAAGCCGAACACCGACGACATGCGTGAGGCGGCGAGCCTCGTGGTGATCGACACGTTGCTGAAAGCGGGCGCACAGGTGCAAGCCTATGACCCCGAGGCGGGCATCGAGGCGCGACGCGTGTACGCCAGCGCCAAGGGATTCCGTGTCTGCAGCAGCGCATTGGAAGCGACGAATGGCGCCGATGGCCTGATCGTGGTCACGGAATGGAGCGAGTTCCGCAGCCCCGACTTCGACGCGCTGAAGAAACGCCTGAAACAGCCGGTGATCTTCGACGGCCGCAATCTGTACGAACCTGAAGCGTTGCGGGAAATGGGCTTTGAGTATTTCCCGGTCGGCCGGCCGCCGGTGCGTCAGCTAAAATCCGCCGCGAAACGGAGAGGTGGCAGAGCGGTTTAATGCGCCGGTCTTGAAAACCGGAGACGGGCAACCGTCCGGGGGTTGACGGACGCTGTCCATAGCGTCCGCCCTGCGGGCGCATTTCATGCGTCCGATTCCGCTTCCTGCGGAATCGTCGAATCCTGCCAAGACTTGAACGATAATTTGCCTTGAAACGGAGAAGTGGCAGAGTGGTTTAATGCGCCGGTCTTGAAAACCGGAGACGGGCAACTGTCCGGGGGTTCGAATCCCTCCTTCTCCGCCAATTTTTTAACTAGAGAGAGATAAATGAATCTGAAACTGCTGAACGACACCGCCCGCGGCATGGTCGCCGCCGGCCGCGGCATCCTTGCCGCCGACGAATCCACCGCCACCATCGGCAAGCGCTTCGACAACATCAAGACCGAGAACACCGAGGAGAACCGCCGCGCGTATCGCGAGATGCTGTTCACCGCGCCGGGTAATGAAGCCTTCACCAGCGGCGTGATCTTCTACGAAGAAACCCTGTTCCAGAAATGCGCGGATGGCACGCCGTTCACGCAGGCGCTGGCGAAGAAGGGAATCATCCCGGGCATCAAGGTGGACAAGGGCGCCAAGCCCTTGCCCAACGGCGGCCCCGAGGAAACCATCACCGAAGGTCTCGATGGCTTGCGTGAGCGCCTGATCAAGTACCGCGAAGCCGGCGCGCGTTTCGCCAAGTGGCGTGCGGTCATCACCATCGGCGATGGCGCGCCGGCCTGGAACGCCATCCACACCAATTCGCATGCGCTGGCGCGCTACGCCGCGCTATGCCAGGAACAGGACATCGTGCCGATCGTGGAGCCGGAGATCCTGATGGACGGCAGCAACACCATCGAGGAATGCCAGCGCGTCAGCGAGTGGATGCTGACCCAGACCTTCCTGCAGTTGCAGTATCAGAACGTCGCGCTCGAGGGCATCGTGCTCAAGCCCGGCATGGTGATCTCGGGCAAGAAGTGCAAGACGCAGGCTGACCGCAAGACCGTTGCCGCGATGACGCTGGCGACGCTCAAGCGTTGCGTGCCGCCGGCGGTGCCGGGCATCGCTTTCCTGTCCGGCGGCCAGTCCGACGAAGACGCGACCGCGCATCTCGATGAGATGAACCGCATGGGCGGCGGTCCGTGGGTGCTGTCGTTCTCTTACGGCCGTGCCTTGCAGGCTGCGGCACTCAAAGCCTGGGGCGGACGCAAGGAGAACTTCGCCGCCGGTCAGCGTGCCTACCTGCATCGGGCCAAGATGAACGGCCTCGCCGCCGTCGGCAAATGGGAGCAGAAGCTGGAAAAAGCTGCGTGACACAACTCGCCGGGAAAGTCGTCTGGATCACCGGAGCCTCTTCTGGGATTGGAGAGGCCATGGCGCTGCTGGCCTCGCAGCGCGGCGCCAAAGTGATTCTGTCGGCGCGCCGCGAGTCTGAATTACAGCGAGTGAAGTCGGCCTGCCCGAACCCTGCGCAGGTCGCGGTGCTGCCGCTGGACCTGCTCAAGCTCGGCGACGCCGCTGACGCATTGCGCAAGGCCGAGGGTTTCTTCGGCCCGATCGACGTGCTGGTCAACAATGCCGGCATCTCGCAGCGCGGCACGGTGATGGAGACCACACTGGAGGTTTACCGGCAGATCTTCGAGCTGGATTTCTTCGCCACCGTGGCGCTGACCAAGGCCGTGCTGCCGGGCATGATCCAGCACGGCGGCGGCCACGTGGTGGTGGTGTCGAGCGTGGTCGGCTACATCAGCTCGCCACTGCGTTCCGGCTACGCCGCGGCCAAGCATGCGCTGCACGGATTCTACGAGGCGGCGCAAGCGGAACTGTGGCGACAGGGCGTGCATTTCACACTGGCCTGTCCGGGGTACGTCAAAACCAATGTTTCGCTCAATGCCATCACCGGCAGCGGCGGCGCGCACGGCAAGATGGATCCGGGCCAGGAGAAGGGCATCAGTGCCGAGGTCTGCGCCGAGAAGATCTGGCGCGCGGTAGAAAACAATCGCGAGGAAGTGCTGGTCGGCAAGGAAGCGCTGGTGGTGTATCTCAAGCGCTGGCTGCCTGGCGTCTACGCCCGGATCATCAAACGCTTGGATTTTTCTTAATTTGTCATTCCGGCGTAAGCCGGAATCCAGTCTTTTAGGACTCTGGACACCGGCTTTCGCCGGTGTGACGCGTCATCGCATATGTGTCAGCAGCTCCAGCACGCGGGTTTCGGCCCAGCAGTCCATCCGCCAGTTTTTGATGAAGCCGCAATGGCCGCCGTGAGGTACGACGTCGAAAGCCGCGATTGACCCGCCCACCTGCAAGCCGTCGAAATAGTGCAGCGGAATCACCGTGTCATCCGTGGCGGTGAGGATCGCCAGCGGCGTCGGTGAGCGCATCAGGATCTCGGGCGTCAGCGTGTATTGCGAGAGGTAATTTTCGAGCGTGCCGTACTCGGTGAAATCCTCGACGAATTTCTCGGTGATGGCGACGAAAGTTTCCAGCTTCAGGTAATCGGAGAAGTCGTAGCGGTCCGGCCAGGCTTTGGTTTTTGCATCGAGCGTCTTCGCCCACTTGTCGAGAAAGTAGCGATTGACCAAAGCAGGGCCGTCATCGATCGCTTTAAGGGTCGAGCCGGGATTGATCGCCGGCGAGATGCCGATGCAAAGGGCAGGGCGCAGGCCGGCATCGGGACCGCGCAGTCCGACGCGCAGCGAAAAATTCCCGCCCAACGAAAAGCCGATCATTGAGAAGGGGTCCGTGGAGTCGAGTTCGCGGATGGCACGCACCGCGCCCAGCACTTCGGCGATACGCGCAGAATGGAACAGTTCTTCGTTCAGGTGATGCGTGCCGCCGTGGTCGCGCAGGTTGAGCCGGAACACGTTGTAGCCGGCCTGCCACAGCGTACAGGCCATGGAGTAAAGATAGTTTGATTCGTGGCAGCCCTCCCAGCCGTGAATCAGCACGACCAGTCCCCGTGACTTGCGGCCAGCCGGCTGCGGGTTGTGGAAGCCGGTGAGCCGCACGCTGTCGCCGCAATCGAGAACCGTCTGCGGCGTTGAGCTCAGATCAATGCCGCGGCGTCGCCACAGCCAGGGCGCGGGACGCTTGGTTGCGAGGATGGACTGGACAAATCCGCTACGCAGGCCGAATGAAGGACGGAACGCAGGGCGTGTTGCCATGGGTGAGGAATCGGCCATCAGGCAAATAATTTCAGCAAAGTTTTCTCGTAGATGACGCTCAGCGCGTCCAGGTCAGCGACATTTACGTGCTCGTTGAGTTTGTGGATGCTGTCATTGATGGGGCCGATCTCCAGCACTTCCGCGCCCCAGGGCGCGAGGAAGCGCGCATCGGACGTACCGCCACCGGTGAACAGAACCGGTTGCAGCGACGTGACCTCGGCGATGGCGGCTTGCGCCGACTCAATCAATTTTCCGTGCCGGGTCAGAAAAGGTTCGCCGGTGTGCCACCAATTCGCTTCGTGGCGTGGGCAGTGCTTGTCCAGCACGGCTTTGACGAGTGCTTTGAGCGAGTCAGCGCTTGATTCGGTGCTGTAACGGAAATTGAAAATCGCCGAAGCGTCGCCGGGGATGACGTTGTTGGCGCCGGTCCCGGCGTTGAAATTAGAGATCTGAAACGAAGTTGGCGGGAAGTGAGCATTGCCTTTATCCCAGATCGTCGTGCTCAACTCAGCCAGCGCCATACTCAAACGATGGATGGGGTTGTCGGCCTTGTCCGGATAGGCGACATGGCCTTGTTTGCCGATGACTTTCAGGTTGCAGCCGAGCGATCCCCGTCGACCGATGGTGATGCGGTCGCCGAGCTTTTCGGACGCCGTTGCTTCACCGACGATGGCGTAATCGGGTTTTAGTCCACGATCCTTCAACACGTTCACCACGTGTCGGGTGCCGTGCTGGGCTGAGCCTTCTTCGTCGCTGGTGATCAAAAAGGCGAGGGTGCCTTTGATCTTCTTCGCCCCTGCTAGCCGTTCCGCTGCACACACCATCGCGGCGATGCCGGACTTCATGTCGGCGGCGCCACGGCCATAAAGCACGCCGTCGCGGACGGTCGGGGTGAACGGGTCGCTTTTCCACTGATCCAGTGGGCCGGTCGGCACCACGTCGGTATGGCCGGCGAAGATCGTCAGCGGTGCACCGCTGCCGCAGGTGGCCCACAGATTGGTCACACCTTCAGCGTTGATGTATTCGAGCTTGAAACCGGCTTTTTGCAGCCGGGCGCCGATCAACTCGCAGCAGCCGGCGTCATCCGGCGTCAGCGAGCGACGCGCGATCAATTGCTGCGCAAGTTCGAGAACTGTGCTCATCCCCTCTCCCTGCTCGCGTGCGCTCGCATCCCTCTCCCGCCTGCGGGAGAGGGGTAGGAGAGAGGGCGCTCGGCTTTAGAGATCACGCAACAGAGCATTGATGCCGACCTTGCTGCGAGTCTGTTCGTCTACCGTTTTCACGATGACCGCGCAATTCAGGTTGTATTTGCCGCCATCCTTGGGCAGTGAACCTGCCACCACCACCGATCCCGGCGGGATTTTTCCGAACAGGGTCTGGCCGGTTTCGCGCTGATAGATCGGCGTGGATTGAGTGATGAACACGCCCATCGAAACCACCGAGCCCTTGCCGACAATCACGCCTTCAACGACTTCGGATCGCGCGCCGATGAAGCAGTCGTCCTCGATGATGGTCGGGTTTGCCTGCAGAGGTTCGAGTACGCCGCCGATGCCGGCGCCCGCGGAGATGTGGCAGCGTGCGCCAATCTGCGAACAGGAGCCGATGCTGGCCCAGGTGTCGACCATGGTGCCGGCGCCGACATGCGCGCCGATGTTGACGTACGACGGCATCAGGATCGCACCGGGGGCGACGTAGGCGCCACGGCGCACGGCGGCGGGTGGTACCACGCGTACGCCCTGTGCGGCAAAGCGCACGGCATCGTAAGTCGTGTACTTGAGCGGCACTTTGTCGTAGCCGTGCAATGCGCCCATCTCGATCGGCGCGTTGTCATGCAGACGGAAATACAGCAGCACGGCTTTCTTAAGCCATTCGTTGACTTTCCATCCTGATTCTGTGGGCTCGGCGACGCGAGCCGCTCCGGCGTCGAGCAGATCAATCGCCGCATTGACTGCCGTGCGCACGGCGTTATCGCTCTTGTTCAGTGTCTCGCGGATTTCCCACGCGGATTCGATCGCGGTCTTCAGGTGTTCAATGTTCATGCGGTCTCCGTGATTGTGCCGGAGAGTTTAAGCGCTGTGATGTCGCCCGCATCCGCACGAGCACTTGCCCGCGATCCCGCTGGCGCGGGCCCCTCGCTGGGTATGCTCATGCGGCCTTCAGTGTGGCAACGGGGTCGGGCGTCCGGTCCAGGGTACGAATCAGGACTTCGCGCAATTCTTCGAGCGCGGACTCATCGCTGATCAGGCGATGCTGTTTGTCGGTGATGAAGAATACGTCCTCGGCGCGTTCGCCGATGGTGGCGATCTTGGCGGCGTTGAGCAGGATGCCGCGCTTCTCGAAGATGCGGCCGACCAGCGACAGCAGTCCGGGCTGGTCGGCGGCGACCAGCTCCAGTCGCGTGCGGCCGCGCGCTTCGTCCTGGCTGAAGAAGACCGTCGTCGGCGTGTTGAAATGTTTCAGCCGCCGCGAGCTGCGCCGGTTGACGTCCACCACCGAGATCGCCGGGTTGGAAATGACGCGGCGCAGTGCGGCCTGTATTTCTTCGATGCGGTGCGTTTCCATCGCGCCGCCGTTTTCTTCCACCACCGCATAGGAATCGAGCACAAAGCCGTCGTCAGTGGTGTTGAGGCGCGCATCCAGAATGTTGAGTCCCAGCTGAGCGAGAACGCCGGTGGTCAATCCAAACAAGTGGTCACGATCACGCGTGTAAAGAAAAACAGCCGTGCTGGCGCCTGCGAGTTCGCGCACCAGGATCAGCGGCAGGGTCTTTGGGTCCGTGCGCGCGATCGCGGGCAAATGCCAGGCAAGCTCTTGCGGGGTATGGCGCAGGAAGTAATCGTTCTCGAAGCGCTTCCAGATCAGATTCGCTTCGGTCGCGTTGACCTGTGCGCACAACGCAAGCGTGTTTTTCTTCTGCTCGGTGACACGCTGGTTGTTGCTCATCGGCAATTGCAGGCCGCTGTCGAGCATTTCAGCAGCGCTGCGGTACAGGCCGAACAGCAGGCTCTCGCGCCAGCCGTTCCAAAGCGCCGGATTGGTGGCGCGGATGTCGGCGCAGGTGAGCAGGAACAGGTAGTCGAGCCGTTCACGGGTTTCGACCTTGCGGGCGAAATTCAGCACGATCTGCGGATCGGAGACATCCTGTTTCTGCGCGGTCAGCGACATCGTCAGGTGGTTGCGCACCAGCCAGGCCACCAGGTCGGCATCGTCGTGCGACAGTCCATGTTCAAGGCAGAACTGAATGGCTTCATCCGCGCCCAGCTCGGAGTGATCACCGCCGCGGCCCTTGGCCAGATCATGAAACAGTCCGCCGAGATACAGCAGCTCCTTCTTGGGGATGCGCTGCATCACCTCGTTGCAGAACGGCAGTTCGGCCTGGAAGCGCTCCATGGCAAAGCGCCGCAGGTTGCGCACGACATGGAGGATGTGCTCGTCCACGGTCAGGGTATGGAACAGGTCGTACTGCATGTGGCCGATGACTTGTCCGAACGCAGGCATGTAACGTCCCAGGACGCCGTAGCGGTTCATGCGGCGCAGTGCGCGTGTCAGGCCGCGGCCTTCGCGGAACAGGTCGATGAAATGCGTCTTGGACTTGAGGTCGCTGCGCAGCGCATCGTCCACCAGTTTGCGATCGCGACGGATCAGCCGCAGCGTGTCCGCGCGAATGCCGCGCAGTTCCGGATGTTCCTGCAGCAGGCGGAAGATTTCGATGAGGGCGTGCGGATGACGACGAAAAACGTTGTCATGGATCGCCTCGATGAAATTGCCGCGCGCCTGGAAATGGGCGTTGAGTGCGCGCGGAGTTTCCTGGGTGGTGCCGCGCAGGATGGCCTCGTCAAACAGCTGCAGCAGCATGTCATTGAGGCAGGACAGCGCCTTGATGCTGCGGTAGTACAACTGCATGAACTGCTCGACCGCCTGATTGCGTGCGGGCCCCTCCTCGTTACTGTCGTAGCCGAACAGGGTTGCCAGACGCACCTGATGGTCGAACAGCAGCCGGTCTTCGTGGCGGCCGGTCAGCATGTGCAGGGCAAACCGTACACGCCAGAGGAAATCCTGGCCGGCATAAAGCTCGGTGCATTCTGCAGCGGTGAGAAAGCCACGATCCTTGAGTTCGCTCAGCGTGCGCGTGCCGAAATGACGTTGTGCAACCCAGGCGATGGTCTGGATGTCGCGCAGGCCGCCGGGACTTTCCTTGACGTTCGGTTCGAGCTTGTATCCGGTATCGTCATATTTGCGGTGGCGTTGCGCCTGCTCTTCGAGCTTGGCTTTGTAGAACGTTTCCGTCGGCCACATCCGTTCGGGTGTTATGCCGTCGGCCAGCTGCGCAAAAAGCCGTGGGTCTCCGGTCAGCAACCGCGATTCCATCAGGTTGGTGATCACGCTGAGGTCCGCCGATGCGAGCTTCAGGCACTCTTCGACCGTGCGCACGCTGGATCCGACTTCAAGGCCGATGTCCCACAGGAATTGCAGGAATTGTTCGAGCGGGGATTTTTGTGATTCCAGTGCTGCGGGCGTGGCCAGGATGAGCACATCAACGTCCGAATGCGGCAGCAACTCGCCGCGGCCATAACCGCCGACTGCGACGAGGGTGATTCCCGATGGCGGTACGGCAAAAAATCGGCCCCAGGCTTCGCGCAGGAGTTCGTCCACCAGGAACGCGCGCGCGCGCACCAGCGATTCCGCGGCGGCGCTGTCATGAAACAGCGAGTGCAATCGTTCGCTGCCCCAGGCCAGCGTGTTCTTGAATGCAACGACCGGTCGAGTTTCGGTGCGCAGATGCGTGCGGATGCTGCGCGCGGAAAACACTGCGGCCTGGTCTTCGACTTCCAGTTCAAGTCCCATCGGTCAGAATTTCGTAGCTGTCGCGAGTCACCAGCACAGTATGTTCCCATTGGGCTGAAAGCGAGTGGTCTTTGGTGACCACGGTCCAGCCGTCCGGCAACAGTTTCACTTCATGCCGACCGGCGTTGATCATCGGCTCGATGGTGAAGGTCATGCCCTCGCGCAGCTGCAGGCCGGTGCCCGCCTCGCCGAAGTGCAGCACCTGCGGGTCTTCGTGAAAGACACGACCGATGCCGTGGCCGCAGTAATCACGCACGACCGTGAATCCCTGGGATTCCGCGCAGGCTTGAACCGCTGCGCCGATGTCGCCCAGATACGCGCCGGGCCGAACGCAGCGGATGCCAGCCCACATCGCCTCAAACGCAGTGTCGACCAAACGGCGCGCGCGCACGCCGGTGTCGCCGATATGGAACATGCGACTGGTGTCGCCGTGGAATCCATTCTTGATGACGGTGATGTCGACGTTGAGGATGTCGCCTTTTTTCAAGGTTTTCGCCCCCGGGATGCCATGGCAGACGACATGGTTCACCGACGTGCAGATGGATTTGGGGAAGCCCTTGTAATTCAGCGGGGCGGGAATGCACTGCAGGGTATTGACGATGTAATCGTGGCAGATGCGGTCGAGTTCGATCGTCGCCACGCCCGCTTTGATGTGCGGCTCGATCATGTTCAACACCTGCGCCGCGGCGCGCCCCGCTTCGCGCATGGCGTGTTGTTCTTCAGCGGTTTTGATCGTGGCGGCCATGGTTTTCCGTGAAAAGGTTGCCGCGCGTTGTTCGGCAGGGCGGCGCATGGTATAAAGCGCGCCGCTTGAAGGCAATGACACACTTCAGGCGGTCAAAAACCGTGTCAAAACCATCCGCATTCCACTTGGGTGAATCTGTACAGGAATGCGGTTAGCCACAACCCAAGGAGACCTCATGGCAAACATCACCATGCGCCAGCTGCTGGAAGCCGGCGCTCATTTTGGCCACCGTACGCGGTACTGGAACCCGAAGATGGGTCCGTACATCTTCGGTTCGCGCAACAAGATCCATATCGTCAACCTCGAGCAGACGCTGCCGTTGCTGCGGGATGCCTGCGGCTTTGCCGGCAAGCTCGCCGCCAATGGCGGCAAGATCCTGTTTGTGGGCACCAAGCGCGCCGCGCGCGAGTCGATCGAGATCGAAGCGCAGCGTTGCGGCATGCCGTATGTGTCCCAGCGCTGGCTGGGCGGCACGCTGACCAACTTCAAGACCATCAAGGGTTCGATCAAACGTCTGGTCGAAATGGAAAAGTCGGTGGAAGACGGTACCGTCAACCGCCTGACCAAGAAAGAACAATTGATGTTCAAGCGCGAGATCGAGAAGCTGCGTCGCTCGCTCGGCGGCATCAAGGAGATGAGCTCGCTGCCGGACTGCCTGTTCGTGATTGACGTCGGTTACGAGAGCATCGCCATCAGCGAAGCCCGCAAACTCGGCATCCCGGTCATTGCCGTGGTCGACAGCAACTGCGATCCCGATGGCATCGACTGCGTGATCCCCGGCAACGATGACGCGACCCGCGCGATCAAGGTCTACGTCGAGTGTCTGGCGGACGCAGTGATTGAAGGCCGTGGCACCAACACGGTCGGCCGCAGCGACGAGTTCGTCGAAGTGGTCGAGGACAAGCAGTCCGCCAAGCCCAAGCGCGGCCGTGCGCCGGCCAAGCCGGCGCCCAAGGTCGAGACCAAGGCCAAGCGCCCGTCGAAAACCAAGTCTGACGACAAGGCGGGCTAGTCATGGCAGATGTCACAGCAGCGCAGGTGAAAGAGCTGCGCGAGCGTACCGGCGCGGGCATGATGGATTGTCGCAAGGCGCTTGATGCGACTGCGGGCGATCTGGACAAGGCTGCGGAAAAGTTGCGCATGGATGGCGCCGCCAAAGCTGACAAGAAGGCGGGTCGTACGGCGGCGGAAGGCGTGATCGCATGGGCTGAGAACGGCGGCGCGGTCGCGCTGGTCGAACTGAACAGTGAGACGGATTTCGTCGCCAAGGGCGCCGATTTTCAGGCGCTGGCCAAAGCGGCGGCTGATCTGGCCTTGCAGCATACGCCGGCTGATGTTGCCGCCCTGGCGCAACTCAAATCGGGCGCCAAGACCCTGGACGAGATTCGCCGCGAACTGGTTGCCAAGATCGGTGAGAACCTGACGTTGCGCCGCTTCGAGATCGTAAAGAAAGCCGCGACGACGGCGATCTACGTCCATCCGGGCTCGAAGATCGTGTCGGTGATCACGCTCGCCAAGGGTGATGACGTGCTGGCCGCCGATTTGGCGATGCACGTCGCTGCGTCGTCTCCGCGTTATCTCGATGCCACCGCAGTGCCGGCGGATTTTCTTGCTTCCGAGCGCAAAATCGTCGTGGCCCAGGTCGCCACCGAGCAGGCTGAGGCTCAGGCAGCTGCCGAAGAAGCCGGCAAGCCGTTCAAGCCGAAACCGGCTGAGATCGTCGCCAAGATG
Organism: Pseudomonadota bacterium; assembly: GCA_038043245.1. Taxonomy (GTDB): domain Bacteria; phylum Pseudomonadota; class Gammaproteobacteria; order Nevskiales; family Nevskiaceae; genus JACPFV01. The sequence goes on along the minus strand of JBBTCH010000019.1, from coordinate 21,690 downwards.
ATCGACGGCAAACTCAACAAACTGGTGACCGAGATGACGCTGCTGGGCCAGCCGTTCGTCAAGAATCCTGATGAGTCGGTGGAAAAGCTGCTCAAGTCCAGAGGCGCGCAGGTTGCACGCTTTGTGCGCCTGCAAGTCGGCGAGGGCATTGAAAAGAAGGAGACAGATTTTGCGGCCGAAGTCGCCGCAGCCGCAAAGGGTTAAATATCGCCCCTTGCGCTAAAATAAGTCATGTTTTCTCAGGCCCCGGAAACGGGGCCTTGTTTTAAGTCTGAGGTGCATCTTGAGCGCAAAAAAATCGGTCTATAAGCGAATCCTGCTCAAGCTCTCGGGAGAGGCCCTGATGGGGTCGCTCGATTACGGCATTTCGCCGGTCGTCATGCAGCAGCTCGCCAGTCAGATCAAGCAGATTTCACAAGCGGGCGTGCAGGTCGCCATCGTGGTCGGCGGCGGCAACATCTTCCGTGGCGAAGGCCTGGCTCGCGCCGGGATGGATCGGGTCACGGGCGATCACATGGGCATGCTGGCGACCGTCATCAACGCGCTGGCGATCCAGGACTCCGTCGAGCGTCTGGGCATGCAGGCGCGCGTGATGTCGGCGCTGCGCATCAATGAAGTCTGCGAGGATTTCATCCGCCGCCGCGCGGTCAGGCACCTGGAAAAAAAGCGCATCGTGATCTTTGCCTCCGGAACCGGCAATCCGTTCTTCACGACCGATTCCGCCGCTGCCTTGAGGGCGGTTGAGATCAACGCGGAACTGCTGCTCAAGGCGACCAAGGTGGACGGCATTTATTCCGCGGACCCCAAAAAAGACAAGAAAGCCAGGCGATATGCCGAACTCAGCTATGACGAAGTGCTGGACCGCCGGCTTGCGGTGATGGACCAAACGGCGATCGTGCTGTGCCGCGACAACAAGATCCCCCTGCGCGTGTACGACATGACACGGCAAGGCGATTTAATGAAAATCATCACCGGGGACCAGAACATCGGGACCTGGGTCCGATCCTGAGGAACTAAACATGCTTGATGGAATCAAAAAAGACGCAATCGACCGCATGGGCAAGGTTTTGGAGAAACTCAAGCAGGAATACGCACGGCTGCGCACGGGCCGCGCCAATGCTTCCCTGCTGGATCACGTCCGCGTGGATTATTACGGCAGCATGGTGCCGATCTCGCAAACCGCCAATGTCGTGGTCGAAGACGCGCGAACGATCAGCATTGCGCCCTGGGAAAAGTCACTGACTGCGGCCATCGAAAAGGCGATTCTCACCTCCGATCTGGGATTGACGCCGACGACGGCAGGAACGGTCATTCGCATCAATCTGCCGGCCCTGACCGAAGAGCGACGTCGCGACCTGGTCAAGGTGGTGAAGTCCGAGGCGGAGAGCGCGCGCATCTCGGTCCGCACGGTGCGGCGAGAAGCCAATCAAGCGGTCAAGGAGACCGTGAAGAAGCATTCCTTGTCCACTGACGAGGAAAAGCGTTCGGAGACCGAGATCCAGAAACTGACCGATCAGACCATTGCGCGTGTGGACGAGATGGCGACCAGCAAAGAAAAGGAAATGATGTCGCTCTGACATGACGCGCAATCCCCCCAAACTGCCCCACGGGGCCTATCCGCGACACGTGGCCGTCATCATGGACGGCAACGGACGTTGGGCGCAGGCGCGCGGGCAGGCGAGGGCGGTGGGGCATCGGTCCGGCGTCAAGAGCGTGCGCCGGCTGCTGAGAGCCTGCTACAAGCACGAGATCCAAGCATTAAGCATTTTTGCCTTCAGCCAGGAAAATTGGAAAAGGCCCGAGATTGAAGTCAGGCTGCTGATGCAGCTGTTCTCACGTGTGCTGGCGCGGGAATTCGGGGCCTTGCACAAGAACGGCGTCCGCATACGCTTCATCGGCGACCACAGCGGGTTCCCATCCATCCTCAAGGTGAAGATGCATGAGGCAGAGCGACTCACTGCTGCAAATACCGGCGTGCAGTTGACCATCGCTGCGGGTTACGGCGGGCAATGGGACATCGTTCAGGCGGCGCGTCGCCTAGCGGATGCCGGCACTGAGATCACGCATGAATTGCTTGAGCGCAATCTGGTTACGGCCCAATTACCTCCGGTGGATCTGCTGATTCGCACAGGGGGCGAGAAACGCATCAGCAATTTCATGCTCTGGCAGATTTCGTATTCGGAAATCTATTTCTGTGAAACGCTCTGGCCTGATTTCTCCGATCACGAATTTACTCAGGCTTTGGCCTGGTACGCAGGTCGTGAGCGCCGTTTCGGGCGCGTCGCTGAAATAAGCTAGTGCTCAGTCAACGCATCCTCACCGCTCTGGCGCTTCTGCCGCCGGTGTTTCTCGTTATTTTTTTTACGTCTTCCCTCACGTTGTTCATGATTTTCGGGGCCGTTGGTCTCTTGATTGCGTGGGAATGGACGGCGTTGATGGGTTTGCAGCGCACTGAGCAGCGTCTGGCGTACTTGATGCTCACTGCAGTGACTCTGGCTTTGCTCTGGCTCCTGCGAACGCAGGCGCAGTGGATATTCATGGTCTCCCTGATCTGGTGGTGCCTGGCGCTGTGCCTGATGCCGGGGTTCCCCACCAATCTCGAAGGGCGCAAGCCCGGAGCGGCGCTGATGGGGGTGCTGGGTCAGGTTCTGATCCCTCCGGCGATTTTCGCGCTGGTGAATTTGCACGGCAAGGGAGTGTGGGTGCTTCTGTTCGCGCTGGTGCTGGTCTGGGTGGCGGATATCGGGGCTTATTTCGCAGGCCGCGCTTTCGGCCGGCACAAGCTGGCGCCGCTGATTTCTCCTGGCAAGACCTTCGAAGGTGCCGCCGGCGGCTTGGTCCTGTGCATCTTGTGGGCATGGGGCGTCGGGCCGAGCGTCTTCGGGATCGCCGGGGAAGCGCTGGTCATCCTGGTCTTGCTGTCTTTGGTCGTGGGGATTTTTTCAATCGCCGGCGACTTGACCGAGAGTGCGTTCAAGCGCCTGTCCGGGGTCAAGGACAGCGGATCTATTTTGCCGGGCCATGGCGGGCTGCTGGACCGTACGGACAGCCTGCTGGCTGCCATGCCGGTCTTTGCGCTTGGGCTGGGGCTCATCGACCGATGACCCAGATGTTTGACGGGCTCTGGGCCATCGCCGCTTTCGTCGTCGCCATCGGCGTGCTGGTCGCGTTTCATGAATTCGGACATTTCTGGGTGGCGCGCCGTCTGGGTGTCAAAGTGCTGCGGTTTTCCATCGGCTTCGGCAAGCCGCTCTGGATGCGCCGGGGTCGTGACGGGGTTGAATATGTGGTTGCGGCGGTTCCGCTCGGCGGTTACGTCAAGATGCTCGATGAACGTGAAGGCCCGGTCGATCCGGCCGACCTTGGCCGAGCCTTCAATCGGCAGACCGTTGGCCGTCGCAGTCTGATCGTCGCGGCGGGACCCGCGTTCAATTTCATGCTGGCGATCGTGGCGTACTGGCTGGTTTATATGGGCGGAGTTTCCGGAATTCGGCCCTTGGTTGCCGAACCCGCACCCGGGACACGGGCGGCGGTCGCCGGGCTGCATGCCGGCGACTTGGTCACCTCCGTGAATGGGTCGGCGGTCGCGACTTGGCAGGATCTGCATACCCGGTTGATCGAGCACTCGCTGGGTGCGGATCGATTGGATCTGTCCGTGAGCGATGCAGAGAGCGTCGAACGCGCGGTCGAGCTTTCGCTCTACGGGGTACGGCTTGATCCGGAATTCTTGTTTATCGATCTGGGCCTGAAGCCATTTGATCCGCCGCTGCAGCCGGTGCTGGACGAAGTGGTCCCCGGAGATCCCGGCGACGTGGCCGGCCTGCGCGTCGGCGATCTGCTGCTGACCTACGACGGCAAGCCTATCGAATCGTGGCAGCAGTGGGCGACCTGGCTGCGTGCGAACCCCGGACGCGTCGTGCGTGTCGGCGTTCAAAGGGATGGCGCCGTGGTCGAATCCGAGATGATCATTGCGCGCGATGCGAAGACCGGCCTCGGCCGTTTTGGCGGGCGCGTGCGTGTTCCCGAAGATTTCGCCAAGAACCTGCGCACCGAGATCAAACGCAATCCCTGGGACGCGTTCACTGCCGCCAATGCCCAGACCTGGCAGATGTCCGTCCTGACGCTGAAAATGCTGGCGCACATGGTCACGGGAGACATTTCCGTGAAGAACGTCAGCGGCCCGATTCAGATCGCTGAATATGCCGGCGTATCCGCGCGTTTGGGCCTGACGTCCTTTCTGAGCTTCATGGCGATCATCAGTATCAGTCTCGGCGTCTTAAATCTATTGCCGATTCCTGTGTTGGATGGGGGGCATCTGCTTTACTATATGGCCGAGGCGCTGAAAGGCTCTCCGCTGACAGAGCGCATGCAGGCTCTGGGGCAGCAAATGGGTATGGGCCTGCTGCTGGCCTTGATGGGGCTGGCGTTCTACAACGATTTCCACCGACTGATCGGCTGAATCCTGATGCTTTTTCGAACACCGCTGCGCGCGGCGATGCTGAGCCTGTGCCTCTTGCAGGCGGCGTGGGCCATTGAGCCTTTCAAAATCGAATCCATCCGCGCCGAAGGGTTGGAGCGGCTTGAACTCGGCACGGTGCTGTCCTATCTGCCGGTCACTGCGGGTGATGAGTTCAGCGACCTGACCTCGCGCGCGTCGATCCGTGCGCTCTATGCCTCGGGTCTTTTCCAGGATGTGCAGCTCGCCCGCGAAGGCAACGTGCTGGTGGTCAAGCTTCGCGAGCGGCCGGCGATTTCCAGTTTTTCCATCGAAGGCAACGAAAAGATCGGCGGCGACCAGCTGAAGAAGTCGCTGAAAGACATCGGTCTTGCAGAAGGCGAACCCTACAAGCGCGCGTTGCTGGACCAGGTTCAGCAGGAGCTGCGCCGTCAGTATTACGCCAATGGTTATTACGATGTCGAGATCGAGCCTGACGTCAAGGACGAGCCCGGCAACCGGGTGAGCCTCAAGATCAAAGTCACCGAAGGCAAGGTTACGAAGATCAAAGAGATCAACGTTCTCGGCAACAAGACCTTCTCCAAGGAAACCCTGCTGAAGGAATTCAAGCTGGAGAAGACCGGCTGGCTCCCGTTCCAGAGCAGCGACCGTTATTCCAAGCAACAACTGCTGGGCGATATCGAGACCTTGACCTCGTACTACCAGGACCGGGGCTATCTCAAGTTCAACGTTCCTTCGGTGCAGGTGGCCCTGTCACCGGACAAGAAGGACATCTATGTCACGTTGAACGTCGAGGAAGGCGAGGTGTACAAGGTCAAGGACCATCGCTACTCCGGTGAGCTGATTCTCAGGGAAGATTTTCTCAAGTTACTGGTGAGCACGCCGGCCGGCGCGGTGTTTTCGCGCAAGGAAGCCACCGAGAGCGCCAACCGTATCGAAGCGGCGTTGTCTGACATCGGCTACGCCTTTGCGGAAGTGCAGCCATTGCCCGAGATTGACGAGGCACTGAAAGTCGTCACCATCAACTACGCCATTCAGCCGGGCAAAAGAGCCTACGTGCGTCGCATCCAGTTTGTCGGGCACGGCTCCACCAATGACGAAACGCTGCGCCGCGAGATGAGGCAATTGGAAGCTGCACCCTTTTCCAAGAGCGCGGTCGAGCGGTCGCGCGTGCGTCTGGCCCGCCTGCCGTTCATTGAAGAAGTCGAAGTCGATACCAAGCCCGCGCCGGGCGCCGATGACCAGGTCGATCTCACGTTCACGGTCAAGGAGCGGCCACCCGGCTCCGTGCAGTTTGGCGTCGGCTTCTCCGGCGCGTCCGGATTCCTGATCAGCGGCAGCGTGACCAACACCAATTTCCTCGGAACCGGCAACCGGGTGGAAGCTTCGGTCGAGAACAACCAGATCTCACGCGCCTTCAGTTTGAGCTGGACCGATCCGTATTTCACTCAGGACGGCATCGGCCAGACGGTGGCGGCCTTTGCGCGTCGCTCGACCGCGCTGACGCTCGGTGCTTCCGGTTACACCATCAACAACTTTGGCGGCAGCCTGACTTATGGGATCCCGCTGTCGGAGTTTTCCACGCTGCGCGTGGGTCTGGGGTTCCAGGAGAACGTCATTACGACGTTCGCGACGTCGACCAGCAATGAAGTTCTCAAGTTTGCCGTGGACAACGGCACGCGCCAGTCGAGCTATGAGCTGCGCACCGGGTTTTCGCGCGATACCCGCAACCGTTCCTTGTTCGCTGATCGCGGGTCGCTGCATCAGATCAATCTCGACGTCAACGTGCCGGGCAGCGACTTGACGTATTACAACCTCAGCTATCGTTACCAGCAGTACGTGCCGCTGTTCTGGAGGATGTTCGCGGAAGTGAATGCATCCCTGGGCCTGGTCAATCCCTATGGGAACAGCGACGTGCCGCCGTATGAGAATTATTTCGCGGGCGGCGTGCGCACGGTTCGCGGGTATAAAGAGGGCACGCTGGGCCCCCGTGATACACCGTTCAACAATCCGTTTGGCGGGCGACTGCGCACGACCACGCAATCCGAGCTGATTATCCCGACTCCGCTGGAGAGCGACGGCAAGTCGACGCGGGTTTCCTTGTTCTTCGATGTTGGCAATGCTTATGACAAGCCGGAGAATTTTTCATTCTCCGAATTGCGCAGTTCGTATGGCGTGTCATTTACGTGGCTGACGCCCTTCCTCGGTATACTTAACCTGAATTATGCATTTCCGTTGAATCTGAAGAACGGTGATCGTGCTGACCGTTTCCAGATCAATTTTGGAGCCGGTTTCTAACCACCCCTGATATGACCATGAAAAACTCCGCCTTTCTTTTTATCCTGATGACCGCGCTGTGGACTTCCGTCGCGTCAGCGCAAAGCAAGATCGCCGTCGTGCGTTCCGCCGATCTGGTTCGTGAGTCGCCCATTTATAAGGCGGCCGAATCCAAGATGAAAGCGGAGTTCGAGAAGCGCTCCAAGGACCTGCAGGAACAGGAGCGCAAGCTCGGCGAAGACATCAAGAAATACCAGAAAGAAGCCGACACGCTGTCGGCGGATGCACGCGCCAAGAACGAAAAAGACCTCGGCTCGCGACAAATCGATATCGCCGCGGCCAAGCGCAAGTTCCAGGAAGATCTGACCACGCGTGATCGCGAACTGACCCAGGACTTGATGGGCAAGATCAAGGATGTGATCCAGCAGGTGGCCAAGGAAAGAGGCCTGGATCTGATCGTTCAGGATCCGGTCTATTTCAATCCGACCATGGATGTCACCGACGAAGTTCTGAAGCGTTTGTCGGCCAAGAAGTAATCGTGGCGCGAACGGCGTATGGCGCATACGCTGCAGGAACTGGCTCGGCGTTTCTCGCTCGGGCTTAAGGGCGACGCGCAGGCTTCCATTCAGGGTTTGTGTGGGCTGAATCCGGGCCGCGAGCATTGCCTGACGTTCTTTGCCAACGCCCGGCTGCACGGGCAGCTGGCGACGACGCGTGCCGCTGCGGTCGTGATGACGGCGCGACAGGCCGAGCGATTCGCGGGCAACGCGCTGATTGCGCCTGATCCGCAACTTGCATTCGCACGGATCGCCGCCCTGTTTGATCGCCACGCCCATTCCCAGGTCAACGCGATCCATCCCACGGCGGTCATCGCGGAAGATGCCCAGATCGGCGAGGGCTGCTTCATCGGCCCTCATTGTGTCGTCGGCCAGGGCGCGAAAATCGGCGCGGGCACGCGATTGGTCAGCCAGGTGTTCGTCTGGCATGGCGTCCGCATCGGTGCGCGCTGCAACGTCCAGCCTGGCGCGGTCATTGGCGCGCGCGGCTTCGGCAATATTCCGAGCCCTGCGGGGTGGGTCGAGATGCCCCAACTTGGCTCGGTGGCGATTGGCGATGATGTGGAGATCGGCGCCAACACGTGTATCGATCGCGGCACGCTGGAAGACACCGTCATCGAAACCGGCGTCAAGATCGACAACCTGGTGCAGATCGCACACAACGTGCACATTGGCCCGCACACCGCGATCGCAGCCTGTGTCGGTATTGCCGGTTCGACGCATATTGGCGCACGCTGCATGATCGGCGGCGCCGTCGGTATCAACGGTCATCTGCAGATTGGTGACGACGTGGTGATCATGGCGGGAGCCATGGTGACCAAGTCGCTGCCGGGGCAGGCTCAATATTCAGGGGTGATTCCTGCCGAGCCCGCCGCGGAGTGGCGCAAGACCGTTGCCCGCCTGCGCAGGCTCGAGGCGTTGCAGGCGCGGGTCACGGCCCTGGAGAAACAGCTGGGCAAGACTTCAGTTCAAGATTCGGGAGAGTTCCGTGACGATGATCCATGACATTCGCGCCATCATGCAGCTGCTGGCGCACCGCTACCCGTTTCTGCTGGTGGATCGTGTCGTCAGCTACGAAAAACATAAATCCTTGAGCGCGATCAAGAACGTCACCTACAACGAACCCTTCTTCCCCGGACATTTTCCGAACGTGCCGACGATGCCGGGGGTGTTGATCATCGAAGGCCTGGCGCAGGCCTGTGGTGTTCTGGCCTGTCTGGACACGGGGCTGACGCAGGATTCCGGGATGATCCTGTATTTCGCCGGAATCGAAGAGGCGCGCTTCAAGCGCCCGGTGGTGCCGGGCGATCAGCTTGTTTTCAATGTCGAGCTGGATAAACAAAAATCGAGCGTCTGGAAGTTCCGCACACAGGCGACAGTCGCCGGCGAACTCGTCTGCGAGGCTTATCTCACTTGCGTCATGAAAGCGCCCGAGCCGATTCCCGCGCGCGGTGCCGTCGCCACATGAAAGAACCGCTGATTCACCCGACGGCGATCATCTCAGCGTCGGCGCAGATCGACAGCAGCGTGCGAATCGGTCCTTACAGCGTGATCGGCGCTGGCGTGGACATCGGCGCCGAAACGATCATTGATTCTCACGTCGTGCTCAAGGGGCCCATGACTCTGGGCCGCGGCAACCGCGTTTATCCGTTTGCCGTGCTCGGCGAGTTGTCGCAGGACATGACCGCCAGGCCGGACGACGCTACACGCGTGGTCATCGGCGATCGCAATACCATTCGTGAATACGTCACGATCCAGCGGGGCACGCTCAAGGAGCAGGGCTTGACGAAAGTGGGTGACGACAACTGGATCATGGCGCATGTGCATATCGCGCATGACTGTGTCGTTGGCAATCACACCATCATGGCGAACAACGTCGCGCTTTCGGGTCATATCTTCGTCGGCGATTGGGCGGTGCTCGGCGGCTACACCCTGATCCACCAATTCTGTCGTCTCGGCGCGCACTGTTTCACCGGCGGCGGCGCCGTATTGCGCCGCGACGTGCCGCCGTTTGTGATGGTCGAGGGGCACCCGGCGCAGCCGCGCGGTATCAATTCGGAAGGACTCAAGCGCCGCGGGTTTTCACTTGAGGACGTCACGGCGATCAAGGACGCCTACAAGCTGATCTACCTGTCAGGGATGGTGATGGCGGACGTCAAGACCGGATTGAGCAAGCTTGCCGCGCAGTCTCCTGCTGTGGGGCAGATGCTGGAATTCATCGAATCGTCCAAGCGCGCGTTACAGCGTTAGGGCGCCCGAACGGGCCTCGCATGCGTATCGCACTGGTGGCAGGTGAGATTTCCGGCGATCTGCTGGGCGCCGCACTGATTTACGAACTGCGCAACAAATTCCCGCGGGCTACGTTCTACGGCGTCGCCGGTCCACGCATGCGCGAAGCCGGATGCGAGGCTATTGAATCCATCGAGGCCCTGTCGGTGATGGGGCTCGCGGAGGTTTTGCGCCATCTGCCGCGCTTGTTGAGGCTGCGATCGGAGCTGGCACGCCGTTTTGCGTTGGACCGACCTGATTGTGTCATCGGCATCGATGCGCCCGATTTCAATCTGGCTCTGGAACGCAGCCTGCGTCGACAGGGTCTGTTCACCGTGCACTGCGTCAGTCCTTCGGTCTGGGCTTGGCGCGAAGGCCGGGTCAAAACCATCGCACAGGCAGTCGATCTGATGCTGTGCCTGCTGCCGTTTGAAGAAGGTTTTTATCGACAACGAGGCCTGTCCGCTACCTACATTGGCCACCCCTTGGCGGACGAACTCGACGATTCAGTTTCAGCTGAGCAGGGCAAAGTGCGCCTGGGAATTCCTGTCGAGTCGCCGGTGGTCGCGATGCTACCCGGCAGCCGGCACAGCGAATTGCACTATCTCGCCGACACGTTTGCCATGACTGCCGCATGGCTTGCGCAGAAAAAACCGAACCTGCGCTTTGTCACGCCCATCGCCAAGCCTTCACTGAAGCCGATGATGCAAGCAGCGATCACACGTCACGCCGCCGGATTGAACTGGGTGCTGCTGGACGGGGATTCACGGGCCGCTATGCAGGCGGCGGACGCTGTGCTGCTGGCTTCGGGCACGGCAACGCTGGAATGTCTGCTGCTGGGGCGACCGATGGTGGTGGCTTACCAAGCCTCGCGCGTCTCGGCCTGGCTGATGCTCGATCTCGGATTGCTCAAAATCCCGCATGTGAGCTTGCCCAATCTGCTGTGTCGCGAACCGGTGGTGCCAGAGCTTCTGCGGGACCGGGCGCAGCCCCAATTTCTCGGTCCTGCTGTTCTTGAGCTGCTGCAACACTCCGTCGCTCGACAACGTCAGTTATCGCAGTTCGATGCGGTACGCAGTGAGTTGAAACGCGGTGCCGCGAGACGCGCAGCAGAAGCCATCGCGGCTCGATTGCATCAGTGAGTCCTGCATGAATCTGATCGCAGGCATTGATGAGGCTGGGCGACCACGACACGGTGCCGTGAGCGCCGCAGGCGCGAGCGTGGGGGCGGGAGCGGGTGCAACGGCCAGCAAGCAGTATTGTTTGGTTAGGCCACAATGATTCCGAACTCACTGATCGCAGGTATCGATGAGGCTGGCCGTGGGTGCTGGGCCGGCGCAGTCTATGCCGCAGCAGTCATCTTGCCGGATACGCCGACCATCGCTGGTTTGCGCGATTCAAAAAAGCTCAGCGCGAATCAGCGCCAACGGCTGGCGGTTGAGATCCGTGAAAAAGCGACGGCTTGGGCGGTCGCTACGGCCAGCGCCGAAGAAATCGATGCCTTGAACATCCTGCGTGCCTCGCTGGAAGCGATGCGGCGTGCGGCGGAAGCCCTGCGACCTGCGCCCAAAGAATGCTGGGTGGATGGATTGCATGTGCCAAAACTCAAGTGCCCTGCCAAAGCCTTCGTTCGCGGCGACAGCCTGCATCCATCAATCATGGCCGCCTCGATTCTCGCCAAGGTCGCTCGCGATCGGGACATGATCGAGCAGGAAAGAGCATTCCCCGGCTACGGGTTTGCAAAACACAAGGGTTACGGCACTGAAGTTCATCGGGACGCGCTTGAGAAACTGGGGCCCTGTGCGATTCATCGGCGCAGTTTTGCGCCGGTCGCGCGGTTGTTGCCATGACCGCTTCGTTCGTTCATCTGCAGATTCACAGCGAATATTCGCTGACCGACAGTCTGATCCGGCTGGAGCGTCCGGACCCCATCCCCAACGACAGCAAAAACCGGCATCTGGAGCCGCGGTTTCAGTCGTTGGCGGAACGGGCCGCAGAACTGCAGATGCCCGCGCTGGCCTTGACCGATAGCTCGAATCTGTTCGCTGCGATCAAGTTTTACAAGAGTGCCCAGTCCCACGGCATCAAGCCGATTCTGGGGGCGGACCTCCACATCGCTGAGCGCATCAAAGGCGAAGCGCCGGAGCGATTGACCGTTCTGGTGCAGAACGCGCAGGGCTACCGCAACCTGCTGGAACTGGTGTCGCGTTCGTACGTTGAAGGGCAGGCCCGCGGCCAGCCTTTGATCGCACGGGAGTGGCTCAAATCAAAATCCGCCGGATTGATCGCCCTGTCGGGCAAGCAGGGCGAAATTGGCCGTGCCCTGATCAGCGGACGCATCGACGACGCCCAGGCCGCGGCGGCGCAATGGCGCGAGTGGTTTGGCGATCGGTTCTACCTGGCCATCAGCCGTTGCGGACGTGCGGATGATGAGTCGCACCTGAAAGCGGCGGTGGCGTTCGCGCGCTTGCAGAAACTGCCGGTCGTCGCCAGCAACGAGGTGCGTTTCCTGCGCAAGGAAGATCATGCGGCGCACGAAGCGCGTGTCTGCATCGCTACCGGGCGCACGCTCGACGACGCCCGGCGCAGCCACGACACCTCACCCGAGCAATATCTGAAGACGGCGGAGCAGATGACGCAGCTGTTCGCCGACCTGCCGGAAACCGTCGAGAACACCATCGAAGTTGCGCGACGTTGCACGTTGACGCTGTCGCTCGGCCAGAACCACCTGCCGGATTTCCCGGTACCTGCAGGCAGCACGGTCCCGAAATTCTTGAAGCAGCAGGCACAGGCAGGATTCGAATTGCGCCAGCGCGAAGGCGCTATCGCCGCTACGGCACTCTCGGATTATCAGCAGCGTCTCGACTACGAGCTGGGCGTGATCGAGCGCATGGGCTTCGCCGGATATTTTCTGGTGGTGGCGGACTTCATCCGCTGGGCGAAGCTCAACGGTGTCCCGGTAGGGCCCGGTCGCGGTTCCGGCGCCGGCTCGCTGGTCGCCTATGCGCTGGGGATCACCGATCTCGATCCGATCCCGCACGACCTGTTGTTCGAACGCTTTCTGAATCCCGAGCGCGTGTCGATGCCGGACTTCGACATCGATTTCTGCATGATGGGTCGCGACCGCGTGATCGATTACGTCGCCGACAAGTATGGCCGCAGTCATGTGGGCCAGATCATTACCTACGGCACCATGGCGGCACGCGCGGTGGTGCGCGACGTGGCGCGGGTGATGGGCCACCCGTACGGGGTCGGTGATCGTCTTGCGAAGATGATTCCCGGCGGCCCGGTCGGATTGACGCTGGGCGAGGCGCTGGACCAGGTGCAGGAACTGCAGCAGGCCTACCGCGACGAGGAAGACATCCGTGGCGTGGTCGACCTGGGCATGCAGCTGGAAGGCCTGACCCGCAACGTCGGCAAGCATGCGGGCGGCGTGGTGATTGCACCGAAACCGCTGAGCGATTTCGCCCCGCTGTATTGCGAGCCTGGCGGCGCCAGCCTGGTCACGCAATACGACATGAAGGATCTGGAAGCGGTGGGGCTGGTCAAGTTCGATTTTCTCGGCCTCAAGACCCTGACCATCGTTCGCGCGGCGGTCGATCTGATCAACGCCAAACGAGCCGCTGGCACCGAGCCGCTCGATATTCTCAAGATCCCGCTGGACGACAAGCCGACCTACGAGCTGTATGCCTCCGGTCACACCACGGCAGTATTCCAGATGGAATCCGGCGGCATGCAGAAAGCGTCGGTGGGGCTCAAGTCCGACCGCTTCGAGGACGTCATCGCGCTGATCTCCCTGTTCCGGCCGGGGCCCATGGAGAACATTCCGGAGTTTGTGGACCGCAAGCACGGTCGCAAGAAGATCGAATATCTGCACCCGGCGATGGAAGAAGCCTTGAAGCCCACCTATGGCTTCTTCGTCTACCAGGAGCAGGTGATGCAGATCGCGCAAAAACTCGCCGGCTACACGCTGGCGGGCGCCGACCTGTTGCGCCGGGCGATGGGCAAGAAGCTGGCTTCCGAGATGGAGAAGCAGCGCAGCGTGTTCATTGAAGGGGCGAAGAAAAACGGTGTCACCGAACACACCGCCACCAAGATCTTCGAGCAGATGGAGACGTTCGCCAATTACGGCTTCAACAAATCGCATGCAGCGGCTTATGCGCTGCTGTCGTACCAGACCGCCTGGTTGAAGACCCATTTTCCGGCGGATTTCATGGCAGCGGTGTTGTCCTGCGACATGGACAAGACCGAGACCGTGGTGATGATGGTCGACGAATGCCGGCGCATGGGTCTGGAGATCGTGCCGCCGGACATCAACAGGTCCCATCTGCGTTTCAGCGTTGAAGGCGAGCGCACGATCGTTTACGGACTGGGTGCGATCAAAGGCGCCGGCGAAGGCGCCCTGACCGGGGTGCTGGATGAGCGCGCCAAAAACGGCGTGTTCACCGATCTGTTCGATTTCTGCAAGCGCATCGACACGCACAAGACCAACAAGCGCGTGCTGGAGGCGCTGATTTATTCCGGCGCGCTCGACAGCTTCGGCGTCAACCGGGCTACGCTGATCCGCCAGCTGCCGGTGGCGATGCAGTTCGCCCTGCAGACCGCAGAGGCGGCGAACCAGGTTGACCTGTTTGGCGCACGCACTACCGCGGCGATTCCGCAGGCGGCGCAGGCGCCGGAACCGGACTGGCCCGATCTTGAGCGCCTGCGCCACGAAAAGAACACGCTGGGGTTTTATCTGTCCGGTCATCCGATCGAAAGCTATCGTCAGATCATCGAGCAGATCACCGGCACCACGCTGAAGAAAGCCGCCGAGTCCGCGCCGGCCGCCGATCCGTCGGCAGGATTCACGCGACGTGGCGGCAGGACCCTGGTCGCCGGCTGGGTGGTGGAGGTCCGCCGTTTCGGCGGCGGACGGCGTGCGGTGCTGATGCTGGATGACCGCACCGCGCGCATCGGCGTGCCGCTCGGCGAAGACCTGCTGGCGGCAGGTGCGCCAAAGGCCGACACCCTGCTGTTCGTTCAGGGCCGCGTCAGCGCCGATGCTTACACCGGCGGCTGGCAGATTTATCCGGATGGTTTTTACGATCTGGAGACGGCACAGGCGCGGCATGCCGAGCGTGTCGTCATCCAGTGGCCGAAAGACCGCCCGCTGGACGCGGAAGCGTTGGCGCAACTGTTGTCCCCAGCGAGGGCGGCGGAAGGCTGCCCGGTGACCGTGCGTTACATCAACGGCGCCACGCAGGCCACGCTAGACTTGGGTCAGGAGTGGCGGGTGACCGCACGCGAGGATCGGCTGGCGCCGCTGAAGCGTCAGCTTGGAGAGGGCGGAGTCTCGGTGCACTACCGCCGGGTCGCGCCGATGCCAACCCACAGCACGTATGAATCTTAACTATCTCGATTTCGAACAGCCGGTCGCCGAGCTGCAGCAGCGGATCGAAGAGCTGCGCTTTGCGACGTCCGGCAGCGAGCTGGATTTGTCCAGCGAGATCCGCCAGCTCGAAGCCAAGAGCCGCACGCTGACCGAGCAGATCTTCTCGCATCTGAGCGCCTGGCAGATCGCGCAGCTGGCGCGACATCCACTGCGGCCGTACGCGCTGGATTACATCAAGGCGATCTTCACCGACTGGGAAGAGCTGCACGGTGACCGCAGCTTCCGCGACGATCACGCCATGGTCTGCGGTGTGGCGCGGCTGGAAGGACGTCCGGTGGTGGTCATCGGCCAGCAGAAAGGGCGCGATACCAAGGAACGCACCCACCGTAATTTCGGCATGCCCAAGCCCGAGGGGTACCGCAAGGCCCTGCGCATCTTCAAGCTGGCGGAAAAATTCAATCTGCCGATCCTTACTTTCATCGACACACCGGGTGCCTATCCGGGCATCGGCGCCGAGGAGCGCAACCAGTCCGAGGCGATCGCGCGCAATCTGTTCGAATTGTCGCGTCTGAAGACACCGCTGATCGCGACCGTGATCGGCGAGGGCGGATCCGGTGGTGCGCTGGCGATTGGCGTCGGGGATGTACTGATGATGCTGCAGTACGGCATCTACTCGGTGATCTCGCCCGAAGGCTGCGCCTCGATCCTGTTCAAGAAAGCCGATCGCGCACCCGAAGCGGCGGAAGCGATGAAAGTGACGGCGCCCGATCTGCTCGGGTTCAAGCTGATCGACGAGATCGTGCCCGAGCCGCTGGGCGGCGCTCACCGCGATCCACCGGTGATGATGCAGACCCTGAAGGAGCGTCTGATCACGCAGACCGAACGCCTGTGTCGGGTGCCGCTGGCGCAGCTGCTCGATGCGCGACACAAACGCCTGATGAGCTACGGTGTCTTTCAGACTTAATCCAGCTCCAAAGTTGCCGCGTGGCGGTGTCTATTGGGTGGCGTATAGCGGCGGCGTGGATTCCACGGTTCTGTTGCACCGCTTGCGCACAGCGGGATTGAAACCGCTGCGAGCGATTCATGTCCATCACGGCTTGCAAGCGGCTGCCGATGACTGGGTGCGTCACTGCCGCCGGCAGTGCCGCGCACTGAAGATTCCGCTGCGCATCGAAACAGTGAGGGTCCAAACCTCGGGCGAGGGCCCTGAGGCTGCGGCCCGCACCGCCCGTCACGCGGCGTTTCGAAAGCACCTTAAAAAAAATGACTGCCTCGTGACCGCGCACCACGCCGATGATCAGGCCGAGACCCTGCTGCTGCGCCTGCTGCGCGGCAGCGGAGTACGCGGACTGGCTGCGATGCGACCGCTCAGCGACTTTGCGCCCGCGAAATTGTGGCGGCCTCTGCTCGGTGTGTCGCGCGCCGGGATTCTGGCCCATGCCAGAACGCACGAGCTGAAATGGGTCGAAGACCCGCACAACCGCGACCCGCGTTACTCACGCTCATGGCTGCGGCAGGACTTGATGCCCGTTTTGCGTGCACGCTATCCGGCGCTGATCAAGGTGTTGGCCCAGGCTGCTGAACTGAACGCTGACGCCTCCGACCTTCTCAACGAATACGGCAAGGCGGATCTGAAGGAAGTTGTGCGTGGTTCTGCCTTGCATATCCCATCGCTGCGCGCACTTTCGTCTGTGCGCCGCCATCACCTGTTGCGGCTCTGGCTGGAACAGCGGGCGCAGCAGTTGCCGCCGGCAAAAACGCTGACACAGATCGACAAGGAACTGTTGAATGCACGTGCCGACGCCGCGCCGGTGATCGGCCTCGGCAAGACCGAGCTGCGGCGCTACCGAGACCACCTGTATCTGCTGCCGCGAATGCCGCCGGTGCCTGTTGGTATCCGCATCCGATGGAATGGCTGCGGCACCCTGAACCTACCCGAGGGCTGCGGCAGCCTGCGTGGCCGTTCTCCACGCGCCATTCAAGGCTTGGAGGTGCGTTTCCCATCGGGGGGAGAAAAACTCAAGCCTCTTGAGGATGCGCATACCCGCACACTGAAGAATCTCTGCCAACAAGCCGGCATTCCACCGTGGATTCGCGAGCGCTTGCCGCTGATCTACCGGGATGGCGAGCTGATTGCGATCGCCGACTTATGGCGCAGCACTGCAGCAGCCCAATTGAGGTTTGCCTGGAGTCATCCGCTTCAAGACATCCGAGGCTGATTTCGGTTGATGGTCGCGGACGGCGATCAAGCCATCGGCAAGCCATTGTGAGGGCGGGGCGCATCCTCTAAAATCGCATAAACCAGCAGGCGCTTTAAGCCATGTCCGAGCAGCCCCAGACACGTTTCATCTTCGTCACCGGGGGCGTGGTGTCTTCGCTCGGCAAGGGCATCGCCGCCGCTTCGCTTGCGGCGATTCTCGAATCACGCGGACTCAAGGTCCGCATGATCAAGCTCGATCCCTACATCAATGTGGACGCCGGCACCATGAGCCCGTTCCAGCACGGCGAGGTGTTCGTCACCGAGGACGGCGCCGAGACCGATCTCGATCTGGGCCATTACGAGCGCTTCCTGCGCGGCAAGACCACGCGTGCCAGCAACGTCACCACCGGCCAGATCTACCGCAACGTGCTGGAAAAGGAACGCCGCGGTGATTACCTCGGCAGCACGGTGCAGGTGATCCCACACATCACCGACGAGATCCAGCGCGGCATCCGCGCCGGCGCGATGGATGCAGACATCTGCATGGTCGAGATCGGCGGCACCGTCGGCGACATCGAATCGCTGCCGTTTCTGGAAGCGATTCGTCAGATGGCCGTACACCTGGGCCGCTCGCACGCGCTGTTCATGCACCTGACGCTGCTGCCGTTCATCAAGGCCTCCGGCGAGCTGAAGACCAAGCCGACGCAGCATTCGGTCAAGGAACTGCGCGGCATCGGCATCCAGCCCGACATCCTGCTGTGCCGCTGCGAGAAACCGATGCCCGAAGGCGAGAGGCGCAAGATTTCTCTGTTCACGAATGTGGCGCATGAGGCGGTGATTTCGGCGGTGGACCTCGACGACATCTACAAGATTCCCGGCTGGCTGCACGCCCAAGGGCTGGACGAGCTGGTGGTCAAGCATTTCGGCCTGACCACACGCAACGCCGATCTGTCGGCCTGGGAAAAAGTCGTCACTGCCCGCGGCAAACAGGATGTGGCGATCGAAATCGCCATGGTCGGCAAATATGTGGACCTGACCGATGCCTACAAATCCTTGAACGAGGCCTTGAGCCACGCCGGTCTGCACACGGCGACGAAAGTGAACATCCGCTACGTCGAAGCCGAGGCGGTCGAGGCGCAAGGCACGCGCGTGTTGCAGGGAGCCGATGCGATCCTGGTGCCGGGCGGTTTCGGCAATCGCGGCATCGAGGGCAAGATTGTTGCGGCGCGCTACGCCCGCGAAAACCGCATCCCGTATCTCGGCATCTGTCTCGGCATGCAGGTGGCGGTGATCGAGTTTGCACGCAACGTCTGCGGCCTGGCCGAGGCGCACAGCACCGAAATGTCTCCGAAAACCCCGCATCCGGTGATCGGGCTTATCACCGAGTGGCATGACCTCACCGGCAAAACGCATCAGCGTTCCGCCAAATCGAACCTGGGCGGCACCATGCGCCTCGGTGTGCAGGCCGCGCGGCTGAAAGCCGGCAGCAAGGTGCGCGCGCTGTACAACTCCGAGCTGATCAGCGAACGGCATCGTCACCGCTATGAGTTCAACAATAATTACCGTATCCCGCTTGAGGCCAAAGGTCTGCTGCTGTCCGGCGAAACGGTGGAGGACCAACTGGTCGAGATGGTCGAGCTGCCGCAGCACCCCTGGTTCATCGGCTGTCAGTTCCACCCGGAATTCACCTCGACGCCGCGCGACGGCCATCCGCTGTTCACCGGCTTCGTCCGCGCCGCGCGCGAGCACCATCTGGCGCACCAGGCCAAAGCAGCCGCTTGAAGATGAAACTCTGCGGTCGTGAGGTTGGTATCGAACATCCGCTGTTCCTGATCGCCGGCCCGGACACGCTGGAGTCGCAGCAGCTGGCGCTGGATGTCGCCGGTCACATCAAGCCCCTGGCCGACAAACTCGGCATCCTTTATGTCTTCAAAGGCAGTTTCGACAAGGCCAATCGCTCCTCGCACAAGAGTTACCGCGGCCCGGGTCTGGAAGGCGGCCTCAAGATCATGGAGGCGGTCAAAAAACAGATCGGTGTGCCGGTGTTGACCGATGTGCACGAGGACACGCCGCTCAAGGAAGTGGCCAGCGTCATTGACGTGATCCAGACCCCAGCCTTCCTCTGCCGCCAGACCAATTTCATGCAGGCGGTGGCCAAGCTGGGACGGCCGGTCAACGTTAAAAAGGGTCAGTTCATGTCGCCGTGGGAAATGGGCAATGTGATCGAGAAGATGACAGCCGTGGCAGAGCACCAGTTCATGTTGTGCGAGCGCGGATTCAGCTTCGGCTACAACAACCTCGTCGCCGACATGCGCGGGCTGGCCATCATGCGCAAGTTCGCGCCGGTGGTGTTCGACGGCACGCACACGGTGCAGCTGCCGGGCGGGCAGGGCAACGCCTCCGGCGGCATGCGCGAGATGATCCCGGTGCTGGCGCGCGCCGCGGTAGCCGCTGGAGTGTCGGGGTTGTTCATGGAAACCCACCCGAAGCCGGATGAGGCGCTGTGTGATGGTCCCAATTCACTGCCGTTGAAGCATATCGATGGCTTGTTGGAAACACTGGTCCAGATCGACCGACTGGTGAAATCAAAACCCCTGCTTGAGTCACAACTGAACTAAGTCATGTCAAAAATCGTCACTGTTTCTGCACTCGAAATCATTGATTCCCGCGGCAACCCCACGGTCGAAGCCGAAGTCGTGCTGAAGTCTGGCATTCGCGCGCATGCCACCGCGCCTTCGGGTGCGTCCACCGGCAGCCGCGAGGCGGTGGAACTGCGCGATGGCGACAAGAAGCGCTATCTGGGCAAGGGCGTGAAAAAAGCGGTACGCAACGTCAGCACGGTTCTGGCCGGCGCCGTTGTCGGAATGAAGGCGAAGGACCAGGCTGCGGTGGATGCGGCGATGATCAAGCTCGACGGCACACCGAACAAATCACGCTTGGGCGCCAATGCCATCCTCGCGGTGTCGCTGGCCACGGCCAAGGCGGCCGCGCTGGAAAAGGGCCAGTCGCTCTATCGCTATCTGGGCGGCAAGGATGCGGTAACGATGCCGGTGCCGATGATGAACGTGATCAACGGCGGCGCGCATGCCGACAACAACGTCGATATCCAGGAATTCATGATCCTGCCGGTCGGCGCGCCGAGTTTTTCCGAAGGCTTGCGCTACGGCGTCGAAGTGTTCCATGCGCTGAAAAAAGTATTGCAGGATCGCAGGCTCAATACGGCGGTCGGTGACGAAGGCGGTTTCGCGCCCAATCTCAAATCCAATGTCGCCGCGCTCGACTGCCTGCTCGAAGCCATCGAAGCGGCGGGCTACAAGCCTGGCAAGGACATCTATCTGGGCTTGGACGTGGCGTCCTCGGAGTTTTTCGAGAAAGGGAAATACGTGCTGCATGGGGAGGGCAAGTCCTTCACGCCGGAACAATTCGCCGACTATCTCGCCGGAATCTGTGCCCAGTATCCGGTGATCTCGATCGAAGACGGCTGTGCCGAAGGCGACTGGAAAGGCTGGAAATACCTGAGCGAGAAGCTCGGCAAGAAAGTGCAGCTGGTCGGCGATGACCTGTTTGTCACCAACACCAAGATCCTCGCCGAGGGCATCCAGAAAGGCATCGCCAACAGCATCCTGATCAAGCCCAACCAGATCGGCACGCTGACCGAGACGCTGGCGGCCATCCGCATGGCGACGAAAGCGGGCTACAGCAGCGTGGTTTCGCACCGCTCCGGCGAGACCGAGGACGCGACCATCGCCGATATTGCCGTTGGTACTGCGGCGACCCAGATCAAGACCGGCTCGCTGTGCCGTTCCGACCGCACCGCCAAATACAACCAGCTGCTGCGCATCGAGCGCGAACTCGGCCGCCGGGCGCGCTATCCTAGGGCCACAGCGTTTCCGGTTAAATTGAACTGACATGTCTCGCGCTGCTGTTTTTGCACTCAGCCTGATGTTGACCGGCTTGTCCTACCGGTTGCTGATTGCGGATGGCAGCCTGATTCATACCTACCAGTTGCGTGCCGACGTGGAGAGCGCGCGTCAGGAAAATGAAGATCTGCAGGCACGCAACGCCGCGCTTGAGGCCGAAGTCACTGACCTCAAATCCGGCCAGGCTGCGCTCGAAGCGCGCGCGCGCCTCTCGCTTGGCATGGTCAAGAAGGACGAGACGTTCTATCTGATCGTAGAGCCACGTGGATAAGAATTATTCCGCCCTGTAGGGCGGAGTTTCCTAAAAGACTGTTCCGCCCTGTCGGGCGGGTGCCTTTTGGCGTCCCAAAAGGCACCAAAAGGACTTCGCTCCGACGCGCCGTAAAGACTCCTTGAGCTTCTGGCTCGTTCGGGGTATCAGCGCGAACGCGGCGTCCATGCCGCGCCGCGCTCGGCCCACATCCCTGTGGGCCGCCCTCCTCACTCACGGCGAAGCTCAAGGCGGCGCAAAGTCGCTGGAACATCAAAAGCGGTGGCTTTGCTTTGTCTTTTGACGTTATGCGCCGTTTGCGCCGCCGAGTACCGCAGCGAGCAAGACTGGCATCGGGCATGGATGCCCGATGCGCGCCGTCACGACA
>JBBTCH010000018.1:0-7415 GCA_038043245.1 Pseudomonadota bacterium | reverse complement strand
CAGATCGAAGCGCGCGTGCTGATGATGTCCACCAACAACATCCTGTCGCCCGCCAACGGCGAACCGATCATCGTGCCGTCGCAGGACGTGGTGCTCGGGCTGTACTGGCTGTCGCGCGAGCGCATCAATGCCAAGGGCGAGGGCATGAAGTTCTCGGACGTCAGCGAAGTGCATCGCGCCTATGAATCCGGCCATGTGGACCTGCAGGCCAAGATCAAGGTGCGCATGCGCGACTACGTCGAGGACGCCAAGGGCGCGGTGAAAGAAGTCACCGTCGTCAATGACACCACCGTTGGCCGTGCACTGTTGTCGGAAATCCTTCCGGCCAACATCCCGTTCGCGCTGGTCAACAAGACCCTGACCAAGAAAGCGGTCGGCGCCATCATCAACCAGGTTTACCGTCGCGCCGGCACCAAGGACACGGTGGTCTTTGCGGATCAGCTCATGTACATGGGCTTCCGCATGTCGACCAAGTCGGGCATTTCGTTCTGCGTGGATGACATGGTCATCCCCGACGAAAAAGCCAAGCTGGTCGATCAGGCGGAAAAGAAGGTCAAGGAAATCGAGCAGGAATACACCAGCGGTCTGACCACCGGCGGCGAGCGCTACAACCGCGTCGTCGACATCTGGTCGCGCGCCAACGACGAAGTGTCGAAGGCGATGATGGCCCGCATCGGTACCGAATCGGTCAAGACCAAGAAGGGCGAGACGGTCAAACAGCCGAGCTTCAACTCGGTGTTCATGATGGCCGACTCCGGCGCGCGCGGTTCGCAGGCGCAGATCCGTCAGCTCGCCGGTATGCGCGGCCTGATGGCCAAGCCCGACGGCTCGATCATCGAGACGCCGATCACCGCGAACTTCCGCGAAGGCCTCAACGTGTTGCAGTACTTCATCTCGACGCACGGCGCCCGCAAGGGTCTCGCCGACACCGCGCTGAAGACCGCCAACTCCGGCTACCTGACGCGCCGTCTGGTCGACGTGTCGCAGGACGTGGTGGTGACCGCCGAAGATTGCGGCACCGAAAACGGCCTGCTGATGACGCCGGTGGTTGAAGGCGGCGACGTGCTCGAAGCGCTGCGTGATCGCGTGCTCGGCCGTGTCGTGCTGCGCGATGTCACCATCCCCGGCGAGAACAAGGTGCTGGTCGAGGCCGATACTCTGCTCGACGAAAAGAGCGTGGACCTGCTCGAGAAGCACAGCGTGGATGAAGTCTGGGTGCGTTCGCCCATCACCTGCGAACTGTCGTTCGGCATCTGCGCACAGTGCTACGGTCGCGATCTGGCGCGTGGTACGCGCATCAACATCGGCGAAGCGGTCGGCGTCATCGCCGCGCAGTCAATCGGCGAGCCCGGCACACAGCTGACCATGCGTACCTTCCACGTCGGCGGCGCGGCTTCGCGTTCGGTGGCGGCGGACGGCGTGGATACGCGCGGTGCCGGTAGCGCAAAGTTCCACAACCTGAAGACGGTGCGTCACAAGGCCGGACATCTCGTTGCGACCTCACGTTCGGGCGAAATCGGCGTCATCGCCGCTGACGGCCGCGAGCGTGAGCGTTACAAGATTCCGTACGGTGCGACCATCAACATCGCCGATAGCGACGACATCAAGGCCGGCCAGCGCATCGCGCAGTGGGATCCGCACACGCATCCCATCGTCACGGAAATCGCCGGTTCGGTGCGCTTCGAGGATTTCGAAGACGGCATCACCGTCAACCGCGAGACCGACGACATCACCGGCGTCGGCACACTGGTCGTTACCGAACCGAAGACCCGCGGCAGCGCCGGCAAGGACCTGCGTCCGCTGATCAAACTGGTCGACGGCCGCAACAAGGAACTCAACTTCCCCGGCACCGACATTCCGGCCAGCTACACGCTGCCGCCCAAGGCCATCGTCACGGTCGAGGACGGCGCGAAAGTGGACGTTGGCGACATCATCGCCCGCATCCCGCAGGAAGCGTCGAAGTCGCGCGACATCACCGGCGGTCTGCCGCGTGTCGCCGATCTGTTCGAAGCGCGCAAACCGAAGGACCCGGCGATTCTCGCCGAGGCTTCCGGCACCGTGCGTTTCGGCACCGCCACCAAGGGCAAGCAGCGCATCAAGATCGTTACCGCCAAGGGTGATGAGGTCGAGCAGCTGGTGCCGAAGTGGCAGCAGATCAGCGTGTTCGAGGGCGAGCACATCGTCCAGGGCGAGCAGATCACCGACGGCGAACCGGGCTTGCACGACATCCTGCGTCTGCGCGGCGTTGTCGCGCTGGCGAACCACCTGGTCAAGGAAATCCAGGACGTCTACCGCTTGCAGGGTGTGCGCATCAACGACAAGCACATCGAAACGATCATCCGCCAGATGCTGCGCAAGGTGGAGATCAGCGAGGTCGGCGACACCAAGTTCCTGCAGGGCGAACAGGTCGAGATCTTCGCGGTGCAGGCGGTCAACAAGAAGCTCAAGGGCAAGAAGGAGCATCCCGCCAAGTTCGAACGCCAGTTGCTGGGCATCACCAAGGCGAGCTTGTCGACGGAATCCTTCATCTCTGCGGCTTCGTTCCAGGAAACCACGCGCGTGCTCACCGAGGCTTCGGTGCGCGGCTCGCGCGACGAACTGCGCGGCCTGAAAGAGAACGTCATCGTCGGCCGTCTGATTCCCGCCGGTACCGGTCTGGCGTATCACGAGCAGCGCCGCAAGGCGCGGGGCGGCAGCCTGCTCGCCGATCTGCAGCGCAGCAGTGGCGGAGGCGCATTTGAGCCAGCCGGTGTCGATCACGCGGCATTGGGTGTCGTCGGCGACAAGGACGACGCTGAAGATGCCAAGGACGAGAAGGCAGCGGCTGAGTGATTCTCGCTAAAAAGTTGTGAACCACAGGCCCGCGCAAGCGGGCCTGTTTTTTTGTGTCGCACTTTTATTCCCTCGCCCCGTTTACGGGGAGAGGGCGGACGCGCAGCAGCGCGCCGGGAGAGGGGTGGGTTGTCATTCCGAGCGTCGCGAGGAATCTGATCTTCTAAAGCGTTCCGCGCTAAAGCGCGGGTAACTTTTGCCAATCGCGGCAAAAGTCACCAAAAGCGCTCTTGCGCCGGATGCGCCTAGAAGATTCCTGCGCTTCTCACGAATGAAGCTGACGCACCAACGGAACGTCCATGTCCCGCTGGTGCTGAGCCGACTTCCTGTCGGCTCCACGCTTCATTCGTTGCGATGCTCAGCGGCGCAAACGGCGCGAAACATCAAAGGTCGTCTCATTGTATTTTTTGTTGGGTCTGCGCGAATGTGGCCCTGATGGCGGCCTCATCAGGGATGGACTTTGCCTGCCAACGCACAATGTGGATGCCTGCTGAACTCAGTGCCTTGTCTTTCTTTGTGTCAGCTGCTCGACGATCAGCTTTTTCGTGTGTCGCGTCATCCAGCTCAATGACCGCGACAACAGTTGAATCTTTCGAGCACATCACAAAGTCTGCGCTCATGCGATTTATGCGATTAAACCACACACCAAAATTGTTGCCCTTTTTAACTCCGAGAATTCGGGATAAACCGACTTGAGCCAAAACGATGTGTTCTGGCAGTGCCTTGCAGAGACGAAAATAAAGAACCAGTTCTGGGCTTGAAAGCGCCTTCTTTGCATAGAACGGCCACTGAGTGTTGGAGGCTTTAGTTTTTGCGACGACCAACATTACCGCTACGATCAGAACGGTTATCACCAAAAGCAAGAAGCTCATAAACATTTCCTTTGTGTAGAGCGTTAGTGCTGCTCAAGATAAACCAGAAATGGAGAGCAGAAGTCCGTTGCCTCTCCAGCGACTTCGCGCCGCCGAGCATCGCAGCGAGCGAGCAGGGCAGCCGACACGATGTCGGCTGAGCGCGGCGCGGCAGGAAGCCGCGTTCGCGCGGCACCTTCGAAGCGAGCGAGAAGCGCAGGGCTCTTTCGGCGCGGTGGAGCAAAGCCTTTTTCGTGCCTTTTGGGGCGATTGCCAAAAGGCACCCGCGCTTTAGCGCGGAACAATCTTTAGAAGCGAGATCCTTCGCTGCACTCAGGATGACAGCGGCTGGATTCCGGCTTGCGCCGGAATGACGACCAAAATCCGCCACTTGCTTGAAGTCTTTCCAAGCCGTTTTCGGACAAATCCGCGAAAGCCGTGATACGAAAACAGTATCAATCCCAGAATAAAAATCGCGTTTTGCAACCCCAAAACGGCTTGAGCGGGTGACGCTCGAATCATCTATTGAAAAAGTGTTGACATCGCTGGGGCCGCTCACTATGATGCGCGCCCTTTCCACAGCGGGATGCCTTTTTACGAGGGCGTTCCGCTGTTGTCTTTAACAAACCCTGGAAGCTCCAAATCGTGCCAACGATCAATCAGCTTGTGCGCAGTGGACGTACCTCGATTGAAATGAAATCGAAGGTCCCGGCGCTCGGTCGCAGCCCGCAGAAACGCGGCGTCTGCACCCGCGTCTACACGACGACACCGAAGAAACCGAACTCGGCGCTTCGCAAGGTTTGTAAAGTCCGCCTCACCAACGGCTACGAAGTCATTTCGTACATCGGCGGTGAAGGCCACAATCTCCAAGAGCATTCGGTCGTCATGATTCGCGGCGGTCGCGTCAAGGATCTTCCAGGCGTTCGTTACCACACGGTCCGCGGTTCGCTGGACTGCGCGGGCATCGAGAAGCGCCGCCAGAGCCGTTCCAAATACGGCGCCAAGCGCCCGAAGGGGAACTAAGCCATGTCCCGCCGCCGCCAAGCTGAGCCGCGCAAGGTCCTGCCGGACCCCAAGTTCAAATCCGAGCTGCTGTCCAAGTTCATCAACATGATCATGGAGCGCGGCAAGAAGTCGCGTGCCGAAGAGATCGTCTACGGTGCGCTCGACACCATCGCCACCAAGAAGAAGACTGAAGAACCGCTGCCGGTGCTGGAGTTGGCGCTTGAGAACGTGCGCCCGTCGGTCGAGGTCAAGTCTCGCCGCGTCGGTGGTGCGACTTATCAGGTTCCGGTCGAAGTCCGCGCGCTGCGCCGCAACACGCTGGCGATGCGCTGGATCATCGAAGCCTCGCGCGCCCGTGGCGAGCAGGGCATGGCTGCGCGCCTGGCCGGTGAGCTGCTGGATGCTTCCGAGCATCGCGGCGCTGCGGTGAAGAAGCGCGAAGACACTCACAAGATGGCAGAAGCCAACAAGGCTTTCTCCCATTTCCGCTGGTAAGCCGGACGGAACCAAAAGAATAAACAGTCATGGCACGCACGACTCCCATTAATCGCTACCGGAACATCGGCATCTCGGCCCACATCGACGCGGGCAAGACGACGACGACCGAGCGCGTGCTGTTCTACACCGGTGTCAATCACAAGATTGGCGAGGTGCATGACGGCGCTGCCACCATGGACTGGATGGAGCAGGAGCAGGAGCGCGGCATCACCATCACTTCGGCGGCCACCACCTGCTTCTGGAAGGGCATGGAAGGCCAGTTCGAGCAGCACCGCATCAACATCATTGACACCCCGGGGCACGTCGACTTCACGATCGAAGTCGAGCGCTCCATGCGCGTGCTCGACGGCGCCTGCATGCTGTATTGCGCGGTCGGCGGCGTGCAGCCGCAGTCCGAGACGGTCTGGCGTCAGGCCACCAAGTACGGCATTCCGCGCCTGGCTTTCGTCAACAAGATGGACCGCGAAGGTGCGGACTTCTACAAGGTCTATGACCAGATGAAGAAGCGCCTCGGCGCCAACCCGGTGGCGCTGACGCTGCCGGTCGGCGCGGCGAACACCTTCACCGGCGTGATCGACCTGGTCAAGATGAAATCCGTGATCTGGGACGAAGCCTCCAAGGGCATGAAGTTCCAGTACGGCGAGATTCCGGACGACATGAAGGAAATCTCGAAGAAGTGGCACGACACGCTGGTCGAGGCTGCGGCCGAAGCCAACGAGACGCTGACCAACAAGTATCTGGAAGGCCACGGCCTGACCGAAGACGAGATTCGCGCCGGTATCCGCGAGCGCACCATCAAGCTCGAAATCATTCCGATGCTCTGTGGCAGCGCGTTCAAGAACAAGGGCGTGCAGGCGATGCTCGACGCCGTGATTCATTACCTGCCTGCGCCGAGCGACCGTCCGCCGACGCCTGGCACCGATCCCGACAAGAAAGACCTCGCGATTTCGCGCCGTGCGATTGACGACGAGCCGTTCGCGGCGCTGGCGTTCAAGATCATGTCCGACAAGTACGTCGGCTCGCTGACCTTCATCCGCGTCTATTCCGGCGTGCTCAATTCCGGCGACAGCGTGTTCAACCCGCTGTCCGGCAAGAAAGAGCGCATCGGCCGTTTGATCCAGATGCACGCCAACGAGCGCAGCGAGATCAAGGAAGTGCGCGCCGGCGACATCGCCGCCTGCGTCGGCATCTCACACATCATCACCGGCACCACGCTCTGCGATCCGGACAAGCCGATCATCTTCGAGCGCATGGAGTTCCCGGAGCCGGTCATCAGCCAGGCGGTCGAACCCAAGACCAAGGTCGATCAGGAAAAGATGGGCTTCGCGTTGTCGAAACTGGCGGTCGAAGACCCTTCGTTCCGCGTGCATACCGATCAGGAATCCGGCCAGACCATCATCTCCGGCATGGGCGAGCTGCATCTGGAAATCATCGTTGACCGCATGAAGCGCGAGTACGGCGTTGAAGCCAACGTCGGCAAGCCGCAGGTTGCGTATCGCGAAACCATCCGCAAGTCGGTGGAGTCGGAAGGCAAGTTCGTGCGTCAGTCCGGCGGCCGCGGCCAGTACGGCCATTGCTGGCTCAAGCTCGAGCCGATGGAATCGGGCGGCGGTTTCGTGTTCGAGAACATCATCAAGGGCGGCTCGATTCCCAAGGAATACATCCCCGCCATCGAGAAGGGCGTGGAAGAAGCGCTCAAGAACGGCATCAACGCCGGTTATCCGGTGGTGGACGTCAAAGTTTCCGTGTTCGATGGTTCGTATCACGAAGTCGACTCCAACGAAATGGCGTTCAAGATTGCCGGTTCGATGGGCTTCAAGGAAGGCTGCAAGAAGGCCAATCCGGTGATCCTCGAACCGATCATGGATGTCGAAGTCGTCACGCCCGAGGATTACATGGGCGATGTCATCGGCGATTTGACCCGCCGTCGCGGTGTTCTGCAGAGCCAGGAAGACACGCCGTCCGGCAAGTCGATCCGCGCCGAAGTGCCGCTGGCCGAGATGTTCGGCTACTCGACCTCGATGCGCTCGATGTCGCAGGGCCGCGCGAACTACACGATGGAATTCAAGAAGTATCAGGAAGCCCCGGCGAACGTCGCGGCCACCCTGATGAAGAAAGACGGCGCATAACCTCATTCACTTACTGACGTTTAAACCTTAAAAGAGAGAACAGTCATGGCCAAAGAAAAATTCGAGCGTACCAAGCCGCACGTGAATGTGGGCACCATTG
>JBBTCH010000017.1:0-52108 GCA_038043245.1 Pseudomonadota bacterium | reverse complement strand
TGATGGAGGTGTGCCGCATGCGCGACACGCCGATCATCACCTTCATCAACAAGCTTGACCGCGAAGGCCGGCCGCCGCTGGAGCTGCTGGATGAAGTCGAGCGTGTGCTCGGCCTGCGCTGCACGCCGATCACCTGGCCGCTGGGCATGGGTCGCGACTTCAAGGGCGTGTATCACCTGCTCGAAGACCGCTTCTATCTGTATTCCGGCGACAAGCTCAAAGTCTCCGAGATCGAAACCATTGATGGCCTACACACGCCCGGACTCGAAGAACGCTTCGGCTACGTCTACAAGACCCTGCTCGAGGAAATCGATCTGGTGCGCATGGCCGGCGACGGCTTCGAACTGGCGCCGTACCGTGCCGCCAAGCTGACGCCGGTGTTCTTCGGCTCCGGCGTCAACAACTTCGGCGTGCGCGAGCTGCTCAACGGCTTCGTCGAATGGGCACCGCCGCCCGGCGCGCGTGTCGCCGAGTTCAAGGGCACCAAATACGAGATTTTCCCCGAGCACAAGAAGTTCACCGGCTTCTGTTTCAAGATCCAGGCGAACATGGACCCGAAGCACCGCGACCGTGTCGCCTTCGTGCGCATCTGCTCCGGCAGCTACCGCAAGGGCATGCACCTGCACAGCGTGC
Organism: Pseudomonadota bacterium; assembly: GCA_038043245.1. GTDB lineage: Bacteria > Pseudomonadota > Gammaproteobacteria > Nevskiales > Nevskiaceae > JACPFV01. Next base: position 51,475 of record JBBTCH010000017.1, on the reverse strand, counting down.
GGGTGGGTGACACCATCCGCGTCGGTCAGGCGCTGACCTTCATGGCCAAGGACCGTGAAGCAGTGGAAGAGGCGTTTCCCGGCGACATCATCGGCCTGCACAACTACGGCACGATCTCGATCGGTGATACGTTTTCCGAAGGCGAGAGCCTGCGTTTCACCGGCATCCCCAATTTCGCGCCGGACCTGTTCCGCCGCGTGGTGCTCAAGGACCCGCTCAAGTCCAAGCAGCTCAACAAGGGCCTCGACCAGCTCTGCGAAGAAGGCGCCACCCAGGTCTACCGGCCACTGGCGAACAACGACATCGTGCTCGGCGCCGTCGGTCAGCTGCAATTTGAAGTCACCCAGTTCCGGCTCAAGGACGAGTACAGCGTCGAGTGCGTGCTTGAACCCATCACCGTGCATTGCGCGCGCTGGCTGCTCGGCGATGAGAAGAAGCTCAAGGAATTCGTTGACAAGAACGACGGCCGCATCGCCCGCGATCACTTCGGCGATCTGGTGTATCTGGCCTCAAGCGCGGTGAATCTGTCGATGATGCAGGAGCGCAATCCCGATGTACGCTTCGTTGATACCCGAGAGCATGGCAATGCGGGATAGGCGCCGACTCGCACGGCTCGCATCCCCGCATGCGGGGCTCCCTGCTCGTATGCTCGCGTCGCTACCCCTCCTACGATTTGTGGACACACGCGAGCACAGCAGCGGATGAGAGTCCTGCAGTTCAATTCCGCGTTCGGCGGCGGCGGCGTCGACAGCGCCACCTTCGACCTGTGCGTGGGCTTGGCGCAGGCGGGCGATGAGGTCTGGGTTGCCGGCGGCGTGGGCCGGCCGCTGACTGAAAAATCCCGTGGCATCCCGGGCATCACCACGCTGGATATCCCGTATCGCGATCCATACGCCAGTGTCTGGCGTCTGGCGAAACTGATCCGTGAGCACGACATCCAGATCGTGCATGCGCATCAGGGTGAGGATTACTGGGCGGCGATCCTCGCGGCGCTGTTGTCCGGCAGATTTCCGCGCGTGGTGATCTCGCGTCACCTGATGACGCGGCCGAGCGCGATGAGCCGCACGCTGCTCCTGCGCTTCGCGCATGTGGCGGCGGTGTCAAAAGCGGTGTGGGTCGTGCTTGACGCCAACCTGCTTGGGTCGCGCAAAAAACTGCATCAGGCCTATCCGGGCATCGATACCGAACGTTTCCGGCCAAGCCGCAGCGAGGCGTTGCGTGCACAACTGGGCTGGGGTGTGGACACCATTGGCTTCGGGCTGGTCGGCCGCTTCGTCTCGGTCGGCACCAAAGGCAATCTGGATTTCGTCGACGCGGCGGCGATAGTCCATGCCGAAATTCCGCAGGCGCGCTTCGTTCTCGTTGGCGAGATGAATTTGGGGAAATCGCAGATCGCCGAAGTGATTCGTGTACGCGGCCTGAGCGAAGTCATCAAAGTGTTGCCGTTCAGCAACGAGGTATTGCCGGTGTTGAATGCGCTTGATGTGCTGGTGCACCCGCCCGCTGGCAACGAGGCGCTGGGCTTGGTGCTGGTCGAAGCACTGGCCTGCGAAAAACCGGTGATCGCCACGCGGCTCGATGGCATCCCGGAAACGTTTATCGACGGCGAGCACGGCCTGCTGGTGCCGCCGAAGAATCCTGAGGCGCTGGCGACGGCGATGAAGAAACTCGCGCTCGACGCCGCGCTGCGCACGCGCTTCGGCAAAGCCGGACGCTCACACGCGGTTAAAAACTTCGACCGCCGTGCATACGCCGAGCGCATGCGCGCGCTGTACGCTGGAATCCTATGAGCGCGCCCAAATCCGGCGTCTACCACCGTCTGGCACCGTTCCGCGACTGGTTCCGCGGCGGACTGCCGATCCTCACGTATCACAAGCTCGGTGCGCCGGCGCGCGGCGCCAAGCTCAAGGGCCTGTACGCCCGCGAGCGCATGTTCGACCGGCAGTTGCACGAGCTGCACAAGGCAGGATTCGTCAGCGCCACGCTCGATGAAGCCGCCCATGGTGTGGCGAAGCCAGATCGAGTCGTCATCACCTTCGATGACGCCTACGTGAACGTATTGCGCCACGGCCTCGAACCGCTGGCGCGCTACAAATTCCAGGCGATGCAGTACGTGGTCGCCGATGCCATTGGCGGGACCAATCACTGGGACGTGAAATGGGGCGAGGCCGCCGAGCAGCTGATGGATGCCGCGCAGCTGCGCGAGTGGCTGGCGGCGGGACATGCCATCGGCTCGCATACGTCCTCGCATGTGAATCTGGCCAAGGTGCCGCTGGCAAAAGCGCGCGAGGAAATCAGCGCGAGCAAGAAGAAACTCGAAAACCTGTTCGGCATTCCCATCCGGCACTTCTGCTATCCCTACGGTGGCTGGAATGCCGCTGTCCGTGACCTCGTCATGGAGGCTGGATACGAAACCGCGACGACGCTCGACTTCGGCCTCAACACCCCGGCGACCCCGAAACTGGAACTCAAGCGCCTGATGGCGCGCCATCAGTCGTGGGGATTGAAGGCGATCCGCGCGAGGTACTTTGGTTGAGGGCCGATGCGTTTGCAGCGCTGCGTTACCCCGAATTTCGCCGCCTCGGCTTCGCCACTTTCCTCATCACCGCGGCGATCCTGATCCAGGAAGTCGCGCTCGGCTACGAGCTGTACCGCATCACCGGCGATCCATTAATGCTGGGTCTGGTCGGGCTGGCCGAAGCGGTTCCGTTCATGGCGCTGGCGCTGTTCGGCGGGCATCTGGCCGACCGCCGCGAGAAAGTCCGGCTGATGAAATCTTCGCTGCTGGTGATCCTGTTCGGATCAGCCGTGCTGCTGTGGGTCATGCGGCCTGCACTGCGCGACAGCTTGTCTCAGACCCAGCTGCTGCTGGCGATCTACAGCACGATTTTCGTTCTGGGCCTTGCGCGCGGCATCTACTCGCCGGCGGGCTCGTCGCTGAAAGCGTTTCTGGTGCCGCGCAAGATCTATCCCAATTCATCGACCTGGATCAGCACCTTCTGGCAGGCCGGTGCGGTGTTGGGTCCGGCCTGCGCCGGATTCCTGATCGCCGCGTTCTCGCTCACCGGCACGCTGGCCGTGGTGGTGGCCATGTTCGTGCTCGCGCTGTGGCTGATCACCGGCATCGCCCCGCGGCACGCACCGCCGCAGGGCGCATTCGCCGACAACGTCTGGCAAAGCCTGCGCGAAGGGCTCGATTACGTGTTCAAGACGCGCATCCTGCTCTACGCCATTTCGCTGGACATGTTCAGCGTGCTGTTCGCCGGTGTCGTCGCCATCCTGCCGGTGTTCGCCAGCGACATCCTCGTCGTCGGCCCCGAGGGTCTCGGCATCCTGCGCGCCGCGCCCAGTATCGGTGCGCTTCTGACCATGCTGGTGTGCGCGTACTACACGCCGGTCCACCACGCCTGGCGGAATCTGTTGTGGGCGGTGGCGGGTTTCGGCCTGGCGACGCTGGTGTTCGCGGTATCCAAGAGCTTCTGGCTGTCGGCGGCGATGCTGTTCCTCACCGGCGCGTTCGACAGCATCAGCGTCATCATCCGCCAGACCATCCTGCAGGTGATGACGCCCGATCACCTGCGCGGCCGCGTGCAGTCGGTCAACAGCCTGTTCGTCAGCACCTCGAACGAGCTCGGCGCGTTCGAGTCCGGCCTTGCCGCCAAGCTGATGGGCACGGTGCCGTCGGTGTTGTTCGGCGGCGCAGTGACCATGGCCACCGTCACTTACATCTGGCGCCGCTCGCGGGATTTGTTTGGGGTGAAGCTGACTTAGCGCCTAGCTTCACCCGGGGCTTCGCCGGAAGGCGAAGTCCTCGGGTAGAAGCGCTGGTTAGCACTATGCGGCCGAGGCATTTCTTACCTCTACTACTAATGCCTTCCACACAGACATGGTGGTTGTGCGACCTCGGCGAGCACGCTCCATCGCCTCACTACCCTTGCTCGTAACAAAGTATTTACGTTCGGCACATGCGACCCATCCGTTTGAGATGAGCCAACCAAATGCGAGTTTGAATTCAGCGCCAGTAGGCACGGCGTGGTTGATGCCGTCTGCAACATGAGAGATTTCGCTCTGAGAGACAGGACCTTGGCCGGTTGCCAAAGAGATGGCATAGAGAATCCATGAAATCACCTCCTCGTTGGTCATAGTGCTAACGCCAGCCTTCAGTGCAGTAGGGTGGGTTAGCGAAGCGTAACCCACCTGTCGCGGAAAGCGGGTCTAGACCCGCCCTGCAACTACAACCTAAAGAAATTCTACCCGCAACTTTCAGCGTTTGGCGCGCTTGAACATCTGCTGATGCGTGCCGGTGCGATGTAGAACGATCGCATCGGGCTTCACGCGGTAGATCAACAGCCAATCCGCGTCGAGATGGCATTCCCTCAGTCCTGACCATTCGCCACGAAGAGCGTGATCGCGGAAGACTTCCGGCAGCGGTTTTCCTTCGGACAGAAATTCCAGAACGTATTCCAGGATTTCAAAGTCGAGTGTATTCCGAGGAAGTTCGCGCTTAAGCCGCCTCAAGTCCCGCGCGAAGCGGGGCAGGGCGCGGATTTGCTTCACAGGCTTTTCAGATAGGCGACGGCCGCTCTCGCGTTGTTGAAAGTTTTTCCGCGTCCACCGCGCTCTTCCCGCAGGGACTGCTGAAGGCCGCGCTTGAAGTCGGCCTTGTAAGCTGGTTTGCGAACCAGTGCGGTCAGCGCAGCACTGGCGCTGCGTTCGCCGGTGATTTTCTGCGCCTGCTGGACGACGCTTTTGGGTAGATCAAGATGCACGATGTCCATGACACACCTCCGTTACGTTGCGCAGTTTAACGCCTCGGTCCGTCTCAAATCTTGATATGCACCCAAGCGCGCTTTTCCCACGCTGCGGTGAAAACCGCTGTCTGGATCAGGCGCGAAGTCCCCAGCGCAATCCAGATTGCGAACAAGCCGAAACCAAACACTGGGCCGAGCAGATAAGCGATGGGCAGGAACAAAAACCATTGCAGGCCGACGGCGACGACCATCACACGCTTGCTGTCGCCAGCGCCGAGCAGGGCGTTCATCATGATCAGGCCGAGGCCATCGAGCGCGATGGTGGCGCCCACCAGCTGCAAGGGCAGGCGGCCGAGGTCCACCAGATGCTGCTCGCGCAGGAAGAAGCGCAGATCGAAGTCGGCGAACAACACCATGCCCAGACTGAGCGGGACGAAAATCCACAGGCCGACCTTGAACACATCCCAGACCCAACGATGCGCGTCATCAGCGTCCTTGCGGCCCAGTGCCTGTCCGACCAGCGTGGTCGCGGCGATGCCAAGGCCGATGGCCGGCAGGATGGCGGTGAGGGTGATGGTCACCAGTACGTTGGCGACGGCGAGTTCGGCGGTGCCGACCAGGCCGATGATCCAGAACAGCGCGACGAAACCAGAGGAGAACAAAAGCTGCTGCACCGACGAGGGCAGTCCGAGCTTGAGCAGGGACTTGAACTGTTCCGGCGTCGGCAAGCGCGTCATCAGGCCCTGTACCGGCTGGCGCGTCTGCGCAATCCAGACGTAGGCCGCGGTGCCGACGAAGATCGCCAGCGTGGTGCCGAGGCCCGCGCCGGCGGTGCCCATGCGCGGCAGGCCGAACAATCCATGAATCAGCGAGTAGCTGAAGATCACATTGAGCACGTGCATCAAGACCAGCGTGTACATGTAGTACTTCGCGAGCTTGAGTGCGCTCCAGTAGCCGCGGAACGAGAAGTTCATGCCGACGGCGACGATGGCGACCAGCCGCCATTGCAGGTAGGCCGTGCCTTCATGGACGACGGCGGGGTCGGGATTGAGCGCGGCCAGCATCCACGGTGCGGCGATGACCAGGATCAGCGTCAGCGGCAGACCGATGAGGATGGACAGCATCAGCCCGCCGTTGAGCGGCGCGGCGGCTTCATCGCCCCGGCCCTCGCCGATGCGCCGTGCGGCGATGGCCTGCACCGCCGGCGAGATGCCGGTGATGAAAGCCACCGCCATGAAATTGAGGAAGTTGGCGATGCCGGTCGCGGCCAGCGCGGCCTCACCGAGGCTGCCGACCATCCAGGCGTCGGCGAGGTTCAGCAGGTTCTGCGACATCATGCCGCCGATGATCGGCAGTGCGAGATGCAATATCTGTTCGCGCCGCGCTGGCGGCGGGAAGAGGGAAGTGTGAGGCACGGGGAGCGCGCGGCCTATTTCATCAGCAGCAAGTTGAGTTCCTTGTCTTTATGGCGCAGCCGCTCGATCAGGAACACCAGCAGGTTGCGATAGATGATGCGGCCGACCACGGCATCGTTGTCGGTGACGGAGAGAAAGTGGCCGCGCGAAAGAAAGAACAGCTTGGTCTCGACCAGCGCCCGCACCGAGGCTGAAGTGGCCTCGCCGTCGATCAGGGAATATTCGCCCAGGCATTCGCCAGGCCCGAGCGTGTTGAGGTGCGCGCCGCGCGCCAAGGGTTTTTCAGGGGTCGAAGGGTCGGCCTGAAACACTTCGACTTCGCCGGCCAGCACGATGTACAGCCCCGGACCTGCACGCATGTTTTCGTAGACCAACAGATCGTCTGGCCTGGCATCGAGCAGCAATCCGCGCTGGGCGATGTTGTCCAGCGCCGCCGGATCCAGTCCCTTGAACACCACCGAGTTTTCCAGGATATGGCGGTAACGGCTCATGACCGCCTGGTCCATCGGGGATTCCATCTCAGGCTTCTTCGATGACGTTGACGATGGCCGCGGACAGCTGGAACGGCCGGTCGGCAAACACTTGCTGAAGGTTCGGCGGGATGTGGCGCTGGTCCAGTTGCAGCAGCGTCATTTGCGCGAAGCCGGGCTTGGCGCCGCGCAGTTCACCCGCCCAGGCCTGCACCGGCTGATCGTTCTTCGGCTCGATGCCCAGCCGTGCCAGCTGTGTCGGCAGCAGGGCTTTTGCGCCAGCGTCGAGCGCGGCGGTGGAAGTCTGCATCTCCACCCAGGTATTGAGTTCACGATCCAGCAGCGGCGCGGCCAGCGTCTGCATCAGCGGCGTATCCAGTCGGCGTTCAACCCACTGACCCACACGTGCGGGCAGGCTCGATGCAGCTTGCGCATCACCTGGCGCGGGCAAAGCCTTGCGCAAGCTGAGCTTGAAATGTGCGCGCAGCCGCAGGCGTTCGCCGCCGGCCTGAGGCTCGGACTTCATCTCCAGTTGCATCTGCCACAGCGGTCCCTTGCTGCCGGGGATTTCCGCGGACAGCGACAGCGCCTCGCCATTCAGGCGCTCGGCAACCAGCGACTCGCCGGCGCGGCGGATGGACTGCAGGCGGCTTAGGATTCCCATGTGAGCGAATCATACCGATTCAAGGTCAGCGGCCGGGTGCAGGGCGTTTTTTTCCGCCAGTCCGCGGCCGGCGAGGCGCAGCGGCTGGGCATCGACGGCTGGGTCCGGAATCTGGCGGACGGCCGCGTCGAAGGCCTGGCCCGCGGCGAGGCGGCGGCGCTGGAGAAATTCCGCATCTGGCTGCAGCGCGGACCGCCGGCGGCAAGTGTGACGGCAGTGGAGTGGACGGCCAGCAGCGACGACGCGGGCGGCGGATTCGAGGTGCGACGGTAATGGGCCTTTCTGCGGCGGGGTTTGCTAGCCTGCAAAACCCAACGACAACCGCGACGGGTGCAGCATGAACTCGCATGTCCGCTACAGCCTGCAAGACGGCATCGCCACGATCCAGCTCGACGACGGCAAGCGCAATGCGCTGTCGCCAGCGATATTCCGCGAACTCAATGCGGCGCTGGACCGCGCCGAGGCCGACCGCGCCCTCGTCATCTTCACCGGCCGCGAAGAGGTGTTCTCCGCCGGCTTCGATCTCAAGGTGATGAAAGCCGGTGGCCTCGACACGCTGCGCATGCTGCACGCCGGCTACTCGATCACGGCACGGATCCTGAGCTATCCCTATCCGGTGATCACCGCCTGCAACGGCCACGTGCTGGCGATGGGCGTGTTCCTGATGCTCTCGTCCGATTACGTGATCGGAACGCGCGGTGATTTCAAAGTGTCGGCCAACGAGGTGGCACTGGGCCTGACCATGCCGCGTGTCGCCGCAGCGATGCTGCGACACCGTCTGCGACCGGCGGACTACCAGTGCGCGGTGACGCTGTCGAAATATTTTCCGGTGGACGTCGCCCGCGAGGCCGGTTTTTTCGACGAACTCGTGGAGGCGCCAGCGCTGATGGCACGCGCGCGGCAATGCGCCGCCGAATTCGCCAAGCTCGACATGCCGGCTCATGCCGCGTCGAAGCGCAGGATTCGCCGTGACCTGATCCGCACCATCCGCTGCAGTGTCCCGCTCGATCTGGCGGATGCGTTGTGGATGGGGCTGAAGGCTGCGGCGCGCGGCAAACGCCCGGTGAACGCGGCCTAGCTGTTCGGTTTAGCCAGAAACTTCACCGTCGATTTCTGTGCCGCCCTGAAGAACTGCTCGGGGAAGAAACGCTTGAAGCGCCAGCGCTGCAGCGCCTCGGGATGCGGGATCACCATGAAACGGTTGCTCCGCACCGCTTCGAAAATATCGGTCGCGACGTCTTCAGCGGTGATGGTGGCGCGGTCCATCAGGCGGCCGACGATTTTCTCGATCTGCGGCGATGCGCCGGACGAACCCGCGGGCGCCGTCACCTGGCTGGTGGCCATCAGATTGGTCTTGAAGAATTCAGGGCAGACTACACTGACGCCGATGCCATGCGCGTACAGCTCGAAGCGCAGCGTCTCCGACAGCGAGACCACCGCCGCCTTGGCGACGTTGTAACTGGCCATCGCCGGCGGGTTGGCGATGCCGGCGAAACTGGCGACATTGACGATATGTCCGCCGTTCTGCGCCTTCATCAACGGAATCACCGCGCGCGCGCCGCGCAGGCAGCCATAAAGATTGATGTTCATCACCCAGTCCCACTGCGACTGCGGCGCGTCCTCCACCGTGCCGCTGCTGCCGACGCCGGCGTTGTTGATCAGCACGTCGAGTCCGCCCCAGCTTTTCTTCAGGGTTTCGACTGCGTTGACGAACGAGTCGTCGGACGTGACGTCAAGCGCGATGGCGATGGCCTTGTCGCCGATCTCCTTCTGAGTCGCTTGCGCGGTTGCGGCATCGCGGTCGCTGCAGGCGACACGCCAGCCGTTTTTGGCGAACAGCAGCGCCAATGAACGACCCAAGCCACTGCCAGCGCCCGTGATTAAGACGCGTTTGTCCAAGAGGTTTCTCATGCCGCGCAGACTACTAGGTTCCCGCGGGCGCGGGAATAGCAGTGTTTACTCTGCCGCCATCTCGAATGCGCGCTTGTAGATGAACTCGAAGGAGAACGCACGCGAGTGGGCGCGCTTCTCGATGTAGTCGGCGACCTTGGCCATGCGCTTGGGCAGCTGCATCAATTTGTCCTGCGCGGCGCGACCGATGTCGGACAGGTTGCCGAGTTTGTCGATCGCCCAGTGGCGGATCAGGTCCTCGACCAGCTTGAGATATTCGCGCGGGCCGTAGATGCCGGCGCGGCGCTCGACTTCGGACATCTGCGCGAAACCTTCGATGTTGTGGCCGGGCATCGCCAGCGCCGGAGCAACCGAGGCCAGCGCCGTGAGTGCGCGGTTGGTGTCGGTCTTCAGCACTTCGGTGAAGCTGTCGCGGTAGAACGCGTAATGGCGCGCTTCGTCGGCCGAGATGTGCGCGAGGATGCGCTGGATCGTCGGCTCATATTCGCCGGCGATGCGGCCGGCATTGGAATGCGAGGACTGTGTCGCCTTCTCCTGCAGGCTGGTGTAAGCCAGCAGGCGGTAGGGGTCGGCGTGCCATTCCGGATTGAAGCCGGACTCGATGTACTGATACTGCATGCGCTCGAGCGCGACCATGTCGAATACGCGGGCGTCGCGCACATAGTCCCGCAGCACGCAGCCGTGGCGGTCTTCTTCCGCCGTCCACAGGTTGTTCCAGTCTGACCAGACGCCGTCGTGGCCCATGTACTGTGCGACCAGGCGGTGAAAGTGCGGCAGACCTTCTTCAGTGAGCAGATTCAGGGCGAGGGCGACGCGCACGCTGTCGGGCAAGCCTTCGGCGCGCTTGCGCAGTGCGGCGAGTTCGGCATCGTGTTCGGCGGTGTTGGGCAGCAGCTCGCTGGGCATCCACAGCTTGCGGCTGGCGGTGTGGCGGTCCATGAAGCCGCGCACAGCGGCTGCGACCGAGTTCAGCACTTCGCGCTGGGCGGGCAGGTCGGGGTTGAGACTGGAGTTGAGTTCAGGCTTCATGAATCAATTTTACGTCTGAAAATGCTTAAACAGATGCCGGGCGGATCAGGGTGAGGAATTCCTGGCGGGTGCGCTGGTCTTGCCGGAAGCGGCCGATCATCATCGAAGTCGTCATCACCGAATTTTGCTTGCCCACACCCCGCATCATGGCGCACAGATGTTTCGCTTCGATGACCACCGCCACGCCCTTGGCCTTGGTGACTTGCTGAATGCTCTCGCCGATTTCCTTGGTGAGATTTTCCTGGATCTGGAGGCGCCGCGCGAACATGTCGACGATGCGCGGGATCTTCGACAAGCCCAGTACCTTGCCGTTGGGCAGGTAGGCGACGTGACATCTCCCGATAAACGGCAGCAGATGATGTTCGCACAGCGAGTACAGCTCGATGTCGCGGACGATCACCATCTGGTCGTTGCTCGACTTGAAGATCGCGCCATTGACGATCGCTTTCAGGTTTTGCGTGTAGCCCTGAGTTAAAAATTCCAGCGACTTCGCGGCGCGCTCCGGCGTGCGGCGCAGACCTTCGCGCTTCGGGTTTTCGCCGATGGCGTTGAGAATGGCGCGGTATTGCTCTTGCATGGCGTGTTTTAATAGTCGAGTCCCGAATTCTGACACCAAATTCCTCATGGCGGCCGTCCGTTCCAGTGAAATCAAAACCGTGCCGGTGGACCTGATCCGCCCCGGCAGCCAGCAGGCGCGCCGCTACTTCAATCCGGCTGCGCTCAAGGAGCTGTCCGAGAGCATCAAGGAGTCCGGCGTGGTCCAGCCCATCGTCCTGCGCACCCGCGTCTGGGGTTACGAACTGCTGGCCGGCGAGCGCCGCTGGCGCGCGGCGCAGCAGGCCGGCTTGCACGACATCCCGGCGGTGATCCGCGACGATCTGACCGACAGCGAAGCCTTCGTCATCGGCCTGATCGAGAACCTGCAGCGTGAATCGCTGACGCCGATGGAGACTTCCGCCGGCATGAAGCGCCTCGGCGAGATCTTCGAGCTGACGCACGAACAGATCGGCGCGCGCATCGGCAAGTCGCGCGAATACGTCAGCAACCATCTGCGCCTGCTGAATCTGGCGCCGGAAGTGCAGGGCATGGTCAACGAGGGCCTGATCCCGCTGTCGCACGCCAAGGTACTGGCCGGACTCGATGTGCGCGACCAGAAGCGGCTGGCGGTGGACGTCGTCGCCGGCAAGCTGACGGTGCGAGCGCTGGAGAAAAAAGTGCGCATCCTGCTCGAACGCACGCTGGTGTTCACGCCGGCCAAGCCCGGCGACTGGCGGCAATTGGAGTCACGCCTGTCCGACCAGCTCGGCTATCCGGTGCTGGTGCAGGGCGGAAAATCCGGCAAGGGCGAGCTGCGCATCCGTTTTCACTCGCTCGAAGAGCTGGATGGCATCCTGGAACGCATCGGTTGCAACGCCAATGAGTGAGCGCTTGGCCGTAGTTAGTTTTTTCCACAGACTGCGTGGAAAAACCTGTGGATAAGGCCGATGTGCAATGCAACAAACCTCGATTTTTCGGGCTTTTCGGAATTGATGGCGATTTTGTGACCGCATGACGACGCTCGACTCCTTGCGCTGGGACATCCGCCAGCGCTTGATGTACCTCGAAGCCCGGGTGATCTGGACCGGCCACGTCGCGCCCGCCGATTTGCGTGAGACCTTTGGCGTCAGCGTCGCGCAGGCGGACAAGGATTTCGCGCTGTATCAGGAACAGTCTCCGGACAACCTCCTGCCCGACGACAAAGGCGGTGCCTATGTCGCGTCCGATCGTTTCGAGCCGCGACTGCTGCGCGGCAGTGCGCAGGAATTCCTGTTGGTGCTGCGCAATCACGGACTCAAGGCCGGCGCGCCAGACTCGCCGCTGGCGGCGCTGCTGGGTGGCATCGCCCCCGCCGAGGTGATCGAGCGCCCCGAGCGCGAGTTCGACGTGCGCATCCTGCAGCGCGTCACCGCGGCCATCCGCGAAAAACGTTGGCTGGTCGTCGAGTACCAATCGATGACTCATCCCGAGCCGCGCCCGCTGTTGCTGGCACCGCACGCCCTGGCCAGCGCCGGGCGCTGGCATCTGCGCGCCTGGTCGCAGACGCACAACGGCTACCGCGACTTTCTGCTGGCGCGCATCAGCGGTATTCCCGAGCTGAAAGGGGCTTGCGAGAAAAACGCGCAGGACGACTGGGACTGGCGCAATTTCGTCAACGTCAAGGTCGGTGCGCATCCCGGGCTGACGCCACCGCAGAAGCGTGTGATCGAGGCTGACTACGGCATGCACAGCGGCGTGCTGGAGCGTGCCGTGCGCGTGGCGCTGGTGCCGTATTACCTGCAGATGCTGGGGCTTAACCGCGAAAGTAGTTCGTTGTCGCCGGCGGAGCAGCCTCTGACCTTGTTGAATCGTTCCGAGCTGGAGGTCTACAACCGATTCAGCTGACGCCAGAAATGACAAGGGCCGCGAATGCGGCCCTTGTCTGAATCAAAAAAGATTTACTTCTTTTCTTCAACCTTCGGTGCTTCGGATTTGGCTTCGCCGCCCGCGCTGACGTCGGCCTTGGCCTCGGCTTTGACTTCCGCGCCTGCAGCAGCGCCCGTTGCAGCAGCGGCTGCGCCGGTCACGGCGCCGGCGGTGGCGTCCAGCTTGGCCTTCAGTTTCTTGGCTTTTTTCTTGGGCTTGGTGACGGTCGCTGCGGCCTTGACCTGACCTTCGGCTTTGACGGCCTCGGTCTTGGCCTTCACTGCTTCCGTCTTGGCTTCGACCTTGGCTTCGGTCGCGGCCTTGGTTTCCTCGACTTTTGCGGCCGCTTCGGTAGCCGGAGTAGCGACAGCCTCATCTTTCTTGGCTTCGACGACGGCGCTGGCATCAGCCTTCACTGCGGCGCCGACGGCATCGAGATTGACCGTGGCGGAAGCACCGGCATCGGCGGCGAACAGCGGGGCGGACAGCAGCAGTGCGGCGATGGCAAACGGTGCGGCGAGCGTCTTCATGAGTGTTTCCTTTTCTTGAGGGGAGGATGTAACGGTCAATCGCTATTGCGCGGCTTGGAGCCGGTTTTGCGCCGGGAGTTCCCCGCCTTGTCTGGCTCTACTTTTTTTCTTCCACTTTTTTCTCTTCGGGCTTGGCGTCGGTACCGCTACCCAGCACTGCATCGGTGGCCGTCGCAACGCCGGCTTTGATTGAGTTGCCAACTTTCTTGGCGGCCTTCTTGGTTTTGGCAACGCCGGTCTCAATGGCCGCTCCCACGTCGTTTTTAACTTCCACCGCCTTGTCCTTCACGGTTTCGGCGCCCGATTCGACTTTGGTTTCAACCGTGGTCTTGGTTTCCTCGAATTGGGTCACCACGGCGTCTTTCGTGCTTTCGGCAGCTTTTTTGATGTCAGCTTCGGCCGTGGAGGCCTTGGCCTCGGCCTTGGTTTCGGCGGCGAACAGCGGGGCGGACAGCATCAGCGAAACGAGCGCGAGCGATGCAGTGAGGGTCTTCATGGGGTTCCTTTTTGTGGAGGATGAGGTGTGATCGTTAATGAGCAGCCTGGAGCCGCGTTTCGGCCGGGAGTCCGCGGCCGTGTTTCTTGAGATAGACCCGCAGCAGCGAAATGGCAGCGGGGGTGACGCCGGAGATGCGCGCTGCCTGGCCGAGCGTCTGCGGCCGATGTTCGCTGAGCTTGGCGCGCGCCTCGTTGGAAAGCCCGCGGACGGTCGCGTAGTCGAAACTCAACGGCAACACGGTTTCTTCATGTCGGCGCGAGCGTTCGATCTCTTCCCGCTGGCGCACGACGTAGCCGGAATACTTGGTTTCGATCTCGATCTGTTCAGCCACGATGGCATCGTCCAGGCCGCCGATCAGTTCGCGCAGCGAGGCACAGCTGACTTCGGGCCGGCGCAGGTAGTCGAGCGCGGCGATCGAGTCACCTTTTTCGGTCTTGATTCTCACGTTGGATAAACGACTGCGCTCCGTGGCGATGGCGTCCTGTTTGGCAGAGAACGCAGCCCAGCGGGTTTCGTTGACAAGGCCCAGCCGCTGGCCGATGGCGGTCAGGCGCGCGTCGGCGTTGTCCTCGCGCAGCAGCAGCCGGTGTTCGGCGCGCGAAGTGAACATGCGATACGGCTCGGTGGTGCCGAGGGTGATGAGGTCGTCCACCAGCACGCCGATGTAGGCCTCGTGGCGCGCGGGTGTCCACGCGGCTTCGCCTTTCACCTTCAGCGCCGCATTGATGCCGGCCAGCAGGCCCTGTGCTGCGGCTTCTTCATAGCCGGTGGTGCCGTTGATCTGGCCGGCGAAGAACAACCCGGCGATGACCTTGGTTTCGAGGCTGCGCTGCAAGTCGCGCGGATCGAAGTAGTCGTACTCGATGGCATAGCCCGGGCGAACGATGCGTGCGTTCTCCAGTCCCTTGATCGTGCGCACGAATTTTTCCTGCACGTCGTAGGGCAGCGAGGTCGAGATGCCGTTGGGGTAGATCTCGGTGGTGGAGAGGCCTTCCGGCTCGAGAAAAATCTGATGCGAGTCCTTGCCGGCAAAACGGTGGACCTTGTCCTCGACCGATGGGCAGTAGCGCGGACCGGTGCCTTCGATGACGCCGGTGAACATCGGCGAGCGGTCGAAGCCCCCACGGATGATGTCGTGCGTGGCGGCGTTGGTGTGGGTGATGTGGCAGGGCACCTGTCGCGGGTGCTGTTCGCGTGAACCCATGAACGAGAACACCGGCACCGGCGTATCGCCGGGCTGCGCTTGCAATACCGACCAATCAATCGTGCGGCCGTCGAGACGCGGCGGCGTGCCGGTCTTCAGCCGTCCGACGCGCGGATGCAGTTCGCGCAGGCGCGCGGCCAGCGCATTGCTCGGCGCGTCACCAGCGCGGCCGCCGGGGTGGTTCGACAGGCCGATGTGGATCTTGCCGCCGAGGAAGGTGCCGGTGGTCAGCACGACGCTGGGCGCGAAGAACTTCAACCCCATCTTGGTGACGACGCCGCGCACTGCACCGCTCTCGACGATCAGGTCTTCGACTTCCTGCTGGAACAGGGTGAGATTTTCCTGGTTCTCCAGCGTGCTGCGTACGAAGGCTTTGTACAGCGCACGGTCGGCCTGCGCGCGAGTGGCGCGTACCGCCGGGCCTTTGCTGCCGTTGAGCGTGCGGAACTGGATGCCGGCGTGGTCGGCGCCGTGCGCCATCAGGCCGCCGAGCGCGTCGATCTCTTTGACCAGGTGACCCTTGCCGATGCCGCCGATGGCCGGGTTGCAGGACATCTGTCCGAGGGTTTCGATGGATTGCGTGACCAGCAGGGTTTTACAGCCCATGCGCGCCGACGCGAGGCAAGCCTCCGTCCCGGCGTGACCACCACCGATGACGATGACATCGAAGTTATGCAGCTCGGACATATCCCGCCCTCAGAGGGGCCGGGATTTTACGCCTTCAGCGTGGCTTGCAGGGGTACGACTCGATGAAGGCTTCCAGCAGCAGGGTCTTCGCCGGCTCATCCAGGCGCTGCGGATGCTTGTCCAGATACTTCTGCGCGACCGCGATCGCCTGGCTCTGTTTCACGCCACGGCCGGGACAGAAGGTCTGGTAATAGCCGGTGTCCCAGACGCCGGAGACATAGCCGATGGCGGTGCCAGCGCCGAGGCGGCTGCCAGGGTTTTTGCTGCTCACCGTGTTGTAGGCGTCGAGCGATTTCTTCAGCTCCTTGCCGTCAAGAAAATCCGCGCCGACGACGCCGGAGACGAACAGGAGGGAAAGCAGCAGTGCCTTTTTCATTGGAGTCCCAGAATCAAAACGTGATTTTACCGGTGAGCATTTGCCACCACATGCGCATGTCGCCTTTGTATGACAGCCAGGGATATTTGAAAGTCGCCGGCTTGTTGTGCTCGAAAACATAGTGTCCGACCCAGGCCCAGGCGTAGCCCTGCACGAAGCCGACCCCGATCAGCCACCAGTTTTGCGTGACGAACGCAGCGACCAGCAGTGCAAACGCGATCGTGGTGCCGATGAAGTGCAGCCGCCGGCAGGTGCGATTGGAATGCTCGCCGAGGTAGTACGGATAGAACTCGTCGAGGTTTTTGTACTGGGTGAGGACTTCGGCCATGGCGATCTCCGGCGGTCAGGCTGGGAGTATAGGGCGTGACCACCGCTAGACTAAACCCCATGAAGGAACTTCCCCTGCTCGGCTGGCGCGAGGACATCGCGCTGCCGGCGCTCGGCATTGCACACATCACCGCCAAGCTGGATACCGGCGCGCGCACTTCGGCGATCCACGCCTTCGACATCGAGAAAACCGGCCGCCGCCGCATGCGCTTCGGCGTGCACCCGGTGCAGGACAACCCGCGCACAGTCTGGTGCGAGGCGATGCTGGTGGACGAGCGCACGGTCATCGACACCAGCGGCCGCCGCGAGCTGCGGCCGGTGATCCGCACGGCGGTCATCCTTGGCGGTTATCGTTGGACCATCGAAGCCACACTGACCGCGCGCGACGCCATGCGCCATCGCGTGTTGCTCGGCCGCACCGCACTGGCCGGCCGTTTCGTGATCAATCCTGCGGCCAGTTTCCTGATGGGTAAGCCATGAAGAAGAAAATGAAGATCGCGATCCTCTCGCGAAACCGCAAACTGTTCTCAACGCGCCGGTTGATCGAGGCGGCGGAAGCGCGCGGCCACGCGGTCGAGGTCATCGACGTGCTGCGCTGTTACATGAACATCCAGTCGCGCGCGCCGGAGATCCACTATCGCGGTCGCCGGCTCGAAGGTTTCGACGCGGTGATCCCGCGCATCGGCGCCAGCGTCACCTTCTATGGCACGGCGGTGGTGCGTCAGTTCGAGATGATGGGCGTGTATTCGCTCAACGAATCGGTGGCGATCACCCGCGCACGCGACAAGTTGCGCTCGCTGCAACTGCTGGCGCGCAAGGGCATCGGCTTGCCGCAGACCGGTTTCGCCCACTCGCCCGACGACACCCGCGACCTGATGCAGCTGGTCGGCGGCGCGCCAATGGTGATCAAGCTGTCCGAAGGCACCCAGGGCAAGGGCGTGGTGCTGGCGGAGACCGACGCCGCCGCCGCTTCGGTGATCGAGGCGTTCCGCGATCTCGACGCCTATTTTCTGGTGCAGGAATTCGTCGAGGAAGCGCGCGGCGCCGATATCCGCTGCTTCGTCATCGGCGGCAAGGTGGTGGCGGCGATGGAACGCCGCGCCAGATCAGGCGAATTCCGTTCCAACTTGCATCGCGGCGGCACGGCACGCGCGGTCGAGATCACCGCCGAGGAGCGCAGCACCGCTGCGCGCGCGGCGAAAATCATTGGCCTCAATGTTGCCGGCGTCGACATTATCCGCACCCGGCGCGGGCCGGTGGTGCTGGAAGTCAATTCCTCGCCGGGGCTCGAAGGCATCGAGCAGACCACCGGCGAGGACATCGCGCTGCAGATCGTGCGCTTCGTAGAAAAGCATGCGAAGCCGGGGAAAACCCAGACGAAGGGGTGGGGCTGAGCGCTAATTTTCGCTACAAGGTCGAAAACAGTCCCTAGAGCCGCCAAGCTGATAGTGGATATACCACTTCATATTTCCCCAACTTGCTGGTGGTTTCCAAGAGGCGTAGCCTGATTTCACAAATAGCTGCATTCACGTAGCAGCAATCGCTGTTTCGGGGAGAACCAAATGTTTAGTCCTATCCTTGGCAGAGCGCGTTTGTCTTGGCCTCTTGTTGTTGCATTTGTCTCAGTCATCCCATTTATTGCTTGGTCCCTGAGTTCAACTCCAAGCAGTCAACCCCCTTCGGCGGAACCCTCGGCGCTAGCAACTCCTGCTTTCTATGCGGGTGAGGAAGCAACTACACCAACGAATATTGTCCATCCGCTGGTGGCTGCAGTTTCAATCATTGACCCTTTCAAGCAGGGTGCACCTGCGCTTAACGCATTGGACCCCAAAGCAGTTGATGAAGAAATGGCTCGAGCCGGCGTAGCCAAGGCGCAACGGCTTTTTATCAAGACGCTGATTGAAGAAGCGCATGCATCTGGGGCAACCGAGCCCACAGAGGCTTTCTTAAAAAACACCGTTGTTAAATACGTTTTAGCCCCGCAGCTTTCCGTAGAAAAAACAGCTGAACTTATCGCAGGTGAGCTATCCAATGTCGGAAAGACCATAAAAAGCGCAGGGGAAGGCCGGCTACCGTCATTGGATGGAGCCTCACTGCTGTTGGCTCCTTACCTCTATCAAGCGGGAATGTGTTCAGGAGATATTTGGTCTTCGACAGGATTGATCTGTGGCTATCTGCAACCTTCTGCGGGAACCACTGCGGCGGGCACTGTCGAGGGCGGCAAGACTGCTCCCGGCATGGCGCTCCAAATTCCACGCGAGGGCAGCGATCTCAGCAAAATCTTGCGGCTGGCCCTGAGCAAATGCCAGACCCAGACAAAGGCTTCTACTGTCAACTCTAGCGAGAGTGATTCCAATGGATTGGGCACATGTTTCAATGTGCAACTATCGATGGGACGCATCGTCGTTCTCAGGCTTGATGAAGTGCAATTTGCTGGTTATTTAGCCTCGTTGTACTACAGATACGCATCTGCCCCGCCTGATACCTACCAAGAAGTATTGCTTGATTTTCTCATTGAGCTTGGTGTGGATGAATTGATTACGGTTCACGTTTACGGTGAAGTTTACGCTGCAGCGAATATACGGTATCTGCTGGACGATTCGGATTCGGTCTTCCTTATTTTCCCCTACGGATTCAAATGCAAGGCTGGCGAGTGCAAGGAATTTGCAGAATGCGCAGCGCAGGAAGGTGCAGATGCTTTGGCGTGCGGAGATGCTCACGGCGAAAGGTTATTCGCAAACTTGAGACGTTCAGGCAGTTATGCATTGCAAAGCATTGCTGCTTGCAAGACTGCGCCTTTGCCATATCAATCGCGGCTTCCTTGTCAAGCTGCTAAGCAGGGGTTATACCAATTACCGTCTGGTTTGAATTTCCAGACGAAATATCAAGTCCCGCCATCTGCACCAGCTCCAACCGATCTACACCTCTATCCAGCCCCAACTTCGTACGCTGGCCCTGCGGCTCCATATCCCTACAACGCCGCTCTCGGCGCTGGCGATCCCACTTGGCGGCATTTTTTTACTCGAGTAGAGACGTGGGAATACAGCCTCATTTTCGCCGGCCTTAAATCAGTGGATACCAGCGCAGTAGGTAGTTGCGCTGGATATCGTAGTTTCGGCGACAACATCGCATACGGCGACAACTTCTGGATGTGGCATGGCGAAGGACATGGCAACACTCACGACTGTCATGAGCCTCCATACCGCTTTGACAGTACTTGTCCCGATTATATGGCTATCACCGTCGCCGGTACGCACCCCATGCCAACGGTCAACCTGATCTGGGGCCAACAGTTAGCGCATGACCCCGTTTTATGCGCTTGCAGCGGCATGGATTGCGTCCCGCCGGTTAATCCGCCGCCACTACCTTGCAACGGTTTAGATTGCATCCCGCCGGGTATCCCACCGCCACCGCCTTGTAGCGGTTTGGATTGTGTTCCTCCGCCACCCCCGCCTCAAATGCCGTCTTTATTGAGTGTGCTCAGTGCTACGGCTATGGATAGCTACAGTGAAGTTGTAAAAATGAAGTTTGTTGTAAGGCGAGATGGAAATACAGCCAGCGCCGCCAGTGTAAATTTCAGTACGAGCGATTACACAGCCAAGGCTGACCAAGACTATGTCGCAAACAGTGGAACTTTGATCTTTGTCGCTGGACAAGCTCAGGCCGAAATTTCCATTGATATATTGCCTTACCACTTCGACGACGGCGTTAAGATGTTCAGCGTCAACTTGCTGAATGCCTCAGGGGCGACGATTGCAGTTGCCAGGGCATATGGGACGATAGCCAGCACTGGAACTGCGACGTTTAGCACTTCGGAACTGGGTAAGACCGCGCCGGCTGTTGCGCTGGACTCGGGCCCTAATAATACTTGCGCGCTTCTATTTAATGGCAACGTACAATGTTGGGGCGACTACTACGGCGGCGAAGTCGGCCGTTATTACCTCAAGGACACCACATCCACGGGGTACTCCGGACGGAACGCTATTGCAGTGAGCGCGAGTAACCCATATTCATGCGCGCTGTTATCTATCGGTGATGTGCAATGTTGGGGTAACAATCTCCATGGTCCGTCCATTGGCTACTTAGGCGGAAATGCAGTTGCAGTGAGCGCAGGTAACCCATATTCGTGCGCCCTCTTGTCAAATGGCAATGTCCAATGTTGGGGAGCCAATATCAACGATCAGATCGCTGGATATTCAGGAGGGAATGCTATCGCAGTGGATGTAAGTAGCACTTCACCTAATTCGGCGCCGTATTACTCGGATCTATGGCATGCGTGTGCACTGCTGTCGAATGGCAATGTGCAATGCTGGGGCGACAATCGTTACGGCCAGTCCGTGGGATACTTTGGCGGTAACGCCATTTTTGTGAGCGCTGGTAATACGCATGCGTGTGCACTGCTGTCGAATGGCAATGTGCAATGCTGGGGCAGTAACGAATATGGTAAGTCTGCGGGATATTTTGGCGGAAATGCCACTTCAGTAACCGTCGCGGACAATCATTCGTGCGCATTGTTATCGAACGGTAACGTGAATTGCTGGGGCCCCGGTTATTACGCGCACGATCCAATCGATGGATACTCGGGTGGGAACGCAATTGCTGCTCGCATAACTAGTAATTCTGAAGTCCGCTCTCCAGCGCAATGGGCAGCATGTGCATTGCTGTCGAATGGCAATGTAGCCTGTTGGGGCGCTCACAGCTTCGATCAGGGAATGGGAGCTCCGGGCCAAGGATTATCAGGAGGTAATGCTATAGCGATGAGCCTAGGCGACTTTCATGCTTGTGGACTACTGTCTAGCGGAAATGTGGTGTGCTGGGGTGACAATCATTACAATCAACTTGAGGGTTACTCTGGCTTGCCGCAACCGTAGATCCAACGATAGAGGCTTACGGGATAGGTAATTTAGATATTGCCGCAGCGGATTTATTAGCCCCACGGAGCCTTCTGCGCCGGCGTTGGCGGCACTTCTGGAAGCGGGCGCATCAGCCCGGTCGGCAAGGTGCCAGCGCCACCACCGCTGCCGCAGAAGTTGTCGTTGTCATCTACGTAAACGAATTTCCCCTCGGAATCAGTAATCGGCAGCACGCTGTCTACCCAACGGTTAATTAGTTCCACCGCCTCGGCGTGCATCACGCTGCGCGCCAGCGGCGGCATCTTGATGCCGGCCTCGGTGCTGGCGAGTCTTGCATTGAGGATCGACTGACCCGAATCACCGGGCTGGATATCCCAGTTGCCGAAGTCGGCGGCCTGGCCGGCAGCGATCGGCACCTTGCAGATGCCGTTGCCGGTGCGCATCGGCTCGGTGAAGGAGTTGAGATTGAGGCCGGAATTCTGCGCGTTGCCGGCGCCGTTGTGGCAGTGATAGCAGTTCACCTCCAAGTACGCGCGCACGCGCTTGTGAATATCCTCGGGTGAGTCGGCGGCATAGTTGCCGCCGTCGGGCTTGCGCGCGTCGCCGGGTACGTTCCAGCGCGGAAGATGTTCGAGTTGTTCCGCCGGACCCGGCGGCAAATCCACGAAACCTTGGCTCTGCATGTAGGCGAGCTGGTTGATCACGCCGATGCCGGGGATGTCGCTGTCGCGGTTCAGGTTGCGCGGTTTCGGTCCGATCGGTGGCGCGCCGGCTTCGAGGTCGTCGCCGTTGTGGCACAGCACGCAAGCCCCGGCATTGGGGATTGCGTAGTTCGCCGACGAACCCGTGTAGTGCGGGCGATTGCCCGCGGTGTCACGCGCCTCGGGGTCTTCGTCGTCGTAGTCCCAAGCGACGCTTTTTTCGGCGCCTTCGATCTTCAATTCGGCGTAGCGCTTGCCGTCGGCGCCGGTTTGCCACAGGTAGGCAAAGCCGGTCCAGTAAACGCCGCCGGCCTTGTTCTGGCGTTTGATCAGCAGGCGCGTTTCCACCACATCTTCCTCGCTGCCGTCCTTGAAGGTGAAGGTTTTGCTGAACACGGTGCCGACCGGGAATTTCAGTGTCTGCGAATAGCAGTCGTAGATGTTCAGGGTCTCGCACTTCGCGTGGTCCTGGTATTCGGCCTTACTGCCCGGCGGCAAGACCATGAAGCGGTATTTCGACGCGTAGTCGGAGAACAGGATCGAGTTGAGCTCGAACGGCATCGAGCGGCCGATGGTGCCCTTGCGCGGGTCCTGCTCGTCCACATACAGGCCGTAGCCCGACAGCCGCGGGCAGTTGTAGTTGAGCACGGCCTCGTAGTTGATTTCGCCAGGCTTCACCGCGTCGCATGCGGCCGCGATTTCGGCTTCGGTCGGTCGCGGGTCGGCATCGGGGTTGGGGACGAAGTGCGGCAGCACCGGCGTGAACAGCGGCATCAGCGCCAGCGGCACCGTCGGGCAATCCGTGGGGGGCGTGTTGTCCGACAGCGTTTGGTTATTCGAATCGGTCGGGTCGGCAGTGGAAAAATGCGCATTGGCGAAATCGTCCACCAGCAGGCCAGTCGGGTGCATCAGGGTGTTTTCAAAGGTATTGCCTTCGACACACAGGCCGTTCTCGGGTTTTTTCAGCACGCCGGCACCATCGAACTTCCAGGCGTTGTACTTGCAGGCCGGAATCGGGTCGAACTGGTAGAGATTCGGCCGGCCGCGCTCGTCGAGCCGAGGCTCCGGGCGCAGCGTGTCGTTGGGGTTGGGCAGGTTGAGCGCGATGTCATCGCGGTCCACCGGGATCGGACAGATATTGCCATCCTTATCTTTGTTGGGCGCGCGGTCCACGCCGCCATCCCAGAGGATATGCGCCGATTTGCCTTTGTTTTTCACCAGCAGGATCGCTGGCAGGAGGGTCGGATTGTCGGTGAGGCAATCCACCGGTTTGGTCAAATTGCCAGTGGGATTTTCCTCGGTCGGAATTTCGGGCGGGATCGGTAGGTCCGGCGGCCCCGGCAACCCGGTCGGCAGGCGCGGGTCGCCGGCGCAGGAGGCGCGGTCGATTTCGGGTAACTGCGGGTCGTAGCCGTTGTCGCGGAAGGTGTTGTTGTAGATGTGCAGGCCTTCCGAGAAGAAATCGTAGTTGGTGGACGCTTCATTGGCGTCGGCGAGTCCGTAGTTGACCAGGGCGAGGCCGGTGGTGCGGTTGTCGTAGATCTCGTTGTCGTGCACTTCGAGCTGATCGCTCGCCAGCACCAGCATGCCGGTGCCGGCCGGCAGCGAGCCGATGATGGCGCCGCGCGGGCCGAAGTTGCTGACGTTGTTGCTGTAGCTCTTGTTGCGATGCACGCGGTTCTTCTCGCCAAACTGCACGCGGCCTGGTAGGTCGAACACCAGAAATCCGCCGACGTTGTCGTGGGCGATGTTGTCGACGAACTCGGCGCGGTAGGTGTTCTCGAACTCGAAGCCGGCGACGTTGTGATACGCCTCGGTGCGGCGCACGAGAATGTCCGAAGACTGGCCGATATAGACGCCGGCATCGGCCGAGCCAACCGAGATGGAGTCCTCGATCAGCACGTAGCGCGTGATCACCGGATAGAACGCATAGGCGCCGTTGCTCGACCAGGATTCCTGGGTGGCGTCGTAGTTGCCGTAGGGCGTGGCCGGGTCGGAGTTGCTCCAACCCACCTTTACGCGCTGGATGGTGACGTGATTGGTGCGGAAGATGCGCAGGCCGTTGCCCGGCGCGTCATAGATCGTCAGGTCGCTGACGACGATGCCGTCCACCTGGTTGATGCTGATGCCGTCCTGCGAGCTGCTGTTTTCAAAACGCAGATAAGTCTTGTTGATGCCCGCGCCCTTGAGCGTGATGCCGCGCTTGCCGGTCATGATCAGGCCGGTGTCGAACTCGAACTGGCCCTCGCAGAACTCGATGGTGTCACCTTCGCGCGCATCGAAGAAGGCGATCAGCGCCTCTTTCTGCGCGTTGGGGCCGGGACAGATCAGATAACGCGACGTGCCTGCCGTGGCCGTTTCTTTTGCGCCGCCCAGAAGACCGAAAAACGGTTCACTGGAATTGCAGGCGGTGAGCAGGGACAGGACAGCGAGCGACCCGACGCGGGCCAGGGTTTTGATTTTCATGAATGCGCTCCTCAGCGTGAGTCATTATCCGTCAGCTGGAGGGCGGCTGCGCTAGTCAGAATTACTCAGTGAAGTGCACGAGCGATAAGCAGTCGCTAGAGTGTCTTTATTAGCGGTTCATAAATACACACTGGAGGAGAAATGCGCGCAGCGCTGCTTGCGGTCGCGGGTGTCTGTCTGTTGCTGGCGGCGTGCGGCGACGACCCTGCCGTATCCGAAGGTTCATCATCACCGGGATCAACATCCGGATCCTCGCTAGTTCTAAAGGCCGAATCTGTTCTGCCGCCGGGGCAGTCCGGCTTCTTTTCGGTGGACGGGCAAGTGCAGGGTTCGCTGTCCGGCGCTCCCGCCGATTACGGCGCGCATGTGGACGACCAGCGCCTGCTCTATTGGAACTTCGACGCCAAGCCCGGAGCGCTCGGTACCAAACCCGGCACGCCCACCGTGCCCAAGTCTGGCATCGAAATTTACCGCGACAGTTACGGCGTGCCGATTGTGTATGCAGGCAACGTGCATGATCTCTGGTTCGGCGTGGGTTATGCGGTGGCGCAGGACCGATTGTTTCTGATGGACGCCGTGCGCCGCACCGGCCGCGGCACGCTGGCCGAGCTGACCGGCTGCGGCACCGTACCCGCTGATATCCAGCAGCGCGTGGTCACGTACTCGTCCGAGCAGTACCAGCAGATGTTTGACCGCCTGTCCGTCGAATCGAAGGACATGGTCCTCGGCTATGTTGACGGCGCCAATGCCTGGCTGGACGAGGTACTGGCTGACCCTTCGCTGGTGCCCGCCGAGTACGCGCTGCTCAGCAGCGTGCCGCAGCCCTTCACGGTGCAGGATGTGCTGGCTGCGGGGGTCTACATCACGCGCTTCGTCGCCTCCGAAGGCGGCAACGAGTCTCTGAACATCCAGATGCTCAAGCAGCTGGAAATCGAGTACGGCTCGCGCGCGGAAGCGCTGAAGGCATTCCAGGACATGACCTGGCTGGAGGACCGCAAAGCGGTAACCAGCGTGCCACTGGCGTCCGGCGAATTTTCGAATCATGTGACACCGTCCGGTGGTCGCGACGCCGCGTTCGCCAGCATGGCGGCTTGGGCACTCGACTCGGCGCAGGTGCCCGAAACGGTGTGGAAGGGTGAGGGTACCGGCCATGCGCCGCTGCCGCAGGAGTGTGAGTTGATCGCCGGCAACGCGCCGGCGCGCGGTCGCACCGCGGTCGCCAGTCGCAACAAGCGTCGGCAGTTGCAGGCGCAGCTCGCGACGCTGAACGAGGGCTTGGCCGCGCTGCGCCGAAAGCCGACCGGCGCCTCGTTTGCGTTCGCGGTCGGGCCGTCGCGCACCCGCGGTGACGGCACGCTGCTGATCAGCGCGCCGCAGCTGGGCTACAGCTACCCGCTACTGCTGGTGGAATACGAAGTGCACGGCGCGGGTTACGACGCGCGCGGCACTTCGGTGCCAATCCTGCCGACGGTGGGCATCGGCTATACGCCTGAAGCGGCCTGGGGGCTGACCACGGGTTACAGCAAGACGATCGACAGTTTCATCGAGACCCTCTGTTCCACCGCGCAACAGACGGCCAATACCTGCGACGCGAACCAGTATTTCCACAATGGCGCGTGGAAGGATATGGCGTGCCGCACCGAGACGGTGAACTACCGATTGTCTTCGCAGGGCTTGCCGTTCGGCCCATCCGCGTTCTCCACCGACGTCGAGGTCTGCAACACCGTGCACGGTCCGATTGTTGCGCGCGACGATGCCGGCGGGCGCGCGCGCAGCGTGCAGTACGCGATGTACGGGCGCGAAGTCGAAACCATCGAAGGCATCCGCGAGTGGAACAAAGCCAAAAGTTTTGCCGAGTTCGCGGCGGGCGTGGCCAAAGTCACCTGGAACGAGAACGTGACGGTCGCAACCCGCGACGGCCACATCGGGTTCTTCCATCCCGGCCTGCACATGCGACGGCATCCGCTGACCGATCAGCGCCTGCCGATCCCCGGCACCGGTGCATTCGACATGGCCGGTCTGCTCACTTTTGCCGAAACACCGAAAGTGATTGACCCGCCGCAGGGCTATGTCGCCAACTGGAACAACAAGCCGGCCTTCGGCTGGCTCGACGGTGAGGGCATGGGCTCGACCTCGCGTCCCGGCGGGCCGGGCCAGCGCGTAACCAGCTTGCTGGACAAGCTGGCAACACGCAGCAACTGGACTTTCGCGGACCTGCGCGAGATTGACATCCACGCCGGCACTACCGACCCGCGCGCGCGCGAATACTTGCCGGTGATCCAGGCTTTCCGCGCTTCAGCCGCGTCCTCCCTGAGCGAAGTCGAGAAGGCCGCCCTCGATCTGATACTGGCATGGGACCGCAAGCATTACGGCGCCGGCATCAATCCGGCGGACAGCGCGACCTGGGTCGACAGCGCCGGCGCGACCCTATTCGGCGAGTACGTCAACGCGCTGCGCGACGAACTGTTCGGCGGGCTCAAGGACAACGTGCTGGACGGCGTGGCTGGCAGTTCAGTCTGCGGCGGCGCTCCTGCGGACCCGACGGTATATGGCCGAGTTGCCGGCGTTGGCAGCCACCTGTTCGATCAGAGCGTGATGGATAACCTCGTGCTGCGGGTGCTCGATCCGGCCACTTCCAGCCTGGCGATCCGTCGCGACTATACCGGCGGCCGTTCGCGCGATGCCGTAATGGCCGCGGCGCTGGCAGCGACGCTGCAACGGGTGGACGGCGCGCCTCTAGACTGCGATATCACCGCGCCTGGAACGCTGGCCGAATGCCGACGGAAACATCCGCCAAGCTATCTTCCATCGCTGACGGGCGTGATCGGCCCCGGTTCGACCACGCCCACCGGCGAATGCGTGGCGATGCCGTATCAGGACAGAGGGTCCTGGGTACACCGAGCTGGGTATGAATAATTTCATCTTCGTCATTCCCGCGCCGGCGGAATCCAGGCGACGCGTAGCGTCGTTGCGTCCATAGATTGGGTACCGGCTTTCGCCGGTATGACGGCATAACTTAGGAGTGTTGCCATGCGTAAATTATTTCTGCTGTCGGCGGTTTTTTCGCTCGCCGCCTGCAATCGCTCTGCGCCGGCTCCCGTGGCCGGCGGCAATCCGGCGAGCGCCATCCCGTACAGCGTCGAGATCACGCGCACCGAGTTCGGTATCCCGCATATTAAGGCGGCAAATTTTCCCAGCCTGGCTTATGGCTATGCCTATGCCTTTGCCCAAGACAATCTCTGCGTCATCGCCGACAGCTATGTGACGGTCAATGGCCAGCGCTCGCGGTTCTTCGGTCCGGATGCGAGCTACGTGTTCCAGGGCAATGGCCTCACCGTCAACAACCTGCGCAGCGATTTCTTCTTTCAGCAGATCATTGACGAAGGACGCATCGAGGCACTGCTCGCCCAGCCCCCGCCGGCCGGTCCGCACCCCGAAGTCAAGCAGGCCGTCAGTGGCTACGTCGCCGGCTACAACCGCTATCTGCGCGATGTCGGCATAGCCAATCTCCCCGACGCCACGTGTCGTGGCCAGCCCTGGGTGCGCCCGATCACGGAGATTGACGCCTACCGGCGCTTTTACCAGTTGGCCCTGCTGGCCAGTTCCGGCGTGGCTTTCGATGGCATGTTCGAGGCCCAGCCGCCAGCCGGCGCGCCCACTCCAGGCGCTGCGTACTCGCCGGCCGCGGTGACCGAGCATTTGCGCAAGGGCTTTGCCGAGCTGGCCATCGGCAGCAACGCCATCGCCTTGGGCAAGGCGGCGACCGCCAACGGTCACGGCATGCTGCTGGGCAACCCGCATTTCCCCTGGGAAGGCTCCGAGCGCTTTTATCAGGTTCACCTCATCATTCCCGGCCGCGTCAATGTCGCAGGCGCTTCGTTGTTCGGGGCGCCGCTGGTGCTGGTTGGTCACACCGAATCGCTGGCCTGGAGCCACACCGTGTCCGCGGCTTACCGCTTCACGCCATTCGAACTGACGCTGGTTCCGGGCACACCGACGAGTTACCTGGTGGATGGCCAGCCGGAAGCCATGACCGCGCGCGAGGTCAGCGTGCAGGCGCTCAAGCCGGACGGCACGCTGGAGACGCGCACGCGCACGCTCTACAGCACCCGTTACGGGCCGATGTTCAGCTCCATCTTCGGCCTGCCGATATTCCCTTGGACGCCGGCGCGCGCATTCGCGTTGGGTGACGCCAACGCGGCCAATTTCCGCTACCTGAACCACTTTTTCGAGATGAATCAGGCGAAGACGAGCGATGAAGCGTTGGCGGTGCTCGAACGCACTCAGGGCATCCCTTGGGTCAACACCATCGTCTCGGACCGCGCCGGCAAGGCGCTGTACGCCGACATCTCGGTGGTGCCCAACGTGCCCGACACCCTGGCGCGCACCTGCGGCACGGAGCTGGGGCAGGCGACTTTCCCCGCCATCGGTCTGCCGGTGCTGGATGGTTCGCGCAGCAGTTGCGCGTGGGCGCGCGATGCCGACGCGGTCCAGGCCGGCACCATAGGCCCGGCCAACATGCCGCGCCTGTTCCGCGACGATTACGTGATCAATTCCAACGACAGCTATTGGCTGTCGAATCCGGAACAGCCCTTGACGGGGTTCGCGCGCATCATTGGCAACGTCAACGCGCCACGCAATCTGCGTACGCGAATCGGCATCCGCATGATCCGCGAGCAGCTCGCGGACGGCGGCAAATTCACGCGCCAGCAGCTGCAGGATCTGGTTTTCAACAACCGCAACTACGCGGGCGAAATCTGGCGCGACATGCTGGTGACGATGTGCCGGGCGTATCCGGGCGGCACCGCGATGTCATCGAGCGGACCGGTCAGCGTCGGCGGGGCCTGTGACGCGCTGGCGGCCTGGGACCTGCGCGATGATCTGGACTCTGGCGGTGCAGTGCTGTTCCGCCGTTTTGCCAGCCGTTTGCTGGGCACGCAGAGCCTTCCGCAGGGCAGCCAGGGCAGCCAGGGCCTCGATCCGTTGATCTACCTGACGCCTTTCAATCCGGTGGATGCGGTCAATACCCCGGGCGGGCTCAATGTGCTGAGTCCTCTGGTGCACCAGTCCTTCGGCGACGCCTTGGCCGATCTGAACGGCGCCGACCTTCCGTTCGATGCCCCGTTGCGCGGGGTGCAGTTCGAGAAGCGTGGAGACGAGGAAATCCCGATCCACGGTGGTCCAGGCACGGTGGGTGTCTTCAATGCCATCAGCGCGAACTGGGTGCCGGGCGAGGGCTATCCCGACATCCGTCACGGTTCCAGCTATGTGCAGGTGGTGTCGTTCGATGACAGCGCCTGTCCGGACGTACGCACCATCCTGACCTATTCGCAGTCCACCAATCCGGCCTCGCCGCATTACGCGGACCAGTCACGACTGTTTTCAAACAAGCAGTGGGTGCAGCCGCCGTTCTGCGAGGCGGACGTGATGGCTGCCGCCCAATCGTCGTTGCTGCTCACCGAGTGAGCGCCCGCATGCAGGAAAAAACGCCCATGTGCGGGTGCGGCTTCTCAGACATAAAAAGGCGGTTTTCGGCGCTGGACTGAACTTCGTGCCGGGCGTAGAGTCCCATCCACGATGAAACACCGCCGAACGCTGATCCACCTGTTCGCCGCCGTCGCCCTGCTGGCGCAAGGTATGGCGTCGGCGGTGGTTGAGCCGATGGCGCCGATGGTTGAGACAGAGCAAAGCATGCCCTGCGCGGATTCCATGCCGATGGATACGTCCTGCTGTGTTGAAGATTGCAGCTGCGTGGGCGTTTGCGCCGGTCATGTCTCCGTCATCACACCTTCGTTTTCGTTTGCCGCGCCGGTGCGCGCGGATTTGCAGCCGCAAAGCTTCACCGGGCTGCGCTTGTCGGTTAACCACACACGGCGGCTACGGCCGCCCATCACAGTCCAAAGCTAAGTCGTTCTTCGCGGCCTCACCGCCGCCCGTGGTTCCAGCTTTGGAGATGCACCATGTTCCGTTCCCTGTGCGCAGCCTGTGCCGCGCTGTTCATCACGTTTCCCGCAGCCGCTGACGAGGCGGTGCTTTCGCTGACCCGTGCCACGCTGCTGGCGCTGGAAAGCCAGCCGTTGCTGGCAGCGCAATCCGCCGCGGTCGCCGCTACCCGCGAGTCGGCCGTCTCCGCCGCGCAGCTGCCTGATCCGGTATTGAGCGGCGGGCTGACCGATCTCACGGTGGGTACGCCGAACCGGTTCAGTTTTACCAACGAGAGCGATACCCAGTTCATCGTCGGCGTGAAACAGCAGTTCTACGGCGGCAACAAGCGCGAGCTGCGCGGCGCGCGCTTTGACCGTGAGGCCGACCGGCTTGAGGCCGAGCGATCCGAGCAGACGCGGATGATCACGCGCGAAACCGGCCTGCTGTGGCTGGAAGCCTGGAAGGCGCAGCGTGCGCAGGGGCAGGTGCGGGATTCGATCGCGCAGGCGTCTTTGCAGGTCGAGGCGGCGCAGATCGCCTTCACCGCCGGCCGTGCCACCCAGGCTGAAGTACTGGCGGCGCGGGTGTCGCTGGAAATGCTCAACGACCAACTCGCCAACCTGCACCAGATGGAATGGCATGCGCGCAATCAATTGCGCCGCTGGATCGGCGCGGCGGCGGATCAGCCTTTGGCGGCGACGCTGCCGGACTGGCCGACGCCGGACGCAGCACAGCTGAACGCGCGGCTGGAAAGCCATCCGCATGTGCTTGCGCAAAGCGCAGCGGTAGAAGTGGCCAACGCCGCGCTGGAACTTTCGCGTGCAGATTACTCCCCTGACTTTAGCGTGATGGCTGGTTACGGTTATCGTCCCAACTTCGCCAACTACGCGTCACTGACGTTCGAGGTCGGACTGCCGTTTTTTGCCGCCCAGCGGCAAGACCGCGGTGTCGCCGCCGCGTTGCGGCAGAAGGAACAAGCCGCGCAGCTTCGCGAAGACTGGCTGCGTCAGCACCGCGCCGAGATCGCGCTCAACATCGGCGACTGGCAGCGTTTGCGTGAGCGCCTCGCACGTTACGACAACACGATTCTGCCGCAGGCGCAGCAGCGGCTGGACTCCGCGCTGGCTGCCTACGGCGCCGGCGCCAGCACGCTGATGATGGTGCTCGACGCGCGCCGGTCCTTGCTCGATATCCGATTGCAAAAACTTGACCTTGAGCTGGATTCAGCAAAACACCAGGTCACGCTCGCCTATTTCAACCACGAGGCTCCGGGTTCTCCCGGAGATGCGCCATGAAACGCTCACGAATTATTTTTTGGGCAGTTCTGGTCGCCGCGTTTGCGGGTGGCGGCGCCTGGTATGCCAAACAGATGGCGCCGCACCAACACGAGTTGATGCAGATGACCAATGCCGAGGGCGAGGTCTATTACACCTGCCCGATGCACCCGCAAGTACGGCAGGACGAGCCCGGCAACTGCCCGATCTGCGGCATGAAACTGGCCAAGCGCGAGGAAGGTGCGGCAGCGATGGCCGATGAACGAAAGCCGCTGTACTGGTACGACCCGATGGTGCCGTCTCAGCGCTTCGATGCGCCGGGCAAGTCACCGTTCATGGACATGCAGCTGGTTCCGAAATATGCCGATGAAGGTGGGGGTGGCGCCGGTGTCGTCACGATTGATCCACGCATGGCGCAAAACCTCGGCATGCGCACGGCGAAAGTGGAAAAGATCCGTCTCGCCGGAGGGCTTGAAGCCGCCGGCAGCGTCGCCGCCGACGAGCGCCGCATGCAGTCGGTGGTCAGCCGGGTCGCCGGCTTTGTCGAGCGGCTGGACGTGCGCGCGGTCGGCGAGCCGGTGCGCCGGGGTCAGGTCATCGCCGGCGTGTATTCGCCGGAGTTGTACGCCGCGCAGCAGGAGTTTCTGCTGGCTTTGAAAGGCGACGGCACGCTCGCCGCCGCTTCGCGCGAGCGGCTGAAGCTGCTCGGCATGGGCGAGCCCCAGATTGCCGCGGTTGCCGAATCCGGCCAGGCGCAACGGCAGGCGCTGATCACCGCGCCGGTCGGCGGCGTCGTCAGCGAACTGAACGCGCGCGAAGGCGGGCAGACTGAACCGGGCATGCCGCTGATGCGCATCAGCGACCTGTCGCGTGTCTGGGTGCAGGTCGAGATTCCCGAGGCGCAGGCGTCGGTGGTGCGGCAGGGCCTGCGCGCCGAAGCGCGACTGGCCGGGTTGCCGGGCCGCATCTTCGAGGGCAAGGTGGATTACATCTACCCTTCCGTGGACATGGCCGCACGTACGCTGCGCGCACGCCTGACTTTCGACAACCCCGGTCTTCTGCTGAAGCCCGGCATGTATGCCAGCGTCTCCCTGGCCACGGGTGGAAGCGTCGAGCGCATGGTGGTGCCCAGCGCAGCGTTGATCCGCACCGGCAAGCGCGACGTGGTGATTGTCGCGGAAGGCGAAGGACGTTTCCGTCCGCAGGAAGTGCGTGTCGGCCGCGAGGCCGACGGCAAGACCGAGATTCTCGAAGGCATCGCCGAGGACGAGGAGGTGGTGGTTTCCGGGCAGTTTCTGATTGATTCCGAGGCCAACCTGCAGGGCGTGCTGTCACGATTGTCCGGAGCAACGAAGTGATCGCCAGACTCATTCACTGGTCCGTACACAACCGTTTCCTGGTGCTGATGGCGACCGCGCTGACGGTCGCCTGGGGCACTTACGCGACGTTGACTGCGCCGCTGGACGCGATCCCCGACCTGTCCGACGTACAGGTCATCATAAAAACAACCTACCCGGGCCAGGCACCGCAGGTGGTCGAGGATCAGGTCACCTATCCGCTGACCACGACCATGCTGTCGGTGCCTTACGCCAAGACCGTGCGCGGCTATTCGTTCTTTGGCGACAGCTATGTGTACGTGCTGTTCGAGGACGGTACGGATTTGTACTGGGCGCGCTCGCGCGTTCTGGAGTATCTGTCTCAGGTGCAGGGACGGCTGCCGCCACAGGCGAAATCCGCCATCGGCCCCGATGCCACCGGCGTCGGCTGGATTTACGAATACGCGCTGACGGATCCGACTGGAAAACATGACATCGCCGAACTGCGCGCCCTGCAGGACTGGTTTCTGCGCTACGAGCTGAAGTCGCTGCCGAATGTCGCCGAGGTCGCGACCATCGGCGGCTTCAACAAGCAGTATCAGATCGTGCTCGACCCCGACCGCTTGCGTGCCTACGGTGTCTCGCAGGAGCGGGTGATTGCCGCCGTGCGTGCCGCCAACGGCGAGGCCGGCGGTTCGGTGCTGGAACTGGCCGAGGCCGAGTACATGGTGCGCGCGCGCGGTTACCTGAAAACCCTCGATGACTTCAATGGCATTCCGGTCGGACTTGGCGCGAGCGGCACGCCGATCGTGCTGCGCGACGTGGCACGCGTGCAGATCGGCCCCGAGATCCGTCGCGGCATCGCCGAACTGAATGGTGAAGGCGAGGTGGTCGGCGGCGTCATCGTGCTGCGCTCGGGCAAGAATGCGCGCGCGACCATCGCCGCGGTGAAAACGCGCCTGGAAGAGTTGAAGAAGAGTCTGCCGCAAGGCGTCGAGATCGTGCCGGTCTACGACCGCTCCACCCTGATTGACCGCGCCGTCGAGAACCTGTCAAACAAGTTGCTGGAAGAGTTCCTGGTGGTGGCGCTGGTCTGCGTCGCGTTCCTGTTTCATCTGCGCTCGGCGCTGGTGGCGATCATTACCCTGCCGATCGGCATCCTGGTGGCGTTCAGCGTCATGCGTGAGCAGGGCATCAACGCCAACATCATGTCCTTGGGCGGCATCGCCATCGCCATCGGCGCGATGGTGGATGCAGCCATCGTGATGATCGAGAACGCGCACAAGCATCTGGAACACTGGCGGCAGGCGAATCCCGGGCGGGAGCCGACGCCGGGCGAGCAACTCGTCCTGATGGCCGAAGCCGCTGCCGAAGTCGGGCCGGCGCTGTTCTTTTCGCTGCTGATCATCACGCTGTCGTTCGTGCCGGTGTTCGCCTTGGAAGCGCAGGAAGGCCGCCTGTTCGCCCCGCTGGCCTACACCAAGACCTACGCGATGGCCGCCGCCGCCGGACTGTCGGTGACCTTGATCCCGGTGCTGATGACGTATTTCATCCGCGGCAGGATCATCGCCGAGACCGCCAACCCGCTGAACCGCGCGCTGATCTCGATCTACCGCCCGGTGATTCACGGCGTGTTGCAGCGCCCGCGTCTGACGCTGGTTATTGCCCTGGTTGCGCTGGCAGCCACCGCATGGCCGATTGCAAAACTCGGCAGCGAGTTCATGCCGCCCTTGGATGAGGGCGATCTGCTGTACATGCCGACGGCGCTGCCGGGCCTGTCCGCCGCCAAGGGTGCGGAAATCCTGCAGCAGACCGACCGCATCCTGAAAACCTTCCCCGAGGTCGAGCGCGTGTTCGGCAAGATCGGGCGCGCCGAAACTGCCACCGATCCGGCGCCGCTGGAGATGGTTGAAACCACGGTGATGCTCAAGCCGAAATCCGAGTGGCGCGAAGGGCTGACCACGGACATGCTGATTGAGGAAATGGACGCGGCGCTGAAAATCCCCGGCATGGGCAATGTCTGGGTGCAGCCAATCAGGAACCGCATCGACATGCTCGCCACCGGCATCAAGTCGCCGGTCGGCATCAAGATCGCCGGCCCTGATCTCGAAATCATCCAGAAAATTGGCGAGCAGGTCGAAACCGTCGTCAAGTCGGTGAACGGCACCGCGTCAGCATTTTCCGAGAGGGTGTCCGGCGGCCGCTACATCGAAGTGCGGCCCGACCGGCTGGCGGCGGCACGCTATGGGCTCGACATCGAGACTCTGCAGAACACCGTGCGCATCGCCATTGGCGGCGAGAACATCGGCGAGACCGTCGAGGGCCTGCAGCGCTTTCCGATCAACATCCGCTACCCGCGCGAGCTGCGCGACTCGGTTTCCGCCTTGCGCGAGCTGCCGATCATCACCGAGCGTGGCGCGACCATCACGCTCGGCAGCGTCGCCGAAGTGGTCATCACCGATGGCCCGCCGATGATCAAGTCCGAGAACGCGCGCCCCAACGGCTGGATCTACGTGGACATCCGCGGCCGCGATCTCGGCTCGTATGTCGCTGAAGCGCGTCGGGTGGTGAACGAACAAGTTCAGTTGCCGCCAGGCTATTCCATCGCCTGGTCCGGTCAGTTCGAATATCTGGAGCGCGCGTCCAAACGCCTGAAGCTGGTGGTGCCGTTCACGCTTGCCATCATCTTTGTGCTGCTGTATCTGACCTTCCGCAATCTCGCTGAGGCCGCGTTGATCATGGCGACCTTGCCGTTCGCACTGATTGGCGGGTTCTGGCTGATCTACCTGCTCGGCCACAATCTTTCGATCGCCTCCGGCGTCGGCTTCATCGCCCTGGCCGGCGTCGCCGCCGAGTTCGGCGTGATCATGCTGATCTATCTGGATCAGGCGGTGAAGCGTCGTCAACCTCAGTCGGTCGTGGAACTGGAAGAGGCCATCGTCGAAGGCGCGGTGCTGCGCGTGCGACCCAAGGCGATGACGGTGGCGGTGATCGTTGCCGGCCTGCTGCCGCTGTTTTTCGGCGCCGGCACCGGCAGTGAGGTGATGCAGCGCATCGCCGCACCGATGGTCGGTGGCATGATCAGCGCGCCACTGCTATCCATGATCGTCGTGCCGGCGGCCTACCTGCTGATGCGACGGCGCCGGCTCGGCCCCATACAAGAACCGCAAAAAGAATGACGCGATGAAATCTGCATTAGTGACCGTGCTGGCGCTCGGCATCGTCTTGGCCTTGCCCGGACGCGCCGCAGACGAGAACCCGCGTGCCGTGGCCGAAACGTTCAACCGTGCGCTGGCAGCCGGCGATGACAAAACCGTGCGTGCGCTGTTGCTGCCTGACGTGTTGATCTACGAATCGGGCAGCGTCGAAGCTTCGATGGCCGAGTACGCCGCCCACCACCTGCCCGCCGATATTTCGTTCATGAAGCACATGAAGCGTGAGTCGCTTTCACAGAGCAGTGGCGGTGAGGGCACGGCCGCCTGGGTCGCCACGCGCAGCCGGCTCCGCGGCCGGTTCAAGAATAAGGACGTGGACCTCGACAGCACCGAGACGCTGGTGATGACCCAAACAAAGGGTGGCTGGCGCATCGCCCACATCCACTGGTCGTCCGTCCCGCACCGCAAATGATGCTTGACTCTGGACCAAGGTCCAGGGTTTAGGCTAGCGCTCACAGTGACATCCGGAGCGCCACATGGAGTCCTTGAGCATCGGTGCGTTGGCCAGCCAAACCGACGTGGGCATCGACACGATTCGCTACTACGAGCGGCGACGGCTGATTGCCGCGCCGCCGAGGCGCGCGTCGGGATACCGCGCCTATCCCGCAGAAACAGTGCAACGCCTGCGCTTCATCCGCCGCGCAAAAACGCTGGGCTTCACGCTCGAGGAAATCAGCGAACTGCTGACCCTGTCACAGCAGCGCACGCGCGGCGTTAAAGACGTCAAAACGGCGGCTCAGGCCAAACTGGCTCGGGTGGAGGCCGCAGTGCGCGACCTGCAACGTGTCCGTGCCGGATTGAAGAAACTGATCGACGGATGCCCCGGTCATGGCGCACCGGAGGCTTGCCCGATTCTCAAAGCCCTCAACGACGGAGACTCGACATGAACAATGCTTCCCACGACTGTTGCAAAAATCCCCTTGAAGGTGCGGTGTCCGCGAACGTCCCGGCGCCGCACGCGCACCATCACGCTCATGCGTCGTCCGGATCACTGGCGTCGCTGACCACGGCCGCCACACTGCACTGCCTTACCGGCTGCGCCATCGGTGAATGGACAGGCCTGGCTATTGGCGTATCGCTCGGACTGAATCCCTGGGCAACGATGGCACTGGCGACGGCGCTTGGATTCGCCAGCGGCTACGCGC
This sequence comes from Pseudomonadota bacterium, assembly GCA_038043245.1. GTDB lineage: Bacteria > Pseudomonadota > Gammaproteobacteria > Nevskiales > Nevskiaceae > JACPFV01. The sequence continues at coordinate 14,275 of JBBTCH010000017.1, read as the reverse complement.
TGGGCCTGTGGCCGCTGGTGAAGACCGGCTTGAGTTGGGCCCAGGCGTTCAAAACCATCTGGCTGGGCGAAACGATTTCGATTGCAGCAATGGAATTGGCGATGAACTTCACCGACTACCACGTCGGCGGCGTGCAGGCGGCGTCGGTTTTCTCGCTGCCGTTCTGGCTCGGGTTCGCGGCAGCGCTGCCCGCCGGCTTCCTCGTCGCCTGGCCGGTGAATTACTGGCTGCTGCGCAAAAACGTCAAGCAACAATGTCATTGAGCATCACATGAACGCCCCGACCGACCGCTACGTTCCCGCTCTGGCCTACGATTGGCTGACACCGGCTTATGACACCGTGGTGCGGCTGACCACGCGCGAATCCACGTTCAAGTCCGCGCTACTGGATCAGGCGAATCTGCGCGTCGGCCAGCAGGTACTGGATCTCGCCTGTGGTACGGCGACACTGACGATCGCCGCGAAGCAGTGCCAGCCCGGCATCGAGATCACCGGCATGGATGGCGACCCGGCGATTCTGGCGCGGGCGCGAACCAAGGCTGCGCGCGCCGGTGTTTCAATCCATTTCGACCCGGCGCTGTCTTGTGCCACGCCCTATGCCAACGGTCAGTTCGACCGGGTGCTGTGCAGCCTGTTCTTCCACCATCTCTCCACGGAGAACAAGCGCCGCACGTTCAGCGAAATCGCACGGGTGCTGAAACCCAGCGGCGAACTGCACGTCGCCGACTGGGGCAAAGCGCAAAACCCGCTGATGCGGCTGGCGTTCTGCGGCATCCAGCTGCTCGACGGTTTCGACAACACCGCCGACAACGTCAACGGGCAGTTGCCGGCGCTGATGCGGGACGCGGGTTTTTCCGGTGTCAGCGAAACCCGACGGTTCCCGACGATGTGGGGCACGCTGTCGCTGTATCGTGCAATACGACCCGACTGAAATCGCATGGCTTATCTGATTTTCAAGTTCGCGCTTTCCGCCGCGCTGATCGTCGCGGTATCGGAACTCGCGCGCCGCAACAGCAGCGCCGCGGCGTTGTTCGCATCGTTGCCGCTGGTGTCGGTGCTGGCGTTTGTCTGGCTGTATCTCGACACGCACGATGCTGAAAAAATCGCCGCGCTCTCCGGCAGTGTGTTCTGGCTGGTGATTCCTTCGCTGCTGCTGTTTCTGGCCCTGCCGGTCTTGCTGCGCGCCGGCGTCAGCTTCTGGATCGCGTTGCCGGTTTCTTGCCTGCTTACCGCCGCCGGCTATCTGGGCATGGCGGTGTTGCTGAAGCGCTTCGGAATCGCGATTTGACCGCCAACCGCCCGCAAACAAAAACGGCCCTTGCGGGCCGTTTTTGTGAATACCGTGATACAAAAATGTATCCGTGCATTCCCCCCAAAACTGTGTTTAGCCCCGCCGCCGGCCCAAGCGGGTGACGCGAAAAGCCGCCGCCAGCAGCATTCCCAGCAGCATCAGCGGTGCGAATGCGCCCAGGGCGAGTCCGCTGCCGGATTTGCCGGTGACCGCAGCGCTTTTGGCGCCGGTGGCGTCGGCGGTCAGGTCAAAAGCGGCCGTGGCCGGAATGAACGGCGTGATGTGGAATTTGTACACGCCATTCGGCAGCTGCTTGAGGCCCAGGGTGATGACCTCGGGATTGTTGATGTCGGCCGACAGGGCGATCTCCGCGCCGCTGGCGTCGTACATCCACATATCCCAGTCGTCGTCGGCACCGAACGAAAGCGTGAAGCTCACCCGCAGCTTGTCGTTGGCCGGTGCATTACGGAAATCCTCGGAGAGGTCCACCGTCAGGGTATAGACATCACAGGTCGGCGTGCCTTCTTCGCAGACGGCGGGAGGATCGGACGAGAGCGGATTGAACAGCACCAGTGGTCCGCCGCTGTAGCTCAGCGTCAGGCCGCTGTCGTTGAGGGTGCCGCTGCCGTCGGCCAGCGCCGAGGCGGAAAAAAGACACAGGCCGCCGAGCAGTGCGGCGCGGGTGAAAAGTTTGTGTGACATCGATTTACTCCTGGTGGATTGAGCGGCGACGCAGCGCTGCGATTGCAAAAAACATCAGCATGAATGGTGCCAGGGCGCCGAGGAACAACCCCTTGCCCTGTTTGCCTGAAGCAGCGGGCGTGTGGGTGACCGGCACGGATGCCGCTTTGGGCTTGTCGAATTCCGCATACAGCCGTGGGCCGCTGACCTGCCGCGCGATGGCGGCACGCGCGCTGTTGCTGTTCGGCGCATCCTTGTTGCTGGCGCAGTCGTCGACGCAGCCGTCGGCGTAACCGACCAGCAGCCGGCCTTCCTTGTCCACGACCGCGTCCATGAAATCCAGCAGGTTGCGCGGCGTGGCGCCGCTGCAGACGATGCCGTTGGAGCAGATGCCGATGCCGCGCTGCACCGGATCGTCCGGGGTGGCGTTACTGGTTTTCCAGGTCTTGCCGCCGTCGGTGGTCATGCTCACGTACAGATGCCAGTCGCCGTGGAAGCTGGGTGCATTGGAATCGCCCGGTGTGGTGCTGCCGATGAAGGCATACGCGGCGCGGTCGGCGTCGCCGGCGACCACCGCCGCGAACACCGAGTTGACGACACCGAGCGGCGCGCCGACATCGGTGTCGTTCTCCCAGGTCTTGCCCTTGTCGTGCGACACCGCGATTCGCGGACGGTCGTCGCCGAGGTTGGCATAACCAAAATAAACCGTGCCATCGGCGCCGATGCCAACCGAGGGATCCCAGCGGCTGGAGACGGTGGAGATGCTGTCCGGAAGCGAGCGCACTTCCCAGGTCAGGCCGCCGTCTTCCGACACCGCCATGCCGGCTTTTTGCGGCGACAAGCGCGCCGGCACATACGCCGTGCCGTCAGCTGCGACCTTGATGTGGCCGTGGATACTGCCCTGCGCCAGACCGAAGATCGGCACGCCGACGCCGAAGGTCAGCCCGCCGTCGTCACTGCGCGAACATTCGGCGGTGACCAGATCCTGCGCGCAGTAATACACCGCGTTGGCATACAGCGGATGCGGCAGCACGAAGCTCGCCGGATACGGGCCGACACCCATGCACTGGTGATCAAGACCCGAACGCACCTCGGCGCCGTAGAGGCCTGGCGTCCAGGTTTCGCCGTCGTCGTCGGTGAAAGAACCGAGGCTCTGGCCTTCGCCGACGACGAACTGGGCGACGAAGACGCGGCCAGTGGCATCATCGCCGGTGAGGATCGGATCGAACGTCTCCCGGCTGGTCAGCGGCGCCGACACGTCTTCCCACAGGGCTGACGCCGGCTTGGCGCTGTCGTCAAACGTCGTGCGCAATGTCGTGGTACCGGACAAAAACAGCACGCGGCCCGTGGTCTGGTTCACCGACAGCGTTGGCTCGCCGGAGTTGGCGCTGAGCATCGCCGGCGATTCGAAATTCTGCATCACCGCGCCGCCCTTGCTGACGTTCTTCGACGGCGCTACCGACGCCAGCGTGACGCTCGCGGTCACCGATCCGCCTGCCACCGCGCCCGGCACGATGCGCAGCGTGTACACGTGCTTGCCAGCCTGCACCGGCAGCGCGAAGGATTCCGGCGCGCCGGGACCGGGGCTGTTGATCGCCGCGAACACCGGCGTGTCGCCTTCGTACATGAAGACGTCGTAATCCTCGACCGGGCTCGGCCACGCGAAGATGAAGCGGATGTGGTCGTTGGGATTCTTCTTGACGTAGGCTGCCGGCAGATCCACCGTCAGCGTGAAATCGTCACAGGGCTGCGTCGGCGGCGCGCATTCGGGGATTTCGGTAAGGCCTGCCTGACTGCCGAGCAGCACTGAAGGATTCGATACCGCGAACGGGCCGGCGGTGTAAGTCACCGGACCGCTGCTGTCGGTGAGCGTGCCTTCGGCGGCCCACGATGGCGTGGCAAGCGAGAAAACCAGAATAGCGAGTGCGTGGTGTTTCATCAGAACCTTCAGTGCTTTCTGCGTAGCGCAACGAGTGCAAAAATCATCAGCATCAGCGGCGCGAGGGCGCCGAGGAAAAGCCCCTTGCCTTGTTTGCCCGGAGTGGTGGGCGTGCGGGTGACCGGCACCGGTGCCGTTTTGGGTTTGTCGAATTCCGCATACAGCCGCGGGCCGTCGGACTGGCGCACGACGCTGCCGACGCGCGTGAAGCTGTTGGGCCCGGCTTTCTCGCATTCGCCGACGCAACCGTCGGCATAACCGACCAGCACGCGGCCTTCGCCGTCCACGGTGGCGTCCATGAAATCCAGCAGGTTGCGGTTGTTGCCGGAGCAGCCGATGCCCGACAGGCAGATGCCGCCTTCGCGCTGCACCGGTCCATCCGGCGTGGCGTTGACCGTGACCCAGTTCTGGCCGCCGTCATAGGTGGTGGCGATATACAGGTGCCAGATGCCGGTGTAACTCTCCGAGATCGCCGCACCGCGTGTGGTGCTGCCGTGAAAGGCGAACGCCGCGCGGTCGCCGTCGCCGGCGATCACCGCGGGGAACACCACGTTCTGGATGTCCAGCGGCGCCGCGACGTCGGTATCGGTGTCCCAGGTCAGGCCCTTGTCGCGCGATACCGCGATGCGGGCGTGGCCGTCGTAGGCGTGATAGCCGAAATAAACCGTGCCGTCGCGCGCGATCGAAACTGAAGGGTCGGTGCCCTGGCTCGGCACAGCTTCGGTGACCAGACGGATGTCCCAGGTCAGGCCGGCATCTTCCGACACCACCACCGCCTGGCGCGAAACGCCGCCGACGAAGCAGCCGGAGTTGGGCACATAGACCGTGCCATCGGGAGCAACTTTCACGTGACCATGAATGCCGGCGCACTCGGTGGTGTAGATCGGCACCGGCGCGGCGAAGGTGAGGCCGCCGGTGTCGGAGCGCGCACACAGCGCGGTGAACAGGTCCTGCGAGCAGTAGTACAGCGCGTTCGGGTACAGCGGATTCGCCGAGAGGAACTGGAACATCTCGGGATACGGGCCCGCACCGAGCGCCTGATGGTCCACGCCGCCGGGGATGCCGGAGCCTTCGGACGGTGTCCACGTCGCGCCGTCGTCGTCGGTGAATTCCAGCAGGCTGGTGGCGCCGGCGAGGTGCGAGACGAAAATGCGGCCGGTCTGCTGGTCACCGGTGAGAATCGGATCGAGCGTGAACAATCCCGTCGTCGTGCCAGTGACATTTTCCCAACTCGAGGTGCCAAAACGATCGCTGGGTTTGCTGTCGTCGAGCGCGACTTTATACGTCGTGGTGTTGGCGACGAAAAAGATGTTGCCGGTGGCGGGGTTCACGTCCAGTGTCGGTTCCGGCGCGTCCTGCGCAGCGTCGGCCGGCGGGCGGTATTCGGTGAACCTGGGTTTCGGCCCTTTCTGCGGATACGGTGCCTGCGCGTTGGTCAGGTACACGGTGCCGGCGAAGGTAGTGGGCACCGTGATGATGTTGGGAAACACCGCGATGGTGTATTCGTGCGTGCCCGGCAACGCGGGAAAGGTGACGATCTCCGGATTCTTCGACGAGGAATTGCCGGCGATGATGCTGTCGAGCGTGGTCTCGCTGCCTTCATGCACGAACAACTCGAAGTCGTTGGTGCGAGACGTCCAGGAGATCGAGACTGCGACCAGGCCGTAAGGGTTGGTCTTGTCGTAGTTGTCCGGCAGCTTTACCGTCAGCCGGTAGATGTCGCAGGTGACGACTTCGTCGAAGCACATGTTGGCACCGGCCTGCGAGGTCGGGTTGGGCACGATGAAGGGCGCATCGAATGGCGCGCCGGTGTAAATCAGCGTCGGCAGTTGCAGGCTGAGCACACCGTTGCCGCCGGCCAACGCGGCCAGCGGGTTGAAAGCAAGGAAAGCCGCGAGCGCGGCGGCGCGGAAACAGGACATGGTGAACCTCAGGACGTTTTAGCGGAAACGGCGCAACAGGACGTTGCCCAACAGGATGAACAGGGCGGGCCAGCCGAACGCGCCCAGCAGCAGGCCATCGCCGCTCTTGCCTTCAGCGGCCTCTTCGCCGGCTTTGCCGCCACGCCCAACGCGCACTCCGGTGCTGTAGCTGCCGCCGAGGCCGTTGTAGGCAAGGATGCGCACGGTGTAAGCGCCATCGGGGAACTGCTTCAGCGGCAGGGTCACGGTTTCGGGGGCGCCTGAGCCAGACACCGACTCCGCAAACGGCTCGCCGGCTGCATCGAGAATGTACAGTTCGAAATCCGCCTGGGCATCGAGTTCGGGCGTGGCGCCGCCAAAGGTCAGTGCGATCTGCACGACTTCTTTCTTGTTCTTCTCGTCCTTGCGGAATTTTTCCGGGATGGCGACGGTGAGCGCGAACTCGTCGCAGTTCATCAGCATCGGCTCGCAGACCACGGGACCACCTGCGAGCCCGTTGACGTCCGACGTCGGGTTCGGCACTACGAACGGGCCGCCGGTGAAGACGATCGGCCCGCTGGCGTCGGTGAGTTCGCCCGACGCTGGAGTCGCCGCCCACGCTGACGCGGACAGCGTCAGCGCGAACGCTGCGAGAAGCTTGCGCATGATTTAAACGCGACGCCGCAACAGCGCCAGACCGAGCAGCGCGAACAGCGCCGGCAGCCCGAAAGCGCCGCCGAAATTGCTGCTGGACTTGTCGGTAACGGCGGCGACGCCGGAGGCGGTCTCGCTGACCACCACCGGCTGCATCGCCAGTGATTTTCCGTCGGCATTGCTGACGCGCGCCTGATAGGTGCCCGGCTGCGCATAGACATGCTCAGCCGTGCCGTCGGCGCTGGTGGTGCTTTCGCCGTCACCGAAACTGAATGCGCTGCCGTCGAGAGAGGAGGCGTCGTAGGCGACGACCTCGCCGGGGGCGGCCACCATCGGCGCGATCACCAGTTGCTTGGTCGCGGCCTTGCCGCGGCCGACGCGGATCTCCACCGATTCGCTGACGCCCAGCGGCAGGCCGGTGATCAGCAGCACCGTGTAGCTGCCGTTCTTGAGTGTTTTCAGCGGCACGGTGATCGCCTCGGTGGCGGTGCTGCCGGTTGAACTGGCAACGTCCACGCCAGCGGAGTCCACCAGGTACAGGTCAACGTCGGCGGTCGCGCCGACGGTGGTGGGCTCGGGGTGGCTGTGCGTCATGATGATTTGCACGACTTCCTTGGCGTTTTTCGCATCCGTGCGGAACTTGTCGCTGATATTGACCGTCAACGCGTACTCGTCGCAGGACTGCGGGATCGTGCAGCCGACTTCGCGCGCATCGGCGGTGATGCCCGCCGGTGTCGGCATCAGATAGGGGCCGCCGGTGAAGGTTTGCGGGCCGCTGGCTTCGGTCAGCTCGCCGCTGGCGGGCGTGGTGGCCCAGACGGGCGCGGCGAGAGAGAACAGGGCAACGGTGGCGAGTGTGTGCAGTTTCATGGGAAGGCTCCTGGAAATTAAATGAAGCGCCGGCGCAGCAGCGCCAGACCAAAAAAAGAGAACAGTGCGGGAAATCCGAATGCGCCGAGCAGCAGGCCGCCGGATTTGCCGGCGGTGCTGACGTTGCCACTGCTGATCGCGGCGGACTTCGCCGGGCAGGCGCTGTTGCCGGCCAGGGTGTAGCTCACCGGCATCTCGGCCACCGTGGTGTCGTCATTGGTCAGGCCGGCATTCATGGCCTCTTCCGGCAAGGAGCGGCGCACCTTGGCGAAAACGTTATCCAGCTTGTCGCCCGGCTTGAGCCCGAGCAGCGAAGGGTCCAGCACCAGCGTGATGGTGCCGTCGGCGTTGAAGCTGCTGCTGGCGTCAAGCGCACCTAAATGGGTGTAGACGCCCACCGACACCGGCGTAGGCGTTCCGGCTGATGTTCCATATTCGAATATCGGCGCTTGCTGGCTGCCGAGATCGGCGGTGGACATGGCCAGATACGGCGTGCTGCCGTCGGGTGCGGTGAAGCTCACCAGCCAGCGCGTCTGCGGCGTAATCTGCGCGAGGCTCGCGACCTTGAGCGTGAACGCGAGCAGGCCGGTGGTACCGGCCGGCTCGGCGACCGCGAGTTGCGTGATGTCATCCGAGGGAAACGGCGAGGGAATCGCGCCGCCGCCGGGGGCGGCGGGAACATTGAGCGGGCTGATATTGCCATCACCTGCGGCGTCATCGGCGAGGACGATGCCGGGCAGCGTGCAGGTATCGGATTTTCCGAGCCGTCCGATGCGCGCCACTCCGCTGTAGTCGGTGCCCAGCGGCGTGAAGATGATCACCTGGACTGAGTAGTCCCCGTTCTTCAGGGCTTTCAGCGGAAACGTCACGGTTTCGGAAGTCTGCGGCGCACCGTCTGCAGAGCTGCCCACCTCGGTGCCGGAAGAGTCATAGATGTAAAGGTCGTAGTCCACCTGGCCGCCTGGATCCTGTGGAAAGGTGATGCCGACGGTGACGACTTCCTTTTTGTTTTTCTCGTCCGCGCGGAACTTGTCGCTGACATTGACCGTCAGCGTGAAGATATCGCAGCCGAACGGCTGCAGTTCCTCGCAGATGGGTGGTTGCCCACCTGCGCCAAGTTGCGGCGTGAGATTGGTGAACACGTAGGGACCGTCGCCCTCCCAGGCGAGTTCGGACGTCTCGGCGCTCAATTCCCCGCCGGCAGGGGTGGCGGCCCAGACCGGGGCGGTGAGCGTAAACAGTGCGAGTGCAGCAAAACGATGCAGTTTCATAAAAGCCTCTGAGGTTATTGCTGGCGTCTGCGCGGTAGCGCCAGACCCAGCAGGGTGAGCAACGCCGGCACGCCGAAAGCGCCGAGCATCAGACCGCTGCCGTCCTTGGACTCAACTTCGTCGGATTTGCTGCCGCGACCCAGACGCACTTCACCGGTATAGCTGGCGCCGAGCGGCACGGCCGGGATGATCTTGATGACGTAGCTGCCGTCCTTGAGCGCCGACAGCGGCACGGTGATGGTCTCCGGAATGCCGCCATTGCTGATGCCGCGTCCGATCTCGGCGCCGGCGGCGTCGAAGACGAACACGTCAAAATCCACCTGCGCGTCGGCCGGCGCTGCCAGCGACACGTAACCGATGAGCATCTGAACGACTTCTTTCTTGTTCTTGTCGTCGCTGCGGAATTTTTCAGGGATGCTGACGTTGACCGTGAACGAGTCGCAGAGCATCGCCTGCACTTGCGCCGCGTCGCACAATAGCGGGCCGTCATTCTGGTAGGACACCGTACCGACAATGTTCGGCACCACGAACGGCCCGCCCGTGAAGGTGACCGGGCCGCTGGCGTCGGTGAGCGTGCCGTCAGCGGGTGTGGCCGCGTGGGATGCGCCGACGGTCAACAGCAGGACGACCGACAGCAATTTCGGGATGCAGCGGTACATGAAGGAAGCCTCAGGTTAAGGAGCGTCCCTGCTCCGACACAAATGTTTCACAAGCAAGCATAGCGCCAAGCCCCGGCTTGGGCGACTCCGATCCGGGGCTGGCCACTAGATAAAACACATCAGCGGGCTCAAGGAATCACCGCCCGCCTACAGCTGTTTTTGGCTTTTGAGCCCAAGTCCGGAAAAATAATGATACTGAAAATGTATCATCGATTTCTGCCGAGCTCCTGAAAACGATTTGAAATGGCGTAAGCGGGTGGGACGAAAAACCGCTCGTCTATACTCTGCGGCCCTGCCTGCCTGCCAACGAATGAATGCGCCGCGTCGAAATCCGCCTGTCGGCCGGGTTGCAGGCCTTGAATCTCGCCCCGACGCTGGCTGCGCCTCTTTCGACTTATCTCGACGAACTGGAACGCTGGAATGCCGCTTACAACCTCACTGCCGTGCGTGACCGCGACGAAATGGTGACGCGCCACTTGCTCGACTCGCTGGTGGTCCTGCCGCACGTCAGCGGTCGCGTGCTCGACGTCGGCAGCGGCGCCGGCTTGCCGGGTATCCCGCTGGCGCTGGCGAATCCGCAGCTGCAAGTCACCATGCTCGACAGCAACGGCAAGAAAGCGCGGTTCATGCGACAGGCGAAACGCGTGCTGAAACTGACCAACGTCGAGGTCGTGCAGTCGCGCGTGGAAAACTACCAGCCGGCGCAGCCGTTCGATCAGGTGATTTCGCGCGCGTTCGCCTCGCTGTCGGACTTCTTCGCGGCCTGCGCGCGGCTGGTGTCGCTCGAAGGCACCTTGCTGGCGATGAAGGGCCGGCTTGATCCCGCGGAGATGGCGGAGATTCCTGCTGAGGTGCGGCTGATTGAAACCAAGAAATTGCGGGTGCCGGGCCTCGACGAGGAGCGGCATCTGGTGATTGCCGGCCTCAAGCTGTGACCCGTATCCTCGCGGTCGCCAACCAGAAAGGCGGCGTCGGTAAGACGACGACCTCGGTGAATCTCGCCGCTTCGCTTGCTGCGACCAAGCGCCGCGTGCTGCTGGTGGACCTCGATGCCCAGGGCAATGCGACGATGGGCGTCGGCGTCGACAAGAACAAGTGCGACAAAACCTGCCGCGACCTGCTGCTGGAAAAAGCCACGGCGAAGCAGGTGGTGCAGAACCTGCCGGCACTGGGCTTCGCGCTGATCCCCGCCAACGGCGACATGACCGAGGCCGAGATCAAGCTGCGCGACGTCGCCGCCGGCGATTTCGCATTGAAGTCGGGCCTTGCCGATGTCGCATCGGACTATGACTACATCCTGCTCGATTGCCCGCCCGCGCTGTCGAAACTGACCGTGAACGCGCTGGTTGCTGCCACCGGTGTGCTGGTGCCGATGCAGTGTGAGTATTACGCGCTAGAAGGTCTGACCGCGCTACTCGATACCGTCGAGAAGATCCGCAAGCTGATCAACCCCAGGCTCGAACTCGAAGGCCTGCTGCGCACCATGTTCGATCCGCGCAACAACCTGTCGAACGACGTCTCGACACAATTGACCAGCCACTTCGGCGACAAGGTCTATCGCTCGATCGTGCCGCGCAACGTGCGGCTGGCCGAGGCGCCGAGCCACGGTGTGCCGGCGCTGCTGTACGACGCCTCATCGGCCGGTGCGCAGGCGTATCTGGCGCTGGCCGGCGAAATCATCAGAAGGCATGATTCAGGCAAATGAAACCTCATAGAGGACTTGGTCGAGGGCTTGATGCACTGCTCGGTTCGCCGGCGCGCACCGAGACAGCGTCCGACGAACAGCGCGAGCTGGCCGTCACTGCACTTTCGCCCGGCAAGCATCAGCCGCGACGTGCGTTCGAGAAAGAAGCGCTGGAGTCGCTGGCCGAATCGATCAAGGCGCAGGGCGTGGTGCAGCCCCTGGTGGTGCGCCCCTTAAGCGCCAACAAATACGAGATCGTCGCCGGCGAACGCCGCTGGCGCGCGGCGCAGGTCGCCGGCCTGAAGAATGTGCCGGTGGTCATCCGCAACCTGGATGAGCGTGGTGCGATGGCGGTGGCGCTGGTCGAGAACATCCAGCGCGCGGATTTGAATCCGCTGGAAGAAGCCCAGGCCCTGCAAAAACTGGTCAAGGAATGCGGGCTGACGCACGACAAATGTGCCGAAGCGGTCGGCAAATCACGCGCAGCCGTGAGCAATCTGCTGCGCTTGTTCGAGTTGAACGAGGACGTGCAGGCGCTGGTGCGCGCGATGAAACTCAGCTTCGGTCACGCCAAGGTGCTGCTCGGTGTTTCTGGCGCACGGCAATCGTCGCTGGCAAAACTGGCGGCGGATCAGCAACTGTCGGTGCGCGCGCTCGAAGCCCTGCTGCATGGCGCCGATTCACACAAGATCAAAACCACGCCGAAGCGTGCGCCGCATCGCTTTGAATCCGATGTCGCACGCAGGATTGGCTTGCCGGTGCGCATCCAGCAATCCAGATCCGGACGCGGCGTGTTGAGCGTCGCCTTCAAGAATTCCGCCGAGCTGGACAAGCTGCTCAAACACATCAAGTAAAAGGAACATCCGATGACCCATTACAAAACCGCGTTGATTACCGGCGCCTCCAGCGGCATCGGCGAGATCTTCGCGCACAAGCTCGCCGCTGAAGGCTCCGATCTGATCCTGGTCGCGCGCTCCGAAGACAAACTCAAGCAACTCGCGGCGCGCATCACCAAGGATTACGGCGCCGATGTCGAAGTCATCGCCGCCGATCTTGGCAAGGTTTCGCCGGGTGCCGCACTTGCGGCCGAAGTCGCCAAGCGCGGATATCAGGTCGACCTGCTGGTGAACAACGCCGGTTTCGGCACGGTCGGCGCATTCCTGAATCAGGACGCCGCACGCGAATACAACGAGATCGCGCTCAATTGCGCAGCGGTGGTGGATCTCACACATGCGTTCCTGCCCGGCATGGTCGAGCGCGGCTTCGGCGGCATCATCAACGTCGCATCCGCTGCCGCCTTCCAGCCTCTGCCTTACATGTCGGTGTATGCGGCCACCAAGGCTTTCGTGCTGTCGTTCTCGCACGGCATCCGCGGCGAGTACGCCAGCAAGGGCATCACCGTCACCGCGCTGTGCCCGGGGCCGGTGGACACGCCGTTCTTCGAGGCGACCGGTTCCGAACGACTGCGGAGCACGGTACCCAAGGGCATGATGATGACGTCGGATCGCGTCGTCTCGGACTGTCTCAAGTCCTTCAAGGCCGGCAAGGCCGTCTGCCTTCCGGGCACCACGACCAAACTCATGGCCGCCGCAGGCCACCTGACGCCGCGTGGCGTACTTGGAAGAATTACCTCGAAAGGGATGAAACGCTAGGACGATTGCGGTAGCACGGCCTTCACCACGAGCAAAATCGTGGCGATGAAGATGGCGGTCATGACCAGACCCATGACGATGAACTTCCACGGGCTGTGCGCAGAAAAGTCACGCTGACGGTTCTTCGAGCTTTGCACGCCGAACGCTGCGGCCAGTGCGCTCAGCAGAGCCTGTGACCAGGTCGGTTTCGTCGAAGGGGTGGTCGGTTCATCCATTTCCTCAGCATATCTTTGACCGCCCGCTCAGGGCCAATTTCGGGCAATTTTGGCCGCAGATCGCAATGCGCTGATACACATTTAGTACCACTATTTTCGCGAATCCACCGGGAAACAGCCCAAAAGGGCAATGAGCGGGTGGCGGGTTTTTCACGAAAATCATTGACCCGTCCAAGACCGCGCAAGTAAACTTCGCGCCCCACGATTTGGCCGGTCGCCGCGATGGACGAAGTCACTGCCGTCGCGACAACGCAGAAACAGACGCCATTGGCCAAATGGTGGGCGACGGTCGGTACTGCTATCGCCCTGCAATGGCTCACGGTTCTGACACTGACCGCAGCGGCCTGGGCAGTGGCAGGAACCACCGGGGCGGCTTCGTTGTTCGGCGGTGGCGCTGCGGTGGCACTCGCGAACACGGTCCTGGCCTTGTGGCTGACGCTGCGAGTCGCCAAGGTCGGGGTGTTGTCGCCGACGGCGATGCTGGGTGGGGAGATGCTGAAGCTGGGACTGACGGCGGCGCTGCTGGTGCTGGTTGCGGCCAAGCTGAAGCCCTTGATGTGGTTGGCCCTGATCGTCGGTGTCATCGCCGCGCTCAAGGCGCAGTGGCTGGCGTTGTGGTTTACAAGAAAGGCTTAGGGAAGAACGATAAACATGTCCGCAGAAAACACCGAACAGGCAATGACGCCGGCCAGCTACATTGGCCATCACCTGTCGTTTCTGCGGCAGCCGGTTGGCGACGGCAGCTTCATGACGCTGCACTTGGACACGCTGGTGACGTCAGCGATCCTCGGTACGCTGGTGTTCGGATTTCTCTGGTGGGTCGTGCGCGGCGTCACCGCCGGCGTGCCCAACAAGCGCGTGGCCTTCGTTGAGCTCTGTGTCGAGTTCGTCAACGATCAGGTCAAGAGCATCTTCCACAAGGACATCTCCTTCGTCGCGCCGTTGGCGCTGACGGTGTTCATGTGGGTGCTGTTCATGAACGCCATGGACTTCCTGCCGGTGGACGTCATGGCCTGGGTTTTGGGCCTGTTCGGCGTGCACGAGTTCCGCCTGGTGCCGACTGCGGATGTCAACGCCACCTTTGCGCTGGCGCTGTCGGTGTGGGCGCTGATGATCTTCTTCGCCATCAAGGTCAAGGGCGTCGGCGGCTTCATCCATGAACTGTTTTTCGCGCCCTTCGGCGCGCCCAAGCTCACGTTGAACCCGCTGAGCTGGGTGCTGCTGCCGCTGGCGATGTGCGCCAACTTCGGCATGCAGATGATCGAATACATCTCGAAGCCGCTGTCGCACTCGCTGCGTCTGTTCGGCAACATGTATGCGGGCGAAATCATCTTCCTGCTGCTGTGGCTGTGGGCCGCCACCGGCCTCGTTGGCACCGCCGCCGGCATCCTGCTCGGCGCCGGCTGGGCCATCTTCCACATCCTGATCGTCGCGCTGCAAGCCTTCATCTTCATGATGC
>JBBTCH010000016.1:0-1960 GCA_038043245.1 Pseudomonadota bacterium | reverse complement strand
TGAACATGTTCACCGGGATGCCGAGCGCCTTGTAGATGATGCCGGAGTAGAAATCCACGTTCGGGTACAGCTTGCGCTCTTTGAAGTAATCGTCGTTGAGCGCGATCTCTTCGAGCTTGAGCGCGAGCTCCATCTGCGGGTCGTTCTGCTTGCCGAAGTGCTTGAGCACCTTGTGGCACTGGTCGCGGATGATGGTCGCGCGCGGGTCAAAGTTTTTGTAGACGCGGTGGCCGAAGCCCATCAGGCGCACGCCAGAGTTCTTGTCTTTGACCTTGGCCATGAAATCGGGGACTTTTTTGACGTCGCCGATGTTGTCGAGCATGCGCAGCACCGCCTCGTTGGCGCCGCCATGCGCGGGGCCCCACAGCGCCGCGATGCCGGCGGCCATCGCCGCGTACGGGTTGCAGCCGGTGGAACCGGCCAAGCGCACGGTCGAGGTGCTGGCGTTCTGCTCGTGGTCGGCGTGCAGGATGAACAGCACGTCCAGCGCTTTGGCCGCCACCGGATCAACGTGATACGGCTCGGCCGGCACCGAGAACATCATGTGCAGCAGGTTCGAGCAGTAGTCGAGGTTGTTCTGTGGGTATTGAAACGGCTGGCCGAAGTATTTCTTGTACGCCGCTGCGGCGATGGTCGGGATCTTGGCGATCATGCGGTGGGCGAAGATCTCGCGGTGCTTCGGGTCCTTGTTGTTGGTGGTGTCGTGATAGAACGCCGACAGCGAGCCGACGATGCCGGTGAGCATGGCCATCGGGTGCGCGTCGTAGTTGAAGCCGCTGAAAAGATTCTTCAACGACTCATTGATCATGGTGTGCTTGCGGATCGAGCTCTCGAACACATCGAGTTGCGCCTTGCTCGGCAGCTCGCCGTGCAGCACCAGGTAGCAGACCTCGATGAAGCTGGATTTCTGCGCCAGCTGGTCCACCGGATAGCCGCGATACAGCAGGATGCCGGCATCACCATCGATGTAGGTGATGGCGCTCTTGCATGAGCAGGTCGAGGTGAAGCCGGGGTCGAAGGTGAAGGCGTCGGTCTTGTCGTAGACCTTGCCGACGTCGAGGCCGACCGGGCCGATGGTGCCGGTGACGGCGGGCAGTTCGATCTTTTCGCCGGTGCTGTTGTTGACCAGGCTGTACGTGACTGCGCTCATGCTGCTTCCCCTGATGTTGGACCGAATTATTTGTAGTGCGCCGGATAACCGGCGCGGGCTGCACCGCTGTCCACCGCCGCTCTCGCCACCGCCGGTGCGACGCGGTCGCGCAGACGGGGATCGAGCGGTTTGGGAATGATGTAGTCCGTGCCGAAGGATAACGACTTTTTGCGGTAGGCCGCCAGCACTTCGGCAGGCACCGGCTCTTTCGCCAACGCGGCGAGTGCGCGCACGGCGGCGATCTTCATCTCGCGATTGATGATGCGCGCGCGTACATCGAGCGCGCCGCGGAACAGGAACGGGAAGCACAGCACGTTGTTGACCTGATTCGGATAATCGCTGCGGCCGGTGGCCATGATCAGATCCTTGCGCACGCTCCATGCCGCTTCCGGCAGGATCTCCGGCACCGGGTTGCTCAGTGCGAACACGATCGGGTTGTCGTTCATCAGCATCAGCGCTTCCGGCTTCATCAAACCGGGACCGGAGACGCCGATGAACACATCTGCACCGGCCAGCGCGCCGGCCAGCGTCTGCCGTTCTGACGGCGGCAGCGCGAACTCGCGCTTCTCCTTGTTGAGGTCGGTGCGCTCGGCATGGATCACGCCTTTACGGTCCACCATCAGCAGGTTTTCTTTTTTCGCGCCGAGATCCAGCGCCAGCCGCATCGAGGCGACGCCGGCGGCGCCGGCGCCAAGGCAGACGATGCGTACCTCCTCGATCTTCTTGTTGGTCAGTTCCAGCGAGTTAAGCAGGCCGGCGCAGAGCACGATGGCGGTGCCGTGCTGGTCGTCGTGGAACACCGGGATGTCG
>JBBTCH010000015.1:0-17436 GCA_038043245.1 Pseudomonadota bacterium | reverse complement strand
CCGAAACGGCGCACGAAATCCACCTGCTGCCAGTCGCGCTCAAGCACGGTGAAGGCGATCTTCTTCACGCGCAGCAGGCGGCCGACGATCTGCCCGAACGGCCCGAAGCCGGCGATGATCACGGGCGATGCGGCGACGCGGATCTCGTCGTAGACCGGCTCCTGGTCCTGCTTCAGCCGGTCGAGCAGCGCGAACAGTGGCGGCGTGATCGTCATCGACAGCGTGACCACGATCACCAGCAGGTCCTTCAATCCGGCATCGAGGATGCCGGCGCCGGCGGCGACGCCGAACAGCACGAAGGCAAACTCTCCGCCCTGCGAGGTCGAGATCGCCAGTGCGCGTGCGCTTTCGTTGTCGGCACCGGCGATACGACCGAGCGCATAGAGCACGGCGGCCTTGATGGCCAGCAGGCCCGCGACCAGGCCGAGCACTTTCAGCGGATCGCTCAACAGCAGGCCGAGGTTGGCCGACATGCCGACCGCCATGAAAAACAGCCCGAGCAGCAGGCCCTTGAACGGTTCAATGTCCGCCTGCAGTTCGTGACGGTATTCCGAATCCGCCAGCAGCACGCCGGCGAGGAATGCGCCAAGCGACATCGACAGACCGACGGCATCCATCGCCAGCGCCGTGCCGATGACCACCAGCAGCGCGGCGGCGGTGAACACTTCCGACAGCTGCGTTGTGGCGACGAATCGGAACAGCGGCCGCAACAGATAGCGGCCGGCCAGCACCAGCAGCGCCAGCGCCGACACGACTTTGCTGACCGACAGCCAGAGTTCGTTCTCGCCCGACATGCCCTGGCCTGCGAGCAGCGGTACCAGCGCCAGGAAAGGGATCACCGCGAGGTCCTGGAACAGCAGGATCGCGAACGACAGGCGGCCATAGCGGAAGCCCATCTCCTTGCGTTCGGCGAGCATCGTCAGCACGAAAGCCGTGGATGACATGGCGAGGCCAAAACCGGTGACCAGCGCGGCGGTGCCCGACAAACCGAACGCCAGCGCGGCGCCGGCGACCAGCATCATGGTCAGGAACACCTGTCCGCCGCCGACCAGAAACACTTCGCGGCGCAGGCGCCACAGGCGTGACGGCTGCAGCTCCAATCCCACCACGAACAAGAACAGGACCACGCCGAATTCGGAGAAATGCAGGATGCTGTCCACATCCGTCAGCAGCCGCAATCCCCACGGGCCGATGGCCAGACCGGCGAGCAGATAACCCAGTACCGCGCCCAGTCCCAGGCGCTTGCACAGTGGCACCAGGATGACGGCGGCGGCGAGAAAGACGGCGGCGTTGAGAAGCATGCCGACAGATTATTCGATTTTCATTTCATTCAATGACATTCCTCGCGGAGCCTGTCCTGAGCACGGTTGAAGGGCTCGGAATGACAAATGAAATGGTGCCGGTTGTCCGAGTCGGTGATCGTGTCTGGAACACGATCACGCGAGCGCAGCGAGCCCGAAGGGCGCGTCTCATGGACGAGACGCGCAACGGCGAATGGTGCCGAGTGAGGGATTCGAACCCCCGGCCTTCGGTTTACAAAACCGCTGCACTACCACTGTGCTAACCCGGCAAGGTTTACATTTTAGCCGTCCATGGCGAGACTTTATCGCCTCCGGAGACCACGGCCCGGCCATCCATGGCCGGTCGTTTGCGGTCGCCGCGAGCAGTGCTCGCGAAACGCGACCGCGCACCTAAACCGGCAGGGCGCGCAGTGTATTCCGATGCTTATTTCACGTCACCCGCCGGACTCAAATCGGCGCGGGGTTTAGAGCTTCAGCAAGCCTTCCAGCACCAGATACGGACGATGCTGCCAGCCGGCCGCGAGATGCGGCGACAGGGTTTCTGCATCACCGCCGCAAATGAATTTTGCGCCGGTGGCGTGCGCGCCGAGCCGCTCGATCAGCCCGGCGCAGGCATGCAGTGCGCCCTGGCGTACACAGGCTTCGGTATCGGTGCCTAGCGCTTTTGTGTAGGGACTCGTCAGGTCGCGCGTTTCGAACCGGGTGGCGCCGAGCGTGGCTTTTTGCATCGCCCTCAGACCGGGCGCGATGACGCCGCCGAGGTGCTGGCCATTGGCGTCGACGGCGTCGAAGGTCAGTGCGGTACCGGCACTGGCGACGCAGAAGGGCGCGTGCAATTCGCTCCACAGGGCCAGCAGCATCAGCCAGCGATCCACGCCGAGGCGCTGGGGTTCGGCGTAGGCCACGCGCAACCCTTCACGCCGGGCTTCGACGCGGGCGAATTGTGCTGAAACGCCCCATCGCGTTCTGATGTGCTCCGCCAGCTTCTGATCGGACGCTGTGCCCATCACGCTGGCGATCCTGACCGTTGATAGTCCCGGCCGCTCCAGAAGATCGATTGCACGGGCAGGGTCGCCACCATGATCCGTGCCGCCAAAATCAGACAACTGTGAGTCCGCGCCCAGCGCCCACTTCATGCGCGTGTTGCCGATGTCGAGCAGGAGAGTCCTCGGCACTCAGAGGGTCCTCAGACTGACGTCACCGGAAAGCACCCGTTGCATCTTTCCGCGCGTTTCGAGTTTGAGGGCGCCGTCATCGTCGACGCCGCGGGCGATCCCGCTGAGATCTTCATGCATGCCGCTGATGCGGATGGCCTTGCCGTCGACGAGGTCGCGCTGTTGCCACTCGCGTGCGAACGGCGCGAAGCCCTGTGCTTCAAAGGCAATCAGGGCTTCCGTCAGTTTCGACAACAGCCTGGCGGCCAGCGCGTTGCGTGAAAGGCGGACGCCGGCGGCGTGCAGCGAGGTCCACGACTGCTCGATCTTTCGGCCCTGCTGCGCCTGCATCGCCACATTCAGTCCGATGCCGATCACGGTGCGGCAGGCGCCGCCAGCCTCACCGCGCTGCTCGATCAGGATGCCGCCGATTTTCCTGCCGCCGAGCGACAGGTCGTTGGGCCATTTCAGCCTGAGATCCTTCAGCTCGGGCAGCGCGCGTGTACAGGCCACGCCGACCGCCAGCGGCAGCGCGGTGAGTCGCGCCGGCCAGCCGTCGAAACTCCAGGCCAGAGACAGGTAAAGGTTTGCGCCGAAAGGCGACACCCACTCGCGTCCGCGGCGTCCGCGGCCGGCGCTCTGGAACTCCGCCAGCAGCGCTTGCGGATCCTGCCGCGCCGGCGTGTTCAGCAACTGCGCGTTGGTCGAATCGGTCAGAGGCGTCACCGCGACTCGCTGCAGCCGCGACGCCGCCAGTGGATCCAGTGATTTGCGGATGCGGGTTTCATCGAGCTGTTCAAGCGGTTGCGGCAGCCGGTAACCGAGGCGGGTGCGTGATTCGACCGGCAATCCCCAGGCCTTGAGCGCCTGCACGCGTTTGGACAGCGCCGCGCGCGTGATGCCCCGTTTTTTTGCCAGTGCTTCTCCGGAATGCCAGCCGCCATCGGCGAGCGCGTCCACCAGCGGCAGTAAAAGTTCGGGAGCCATCAGCGGTCCAACCATCGTCCGAGGACGCGCGCCCGCTCGAAGCGGGGCTCGGTGCCGAGAAAAACCCGGCGCAGGTTGTCGCGATGTTTGAAGACCACCAGACCGGCCATCGCCAGCGTGAAAAGGCCGGCCGGTGTCGCCAGTCCGGGACCGAAGCCGACATAGATCGCCGCGGTCAGTGCGCCGAACACCGAGGCCAGTCCGACATAGCCGGTCAGCAATACCGTCAGCGCAAACGCCACGAGCATCCACGGCAGCGCGGTCATGATCAGCGCACCGAACACGCCGGTCAGCGTCGCCACGCCCTTGCCGCCGCGAAAACGGAACCAGACCGGATAGATATGGCCGAGCGCGACGGCGACGCCACAGACATAGGCAAGGGATTCACGCGACAGCGTCGAGGCCCCGGCCCACGGCCAGTTGAGCGCAGGCAATGCCAGCGCTGCGAGTACGCCCTTGCCGGCGTCGAGCAGCAGCACGGCGAGAGCAAACCCCTTGCCCTGAGTCCGCAGGGCATTGGTGGCGCCGATGTTGCCGCTGCCGAGCTGGCGCAGATCCACGCCGCCGCGCAGCCATCCGATCACGGTGCCACCCATGATCGTGCCGATCAGGTAAGCGAGAGCGGATTTGGCGGCGAGTTCGATCATGGTGTGTTGTCATTCCGAGCGCAGCGAGGAATCTGGCCAGACCCCTCGCTGTGCTCGGGGTGACAAATTAACAGCTCAGCCATGTTTTTCTGCGCGCCAGCGTTTGCGCATCGGCGTCGGCCAGCGTGAACGTCCAGGTGTCCAGCGGCGCGGCTTCCGGCGTGATGCTCGTTTCAAACAGCTCGTCGCCACGAAAATAATGCAGGGGGACTTTACGACCGGCGGCCAACAGCGCGCTGCGCAGACTCCAGTTGCCTGGCGTCAGCTTGTAGCCGTCGAGCGCCACCAGCACGTCGCCGCCGGCGAGGCCGGCGCGCTCGGCCGGCCGGCCGTTAACAACGTGGGCGACCGCCAATTCGTTGCCGCGCAATCTCAGACCGAGCGCGGCGGCGAGCGGTTTGCCGCTGACGCGGCCGCCGGTATCCGCCTCGGAGATCGCGGCGCGGCGTTCCGCCTTGATGCCGAATGCGGCCAGCAATTCCGCCACCGGCAGCTCGGCGGTCGAGCGCAACCAGGCATCGAACTGCGGTTTGAGGTCGAGGCCGCAGATTTCCTGAGCGACCGCTTCCAGCCCGCCTTCCGGCACGCCGATGTTTTTGCTGCCGTAGCGTGCCCACAGCACACGCATCACGTCGTCGAGCGTGGATTGCGAATGCAGGCGCAGATGCAGATCCAGGCACAGCGCCGCGAGCGCGCCCTTGACGTAGTAGTTGGTCGTCGCGTTCGGCGAGTTCTCGTCCGGCTGGTAGTACTTGACCCAGGTCTCGAAGCTGGCATCGGCCAGCGTGTGTTGCAGGCGGCCCGGTGCGCGCTCCAGCCGCGTCGCGGTTTCCGCCAGCAGATCGAGGTAGGTCGCGGCGTCGAGCAGTCCCGCGCGCAACAGGAACAGGTCGTCGTAATACGAGGTGACGCCCTCGTAGTGCCAGAGGTCGCGCGTATACGCTTCAGCTGCGAGATCGGAGTCGCTGAACGCCTTGGCGGTGATGCGTTTGACGTTCCACAGGTGGAAATACTCGTGGCTGACCAGACCGAGAAAGGTGCGGTAGTCGCGCGGCAGTCCTGTCCTGAGCTCTGTCGAAGGGCCGGCCATGTCTTGGCGTGGCAGGTCGTTGCGCGAACAGATCAGCGCGGTGGACGAACGGTGCTCGAGCCCGCCGTAGCCGCTGCCGACGACCCTGGTCAGGAACAGATACTGGTCGAGTTTCGGTTCGCCGCGAAACAGCGCGTGTTGCGCTTCACAGATTTTTTTCGCGTCCGCCGCCAGCCGCGCGCCATCGGCTTCGCAACGGCCGGACAGAATGAATGCGTGCGGCGTGTCGGCGGCAACAAAATCCACGCGCTGAAAATCGCCCATTTCCACCGGGTGATCAATCAGGTCTTCGTAGTCGGCCGCGGTGTAGCGGCCAAAACCGCGCGCATCCACCTTCAGCGGCTTCAGGGTGGTCGCCAGCTTCCAGCTCGAATCTGAGGGCGCGGAAATGTCCAGCGTGCAGCCGCCGCTCCATCCCACCGGCTGAAAAAACAGCGAGGAGCCATTGAAGAACCCGCGCCGCGCGTCGAGATAGGCCTTGCGCACCGATTCGTCGTAGGCGTACACCCACCAGCGCAGCACCAGTGCGCCGTCGCCTGCCTGAATGCGAAAAGAATTCTTGTCAGTGCGTGCGATGGCAACCGCTGTGCTGCCGCGCGTGGCTTCGATGCGCGTCACGTGCTTGGCGAAATCGCGCACCAGATAGCTGCCGCGGATCCATGCCGGCATGCGCATCTCGACCGCGTCGCGAACGTCGCCCAGATCGCAACGGACCTCAAACAGGTGGGCCTGCAGGTCGGAGGCGAGGACGGTGTAGTGCGGTGGGGCGGTCAGAGTCACAGCGTCATTCTAATTGCGAGGCGCTTCGGCGGCGGGCACTATGCGCGTCCCATGCTGCTCATGATCGATAGTGAGACGGAGCTTTCGCGAACTGACTTAATGTCAGTTCGCGCCGGCGAACGCCGCGCCATGGACGGCGCGGCCGGCGGGGCACACGGATGTTTCGAGAGGTGTTGCCATGCTCTTGATGATCGATAACTACGATAGTTTTACTTACAACCTTGTCCAGTATTTCGGCGAGTTGGGGGCGGAGGTGCAAGTGCACCGCAACGACCAGATCACAGTGGACGAAGTCGCGCGGCTGAAACCGAAGCACATCGTGCTGTCGCCGGGGCCGTGCACGCCTAATGAAGCCGGCATCTGTCTCGAACTGATTGAGAAACTCGCCGGCCGGTTCCCGATTCTCGGTGTCTGCCTCGGCCACCAGAGCATTGGTCAGGCGTTTGGCGGCAAGGTGGTGCGTGCGCATTCGATCATGCACGGCAAAACCAGCGCGATTCATCATCAGGGCAAAGGCGTGTTCAGCCAGCTGCCATCGCCGTACACCGCGACGCGCTACCACTCGCTGATCGTCGAGAAATCCGGTTTCCCGAAAGATCTCGAAGTCACTGCCTGGACGCAGAAGCCCGATGGCAGTGTGGATGAAATCATGGGTCTCAGGCACAAGACACTGGCGGTGGAGGGGGTGCAATTCCATCCCGAATCCATTCTCACCGAGCATGGACACGCCCTGCTCAAGAATTTTCTGACGGCGTATTAGCCATGCCCTTCACGCCCCAGGAAGCACTGCAGCGTGTCATCGAACACCGCGAGATCTTCCACGACGAGATGGTGGAACTGATGCGCGCGATCATGCGTGGCGAAGTGTCGCCGGTGCTGACCGCCGCCTTGCTGACCGGTCTGCGTGTGAAAAAAGAGACCGTCGGCGAGATCGCTGCCGCTGCGCAGGTGATGCGCGAATTCGCGCGCAAGGTCGAATCGCCGCCGCACCCGCACTTACTCGACATCGTCGGCACCGGTGGCGACGGCGCGCACAGCTTCAACATTTCCACTGCGGCGATGTTCGCCGCCGCCGCCGGCGGCGCCCGCGTCGCCAAGCATGGCAATCGCAGCGTGTCGTCGAAGTCCGGCAGCGCCGACGTGCTTGAGGCGCTGGGCGCCCAGATTGATCTGCAACCGGAAGACGTGGCCCGCTGCCTCGCGACGGCGGGCCTCGGCTTCATGTTCGCGCCGAACCACCATCCGGCGATGAAGGCGGTGGCGCCGGTGCGCAAGGAAATGGGTGTGCGTACGCTGTTCAACATCCTCGGCCCGCTGACCAACCCGGCGGGTGCGCCGAACATCCTGATGGGCGTGTTCCATCCGGATCTGGTCGGCATCCAGGTGCGTGTGCTGCAAAAGCTGGGCGCGCAGCGCGCGCTGGTGGTCTGGGGCCGCGATGGCCTTGACGAAATCACGCTGGGCGAAGAAACGCTGGTGGGCGAACTGCGCGACGGACAGGTGCGCGAATACGCGGTGCATCCGCGTGACTTCGGCCTGGCGACGCGCCCGCTGGACGTGCTGCGCGTCGCCAATGCGCAGGAATCCAAGGCCAAAGTGCTCGAAGCGCTGGACAACAAGCCCGGTGCCGCGCGCGACATCGTCGCGCTCAATGCCGGCGCCGCGCTGTATGCCTGTGGCTTGGCCGACTCGATTGCCGCCGGCTTGAAACGCGCCAGCGACGTCCTGGCCAGCGGTGGCGCGCGCGCAAAACTCGATGAGTTCGTGAATACCACGCAACAACTAAAGCCGATGTCATCCTGAGCCGTGGGCGAAGGATCTGGCCAGATTCCTCACTGCGTTCGGAATGACAGAACCAATGGATGACATTCTTCGAAAAATCCTTGAGGTCAAAAAGGATGAAATCGCCAGGCTGAAACAGCGCTCACGCACGGCGCTCGACGACGAAGCGCGTGCAGCCTCAAAGGTGCGCGGTTTCGCGGCCGCGCTGCGCAACAAATCGCCGGCAGTGATTGCGGAGATCAAGAAGGCTTCGCCGAGCAAGGGCCTGATCCGCGCCGACTTCAATCCGGCGGAATTGGCACAAAGTTATGCGAAAGGTGGCGCGGCCTGTCTGTCAGTGCTGACCGACCAGAAGTTTTTTCAGGGCAGTAACGAGAATCTCGTCGCCGCGCGTGCCGCGTGTGCGCTGCCGGTGATCCGCAAGGATTTTCTGATCGACCCGCTGCAGATCATCGAGGCACGCGCCATCGGTGCCGACTGCGTGTTGTTGATTGCCGCGGCGCTGTCATCGGCGCAGATGGCGGAACTGGCGATCTGTGCTGGTGAGCTGACGCTGGACGTGCTGATCGAAGTGCATGATGGCCGCGAGCTGGACCAGGTGCTGAAGCTCGACGCCCGTCAGCGTCCGCTGCTGGGTATCAACAACCGCGATCTGCGTACCTTTGAGACCCGGCTTGAGACCACGCTGGAATTGTTGCCGCGCATTCCAGCGGGCTACGACGTGGTGACCGAGAGCGGCATTGCTACGCGCGCTGACGTTGCGCGGATGCGCGCCGCTGGCGTGCAGCGGTTTCTGATCGGTGAGTCGCTGATGCGCGAAAAAGACCCTGGTACCGCCCTCAGCGTTTTGATTTCCGCGTAGGCGGGGTCGGCCGCGCCTGCAGGCGCGCCGCCGGTTTTTGCGGACCGACGACGGTGATATTGCGGCCCTCCGAAATCAGCAGTCCATCCTCTTCGAGCCGCTTCAGCACACGCCCGGCCATTTCGCGCGAGCAGCCGGCGTTGCGCGCGAGTTCCTGACGGCTGACGCGCACTGTGAGTCCGCGTGGATGAATCACCGTTCCAGCGCGCCGGGTCAGCTCCATCAGGATGTGCGCGATGCGTCCGGCGACATCGAGGAAGGCGAGGTCAGCCAGCCGCTGGTTGGTGTCACGCAGGCGCACGGCCAACTGTTCGGCCAGTTCCAGCATGATCTGCGGTTGCGCCTGGCAAAAACTGCGGAAGTCCTCGTAGGCGAGTTCCGCGACCAAGGTGGGTTCGCGCGTGCGTACGATGGCGGTGCGCACTTTCTGCTCGGGGAACAGGCACATCTCGCCGAAGAACGCGCCGGGGTCGAGATAAGCCAGAACGATCTCACGACCGTGATCGTCTTCGAGCAGAACGCTGACCGAACCTTCGAGGATCAGGAACAGGCCGCGCGCCGGATCACCGGCGTGGATGATGTTGTGACGTGCCGGGAGGCTGCGCGTGTGCGCCTGCGCGATGAATTGCTGGATGACTGGCTTGAACTGCATCACATCCCCCGTGCGGCCATCTTATGATTGACGATATCACAGGCTTAAACGGACAAGATGCGATGAGCGACCCAATGAAAGCGCGGATCAAATGGGCCGAGAACGCGGCCTTCATCGGCGAGACCGGCAGCGGTCACGCCATCGTGATTGACGGCCCCGCCGACATCGGCGGCCGCAACCTCGGTCCGCGACCGATGGAGCTGATGCTGCTGTCCACTGGTTCCTGCTCGGCGGTGGATGTGGTCTACATTCTGAAAAAAGCACGGCAGCCAGTGACCGACTGCGTGGTCGAGGTCGAGGGCAAGCGCGCCGACAGCGACCCGAAAGTATTCACCGACATCCATCTCAAGTTCATCGTCACTGGCAAAGGTCTTGCGGCGAACCAGGTCGAGCGTGCGGTGAAACTGTCGGCGGAGAAATACTGCTCGGCGTCCATCATGCTGGCGAAATCCGCCAACGTCACCCATTCATTTGAAGTCAGGGACGTTACTTGAACGTCACACATCTGTCGCGGTTCTGATACATAATTTCGCCACGCAAATCAAAATACTTTCCCGGGGACACGGCGTTGCCTAAAGCGTTGAACAATTCGAAGCTGAAACTGCTCGGCTTCAACAATCTGACCAAGTCGCTGAGCTTCAACATCTACGACATCTGTTATGCGCGCACCAAGCAGCATCAGCAGGAATACGTCGAGTACATCGACGAGGCGTATAACGCCGAGCGCCTGACCGACATCCTCACCGAAGTCGCGCACATCATCGGCGCCAACGTCCTCAACGTCGCGCGCCAGGATTACGACCCGCAGGGCGCCTCGGTGACCATGCTGATCTCCGAAGGCCATCACGATGGCCTGCACACTCCGCAGAAGGATTCGGTGGTCGCGCATCTCGACAAGTCGCACATCACCGTGCACACCTACCCGGAATCGCATCCCGACCAGGGCATGAGCACCTTCCGCGCCGACATCGACGTCTCCACCTGCGGACGCATCTCGCCGCTGAAGGCCTTGAACTACCTGATCAACAGTTTCGAGAGCGATCTCGTCGTCATGGATTACCGCGTGCGCGGCTTCACCCGCAACGTGCGCGGCATGAAGCACTTCATCGACCACTCGATCGATTCGATCCAGAACTTCATCGCCAAGGACATCCGCGAGCGCTACATGATGGTGGACGTCAACGTCTATCAGGAGAACATCTTCCACACCAAGATGCGCCTGAAGGAACTGGAACTCGACACTTATCTGTTCGGCGAGGGCGTGTCCGAGCTGCCGCCGCGCGAGGCCAAGCGCATCCGAGAGCGCGTCAATCACGAGATCATGGAAATCTTCTCGGCGCAGAATTTCGCGCAATAGCGTTTGCCGTCATTCCGGCGGAAGCCGGCGCAATGCGCTTCAGCGCATTGACGCGAGCGTAGCGAGTCCGAAGGACGAGGCCCATTCATGGGCCGAGCAGGACAGTTCTTGTCATTCCGAGCAGTGCGAGGAATCTGATCTTCTAAAGCGTTCCGCGCTAAAGCGCGGGTAACTTTTGCCAATCGCGGCAAAAGTCACCAAAAGCGCTCTTGCGCCGGATGCGCCTAGAAGATTCCTGCGCTTCTCACGAATGAAGCTGACGCACCAACGGAACATCCATGTCCCGCTGGTGCTGAGCCGGTATCCATGCCGGCTCCACGCTTCATTCGTTGCGATGCTCGGCGGCGCAAACGGCGCTTAACATCAAAAGACAAAGCACAGCGGCGCGTAGGAGCCATGACTTTTTGGTTACTTTTTGGGCATTGCCAAAAGTAACCCGCCTTTAGGCGGAACAATCTTCAGATCCAGTAAGCGGTTTTCGTCATCACCCGCGCCACGCGGCGCATCAGCGCTCGCACCGGCAGCGGCAAAGTCTTGGCGCCCGCATCGGCGGCTTCCTGTCCGTGTCGTTCTTCGTCCGCCTTCATGCGCTCGACGATCTCGCGGCTGCGTGCATCGCTCTCCGGCAGTTTCTGCAGATGGCCGTCGAGATGTTCCGCCACCTGCTTCTCGGTTTCCTCGACAAAGCCCAGACTCCATTTGTCGCCAGCCAGACCCGCCAGCGCGCCCATCGCCAGCGAGCCAGCGTGCCACAGCGGCTGCAGCCTGCTGGGTTTTTCGCCGAGTTCGCTCAGGCGTTCCTCGCACCAGCGCAGATGCGCCTGCTCTTCTTCGGCCGCCTTCAGCAGGTGGTCGCGCACCTGCGGGTCGCGCGCGGTCAACGCCTGCCCTTGATACAAACCTTGCGCGGCGACTTCACCGGCGTGATTCACGCGCATCAGTCCCGCCGCGTGGCGACGTTCGCTTTCGTCGAGCGTCACATCGGGCTCAACGCCCGTACTGCTTGCTGCGGGTGTCAGCCGCGCAAGCTGCTGCTGCAAGCCCATCAACAGTCGATCAGCAGGGGAATAGTGGCGTTCCATGCCTCAAATCATAGGCCAATCACGCTCATCCGCTCAGGGCAATGCAATCCGCCAGGCGATGGCAACGAGTGCGCCCAGCGTCAGGTTGCAGCGCAACCTGAAGTAGCTCGGGAAGGGACCCATGCTGCGCTCACGCCAGAGGTCGGCCAGCAGCGAGAGGGAGAAAATGACGATCAGACCGTAGAGGGAATGGTGCAGGCTGAGCAAGGTATCCGCCCATATGAGCAGCGCCAACGCCGAGGCAATCAACACACCGAGCCCGCTGCCGCCCTGACTGAGCATGACGATGCCAAAGCCCCAGAGGCTGCCGGACAGAAACACCGCGACCAGAATCACATAATTGATCCAGGCGCCCTGCAGCCAGGCCGGAGCCGAATGCGGCCACAGTGTCAGCGCCAGCGGGCCGGCCAGAAACGGCACCAGTCCCAGATAGCTCAGAGCCACAAGCCAGTTTGGCAGTTTCATGCTGTTCCTCAGTAACGCTTCACGCCCGATGATACGGGTGATTCGAGAGCAGCGACCAGGCGCGGTAAAGCTGCTCGGCGACCAGCACGCGTACCAGCGCATGCGGCAAGGTCATCGGTGACAGTGACCAGCGTTTCTCGGCGCGCTGGAGGATCTCGGGCGCGAGCCCATCGGGGCCGCCGATCAGCAGCGCCACATCGCGGCCGTCCTGCATCCATTGTTTCAACGCATTGGCCCACTCGACGGTCGAGCGTTTCTCGCCGCACTCGTCGAACACGATCACCCGATCGTCATCCCGCACGGCGCGCAGCAGGCTCTGGGCTTCCGCGCTTTTCAGACGCGCGATATCGGCGTTCTTGCCGCGATGCGCGACCTCGATCTCCACCAGTTCCAGTTTGAGCTGCGGCGGCAGGCGCTTGCGGTAATCCTCAAAGCCTTGCGTGACCCAGCCCGGCATCCGGGTGCCGGCGGCGATGAGGCGCAGCTTCATCTCTTTTTCTTGTTTTTCTTTTTGGTTTTCTTCTCGATCTTCTTCTTGGCTGCTTTTTTCTTTGGCGTCACAAACTTTTTCTTGGACTTCTCGGTGCTGGTTTTTGGCGCTTCGCTCTGCATGTCCCACAATTTTTCCAGCTGGTAGTGCGCCCGTGCCTGCGTCTGCATGGCGTGCACGATCACATCGCCCAGGTCCACCAGCACCCACTCGGACTGCGAGCCGCCTTCGACCGCGCGCGGCGGGTGGCCCGCGTGCTTGGCGCGCAGGGCGACGTTCTCGGCGATGGATTTGACGTGCCGGTTGGAGGTGCCGGTACACACCAGCATGTAGTCGGTGACCGGCGTGAGCTTGCTCACGTCGATCAGCTTGACGTCGGAGGCTTTGAGCTCCTCGACGGCTTCGATGGCGAGCTTAATGAGTGGCGGCAGTTTTTTCATCGGGGGCTTCATTCCGGTTCAGTTGTTCCAGGTCTTCGGGGGTCAGCGCGCTCAGCACGGCTTCGGGGACGAGGCCGCGCAGACTGCGTTGTGCCAGCAGCAGCTGGCGGATTTCGGTGGACGAGATGTCTAGCGCGCGCAGCGTCTGCGGCGGCAGCGCGCGGTGTTTCTGCAGATGCGCTTCGACTTCGGCGGAGAGTGTGAGCGTGGTGCCGGGCCGTTCGAAGAACACCAGCTGCGCCAGCTGCGGCAGGTCACGCCAGCGGTGCCAGGTGTGCAGCTGCGTGGCGGCATCGGCGCCGAGCAGCAGCACCAGCTGGCTTTGCGGAAACTCGGCGCCCAGCGACGCCAGCGTGTCGGCGGTGTACGACGGTCCGCTGCGGCGCAGTTCGCGATCATCCGCGACCAACCCCGGTTCATTTCCAATCGCGAGACGCACCCATTCGAGGCGCCGCGCCGCGGGGACTGCGGGTTGCGCGCGATGCGGCGGTTGATTCGTCGGGATCAGCCGCACCTCGTCGAGCTTGAGGCGTTCGCGCGCCTCAATCGCCAGCCGCAGATGTCCGTGGTGAATCGGCGCGAAAGTGCCGCCAAGGACGCCGATGCGTTTCAGCGTCGCACCCGCTCAGCGAATGTGGCCATCGCCGACCACGATCCATTTCTGGCTGGTGAGTCCTTCGAGGCCCACCGGGCCGCGCGCATGAATCTTGTCGGTGCTGATGCCGATCTCGGCGCCGAGGCCGTATTCGTAGCCGTCGGCAAAGCGCGTGCTGGCGTTGACCATCACCGAGCTGGAATCCACCTCGCGCAGGAAGCGCCGTGCGCGCGACAGGTTTTCGGTGACGATGGCATCGGTGTGCTGCGAACCGTAGTCGGCGATGTGCGTGATCGCCGCATCGAGCCCGTCGACGACGCGGATCGACAGGATCGGCGCCAGATATTCGGTGCGCCAGTCTTCCTCGGTGGCGGTCTTGATGCCCTCGATGATCTTGCGCGTGCGATCGCAGCCGCGCAGCTCGACGCCATGCTCCTGATAGATGCGGCCCAGCTCCGGCAGCACCCTGGCGGCGATGTCCTTGTCCACCAGCAGCGTCTCCATGGTGTTGCAGGTGCCGTAGCGCTGGGTCTTGGCGTTGACCGCGACCGCGACGGCTTTTTCGATATCGGCCTGGCCGTCAATGTAGACGTGGCAGATGCCATCGAGGTGCTTGATCACCGGCACGCGCGCGGTCTGGCTGACGAACTCGACCAGCGACTTGCCGCCGCGCGGGATCACCACGTCCACGTACTGCGGCATGGTCAGCAATTCGCCGACTGCCTTGCGATCCGGCGTATCGAGCACCTGCACGGCGTCTTCGGGCAGGCCGGCGTCCTTCAGCGCCTGCAAGAGGCAGCGTGCAATGGCGAGATTGGAGTTGAGTGCCTCGCTGCCGCCGCGCAGGATGCTGGCGTTGCCGGACTTGAGGCACAGCGCCGCCGCGTCGGCGGTGACGTTGGGCCGCGATTCGTAAATGATGCCGATGACGCCCAGCGGCACGCGCATGCGGCCGACCTGGATGCCAGTCGGGCGCGTATGCAGCTCGGAGATCTCGCCGACCGGATCGGTCAGGTTGGCGATCTGGCGCACGCCGTCGGCCATCGCCGCGACGCGCTCGGCGTTCAGCTCAAGGCGATCCATCAGCGCCGCTTCGAGCTTTTCTTCCTTGCCCAACTTCATGTCGGTGGCGTTGGCGGCGAGCAGGGTTTTTTGTTCGGCCAGCAGGCGCTCGGCCAATGCGAACAGCGCCGCGTTCTTCTGCCCGGTCTCCGCGCGCGCCATCACCCGCGCGGCGGCACGCGCACGGCTGCCCTTGTCCTTCATCATCGAGGACAGGCCGCTGCTACGGGGTTTGGGTGCCGCTTTGGCGGCTTCTGGGCTCATGATCGGGGAGGGGCATTAAACGCGGGCTTGCCGGCCGCGGCGAGCAGCAATTCTAGCAAGTCCTCCCAGGCCGCTTCCTTGCCATCGGTGGTTTTTGAGAGGCGGTCGATCTTCGCGCAGCGCGCCAGTGCGCGCAGCACCGGCATGCCGTGACTGCGCCGCAGCGCCGCTTCGTAGGGCCGTGCGCGCGCGCCGAACAATCGGGCGTCGGCCAGTGCCGCTTCGAGATTGCGCGTTTTTGCGTAGGCCACCGCGGCGGTCGCCCACTGGCGCAATGAATAAGTCACCGCGCCCATCAGTTGCGGCAGCGGCACACCCTCTTCGCGGATGCGCGCCAGGCTGCGCGCGGTGCCGGCGCCATCGCCCGCCAGCATCTTGTCGATCAGGTCAAAGGCTTCAAAGTGCGCGCTGTCGGCGACGACCTCGCGGACCTGCGCGACACCGATGCGTGTGTTCGGAAACAGCAGCTTCATCTTTTCGATGTCCTGCGCGCAGGCGAGCAGGTTGCCCTCGGTGCGCTCGGCCAGCTCAGAAACCGCTTCGGCGTCGGCGTCGAGGCCGGCGGACTTGAAGCGCGCCGTGATCCACGCCGGCAATTCTTCCGGCCGCACCGGCCAGAAATACAGGCTGGCCCCCGCACCATCGAGCGCGGTGAACCAGGCGCTGCCCTGTGCACGCTTGTCGAGTGCGCCAGCGACGACCAGCAGGAGCGTGTCTGGCGGCGGCGATGCGGCGAACTGCTGTAACAGCTTTGCGCCTTCCTGCGCGCCGCCACCCGTGCCGGACTCCTCGGCGCCGTCAGATTCTTCATCGCTCTTGGCGCGTCCACCGCCGAGCCCGCGCGGAATGTGCAGCTCGATGATGCGCCTGCTCGCGAACAGCGAAAGACTCGCGCAGGCTTCGGCCAGCCGGTTCCACTGGAACCCCGGCGTCACTTCCAGCACTTCGCGTTCGCTGTAGCCGTCTTTGCGCGCGGCCGCGCGGATCGTATCCAGCGTTTCCTGAATCAACAGCGGCTCTTCACCGGCGACGACATAGACCGGTTTCAGGCCTTGCTTGAGATGAGGCGCGAGTTGCGCAGGCTTTAATTGCATGACGGCCTTGAATGCCTGTCTTCAGCGACGTGACGCGACGGCTGTAACCTGTTGTTGGACCACCGCCCTCCAAGGACGAATTTTGGACAAGGTCTTGGATAGAGCGTCTTTTGCATGTGCTGCTTCGTAGTCCATCTGCAGCCCGATCCAGAATCCTTCGGACATCCCAAAGAAGCGCGAAAGTCGCAGGCCCGTATCGGCCGTGATCCCGCGCATACCGGCAACAATCTCGCCGATCCGGCGCTGCGGCACCCCAACTTCCTTGGCCAGTCGGTACTGTGTAATGCCCATGGGGTTCAGGAATTCTTCGAGGAGAATCTCGCCAGGGTGAGGGTAGGGAACTTTGCGCATATCAGTGCTCGGTTAGTGGTAGTCCACGACCTCAACGTCTTGCGGACCTTCAGATGTCCATCGAAAACACATGCGAAATTGGTCGTTGACGCGAATGCTGTACAGCCCAGCCAGCTTGCCCTTGAGAGCTTCCAATCTGTTTCCGGGCGGTACTCGGAGGTCATCAAGTCTGCTTGCGCGGTTCAGCATGGCCAATTTACGCATCGCTACAGCTTCAATATTCACAAAGCGGGTGACTCGTGCGCCATTGAACAAGCTTTCGGTGTCCACACATTTGAAGGACCGGATCGCCATGGCGAATACTAACGGGTACCGTTAGTATTGTAAACGGTCAGTATGCCTGCAGGCTCCCATGTGGCCCAACGCTCAAGCGGCACCCCTTGGAGCGCGGGGTCAGGCCGCGTTGCGCTACTTGGGGGTCGCTTCGGTTGCCACAGCATCAAGCGGTGACTCGAAGGCGATGAACAGGACGCAAGGAGCGCCCTTGGCACAGGCCGCCTTATGCGGATGCTTCGCCGGGCCATAGGCATAGGTGCCCACCTTGAGAGTGGCCGGCGCTTGGCCCTCATAAGTGACTTCCAGTTCACCCGAGACCAGAACCATGCGCTCAGCCGATGTGTGAATGTGGCTGGGGATGGTTGAACCCGGCGGTACCTTGAAGAAGATATCGACGTTGGGTTTGGACGGATCGCCGTGAAGGACTGCAATGGCGCAGCCTTTCGGAAGAAACGGTGGGCAAGGCCCCCATTTGAGCTGCGGGTCTTCAAAAGTAAGAGCGAGCGCCGGCTCTTTGGCTATTTCTCCCGCGGAGAGGAACGGACTGGCAAGCAGGAATGCGGCTGATAAAAGAACTGTAAGCGGCTTTCGCATTTCGTATCTCCGGTTCAGTGAGTGAAAGAATCGTCGAGGTCATCTGACATTCTTGAGTGGACTTCCCCTAGTGTCGTTTGCAGTCCGCAGCCTCAAAGTGAGGCGCGTTCA
>JBBTCH010000014.1:0-2699 GCA_038043245.1 Pseudomonadota bacterium | reverse complement strand
TGTCTTCAAGCCTTAAGGGCATTCGACATCTACCTCCGGTTACTTCGTTGACGAACAGGTTCTCGACTTTCGTCTCGAACCCACCTGTTACATCACGGCGTCGCGAAACAGCTAAAAGCACAAATTAATCGTCCGCTTCCACCGTCTGCGTAGGAGATTAAGAATCCGGTTTGCACCGCATTCACCTACGGTCTTTGACGCGTGGTTTGCACCACACTTCAAAACTGCCAGCCCTGCCTTGCAGCAGAACCGTTGAATCGAATCTTTACGCCTCCGGCAACGAGCCCACGTCGACGCGGACGCCAGGGCCCATCGTGGTCGAGAGCGTTACCTTCTTGATGAAGATGCCCTTGGAAGATGCCGGGCGCTGTTTGCGCACATCGCGCAACACCGCCAGCAGGTTTTCCTTGATCTTGGCCGCTTCGAAATCAGCCGAAGCGATCGAGCAATGCAGGATGCCGGCCTTGTCAGCGCGGAACTTGGCCATACCGGCCTTGGCATTCTTGACCGCCGTCGCCACGTCCGGCGTCACCGTGCCGGTCTTCGGGTTGGGCATCAGACCGCGAGGACCGAGCACCTGACCGAGCGCACCGACCACGCGCATCGCATCCGGGGCGGCAATGACCACGCCGAAATTGAGTTCGCCCGCCTTCATCTTGTCAGCCAGATCCTGCATACCGACTTCGTCGGCACCGGCTTTCTTGGCTTCTTCAGCTTTGGCGCCCTGAGCAAACACGGCGACACGCACGCTCTTGCCGCTGCCATGCGGCAGGACGGTCGAGCCGCGCACCGTCTGATCCGACTTGCTGGCATCAATGCCAAGGTTGATCGCGAGATCCACTGATTCCTTGAACTTGGCGGTGGCGCAGGACTTGACCAGATCCAGCGCCTGATCGAGCGGGTAATGCTTGCCGACCTGCACCTTGTCCTGGTACGTCTTCTGACGCTTGCTCAACTTGATTGCCTTGATTTCCTGGGCCATGGCTTATTTCTCCACCACGTCGATGCCCATGCTGCGGGCAGATCCAGCGATCAGACGCATCGCGGCCTCCATGCTGCTGGCGTTGAGGTCCGGCATCTTGATCTTGGCGATCTCTTCGCACTGTTTCTTGGTGATCTTGCCGACCTTCTTGGTGTGCGGCGTCGGCGAACCCGACTCGATGCCGGCGGCTTTCTTGATCAGCACCGTCGCGGGCGGCGTTTTGGTGATGAAGGTGAAGCTGCGGTCCGAGTACACCGTGATGACCACGGGGATCGGCATGCCGGGTTCGGCTTTCTGCGTCGCGGCGTTGAACTCTTTGCAGAACGCCATGATGTTGACGCCCGCCTGACCCAGAGCGGGACCGACCGGCGGCGAGGGATTGGCCTTGCCTGCCGGAATCTGCAGCTTGACGTAGGTTGCAACTTTCTTTGCCATCTTCTTACTCCTGGTGGGTGCGAACGCCTAGACGACAGGCTCCCCGTGAAACAAAAACGAAAAAAGCCTCAGCCTTTTTCGACCTGTGAAAACTCCAGCTCGACGGGCGTTGAGCGCCCGAAGATGAGAACCGCCACCCGCAGGCGGCTCTTCTCGTAATTGACTTCTTCCACCACGCCGGTGAAATCGGCGAAGGGGCCTTCCTTGACGCGGATCGACTCGCCCGGCTCGAACAGCGTCTTCGGACGCGGTTTCTCAACCGACTCTTCGACCTGATTGAGGATGCGCGCGGCTTCCTTGTCGGAGATCGGCGCCGGCTTGTCCGGGGTGCCGCCGATGAAGCCCATGACTTTCGGTGTGGACTTGACCAAGTGCCAGGTGTCCTCGTTCATCTCCATGTGCACCAGCACATAGCCGGGGAAGAATTTGCGCTCGGTGATGCGCTTGACGCCTTCCTTCATCTCGGCGACTTCTTCGGTCGGCACCAGAATCTCGCCGAACTTGTCCTGAAAACCGGCGCGCGCAATGCGTTCGATCAAAGCTTTCTTGACGTGATTCTCATACTGAGAATACGCATGCACGACGTACCAGCGCAGAGCCATTTCCATTTCCTTTTATTCGTTCAGCCGCGGCCGGTGAGGGTTTTGACACCCCACAACAGCGACGAGTCCAGCCCCCACAGCAGCAGGGCGGAAATCAAGACAACGACGGCGATCATCAATGTGGTCTGTACGCTTTCCGCGCGAGTCGGCCAGGTGGTCTTGCGCAGTTCAATGCGGTAGCAATCGCGGATGAACGACCAGGCGGTGCTGCCGAAAACCGTCTTGTACGCCAGCGCCGCCGCCGCACCCAAACCCGCGAGCAGGACGAGGATGCGCAGCACGGTGGCCCATTCGGCAAAGTAATAAAACGCAGTCAGCGCGCCGCCGACCATCAGAACAGACAGGACGAGTAACGCCGAGTCCTTGCTTGAACCGGTCGTCTGTTCTTCTATTTGCGAAGTCATGTGCCTGTTTTCCAGCGTTTTTCGTGCTACGTCGAATGGCAGGAGCGGAGGGTCTCGAACCCGCAACCTTCGGTTTTGGAGACCGACGCTCTACCAGTTGAGCTACGCTCCTGTTGCCGCCCGCACGAAATCGAGCCGCGCACTATATACGGCCAAGTCCGCCTTGTGAAGTGGCTTTACGGGGAATTCTGCTAAATCAGGCCAGAATCTTGGTAACCACGCCTGCGCCGACGGTTTTGCCGCCCTCGCGGATGGCGAAACGGACACCCTGTTCCA
>JBBTCH010000013.1:0-26129 GCA_038043245.1 Pseudomonadota bacterium | reverse complement strand
ACTTGAACGGCACCAGCTGGTTGAGGTCGGCGCGGCAGTTGATGATCTTCTTGTCATCGACCTGGATGCGCTTGGCGCCCATCTCGAGGTCTTCGAGACCGGTGACGCCCGCTTCGGGCTTGCCCTGCATGGGCTTGAGGCGGAACTCCTCCGGCGACGGCACGGTGGGAACCGGCGCGGGATGCGCGACGGCCTGAACCGCAGCGGCGACTACCGCCGGATGCGGCGCAGCGCGCGAGGAAGTGGCCGGCGTGACCGCCGGTTCTGCGGTGTTGGGTGAATCGTCCCAGTCGAGCATTTTTTATCTCCTCAGCATTCGGTGGAGGTTTTTACCCCTCACCCTAGCCCTCTCCCCCAAGGGGAGAGGGAATCAATTTCACTGGCAGGCTTCGCATTCCGGATCCAGGATCGAACAGACCTTGGCTTCGCCGGCATCGGTGGCGGCGATGGAGGCTTTCGCCGCCGTGGCCTCCGCCGAGCCGTCGCCCGCGCCACCGACCTTGTTCAGGCGGGTGTCGGTGATGGTGGTCTTTTCGGTGTGGGTGGCGCCAAGCGTGCGCAGGTAGTACGTGGTCTTGAGACCCGACAGCCATGCGTACTTGTACAGCTCGTCGAGTTTCTTGCCGTTCGGCACCGCCATGTACAGGTTCAGCGACTGCGCCTGGTCGATCCACTTCTGGCGGCGGCTGCCGGCGTCAACGAGACGCTTGGCGTCGATCTCGAACGCGCACTTGTAGATTTCCTTCAGCTCCTGCGGCACGCGGTTGATCTTCTGCACGCTACCGTCGTAGTACTTGAGGTCGTGGACCATGACCTCGTCCCACAGGTTGAGCTTCTTGAGGTCGTTGACCAGATACTCGTTGACCACGGTGAACTCGCCCGACAGGTTCGATTTGACGTACAGGTTCTGGTACGTCGGCTCGATGGACTGCGACACGCCGGTGATGTTGGCGATGGTCGCGGTCGGCGCGATGGCCATGGTGTTGCTGTTGCGGATGCCGACGGTCTTGACGCGGCCGCGCAGCGCATCCCAGTCGAACTTGCCGCTGACGCCGGCGTCCTGCTTCAGGTACGGGCCGCGGTTGGCGGCGAGCAGCTTGATCGAGTCGATCGGCAGGATGCCCTGGTCCCACAGCGAGCCCTTGAAGCTCGGATAGGCGCCGCGCTCTTCGGCGAGGTCGGCCGAAGCCTTGATGGCGAAGTAGCTGACCGCTTCCATCGAGTAGTCGGCGAACTGCGTGGCCTTGTCGGACTCGTAAGGCAGGCGCAGTTTGTAGAGGGCGTCGTTGAAACCCATGATGCCGAGGCCGACCGGACGGTGGCGCAGGTTGGAATTGCGCGCGGTGACCACCGAGTAGTAGTTGTACTCGATGACGTTATCCAGCATGCGCATGGCGGTGCCGATGGTCTTGGCCAGCTTGGCGGTGTCGAGCTTGCCGTCGGCGGTGATGTGCGCCGGCAGGTTGACCGAGCCGAGGTTGCAGACGGCGATTTCCTGATTGGCCTTGGTGTTGAGCGTGATCTCGGTGCACAGATTCGACGAGTGCACCACGCCCATGTGCTGCTGCGGGCTGCGCAGATTGCACGGGTCCTTGAAGGTCACCCACGGGTGGCCGGTTTCGAACAGCATGGACAGCATCTTTCGCCACAGCTGCACGGCCGGCAGGGTCTTGTGGTTCTTGATGCGGCCGTCGGCGGCCAGCTTCTCGTATTCGTTGTAGCGCTTCTCGAAGGCAGAACCAACGAGGTCGTGCAGGTCCGGCGTGTCCTCGGGGCTGAACAGCGTCCACGGGCCGTCTTCCATCACGCGCTTCATGAACAGGTCCGGCACCCAGTTGGCGGTGTTCATGTCGTGGGTGCGGCGGCGGTCGTCGCCGGTGTTCTTGCGCAGGTCGAGGAATTCCTCGATGTCGCGGTGCCAGGTTTCGAGATAGCCGCAGACCGCGCCCTTGCGCTTGCCGCCCTGATTCACCGCAACCGCGGTGTCGTTGGCGACCTTGAGGAACGGCACCACGCCGTTGGACTTGCCGTTGGTGCCCTTGATGTAGGCGCCCATGCCGCGCACCGGCGTCCAGTCGTTGCCGAGACCGCCGGCAAACTTGGACAGCAGGGCGTTGTCCTTGATCGCGCCGAAGATGCCGTCGAGGTCGTCCGGCACGGTGGTGAGGTAGCAGCTCGACAGCTGCGGACGCAGCGTGCCGGAGTTGAACAGGGTCGGCGTGCTCGACATGAAGTCGAACGAGGACAGCAGGGTGTAGAACTCGATGGCGCGGGTCTCGCGATCCACTTCGTTCATCGCCAGGCCCATCGCCACGCGCATGAAGAACGCCTGCGGCAGCTCGAAGCGCGTCTTGTGCGAGTGGATGAAGTAACGGTCGTACAGGGTCTGCAGGCCGAGGTAGTCGAACTTCATGTCGCGCTCGGGCAGCAGCGCCTTGCCGAGACGGTCAAGGTCGTACTGCGCGAGTTTGGCGTCGACCAGTTCCAGCTTGGCCGCGCGCACGATGAACTCGCGGAAGTATTCCGGGTACAGACCCTTCATCTCCTCGAAGGTCGGACGCGAAGCCGCCATGCCGAGGAACTTGAGCGCCTCGTGGCGCATGGAGTCCAACAGTAACCGTGCCGACACGTAGGTGTAATTCGGTTCCTTTTCAATGCGTGCGCGGGCGGCCAGCGTGACGGCCTGCGACAGCTCCGCTTCCGGGATGCCGTCGTAGAGGTCACGCAGCGCCGCCTGCACCACTTCTTCGGCATTGACGCCGGTCAGGTCAGTGCAGGCTTCCTTCGCCACGCGATGCAGGCGCATCTCGTCGAGCTCGACGAGGGCGCCGTCGTCGTGCTTGACGTGGATCAGTTTCTCGGCGGCGCGCTTGGCCGCCGGCTTGGCGGCGGCTTCGGCGGCGCGCTGCTGCGTGCGCAGCTCGCGGTAGATGACGTAGTCGCGCGCGACCTTGTGCTCGCCAGCGCGCATCAGGCTCAGCTCGACCTGGTCCTGGATGTCTTCGATGTGCACGGTGCCGCCGCCGTTGAGATGGCGTGTCAGCGCGGCCACGACCTGCGAAGTCAGCGCCTCGGCGCGTTCGCGCACGCGGCTGCTCGCGGCCGCATTACCGCCCTCGACGGCGAGGAAGGCCTTGGTCATGGCGATGTTGATCTTGGAGGCGTCGAACGCCGTGACCTTGCCGTTGCGGCGGATCACGCGGATCGCACCCGGCGCAGTGGCGGCGAGTTCGGCGGCGCTGACGGTGTTTTCGGTTTCGAGGGCCGGTGCGCGGCGGGGCGCTTCGGCGGTGCTGGTCTGGGTATGCATTTTTGTGGGTTCTCCCCCATTGAATCTGATATTTAGGCCTGACTCTTCGAGAGAATCCCCATTGAGGCGGAGATACTTCGCGAGTCTGGCGACCACAATAGTTAGTGTTGGTGACAGCTGTCAACCCCAACATCTATGTGTTCAAGCTGTGGGAGGCCTGTGGACAAAGTGGGGGCAAAAGCTGTGGAACGCCCGAAAAACCTAGCTTTGCGCGGAATTGAAAACTTCAGCTCCCTTCCACGGCTTTTATTGCAGCCGATAAGCGGTCAGCTCACTGCGCCCGCAAAGCATCGACAACCGGCAGCCGCGCGGCGCGAATCGCGGGCAGGAATCCGCCGGCCAGACCCAGCACCAGCGCCCAGATCAGGCCGCGCAACAGCAGTCCCGGCGTCACCGCGAAGGAGAAAGCGACCTGGGTGAAGTTCTGGCCCAGGGTGGTGACGGTGAGACCGTTGAACAAGAGGTAGGAAATCAGTGCGCCGATCAGTCCGCCGGATACCGCCAGCGCAACGGCCTCGACCATCACCGAAACCGCCACCGGCAATCCACTGAAGCCGATCGCGCGCAGGGTGGCGATCTCGACCTGGCGGGTGGAAACCGCCGAATACATGGTGTTGAGCGCACCGAACAGCGCGCCGACGGCCATGATCGCAGCGAGGATCGTCGTCAGCAGACCGATCTGCTCGACGAAGTTCTGCGACTGTGCGGCGAAGTACGCGCGCTCGGTGGTGACGTCGAGCTGCAGGCGCGGGTCGCGGCTGACGGCGTCCTTCAGTCCGCGCAGGGCAGCCGGCGTTTCGAGCTGTATGAGCACCGAAGACGCACCGGGACGACCGAAGGCACTGCGCGCGGTGTCGGCATCGGTCCACAGTTCGGTTTCGTGGGCATCACCGCCTGATTCAAAAATACCGACGACGGTCCAGACGGAGCCGCGAAACGCCAGCGTGCCGCCGACGCGGATGCCGTTGAACTGCTGCTGCGTCTGCCGGCCGGCGACGATCTCGCGCAGGCCCGACTGGAACCAGCGACCCTCGGCGAGCTTCACTTCGCGACGCATCTCGATCCCGGCCGGCTCGACGCCGCGCAGCGAGACGTTGACGTAGGCACGCTGTTTGCCCTCGCCCTTGCGCAGTTCGGTGATCACCACGCGTTCGTTGGAGATCAGTGGCCGCCCTTCGGCGCTGCGTTTCACGCCCGGCAACGCCTGCAGCAACGGCAGGGTGTCGCGGTCGATGTTGGAAGACAGCTCGGCCAGCACGCCGGCCGACAGCAACAAGGCGCGGCCGTCGGAGCCGGTGCCCCTGAGCGTGCGCTCAAAGCCCTGGGTCATCGACAGCATGCCGATCAGCACCGCGACCACGCCGGCGATGCCGACCACGATCACCAGCGAGCTGCCGATGCGGTTGCGCATCGCCTGCAAGTTCATCCACGTCACGACGAGGATGGTCTTCATCTCAACGGCCCGCCAACGCGTCAACGATGTTCAGCCGCCGCGCACGCAAGGCAGGAGGCAATCCGACGATCACGCCCAGGCCCAGCATCGAGCCGATCGCGAATAGCCAGACGTTAAGGTCCGCATGCATCGGCGGGAACTGTGTGGGCAGCGTCGTCAGCACCCGCATGGTCACGCTGGCCAGCGCCATGCCGGCCAGTCCGCCGAGCACGCACAGGAACAGCGACTCGGCCAGCACCAGCCGCAGCACGCCGCCGTCGGTGAAGCCAATGGTTTTCATCACCGCCAGCTCGGGGATGCGTTCGTGCACCGCCTGGCTCATGGTGTTGCCGGTCAGCATCAGGATGGTGAAGAACACTGCGCCGAGGATCGAATTGAGGATCAGGCTGAGATTGCCGATCTGGCGCGCGAAGTTGAGCGAGAAATCCTTCTCGGTCTGGGTCTTGGTTTCGTCAGGCGAGTTCTCGAACATCGCGTCGACCGCGCTGGCGATCGCCAACGCTTTTTCAGGGTCGCTGATGCGCAGCAGGTAGATCCCCGCCAGCCCCTGCCCGTAGGCGCGCGC
Source organism: Pseudomonadota bacterium (assembly GCA_038043245.1). Lineage (GTDB taxonomy): Bacteria > Pseudomonadota > Gammaproteobacteria > Nevskiales > Nevskiaceae > JACPFV01. Next base: position 20,801 of record JBBTCH010000013.1, on the reverse strand, counting down.
CTCGTCGAGGTAGTCGTAGCGGATGTACATGTTGCCCATGCGCGGGCAGGACTCTTCCGTGCGGTCGTCGAAGATGCCGGCCACATCGAAAGCCCAGGCGCGTGAGCCATCCTTCTGCGGCCACAACTGGCTGACCAGCGGAATACGATCACCAACTTTCCAGCCGAAGCGATCCGCCAGTCGGCGGCCGACGATCGCGGTGGTACGCGAAGCCTTCCAGGCTTCGATCTGCGCCGCGGACAGCTGGCATTCGTGGCTGAACACGCGCAGCCAGCGCTCCGGCATCACCGCGAACACCGGGAAGAAATTCTTCTGGTCCTGGTAGATGCCGCCGAAGAACTGCGAGTACGACACCGCCTCGACGCCGGGCACTGCTTCCAGCTGTGGCAGCAGGCGCAATGGCAACGGGTTGGTGAACGACACCCGCGCCTGCGTGATCAGCAGCGGCGCGTTGAGGTTGAGGGTGCCGCCGGAGAACAGCGAGTTGGCGGCCTGCAAAAGGCCCAGCAGCAGGAACGCGGTGACCAGCGACAGCAGCGTCAGCACCGTGCGGATTTTCTTGCGCCAGAGAATTGCCCAGATCAGGGGCAGGAATTTCATCGCTTACTGCGCGCGCAGCGCTTCCGTGACTGGCAGCCGCGCTGCCCGCAGCGCGGGAAACAAACCGCCGAGAAACCCGATGGCCACCGCCCAGATCACGCCCTGCATCAGCACCGCCGGCGTCACCCGGAAGGCGAATGCGGTCTGCGAGAAGGTCTGGATGTTGAGCGTCGAGACGGTGTAGCCGTTGAAGAAAAAGTACGCCAGCGCGGCGCCGATCAGACTGCCCGCCAGCGCGAGCAGCAGGGCTTCGATCAGGATCGAGATCACCACCGGGGCACCGCCAAAGCCGATGGCGCGCAGGGTGCCAATCTCGACCGTGCGCGTGCTGATCGCCGCGTACATGGTGTTGAGCGCACCGAACAGCGCGCCGATCGCCATGATCACTGCCACCGTGTAACCGAGGCCGTTGATGAACTGGGACAGGCCCACCGAGCGTGACTTGTAGTAGTCCGGTTCGCGCTGCACCTGCAGGTTCAGGCGCGGGTCAGTGGTCAGCCGGTCCTTGAACGCCGTAAAACCCGCGGGACTGGCGTCCTCAAGCACCGCCGTCACCGTGGTGTAAGCCAGTCGCCGCGAAGCGGATTGCAGAGTGGCGCGATCCACCCACAGCTCGGATTCGTGGGTGTCGCCGCCGGTCTCGAACACGCCGACGATGGTCCAGCCGCCATCGCGTACATCCACGCTCTTGCCCAGCGCCAACCCTTCGAATTCGGACTGTGCGCCGCGGCCGACGATGACTTCGCGCGTGCCGGGCCGGAACATGCGGCCCTGCACGATGCGTGCTTCGTCACGCACCTGGAGCACATCAGGGTCGGTGCCGCGCACCACCACGTTGCTGCCCTCGCCGCCGATCTTGACGATCTCGGTCAGCAGGTAAACCTCGAGCAGCATCAGCGGCCGGCCGTCGGCGGTTTGTTTGATGCCGGCAACATCGCGTACCGCGTCGCCCTGCGCCTTGTAGATCACCGAGCCGAGTTCGTCGGTGGCACCGCCGCGCAGCATGATCACGCGCTCGGCGCGGCCGGTGCTGGCGAGCGTGGCCTCGAAACCCGCCGCCATCGACAGCAGGGCGACCATCACGCCGACCACGCCGGCGATGCCGATGACGATCACCAGGCTCGACCCCAGCCGCGAAGGGATGCTGCGCAAGCTCATCGCTGACACGGCGCCGATCTGCTGGACGATGTTGGCCATGCTTAGCGCCCCGCCAGCGCGTCAACGATCTGTAGCCGCATCGCGCGTACGGCGGGCAGGCCGCCGACCAGCAGAGCGAGCACGCCGGACAGCGCGACACCCTGCACAAACGCGTTGGTGCGCAATTCCATGCCGGCGAACCCGGGAATCTTCGCGGCAATGCCGGGCAGCAGGATCTGCGCCAGCAGCAATCCCAGCACCGCGGCGAACACACACAGCGCCAGGCTTTCGGCAAGCACCAGCATCAGCACCCGCAGGTCGGAATAGCCGATGGTTTTCAGCACGGCCAGCTCGGGGATGCGTTCGCGCACCGACTGCATCAGGGTGTTGCCGGTGAGGAACAGCAGCGTGAAGAACACCGCGCCGAGGATGGATTTGACGATCAGGCCGATGTCGCCCAGCTGCTTGATGAAGGATTGATTGAAGGCTTTCTCGGTGTCGGTGCGCGTCGGGTTCGGCGAGTTGAGGAACAGCGCATCGATCGCCTTGCCGATCTCGGCGTTACGCGCTGGATTCTCGGTCTGCACGATGTACCAGCCGACCATGCCGTGGGCAAAAGCGCGTGCTTCGTCGAAGAAATCGTGGCGGATCAGCATCATCTCGATCTGCGAGCGCGTCGCCGGATCGGAGTTGTCGAAGATGCCGACCAGATCGAAGGTCCAGTTGTCACCGTCCTTGGCCGGCCAGATGGTGGCCTGGATCGGGATCTTGTCGCCGAGTTTCCAGCCGAAACGGTCGGCCAGCGCCTTGGCGACGATGACACCGGTGCGGGTGTTGAGCCAGGCCTGCTTCTGTTCCGGCGGCAGGATGATCTCCGGATACAGGTCGAGATACGGCTGCGGGTCCACCGGCATCTTGGCGAAGAAATTGCGCTCGCTCTGATAGATGCCGTCGAACCAGGTGGCGTGGGTGGCGCCCTTCACGCCGGGCACCGATTTGATCTGCTGATAAAACGATACCGGCAGGATCTCGGTGAAGTGATAGCGGCCAACGGTCACCAGCCGGTCGGCACCGGCGACTTCGACACCGGCGTTGAGCGCGGTCGAGAACGCCTGCAACAGCCCGTAGAGCAGAAACGCCACCGCCACCGACAGCATGGTGTAGACGGTGCGCGGTTTGCGTCGCGCGAGGGCAGCCCAAATGAGCGGCAGATATTTCAAGCAGCCTGCGCCTCGACCAGCACGCCCTTGTCCAGATGCAGCGTATGGCTGGCGTGATCTGCTGCCTTGGCGTCATGGGTGACCATGACGATGGTCTTGCCGTGCTGCTTGTTGAGCACCTGCAGCAGGTTGAGGATTTCGTCGGCAGTCTTGCGGTCGAGGTCGCCGGTCGGCTCGTCGCAGACCAGCAGGGTCGGATCGGCCACCAGCGCGCGGGCGATGGCGACGCGCTGCGCCTGACCGCCGGAGAGTTCGCTGGGTTTGTGCTTGGCGCGGTCCGCCAGGCCAACGATCTCCAGCGCGGTGGCGACGTGCTTCTGGCGCTGCGCCTTGTTCAGCGAAGTCAGCAGCAGTGGCAGCTCGACGTTCTTCTCGGCGGTGAGCACCGGCAGCAGGTTGTAGAACTGGAAGACGAAACCGACATGCTGCGAGCGCCATTGCGCCAGTTGCCCGGACGACAGCTGGTCAATGCGCACGCCGTCGACGCTGACCGAACCACTGCTTGGCCGGTCGAGGCCGCCGATCAGATTCAGCAGCGTGGTCTTGCCGGAACCGGAAGGCCCCATCAAACCGAGGAAATCGCCCTTGGCGATGTCGAGATCCAGCGCCTGCAGCACCGGCACCGACTGCTTGCCGCGCTGGTAGGTCTTGCTGACGCCTTTGAGTTGAACCAATGCGCTCATTTGGGTTCCTTGAGTTGTACTTTCATTCCGTCCACCAGCTTTGATAAATCGCCGACCACCACCTGATCGCCGCTGGCCAGGCCCGCGATCACCTGCACATTCGTTCCCATGGCACCGCTGACTGAAATCGCGCGGCGTTCAAGCTGCTCGCCCTTGAGCACGAACACCACCTTGCCGGTTTCCTCGTCCTTCACGCTTTCCGCCGGGATCGTCACGCCTTTAGGCACTTCAGTTTCCTTTTTCTCCTCGGTGAGAAACGAAACACGCACGCCCATGTCCGGCAGCACGCGCGCATCCTGCAACTGGATGGCGATGCGCACCTTGACCGTCGCCTTCTGGCGGTCGGCGGCGGGGATCACCGCGATCACCTGCGCCGGCACTTTCCAGTCCGGGTAGGCGTTCAAGCGCGCCTCCACCGCCTGCCCAGCTTGCACGCGATTGATGAAGCTTTCGTTGACGTCCACCTCGATCTCGAGCGACTCCATGTCCACCAGCGTGCCGATGCCAGTGCGGGTGCCGGCGCCGCCGGCGGACAGCGGCGAGATCATCTCGCCCAACTGCGCGTTCTTGACCGTGATCACGCCGGCGAAGGGGGCACGCACGATGGCATCGTCGATCTGCTGGCGGTACAGCGCCACGCTCTTTTCGGCGACGGTGACGCCGCGCTGCGCGCTGGTGCCGCGCACCTCGGCCTGGTCATAGTTGGCCTCGGCGGTGTCGATCGCCTGCTGGCTCACCAGTTTTTTCTCACCGAGTTCGCGCGCGCGTTTGCGCTGGCGTTCGGCATCCAGCAGCAGCACCCGCGTCTCGTCCATCGCGCTGCGGCTGGACTCCAGCTGCGCCTCGGCCAGACTCAATTGCGCGCGCACATTGCTGTCGTCGATCCGCGCCAGCACCTGGCCGGCTTTGACGCGCTGGCCTTCCTCGATGTTCAGTTCCATCACCTTGCCGGTGACCTTCGACGATACCGTCGCCTGACGGCGCGCGATGACATAGCCGGTGGCATCCAGCACCGAAGCAGCACCACTCGATGCACTGACGGGCTGCGCCGCCACGACTTCGACTTCCAGCGCGGCAGCAGGCCAGAAATACCAGCCCGCGGCGCCGGCAGCGAGCAGGGTCACCACCAGAACCCACGGCCACAGCGAACGTGGCGGCTCAAGCGTGCGCTCGATTTTCAGCTGACCCAGCAAGGCGGATTTGTCGTTCATCACTTGACCCGCCGCAACGTCGGCTTGCCGCTGGGCCGGCCCGGCTTGGGCGCCGGCGGCGGCGGTTGTACCGGCGCGCCCGAAGTCTCGATCTCGCCGAAGACCACGCCCTCGCCGTTTTCCTGCGCGAACACCGCCAGCACCGCGCCGCTGGGAATCTCGACCGTGAACGGCTTGCCGCTGAAGCGCGCGCTGAACATGAACGGCTCGCTGCGCAGATCGAGCCCCTGCACCGCGTAACCGCTGATGTTGAGCGTGATGCGGCCTTCCTTCACATGTTCGAGAGGCACGATCACGCCCGGCGCGTCGGCCGCGACGAGCAAGTGCGGCGTCAGGCGGTTATCCGCCGCCCAGTCCACGATGGCGCGGATCAGATAGGGGCGGCGGGATGTGCTCATCGGGTGATTCTACGCAATGAAAGCCGTCCACCGAAGCGTCGACCTGAGCAAACATTCAAGTCATCACGCTTGCTCACAGTAAGGAGTTTCCTTACCATGCCCTCCATGATCACCAGCAAACTGACGTCCAAATCGCAGACGACGATCCCGATGCCGGTGCGCAACGCGCTCAAGGTTCGCAGCGGCGGCGAATTGGTCTATCAGATCGACGGTGACCGAGTCATTCTGACCAAGCGCGTGCCATCAGCCGTGGACGACCCCTTTCGCACCTTCGACGAGTGGGGCTCGGACGCTGACCGTCGCGCCTATGCCAAGCTTTGAGCCCGGCGACATCATCAAGGTCCCGTTTCCATACACTGATCGCGCCACACGTCAGCGCCGTCCTGCGCTCGTCGTCGCCGCGCACGCGCTTGAAACGAATCACGGTCTGCTCTGGGTGCTGATGATCACCAGCGCAGAAAATCGTCGCTGGCCCGACGACATCGCCATCCCTGTAGCGACCCGTAGCGGGCTGCCTTCTCCTTCGGTCATCCGTCCCGCGAAGATCGCGACCATCGAAGTCCGAGACGCCGAACCGCTGGGACGGATCACTGCCGACACCCTTGCGGCAGTCTCCAGGAAACTGGCTGCAACACTGGATCTTTAGACCCGCTTATTGCCCGCAGAGAACTCAATTCCCTCTCTGCTCAACGGGCCGCTCGTCCCGAACGCGTCGAAGTACTCGCCACGAACGGGAATTAAGGGATCAACGGAACTGCTGTGACCCCGCCACGGATGACGAAACGAGAGTAAAAATCAGCGCAGGGCGCGCTCGGCGGGCGTCAGACTCTGACCGAACGCTGGCCGGCCGAACAAGCGGTCGGCATAGCGCTGGATGATCTTGGCGTGCGCGGGCAGCGGGATGCCCAGTGAAGGCAGGCGCCACAGCAGGGTGGCCCACAGCGCGTCGACCATGCTGAAGTCGGACGACAGGAAATAGTTCTTGGCGCCGAAGATCGGCGTGCCGGCGAGAATGTTGTCGAGCAATTGCTTGCGCGCTTTCTGCGCTTCGCGCATCGGGCCGGACTGGATCGCGCTCACCAGCGGGAACAGGTCCTGTTCGATGCGGTGCAGCGCCAGCCGCAGCTTGGCGCGCGCGGAAGGTTCGACCGGCATCATCGGCGGATGCGGATAACGCTCGTCGAGATACTCGACGATGATGCGTGGCGCATTGAGGATCACCTCGCGTTCGGCCAGCAGCGGCACCCGATGCGCCGGGTCGAGTACGGTCAGGTCTTCCAGCGTCTGTCCCGGCTTGACCCACTCGATGTGCATGCCGTCCATGTCTTTTTCGGCGACGACGAAGCGCACCCAGTGCGAGACCAGGTCATTGGGATAGACGTAGATGGTCATGCCGGTGCGGGTCAGCGCCGCCGGCAACGGTGGTTTGGCGTTGCGCACGCGCGCGATCGGCTCGAATGCCGGATGCATGCCGGTGCTGCGGGAAACGGGCGCGGCTTTGCTTGGCTTTTTCAGTGGACGTCCTTCCAGAATTCTTTCTTCAGCAGGTAGGTCAGCACCAGCAGCACGAACAGATAGAGCATGACCTTCAAGCCGAGCGCGACGCGCGCACTGCGGCCCGGCTCGGCGGCGTAGGCGAGGAAATTGGTGAGGTCGCCGACGAAGTCCTTGTACTGCTCCGGCGTCATCGAGCCTTTTTTCACCAGCTCGAACTTGGGTTTACCGTGGCCGCCGTGGCTGTCGCCTTCTTCCTTGAGCAGCACCTGGGTGCCTTGCAGCGAATCCAGCACATGCGGCATCGACAGGCCGGGCAGCATCAGGTTGTTGACGCCATTGACCTTGCTGGGATCGGCGTAGAACGTCAGCAGATAGCTGTAGACCCAGGACTCGCCGCGTGCGCGCGAGACCAGGCTCAGATCGGGCGGTGCACGCCCGAACCATTTTTCCGCATCCGCCGGCGACATCGACGACAGGATCGGATCGCCGACCTTGTCGCTGGTGAACATCAGGTGGGCCTTGAGCAGGTCTTCCGGGATGCCGAGATCGCGGCCCATGCGGTTGTAGCGCAGGTGCTTGAGCGAATGGCAGCCGGCGCAATAGGCCATGTAATTGCGCGCGCCGCGCTGCAGCGAAGCCTGGTTGTCGACGTCGGCGTCAAAGTGAAACGGCGCCGCGCCGCTGGACGCCAGCGCCGAGAACGATGTCAGCGCCAGAACTGCGGCAAGGAAGTGCCTCATGACGTCACCCGTTCCGGCACCGGCTGGGTCGTCTCGAATTTCGGGATGAACCACAGCCCGGCGAAGTAGACGAAGTAATAGATCGTGCCGATCTGCGACAGCAGCTTGAACAGCGTGCTCGGCGGCTGCAGTCCCAGATACGTCAGCATGACGTAGCTGACCGAGAACAGCGCCAGATTGATCTTCGACAGCCTGCCCTTGTAGCGGATCGACTTGACCGGCGAGCGGTCGAGCCAGGGGACGAAGAAAATGATGATCACTGCCGCGGCCATCACCAGCACGCCCGGCAGCGCCGAACTGAACATCGAAGGCGTCGCGCGCAACATCGCGTAGAAGGCGCCGAAGTACCAGGCGGGTGCGATGTGCTCGGGCGTGACCAGATTATTGGCCGGCTGGAAGTTGGGAGGTTCGAGGAACCAGCCGCCGCCATCGGGTGCGAAGAACACGAAACCGAGGAAGATGATCAGGAACGCCGAGACGCCGACCATGTCCTTGACCGTGTAGTACGGATGGAAACCGATGCCATCGAGCGGGATGCCGGTCTTCGGGTCCTTGTGTTTCTTGATCTCGACGCCGTCCGGATTGTTGGAGCCGACTTCGTGCAAGGCCATCAGATGCGCGATGACCAGGCCGACCAGCACGAACGGCACCGCCACCACGTGCAGCGCGAACAGGCGGTTCAGCGTCGCGTCGGCGGGGATGTAGTCGCCCTGGATCCAGACCACCAGGTCGGGACCGATCACCGGAATCGTGCCGAACAGGTTGAAGATGACGTTGGCGCCCCAGTAGGACATCTGCCCCCAGGGCAGCACGTAGCCGAAGAAGCCCTCGGCCATCAGCGCCACGAAAATCAGCGCGCCGAACAGCCAGACCAGCTCGCGCGGCTTGCGGTAGCTGCCGTACATCAGCCCGCGGTACATGTGCAGGTAGACCACCAGGAAGAACATGCTGGCGCCGGTGGAGTGCAGATAGCGGATGACGTCGCCCCAGGGCACGTCGCGCATGATGTATTCGACGCTGTCCCAGGCTTCGGCGGCGTTCGGCTTGTAATGCATGGTCAGCCAGATGCCGGTGAGCAGCTGGTTGACCAGCACCAGCATCGCCAGCGAGCCGAAGTAGTACCAGAAGTTGAAGTTCTTCGGCGCGTAGTATTCGGTGAGGTGGTCGCGCCAGATCTTGGTCAGCGGGAAGCGGTCATCGATCCAGCCGAGGAAGCCGGTGGTCTTGTGCGGATTGGCGACGATACCCATCAGGCGACTCCGGTCTTGTCAGCAGCCGGGTCTTCGCCGATCACCAGCATCGTGTCGGACTCGAAGCGGTACGGCGGCACCACCAGATTGGTCGGCGCGGGCACCCCTTTATAGACGCGGCCCGACAAATCGAATTTGGAGCCGTGACAGGGGCAATAGAAACCGCCCTGCCAGTTGGAATCAATCTCCGGCGCGGGGAAATCCGGGCGGAAGGTCGGCGAACAGCCGAGGTGCGTGCAGGAACCGACCAGCACCATGATCTCGGGCTTGAGCGCACGTGCGTCGCCGCTGACATAGGTCGGCTGCTGCGGCTGTTCCGAAGCCGGGTCGTCAAGATCGCTGGCGACTTTGGCCAGGCTTGCGATCATTTCCTCGGTGCGGCGCACGACCCAGACCGGCTTGCCGCGCCAGGCCACGATCTTCATTTCCCCGGCCTTGAGCTGGCTGATGTCCACCGCGACTGGCGCACCAAGGGCTTTGGCTTTTTCGCTGGGCGCCAGCGAGGCGACAAACGGAACGGCGGCGAATCCCGAACCAACCGCACCAACCGCAACGGTTGCATTCGTCAGGAAGCGGCGGCGACTGTTGTCCATTCCCTCGTTACTCATGAACCGCTCCCTTGTTAGGCGTCTCCGGCGCGCGCTTGTTGTGGATGGCTGCGTCCGGTGATGACAGTATAAAGAAAGTGAACAAAATAACGCCAGACGTTGAACGGCTTGCCGAGCGGCTGCGGCTGCGGGGGGAAAAGCTGGCGACGGCGGAATCCTGCACCGGCGGGCTGGTGGCCAAGCTGCTGACCGACCTGCCCGGCAGCTCGGACTGGTTCGAACGCGGGCTCATCACCTATTCCAACGCTGCCAAGCAGGACCTGCTGGGCGTACCGGCGGCCACGCTCGAAATGCACGGCGCTGTCAGTCGACAGACGGTCGAGGCGATGGCCGCGGGCTTGCTGGCCCGCGCGCCCGTGCAGTGGGCACTGGCGATCACCGGCATCGCCGGGCCTTCTGGCGGCAGCAGCGAAAAGCCGGTGGGACTGGTGTGGATCGCCTGCGGCGGCAAAGCCGGCGTTGTCGCCGAACAGCATCGTTTTGCCGGCGACCGCGGATCCGTACGCGAGCAAGCCGCGGCAGCGGCCCTGAATCTGTTGCTTAAAAGTCTGAAGTAAACTGCCCGGCCCCGAATCCCGCACATCAGGAAAATAAAAATGGAAGACACCAATCGCAAGAAAGCCCTCGACGCCGCGCTCAAACAGATCGAGACCCAGTTCGGCAAGGGTGCGGTCATGCGCATGGGCGCCGGGGAAATCTTCAAGGACATCGAAACCGTCTCCACCGGCTCGCTGGCGCTGGATGCCGCGCTCGGCATCGGCGGCCTGCCGCGCGGGCGCGTGGTCGAGATCTACGGGCCGGAGTCTTCCGGCAAAACCACGCTGACCCTGCACGTCATCGCGCAGGCGCAGAAAGCCGGCGGCGTCTGCGCCTTCATCGACGCCGAACACGCGCTCGACACGCAGTACGCCGAGAAACTCGGCGTCAAGGTCGCCGACCTGCTGATGTCGCAGCCCGACACTGGCGAACAGGCGCTGGAGATTGCCGACATGCTGGTGCGTTCCGGCGGTGTTGACGTGCTGGTGGTGGACTCGGTCGCCGCGCTGGTGCCGCGCGCGGAAATCGAAGGCGAGATGGGCGACCAGCTGCCGGGCCTGCAGGCGCGATTGATGTCGCAGGCGATGCGCAAACTCACCGGCAACATCAAGCGCTCGGGCACCATGTTGATCTTCATCAACCAGCTGCGCATGAAGATCGGCATCATGATGCCGGGCCAGAATCCGGAGACCACCACCGGCGGCAACGCGCTCAAGTTCTACGCCTCGGTGCGCCTCGACATCCGTCGCATCGGCGCGATCAAGAAAGGCGACGAAGTCATCGGCAACGAGACCAAGGTCAAGGTGGTCAAGAACAAGCTGGCGCCGCCGTTCAAGATCGTCCATTTTCCGATCATGTACGGCGAAGGCATCTCGCGCGAAGGCGAGCTGATCGAACTCGGCATCGAGCACAAGCTGGTTGAGAAATCCGGCACCTGGCTGGCCTACAAGGGCGAGAAGATCGGCCAGGGCGTCGAGAACGCGCGCATCTACTTTAAGGAAAATCCGAAGGAAGCCGATGCGCTGGAAAAAGCCCTGCGTGAAAAAATAATGCCGGCCAAACCCGCGCGTGCAGAGAAAGCCGAAAAGGACGACTAACCCGCCCGGCGCCCGCGACGCCGCGCTGCGGCTGTTGTCGCGACGCGAACACTCCGCGCGCGAACTGAAACGGAAACTGTCCGCACGCGGCGTGGATGAAACCGAGGCCAGCGCCGCGATCGCGGCGCTGGCCTCGCGTGACCTGCAAAGCGACTCGCGCTACGCCGAACAATTGATCCGCACACGCATCGCGCAGGGCCACGGCCCGCGACGCATCGAAGCCGAACTGCAGCTGGCCGGGCTGGCGCGCGACGACGTCCAGCAGGCGCTCGAACGAGCGGACTGCGACTGGGGCGAGCTGGCGCAACGCACGCTGATGAAGCGATTCAGGGGCCTCGCCGACACGCCGGCGCTGCGCCGCAAGCAACAGCAGTTCCTCTACGCGCGCGGATTCGAATCACGGCAGATCGCGCGGGCACTGGACTGTGAAAGCGAAGATTAGGGGACGGTTTCGATATGACAAATCCATCTTTCACCGCACCGATGTTGTGGGTATGATGGCCGCCCGTTTTTTATAAAACCGGCCGCGCCAACGCAGTGCGGCCTTCAGGCGCGAGGCACTTTCCAGCATGTCCAGCAAATCCGATCCCAAGCCCCTCTGTCATTCGGTTGCCGACAGCCTTGAGGCTTATTTCGGCAAGCTCAACGGACACAAGCCCAAGGGACTCTACGAGACGATCCTGACGCAAGTGGAGCCGCCGCTGCTCAAGGCCACGCTCGAATACTGCGAAGGCAATCAATCCTGCGCCGCCGAAGTCCTGGGACTGAACCGCGCCACGCTGCGCAAGAAGCTCCGCCAGCACAAGATTCCCGTTCGCGCGGGCAAATAATGACTCCAAAGCGTGCCCTGCTGTCGGTCTCCGACAAGACCGGCCTCGTCGAATTCGCCCGCGCGCTTGCAGCGCGCGGCATCGAACTGCTCTCTACCGGCGGCACCTACAAGCTGCTCAAGGCTGAGAAGATCGCGGTCAAGGAAGTCAGCGAGCACACCGGTTTTCCCGAGATCATGGACGGCCGCGTCAAGACGCTGCATCCGAAGATCCATGGCGGCATCCTCGCCCGCCGCGGCGTCGATGAGGCGGTGATGCAGCAGCACGGCATCGCCCCGATCGATCTGGTGGTGGTGAACCTCTACCCGTTCGAGCAGACCGTGGCCCAACTCGACTGCAGGTTCGAAGACGCCATCGAGAACATCGACATCGGCGGCCCGGCGATGGTGCGCGCCTCGGCGAAGAACCACGCGCATGTGGCAATCCTCGTGGACCCCGCCGACTACGTGACCGTGCTCAAGGAAATCGAGGCCGGCGGCGTGACCGACGCCACCCGACGCGCGCTCGCCACCAAAGCCTACGCGCATACCTCGCGCTACGACGCGATGGTTTCGGGCTATCTCAGCAGCCTCAATGCCGATGGCAAGCACGCACAATTCCCCGGCGTGCTCGGCCTGCAGTTCGAGAAACGCCAGGAACTGCGCTACGGCGAGAACCCGCATCAGCAGGCCGCGTTCTATGCCGAGGCAAAACCGGAAGCCGGCACGCTGGCCTCGTCGGTTCAGCTGCAGGGCAAAGAACTGTCGTACAACAACATCGCCGACGCCGACGCCGCGCTCGAATGCGTCAAGGCCTTCAGTAAACCGGCCTGCGTCATCGTCAAGCACGCCAACCCTTGCGGCGTGGCGGTGAGTCTCGACGGTATCGGCAAGGCCTACGACCTCGCCTACCAGACCGATCCGACTTCGGCTTTCGGCGGCATCATCGCCTTCAACCGCGAATTGGACGGCGCCACCGCCAAGACCATCGTTGATCGCCAGTTCGTCGAGGTGATCCTCGCGCCGAAGATCAGCGCCGCCGCGAAACAAGCCGTCACCGCCAAACAGAACGTGCGCCTGCTCGAAACCGGCGAATGGCCGGCGAGCCGCGCGCCGTCGCTGCACTACCAGCGCATCAATGGCGGCCTGCTGGTGCAGGACCGCGACGATGCCTTGGTGCAGGAATCGCAGCTCAAGATCGTCAGCAAACGTGCTCCGACCGAGACCGAGATCCACGACCTGATCTTTGCCTGCAAGGTCGCCAAGTTCGTGAAATCCAACGCCATCGTCTACGCGCGAAACCGCCAGACCATCGGCGTCGGCGCCGGCCAGATGAGCCGCGTCTACTCGGCGAAGATCGCCGGCATCAAAGCCGCCGACGAAAAACTCATCGTTGCAGGTTCGGTGATGGCCTCCGACGCCTTCTTCCCGTTCCGCGACGGCATCGACGCCGCCGCGGCCGCCGGTATCACCGCCGTGATTCAGCCCGGTGGCTCGATGCGCGACAACGAGGTCATCGCCGCCGCCGACGAACACGGCATGGCGATGGTGTTCACTGGCACGCGTCACTTTCGTCACTGAGAAAAAAAACATGGCCACCGCTTGGGATGTGACTTCGGGATTGCTCGGCGGCACCTTGAGTGGCTGGCGCGGCACCGCCGCATTCGCCCCGGCGCGCGAGCGGCCCGCAAAGCTGCTCGAGCTCTACGACATGGAGCTGTCGCCCTACTGTCGCCTGGTACGCGCAGTGCTGTGCGAGCTCGATCTCGACGTGATGATCTACCCGTGTCCGGCGGGCGGCACGCGTTTCCGTCCCAAGGCCGAACAGCTCGGCGGCAAGCAATTGTTTCCATTCCTGGTCGACCCGAACACCGGCACGCAGATGTACGAGTCGGCCGACATCATCAATTACCTGTCGAAAACCTATAAGCGCCGCGTGAACATGATCCGTCCGCTGGCACTCACCGGTTCGTTCCTGATGTCCGGCCTGCGCTACGGCAAGGGCGTCAAGGCGCGGCCGTCGAAGGCGCCGACAAAACCGTTGGAACTGTTCAGCTTCGAGACCAGCCCGTATTCGCGCCCGGTGCGCGAACTGCTGTGCGAGCTGGAGATCCCGTACATCCTGCGCAACACCGGCAAGGCGGCGTGGAGCGACATGGGCCCGCCGAGTTTCCGCGACAAGTTGTTCAAGGGCCCCAAGGACAGCGGCCGCAATCGCAAAGTCTTGTTCGAGAAAACCGGCAAGGTGCAGGTGCCGTATCTCATCGACCCGAACACCGGCACCGAGATGTACGAATCCGACGCCATCGTGGCGTATCTGGAAAAAACCTACGCGCTGTAAACCCGTCTGGTGATGGACAGTTCACTGGCGATTTTTGGCACGGTGGCATTGGCGCACGCGCTTGCTGTCGCCAGCCCCGGCCCGGACTTCGCCATGGTCAGCCGCCAGTCGCTGAGCCATGGCCGCAGCGCCGGGCTGTGGACCGCCGCCGGCATCGGCAGCGGCATCCTGTTCCATGTCGCTTACGGACTGTTCGGATTGGCGTGGATCCTCGAACGCTATCCGCAATTCCTGTCGTGGATCGCCTATGCCGGCGCGGGTTTCCTGCTCTACATGGGTTATGGCGCTCTGCGCTCGCAACCGCACCCTGAGTCGGGCGATACGCTGCCCGCCGCACAGGCCGGCGACTGGAAAAAGAACTACACCATCGGCCTGCTGACCAACGTGCTCAATCCCAAGGCCACGCTGTTCTTCGTCGCACTGTTCACCGCCGTCATCACCGGCCCGATGCCTATGTCGCTCAAGGTGATTCTGGGTCTGTGGCTGCCACTGACGACGTTCGGCTGGTTTGCGCTGGTCGCACTACTGCTGTCGAAAGAAAAATTGCGTCAGCGACTGCGCCGATCAGCCCATCTGATTGACCGGGCGATGGGCGCGATTCTGATCGCGCTGGGTGTCGGAATGCTGCTGAGCCGCCTGAGCTAACCCTTGCCTTTCGGTGGCAGCGAAATCGCACGCCACAGCATCTCGAACAGCACGTTCGCCTGCCGGGTCAGCGGCTCCTTCTGTCCGCGCTGGATCCACATCTGCACCAGCCGGCCGAGCACGCCGAAGATGTAGTCGAGCAGGATCTTCTCGTCCACCTGGCTGTTGAGGATGCCGCGTGCGCGGCCCTCGCCGAGCACCTTCATGAACGCGCCGAACAACAATGGGTTCTGGTAGGTCTCCATCTGCCGCCAGGTGTTGATGTAGACCGAGCTCATGATCAGCTGCGCGACCTTGGGATTCTTCTCGAAGAAATCGAGCACCACCCAGAACACCTTGCGCAGTTTTTCCTTGTAGTCCTCGATACCCTGCAGATGATCGACCATGCGCGCTGCGAGGCGGCCGAGCCAGGAATCCAGCGCGGAGAACAGCAAGGCCTCCTTGCTGCCGTAGTACTTATAGATGGTCTGTAAAGAAACATTTGCGGCGCGCGCGATCTCAATCAGGCCGACGCGGTGGAACTCACGCTCGGAGAAGATGTCCAGCACGGCCTGCTCGATTCGGGCGCGGGTCTCGGCGTCGAGGCCGGTCAAACTGGGGGCTGCTTTGGGCATGCGCGCACTCTAGCGGTAATACGTATTACTTCTAGCGCCAATGTGCGTTCCGGTCAACGGCGCTGTGGCAATTGACACGGTGCAGCATCGTTGTTTAGGGTGTCCACGCCTTGATGCAAAAGGCCTTGAGACCGCCCGCTTCAGTCCGTAATGCGGAAAGCCCGGCGAGTTCGTAATTCCAATTACCAACCGAGACCCGCCATGACTGAAGCCTATATCTACGACGCCCTTCGTACGCCCCGCGGCAAGGGCAAACGCGACGGCAGCCTGCACCAGGTGACCCCGGTGCATCTGGTCGCCAATCTTTTGTGGGCGCTGCGCGACCGCAATCATCTCGATACCTCAAAAGTGGACGACGTCGTGCTCGGCTGCGTCACGCCGGTCGGCGAACAGGGCGCGGACATCGCCCGCACCGCCGTGCTCTACGCCGGCTGGGATCAGTCAGTCGCAGGAGTTACCCAGTCGCGCTTCTGCGCCTCGGGTCTGGAATCAGTGAACCTCGCCGCGCAGAAAGTCGCTTCGGGCTTTGAAGACCTGGTCGTCGCCGGCGGCGTCGAATCGATGTCGCGCTGGCCGATGGGCTCGGACGGCGGCGCGATGGTGATGGACCCGCGCGTCAACTCGGCGATGGGCTTCGCCCCGCAGGGCATCGGCGCCGATCTGATCGCCACGCTCGATGGCTTTTCGCGCAAGGATGTCGATGAGTTCGCGCTGCGCTCACAGCGGCTCGCCGCCAAGGCGCGCAGCGAAGGCCGTTTCAAGAAATCCGTGGTGCCGGTCAAGGACCTCAACGGCATGACCGTGCTCGACCATGACGAGTTCATCCGCGCCGACGCGACGCTGGAAGGCCTGGCGGGACTCAAGCCTTCATTCGAGCAGATGGGTTCGATGGGGTTTGACGCCACCGCCCTGCGTAAATACACCACGGTCGAGAAGATCAACCACGTGCACCACGCCGGCAATTCTTCCGGCATCGTCGACGGCGCCGCCGCGATCCTCATCGGCAACAAGAAGATCGGCAAGAAACTCGGCCTCACCCCGCGGGCACGCATCATCTCGACCGCTGTCACCGGCAGCGAGCCGACGATCATGCTCACCGGCATCGCCCCGGCATCGCAAAAAGCACTGAAGCGCGCCGGCATGGACGCCAAGACCATCGACCTGTTCGAGATCAACGAGGCGTTTGCCGCCGTGGTCATGCATGCGGCTCGGGACCTTGGCATCGATATGGACAGAATCAACGTCAACGGCGGCGCCATCGCCATGGGCCATCCGCTCGGTGCCACCGGCGCGATGATCCTCGGCACCCTGCTCGACGAGATGGAGCGTCAGAACAAGCAGACCGGCCTCGCCTCGCTGTGCGTCGGCGGCGGCATGGGTATCGCCACCATCATCGAACGCGTCTAAGTCACGAAGGAACCGAACATGAGCGCAGTGCAATTCAACAAGGACGCCGACGGCGTCGTCACCCTGACCCTTAATCTCGTCAGCCGCACGATGAACGTGCTGTGCGAGGAGCTGACCCAGCCACTGGCCGACGCCATCCAGAAGATCGAGACCGACCTGTCGATCAAGGGCGTGATCATCACCTCGGCGAAGAAGGAATTCCTCGCCGGTGCCGATATCGACGGGCTGATCAAGATCACCGACCCGAAGCTCGCCTTCGACATGGCCGAGGCCTACAAGACCTTCCTGCGCCGTCTCGAAAAATGCGGCCGCCCGGTCGTGGCCGCGCTCAACGGCACCGCGCTTGGCGGCGGGTTGGAACTCGCGATGGCCTGCCATTACCGCATCGCCATTGACGACCCCAAGATCAAGTTCGGCCTGCCGGAAGTGAAGCTGGGTCTTCTCCCCGGCGGCGGCGGCACTCAGCGTCTGCCGCGCATCATGGGCATGCAGGCTTCGATGCCGCTGCTGCTGGAAGGCAAAGAGCTGAACCCACAGGCGGCACAGAAGGCCGGTATCGTCCACGAACTGGTGAAGACCCGCGAAGAACTACTGGCGCGCGCCAAAGTCTGGTGTCTCGCCAATCCGAAGCCGGTGCAGCCCTGGGACGACCCCAAGTTCAAGTTCCCCGGCGGCGATTCCAAACACCCGGCCGTCGTGCAGATGCTGGCGATCGCGCCGTCGATGGCCAACGCCAAGACCTATGGCAACTATCCGGCGGCGACCAACATCATGTCCTGTGTGTTCGAGGGCGGCATCGTCGATTTCGACACCGGTTGCAGAATCGAATCGCGCTACTTCGCGAATCTGGTGGTGAGCCAGGTTTCCAAGAACATGATTGGCACGCTGTGGTTCCAGCTCAATGCCATCAACAAGGGCAAGAGCCGGCCGGAAGGTTTTGAAAAATCGACCGTGAAGAAACTCGGCGTGCTCGGCGCCGGCATGATGGGTGCGGGCATCGCTTACGTTTCGGCGAAAGTCGGCATGGAAGTCGTGCTGCTCGACACCACGCAGGAAGCGGCGGACAAGGGCAAGAGTTATTCCGACGCCCTACTCGACAAGCTGGTCAAGAAGGGCCGCATGATGCCAGCCGACAAACAGATCTTCCTCGATCGCATCAAGGCGACGACGAAGTTCGAAGACATGGCCGGCTGCGACCTGATCATCGAAGCGGTGTTCGAAGACCGCGCAATCAAGGCCGACGTCACCAAGAAGGCAGAAGCGTTGTTGGGCAAGGACAAAGTGTTCGCCTCCAACACCTCGACGCTGCCGATCACCGGCCTCGCCGAAGCCAGCGTGCGGCCGAAGAACTTCATCGGTCTGCATTTCTTCTCGCCGGTGGACAAGATGCCGCTGGTCGAGATCATCAAGGGCAAGAAGACTTCGCCGGAGACACTGGCCAAGGGCTTCGACTACGTGCAGCAGATCAAGAAGACGCCGATCGTGGTCAACGACTCGCGCGGCTTCTACACCTCGCGCGTGTTCGGCACCTACGTACAGGAAGGCGGAGCGCTGCTGCTCGATGGCCAGCATCCGCGTTCGATCGAGATGGCCGGGTTGCAAGCCGGCATGCCGGTGGGCCCGCTGGCGGTGCACGACGAGGTCTCGCTGTCGCTGTCGCTGCACATCCTCGAACAGACGCGCAAGGATTTCGCCGCCGAAGGCAAGCCCTTCCCCGAGCATCCGGCCAACGGCATCACCGAGACCATGGTCAAGAAACTCAACCGCCCGGGCAAAAAAGCCGGCAAGGGTTTCTATGACTATCCGCAGGGCGCGCCCAAACATCTGTGGCCGGAACTGAGCAAGCATTTCCCGCTCAAGGATCAGCTGCCGCAACAGGAACTGATGGACCGGTTGATGTTCATCATGGCCAACGAATCGGCCAAGTGTTTTCAGGAGGGCGTGGTCGAGACCGTGGCCGACACCAATATCGGCTCGATCTTCGGCTGGGGTTTTGCGCCGTTCCAGGGCGGCACGCTGCAGTTCATCAACGCCTACGGCGTCGGCAAGTTCGTCGAGCGCTCGAAACAGCTGGCGAAGAAATATGGCGACCGTTTCAAACCCGCCTCGCTGCTGGTGAAGATGGCCAAAGAAGGCAGGCAGTTCGAAGACGTCGCGGCCTTGAAAGCGGCGGCCTGAACCTAATATTCATTGATTGAAGGAGTGATCTCATGTTTACAGCCCTGATGAAGATGATGAAGGCGCAGAAGATGCTGCCGCAGATTTCCGATACCGAGCGCCAGGCGCTGGAAGCCGGCGCGGTGTGGATCGACGGCGAATTCTTCGGCGGCAATCCGGATTTCAAGCGCATCCTGTCCGAGAACTACGGCAAGCTGAACCCCGAGGAACAGCATTTCCTCGACGTCACCTGCGACGAGCTGTGTCGTCTGTTCGACCGCCACGAAGTCGCGAAATCGCGAGTGATGCCGCGCGAAGTGCTCGACTTCATGAAGCAGAAAGGCTTCTTCGGCATGCTGATCCCGAAGAAATATGGCGGCCTCGAATTCTCCAAGCTGGCGATCAGCACCATCATGGTCAAGGCCGGCACGGTGTCGGGCGTGGTCAGCACCTTCATCGTCATCACCAACTCGCTCGGCGCGGCCGAGCTGATCCATCACTACGGCACCGAGGCTCAGAAGTCGCACTACCTGCCCAAGCTGGCCAAGGGCGACTACATCCCCTGCTTCGGCCTCACCGAGCCGACCGCCGGCTCCGACGCCGCTTCGATCAAAGCCGAAGGCCAGGTGTTCAAGGACGGCGACGGCGAGATCAAGATCAAGCTCAACTTCCGCAAGCGTTACATCACGCTGGCGCCGGTGGCGAACCTGATCTCGCTTGCGTGCAAGCTGCATGACCCGGCGAATCTTCTGGGCAAGGGCGTGGACGCCGGCATCACCGTGGTGATGCTGCACAAGGGCACTCCGGGCCTGACCATCGGCGATCACCACGACCCGATCGGCGAGCCGTTCTACAACGGCCCGATCATCGGCAAGGACGTCGTCGTCTCCGCCAAGCAGATCATCGGCGGCACCGAATACGCCGGCCAGGGCTGGCGCATGCTGATGGAACAGCTCGCCGGCGGCCGCATGGTGTCGCTACCCGCGGGCGCGATCGGCGCGATGAAAACCATCGCTGCCGTCACCGGTCCCTACTCGATGGTGCGCCAGCAGTTCGGCATCCCGATCGGCCGCATGGAAGGCGTCGAGGACAAGGTCGGCAAGATCGCGGCGCTCACCTACGCGTTCGACGCCGCACGCGTGTTCTTCGTCTCGGCGGTGGACAGCGGCCATCCGCCACCGGTGGTCTCGGCCATTCTCAAGGCCTACAGCACTGAAGTCGCGCGCGAGCTCGGCGTCGACAGCATGGATGTGTTCGCCGGCGCCGGCATCATGCAGGGCCGCAACAACATCCTTGGCACGCTCTACTCGTCCGCGCCGGTCGGCGTCACCGTCGAGGGCGCCAACATCATGACGCGCACGCTGATCGTGTTCGGCCAGGGCGCGACGCGCTGCCACCCGTATGCGTTGAAAGTCGTGCACGCGGTCGAACAGGACAATGTAGCCGCGTTCCGCAGCAACCTGCTCGCCTGGTTCGGCCAGTTCGCGATGACGGTGCTGCGCAACCTCACGCGCACGCTGACGCGCGGCTGGAGCGCAGGCAGCCCCGTGAGCGGCCCGACGGCAAAGTATTACCGACGCCTCGGCTGGGCCGGCACGCGTTACGCGCAGCTGACCAACCTCGCCATGTTCTTCATCGGCGGCAAACTCAAGGCGCGCGGCAAACTCACCGGCCGTCTGGCCGATGCACTGGCCTGGCAGTTGATCGCCACCGCGGCGCTGCGCCGCTTCGAGGCCGAAGGCCGCAAGGCGGAAGACCTGCCCTTGCTGCAGTACGCCTGCGAATACTCACTGGCCAAAGTGCAGCAGGCGTTCGAGGGCATCTACCAGAACTTCGACGCACCGCTGGTCG
>JBBTCH010000012.1:0-87495 GCA_038043245.1 Pseudomonadota bacterium | reverse complement strand
GCATGGATTGCGGCGTGCCGTTCTGCCACACCGGCAAACTGGTCAGCGGCATGGCCTCCGGCTGTCCGGTCAACAACCTGATCCCGGAGTGGAACGATCTGGTCTACCGCGGCCTCTGGCAGGAAGCGCTGGTGCGCCTGCACAAGACCAACAACTTCCCCGAGTTCACCGGCCGCGTCTGCCCGGCGCCCTGCGAAGGCTCCTGCGTGCTCGGTATCTCGTCGCCCGCCGTGACGATCAAGAACATCGAAGTGGCGATCATCGACAAAGGCTTCGAAGAAGGCTGGGTCGTTGCCGATTCGCCAAAAGTACGTACCGGAAAATCAGTCGCGGTGATCGGCTCCGGCCCCGCCGGTCTGGCCGCCGCCGCGCAGCTGAACCGCGCCGGCCATCGCGTCACCGTGTTTGAGCGCGAAGATCGCCCTGGTGGCCTGCTGATGTATGGCATCCCCAACATGAAGCTCGACAAGCGCGAGATCGTCGAGCGGCGTCTCAAGCTGATGGAGGCCGAAGGCATCCAGTTCGTCTGCAACACCCACGTCGGCGTCGGCGGCGAATCGCACAAGCTGCTGCAGGACTTCGACGCCACCGTGATCTGCACCGGCGCGACGCAGCCGCGTGATCTGCCTGTCGAGGGCCGCAAGCTCGACGGCGTGCACTTCGCCATGGATTACCTGACCGCCAGCACCAAAGCTGTCCTGAATGGCGGAGCCGCTCATACGCCGATCAGCGCCAAAGGCAAGGACGTCATCGTGCTGGGCGGCGGCGACACCGGCACCGACTGCGTCGGCACTGCCATGCGTCAGGGCTGTCGCAGCCTGATCCAGTTGGAGATCATGCCGAAGCCACCGCTGGAACGTGCCGCCGACAATCCCTGGCCGGAATGGCCCAAGGTCTACAAGCTCGACTATGGCCAAGAAGAAGCCGCGGCGAAATTCGGCAGCGACCCGCGCGCTTATCTGACCACGGTAAAGAAGCTGGTTGGCGACGCGCAGGGCAAATTGCAGTCGGTCATCACGGTCGAAATCGGTTGGGAGAAGAACGACAAGGGGCAATTCGTGCCGAAGGAACGCGCCGGCAGCGAAAAGACCCATCCCGCCCAGCTCGCGCTGCTGGCGATGGGCTTCACTGGCCCTGAGGATGCGCTGCTGAAGGAACTGGAAGTGGAACGCGATGCACGCAGCAACATCAAGGCTGAGCACGGCAAATTCGAGACCAGCGTCAAGGGCGTATTCGCCGCCGGCGACTGCCGCCGTGGCCAGAGCCTGATCGTCTGGGCGATCAACGAAGGCCGCGGCGCGGCACGCGAATGCGATCGTTATCTGATGGGCACGTCTGATTTGCCCTGAAAAAATCGCCCCATTACGCAGGGCGAGGATGTAAAGTTTGCATATGTCTCGTATTCCAAATCACGAGCGGCTGATCATCGCGCTCGACGTCGCCTCGCCCTCAGAGGCGCGCGAGTTGGTGGTCAAGCTCGGCGACGCCGGGCATTTCTACAAGATCGGTCTCGAGCTGTTCATGTCGCCGGGATTCTTCGATCTGCTCGACTGGCTGCGCGCCGAACAGAAAAAAATATTCGTCGACCTCAAGTTTTTCGACATCCCCGAAACCGTGGCGCGTGCGGTGCAGTCGCTGTCGGAACGCGGTGCGGATTTCTGCACCGTGCACGGCAACCAGGCGATCATGCAGGCGGCGGCAAAGGCCAAGACCGGCAAGCTCAAGGTGCTGGCGGTGACGGCGCTGACCAGTCTTGATCAGGGTGATCTCGACGACCTCGGATTCCAATGCAACGTCGCCGACTTGGTGCTGTCGCGTGCGCGCCGCGCACTGGCGGCGGGTTGCGATGGCGTGGTGTCTTCCGGCCTCGAAGTGGAAAAACTGAAGAAAGAGATAGGAACGAAGCTGGTCTGCGTCACGCCGGGCATCCGCCCAGTCGAGAATTGCGTCGAGGCCGACCAGAAGCGCGTGATGACACCCGCTGCGGCGATCAGGGCCGGTGCGGATTACCTGGTCGTCGGACGCCCGATCCGCGATGCCGCCGACCCGCGCGCGATGGCGCTTTTGATCCAGAAGGAAATCGCGAGTGCCGCTGGCTAACGATAGATTTTTGCGCGCGCTCCGGCGTCAGCCGGTGGACCGCACGCCGGTATGGATGATGCGCCAGGCCGGACGTTACCTGCCGGAATATCGTGCAACGCGCGCCAAAGCCGGCGATTTCATGACGCTGTGCAAGACGCCGGAACTGGCCTGCGAAGTCACGTTGCAGCCGCTGGTGCGCTTCCCGCTCGACGCGGCGATCCTGTTCTCGGACATCCTGACCATCCCCGACGCGATGGGCCTCGGCCTGCATTTCGTCGAGGGCGAGGGGCCGAAGTTCCGTAAGTGTGTGGAAACGCCCGCGGATATCCAGGCGCTCGGCATCCCCGACGCCGAAACCGAGCTGCGTTACGTGATGGATGCGGTGCGCCACATCAAGTCTGCGTTGAAGGACAAAGTGCCACTGATCGGCTTCGCCGGCAGCCCGTGGACGCTGGCGACCTACATGGTCGAGGGCGGCGGCGGGCACGAGTTCGCCAAAGTGAAAACGCTGGCCTACAGCGCGCCCGATGCGTTTGACGCGCTTACGGCCAAGCTGGCTGAGTCGGTAACGCAATACCTGTCCGCGCAAGCCAAAGCCGGCGCTGATGTGCTGATGGTGTTCGACACCTGGGGCGGCGTGCTGACGCCGACGGCGTATCAGCGGTTTTCGCTGGCGCCGATGCAGCGCATCGTGCAGTCGCTGAAGCAATCGCATCCGTCGATTCCGGTGATTCTGTTTACCAAGAACGCCGGCGCACGGCTGGCGGCGATGGCCGACAGCGGCGCCGATGCGTTGGGGGTGGACTGGACCACCGATCTGGCGGATGCGCGCATCTACACCAAGGACCGCGTCGGTCTGCAAGGCAACTTCGACCCGGCCCTGCTGCTGTCTGCGCCTGCGCGAATCCGCGAAGAGGTCGCGCGCGTATTAGCCAGCTATGGCAAAGGCAATGGACACATATTCAATCTCGGCCACGGCATCCTCCAGCAGACACCGCCCGAGCACGCGGCCGTCATGATCGAGGCCGTGCACGAATTGAGCCCGGCCTATCACGCGAGCCACGCCCGCAAGGTGGCTGCGTGATTTCGGTCCTGTTCCCCGGCTGGTTCATCGGCATCGCCGCCTACAGCGTGCTGATGGCCAATCTGATCCTCTGGGGCGGGGTCATGATCGGACTCGCGGCGCTGTTCCGGTTTCTGATCCCGATCCCCGCTTTTGGCCGCGCCTGCAGTCGCTTCGCGGTGTGGATGGCCAGCAACTGGGCCTCGGGCAACCGGTTGATCTACCGGCTGTTCCACGATGTGCGCTGGGAGGTGGACATCCGCGGTGAGCTTGACCCGAACAAGAGTTATCTGCTGATCTGCAACCACCAGTCCTGGGTCGACATCCTGCTGCTGTTCGACATCTTCCACACGCGCCTGCCGCTGGTGCGCTTCTTCCTCAAGCGCCAGCTGCTGTACGTGCCGATCATCGGGCCCGGCTGCTGGGTGATGGACTTTCCGTTCATGCGCCGCCACAGCCGCGAGGCGATCGAGAAGAATCCCGCGCTGCGCGAGCAGGATCTGAAAACCATCCGCCGCTCCTGCGAGATCTACAAAACCGTTCCCGTCACCGTGGTTAATTTCGTCGAGGGCACGCGCTTCAGCGAAGCCAAGCGCGCTGAAACCGGCTCGCCGTTCCGCCATCTGCTGCGGCCGAAATCCGCGGGTATTTCGTTCGCACTCAACGCCATGGGCGAGCAGTTTGCCGGGCTCATCGACGTCACCATCGCCTACCAGCCGACCGACAAGAATCTGCTGTGGAGTTTCCTGCGCGGCGAGCAGTCGCAGCTGGCGATGCATGTGGACGTGCGGCCGATCCCGCAGGACCTGATCGCCGGCGACTATCAGGGCGACGCCGAATTCCGCACGCGGTTCCAGAACTGGCTCAACGAGCTGTGGACGCGCAAGGACGCGCGACTGGACCGCATGATTCCCGGCGAACGACCCGCTACCAAGGCGCGGACGACCTAGCCGGCTTTTCGCAGCTCGCTGAGCGCTGTAATCGTTGTGGGCCGCACGCCACGCCACAACTCGAAGCTCGTGGCGGCCTGTTCCACCAGCATTCCAAGTCCGTCGGCGATTTTCGCGGCGTTCTGTTGCTGGGCCCATGCGGCGAATGGCGCATGAGCTTTGCCATAGCTGAGGTCGTAACAGACACAACCCTTGGCCAACACGCCGGCGGAGACGCGCGGCATCACGCCATCGTGTCCGGCCGAAGTGGCATTGATGACGAGATCGAACTGGTCGCCGCGTAGCGACAGATGTGTGGCAGGGCGGATATTGCCGTGAGCCTTGAACTCGACGGCGATTTTCTCCGGCTTCCACGGATTGCGATTCGACAGCGTCAGCTCGGCCGGTTTTTCGTCGAGCAAGGGTTTGATCACGCCTCGCGCGGCGCCGCCGGCGCCAAGCAGCAGCACGCGCTTGCCGGTGACGGCGATGCCCTGATTTTTAAGATCGCGAATCAAACCAACGCCGTCGGTGTTGTCGCCTTTCCATCCGCTGTCGGTGCGAATCAAGGTGTTGACCGCGCCCGCCAGTTGCGCGCGTTCACTCACCGATTCGCATAGCGCAGCGACAGCGAGCTTGTGCGGCAGGGTGATGTTGAATCCGCGCCAGCCGTCGGCGTGGAGTTTCTTGAGCGTGTCAGCGAGCGACTCGGGGGAGACTTCGAGCGCTTCGTAGCTCAGCGTCTGCTGGGTCTGTTGCGCGAACAGGGCGTGGATGCGCGGCGACAGGCTGTGGGCAACGGGTTGCCCAATCACGGCGTAACGATCCATTAGCGCAATTCCGTCATACCGGCGAAAGCCGGTATCCAGAAAATATAGACACAAGAACTGGATCCCGGCTCGCGTGCGCTACGCGCACTTGGCCGGAATGACGAGTAAAAATTATTCATCGAGCCAAATAGCAGCGTCTTTGGCGAAATACGTCAGCACCGCATCGGCCCCGGCGCGGCGCAGGCACAGCAGGGACTCAAGCGCGGTTTTCTTCTCGTCGAGCCAGCCGTTCTTGGCCGCCGCCTTGATCATCGAGTACTCGCCACTGACCTGGTAGGCGAAGGTCGGCACGCCGAACTTGTCTTTGACGCGGCGGATGATGTCGAGATACGGCAGGCCGGGTTTGACCATGACGATATCGGCGCCTTCATTGATGTCGAGTTCGACTTCGCGCAGCGCTTCGTCGGAATTGGCCGGGTCCATCTGGTAGCCGCGTTTGTCGCCCTTGAGCTGGCTGGCGGATCCGACCGCGTCGCGGAACGGGCCGTAGAAACTGCTGGCGTATTTGGCGGCATAGGACAGCAACAGCGTTTCGTGCCGGCCATCGCGCTCAAGCACGTCGCGGATGCGGCCGATGCGGCCGTCCATCATGTCGCTCGGTGCCAGCACGTCGGCGCCGGCGCGCGCATACACCACCGCCTGTTTGGTGAGCACGGTGACGGTGAGATCGTTGGCGACCTTGCCGCGTGCATCGAGCACGCCGTCGTGGCCGTGGCTGGTGTACGGGTCGAGGGCGATATCCACGATCACGCCCAGATCGGGGCAGGCGTCTTTCACCGCCGCAATCGCACGCGGCACCAGACCATCGGGATTCAGGGCTTCTTCACCATCATCGGTTTTCTTGATGACCGGGATTACCGGGAACAGCGCCACCGAGACGATGCCGAGCTTTTGCAGCGCTTTGCACTCTTTTGCCAGATCTTTGAGAGACAGCCGCGACACGCCCGGCATGGATTTCACCGGCCCACACAGCGGCTTTTCCGCGACGAACAGCGGCTGGATCAGCTGTTCCGGCGCCAGCCGCGTCTCGCGCACGAGCTTGCGCACGAACTCAGCGGAGCGGGTGCGGCGCAGGCGGGTGGTTGGGTAGCGTCCGGGCATGTTTGCCTAAAGAGTCGAGGGGCGACGATTATAGCCAGCGATGCATTCTCCCCTCTGGCTCACGACTGAAATTCGCGCGGCGATTTTCTTCGGCCTGCTGTTCGCAATGCTGGCACTTGAACACGCCTGGCCCCGACGCGCATCCCAGCTTTTGCGCGCACTGCGCTGGCCAGCGAACTTCGGCATGGCGGCGTTGAACACGACGATGCTGTGGCTGATCCCAATGGCTGCGGTCGGCGCGGCGTACGGCGCACAGGAAGCGGGTTTCGGCCTGCTCAATCAGCTGACGTTGCCGGCGTGGGCCGAGATTGGCATCGCCTGGCTGGCGCTGGACTGCGCGATCTACTGGCAGCACCGCGCGTTCCACGAGATCCGCGCGCTGTGGCCGCTGCACCGCGTGCATCACAGCGACGTTGAATTCGACACCACCACGGCGGTGCGTTTCCACCCAACGGAAATCCTGCTATCGCTATTGGTGAAATCACTGGCGGTGACGCTGCTCGGCGCGCCGCCCATCGCCGTGCTGCTGCTCGAGACCACGGTCAACGGGTTCGCGCTGTTCAACCACGCCAATCTGCGTCTGCCGCGATGGCTCGAAAGCGCGTTGCGCCGATTCGTTGTCACCCCCGATCTGCACCGCATCCATCACTCGGTGCATCGCGTAGAGACCGACAGCAACTACGGCTCCTCGCTGGTGCTGTGGGACCGGCTGTTCGGTAGCTACACGCAGGCGCCGCGCGACGGCCATGAAGCAATGCGCATCGGCCTGCCCGAATTTCGCGACGAACAAGCACAAAAACTGGCGTCCCTGTTGACGCAACCATTGAAATGAACCCGATATGATTTGCGTCACTTCATGAACCCCGATCCCAAGCATCTGAGCCAGCTGCTCGCTGCGACTGCGAGCGGAGATCAGCGAGCTTTTGCCGAGCTGTACGAGGCGTCGTCGTCGCATCTGTTTGGGTTGCTGATGCGTATTCTCAGACGCAGGGATTGGGCCGAGGAAGCGCTGCAGGATTGCTTCCTCAAGGTCTGGCAGAAAGCCGAGACCTACGCCCCCGAAAAAGGCGCGCCCCTGACCTGGCTGATGACCATAGCCCGCTATCGCGCCCTCGATCTGCTGCGCGCCAAGCGGCCGGAGATCAACGAGGCGGATGATGAGGCGATGACCGGCGCGATCGAGTCGGCGGTGAGCGAGACGGAAAGCCCGCAGCAGGGTGCGGAAACGATGCAAGGGCTGGGTGAGCTGGAGCGGTGCATGAAAGGGTTGCAGGACGAGCAGAAGCAAAGTGTTCTGCTCGCGTATTACGAGGGCTACACCCACCAGGAACTGGCGAAGCGGATGAAAGCGCCGCTGGGCACGGTGAAAAGCTGGGTGCGGCGCGGGTTGCAGCAGTTGAAGGAATGTTTAGGCGCATGACGACTGAGGCACTGGAACGAACGCTGGACGCAGGCGAGTACGTGCTGGGCACGCTCGCGGGTGATGCGCGCGTGCAGTTCCAGAAGACGCTGGCCGCCGACGCGGCCGCCCGCGCTGCCGTGCATTGGTGGGAAAGCCGTCTCGCAGCGCTCAACGCCTCGATCCAGCCCGAGATTCCGCGCGACATCGTCTGGGCCAATATTTCATTCGCGGCGGGTCTGTACAAGGCCGCGTCGTCGTCATCGGCGTCGCGCAGTCTGCGGGTCTGGCAGGCGATGACTTCGCTCGCCACTGCCGCCAGCGTGCTGCTGGGCGTGGCGCTGTGGCAGAAAACCAAGGCGCCGCCACAGATCCTGGTCCAGGTGCAAGAGAAGATCGTCCAGCAACCCGCACCGACGCAGTATGTCGGCCTGCTGCAGGTGGCCGGTTCGGATGCGCGCTGGCTGGTCAGCCTGACACCCGACCGCAAGGCATTGCACGCACGCACCGTCGGCACTCACGCGACTGCAGAGGGCAAGTATCTGCACCTGTGGTGGCTGAACCCGGCTGGCCCGGTGTCGCTCGGCGTATTGCCAGACTCCGGCGAAGCGCTGGCTACGCTGCCGGCGGGGCTCGATCTTGAAAAAGGTTCGGGCTTGGCGATCTCACTGGAAGACAAGAACAAAGTGCCGACCGCAGCGCCTTACGGCCCGGTGCTGGTCGCCGCGCCGGTGATGAAATCGATCTAGCCCTGCATCCGGACTGATAGCCAACCCACGACATCGTCGGTCACTTCCTCGCGGTTGGTTTCGTTGAGCAGTTCATGCCGCGCTTCGGCGTAAACCTTGACTTCGACTTCTTTCAAGCCCGCGCGCTTGTAGTTCTCCGCCAGCATCTTGGCGCCGCGCCCGCCGCCGACGGGGTCGTGTTCGCCGGCGATGATCAGCATCGGCAGTTTTTTCGGGATGCGCCGCAGGCGTTCGAGGTCGGTGATAGCGCCGCAGGCATCGAGCAGGTCGCACCAGAGCTGGGCCGTACAGCGATGGCCGCAATGCGGATCGGCGATGTAGGCGCTCACCTCGTTCGAATCGCGCGACAGCCAATCAAAGTCGCTGCGCCGATCCTTGAATTTGCGTGCGTAATCCTTGAAACCGATCTGCTCGCCCAGCGCGCTCTTGTGGCGTGCGCCGAGCAGCAGTGCCTCGGTCTTCATCAGCGCCAGCGCCACCCGGCGCTTGGGACCGAGATCGCCATGTGTGCCGCTGAAGATCGTCGCGTCGAGACGGTCACCGTAGCGCACCACGTAGTGCTGCAGGATGAACGAACCCATGCTGTGACCGAACACCGCCACCGGCACGCGCGGCTGCTCGCGCTGCGCCGTGCGCTGTACTTCATGCACGGCGCGCAACACGTAAGTCCAGCCATCGCGGTCAGCAAAATGTCCGCGCTCGTTTTCGGTGACTGCGGTTTTGCCATGGCCGGGCAGATCCGGCACGTAAACGGCATAGCCGGCGGTCGTCAAGGCTTTGGCAAAGCGCGTGTAACGGCTGCCGTGCTCGGCCATGCCGTGAATGATCAGGACAATGCCCTTCGGCGCGGACACAGGCAGCCAGCGATACACGTGCAACGCACGTCCATCCCGTAGGTCCTGCTGGAACTGTGAGGCTTTCACCGGTTATTGTCCCCCTGCAGGCAAGATTACAAGAAAAGACCGGGGAGACCATGCCGCAGCATTTACTCGCGATTGATCAGGGCACCACCAGCAGCCGCGCGATTGTTTTTGATCGCTCGGGCAAGAAACTTGGTGTGGCGCAGGTCGAGTTGCCGCAGTCGTATCCGAATCCCGGCTGGGTCGAGCACGACGCCGAGCGCATCTGGCAGGACGTGCTGGCCGTGACTCGTGGCGCGCTCGCGAACGCGAAGTTGACGGGCAAAGACGTCGCGGCCATCGGCATCACCAACCAGCGCGAGACCACCGTGGTCTGGGATCGCAAGACCGGCTCGCCGCTGCATCCGGCCATCGTCTGGCAGGACCGCCGCACCACCGATTTCTGCAAACAGCACCATTCGGACGAAACCGATCTCAAGCTCGCCGACAAGACCGGGCTGTTGCTCGACCCGTATTTTTCGGCGACCAAGATCCGCTGGATTCTCGACAACGTGTCGGGCGCGCGGGCAAGAGCCGACAAGGGCGAGCTTGCATTCGGCACCATCGACACCTGGCTGCTGTGGAAACTGACCGGCGGCAAAGTGCACGCCACCGACGCCAGCAACGCCTCGCGCACCCTGCTGTTCAACATCCGCACGCAGCAGTGGGATAAAGAATTGCTGGAGTTCTTCAACGTGCCCGCCAGTCTGCTGCCCGAGGTGCGTGACAGCTCAGCCGATTACGGCCGCACCGACAAAGCGCTGTTCGGTGCCGAGATCGCCATCGGCGGCATCGCCGGCGATCAACAAGCTGCGCTGTTCGGTCAAGCGTGTTTTGCGCCGGGCTTGATCAAGAGCACCTACGGCACCGGCTGCTTCATGGTGCTCAATACCGGCAGCGAACTGCGCCTGTCGAAAAACCGCCTGTTGTCCACGGTCGGCTACCGGCTCAAGGGCAAAACCACCTACGCGATGGAAGGCAGCATCTTCATCGCCGGTGCGGCGGTGCAGTGGCTGCGCGACGCGGTGAAGATGATCCGCACCGCCGCCGACACCGAAGCCATCGCCAAGAGCATCAGCGGTACGCAGGGCGTTTATTTCGTGCCCGCGTTCACCGGTCTCGGTGCGCCGTATTGGGACCCGGAAGCACGTGGCGCCGTGCTGGGGCTGAATCGTGACTCCGGCATCGCGCACATCGTTCGCGCCGCGTTGGAGTCGGTCTGCTATCAGACCCGCGACTTGCTCACCGCGATGTCCGCCGATGCCGTCGCGCCCACCGAGCTGCGCGTGGATGGCGGCATGGTGGTCAACGACTGGCTCACGCAATTCCTCAGTGATGTGCTGAAGATTCCCGCCGTGCGTCCACAGACCGTCGAGACCACCGCACTCGGCGCGGCCTTCCTCGCTGGCCTGCACGCGGGTGTCTATTCATCGCTCGATGAGATTTCCAAACTCTGGCAGACCGAGCGGCGATTTTCGCCATCTATGCCGATAGCGGATGCCGATGCACTTTATGCCGGTTGGCGCGATGCGGTCGCGCGAGTTCGTAGCCACTGAAAGGTTTGTTTTCGGCCAAGAGTAGACCTGTCAAGGCTGCTGATACCATTCCGCGCTGGCTCTTCCACCCCCGCACCATATGGGAACCTCGACATTTGTCACGCGCGTCACTCTGCGCAACTATCGGAGCATCGGTACTTGCCAGGTAACGCTCGGGCCCTTGACCTACCTAGTCGGCCCAAACGGCGCCGGTAAGAGCAACTTCGTAGATGCGCTTCATATGGTTTCAGATGCGCTGACCAGCTCTTTGGATCAAGCCTTAAGCCTAAGGGGCGGTCTAGGCGAAGTTAGACGTCGCTCAAGTGGTCACCCAACTCATTTCGCGATTAGGCTCGACTTCGTCCTTAAGGGAACAGTTGGCCATTACGCGTTCAATGTTGGCGCCCTGAAGAACCGAGGGTTTGAAGTGCAGACCGAAGAATGCCGACTTGGTCCGACTGGCAAGGGACCATACTTTCGCGTTGAGCGCGGCGAAGTAAAGAGAAGTAGCGAGACATCTTTGCCAGCGCTAACGAAAGATAGACTGGCTTTGGTTGCCCTATCCGGCCTGAGCGCTTTTCGTCCGGTCTTTGACGCACTCACCGCTATGGGTTTCTACAACCTCAACCCCAAGCTCATGCGGGAGCTTCAGAAGCCCCAGGAAGGTCGTTTGCTTAAGGCGGTGGGAGAAAACATCGCGAGCGTCATCGGGCATTTGGAACGCGTGAATCCCCAAGCGCTACGCACCGTGGAGGAATATCTCCGCACGGTGGTCCCTACCGTTCATGCTGTAAAGCGGCAACAGGTGGGGCCAATGGAAACGCTAGAGTTTCGCCAAGACGTTCCCGGCGCACATGATCCATGGCGATTCGCTGCACAAAACATGTCCGATGGAACTCTAAGGGCACTGGGTGTATTGACCGCCTTATTTCAGAGCAATCCCGATTTTGCGCCCACCTTAATAGGTATCGAAGAACCAGAGACTGCGCTCCACCCGGGTGCGAGTGCAGCATTACGGGAAGCATTGGAACGCGCATCGAAACACACCCAAGTCATAATCACGAGTCACAGCCCCGATTTGCTGGACGACCGATCTGTTCGCGACGATCAGATCCTTGCGGTGCTGTCTGATTCTGGAGAAACGAAACTCGCACCGATTGACCAAGCGTCAAGGGATGCAATACGCAACAACCTCTTCTCTGCAGGCGAGCTCCTGAAGCTTGGGCAGATCCAACCCGATCCGGCGGCATTGAGCGAGCAATTCGCGAATCAAGGTGACTTGTTCGACGGAGATTTAGTTTGACTCGCGTGGCATGCGTAGTTGAAGGTCATGGAGAGGTTCAAGCGTTGCCGCTGTTGCTCAGACGAATGGCCCCTTGGCGACGCGCTGGGGCCTTTCTCGATGTTCAGTACCCAATACGAGTTCCTCGCAATCGCTTTTTAAACAGGCCTGAGGAGTTTGAGCGCTACCTCCGGTTGGCTGCGAGCAAGTGTGGCGAAAGTGGTTGGGTGCTCGTGATACTTGATGCGGACGATGATTGCCCTGGTACTGCCGGACCAGAAATCCTACGCCGGGCTGTTGCAATACTACCTAGCCATTCCGTCTCGGTAGTTCTGGCAAATCGCGAGTTTGAGGCATGGTTTATCGGGGCTGCCTCTTCGCTCAATGGACATCGCGGGTTGTCGATAGATGCGGCTGACCTCCTCATTGATCCGGAGGGACCGCGCGATGCAAAAGGTTGGCTCGGTCGGCGCATGCCAGACTGTCGATACGGAGAAACTACCGACCAGCCAGCCTTCGCAGCGCATATGGATATGCAAGAGGCGCTTGATCGCTGTAGATCATTCAGAAAATTATGCAAGGAATTAGATCAAAAATTGACGCCGCTGTAACTCGACACGTTGATCGAAAGCTGTCTGCATTGGTGAGGCAATGTTTGCTTTGGATTGTGGCCAAGTCAGCTAACTGCCGCGAGCCGGCATCGCGGCGGCTTCGCGCAGGTAGAGTTTTATCTTGAGTCCACCGTGAGGCACGGGCGGGCCCAACCGGGTGACGGAGAGCCCGCTGGCCTGCGCCAGCCGCTCATCGGTGGTGATGAAGCCGAAGGTCCATTCCGCAAACTGACGGCTCGCGAGTTTGCCGATCGTGGCGTAGAGGTCGCGCAGCTGCGCGGGATTGCCAACGCGCACGCCGTAAGGCGGATTGGTCAGCAGCACGCCTTGGCTGGCGGGCGGTTGCGAATCGGACAGCGCGTGGTGGCGTACGGCGATCTCGACCTGGGCGCGCTCGGCGTTTCGCCGGGCGATGCCGACGGCGCCCTCGTCGCGGTCGCTGGCGACGATCGGGGCCGGAGCCGGGCGGCGGCGCGCATCGGCTGCGGCGCGCAGCAGACGCATCGCGCCCGCGTCGTGCGAGGGCCAGCGCTCGAACGCGAATCTGCGCAGGCGGCCCGGAGCCGTGCGCGTCGCCATCATCGCCGCCTCGATGGCGAAGGTGCCGGACCCGCACAGGGGATCGACGAAGGCCTCATCGCCTCGGTAGCCGGCTTCTGCCAGCACGGCTGCGGCGAGGGTCTCGCGCAGCGGTGCCTTGGCGGTCTCGAGGCGGTAGCCGCGCTTGTGCAGGTGCGCGCCCGAGGTGTCGAGGCTCAGCGTGCAGACGTCGTGGTCGAATCGCACGAGCACGGTCTGCGGCGGCGCGTCGTCCTCATCGAGGTCGGCCTTCGCCAATGTCAGGTCGGCACCGAGCTTCTTGGCGAGCGCCCGGCTGACGCGCTCTTCGGCCGCCCCCGAATGGTAGATGCGCGATTTGCGGCAGGTGGCACGCACCGCCAGCGGCTCGTCGGCGCGGAGGAACGGCGCCACGTCGAGCTTCGCGGTGAGTTTCTCGAGTTCGTTGAGGTATTCCGTCTCGAAGCGACCGATGCGCAGCAGCAGGCGCGACGCCAAGCGTGACTCAAGGTTCACACGCCGGATCGTGGCGGCGTCGCCCTGCAGCTCCACGCCTCCGGGCACGGCCCGTCCCTTGATGCCAAGCGCGGCCAACTCGCGCTGGAGAAGGGCTTCGATACCGGGGGGAGAGACTGCGAACAGTTCCATGGGCGAGACCGTACACGATGCGGATATCTTCCTCGCCGGCCTGCACGAGGGCGTCTATTCATCGCTCGATGAAATCTCGAAGCTATGTGCAGACCGAGCGGCGGTTTACCCCGGCGATACCGATAGCCGAGGCCGATCAACTGTACTCAGACTGGCGCGACGCGGTTTCCCGCGTGCGCAGCCACTAGCTCTACTGTTCGTCTAAAAAGCTGCGGAGATAGTTCGCGCGACTCGGGTGGCGCAGCTTGCGCAGCGCCTTGGCTTCGATCTGACGGATGCGCTCGCGGGTGACATCGAACTGCTTGCCGACTTCTTCCAGCGTGTGGTCGGTGTTCATGTCGATGCCGAAGCGCATGCGCAGCACTTTGGCTTCGCGCGGTGTGAGCGACGACAGGATCTGATGGGTGGCTTCGTGCAGTGACGAGTTGGTCGCCTGCTCGACCGGCGACACCGCGTTCTGGTCCTCGATGAAATCGCCCAGATGCGAATCCTCGTCGTCGCCGATCGGTGTCTCCATCGAGATCGGTTCCTTGGCGATCTTCAGCACCTTGCGCACCTTGTCTTCCGGCATCTCCATCTTCACCGCCAGTTCCTCGGCGGTCGGCTCGCGGCCCATTTCCTGAATCATCTGGCGCGAGATGCGGTTCAACTTGTTGATGGTCTCGATCATGTGCACCGGGATGCGGATGGTGCGCGCCTGGTCGGCGATCGAGCGGGTGATGGCCTGACGGATCCACCAGGTGGCGTAAGTCGAGAACTTGTAGCCGCGGCGATATTCGAACTTGTCCACCGCTTTCATCAGGCCGATGTTGCCTTCCTGGATCAGGTCGAGGAACTGCAGACCGCGGTTGGTGTATTTCTTGGCGATCGAGATGACCAGACGCAGGTTGGCCTCCACCATCTCTTTCTTGGCGCGGCGGGCCTTGGCTTCGCCGACGCTCATCTTGCGGTTGATCTCCTTGATCTCGACGATCGACAGCAGGTTGTCCACTTCGTATTTGCGCAGCTTGTCCTGCAGCGCCTTGATCTCGTCCGCGTGTTTGCCGATGGCGCGCGCGTACTTCTGCGAGCCGCGGCCGATGCGCGAGGCAAAGGTCTTGTCGGTGGCCAACGGCGGGAACTTGGAGATGAACTCCGAACGCGGCATGCCGGCATCGGTGACGCAGATTTTCAGGATCGCGCGCTCGAGTTCCTTGACCTGGATGACCTTGCCGCGCAGGTTGCGCTGGATCTCATCCACGATCTTCGGCGACAGGCGGAAGGTCAGCAGATGCTCGACCACCGCCAGGCGACGCGCCTGTGTGGTCTTGTCGGCGGTGCCGAGGTCGCGCAGCGCTTCCCAGGATTTGTCGTACAGCTTCTGCAGCTTGCTGAAATTCTTCGCGCACTCCACCGGATCCGGCCCGGTCGGCTCGGATTCTTCTTCCTCGTCGGCGTCGCCGGCTTTCGGCTCGGCGGCTTCAAACGCCGGCGGCATCTCGTTTTCCTTCGGCGGCGGCGCGTTGGGGTCAATGAAGCCGGCGACGACGTCTGCCAGACGCTTCTTGCCGTTCTTGGCAAGGTCGTAGGCCTCGATCAGCACGGCGGTGGATTCGGGATACATCGCCATGGCGGTGAAGGCTTCGTTGAGGCCTTCCTCGATGCGCTTGGCGATGCGGATCTCGCCTTCGCGGTCGAGCAGCTCGACGGTGCCCATCTCGCGCATGTACATGCGCACCGGATCCGTGGTGCGGCCGAACTGTTCGTCCAGCGCGGCCAGCGTCGCGGCGGCTTCTTCGATCTCTTCGTCTTCCTCGTCCACCGCAGCGGCAGCGGGCTCGGCCAGCAGCAGCTGATCGCGGTCCGGCGCTTCGTCATGGACGACGATGCCGAGGCCCTGCAGCATGCCGATCAGCTCGTCCATCTGCTCGGAGTCCATCTCCGGGAAATGGTCCGATACCTCGGCCACGGTCAAATAACCCTGCTCCTTGCCGCGAGCGATCAGGGTCTTCATCTGTGTTTGTTTTTCGACGTTCATGAGCGTGCGGGCCGGAAGCGGGGCATTAAGGTGCGGGGGAACCATAAATTATAACCCGCTGGGCGGGTTCACGTCTCGGCGTGGGACCGACCCTTGCTCTGTGCCAGCTGCTGGGTGATGCGCTGCCAGTCGTGCAGTTCCGCGGCGGAAAGCGTGCGTTCGCGGGCGGCCTTCGCATATGCCTCGGCGGATTCGCGCAGTGCCTTACCACTCAGGTGCAGCAGAATTTCAGAAAACTCGGCGCGCGCGGCATCGTCATCGAGTTGCGTCGGCATCGCCGCCAGCCTTTGCAGCGCACGGCCTTCCGGTGTGTCGCGCCAGCGCTCCAGCAGCTGCGCGACGGTGGATTTTGGCTCGGCGCGGAAATGCTCCAGCGTCTGCACCAGCACCTTGACGCCTGCGGCGCCGGACGCCAACAGCAAATCAGGCGCGGCGACCTGCGCGGCAAGCGCCGGTTGTTCCAGCAGCAGCTGCAGCGCTCGCTTGATCGGCTGCACGGCGTCGGTTTCAGCTTCCGTGGCAGCGGCGGGTGCCGAGGCGGGCGCTGGCACGCGGTCGAGGTCCGTGCGCGACAGCCGTGTGAGCTTGGTCAGCTCGTCCAGAATCAATGCGCGCAACGGGCCTTCGCGCAGGCGCGCCAGATACGGCTGCGCCAGCGTCGCCAGCTTCGCGCGCCCGTCGGCGCTGGCCAGGTTCACTTGTTTCGACAGTTCGCCGATCAGGAAATCCGACAGCGGCTGCGCTTTTTCAACGCGCGCGCGGAACTCGTCGGCGCCGATTTCCTGCACCAACGTATCGGGGTCTTGGCCTTCAGGCAGGAACATGAACAGGCATTCGCGGCCTTCGTAGACTTCCGGCAATGCCTGTTCCAACCCGCGCCAGGCGGCGGCACGGCCAGCGCGGTCGCCGTCGAAGCAGAACACCACGCGGCTGGTGGACTTGAACAGCAGATGGAGATGATCGCGCGTGGTCGCGGTGCCCAGCGTCGCCACCACTTCCGGGATGCCGTGCTGCGCCAGCATCACCGCGTCCATGTAGCCCTCGACCACCAGCAGATAGCGCAGGTTGTTCGACGACTGCCGCGCCTCGTAAAGTCCGTAGAGGTTGCGGCCCTTGTGAAACAGCGGCGTCTCGGGGGAATTCAGGTATTTCGCCGGATCGTTGGCCAGCGTGCGGCCGCCAAAACCGATGGTGCGGCCGCGCGTGTCGCGGATCGGGAACATCACACGATTGCGGAAGCGGTCATAGACGCCGCCGCTGTCTTTCTTGATCAACAAGCCCGCGTTGAGCGCATATTCCGAGTTCTGGAATTGTTTGCTCAGCGCATCCCAGGATTCCGGCGCGTAGCCGATGCCGAAACGCTTGGCGGTTTCGCCATTGATGCCGCGCTTTTTCAGGTAATCAATCGCCGGCTGGTGACTGCGCAGTTGTGTCTTGAAAAATCGCTCGGCGGCGGCCAGCGCATCGAGCGGGCCGTCCATCACGATACGTTCAGTCTCACCGCCCCCTTCGCGCGGCACTTCGATGCCGGCCTTGCGCGCCAGCTCCTCGATCGCCTCGACGAATGTGAGACGGTCGTATTCCATGAGGAAGCTGACTGCGGTGCCGTTCTTGCCCGAGCTGAAGTCGAAGAACATCTGCTTCGACGGATTGACGTAGAACGACGGCGTCTTTTCGTTGGTGAATGGCGAACGCGCCTTGAATTCCTTGCCCGCGCGCTTCAGTTCCAGCCGTGCGCCAATCACCTCGACGATGTCGGTGCGCGCGAGCAGGTCGTGGATGAAGCTTTCGGGGATGCGTCCGGCCATGCGGCCAGTTTAGCGGTCGTGTGTCATTCCGAACGTAGTGAGGAATCTGATCAGATCCCTCGCGTTGCTCGGGATGACAGGCTTCAGCCTGCCAGCTTCGCTTTAATCAGGCCCGACAGCTTGCCCATGTCGGTGCGACCCGCGACCTTGGGTTTGATCCACGCCATGACCTTGCCCATGTCCTTGGCGCCGGCGGCAGCGGTTTCCTTCACCGCCTGTTCAATCAGTGCGGCGACTTCGGCTTCGCCAAGTGCCTGCGGCAGATAGGCCAGAAGGATCTTTATTTCGGCGGCTTCCTTGTCGGCGAGTTCCGGGCGGTTGCCGGTGCGGAACTGGGTTTCGGAGTCGCGGCGCTGCTTGACCATTTTCTCGAACAGGGCGAGCGCCGTGGCTTCGTCGGGCTCGACGCCCTTGTCGGCCTCGTATTTTTTGACTTCGGCCAGCGCCATGCGCACGACCGACAAACGCAGGGCTTCGCCCCCCTTGAGGGCGGCCTTCATGTCGTCCTGAAGACGAATCTTGAAAGACATCGGAAACTCGATTCCGCCAGAACGGCGGAAGAGACTTAGTACATCCGCACGCGGTTGAGCGAATCGCGCGAGACGCGCTTTTCCTGACGCTTCACCGCCGCCGCGCGCTTGCGCTTGGCGATCTGGCTCGGCTTCTCAAAGAACTCTTTCTTGCGCAGGTCGGTGAGGGTGCCGGCCTTTTCACAGGTGCGCTTGAAACGGCGCAGGGCGACTTCGAAAGTTTCGTTTTCCTTGATGCGAACGCTGGGCATATTCTGAAGACTCGTTGGTGAGGCTGGCCGAAAGGGGCGCGATTCTAGCTATCCCGCCCCGGCGCCGCAACCGGCAAAATGGCGCATGGCTGTCCTCGGTATCGAAACCTCCTGCGACGAAACTGCCGTCGCCGTCTATGACGGCGCGCGCGGATTGCTCGCGCACACCCTGTATTCGCAGGTGAAGTTGCACGCCGAGTACGGCGGCGTGGTGCCGGAACTGGCCTCGCGCGACCACATCCGCCGCATCAATCCGCTGATCCGCTCGGTGCTCGAACAGGCCGGCGTTCAGGTCGGCGAGCTTGAGGCCGTCGCCTACACCGCAGGACCAGGGTTGATTGGTGCGCTGATGGTCGGTGGTGCGGTGGCAGCCGGATTGGCGGCCGCGCACGGCTTGAAGCTGATTCCGGTCCACCACATGGAAGCGCATCTGCTGGCGCCGATGCTGGAAGAAAAGCGGCCGGAGTTTCCGTTCCTTGCCCTCTTGGTATCGGGCGGGCACACGCTGCTGGTCGGTGTCGAAGGCGTAGGCCGCTACAAGATTCTTGGCGAAAGTCTCGACGACGCCGCCGGCGAGGCCTTCGACAAAACCGCCAAGCTGCTCGACCTGCCGTATCCCGGCGGGCCGGCGCTGGCGGCGCTGGCGCAGCAGGGCCGGCCGAATCCGCGCTATGACTTTCCGCGCCCCATGACCGACCGACCCGGGCTCGACTTCAGTTTCAGCGGCTTGAAGACCGCAGTGCTTACTGCGCTACCGAAGAACGCCAGCGACCAGGACAAGGCCGACATCGCCAAGGCGTTTGAAGAAGCCGTGACCGAAACGCTGGCCATCAAATGCGCGCGGGCGCTGGATCAGGCCGGCTATCGCAGCCTCGTCGTTGCGGGTGGCGTCGGCGCCAACCGGCGCTTGCGCGAACAGTTGCAGGCCCTGGCCGCTAAGCGAAGCGCGCAGCTGTTCTTCCCACGCCCTGAGTTCTGCACCGACAATGCCGCGATGATCGCTTACGCCGGCTGGGCCCGACTCGCCGATGGCCGCGCGGCCGACGGCGCGCTGGCTCTGCGCGTGCGCTGGCCGCTCAACGAATTGCAGCCCCCAGATAATTTTCCCTCTCCCCTAAGCAGGGGAGAGGGCTAGGGTGAGGGGTATGGATACCGTCTTCATCCGCAAACTCAAGGTCGAGGGCGTCATCGGCGTGCACGCCTGGGAGCGCAAGCGGCTGCGCACGCTGCTGCTGGATATCGAGCTCGACACCGACATCCGCAAGGCAGCGAAAGCTGACGATCTCAAGCACGCGCTCGACTACCACCGCGTGGCGGAAGTCGCCGCCGCGCTGGTGCGCGACAGCCAATTTCAGCTGATCGAAAGCCTAGCCGAAGCGCTGGCAGCAAAACTACTGGGGGAATTCGCGGCGAGCACTGTGCGCATCAGCGTGCACAAACCCGGGGCGGTGGCACATACCGAAACCGTGGGTGTGAAAATCGAGCGTAAAAAATAGTCAGCTGACGCTCAGCAAATCTGCTGCAACCGCGGCGAGGTCATCGAACACCGCCACTCCGGCCAGTTCTTTGGCATGTTCTTGCTGCGTCCGCTGGCCGTTGCCGGTGCGCACGAGAATGGGTCTGGCCTTGGCGGCGCGCGCGGCTTCGATGTCGCGCAGCGAATCACCCACCACCGGTACGCCTTCCAAGCTGAGGTTCAGGCGTTTGCCCAGATCCAGCAGCATCCCCGGCTTGGGCTTGCGCATCAGAGACGGCTGGTCCGGCGTTTCGGGTGCAAACGAAATCGCGTCCACCCGTCCACCGAGTTCGGCGAGCGCGCGTTGAATGCGGTCGTGGATGGCGAACAGCGCGTCGTAATCCATCAGCCCGCGGCCGATCGCGGACTGGTTGCTCGCCACCAGTACCCGCCAACCCGCCTGGCATAGCCGCGCAATCGCTTCGAGACTGCCGGGAATCGGCTTCCACTCCGCAACGGATTTGATGTACGCGTCGGAGTCTTCGTTGATGACACCATCGCGATCCAGAATCACGTAT
This sequence comes from Pseudomonadota bacterium, assembly GCA_038043245.1. GTDB lineage: Bacteria > Pseudomonadota > Gammaproteobacteria > Nevskiales > Nevskiaceae > JACPFV01. The sequence goes on along the minus strand of JBBTCH010000012.1, from coordinate 67,169 downwards.
TTCATGCCGTCTCAACGAACCACTTCGCCGACATCCATTTCGCGAATGCCTTTCTGGGCGCGCAGGCGCTCGACGTTGCGCCGTATCTCCTCACGCAACTTGGCCGCGTCGGGCACTGCGTTGAGCTGGACGATGGGCGTGGTTCGGTCAGACGTCGTCAGCACGATGCGACCGAGCGAAACCAGACGCAGCCAGAACGGTTCCAGCAGCGTCGCGTCCTTCACCCGATAGAGTTCGAGCTCATCGGTGCGCTTGGAGAACACGCCTTGTCGCATGATGATGCGGTCGGTGGTCACGCTGTAGGTGAAGCAGCGGGTCTCGAGCCAGCGCCAAAACGCGTAGAAGATCGGCAGCACCAGCCAGCAGAAGAGCGCGCACAACAGAAAGGTCGGGAAATTAATCCACTGGGAAGGGCTGCCCTCCCAGATCACGGGTTCAATGGTGTTCGCGGCACTCATGCGCGGAACTTATGCGGGTTCAGCCGGGCAGGCAAGACAGGTCCGCGACTTCGCGGCACAGGCCATCCAAACGCCGCAGCAGGGCCACGCGATTGGTGCGCAGCTCTTCTTCGGGCGCCATCACCATGACCTTGTCGAAAAATGCATCCACCGGCTTCTGCAGTTGCGCCAGCGCATTGAGGCTAGCTGCATAGTCCGATTTTCCTGCGGCACTCTGAATCCGTCCTTCAATCTGCTTCATGGACTCGAACAGCTTGTGCTCCTCTTCGTGGTGAAAATGATCCGGGCGAATTTCGATATCGCCTTCACCGGCCTGTTTCAGTATGTTGCGGATGCGTTTATGAGCTGCCGAGAGGTTCTTGGCGGCAGGTAGTGCCCAGAACTCGTTCAGCGCCTTGATGCGGGCGTCGAAATCCAGCGGTGCAGTGATACCAAGCGCCTTCACCGCCTCATACATTTCCGCCGGCAGCGTCTCGTAATAGGCGCGCAGCCGCTCCAACACGAATTCCGTCAGGTCTTTCAGCGTCGCGGCATCCCGCTTGCCAGCCGGCTGAGTTTCGAGCGCGGATTTCAGTAGCGCCGAAACGTCCAGCGGCAGTTTCCCTTCGATGCAGATGCGCAACACGCCCAGCGCAGCACGGCGCAGTGCGAACGGGTCTTTGCTCGCCGTCGGTTTCTGGCCGATGGCGAAGATGCCAGAGAGCGAATCCAGCTTGTCAGCCAGCGCCACGATCTGGCCGGCGCGGGTGGAGGGAATCTCGCCACCTGCTTGCGTCGGTTGGTAATGCTCGCGAATCGCCTGAGCGATCACTTTCGACTCACCAGCCGCCTCGGCGTAATACCCGCCCATGATTCCCTGTAGTTCGGGGAATTCGAACACCATGCGTGTCGTGAGGTCGGTCTTGCACAACGAGCCCGCGCGTTCGACCGTCGCTTTGTCCTCACTCAGTTGTCCCGCTATGTGCGTGGCGAGTTTCGTGACACGTCGCACCTTGTCGCCGGTAGAGCCGAGGTCTTTCTGGAACGTCACCTTGTCTAGTACGCCCGCGTAATCGGCCAGCGGCTTTTTGCGATCCAGTTCCCAGAAGAACAGCGCGTCGGTCAGTCGCGGACGCACCACGCGCTCGTTGCCGGTGACAACCTGCGTGAAATCTTTCGACTCGATATTCGAGACGGTGATGAAAGCTGGCAGCAGCTTGCCGTCGTTGCCGAACACCGGGAAATAACGCTGGTTGGTCTCGATGGTGGCGATGACCACTTCCGCCGGCAGGGCCATGAAGCGCTCCTCCATGCGGCCGTGGATCGCTACCGGCCACTCGACCAGCGCTGTGACTTCGGTCAGAAGCTCGTCGGTGATGCGTGCAGCTCCCTTGAGTTTTTTCGCCTCGGCTTCAATCTGTTTTTTGATTTCGGCCTTGCGCGACTCGAAATCGACCCAGACCTTGGCCGCTTTCAATTTGGTTTCATATTCAGCCGGCGATTTGAGGGTGATCGCTTCAGGCGCATGGAAGCGGTGGCCGTAAGTTTTGTTGCCGGCTTCCAGCCCGAAGCGTTGCAGCGGCACAATCTTGTCGCCCAAAAAACAGGTGAGCCACAGCACCGGCCGCACAAACGTCTCGTCGCCACTGCCCCAGCGCATGCGCTTGGGCACCAGCGCATCCATGCTCTTGAGCGCTTCTTCAAAGATCTCGGGGATGAGGTCAGTGGTTTTGCGGCCGGGTTCTGACTTGGCGAAATGCAGCTTGCCGTCCTTCTGACCCAGCGCCGAAAACTCAACGCCGCAGGACTTGGCAAAGCCGAGTGCAGCCTGCGTCGGTTGTCCGTCTTTCAGCGCGGCTGCCAACGCAGGGCCGTGGCGCTCGATTTTCTGATCGCCCTGTAGTTCCGCCACAGACTGGACTAGGACTGCGATTCGACGCGGCGTGGCATAAACCTTTACTTCACCGCGACTTAAATTCCACTGAACATCAAGAGCAAACGCAACACTTTGTGCAAATGCATTAGCTAGTGGCGCTACATAGCGCGCAGGCAGGTCTTCGCAGCCCAGCTCCAGCAGAAAATCAGAATTCATTTGGGCGGGGTCGGCGTGAAGAAGGGCACATGAAGCGACCGGAATTCAGTCATGGCTTCGCAGCGTGCGGCCAGCGCACTCAATGCGGGAAAGCGCGCCGTGTCGGTACCGGCCGCTTCGCGGATGAACGTGAACGCGCAAACGACGGTTATATCCGCCTGTGTCATGCGCTCACCCAGCAGCCAGCCGTCTTTCGGTAGCGCTGCGCAGGCGTGGTCGAGCTCTGCCAATGCGCCTTCGGTTTGTTCGCGGCAGCGCTGCACCCAAGGTTCGTGCCGTTTTTCAGCGGGCCGGAACACGTTCTCGTAAACCTGTGTCACTGCCTTTTCGGCAGCGCCCGAGGCGATGGACATCAGCTTGAGGCCGCGGCGCCGGACGGGTCCACGAGCGGGCAACAGTGCCCGCTCAGGCCCAACCGTTTCATCGAGGTAATCAAGAATCGCGGCGGACTCGACCAGCGCTTCGCCATCGTCCAGCACCAGTGTCGGCACGCGGCCCAGCGGGTTGTATTGGCGGATCTGTGCCTGGTCGCGGCCCACCGACCAATTGCGATGGTCGTAGTCCATGCCGAGCAGTTTCATGCTGACGGCGACGCGGCGTACGAACGGCGAATCGAACATGCCGATGAGAATCATGTCGCGGACTTCAGCGGCGCAAAGCCGGCAATTCGTGCGCGGGCGGAGTAGTAGCAACGCGAGCAGCGTGGAGGGGCCCCATGCGAAGCATGGGGATCGTAGCGTCGCGAGTCGGCGCCGTACGGTATTCGTTGAAGAGACATGCGCTACGTTGCCTTCAACGGTGGAAATCCAGCAATTCGTGCACGAGCATCGTAGTACGCCTCGGCGCAGCCGCGCGCCAGTGTGCGCACGCGCAGAATGTAGGCCTGACGCTCGGTGACGGAAATCGCGCCGCGTGCATCGAGCAGGTTGAAGGCGTGCGAGGCCTGGATCGTGCGCTCGTAGGCGGGCAGGGGCAGCGGCTTGTCCAAGCCCAGCAAATGCTGGCATTCGGCCTCGGCCTTGTTGAAACGCTCGAAGAGCCCAACGGTATCGGCGTGCTCGAAGTTGTAGGCTGATTGCTCGACTTCGTTCTGGTGATAGACGTCGCCGTAGGTGACGATGCGGCCGCCGACGTCGGACCACACCAGGTCGTAGACCGATTCTTTTTTCTGGATGTACATCGCCAGCCGTTCAAGGCCGTAGGTGATCTCGCCCGACACCGGCCGGCACTCGATGCCGCCGACCTGCTGGAAGTAGGTGAACTGCGTTACTTCCATGCCGTTGAGCCAGACCTCCCACCCCAGCCCCCAGGCGCCGAGAGTCGGCGATTCCCAGTTGTCCTCGACGAAACGGATGTCGTGAGTCAGCGGGTCGAAGCCGAGCACCTTCAGCGAGTCGAGATAGAGCTGCTGGATGTCCGGTGGCGACGGCTTCATCAACACCTGGAACTGGTAGTAGTGCTGAAGGCGATTAGGGTTTTCGCCGTAGCGGCCGTCGGTGGGCCTTCGCGAAGGTTGCACATACGCTGCGTTCCAGGGCTCGGGGCCGATGGAGCGCAGGAAGGTCGCCCAGTGAAAAGTGCCAGCGCCCATCTCCATGTCCATCGGCTGCACGATTACGCAGCCATGGCCGGCCCAGAAGCTCTGGAGTTTGAGGATGAGGTCTTGGAAAGTCATGTTGGCCAAGCGCCCGCCTGCCAGCACCCGTGAGGCGCTAGATCCGGCAAACGCCTACGCAGGCGCTATTTCAGATTCTGATTCGCAGTGGATGCTTCATAGGCAACGATCAGCATGCCGCCAATGAAGATCACAACTGCAATGACTACGGCCCAGACCATCAAAGTTTCTCCAATTGCGCGAGACGGCGAAAAGCCGCGTGATTGACACCGACAATAGCGACAGTCGTGCCCGCAACCGCGCTCACAGCCAACACGATCAAGACTGCGTCAGCAGTCCTAAAGTTCTGTGCCAGCCATGCGATCACAGAAACATCGATCGCCACCAGCGCGGCAAATACGACCTTGAGCCAGCCGAGTGTTTCCTTGATGCGTTCAGCTTGAGACATGGCCTGATTTTATCCGACGCCCTTATCGTGCGCCCGACCCATGTTGCGCTGCGATATGGACGATGAATCGGCGCGCGAGTATAACGGCAGGGCTGTTCAAACCAACCCATAAATTGAAGGGGAGAGAGTCATGCTGAAACTGATCGCAGCTGTGCTGTTTTCACTTTCGTTTTTGAGCTTTGCACAGGAGCCCGCGCCAGCCGAAGCGGCCGTAGAAGAAGCTGCGGACGCGCCAGAAGCCAAAGAAAAAGCCGCCACTCCCGCCAAGGCCAGCACATCCACCAAAGCCAAAAAACCGAGCGTCAAGAAACCGCTTACTGAAAAACAGAAAGCCCAGCGCGCCAAGATGAAAGCCTGCAACCAGAGCGCCAAGCAGCAGGATCTGCACAAGGACGAGCGCAAGGCGTTCATGAAGGATTGCCTCAAGAAAGCCTGAAGGCGGCGGTAAGGTCTGTGGCCGCGCCCGTTGTGGCTGGATATACTTTGCGACAAACAAATCTCAGGGATCATTCGTGAACCAGCAACAGCACGACCAGAAGTTCGTCAAAAGCTTTCTTGCCGTGTTGGGCGTGCTCGGCGGCATCACCGCCGTCATTATGGTGATCGCTGCCTACATCACGCCCGCCGCCGATGATTCAGCCGCGCTCAAGCGCATCGAAGAGCGCATCCGCCCCCTGGCGCAGGTCGTCACTGATTCGTCGGTGCTGATGAAAGCCGCCGCGTCTGCCGAAGCCCGAGCGCCCTATTCAGGCAGGGAAGTGGTCGCCAAGGTCTGCGGCGCCTGCCATGCGTCCGGTGTCCTTGGAGCGCCCAAGAAGGGTGCTTGGGGTGCACGCAAGGCTGCCGCCGGTGGGTTGGAGGGCTTGGTCAAGTCCGCCATCAAGGGCAAGAACGCCATGCCTGCGAGGGGCGGCGATGCCTCGCTGAGCGACGCCGAAATCAAGGCGGCGGTCATGGAACTTCTCAAATAAGCCGTTGTCGCGCGGCTGGCACGGCCCTTGCCTTTTCAAATCGTGGGTGTATAGAATGCCCGTGACACTCTCGTGAACGCTGTTAAGATAGACAAATTACACAGGTGTCGCGGTAACCAATTTTGGGGTCTGTTCAACAATCTCTAAGGAGTCAGGTAATGAAACTCAAACAAGCTGTTGTTCTCGCAACCGCGCTCAGTCTGGCGCCGATCTCGGCCTTCGCGGCCAAGAAGGCTGCCCCTGCTGCGCCCAAGGCGGTCATCCCGACGCTCGACGCCGTTCTTGGCGCCTCCGGCATCAACGTCTCTGGCACGGTGGACATGTCGTATGACGTTTCCTCGGCCGACGTACAGACGGGCGGCGCTTTTGGTACGGCCGGTAGCGCGTCATTCCGTCAGTTCGACACGCATCCGAACTCGTTTGTGTTTCATCAGCTGAATCTCACCATCTCCAAGCAGTGGTCCAATGGCTTGAGCTTGGTCGTCAACTCGATTTACGGTGACGACGCAAACTTCCTGCTGGGTACGCGCGGCGCGGGCACTGGCGCCACTGCAGTTGGTGGCTCTGACTGGGCTCTGAACCAGGCCTACCTGTCGTACACGATGGGCGATCTGACGGTCATGGGCGGCAAGTTCGTCACGCTCGCGGGCTCGGAAGTCATCAACCCGGCGGGCAACATCAATGCCTCGCGTTCTTTCCTGTTCACCAACCTGCAGCCCCTGACGCATGTCGGCGTGCGTGGCACCTACGCGCTGTGCAAGGGTTTGACCCTGACGCTGGGTGGTGTGAACACTGGCGCGGCGGGTAGCCCGGCCATTGCCGGTCTTGCTGCAAACGGCAGCACGGACAGCAACTCCGACATCAGCATTGAGAGTCAGATTGCTTACACGGGCGGCATGTTCAGCACCGCATTCACCTATATCACCGGTGATGAAGGTGTTGCGGCAGGTGCCCCGGCCGGCGGTCTTGGCGCTGACAATCGCAACGTCACTCTGTACGACTTCGTCGCCAGCGTGACGCCGATTGACGCCCTGACGCTCGGCCTCAACGCCGATATCCGTACGACGGATGCCAACGGCATTGCAGCTGTAGGCAACACGGTTCATGACTCGGGTGTTGCTGCGTATGTCAACTTCAAGCTGACACCGAAAGCCCGTGTCGCTCTCCGTGGTGAATACATCTCCTTGGACACCAACGTTCCGGAAGGCGGAGTTGGTGGCGAAGAGTTTGTGTTTATCAACGAGCTGACGGCGACTTTCGGTTATTCCCCGCTGAGCGGGCTTGAGCTGCTGGCCGAAGTTCGCCATGACAATATGTCCGGCAACGCGGGCACGAAGGTCTTCCCGACCGTCAGCTTCACCAACAACGCTGGTGGTGGCCAAACCTACCAGCAGACCGGCACGCTGAAGGCCATCTACCGCTTCTAATAACACGCTTTGATCTAGACCCTAAAAATTACGGGGGCCGCAAGGCCCCCGTTTTCTTTGGGGCGCAGTTTTTAGATTGCGCGATCGAGTTCGCGGTAACGCACTGCCTCTGCCACGTGTGCGCTAGTGATGGTGTTCGATTGCGCCAAGTCGGCGATCGTGCGCGCCACCTTCAGCACGCGGTGATATCCGCGAGCAGATAAGGACAGTCGGCCCATGGCCGCTTCCAGCAACTGTCTGGCTGCAGTATCCGCAACACAATGCTGTTCCACTTCTTTCACGGTCAGCAGCGCGTTGCATTTGCCGGCGCGGGCCAGTTGACGTTCCCGTGCTGTGGCCACGCGTGTACGCACAGCCACGCTGGATTCTGCGGTTTGCGCCACCGGCGCCGTCAGTGCCTCGCGTTCGATCCGTGGCACCGTGATCTGCAGGTCAATGCGATCAAGCAGCGGGCCGGAGATCTTCGCCCGATAGCGCTGTACCTGATCCGGCGTGCAGCGGCATTTGCCGGATGCGTCGCCGAGAAAGCCGCAGGGGCAGGGGTTCATTGCCGCGACCAGCTGAAAGCGCGCCGGAAAGTCCGCCTGCCGCGCGGCACGTGAGATGGTGATGCGCCCGGCCTCCAGCGGTTCGCGCAGGGCTTCGAGCACATCGCGATCGAACTCCGGCAGTTCGTCCAAAAACAAAACCCCCAGATGGGCCAGCGTGATTTCGCCGGGACGGACGGTGGCGCCCCCGCCGCCACCGACCAGAGCAACTGCCGAAGCAGAATGATGCGGGCTTCGATATGGGCGAATGCCCCAGCGCGCTGGCGAGAATGATCCGGTGCCCGCGGATGCGATGGAGGCGACCTCGATGGCCTCGGCTTCGTTCAGCGGTGGCAAGACGCCAGGCAAGCGCGTGGCAAGCATGCTTTTGCCGCTGCCGGGCGGGCCGGACATCAGGATCGAGTGACCGCCAGCGGCAGCGACTTCGAGCACGCGCTTGGCCTGGAACTGGCCGCGAACGTCCGCGAGATCAGGGATGGCTTCTCGCGATGGTTGAGTCGTGGCGCTGGAGAATGTCGCGAGTTTCCCGTTATGCAGCGCGGTACAGATCTCAGTGAGATGGGTGGCGGCATGAATGGTGAGCGTGCGCACCAGCGCGGCTTCCCCGGCGTTGGTCTGGGGCAGCAGCAATGCCCGCTTTGCTTCCGCACAGCGCAAGGCGGCCGGCAGTGCGCCGGGTATCGGGCGCACTTCGCCTGACAGCGCCAGCTCGCCGAGGATTTCCAGATCGTGCAAGGGTTCGCCGGGGATCTGGTCCATCGCCGCCAATATCCCGAGCGCGATGGCCAGATCGAAACGCGCGCCGTCCTTGGGCAGATCCGCAGGCGCAAGATTGATGGTCACCCGCATGTTTGTCGGAAACTTGTAGCCGCAGTTGGTGATGGCGGCTTTGACGCGGTCGCGGGATTCGCGCACCGCGGCTTCGGGCAGTCCGACGATCGAGACGCTGGGGATGCCGGGCGCGAGATGAACTTCCACCGTGACCAGATCGGCGGTCAGGCCGTTCTGGGCGCGCGATAGGACGGTGGCGAGGCTCACGGCCCTCTCCCCAGACCCCTCTCGCCTTCGGGGCGAGGGGAATTAACGCCTCTCTCCCCAGCGGGGAGAGAGGATGGGAGAGAGGGTGCTCGCAGTGCTGCGGCAATTACTTCGAGAACGCCATCAGTATTTTGCAGAACCTCGTTGTTCCAGAACCTCAGCACATTGAATCCTCGGGGGGCTAACCAGCGATCCCGCACCACGTCGTTTGTTGTGTCGGCATGTTGTCCGCCGTCCACCTCAATCACCAAGTAATTCTCCATGCTGACGAAATCCAGAATGTACGGGCCCAAAGGATGCTGACGCTTGAACTTGTGTCCGTGCAGGCGGTGCGCTCGTAACCGGAACCACAAAAGTCGTTCCGGATCGGTCATGCGCCTGCGTAAGGATTTGGCGCTCGCGCGAAGATTCACCGCTGGCCCTCTCCCCCAGCCCCTCTCTCCTGCGGGGCGAGGGGGGTGCTTTCGATTTTTTTCAACCGCGCTTCCAGCGCCGCCAGCTTCTCGCGAGTGCGCGCCAGTACGGCCGCCTGTGCATCGAAGCGCTCGCGTGAGACCAGATCGAGACGGTCGAGATGCGAGCGCAGCAGAGCGCGAAAATTATCGCGCAGCTCTTCGCGTAGTCCTTTGAGGCCCGGCGGCAGAAGTCCGGCGAGTTTGGTGGCGAGGTCTTCCAGCGCTTGCGTGTCTTTCATGCGGCAGAGTGTAGCGAAGCAGCATCGGTGAACAAACGCACCGAAATAGTGCGCACAAGGCTATTCAGCGACTCCTTAAGGGCAAAAAGCGGGTGGCACGCTCCATGCTTGAACACCCCGGCGTCCGCGCGACAGGGCGGGACGGATGCTTAAAACCTATCAGGAGCAAAACATGAAATTGATTGCAGCCATCATCAAGCCGTTCAAGCTCGATGAGGTGCGCGAAGCCCTCTCTGAACTTGGGGTTGCGGGCATCACCGTCACCGAGGTCAAGGGGTTTGGCCGTCAGAAAGGCCATACCGAGCTGTATCGGGGCGCGGAGTACGTTGTGGATTTTCTGCCGAAAGTGAAGATCGAGGTTGCGGTCGCCAGCGACAAGGCGGATGCGGCCATCGAGGCCATCACCAAGGCCGCACATACGGGGAAGATCGGCGACGGCAAGATCTTTGTCTACTCGCTCGAACAGTCGATCCGCATCCGTACCGGCGAAACCGGCAAGGACGCACTCTAAGGGAGCATGCAGATGACACTTAAAAAGATTTCTTTGATCGCCGCGTTCGCGGCCTTTGCCGTGTTTGGCAATGTTTACGCTGAAGAAGCGGCTGCGCCGGCAGAGGCCGCGCCGGTCGCAGAAGCGGCGGTTGCCGAAGCAGCGCCTACTGCTGAGGCCGCACCGGCCGATACGTATGTCGCGCCGAAGTACGACATGGGCAATGTCTCCTGGATGATGACGGCCACCGCGCTGGTGCTGTTGATGTCGATTCCGGGTCTGGCCCTGTTCTACGGTGGCATGGTGCGCACCAAGAACATGCTGTCGACTCTCACGCAGACGTTCGCGATCTTCTGTCTGATCGCGGTGCTCTGGGTGGTCTACGGCTACAGCGTGGCTTTCAGCAACGGTACGGGTGAATTAGCCAAGTATTTCGGCGGATTCTCCAAGCTGATGCTCGAAGGCGTGGTCTACGACGCCAAGGGCAATTTCGTGCCGACCGCCACCTTCAGCAAGGGCGTCTACATTCCTGAGCTGATGTTCGCGTTCTTCCAGCTGACCTTTGCCGCAATCACCGTGGCTCTCGTCGCCGGCGCCTACGCCGAGCGCATGAAGTTCAAGGCCGTGATGATCTTCTCGGTGGTCTGGTTCACCTTCGCCTATCTGCCGATGGCGCACATGGTCTGGTGGTGGCCCGGCCCGGATGCTTACACCTCGCCTGAAGTCGTTGCGGATCTGAACGCGACCGCCGGTTGGTTGTGGCAGCTCGGCGCGCTCGACTTCGCCGGCGGTACGGTGGTGCACATCAACGCCGGCGTCGCCGGCCTGGTGGTCGCCCTGTTCCTCGGCAAGCGCAAGAGCATCTCGCCGCCGCACTCGTTGGTGATGAGCATGATCGGTGCCTCGCTGCTGTGGTTCGGCTGGTTCGGTTTCAACGCCGGCTCCAACCTCGAAGCCAACGGCTACGCGGTGCTGGCGTTCGGCAACACGCTGTTCGCTACGGCCACTGCCGCCATCGCCTGGTTCTTCGCAGAGTGGGTGATCAAGGGCAAGCCGTCGCTGCTGGGCATCATCTCCGGCGCGATCGCCGGTCTGGTCGCCATCACTCCGGCCTGCGGTTTCGTCGGCATCAAGGGTGCGCTCTACATCGGCCTCGCGGCTGGCGTGGTCTGCTTCCTGGCTTGCGCCTACCTGAAGAAGGCGCTGGGCTATGACGACGCGCTCGACGCCTTCGGTGTGCATGCGGTCGGTGGCATCATCGGCGCGATCCTCACCGGCGTGTTCGTCGATCCGGCCCTCGGCGGTGCGGGTTACGTCACCGACGGTTGGGTCGGCCCGACCTTCGGCTACGATTCGGCGCAGATCATGATCCAGGTCAAAGCGGTGCTGGTTGCCATCGTCTGGAGCGGCACGGTCGCCGCGATCACCTGCGCGATCCTCAAATACACCGTCGGCCTGCGCGTCACCGAAGAGCAGGAATCCGAGGGCCTTGATCTGGCCGAACACGGCGAGAAGGCCTACAGCTACTGATTTTTCGTCTCCTCCAGCAGTACCCTTCGGGGCCGTCGCAAGACGGCCCCTTTTTCTTGGTGCACGAATACTTAACTTCGTGAAGGGGCCGTTGCGTCAGCTCCCGTTCTGTCGCTCGGCATCCCTGCCTCGCCCTGAACCCGGCCTTCGGCATCCTGCCTGCGGCGCTTGTCGCATGCGACTCGCCCCATTGCTACGCAAACGCCGTGTCGCTGCCGCCCCTTTTTTTTTGGGTCAGCTCCCGCGTACACTCGACGCACCAATTTGGGGAGTTGCCATGAAAATGCTGATTGCGGTCATCAAGCCGTTCAAGCTCGACGCGGTACGCGAAGCTTTGCAGGACGTCGGCGTGCAGGGCATGACCGTGACCGAGGTGCGCGGCTTTGGAAGGCAGAAAGGCCATACCGAGCTGTATCGCGGCGCCGAATATGTCGTGGATCTGCTGCCCAAGATCAAGATCGAGCTGGCGCTGGACGACTCGCAGGTGGAAAAAGCCGTCGATGCCATCGCCAAATCGGCCAAGACCGGGCAGATCGGCGACGGCAAGATCTTCGTCTATGACTTGAAGGAAACCGTGCGGATTAGAACCGGCGAAACCGGCAAAGAAGCGGTTTAAAACACTGACCATCGGGGGAGATTTTCATGCGCGCGCTCGTGCTCGTACTGCTTGCGATATTGCCCGCGGCCGCCATGGCCCAGGAACTCAATTCCGGTGACACCGCCTGGCTGCTGACGTCGACCGCGCTGGTGCTGTTCATGACGCTGCCGGGGCTCGCGCTCTTTTACGGCGGGCTGGTGAGGACCAAGAACGTGCTGTCGGTGCTGGCGCAGTGCTTCGCCATCACCTGCCTGGTGTCGGTGCTCTGGGTGTTGTATCTCTACAGTCTGGCGTTTGCCGAAGGGGGCCCATGGCTCGGCAGCCTGAGCAAGGCGTTCATGGCCAACGTCGCCGAAGGCACGGTGAGCGGAACGATTCCCGAGACCGTGTTTGCGATGTTCCAGATGACCTTCGCCATCATCACGCCGGCGCTGGTGGTCGGCGCGTTCGCAGAACGCATGAAGTTTTCGGCGATGCTGCTGTTCACCGCGCTCTGGGTGACCGCGGTCTACGCGCCGGTGTGTCACTGGGTATGGGCAGCCGATGGCTGGTTGTTCAAAAAAGGTCTGCTGGATTTCGCGGGCGGCACCGTGGTGCATACCACTTGCGGTATCGCTGCGCTGATCTGCGCGATGTGGCTCAAGGGCCGCCACGGTTTTCCCGCCACGGCGATGCCGCCACACAACATGACCATGACGGTGACCGGCGCCGGTATGCTCTGGGTCGGCTGGTTCGGATTCAATGCCGGATCGGCGCTGGCGGCCAATGGCAATGCCGGCATGGCGATGCTGGTGACGCATGTTTCCGCCGCTGCCGGTGCCTTGGCGTGGATGGCGATGGAATGGATCCGCTACGGCAAACCGAGTGTGCTGGGCATCGTCACCGGCACGGTGGCGGGCCTGGCGACCATCACGCCGGCGTCCGGCTACGTCGGCCCCGGTGGCGCACTGGTGATCGGTGTTGCTGCGGGCACGATCTGCTTCGTCGCCACCAGTTTTATGAAGCGCGTGCTCAAAGTGGATGACTCGCTCGATGTGTTTCCGGTGCACGGTGTCGGCGGCATGCTCGGTACGTTGCTGGCCGGCGTGTTTGCTTCGGCGTCGCTCGGCGCGTTCAGCGGGCAGGGCTACGCCGAAGGCGTGGACATGGCGTCACAACTCGGCGTGCAGTTCACCGGCATCCTGGCGGTGGCTGCGTATACCGCCGTCGGTACGGTGATCCTGCTCAAGCTCACGGATCTGTTGCTCGGGTTAAGAGTCAGCGGCGAAGAAGAAACCATCGGGCTGGATCAGACACAGCACAACGAACGCGGCTACGACCTGTAGTGGTCCCGTAAGATCGGAGAAACAAGCATGACCCGTTCAATTGCCGGACTTGTGGTGATGACGTTGCTGTTAGCCGCCTGTGCTTCCGAACGCGAAGTCATGGTGCGGGTGCCTGTTTCGCGATTGGAACTGCCGGAACCGGCGCCGCGCAAATTCGGGGCTGGACCCGCATTTGGTGGCGAGGCGCGCGCAAGGTTGACCCCGGACCAGACCACCACCGTGCCGGATCCCGATGCGCCGGAACTGTCGGGCGAATTCACGCAGATCGCGCGCTTTGATTTTCAGATGCAACCCACCTTGGGTTTCGCACTCAAGGGTTATCAAGATGGTCTTGCGCAAGCCCAGATCAAATGGATCGCGCTCGGCCCTGGCACCGAGCGAAAACCGCTGTCGCTGGCGCTGACGGCCGCCTACGGCTTCGCCAGGGGCAACGTCGAGTTTGCGGGGTTCAACGATAGTGCGCGCACGGAATTTGACCAGTCGGTGATGGACCTGGCGCTGATTTTTGGCTTCAAGCTGGACCCACAGTGGATGTTGTATGGCGGGCCCTACTACGTGCGCAGCGATTATGACGGCAGCCATTCCGCCCAGCGCGGCGGTGATCCCGATGTCAACTTCAAATTCGAGGGCGACATTCAACTGACCGGCGTGAATCTGGGCGTGGCCTGGAGTTACGCCGACTGGGGCCGGCTGTTGGCGGAATATTCGCTGGCGCGGGTCGAGGCGGGGCGGCGCAACGATCGGCTGGGCCAGGCGGCGATCTCCGCAGAGTTTTTCTTCGGACGCAGAGCGGATCCTGTGATGGCCGAGGCGCCCAACCCGCCGGTCGAAGTCGTACCGGTGCAGCACTAGCCGCCTACGGCGGCAACTTGTTGTGCGTGCCGTCGCAGAACGGTTTGGTCTTGGCCTGTTTGCAGCCGCAGAGCCAGAGCGTCTTTCCGGCCTTGCGTTCGTCCACCGTGAATTTCACCGGCGTCATGGCCGTGGTCTTGTGCGTGCCGTCGCAGAACGGCTGGTTTTTTGACAATCCACAGGCGCACCACCAGTAATCTCCGGGTTTGAGTTCCACGGTGTAAGGTTGACGCTGCGTGATCGTTGGCGGGCTCATGGAGTTTTTTCGCCGCTGGCGTGCCGGATATTAGAGTACTAGACTCTGGTCAAGCCGTCGCTGGAGCTTGTCATGAAACGAATCGTCTACGCACTGATGCTGTTGGCACCGCTGGTTGCGACCGCGGCCGAAGTCTACAAATGGACCGACGCGCAGGGCCGCGTGCATTACGGCGACTGGCCGCGCCAGCAGGATGCGCAAAAAGTGGTGATCAACGCCGGTAGCGGCGACGGCGGCTCCAGTGCTGCGCGCGAAGCCAGCGCCGTCGAGAAACTCAAGATGCAGGACAAAAAATACGCCGACTGCAAGAACCGCAAGGATCAGTTGGCCAACTGGAAACTCGCTTCCAAGATCGTCGAACAGGACGGCCTCGGCAAGGAACGCACCTACACCGACGATGAAAAGAAACAGCTGATCGCCAAGCACCAGGCATCGCTCGACAAGGATTGTGCAGGCGTCTAGCCGGCGCTAATTTCCGGGTAGTGCGGCGCGAACGTAATTGGGCACCGCGAACGCGCCGCGGTGTGTGTCGGCGTTGTAGTACTGAGTTCCCAGTTTGCGGATCGCGCGCGGGTTGAGGCGCTCCCCCAGTTTGCCTTTCTTCTTGCAGGCGATCGAAGCGCTCCACCAGCCGGACGGATACAGCGGCTGCGGGAAATGCAGCAGATGCGTCTGCTTGAAGCCGGCATCGCGCATCGCCTTGTGCATCTCGGCGATCAGTTCCAGATGCAGCAAGGGTGATTCGGACTGCTGCACCAGCATGCCGTCCTTGGCCAGCGCTCGCATGCAGTCTTTGTAGAACCTGGCGCCGAACAGGCCTTCGGCGGGTCCGACCGGGTCGGTCGAGTCGATGATGATCAGGTCGATGCTGCCGGGCTTGGCGTCCTTCATCCACTGGATGCCGTCGCCGAAAAACAGCGTCGCGCGATTGTCGCCGTTGGCTTCACACAGTTCGGGGAAGTATTTTTCCGCCAGCCGCGTCACGCGCTCGTCAATCTCGACCTGGGTTGCCGACTTCACTTCGGGATGTTTCAGGACTTCCTTGAGCGTGCCGCAGTCACCGCCACCGACGATGACGACATTGCGTGGATGCGGGTGCGAGTTCAGCGCCGGGTGCGACATCATCTCGTGATAGAGGAAATTGTCGCGCGTGCTGACCATGGTGCAGCCGTCGATCACCATCAGATGGCCGAAAGTCTGGGTCTTGTAGATCCCAATTTTCTGAAACGGCGTCTGTTCCTCGTGCAGTTTCTTGCCGAGTTTCAGCGAAAACGCCGTGCCGGTCTTGTCCATCGGCTCGGTGAACCAGGTTTTGTCCAAAGACATAAGTTATCTCGAAGATGCAAAATGAGCGCGGGAGTATAAACGCCCAAAACAAACTCTAGATGAACGACCTGACACACTGGCATCCAGCGCAAGCTCGCGAGCTGTACAACATCGCCCATTGGGGTGAAGGTTATTTCGATGTGAATGCCGCCGGCCACGCCGTGGTGCGGCCGCATCGTGATCGCGGCCCGGCCATCGACTTGCACGAGCTTGCCCAGCGTCTGCCGAAGGACGGTCTGGAGCTACCGGTGCTGGTGCGTTTCACCGACATCCTCAAAGATCGCGTGGATGCGCTCACTGGTGCGTTCAACAGCGTCATCGGCGAACTCGACTACGGCGGCCGCTACACCGCGGTCTACCCGATCAAGGTCAACCAGCAGCGCAGCGTCGTTGAGGCCATCGTCCGCCACGGCGGTGATCGTGTCGGGCTCGAGGCCGGCAGTAAGCCGGAACTCGCTGCGGTGCTCGGGCTGGCCCAACCCGGCGCCACCATCGTCTGCAACGGCTACAAGGACCGCGCCTACATCCGTCGCGCCCTGATCGGCCAGAAGCTCGGTCACAAGGTCTACATCGTCATCGAGAAAACCAGCGAGCTGGCACTGATCCTCGAAGAAGCTAAAAATCTCAGCGTCGAGCCGCTGCTCGGCTTGCGCGTGCGCCTGGCCTCGAACTTCAGCAGCACTCAGCAGAACACCGGCGGCGAGAAGGCCAAATTTGGCCTGGCAGCGGCGCAGGTGCTGGAGGCGGTCGAGACCCTGCGCCAGGCCGGCAAACTCGGCTGTGCGCGCATGGTGCATTTCCATCTCGGCTCGCAGGTCGCCAACGTCGCTGATATCCAGCGTGGCATGCGCGAGGCTTCACGCTTCTACGTCGAATTGCGCGCCCTCGGAGCCAACGTCGACGTCGTCGATGTGGGCGGTGGATTGGGCGTTGATTACGAGGGCACTCGCTCGCGCAGCTACTGCTCGATGAATTACTCGATGCGCGAGTACGCACTGAACATCGTGCGCACCCTGCAGGACGTCTGCCGCGAGTCGCAGCAGCCGGAGCCGCAACTCATCTCCGAATCCGGTCGCGCGCTGACCGCGCATCACGCCGTGCTCATCACCTCGGTGGTGGACCAGGAGGTGATCGCCGATCTGAAGCCGGTGCCGCCGGCGAAAGCCGATCCGGCGGCGCTGCACGAGCTGCACGCCGCCTACACCGGTCTTGCCACGCGTCCGCCGCTGGAGTGTCTGCACGACGCCGGGCAGTTCCTCGCCGAGGCGCAATCGCTGTATGTGCACGGCCGCTTATCCGTGACGCAGCGCGCCCATGCCGAGCAATGCTACTTCGCGATCTGCCGCGCGGTAACGCCGAAATTAGACGGCTCCATCCGCTCGCACCGCGAAGCACTCGACGAGCTGCGCGAGAAGCTGGCGGAGAAATACTTCTGCAACTTCTCGGTGTTCCAGTCGGTGCCGGATGTCTGGGGCATCGACCAGGTGTTCCCGATCCTGCCGATCCATCGTCTCGACGAGCGTCCGGCCTTGCGCGCGACGCTGTGCGATCTCACCTGCGACTCCGACGGTCGCATCGATCATTACGTCGATCGCGGCGGCGTCGAGACCACGCTGCCGGTGCACGCCCTCAAACCGGGCGAGCCCTATCTGCTCGGCATCTTCCTCACCGGCGCCTATCAGGAGATCCTCGGCGACATGCACAACCTGTTCGGCGACACCAACGCGGTCAACGTCGTCATCGACGGCGATGCGTGGAAGCTCGAGGAGCCCGAGCACGGTGACCGTACCGACGAACTGCTGCGTTACGTGCATCTGGCCCCGGACGAGCTGGCACAGGCCTATCGCCGGAAATTCGCGCAATCGAACATGCCCGCTGCCGAGCGCGCCGCGCTGCTGGCGGAACTGGAAGCGGGTCTGAGCGGTTACACCTATCTGAGCTAAAAGGAGAGACTCATGAAAGTGAAAATCCTGGTCGGTCTTGCAACACTCTGGTTGGCGGCCTGTACGCCGATGCCGGTGGCGGTAACGCCGGCGACCTCGCAGGAGCGCAGCGCGCTGTTTGATCAGCTGAAACCGCTCGAAGGCTACTGGAACTACTACGATGCCAATGGCAAGTGGCAGGGCACCGGCCGGATCACATTGACGTCCGGAGGCGCCGTGCTGCGCGAGGTGATGTTCCCCGGCAAGCCGCATGAAATGACCAACCTCTACCACATGGACGGCGGCAGCCTGCTGATGACGCATTACTGCGCCAGCGGCAATCAGCCGCGTCTGCGCATGCCGACCCATCGCATCACCCGGGCGGGCGAATTCGATTTGCGCTTCGATTCGATCACCAACTGGGCCAGTGGCGAGGAGTACATGGGGCGTCTGCAACTCGCGATCGCGGACAAGGATCACGCGACCCAGACCTGGACCTGGTACAAGGCCGGCAAAGCCACGACCAACACCTTCACGCTCAAGCGCCAGCCCCCCGAAGCCAAGCCGGTGCCCAAGCCTGAGGCGTGTCCCACGCCCTGAACGACAAACGAGTGACGCAGCCTGCGGCGTTTTTCGTTCCGCACGGCGCGGCGTTCGAGGCCACCGAGCTCACGCGCGGGCCCTGGCATCCGGACTTCCAGCACGCCGGCCCGCCGTCGGCGCTGCTGGCGCGCTCGCTGGAGCAGCTCGCCGGCGACACGTTTTCGCTGTCGCGGGTGACGGTCGAGATCCTGAAGCCGATCCCCATCGCGCGGCTGGTGACGAGCGCGAGTGCGCTGCGCGCGGGGCGCAAGGTGCAGTGGCTGCGGGCCGAACTCAAATCGGTTGACGGCACCACGCTTGCGCACGCCAGCGCCGTGGCGATCCGCAAGGCCGAAGTGCCGGTGCCCACGCCGACCGCGGCGGCGCGCGAATGTCCACCCGGCCCGGAAGCTTCAAAACCCTTCGGGTTCCCGTTCTTCAGCACCGACGTCGGCTATCACACCGGCATGGAACTGCGCATCGCGCAGGGCGAATGGGGCAGTGGCGCCATCGCCATGTGGATGCGCATGCGCCAGCCGCTGGTGCTGGGCGAGGCGCCGACGCCGCTGCAGCGCGTGATGACCGCGGCGGATTCGGGCAACGGCGTCAGTCTGTGTCTTGATCTGCGCCACTACAGCTTCGTCAATCCCGATCTCACGGTATATCTGCATCGCGCCCCGGTGGGGGAATGGGTCTGCCTCGATGCGCGCACGATCCCGCAGGGCGGCGGGCGCGGCATCACCGATACGCGTCTGCTCGATGAGCAGGGCGAGATCGGTCGCAGCAACCAGAGCCTGATCATTGAGGCGCGCGGCGCATGAAAGCCGGCCCTTCGACTATGCTCAGGACAGGATTCATCGGTCTGGGTTCAATGGGCTGGCACATGGCCAGCCATCTGGCGCGCAAGCACCTGCTGGGCGCGGAGTGGAACCGCAGTACGGACAAGGCGAAGAACTTCACTGCGGAGTTCGGTGTGCGTGCCGCAGAAAACCCCGCCGATGTGTGGAGCGATTGCGACACGACGATCCTCTGCGTCACCGCCGATGCGCAAGTGCTGGAGATGGTGGATGCACTTGCGATCCCTGCAGCGCGCGGAAAACTGGTGATCGACACCTCGACCGTCGCGCGCGAAACCGCAATCGAAGCCGCCGCGCGATTGAAAAAAGTCGGCGCGCGCTTTCTCGATGCGCCGATCACCGGCGGCACCGAAGGCGCCAGGAACGCCAAACTCACCTTCATGGTCGGCGGCGAGCAGAAGGATTTCACCGAAGCCGCGCCGCTGTTCGCGGCGATGGGTGCGCGTCATCTGCACATGGGCCCGCACGGCGCCGGGCAGGCGACCAAGGCGGTGAACCAGGTCATGTGCGCCGGCATCAACCACGCGGTCACCGAAGGCCTCGCCTTTGCCGAGGCGCTTGGCCTGCCGCTGGAGAAGGTGATCGAAGTCACCGGCTCCGGTGCCGCGGGTTCGTGGTTTATCAACCATCGCGGCAAGACCATGGTCGAAGGCCGCTATCCGCCGGGCTTCAAGCTGGCGCTGCATCACAAGGATCTGCTGATCGTGCAGCGCATGGCGCGCGCACTCGGCGGCAAATTGCCAGTGACCGAGGCGACACTCGCGCCCTATGAAGAACTGATGAAGCAGGGGTTCGGTGAGGAAGACATCTCGGCGCTGTATCGCATCAATAAAAAATTGTTCCCGAAGAAATGACCTCCCCGTTCGTGGTGAGCAGCCCGGCAACGCCGGGCGTATCGAACCACGAGGAGCTGCCGCCCAAGCCCGAGATGCCCGATTGCTGTGGCGGTGGTTGTGGCATCTGTGTGCTTGAAGGCTATGACGAAGAGCTGAAGCGCTGGGAACAAGAGGTCGAGCGCATCCTTGCCGCTCGTAAGCACTCCCCGCTTAAGGCTGAATAAAGGCCAAAACCCGGCTTGTGTTTTTTGGTTAAGGTCAGAAAATGGCCTTGAAACACCTCAAGCGGGCGGCGCTGTTCCTGGTGCTTGCGAGCCCTGCTGCGCTTGCGTCCGATCTTTCGCTGAGTATCCGCCGCGTCGATGGGCCGGGTTGGCGTGCCGAGAACATCGAAGTCCAGCTTTTGCCGCCCAAGGTTCTGCAGCTGCGCATCGGCGCCATCACGCTGACAGGCCAGGCACCGATCCAGGATCTCAGGCTGAGCTGCCGCGAACTCGCGGCTGGACAGGGCGCGCGTTGCGACAAGGCAAAATTCACCGCTATCGCGCCGGGCCTCGGTAAGCTGGACGGCACCGCGCGATTCGAGTTTCACAGCGCGCTGCGCTGGCAGGCCGCGCTGGCTTTGCCGTCGCAGGGTCTGCAGCTTGCGTTGACACAGGATGCGGATCAGATCGACGCTGAGCTGCATGCCAAGAATTTCAATTTCAGTGAGGCCAGCGGCCGCTATGCGGCAGAGAAACTGTCGGCCGATGCGAAGCTGAGTCTCCACAACAATGGCCGTGTGCAAATCGCGCTGAAAACCCAGGGCGGCCAGGTTTACGCCGAGCCGGTGTTTGCTGACTTTGGTGTGCTGCCGATCAAGCTGGACGCTGCGCTGATCAAGAATGCAAAGGGCTGGGGCATCGAGCGTTGGGTCAGTGTGTTGGGCAAGGCGGGCCGCGTCGAAGCCAGCGGTCAGCTGGACGCGGGCTTCAAATTGCTGACGCTGATGGCTGTCGTACAGGCGCAGGATCTGGCGCCGCTGGTCGCAACTGCCGTGCAGCCGTTTCTGATCGGCAGCAAGCTCGACGGAGTCACCGTCGATGGGCGTGCGAGTGCACAACTCGCGCTGAGCGATGGCGCGGTACAAAACCTCGATGTGCAACTTGATGGCGTGAACTTCAAGGCTGACAAGCTTGGCCTGTCGCTGGACGAGATGGCGGGTGATGTCCACTGGTCGCCAATGTCCGCGGCGATCTCCCGACTGAGATGGAGCGGCGGCGCTGTCAAAAAGGTAGCGCTTGGTGCTTCGCAGATGAGGTTTCGCGCGCAGGGGAAAGATTTTTCGCTGCTGGAACCCTGGAGACAGCCGTTGCTGGAAGGCGCGCTCAACGTCGAGCGTCTGGCGCTGCGTGGTCTCGGCGGTGCGCAGCTCAACGCCGATTTCACCGGTGCGCTGGAGCCGCTGAACCTGACCGCGCTGTGCAAGGCGCTCGGCTGGCCGGAATTCACCGGCACGCTGGCGGGTCGCCTGCCGGGCCTCACGGTACGCGATGACGTGTGGACGATTGACGGTGCGCTCGAAGCGCAGTTGTTCGATGGCAACCTTCGTGTCAGCAAGCTGCAGGCGGTGCAGCCGTTCGGCGTGCTGCCGCGGGTGATGGCCGACCTGGAGATGCGTCGGCTCGACCTTGAGCGGCTGACGCGCACATTCTCGTTCGGCCGCATCACCGGCCGGCTCGATGGCGAGGTCAAGAACCTGCGCCTGCTCAACTGGAGCCCGGTGGCTTTCGACGGGCGCCTCTACTCGACCCCGGACGACGACAGCAAGCACCGCATCTCGCAACGCGCCATCGACAATATCTCCGCCATCGGCGGCGGGCCGACGGGGTTTCTCGCGCACGGGTTCATGAGCGTGTTCGAAGATTTCGGCTACGACCGGCTCGGCATCTCCTGCGTGTTGCGCGACGGCATCTGCCAGATGGATGGCGTCGAGCCGGCAGGCAGTGCCGAAGGACAAAAGGGGTATTACCTGGTCAAGGGCGCATGGCTGCCGCGCATCAACGTGGTGGGTTACGCGCAACGCGTGTCGTGGACCAACCTGCTGTCGCAACTCAAATCGGCGCAGGCGTCCGGTGGGCCGAAGCTGGAATGATGTGCACGGAAAACCATCTGCCACGTTCTATACTGGATCCGACCCTTCTTGGAGAGCCGTCCATGACCCGCAAACTGCCGATGTCGTTCTTCAGCGCCCTGCTGGCTACCGCCTGCGTCACCATCAACGTCTATTTCCCGGCGGCGGCGGCGGAGAAAGCCGCGGATCGCATCATTGACGATGTGTGGCGTGCGCCGGCTCCGAAAGCCGAGGAGCCCCAGCCGACCTCGAGCCTGCCGTCGCGTCTGTTCGTCGCCCTGCTGGATGTCGTCGTACCGCCGGCGCAGGCCGCCGAGGGCCAGCAGCCGAACATCGATGTCAGTTCGCCCGAGGTGCAACGCATCAAGGCCTCGATGGAAGCGCGCTTCGCCGCCTTGAAACCGCTGCTGGATTCGGGCGCGGTCGGCCTGACTGGTGACGGCCTGATGGAACTGCGCGACGCCAACGCAGTGCCGCTGGCCAAGCGCAACGCGGCGAAAGGCCTGGTCGCCGACGAGAACAACGACCGCAAGGCCTTGTACCGGGAGATCGCGGTCGCCAATGGCCAGCCGCAGTGGGAAGGCCAGATCCAGAGCGTATTCGCGCAGCGCTGGATGGCCAAGGCACAATCCGGCTGGTGGTACGAGGACGCTGGCGGCTGGAAGCAGAACTAACCACGACTCAAGGAGAAATCTGATGAAAATAAAATCGACTCTACTCATGCTGTTGGCACTCTCGGCAGGCCCCGTGCACGCGGGCGGCCTGGAAGATTTTCTGAGCAACGTTAACGCGCAGGCGCGTGTGGACATGGACGGATTCTCGGCACAGGTGTCCACGCAGTTTGGTGTGCCGCAGGTCAAGGTACGCGCCGTGATTGGCAGCGTTGGCGATCCCGGCAACGCCTTTCTGGTGTTCCAGCTCGGCCAATGGGCCGGCCTGCCGCCGGAACGCGTGATCGAAGTCTACGAATCCAACCGGGGCAAAGGCTGGGGCGTCATCGCCAAGCAGCTGGGCATCAAACCGGGTTCCGATGAATTCCACCGACTCAAGAGCGGCAATCTGCAATACAGCGGTGGCAAAGGTGGCGGTAAATCCGGCGGCGGCAAAGCGGGTGGTGGCAAGGACAAGGCCAAGAAGGGCAAGGAGCACGGCAAGGGCAAGTCCTGACGTCGAAAGCACAGAGAACGCTACCCATGATCAAGGCTCAGGGCAGCGCCCTGCATCGGGCGCTGGCCGGGCTATTGTTGCTTTGCGTGGGATGCGCAGCCACCGCGGCTGACGATGACGCTCCGGAAGGGACGTTCAATGTGTTGGTGGAAAACGACAAGTTTTCCGGCACAGACCGCCACTACACCAACGGCTTGCAGCTGTCCTACCTGTCGCCGAAGAATGAAGTGCCGGGCCTGCTGCGCAGTTTTGCGGAGATCCTGCCGGGCATGCCCGAAAGCGCCGCGCTGCGTGCGGGCTATGTGCTGGGCCACAACATCTATACGCCGATGGACACAACGGTTCGCGGGCCGCAACCCGGCGAGCGCCCGTATGCCGGCTGGCTCTACGGCGGCTTTGCCGTGCTCGCCGAAACCGAGAACACCTTGAGCACCTGGGAGCTGGATCTGGGCATTGTCGGACCTTCGGCCGGCGGCGAGGGCGTGCAGAACAACTTCCACCGATTGATCGGCGTCGATGAGGCGCTGGGCTGGCGCAACCAGTTGCACGACGAGCCGGGCGCCGCGCTGATCTACGAGCGCAAATGGCGTGCGCTGGCGCAGACCGAAATACTGGGGCTCGGGGTTGATGCGACCCCGCATCTGGGCGGCAGCCTCGGCAACGTCGGCACCTATCTCAATGCCGGGTTGATGCTGCGCATTGGCAAGGATCTGAGCAATGATTTTGGCGCGCCGCGCATTCGCCCGAGCCTGCCCGGCTCCGGATTTTTTCTGCCGCGCAGCGCGGTGGGCTGGTATTTATTCGGCGGCGTCGACGGGCGCGCCATCGGCCGCAACCTGTTTCTCGACGGCAATACCGACGGAGACAGTCTGAGTGTGAACAAGCGCTATTTCGTCGCCGATATCCAGGCAGGCGCCGCGATGACCCTCGGCGGGTTGAGACTCTCCTACACGCTGGTCTACCGCACCAAGGAATTCAGTGGACAGGACCGCGGCGACCGATTTGGCGCGGTGAGTCTTTCGGCCAAGTTCTGAGGCTAAGCGCGCTCGCTTTCAGCGGTTACCAGTTCAACTGGCGCACCACGGCCACGCCACCGGCCAGCGGCAGCTCGATGACCATCCCGTCGCGCGCCATCACGATGCCTTGCGGCCGCACCTCGGCGACGCCGCGCAGAAACGCGGATTCGGCGATGGCATTGGGCGGCGGCGGTGTCAGGTGATACATCAGCAGCGTCGCCACGCCGGCTTCGTTGGCGGCCTCGGCGGCTTCGACCGGGCTGGTGTGATAGCTCGGGATGTCGCTGAAGATTTTCTCCAGCCGCGGACGGCCGAGTTCATGAGCGGCCTCGCGCAGCTGGGCCACCATGTGCTGGTTCTGCACCTCGTGCGCCAGTACATCGGCGCCGCGCGATGCGGCAATCAGGTTTTTGTCCTTGATGGTGTCGCCGCTGATGACCAGCGAGCGGCCTTTGTAGTCGAAACGGTAGCCGACCGCCGGGTCGATGGGTGTGTGCGTGACCGGGAACACGCTGACTTTCAGATCACCCTCGGTGAGTACCGGGCGCAGTCCCCCCTTGCTGTCCAAGACGAGAGGCCGCGCCTGCATCTGGCCGCGCTCCAGCGACAGCATCTCGGCGCCGTGATGGGCGATGCGGTAACCGGTGTCGAGCGCATAGGCCTCGCGGAATCCGGCGACGAGTCGCTCGATACCCGCCGGTCCGTAGACTTGCAGCGGGGCGTCGCGTCCCGCAACCCAGGTCTGCATGTTGAATTCGCCGAGGTCGCCGACGTGATCCGAATGAAAGTGGGTGAACATCACGCCGCCGATGCGCTCGCCCGGGATGCGCAGCAGCGCCATGCGGTTCCACGAGCCGGGGCCGGTGTCGACCACGTAGAACTTGCCGCCGGCGATGACGGCGAGGCAGGGCCGCGCACGTTCGTCGGACGGGAACGGCGACGAACTGCCGCAGACCAGCAGTCGCAGCGCGTCGTCGGCGAACAGCGCCTGGCGGTCGCGGTTGTCCATGTTCTTGCGGATGATCTTTTCCACCAGCCGGTCCTGCACCGCAGGTTGCTTCAACAACAGTGCAGCCGTGGCGGTCACGACCACAACGATGCCAATACCCCAGAAGGTTTTTTTCACTCAGCGTGCCAGCGGATTGCCGGTGGTCTCGGAGCGGCCGACGCTGGCGGGGTCTGGTGCGGTGCCGAGCACGCGGTCGGCGAGGCCCAGTGAAACCCCCCACCAGTAATTCTCGTTTCTAAAGTGATGCAGCCGGTGTTCGCGCACGCGGCGCTGGTAGTACGCCAGCGGAGGGCACCAGCCGATGTGCGCGAGGTAATGGCTCCACTCGTAGTTGAGTCCCATCCACAGATACACCACGGTGAACGTGAGGCCCAATCGCATATCCGGCGACAACCACACGATCAGCGCGAAGATCGGCACAGTGAAAACAAAGGTGTGGCGCGGAATGAACACGCGCGGCAGATGCCAGGGGTTGCCGTGGTGCTCGCGATGCGTCTGCGGCAGCTTGAAGTCGATCGTGCGTCCGAAAATCTTCACTGGGCGGTAATGCAGCATGAAGACGTGGATCAGCCACTCGTTGAACGGCCAGTAGGCGACGATCGCCAGCGCGATCCACAGGTC
Organism: Pseudomonadota bacterium; assembly: GCA_038043245.1. Lineage (GTDB taxonomy): Bacteria > Pseudomonadota > Gammaproteobacteria > Nevskiales > Nevskiaceae > JACPFV01. The sequence continues at coordinate 41,399 of JBBTCH010000012.1, read as the reverse complement.
GTTCAGCGTCCATTCACCGAGCCAGACGCGGGCCGCGGTGGCCGGCAAGGCCATGGCAAAAATGATCTGTGGGCTGAGGTTGCCAGCGAAGACGCGGATCGCTGCGCCGGCGGTCTTCGGCGTGTCCTTGGGCATCGGCGCCGGTTTGGCCACCGGCATGTCGAGCACTGCGGCTTGCTGTGTCATGACCGGATGATACGACTCAGCGCCGGGTGATGCGAACACGGACCTCGGCGCTGCCCGCGCTGTTCTCAAGGATCGCTCGCGTGGCGTTTTCGGCCGACAGGACCTTCGCACCGCTGACTTCGAGCGCGTAACCGTTCGGATAGTGCAGCGCCACCGGCACGTAAATCTCGGTGGGGCCGGTCGCGGTGCGCGGCGTGTAGCGGTAATTGAACTCAGCGCTGGCAGTGTTGAACGACAGCGACAGCGGAATGCCGGCGGTGGATTGCGGATACGTGCGTTCCAGCACCAATAGCTTCTCGCGCTTGGCGCTGTTCAGGTCGTCGTCGGTGAACAGGCTTTGCGCGCCGCCGGTCGGATCTTCCGAGGTCGGGTCCATCCAGCCCTTGTAGTGCCAGTACTGCCAGCCGGTGAGTTGGGCATCGGCCTGGGTGACAACCTGAACGAGATCGGGGATGTCCTCGCTGGCGCCGAACTCGGTGATCAGCGTGGTCGCGCCCATGCGCGCGATGGCTTCTTCGGCGTTGTCGCTGACGATCTGGTGATATTGCGTGCAGGCCGGCACGTCGGTGAAGCCTTGCGCGTGCAGCAAGGCCGCTGGCAGGCAGTACTTGTGCCAGGAGAATCCGAGATTGGCGTCATTCAGCGGCGTCAGCAGGCCGAGACCGGTTTTCGCGCCGGAGTTGAACACCAGGTTCGGCTCGAACCAGACGATGTTGTTCGTATCCACCGTGCGGATGCCGGCCAGCACGTGCGATTGCAGTGCCTGCAATTTGCGGTCGTCGTGCAACGGACAGCCGAAGGGATTGGCACAGCTGGCGAGGTCGGTGCCCGGCCAGGGCTCGTTGATCAGGTCGTAGCCCATGAGATACGGCTGGTCTTTCCACTTGGCCGCCACCGCTTTCCAGGCGTCGCGGTAGTGATCCCAGAGACCATCGGTGTTCGCCCAGAAATTGTCGAAGGCGCGCGAGCATTCGGGCGTGAAATAGTTGCCGGGAAAGCCGAAGTCGTTGAGATGCGGAATGCCGTCGTCGTTCACCGCCCAGGCGGGAAAGCCTTCGCCCTCGTAGCGTTCGCTGTACATGTCCTGATGAAAATCCAGCATCACCCAGATGCCGCGACTGGCCAGCAGTTGCACCACGCGGTCCACGCCGTCGAGGTAGGCGGAATCGATCACGCCGGGTGCGGGCATCACGCCGGCGAAAATCACCCCGAGGCGCACGGTGTTGAAGCCGTGGTCACGCAGCCAGTCGGCGTCGGCGGCAACGAATCCAGCGGCGACCTCTGGCGGAAAATACGGCGCGAGTTTCCACACGCCGTTGACGCCGTGCAGCAGCACCACGCGCTGCTTCTCGTCCACCATCCAGCGGCCGTCGCGGCGCAATTGCGGCACTGTGCCGGCAGTCTCGGCGCGCACCGTCGTGCCGGCGCTGGGCAGCTTTGCCGGCTCGCTGCGGTTGCAGCCGGCCAGCAGCACGATCAGCAGACCGGTAGCGAACGTTCTCACCGCTGCAGTTCCTCAATCACGGCCCGCATCACCTTGGGCGAAAACACCAGCTCGACGTGGCCGAGACCGTGGAAGTGGAGGTTGCGCGCATTCGGATACGCCAGCAGCGCGCTGTTCTGCGGATAGACGATATTGTCGTGCGGGGTCAGCATTGAGGTGATCGGCACCGGACAAGGCCGCGATTCGTGTGCGTTGAGCGTGGTCAGCCAGACGCTCTTGATGCACATCTGCTTCGCATCCTCGGCGAGCTTACGCACCGGATGCGCGCCGAGGGTGCCGTGGTGCGGCGAGCCGAGGGTGACGATGCGTTCGACACGCGAAGCGCCGCCCGAATGCAGATAAGCGCGGCTGATGAGTCCACCCATGCTATGACCGACCAGGGCCACCTGCGGCGCGCCGGTGGATCTGCACACCTGTTCGATGACTTCGCCGAGCCGGCGCGCATGTTCGTCGATACTGCCGAGCACCGGCTCCAGCGTCACCCCATAAACCGGCCCGAGCCTGGCGCGCTCCAGCGCGTTCGCAAAAAATCTCCAGTAGCCGCGGTTGCAGATGAAGCCGTGGATGAGGATTACGGGGGTTTTGCGGCCCGTCACGGTGGGTGTGGCCGGTAACGGTAGCAGCCAGCGTTCGAGCGGAAACATGAAGTTGAACGTCAGCACCGTCGCCAGATATTCCGCCACGAACAAGCGCAGCGCTGCGAAGAATCCGATCTGGTGCGCGGGTGGGCGTGGGGATTTATTGGTTTCGCCATTGCGAAAGCTTTCGGCGACGATCAGCGCGCGAAAGCCGAACCACCAGGCCGCGAGCCACGCTGCGATCTCACAGACGCCCAGACTGTTGCGATGCATCAGCCCAGCTGCGATCGCAAAACCGACCAGCTCCACCAGCCAGACGGCCTGCATCGCGCGCGCCATGCGGCCGGTCAATGGCTGGGGATTCACGGGCAGGTTTGCGGCTCGCCGGTAAGCGTGAATGCGCTGGAGACGCCTTCGTAAGAGGTGGCGTCGAGCAGCGGGGTCATCTTCGATGCGCCGACATGGCGCAGGCGGTAGCTGCCGGCGGGGGTGTCGCGAGGGATGGTCCACGCCGCTTCGGCGGTGGAGGGGCCGATGAAAGGTGGGTCGAGCGGCAGCGGCGAGGGGAACCGCGGTTTCCAGATGTAGATCAGCTCGGGATCGCGATCGGTGGCGACGACCTCCCAGCCCGCGTCGGCGGTCTGGCGCTCGGCATAGACATACGAGGCCTGGGTGCGCAGGTCGTTGCGCGGGTGGCCGGCCTGGAACTCGGCGCGCACGGTGTCGCCGCGCGTGACGCTGGCCGGCACATCGGCGACCAGTGCACCGAAGCTGCCGGTCGGGCTGGCCGGCGTGTCGGAAGGGTTGTAGGGCGGGCGCACCAGCCGCGGCGTGACGTCCACGTAATCGGGACCGTCGGGCGAGGCTGCGCCGTCGCGCATCGCGAGTGCGAGCTTGCGCGTTTCCTGCTGCACGGCGGCCAGCGTCCACGGGCCAAACAGCGTGGACGCGCCTTCGTATTGCTGCGTCGAGTATTCCTCGCGCGTGGTCAGGTAGTGCACGAACTCGTTGGCAAGTCCGGCGATGACCACGGTGTCGATGCCCGCGGGCGCGAGCACCTCGAGCAGGGTCTTGCGGATGCGCCGCGCCGACATCGTCGTCACTTCCCAGGGCAGACCGACGATGGCGAGGTTGCCGATGCGGAACAGCTGGAACGGCAGGATGTTGGGCTCGGAGGAAGACGGCGGGCCCAGCGGGATGGCCAGCGGTTTCTCAGCCTGGCAGCCGAGATTCAATCCGGGCAGTTTGGTCCCCTGGCACAGCAGCGCGGTGGCGACCAGGTTCACCGGCAGCGTGTGATCAGGGAAGGTCGCCGGGTTGGCGTTCATCAGTGTTTGCGCATCGGCGGTCGCCGCAGCGATGACATCGGGCGAGGATTTGCAGCTGACGCCTTCGGTGGTCGGTCCGGGGCCGTCCTCGGCGCCAGCGGCGAACGAGGGGCCGAGCACCGCGCCGCAGGTGCGCTTGTCGGCGGTGTCCAGTTCCGGCGGATGGCGCAACGAAGCCAGCACCGCCTCATCCGTGATGGTGATCTCGTCAATCTTGACGTGGAAAAAACGGTAATCCACCGGGCCGCTCAGCGGCGTGCCCTGTCCAAACAGTTTCAGTGAAGCGACGAGCTGCTTGGTGCCGGAGATGGCGTTGGATTCGAAATCATCCTTGCCGCCGCCGCGCGCGGGATCGGGTTCGGCGAACTGCTCGATGAACAGATTGGGCGAGGAATCGCCCTCGTTGGTCTGCGCGAAGGCGGCGACGAAACTGTCGTCGCCGGGCGCCGCGTCGTAGCGCGTGTGCATGATCTTCTCGAAACCGAGGGAGGCAAACCCCTTGTTGTCGCCGCTGACCAGATGCTGGGTCTGGCCGATCACCGTCGGATGCACGCCGAACCAGTTGATCACGCCGACGGCGCTGCCGCCGTCGCGCAGCAGATTCAGCTGCACGAAGCGCTTGTCTACCTGCACGTCCTCGCCGCGCGCGTTGACGAACTCGCGGCGCTCGGCCTCGGTGTTCATCACGAACGCCGGCTTCGAGCGGTTGAGATTGGTGTCGAGCAGTTCGCCGACCGCGAGTGCGATCGGCGCGGTCTGTGGATGCGTTTGCAGGTTGGCGTGGGCGCGCTTGATCGCTTCGAACACGCCCTGCGCGATGACCTGGAACGTGTCGTCGTCGTAGCCGTAGTGCAGGGTGTTGTAGGCCTCGTAGTGCGAATAGCCGGCCGGGCCCGAATGCGTGTGCGTGGCCGAGAGCATGACGTTGTCCGGGCCGTAGAACTTCGACAGCTCGGGATCGGCGGCAATGGCATTCAGCACGAACAACCGCACAGAGCCAAACACCATGCCGGTGTCGGTGGAAACGAAGATCACGCGTTTGCTGTTGCACGGCGATTCGAGGGCGAAGGCGCGGGCGTACTGGCGCATGTGCAGGCCGCTCAGGACTTGACTCGGATCCTCCCAGCCCATGCCGCCGGTATTGGCGATGACGCCGGTGATGTCATAGAGCCCGGAGCCGAAACGGAACTGCGTGTTGCCGGCGCAGGTGCCCGCGACGGGGGTGACGGCGGGCGTGTCGTCCGCGATGCGTCCCGGCGCGTCCAGCCCTTTGCCAACTTCGAGATACGGACTGTTGAGCACACATTGTGCGCGCGTGTTGTCGACAAGGCCGTCGACGGCAGGCGCGGAAGGGCCGGTCGAGGTTGCGCCGCCCGGCGCGCTGTTGCGGCAGCCGATCAGCAGCAGGCCTGCCAACGCGAGGCTGAAGATTCTTTTCATTTGCGCGCGCGTGCGATGGCGGCGCGCACCTGGCGCGGCGCGGTACCGCCGATGTGGTCGCGCGCGGCGACCGAGCCTTCCGGCGTCAGCCGCGCATAGACGTCTTTTTCAATCTTCGGCGAAAACTTTTTTAACTCGGCCAGCGTCAGGTCGGCGAGGTCGCGGTTCTTTTTCGCGGCGTAGGCGACCGTGCTGCCGACGGCGTGGTGCGCGTCGCGGAACGGCAGGCCCTTGTTCACCAGATAGTCGGCAAGGTCGGTCGCGGTCGAAAACCCCTTGGCGGCGGCGGCTTTGCAGGCGGCGCGGTTGACCTTGATGTGCGGGACCATCGCGACAAACACGCGCAGGCAGTCACGCGCCGTATCGTGCGCGTCGAACAGCGGACGCTTGTCTTCCTGGTTGTCGCGGTTGTAGGCCAGCGGCTGCCCTTTCATCAGCACCAGCAGCGCGTTGAGCGCGCCGATGACGCGGCCGGATTTGCCGCGCACCAGTTCCGGCACGTCCGGGTTTTTCTTCTGCGGCATGATCGAACTGCCGGTGCAGAAACGATCCGGCAGCGTGACGAACCCGAACAGCGGATTGGCCCACAGGATCAGCTCCTCGCTCCAGCGCGACAGGTGCACCATCAGCAGGGCGCAGGTGCCAACGAACTCGATGGCGAAGTCGCGGTCGCTGACGGCATCCAGCGAGTTCTCGCTGACCGCATCGAAGCCCAGCTGTTTCGCGGTGAAAGCGCGATCAATCGGATACACCGTGCCGGCCAGCGCGGCGGAACCCAGCGGCAGCACGTTCGTTCTCTTGCGCGCATCGGCGAGACGCGCGCGGTCGCGCAGGATCATCTCGCGCCAGGCGAGCAGGTGATGGCCGAAGGTCACCGGCTGTGCGATCTGCAGATGGGTGAAGCCGGGCATGACGCTATCGGCTTCGCGTCCGGCGAGATCGAGCAGCGCCGCGCCCAACTCGTCGAGCAGCGCCGTGAGTTCATCGATTGCGTCGCGCACGTACAGCCGCAGATCGGTCGCGACCTGGTCGTTGCGCGAGCGGCCGGTGTGCAGTTTCTTGCCGGCCGCGCCGATGCGCCGCGTCAGCTCGGCTTCGATGTTCATGTGCACGTCTTCGAGCGACGGCTTCCACTCGAAGCGTCCGGCCTGGATGTCGCCGCCGATGGCGATCAGCCCGCGCACGATGGCGTCGGCTTCGGTTTTCGTCAGCACGCCGACCTTGGCCAGCATGCGCGCGTGCGCGCTGCTGCCAGCGATGTCCTGGCGCCAGAGCCGCTGGTCGAAGCTCACCGACTCAGTGAACTGTTCGACCCAGCTGTCGGTCGCCTCGCTGAACCGGCCTCCCCACAGCTTTGTTTTTGACAATGGTTTTTTTGGCATTAATAGCAGTGCAAAGCAGATGAAGGCAGTATAACAACCGCACCTTTCAAGACCTTCCGACCGTGCCCAGAGTCGTCCCTCAGCTCCGTCAGCCGCAGAACCTGATCCCGGATTTCTGCCAGGCGCGCGCGCTGCTGATCCTGGCCGGCGTGATGCTCGGCGTCGGCGCGGTGCTGACCCTGATGGGTCCGGCGCGCGGCCGCGAGGCGCTGATGCAGTTCCTGCTGTCCGCGCTGTTTCTTCTGTGGCTGGGATTCTGCGGCGCCGCGCTGCTGTGCCGGGCGCGCCGCTGGCTGTCGCGCGCTAATCCGCAGTTTGTGTTCGCGGTGTGTTGGGGCTTGTTGCTGGCGATGACCGTCGTGCTTTCCTACCTCGCGCACGTGGTGGCGCAATACGTGAGTCTCGGCGCGGTGCTGCCGGACGATTCGCGCTGGCTGTTCGTGCTGCGCAACGGCTGTGTCGGCGCCATCGTCTCGCTGCTGGTGCTGCGTTACTTCTGGCTGCGCCAGCAGTGGGCCGAGCAACTGCGCGCCGAAGCCGACGCGCGCCACGATGCGCTGCGCGCACGCATCCAGCCGCATTTCCTGTTCAATTCGCTCAACAGCATCGCCGCGCTGGTCGCGATCAAGCCCGACGACGCCGAGCGCATGATCGAGGATCTGTCCGCGCTGCTGCGCGCGGGACTCGATGTGCGCACGCAGATCGCGCCGCTGGCCGAGGAACTGGAGATCGTCGAGGCCTATCTGCGCATCGAGCAGGTGCGGTTGGGTGAGCGCTTGCGCATCGAGCGCGAGATCCCTGACGCGCTGCTGCGCTGGGAGGTGCCGCTGCTGTGCGTGCAGCCGCTGGTCGAGAACGCCGTCACCCACGGGATTTCGCGCCGTGCCGAGGGCGGCGTGTTGCGCCTGCACGCGCGCGCCGAGGGCGATCTGCTGGTGATCAAGATCGAGAACCCTGTGGTGGATGCCGCGACGGATCGGCCGGGGCACCAGCTGTCGCTGGACAACATCGCCCAGCGATTGGCGCTGATCTATGGCGAGCCCGCCAGCCTTGAGACCGGGATCGAGGGCGACCGGTTTTGCGCGCGCTTGCGCATCCCCAGGACCCGCGCCGCATGAAGATCCTGATCGTGGACGACGAACCGCTGGCACGTGAGCGGCTCAAGCGCCTGCTCGCGGAGTTTCACGGCTACGAAGTCGTGGGTGAAGCTGGAGATGCTGCTTCAGCGCTTGCAGTCACGCAGCAGCTGCAACCGGACGTGGTGCTGCTCGATATTCGTCTGGGCCAGGGCGACGGGTTGCAGGTCGCGCGCGAACTGGCGCAGCAGCCGTTGCCGCCGGCGGTGATCTTCACCACGGCTTACGCCGAGCACGCGCTGTCGGCGTTCGACGCGCAGGCGCAGGCCTATCTGCTGAAACCCGTGCGCCGCGAGAAACTGCGCGAGGCCTTGCAGCGCGCGCGCCGGCCTTCGCGCGCCACCGAGTTCAAGATGGAAGCCGCCGACGCCGAGCGGCCCAAGCGCGCCTTCGTCATCGCGCACACGCGCGAAGGGCTGGTGCGGGTCGCCGCCGAGGACATCCTGTATTTCGAAGCCGACCAGAAGTACGTCACCGTGTTCCACACGCATGGTGAAGTGCTGATCGAAGAATCGCTGAAGGCGCTCGAAGACGATTTCGCACCTTGGTTCGCACGCATCCATCGCAAGGCGCTGGTCGCGGTGCGTCACGTGTTGAGCCTGGAGCGCGTGCCCGAGGGCGGCGAAGAACATCACCGTCTGCGCCTGCGTCATGTGGACAAGCCGCTGCTGGTGTCGCGGCGGCGACTGGCCGAAGTGCGGCGGCTGATCGAACTGAGCTCAAAATCTCCGACGTGATTTCATTTCCACTGCAATTTAAAAATAATCTTGTCATTCCCGCGAAAGCGGGAATCCAGGTGGTGCGAAGCGCCATGGGCGAGCGCTGGATCCCCGCCTGCGCGGGGATGACGGAATGAAACTTCGCATCGCGACGCGCCAGTCGCCGTTGGCTTTGTGGCAAGCCAACCACGTCAAGGAATTATTGCTGCGTGCGCACGCCGATCTGAAAGTCGAGCTGCTGTCGCTGACCACGCGGGGCGACCAGTGGCAGGAGCAGTCGCTGGCCAAGCTTGGCGGCAAGGGTTTGTTCGTCAAGGAGCTCGAAGAAGCGCTGATCGACGGCCGCGCCGATCTGGCGGTGCATTCGATGAAGGACGTGCCGGCGCTGTTGCCGGACGGTCTGCGCCTGAGCGCGTTTCTCGCCGCTGAGGACCCGCGCGATGCATTCGTCTGCGCGCGCCATTCACGCCTGGAGCAGTTGCCGAAGCATGCGGTGATCGGCAGCACCAGCCTGCGGCGGGCTTCGCAGCTGCTTTCGCTGCGGCCCGATCTCAAGGTCAGGGATCTGCGCGGCAACGTCGGCACGCGCCTGAAGAAACTCGATGACCACGAGTTCGACGCCATCCTGCTCGCGTGCGCGGGTCTCAAGCGCTTGGGCCTGCAGGAACGCATCGCTGAAGCATTGGATCCGCAGAAATTCGTTCCCGCAGTGGGTCAGGGCATCATCGGCGTCGAGTGCCGTGATGACGATAAGAGCACCCGCAAGTTCTTGCGTGCGCTCAACGACGACGCCAGCGCCACGCGACTCAGCGCCGAGCGTGCCCTCAATCAAGGACTCGGCGGCAATTGCAACGTGCCGGTGGCCGGCCATGCCGTGCTCAAGGCGGGTCGCATCAGCCTGACCGGCCTGGTGGCGTCGCCGGACGGCCAGAACCTGGTGCGCGCCACGATCGAAGGCGCCGTGGCGGACGCCGAGGCCATCGGCCGCAGCCTGGCCGAACAATTGCTGACGATGGGCGCGAAAAAAATCCTGCGTGAGTTGAAAGCATGAATGCGCTCGACGGCGTGCGCGTGCTGGTGACGCGCCCGGCGCAACAGTCCGACAACCTGTGCCGGATGATCGAAGCGCAGGGTGGCATTGCGGTGCGCCTGCCACTGCTGGCGATCCAGCCGACCGCGCATCCGGCACGTGCGCAAAGCGTGCTGGAAGCGGCGCGCACGCACGATGCCTGGATATTCACCTCGGCCAATGCAGTGCGCCATGCCGAGCCGCTGTGCCGGCCGCCGTGGCCACCGCGCGTCGCCGCGGTCGGCGCCGCCACCGCCGCCGCACTCGAGGCCGGCGGACACGAGGTACAGATGGCACCGTTGTCCGCGCATTCCGCGGAGGCACTGCTGGCCTTGCCCGAACTGGCCGATGTGCGCGGCCGCCGCCTGCTCATCGTCACCGGCGAAGACGGCCTCGATGTGCTGCCGCGGGCGCTGTTCGAGCGCGGCGCGCAGGTCGAAGTCGCCGAGGTCTATCGCCGCGTGCCGCTGCCGTATGACGCCGAGGCCGTGCTGTCGGCGCTGCGCGGCGTGGAGGTGATCGTCATCAGCAGCGGCCAGGCGCTGGTGCACCTGCTGAATCTGACGCCGGAAGGCTCGCGTGCCACCCTGTTCAAAAAACAGCTGACGGTGCCCAGCGCGCGGGTGCTGGAGCAGGCGCGTGCGCTGGGATTCGTGCACGATGCGCGCGTCACTCAACCGATGTCCGACGCCGCCATCGTGCGCGCGCTGGTCGAATGGCGGACCCATGACTGATCCACAAATTGCAAGCCGTTCCTGGCCGCGCCATGCGCTGAGGCTGTTGCTGGTCGCGGCGCTCGGCGGCGGCGTCTACGCGCTCTACCACTGGGTGACCGTGACCGACGGACAGATCGGGCAACTGATGCGCGATGTGCAGCGCCTGGAGGCCGAGAACGCCGACACCGCGCGCATCGCCGTGCAGGACAAGACCGGGCTGGCGAATCTGACGACGCGCTTCGACGCGCTGGAAGCGCAGGCGGTGGCACTCACCGACACCGTCCAGGGCGGACGTTTGCGCGTGCAGGCGGCGTCCGCCGAACTGCTGTTGACCGCCGCGGCGGAGCGCGTGCAGATCGGACTCGACCCCGCCAGCGCCGTGCGCCTGCTCGATCTGGCCGACCGCCGTCTGGCCGCTGCCACGGACGCGCGGCTGTCGCCGGTGCGCAAGGCGCTGGCGGAGGAACGCGTGGCGCTGCTGGCGGTGCCGGCGGTGGATCGCGAAGGCATCACGCTGCTGCTCGCTGCGCTGATCCGCCAATCTCCGCAATGGCCGCTGCAGGCCGCTGCTGCGCCGCAGTTCGAATCGCCGCCTCCGACGCCCGCGCTGCCGATGACGGCAGACAGTTGGGCGCAGCGCGCGTGGCACACGGTTCGCCAGGCGCTGTCAGGCATGTTCTCGCTACGCCGCGATGACCGCCGCCTGCGTCGCGTGCTCGGGCCCGAACAGGAAACCCTGTTGCGGCAGATCCTGATGTTGAAACTCGAAGGGGCGCGTCTGGCGCTGCTGCGCAGTGACGGCGCTAGCTTTCGCGACTTCTGCGCCTCGGCGGCCGAAGTGCTGGCCCAGGACTTCCGGCTCGATGCGGGGGTCAGTGCCGCGCAGGCGGAACTTGAACGTCTTGCGCGCCTCGAGCTGAATCCGCCCCTGCCCGAAACCGGTCGCGCGCTGCGTCTGCTGCGCGAGTTCATCGACGCGCGCTGATGTGCCACACCCCTCACCCGTGCTACGCGCGACCTCTCCCCACTTGTGGGGAGAGGCAAGAATTTTTCCCTCTCCCCTTGGGGGAGAGGGTAGGGTGAGGGGGAGATGAGCCTGCGCTGGCTGGTATTGCTGCTGCTGGCGCTGGTGCTCGGCGCCGCCGCCGCGGTGTGGCTGCGCGCAGATCCCGGTTACGTGCTGCTGCGCTGGAGCGGCTGGGTCCTGGAAAGTTCGCTGTTCGGATTCTTCGCCGCGCTGTTCGGCGGTGTGCTGATCCTCCAGCTTACGTTGCGTCTTTTTCTCACGGGTGTGCGCCTGCCGTCGATGCTGCGCGAGCGCATGCAACGCCGCCGCAGCGAACGCGCGCGCGAAAGCTTTGAGGCCGGCCTCCATCATCTGCTCGAAGGACGCTGGTCGCGGGCGGAGATCGAGCTGGTGCGCCGCGCCGCCGATCACAGTCAGGGGGCGCTCAACTACCTGCTGGCGGCGCGTGCGGCGCAGCGCCAGTCGGCTGGCGACCGCCGCGATCACTACCTGAAGATGGCAACGCAGAACGCGCCGGCTGCGGTCGCGACCTCGCTGGCCCGCATCGAGTTTCACCTGGAGCGTGACGAACTGCTGCCGGCGCGCAGCTTGTTGCGTGCGCTGCATGAGCGCGACCCCGAGCACGCCTACGCGCTGGAATTGCTGGCGGAAACACTGGCGCGCACCGAGGACTGGGATGCCCTGCGCGCACTGCTGGCCTTGCCGGCCGCCGCACGCGCGCTGAGCGAAACGCGTCACCGCGAATTGAGCGTGGCCGCCTGCGCCGGATTGATGCAGGCGGCCGCGCGCGACGCGCGCCTCGACACGCTGAAAACGCTGTGGGAATCCGCCGGCGCCCAGCGGGCCGCACCGGCGTTGAGGCGCACCTATGTGCGCGGGCTGGTGGCGCTTAACGCGTCTGCGGAAGCCGCGGCGCAGATCGCCCAAGGCTTGCGCGAAGGCTGGGACGGCGAACTGGCGCTGCTGCACGGCGAGCTGGTGGCGGCGGACGCGACCACGCATCTGGCCGCCGCCGAGCATTGGCTCGCCGAGTTCGGCGAGAAACCCGAGCTGCTGTGGATCGCGGGCAAGGCCTGCGTCAGCAGCCGGCTGTGGGGCAAGGCGCGCAGCTATCTCGACGTGCTGTTGCGCCTGCAGCCGACGCCCGCGGTCTATCGCGAGCTGGCCAGACTCGCCGAAGCGACACAGAATCCCGATGAAGCCGCGCGTTTCTACAAGCAGGGGCTGGAGCTGGCGGCGACGCAGAAGCAATAATTCCGCAACGCAAGGAGGCGTGACATGGTCGGTTATCTCTGGTTCAACGGCGTGATCTTTCTCATCATCGGCATCCGCTGTCTGGTCAGTCCGGTCGAGGCGGTGGCGATCCCCTACTCGATGCAGGCCGACTCGAAAGACGCGCGCAATTACCTGCGCGCCTCAGCCGGCGGCGTCACCATCACCTCAGGGGTGCTGCTGATGGTTGGCGGGTTCTCGACGCAGTACACATTCGCTGCATTGATGCTCGCCATCACCCTGTTCGCCGGGCTGGTGTTCGGCCGCATCGTCAGCCTGTTCGCCGACGGCAAGCCCAGCGTGATCCCGTTCATCGCCGGGTCACTCGAACTGCTCGGTTTGCTGTTTGGGATTTTCTGGTTTGCGCAAATCCACTGAAGCCCGTGTTCAGCCGGGGCGTCGCGAAGCGACGATCTCGGCTGGAACCGCTGGTTGCGCTTCAGTTGGCTCATTGAAGCTAACTCCGCAGTGAGGGCAGTAATTCATTCTTGAATTAGCACCGGCCTCTTTCAGATGCCAGATACCGAGCTGGCCGAACTTGTACTCGCAACGTGGACAGGCGAACCAAAGCATTGAAAGAGCAGTGGCGATGCCAATGATGAAGACGCCAACGACGAGAACCTCCGATGGGGCTCCAAGCACGAACGCCAGTAGTAGCGCTCCAAAGAGCCCGCAACAGGACCAGAGAACGATCCGGGCTCGATGCGCGAGGAGTGCTCGAATTGTCATGAGTGCCAACGCCAATTAGACCTCAGAGTGAGGTATATCTCGGATGCTGCGCCGCGCTGTTCGATGGGTCAAGCAAGTGCGCATCTGAAAATCCGCCAGCTGTGTCGTGTTATTCAGAGGCCAGCAGGCCTTGCAATTCGTCGCCGTGCCGCCGTAACCATGCTCGCTGTGTTTCAAACTCCGGCATCTGTTGCGCGACCAGACCCCAGAAACGCGGGCCGTGGCCGCGCCAGCGCAGGTGGCACAGCTCGTGGATCGCGACATAACGGAACACTTCCGCCGGCGCCAGCAGCAGGCGCAGCGACAACATGATGCGGCCGTCCGCACTGCAACTGCCCCAGCGTGAGCGCGGGTCGCGGATGCTGATCTCGCGATAAGAAATCCCCAGCCGCGCGCTTTCCTCATCGAGCAGGATTTTCGCTTCGCGCGCCGTTTCTTCGCGTAGTGCATCCACCAACGCTCGACGCAAACGCTCGGGTTTCGTCGCCGGGCTTGCGTGGATACGCACGGCATCTGCATCGAAGCGCGCGACGGGTTTGCGGAGCGAGCTTGCGATCATCTCAATCACAAGCTCGCGGCCGCGCAGCGGCAAACGGTCGCTGCCGTCCCAACGCAGTACGCGCGGGACGGATTGCGTTCTGCGCTTGGCGTGCTGGCGCGCGATCCATGCGCGGTTCTGCTCGAGGAACTGGTAGGCCGCGCTGCGTGATGCGCGCTGCGGAATGGTCAGCACGACGCCGCCATCGGGGCGCACGTGCAGACGGATGCGGCGCGCGCGGCGGCTGACGCGCTCGATGACGGGGGGGTCTTCAAACTCCAGCGAGGCCTGCGGATTCATTTCTTGCCGGGCCAGGTCTCAAAGGCGTAGTCGAAGGAGTCGTAGAACAGGTGATCGGCATCGAGCCCGGCTTCGGTGAAGGCGTGCTTGGCGGCGTGCACCATCACCGGCGGACCGGCGATGTAGATCTCGTGGCCGGCGAGATCGGGATACGACTTCAGCAGTGTCTCGTGGACCAGCCCGCGTTCGCCGACCCAGCCCGCATCGGGCGCGGACAGCACCGGCGTGTAGGAAAAATTCTTGTGCAGCCGCGCCCATTCGCGCGCCCGGGTATCAAGATACAGGTCGCGCTCGGCGCGCGCGCCCCAGAACAGATGGAAAGTGCGCGTTGTGCCGGACGCAAACGCCGATTCGAGCATCGCCTGGATCGGCGCGAAGCCGGTGCCGCCCGCCATCATCAACACGGGCCGCTGCGAATCCTCGCGCAGGTAGAACGCGCCGAGCGGGCCTTCGAGATGCAGCACCGTACGCCCCGGCATGTCGTTCTGCACGTAATGCGCGAAGCGGCCGTCGGGCGTGATGCGCAGGTGGAAGTCCAGCTGCAGGCTCTGTGTGCCGCCGGCATTGGCGATGGAAAAACTGCGGCGGCGCCCGTCGGCGAGCAGAAAATCCACGTACTGCCCCGGCAGATATTTGAATGCAGGCTCTTTCGGCAGTTGCAGCGACAGACTGATGACGTCGTGCGCGAGCAGGCGCTTTTCAATCACGCGGGCGGGGAGCTGGTGCGGGCGCAGTTCTTCCAGCCGCGCCGGCTGGTAGAGGTCCAGCTCAAGATTTGAGCGCGGCTGCGCCAGACACATCAGCAGATAGCCGGCGTCGAGTTCCGCCTCGGACAGCGCCAGCGGTTCCTGGATGTGGTGGACATGGCCCGAGATACACCGCACGCGGCACGAGCCGCAGCCGCCGCTCTGGCAGCCGAACGGCAGCGCCAGACCCTGACGCAGACCGGCGGCGAGCACGGTTTCGTTCTCCGCGGCGTCGAAGCGGATGTCGGAGTGGGCGAGGTGGATCTGGTGTGACACGTTTTTCCTTCGTCATTCCGGCCAAGCGCAGCGCGAGCCGGAATCCAGGGGTTTACCTCGAAAGCGCTGGATTCCCGCCTTCGCGGGAATGACAGATAAAAGATATCCGCGCGAGGTTACAAGAGTCTCCTGTGCGTGACTACAATCCATCACCTTTTTACGGAGCATCACCCATGAGCGTGTTGAAAGAGTTCCGCGAGTTCGCGGTGCGCGGCAACGTGGTGGACATGGCGGTCGGCATCATCATCGGTGCCGCCTTCGGCAAGATCGTGTCTTCGCTGGTGGCCGACGTGGTGACGCCGCCGCTGGGTTTGCTGATTGGCGGCGTGGATTTCTCCAAGCTGGCATTCACACTCAGTGCGCCGATTGAAGGCGTCACGCCCGTGGTGGTCGCTTATGGCAAGTTCCTGCAGTCACTGTTCGATTTCACCATCGTCGCGTTCGCGATCTTCCTGCTGGTCAAGGGCATCAACCATCTCAAGCGCAAGGAAGAAGCGGCGCCCACATTGCCGCCGCCGGCGCCGACCAAGGATCAGGAACTGTTGACGGAGATTCGCGATCTGCTGAAAAAACACTGAATAAGCTGCTGCGCTCGGCAGCCTGAGCGCGGGCGGTGCTCGGAATCCTCATTTACTGTTTCGTAAACTCCGGTTCCTGCGCTCCGGCCTCGCTCAACCTGCCTTCGCTCGCAACGCTTCTTCAGCGTTTTTTTTTTGCGAAGACGCGTCAGCTATTTCGCGTTGGATTTCTTCGGCGCGATGCCGTCGCTGATGAAGCGCATGACTTCATCAATCTCGGCGGGATCGGGCGTTTTCTTCTGCCAGAGACTGTGGCGCAATCCGAGGAAATGGCTGATGCCGATCAACGCCCAGGCGCGGGTTTCACCATCGCCGGGCGTCAGGTCGCCATCGGCGGCGGCCTGATTGAGGCCGGTGCCGAACGCGGTGGCGAGTCGTTCGTAGAACTCGCGGTGCAGGTTGGGAGCGACGAACTGCGCTTCCTGGACGATGCGGAACAGATGCGGGTGGCTCATCGAGAACTGCGAGAAGGCTTCGATGCGCCGGCGTTCGAGCTCCATGCGCGTCGAGCTTTTGGCGCGCAACTCGGCGGCCCGGCTGCGCAGCGTGTGCTCGATGTTGCGCACCAGGCTGATGAACACTTCTTCTTTGGTGTTGAAGTACAGGTAGAAGGTGCCCTGGCCGACGTTCGCGCGCACGGTGATCGAACTGACTGAAGCGTCGTGATAACCCTTTTCGCCGAACTCGACCTCGGCGGCGTTGAGGATGCGGCGCAGGGTGGCGCGGCCGCGCGCGGTGACCGGGATCTTGGCTTTCGGCGTCGGCTTCAGGGCGGCTTCCGCCGCATGGATCAGGGCTTTGCGACGCTCGGGGATGCGGGTGATGGAAGGCACGGATCGGGTCTCAGGAGGCGGCGCGCAGCAGGCGCTTCGGCGGGTGCTGCGGCTCGCGCGCACGCTCTTTGAGCCACAGCAGACAGGACTCGAAGGCGCGCGAGATATGCGTCTGGTTGCGGATGCGGTCGATCTTCGGCCAGGTCGCGCGTTCGCCGTCGCGGATGAAGCGCGCGATGTCTTCCGACGACGGGTTGGCGAACATGCGCATCAGCTGTTTCGGCGCATGCGAGGGGAAGATGTTGACGTCGCCCGAATAGCGCTGGCGCACGATGCTGTAGACCTTGGACAGCGCCGGCGCGGCGACGTCGAAATGCTTGCGCGCCAGCTTCAGCGCGTTGCGGCTGCTGGTGGCGGCGAGTTCGGCGGCGAACGGCAGCATGCCGGTCTTCGGCAGGCGGTCGCTGAGGAACGGCACCACGTGAGGATTGGTCTGGCTGACGATGTAGTGGTTGACGTTGTGCAGTCGTGCCAGCCGCAGCATCGGCAGGTCGCTGGACAGCGAGCCGTCGACCCAACGCTTGCTCGGCATGTAGGGCACCGTCGCGCCCTGATAGTCGCGCGCCTGCAGCATCACCGGTGGGAAGATGCCGGGCACCGCACACGAGGCCTGCACTGCGCGGCGCATCAGCACGTTCGGCGCGGTCAGGTAATTCAGCAGGCGGCCCTGCTGGTGCACCTCGGCGGGCGACACCGTGATGCCGGCGATGCGGCGCGTGCGCTCGAAGGCTTCGGTGAAGGTCTCCGAACCGATGTTGGCTTCGAGGCAGGCGTCGAGCGCGTGGCCGTCCATCATCGCGCCGGATTTGAACGCGGCGCGCAGGCTGAGGTTCTGGAACGCGCGCAGGTTCAGCGATTCCGAGTCGAAGATCGCCGGCAGTTCGGCGTCGGTGCGGCTGCAGGTCATGGCGGCGATGATCGAACCCGCCGACGATCCCGAGATCACGCGCGGCAACAGGTCCTGTTCGTGCAGCGCCTTGATCACGCCGAGGTGGAACATGCCCAGCGTGGCGCCGCCGGACAGCATCAATGCGCTGCGGCCGAAGGCGCTGCCGGTGCGCTTGAAGAACAGGATCTTCTGGTCGTGGCCGAAATCCGGAAAATCGCCGACGCAGATGTAGTCGAGGCAACGCGCGACTTCCTGCACGTAGTCCTCGATCAGCTTCTTGGTGCCGACGCGGCTGACCGCATACATCGCCGGGCGCGTGATGTTGCCGAGATTGCCATGCAGGCCCTCGTGCAGCATGAACACCAGCGGCCGCACGTCGCCGCGCTTGCGCAGCTCGCGCATAGCGGCGAGGCGCTCCTTGATCAGCAGATGGTCGTAGTCCTCGCTGGTGTCGTCGGCTTTCCAGCTTTCCGCGCCTTCGAGCCGATCGAGCTCGACCGCGATCTCGCGCCAGGCGCGATAGGTCTCGGCGTGGGCCAGGTCTTCCTGCCGTTGGCGCACGAGTTTTTTCGCCACAGACCGCAAGGGGATCAGCATTCGTCGCTCAGGTGCGGTTGGCGCGGCCGCCGCGCGGCGGGATCCGCACCATCTGCCCCGCGCGCAGGCGGTTGGGCTTGATGCCGGGATTCGCCGCCAGCACGGCGCGCACCGAAGTGCCGTAAAACTTGGCGATGCGCTGGAAGGTGTCGCCATTGCGCACGCGATGCTGCGCGTAATAATTGCGTTGTCCCTCGAAGCGCTGGTCGGCGGCGAGCGCCGCGTACTGTGTGCGAAAACTGCCGGCGTGGCCGACCGGTACGCGGATCGAGTCGCTGGGCGGCACATACAGGTTGCCTTCGATCACATCCGGCCGGTACGAGGGATTCAGCCGGCGGAAGGTCTCGTCATCCACCCCCGCACAGCGTTGCAGCACTTCGTAGGGCACGTAGTGGTCGGTGCTCACGGTCTCGAAGCGCAGCGGTGAATCGCGGTCGACCGAGCCGAAATGCGAGCGGTAGTTGTCCTCGACATTGCTGGCGGCGATGAACTCGGCGTAGAAATTGCGCGAGGCGAAGCCGAAACGGCGGCCGCCGTCCCAGCGCGTCAGCAGGTCTTCCAGCGTCGAGCCGCCGGTTTCGCGCAGGCCACGCGCCAAGCCGCCGCGGCCGTGGTTGTAGGCGGTGAGCGCCAGCGGCCAGTTGCCGAGCGTCTCGTAATCGTCACGCAGGTGTTTGGCCGCAGCCTCAGTCGAGGCCCAGGGATCGGCGCGCTGGTCCACCGCCTCGTTCAGCTGCATGTAGATGCGTGCCGACGACGGCATGAACTGCCAGAGCCCGGCGGCGCCGACCTTGGAATAGGCCTCGACATTGAACGAGGATTCCACCAGCGGCAGGCGCGTCAGGCGTGTCGGCAGTCCATAGGCTTCAAAGATGCGCTCCATCTCCGGCAGATAGGCGCCGGACACTTCCAGGGCACGGCGCGTGCGTTCCTTGAGTCCGCGCTGCGCGCGCCACTCGCCGACGGCGTTCTTGTAGCGGTTCGGCTCGTCGCTGTCGCTGAGCAGCGACCACAGCAGCCGCTCTTCGCCGTCGAGCGCATCGGGGTTATCGCGATGCTGATGCACCTTGCGCAGCTGTTCGTTGAGACGGCGCTTGGTGCTCTCCTCGACGCGCTTCTGCAGACTGCGCACGTTAGCGATGCTGCGGCCGGCCGCGATCTCGTCGCGGAAGTCGAGGATCGCGTAGATCTTGTACGGCTGCTCTTCGTAATGGATCACGCTCTGGTATTCGGAAAATTCGCCGAAGACGCGCGTCCAGAACTCGATACTGGGTTTGAGGATCGCCGGCTCGGGAAAGCCCGAGTCGAATGCTTGCGCCGACGATGGCGCCGCCAGCGCGAGGCTTAGCGCGACCACCGAAAAAAACTTGTACATGAGCCTGTTTTGCAAGAAATACGCCTGATTCGTCAGTGAGCGCGATGCTATCGCAGTGCAGCAATCGCCGCTATGGGAAAATACCTCTAGAGCCGGTCAACAGGCCCTAGGGCCTGTTAACTGCCATCCGGCAGATTGCGTTGCTGTCCGCAAATGCGCCAGGCAAGGCGCGAGGAGGAAGAATAGTGTTACCTATTGTGACGACGAGCAACGCTGCATGGCGCGTTTACGGACGCAACCCGAAGGGGCGGGGCTGGGGCAGCGCATGGCGTTGTCACTCACCCCTAGCTTGCAATCAGCAAGCGTCGAGGTTCGTTCCTATCCCTGCGCTGCCGCAGCCTCCGTCGCAACTGTCGTATGACTGTTAACAGGCCCTAGCTATGCAGCCTATGAAAACCCCTTATCCGGCCCTCGAGCCGTACCAAAGACAGCGACTCAAGGTTTCCGCCCTGCATGAGCTGAACATCGAGGAGTCCGGCAACCCGCAGGGCCAGCCGATCGTCTTCGTCCACGGCGGGCCGGGTGGGGGTGTCGAGCCCTGGCACCGGCAGTTCTTCAACCCGCAAAAGTACCGTGCGGTGCTGTTCGATCAGCGTGGCTGCGGCAAGTCCACGCCGCACGCCGAACTGCGCGAGAACACGACCTGGGACCTGGTCGCCGACATGGAGAAGATCCGCGAAACGCTGGGCATCGACAAATGGGCGGTGTTCGGCGGCTCCTGGGGTTCGACGCTGGCGCTGGCCTATGCCATCGCCCACCCCGAGCGGGTGTCGGCGCTGATCCTGCGCGGCATCTTCCTGCTGCGGCCGGAGGAGATCCGCTGGTTCTATCAGGAGGGCTGCAACTGGATCTATCCCGACGCCTGGGAGCATTACCTCCAGCCCATCCCCGAGTTCGAGCGCGGTGATTTCGTGCAGGCGTATTACAAGCGGCTGACCAGCGCGGACGCGAAAGTCCGCTCGGAGGCTGCGAAAGCCTGGAGCATCTGGGAGGGCGCGACCAGCAAGCTGTTCCCCAGTGACGATCTGGTCAAGCGTTTCGGCGAGGACAAATTCGCCGAAGCCTTCGCGCGCATCGAGTGCCACTATTTCGTCAACGGCGGGTTCTTCGACAGCCCGAACTGGCTGCTGGAGAACGTCCACCGCATCCGCAAGATCCCCGGCGTCATCGTCCAGGGCCGCTACGACGTGGTGTGCCCGCTTAAATCCGCCTGGGATCTGCACCGCGCCTGGCCGGAAGCCGACCTGCAGATCGTCGCGGACGCCGGTCATGCCGCGAGCGAGAGCGGGATACTGTCGAAACTGATCGAGGCGGCGGATCGCTTCGCGGGTCTGTAGACAAGGAATCGCGTATGCCAAACCTCATGAAAATGCGCGCCGCCGCAGCGGCGGTTGCCCTGATGGGCGCGCTGTCGGCCTGTGGCAATTCCGAAAGCATCTCGGCACGCGCCGCCGCATCGCCCCCCGCACGCGCTGTCGCCGGTCCAGAGCCCGCGGCCGATGCCGCCTGTTCGACCGTGCTGGCCTCGAACGCCGACCTGGTGAATGTCGCGTTTCCCGACGAATCGGCGAAATACTGGTTCATCCAGCTGCCGTATCTGCCGGGCACGCGCTTCCGCGTCGAAGGCCGTTATCCGAACGCGCGCTACTTTTCATTCAACAGCTACGACGCCCAGCTCCGGCAGGTCGACAGCCTGGCCGACTTCCAGTTGGACCCGGCCGAGAACAGCGTCAATCCGTTCCGCTCGCCCAGCCAGACACCGGGCGACCGCTGGGGCGGCGACTATGTGATGTACCTGGTGCCGTCGGAAGTGCCGGAGCCGCGACCGGCGAACCACATGTATTCCGGCAGCACGACGCTGCCCGCAGCGGGTGCGCAGCCCAACCCACAGTTGTCCCTGCTGTACCGCATCTACATCGCCTCGGATGGCGACACCGGCGAAGTCGGCCTGCCGCGCATCGTCATGGAAACCGCCGCGGGTGATCAGGCCATCGTCGGGCTTGCGCCTTGCTCGCTGATGCCCGATCTGCCGCTGTCGCTGGGTTTGAACGAACGCATCGCCGATGCGGATTTCCCTGCAGATTGGCCCGACGCTTTGCCGCCCGCCAGCACGCGCTTCAAGCCGGTGTACCGCAAGTTCTATAGCCTGCCGGACACGCTGACGCGCAACACGCCGCTGCACGACATCCTGCCGCCGGACACCAGCGGCGGTTTTCTCGGCAACCGCGACAACGCCTACGTCGGCGTGCGTTACTTCCGCGACCAGGGCGATACGTACATCGTCCGCGCCAAGGCGCCGACCTGGGCCGGCGATCCGCGCGTGAAGGGCGCGGCGCCGCAGTTGCGTTACTGGAGTTTCTGCACCAACGAATTCGCGACCCAGCGCTTTGTCGCCTGCGCGCGCGATGATCAGACCGCGCTGGATGGCGAGGGTTATTTCACCTACGTGGTCTCCGATCCTGCCGACCGGCCGGTCAACGCGGTTGCCGAGAACGCCATCACCTGGCTGCCGTGGGGCGGTGCGTATCCCGATTCGTCGGCCATCTACCGGCACATGCTGCCGGCACCGACTTTTGCCGAATCGATCCAGGCGGTGCCATTCGGAACCGAGGAACCCGAGGTGATGAAGGCGTTCTATCCCGTCACGGTGTACTGCGACAGGGACGTGATCGAAGCCGCCGGCCATTCGGCCCGGGCGATCTTCGACGCCTGCGTCGCGGCCTATGTTGCGCCGGTCCCGATTACCGGAGTCCTGCCCTGAACCCGGCAACGGCCAAGACCCGCTACGTCTCGCACCAGCCCGATGCCGCAGGACAGGTGCGCTATACCGACGAAGAGCACGCGATCTGGGCCGAGCTGTATGCGCGTCAGGAAAAAGCCATCCAAGGCAAGGCCTGCGACGAATTTCTGCAAGGCCTCGACCTGCTGAAAATTCCGCGCGAGCGCGTGCCGCAGCTGCCGGAGATCTCGGCGCGGCTGCGTAAACAGACCGGATGGGAAGTGGCCTATGTGCCGGCACTGATCCCGGTGAACGATTTCTTCCAGCTGCTCGCCGATCGCAAGTTCCCCGCCGCGACGTTCGTGCGCGTGCGCGAGGAACTGGATTACCTGAAAGAGCCGGACATCTTTCACGAGATTTTTGGCCACACGCCACTGCTGACGCACAAATACTTTGCCGACTTTACCCAGACTTACGGAAAACTGGGTCTTGCGGCGAGCGCCGAAGACCAGGTGTTTCTCGAGCGCATGTACTGGTTCACGGTGGAATTCGGCCTGATGCAGAAAACCGGTGGTGGATTGAGGATTTATGGCGGAGGGATTCTGTCGTCCATCGGCGAGACCGAGTACGCGTTCAGCAGTTCCAAGGCGCAGCGTCGACGCTTCAACATCCTCGACGTGCTGCGCACGCCCTACCGCATCGACATCCTGCAACCGCTTTACTATGTGATTGAGGATTTCCGCGAGCTGTACGAGCTGACCCGGATGGATCTGATGGGCCAAGTGCAGGAAGCCAGAAAGCTCGGCTTGTTTTCCCCTTTGTTTGAAAAGGCCGCCTGACCATGACCACCAATCCCCTGCAAACGGACGGCTTCGAGTTCGTGGAGTTCACCGCCCCGACCAAGACCGGCATCGAACAGTTGCACAAGCTGTTCGAGCTGCTCGGCTTCAAGGCGGTGGCAAAACACCGCAGCAAGAACGTCACCCTGTTCCGTCAGGGCGGCGTGCATTTTCTGGTCAACGCCGCGCCCTACACCCACTTCGAGCAGTTCGCGCGCGCGCATGGCCCCTGCGCGGCGGCGATGGCCTGGCGTGTCAAGGATGCGGTGAAGGCCTATGACTACGCGGTGGCCAACGGCGCGGTGCCGTTCGACGCCAAGCCCGGCTTGATGGAACTGCGCCTGCCGGCGGTCTACGGCATCGGCAACAGCGTGCTTTATTTTGTGGACCGCTACGGCGAGAAGAACATCTACGACGTGGATTTCCGTTTCTTCGATGGCGCCGATGTGCCGCACACCGGCGTCGGTCTGACCGAGGTGGACCACCTGACCCACAACGTCGAGCGCGGCAACATGGATGTCTGGTCGGGGTTCTACCAGCGCATCGCCAATTTCCGCGAGATCCGCTACTTCGACATCGAGGGCAAGCAGACCGGGCTGGTGTCGCGGGCGATGACCTCGCCCTGCGGCAAGATCCGCATCCCGATCAACGAGTCCGCCGACGACAAGAGCCAGATCGCCGAGTTCATCCGCGACTACCGCGGCGAGGGCATCCAGCACATCGCGCTGGCGACCACCGACATCTATTCCACCGTGGCGAAGCTGCGCGCGCAGGGCGTCAAGTTCATGGACACGCCGGATAGTTACTACGATCGAACCGACGCGCGCGTGCCCAATCACGGCGAGCCGCTGGCGAAGCTGCGCGAGCTGCGCATCCTCATCGACGGCGCGCCGGTCGAAGGCATCCTGCTGCAGATCTTCACCAGCACCGTGATCGGCCCGATCTTCTTCGAGATCATCCAGCGCAAGGGCAATCAGGGATTCGGCGAGGGCAACTTCAAGGCCCTGTTCGAGTCCATCGAGGAAGACCAGATCAAGCGCGGCGTGCTGAAAAATGTCGCGTAAATACATCTACCGTCCGCACGTCGAAGGCAGATCTTCGCGGCAGGCGCATGCCGATCTGCCGGCCGGCACTTACGAGCGCGAGATCAGCAAGGAAGGCTTCTTCGGCCCGGCGACGCAGCTGTATCACCCGCGTCCGCCGACCGGATGGACGAACTGGGAAGGTCCGCTGCGCCCGCGCGCCTTTGATCTGGTCAAGCTGAAAAAGACCGGCGCCTCGCCGTGGGACGCGGACGACATTCTGCACAACGCGCATGTGCGGTTCCGCCAGTGGGTTTGCACGCGTTCGATGACTCACTTGGTGCGTAATGCCGATGGCGACGAGCTGTTGTTCATCCATCTCGGCGCGGCCGACCTGTTCTGCGACTACGGCCATCTGAAACTGGCTGCTGGTGACTACGTGGTGCTGCCGCGCGGCACCATGTGGCGCATCGAGTGTGCGAAACCGGTGACGCTGCTGCTGATTGAGGCCACCAATTCCAGTTACACGTTGCCCAACAAGGGCTTGCTCGGCGAACACGCGATTTTTGATCCGGCGATGCTGGATATTCCAGGCTTGGATGCTGCGTTCAAAAAGCAGGCGGCCAAACCGGGCGCATGGAAAGTGAAAGTCAAGCGCCGCAATACGATTTCCACCGTCAGCTATCCCTATAACCCGCTCGACGCAGTCGGCTGGCATGGCGCGCTGCATCCGGTGCGCATCAACGTCAAGGATCTGCGGCCGATCATGTCGCACCGCTATCACGTGCCGCCGTCGGCACACACCACGTTCGTTGCGAATCGCTTCGTCGTCTGCACGTTCACGCCGCGGCCGTTCGAGACCGACACCGGCGCGCTGAAAGTGCCGTTCTTCCACAACAACGACGATTACGACGAGGTCTTGTTCTATCACGCCGGCGATTTCTTCTCGCGCGATCACGTGCACCCGGGGATGATGACCCTGCATCCGAGCGGCTTCACCCACGGCCCGCACCCGAAGGCGCTGAAAAAAATGCTCAGGCAGGACAAGCCGGCGACAGATGAATACGCCGTGATGATTGATGCGCGTGATGCGCTGGACATCGGCGCCGCCGCTTCCAGCGTCGAGAACGCGGACTACCATCGCTCCTGGATGGGTTGAGCAGACCGCCCACTCTCGGTCATTAAAGACCGTTCTGGGCAGTTTTCTCTACAACAGAGACGCATGGTTCAGTGCCGCCGTATTCGGAAAAGCGGCCTAAAATGGCCGCAACAGGCCATAAACGGGTGGCGCAAAAAAAGACCCGTCAAATGCTGTGAGGAGCTTCATGAACATCAAACAACTCGGCTGGATCGTGGTCGCAACATTTGTCATCGCCGCATGCAACCGCAGTGACGAACATGGCAATGCCCGTCATCTCTCGGTCAAGCTCAGCAGCACGGTGGACGCCGATTTCCATACGCTGAAAACGCCAGCACTGGCCGCCGGCGAATTCGAGTTGATGACGCTGTCGACGATGCCGGACACCGTCACCGGCGGCGATGTGCTGGTCGGTGTGCGCGGTCTGGCGACCGGCGCGGCATACAAAATCACCCGTAATGGCGAAGACATCAGCACTGCATTCAGCCAGCTGGCCAGCGGCGAAGTGCGCGGCTTGGTCACCGGCCTTCACGAAGGCGACAACGTACTCGGCGCCGAATCCGGCGGCCGCGTCGCCACGCTGGCGGTAAAGAATCATCCGATCACCGGCCCGGTGCTGTCGGGCCCGCACCAGACGCCGTTCTTCTGCCGCACCGAGGACAACGGCCTCGGCGCGCCGCTCGACGCCAATTGCTCGGCGACGACCAAATACGAATGGGTTTACCGCGCGCGTGACCAGAGCTTCAAGCCGCTGGCCGACCCGTATGCGGCGTATCCGCAGGACATGGTGACGACGGAATTGCTCGACGGCCGCGCCGTGCCGTTCGTGGTGCGCGTGGAATCCGCCACCATCAACCGCGGCATCGTGCGCATGGCGGTGCTCGACGACCCGGCCGCGCGCGGCCCCGACGCGCCGTTCGCCACCGACCGTTTCAACGGCCGCATCTATCAGGCGTTCGGCGAATCCTGCGGCGTCGGCTTCCAGCAGGGCAGCAACGACATCAGCTACGCGCTCGGCGGTTTTCCCGAACCCACGGCGATTTCTGCCGACAAGCTGCTGATCAACCTGGTCGGGCTCGACCAGCGCCTGGGCAAGGGCGATGTCACCGTGCACTCCACGCTCGCGGCGTACGGCGTGCACTGCAATCCGCTGATCAGCATCGAAAGCATGATGATGATCAAGGAGCACGTCAGCGAGCAGTACGGCCTGGTGCGCCAGGTCGTCGGCACCAACGGCTCCGGCGCCGCGCTGCAGCAGTACAACGCCATCAACAACGCGCCGGGCCTGCTTGCCGCCGGCATGCCGACGGCGTCCTTCGCCGACATCGTCACCACGGCGATGACGGTCACCGACTGCGGCCTGCTGACGCACTACTACGCCAACTCGGCGCTTGACTGGACGATGCAGAAGAAAGCCGCCGTCAACGGCCATGCGCTTCAGCACAATCTCGAATTCGGTGGCGAGAATCTCAACTCCATCTGCCAATCGTGGACCGACGCCTTCCTGTCGCGGATTGATGCGACCTCTTGCCCCGGCCAGGTGCCGGGTGAGATGCGCTACCACCCCGAAACCAACCGCAGCGGCGTGCGCTGTGCGATCCAGGACGCCAACGTCAATTACTTCGGCCGTGATCCGGCCACCGGGTTCGCCAAGCGCCCGCTCGACAACGTCGGCGTCCAGTACGGACTCGGCGCGCTCAACGCCGGCACGATTACATTCGACGAGTTTCTCGATCTCAACCGCAGCATCGGCGGATTCGACATTGACGGCCGCTATGTGCCGCAGCGTCACGAGATGGACGCCGAAACCGAGCGCATCACCTATCTGCTCGGTGGCGTTGTCGGCCGAGGCGCGCTCACCGAAACCCCGGTGATGGATTTCGCGCCGTATCTCGACCTGATTCCCACCGCCAACATCCATGAGGCGATTCGTCCGTTCATCCTGCGCGAGCGCATGAAAGGCAGCGGCACGCAAAGCATCTGGCGCGGTGTGGTGACTCAGCCCGACGGTTTCGTGACCATGGACGAGTGGCTGGCGAACCTCGATGCTGCCAACGTGCCTTACGGTGGCGATCACACCGCGGCGGTCGCAGCGGCGCGACCGGCGTCGGCGGCTGACAAGTGCGCGTTCGGTACCATCGGCGGCCGGCTCGAATTCCCCAATGCGCTGTTCGGTCCGCTCGGCATCTATTCGCCGTTGCTGCCGGGCATGGCGGCGATCCCGCATGTCGCGGTGCCGCTGCGGGTGGATGTGCCGGAGAACTTTGACCAACCCGACAGTCTCGGCCCCTGCGGCGTGATTCTCGAAGTGCCGCGCACGCCGCGCATGGCGGCCGGCATGCCGCTGACCGACGACATCATCAAATGTCAGCTAAAGCCGGTGTCCGCTTCCGACTACAGCGCGGCGCCAACCGAAGTGCAGTTGAGCGCCTTGCGAGAGATCTTTCCCACCGGCGTCTGTGATTACACGAAACCGGCGGCGGGCGACGTCGACAAGAGCCTGATCTGGCCTTCGGTCGGCGGTGCGACGCTGGAAGCGCCGCACGAACTCAAGTGGAGAGTTGCCCGCTCCGGGTAATCAGTGCGCGCAGGACGATCCGGGCATGGGGATTTTCCAGCGCGGATCGTCCACCACGTAGGTGCGCACCTTGAGGTAATCCTGCGGGTCGCTGAGGTAATCCAGCTCGGGCGGGTTTTCCAGCGTCGCGATTTCGCTGCGCCACTGCGTCTCGTAACCCGCCGCGCCGCCGCCGACCACCGGCGCCCAGGCATCGTGGTGCGAAGGCAGCGAGATTTTCGGATGCGCGTGCTGCACGTAGAGCAGCGGGTCGCGCAGACCATTCAGCGGCTGGTTGAAGCCGACGATGGCGCCGACCTGCACATCCACACAGTCGGGGAAAGCATCCAGCGCGGTTTGCACTTCGAGCGCGCCCGGATTGCCCGCGTTGATCGGGCCGGTGGAGTCATGCCAGAGCAGGCCAAAATCGCCGACGCGCAAGTGATAGGCCCAGGTGCCGCCCTGCGGATCGTCGAGGGTTTCGAAAAATCTCTGGGTCTCTGCCGGGTCGGTGTTGAGAAACATCACATACGGCAGCAGGTTGGGCACATGCACGAACGGCATGCCGGGGTCCTGCGGCTCCGGCGTCGCGGCGGAATGGATGTGCTGGAGGATGTGCACTTCGGCCATGTCGCTCCAGACTTTTACCGCTTGCGTCGTGCCGGGCGGCGGCATCGTGGCGGTACCGGTGATCAGGCAGGCGAAGTTGCCGTCATTGCCTTCGCTGGCGGCATCGGCTTTCGCCGTCGCACAGATTTCTTCAGAGCCGACCACGGCAGCGCCGGTGCGGCCGGCGACATAACCGGCGTCGGCGGCATGATCGAAATGGCCGTGGCCGATGAAGATCGCCTCGGGCATCAGCTCCACCAGTTCCTCGCGGCCGATCGGCACGTAGTCCTTGTGCGCGCCGACGATCTCCCAGGCGTCGAACAAGAACAGATGCCCGCCCGCCGAGGCGATGAAGCTCGACACGCCGTACCACCACAGTTTTACCAACGCCGGGTCGGTGGCCTCGGGCCCAAGAATGCGCTCGCGCGCCGCCAGCACCTCGGGCGGCAGCTTGAGGTCCTTGGCCGCCGGCAGTGGTTGCCACTGCGCCAGCGGCACGGCGGCGCTGCCGTTGTCGGCGGGCAGCGCACGGGCGCTTTTCAGTGACTCACTCGATGAGCAGGCGCTCAGCAACGCAGTGGCCATGAGGCCAGCTTTCAGGCCGTGATCAAATTTCATGCTGTTCTCCTCGCGACGATTGTGCGCTGCGGCCCCGTTTCCCGCAAAATCACTTCATGAAGCTGGCGACCCTCAGAGATGGCACGCGAGACGGCAAGCTGGCGCTGGTCAATCGCGAGCTGACCCGCGCCGTGCTGGTGCCGCAGATCGCACGCACGCTGCAAGCCGCGCTCGACGACTGGAATCATCTGGCGTTCGGGCTCGAGGAGGTCAGCCGCGCGTTGAATCGCGGCGTGCTGGCGGGCACGTTCGAGTTCCATGCGCGTGAATGTCTGTCGCCGTTGCCGCGCGCCTATCAGTGGGCCGACGGCTCTGCGTATGTGAATCACGTCGAACTGGTGCGCAAGGCGCGCGGGGCCGAGTTGCCGGAAAGTTTCTGGACCGACCCGCTGATGTATCAGGGTGGCAGCGATTCGTTTCTCGCGCCCACCGAAGCGATCCGCGTTGCCAGCGAAGACCACGGCATCGATCTCGAAGCCGAGATCGCCGTCATCACCGGCGATGTAGCAATGGGTGCGAGCCCGGTCGAGGCCGGCGAAGCCATCCGCCTGCTGATGCTGGTCAACGACGTATCGCTCAGAAACCTGATTCCCGCTGAACTCGCCAAGGGCTTCGGGTTTTTCCAGAGCAAGCCGTCATCGGCGTTCTCGCCGCTGGCGGTGACGCCGGACGAACTCGGCGAGGGCTGGAAGGCCGGCAAGGTCTGGGGGCCGCTGGTGTCGCACATCAATGGTAAGAAATTCGGTGCGCCGGATGCGGCGGTGGACATGACCTTCAATTTCCCTGCGCTGATCGCGCACGCCGCCAAAACAAGGCCGCTGTGCGCCGGCAGCATCATCGGCAGTGGCACGGTGTCGAATCGCGGCGCGGACGGTGGGCCTGGGAAATCCATCGTCGACGGCGGCGTCGGCTATTCCTGCATTGCCGAGCTGCGCAGCGTCGAAACCCTGAAGCACGGCAAGCCGCGAACCTCTTTTCTGAAATTCGGTGATCGCGTGCGCATCGAGATGTTCGACGAACACGGGCTGTCGATCTTCGGCGCGATTGATCAACAGGTGGAGAAGGCCCCGTGATGAAGTTGTATGCCTACTGGCGTTCGTCGGCGAGTTACCGCGTGCGCATCGCGCTGAATCTCAAGAACATCTCGCACGAGATCGTCTCGCTCAACATCGTCGGCGAGACGACGGGCCAGCAGTTTTCGCCGGAATTCAAAACCCTGAATCCGCAATCGCGGGTGCCGCTGCTGGTGGACGGCGACTTCAAGCTCAACCAGTCACTGGCGATGTTGGAATACCTCGAAGCCAGGCACCCCAAGCCTGCATTGGTTCCTGCCGATGCGAAGACCCGCGCGCGGATGTGGGCGTTCTGCCACACCATCGCCGGCGACATCCAGCCGCTGCAGAACCTCGGCCCGCTGGCCTATCTGACACGCGAATTCAAGGCGACCGACGAACAGAAGAACGTCTGGCTGCGCCACTGGATCGAGCGCGGGCTCTCTGCGCTCGAAACCGAATTGCACGATGGGCCGCAGACCGCGTACGTTTTCGGCGAAGCGCCAACGCTGGCCGAATGCGTCTTGGTGCCGCAGATCTACGCCGCGCGGCGCTTCAAGTGTGATGAATCGAAGTTCTCGCGACTGGCGTCCATCGCTGACTGCTGCAATCAGCTGCCGGCTTTCGATAAGGCGCGGCCGGAAAATCAGCCGGACGCGCCTAAAGCCTAGCGCTGCGTTTCTCCTCGCAGTTTCTTCAGATCTTCGGCGTGATTGAGCCGCAACTCGCGGCGCAGCTGCGCTTCCTCAAACCGCTGCCGCTCAATGGCGGTTTCGGGCGTGACCGGCGGCACCTTGCGTGGCTTGCCCTCGCTCATGGCCACAAAAGTGAGGTAGGCCGACAGCACGTGGCGGCGGTCGCCGCCGGCGGCATTGACCGCGTCCACTTTCACGCCGACTTCCATCGAACTGCCCCAGGCACGGTTGACCGCGGCGTTGAAGATCAACACATCGCCCTTGCGCGCCGGCGCGATGAAATGCACCGCATCCACGCCGACGGTCACGCAGACGCCGCCGGCGTGACGGTCGGCGCAGACCGCGGCGTAGCGGTCCATCTGCGCCATGATCAGGCCGCCGAACACGGTGTCATTGGAATTGAGGTCATTGGGAAACACCATGTAGACCTGCTCGCGCACCGCCGAGTAGGACACGGGTCTGGGTGCCAATGCGGTGTTGCTCATGTGGCCTCCGCGGATTTCTCGCGCAGTTGCTGGACCTCGAACCACTGCCAGGACAGCAGCACCGGCGTGCAGAAGACCACTTCGCGCAGGCGCTTGGCCAGCGACAGCGACAGTGACACGTCGGGCGGCAGGCCGAGCACGGTGCCGATCATCATCAGTCCCGCCTCCTGCAGCCCGAGTCCGGCGGGCACGATGACGATGATGTGGCGGATGAACATCACCGTGGCTTCCAGCGCCAATGCGGTGCTGAAGTCCACCGGGTGCCCGAGCAGCTTGAGTGCCAGCCAGGTCTCGAGGGTGCCGAGGGCATAGCCGGAAAGCTGCCAACCCATCGCGCGCAGCAGCCGCCAGGTGCGGTTGAAGATGGCGCGCATCTCGGCGTCGAGACTCTCGCCGTTGACCCAGGTGGAGAGTTCCGGGCCGATGGTTTTCATCAGAAATGTCTCGATGCGGCGGAACATCGAGCCGAAACGCAGGGTCAGCCCGAACAGGATCGGGATCGGCAGGGCGATGATCAGGCCGAGCAGCATCGTTCGCGTCTGCTCGAGTGCGCCGGTGGTCAGGATCAGCAGGCAGATGCCCAGTGCGGCGAACAGATACTGGTTGCAGATGGTCATGAACACTTCGCTGATCACCGAGGCGACCACGGCGGTGCCGTTGGCGATGCGTGTGCGTGCCAGCCGGATGCCGACGACGTCACCGGCGATGTTGGTCATCGGCAGCAGGCCGACGGATTCACGCACCGCGCAGACCCAGAACAGAAACGGCCAGCTCGCGCGCCGCTGTGGGTCTATCGGCTTGAGCAGGCCGCGCCAGGCCATGGTGTCGCAGGCCAACGGCAGGGTGCGCAGCGGCACCAGCAGCAGCAGCGCCCAGCCCGCTTGACGGAGAATGCCGGCGACATCGCCGATGCCTTCGCGGATGACCAGCGCGGTGACCAGCGCAAGGCCGATCAGGGCCAGCAGAATCGCCCAACGTTTCATGCGCTGCTTCCGAAGAGGTCGGCGAATCCGCCGCGTGGGATGTTCAGCGCGTCGAGCGCAGCGCGCACGCGTGGCGACAGCAGCGCGGCGAGTTCGTCGGCGTGGCGGTAACCCGCCATCGGTTCGGCGATGGCGCGGCCGGACACCGTCGCCGGGTGCAGGTAGATTTCAGTGACGCCCGGCGCCAGCTGCGCCAGCACCTGCAGCAGCTGGGGTTCGTCCATGCCGCCGCTGTGGACCAGGCCAGCGACCTGGTCGTTATGCACGACACCGGTTTTTTTGAGTGCGCGCCGCAGCCACAGCAGCGCAGGCGCGATGATCGGTGGCGCACCGACTTCCGCCGGCAGGCGCACCGCGCGCAGGCCGAATTCGCGGCCGATGGACAGCATCAGCGACAGGATCGTCGGATGCAGATGAAAGTGCCGGTGCGCGTTGACGTGGTCGAGGTTCAGACCGGTGGCTTGGAACGCCTCGTACTGGGCGCGGATCTCGGCGGCGACCTGGCGGCGCACCCAGGGCAGAAAGAAAAACCGCGCGCCATCGCGCGCCATCGCATCTTCGGGGAACTCGCCGTCTGCGTTCACCAGATCGGGAATCTGCGCGGGCGGTAGCACTGCGCGGCCTTCCGTGAGTGCAATGTGCAGCCCGACGCGCAGCTTCGGGTTGCGTTGGGCGATGGCTACCGCTTCGGCCACATGCGCCTCGCCGACCATCAGGCTGGCAGCGGTCAGCACGCCGTCGCGATGCGCGCGCTCGACCGCCGCGTTGATCGCCGGGTGGCGGCCGAAATCGTCGGCGGTAATGATGAGTCCAGTTGGTTTGTTCATCGCCAATAAAAAAGCCGTGGGTTGAAAGCCCACGGCTTTGTCTGGTGAAAAATCAGGCTTCGTGCGCGCGCAGGAAGCGCATGAACTCGACGCCCTCGCGCAAGCGGCGCCTCATCATCTCCCAGCTCGCCAGCATCTCCTTGACGATCTCCCAGATCTTGCTCGGGCGGAAGTAGAACTTCTTATAGAAGCCTTCCATCGCGTGGTAGATCTCTTCCTTCGACAGGTGCGGATAGCTGATAGCGGCCAGCTGCACGCCTTTCTCGTTGACAAGGTTGGTCGCCTCGTTTTCCTTGAGCCAGCCGTTCTCCACCGCCTGCTTGTACATGGTGGTGCCGGGGTAGGGCGCCGCCAGCGACACCTGGATGGTGTGCGGGTTGATGGACTTGGCGTACTCGATGGTTTTCTGGATGGTCTCACGCGTCTCGCCCGGCAGGCCGAGGATGAAGGTGCCGTGGATGGTGATGCCGAGCTTGCGGCAATCTGAAGTGAAGCGGCGCGCGATGTCGGTGCGCAGGCCCTTCTTGATGTTGTGCAGGATCTGATCGTCGCCGGACTCGTAGCCGACCAGCAGCAGGCGCAGACCGTTTTCCTTCATCACTTTGAGCGTGTCATACGGCACGTTGGCCTTGGCGTTGCAGCTCCAGGTGACGCCGAGCTTGCCGAGGCCGCGGGCGATCTCCTCAACGCGCTCAAGGCCGTCGGTGAAGGTGTCGTCGTCGAACATGACCTCTTTGACTTCGGGCATGTTGTCGCGGATCCACTTCACTTCCTCGATCACGTTGGCCGGCGAGCGCACGCGGTAGCGGTGGCCGCTGACGGTCTGTGGCCACAGGCAGAAGGTGCACTTGGAACGGCAGCCGCGGCCGGTATAGATGCTGACGTACGGGTGTTTGAGATAGCCGATGAAGTAATTGGGAATCTTCAGGTCGCGCTTGTAGATCGGCGCCACGAACGGCAGCGCGTCCATGTCTTCGATCATCGCGCGCGGCGGGTTGTGCTTGAGCGTGCCGTCGGCGAGGCGATAGCTGATGCCGGTGATCTTCTCGAACGGCAGGCCCTCGGCCACTTCCTTGCAGGTGTAGTCGAATTCCTCACGGCAGACGAAATCAATGGCCGGGGTGGCGTTGAGCGAGCCGGTCGGGTCGATCATGGTCTTGGCGCCGACCATGCCGATCTTGATGTCGGACTTGCGCGACTTCAGCAGCTCGGAAAACTTGGCGTCGGTCGGAAACGAGGGCGTGCTGGTGTGGATGATCACCAGGTCGTAGTCCTGCGCGATCTTCAGCGTCTCTTCAACGCCGATTTCGTCGGCCGGCGCGTCGAGCACGCGGCTGCCCGGCACCAGCGCGGCCGGCTGCGCCAGCCAGGTCGGGAACCAGAACGACTTCACTTCGCGCTTGGCCTGGTAGCGGCTGCCGGCGCCGCCGTCAAAGCCGTCGAAAGAAGGGGCCTGCAGGAAAAGCGTTTTCATACCGGTTTTCATGGGGAATGCACTCGTAGAAATCACGATCGGGGACGAAGTTTATCCGAACCATGGCTGTCCATATCCAGGCGCTGGCCGCGCCAATGGACCGCGCCGCCGGGCAGCGCCACCAGCCATTCGGCTAGCAGCAGAAAATCGCGTAGCGGGATCAGCAACAGGTCGCTGACTCTTAACGGGTTCTGGGCCAGATGCAGCGCGATCCGCAGCGCAAGCCCCACAGTAACGAGGCCTGCACACAACAGGCTGGGCGAGAGCAGCAGGCCCAATGCCAGCATCGGCGTGGTCATGGTCACGAACAGAAAAACAAAACCGGCCAGTGCCAGTGAGCGCGTGGTGTGCATCCAGCGCAGTTCCTGCTGCCACAGCTCGCGCAGGCCGGAAGCGGTGACGTCGGTGATGACGCGCATCGGCGACAGCACCGTTCGCAGGCCCATCCGTCGCGGCAGTTCGCCGAGCCAGTAGTCGTCGGCGAGCTGGTCCTTGACCGCCGCGAATCCGCCGATGGCTTTGAGCACCTCGGCGCGCATCGCCAGCGTCGCGCCGGCGCAGTATTTCTGCACGCCGAACAACTGCGTCAACAGCACCGACGGTGCGAACCAGTCATTGATGAACTGCGCGCCCAGCCGGCTCCAGACTCCGGCGCGGGGTTTGCCCCGATACAGGCAGGTGACCACGCCGACGCCCGCATCCGCCAGCGGCGCGGTCACGGTGTTCAGATAGTCCGGCGTTACCGCGATGTCGCTGTCGGCCATCACCAGCCAAGGGTGTTTCGCGCGCTCGCAGAGGTTGATCAGGTTGTTGACCTTGGGGTTGCTGCCGTGGCGACGCGCGTCCACTACCACTTCGATGTCGAGTTGCGGGAACTCGCTTTGCAGCAGCCGCGCGATTTCCGCCGCCGGGTCGTCCAGCCGCTGCACCCCGAAAATGATCTGAAAGCGCGGGTAATCCTGAACGCAAAAGGTTTTCAGGTTTTCGTAAAGACGCGGCTCATCGCCGTGCAGCGGTTTGAGCAGGCTGACCGGCACAGGTGTGGCCGCCGGCGCGATGTCCTTTCGGCCTGCGGTTACCGCCGCATAGAGCGTAATGGCGAGATAGGTCGTCGCCACCGCTATGATCGTCAGTCCGAAAAATTCCATGTGTTAAGTGGTGGGCCCTGCTGGACTCGAACCAGCAACCAAGAAATTATGAGTCTCCTGCTCTAACCAATTGAGCTAAAGGCCCGCAGGGCGCGAAGTATAGAGTCAGGTGCGCCGCGCGACCCGCGCTGCGCGGCGGGTCTGGCCTGGCCCGTGGCCGAGCACTTCCTTGTAGCGGCGCCGGAACGCGGCTTCGGTCTGGTAACCGAGTTCCTGCGCCACCGCGGTCACGGATTTGCGCGGGTCGGCCAGCAGTTTCTGCGCCTGCAGCATGCGCCAGCGCGTTAAATGGTGAATGGGCGATTCGCCGACCACCGCAGCGAACTGTTCGGCGAAGGCGGTGCGCGACATCGCCGCGATGCCGGCGAGTTCAGCCACGGTCCAATCGCGGCCGGGTTGGGCATGCATCGCCGCAAGCGCCTTGGCCAGGCGCGGATCGGCGAGCGCGGCGAGCAGGCCGCGGCGGTCGGTGCCGGAGATGAGGAACTGGCGCAGGGCCATCGCGAACAGCGCTTCGGCGAGTTTGTCGAGCACCGCCTGGCTACCGGCTTCCTTGCGATGGCATTCCGCGCACAGCAATTCGCCGAGATGACGGAACGCCGGCCCGACCTCCTTTTCGCGCGCCACCACCACATCCGGCAGGCCCTCGCGCAACGGGTTGCGCGTGCTGGGCGTGAAGTGCAGTTCGCCGCAGATCACCGTGGTGAAATCGTCCGAGCGCGCACCGTCGCGGCCGCACAGGCTGTGCGCATTGCCCTGCGGGAAGATGATGAAGTCGCCGGCGCGCAGATGCAGGCGGTCGCGCAGGCCGCGCATCTCGATCCAGCATTCGCCGGCGCCGATCAGATGGAACCAGGCGGCCTCGCCCTGCAGGTCGTAGTCGCGCCACTGGCCGCAGTAGGTGATGTTGTCGGTGACTTTGGCGCGCAGCGGACAGGCGGCGAGAATCGCCGTCAGTGTGGTGTTGCCGGCGCCCGGATCAGCTGGCGTTTCGAGCATGAATCGTGAACCTCATACGACGGTCATTTGCGCTGCTCAAGGCTAGCATGGGTTCATGAAAAACCTGCTGATGAAGATGCAACTCACGCTTGACGCCACACGCGCGGCGGATTTCCTCGCGCCGCTGGCGCTGCGGCTGTATCTGGTGCCGATCTTCTGGATGGCAGGGATGCAGAAGCTCAATCATTTTTCCGACACCGTGGAATGGTTCGGCAACGCCGAGTGGGGTCTGGGCCTGCCGTTTCCGGCGCTGATGGCCGCGCTCGCCACCGCCGCGGAGCTGGGTGGCGCCGTCAGCCTGCTGTTCGGCATCGCCGTGCGCTGGATGTGCCTGCCGATGCTGTTCACCATGCTGGTCGCCGCCTTTACCGTGCACTGGCAGAACGGCTGGCTGTCCATCGCCGAAGGCATGGGCTTGTTCGCCAACGAGCGCACCATGGAAGCGGCGCGGCGCCTGGAAGAAGCCAAGGAAATCCTGATGAAGCACGGTGACTACGAGCACCTGACCGAATACGGCAATCTGGTGGTGCTCAACAACGGCATCGAATTCGCGATGACTTACGCGGTGATGTTGCTGGCGCTGTTTTTCATCGGTGGCGGACGTTATGTCAGCGTGGATTGGTGGGCGCGGCGTGCATCCATGCCCCGCATGCCAACGTAATCAATGCGTAACCGCGCCCTATGAACTTTGAGGCAAGATTAAGGTTCCAACGCGGCAATAGTTTGTAACCCGGCCATCCGGCCATTTATTTAACGACAGGAGCAGTAAACATGATGAAGAAACCTCTGGCAGTTGCGATCGGCGCGGCCTTCGCCCTTACCGGCGTGACCGCCCAAGCCTCCGTGTTCCAGGTCACCGACCTCGGCGCCGGCTACATGGTCGCCTCTGCCGACGACGCCAAGAAAGCCGAAGGCAAGTGTGGTGAAGGCAAGTGTGGCGAGAAGAAGGGCCACGAGAAGAAAGCCGACGGCAAATGCGGCGAAGGCAAATGTGGTGAAGGCAAGTGCGGCGAGAAGAAAGGCCACGAGAAGAAAGCCGACGGCAAATGCGGCGAAGGCAAGTGCGGCGAGAAGAAGCCCAAGTAAGCCTGTAAGTATCGATGCGCGGGGGGCACTTCGGTGCCCCCCGTTTTTCCCTAGGGAAAAAACCAGCCCCATGAGCTCGATCACTCCTTACGTCAACGGCGCCGGCCTCGGCCTGCGGCGCGAATTGATGGGGCCGCTGTCCGCAGAAAAGCCCGGCGCGGTCGGCTTTCTCGAAGTCGCGCCGGAAAACTGGATGAGACTTGGAGGCGCCCTTGCGCGCCGGTTCCGCTCGTTCACCGAAAAATATCCGTTCGTCACCCATGGCCTGTCACTGTCGCTCGGCAGCCCCGCGCCGCTGGACGAGGCGTTCGTCCGTGACGTCAGGCAGTTTCTTGATCTGCACCATATTCACGATTACACCGAACACCTGAGCTACTGCTCGGACCACGGCCATCTCTATGACCTGATGCCGATCCCCTTCACCGAGGAGGCCGTGGACTACGTCGCCGCGCGCATCCGTCGTGTGCAGGACATCCTTGAGCGCCGCATCGCGGTCGAAAACGTCTCGTACTACGCCGCGCCCGGCCAGCAGATGAGCGAGCTCGAATTCATCAACGCCGTGCTGGCGCGCGCGGACTGCGATTTGCTGCTCGACGTCAACAACATCTACGTCAACAGCATCAATCACCGTTACAGCGCGGCGGCGTTCCTCGACGCGCTGCCCGCCGCGCGCGTGCGCTATATCCACGTCGCCGGTCACTACACCGAAGCCGAGGATCTGCGCGTGGACACCCACGCTGCCGCCGTGATCGACCCGGTGTGGGCGCTGCTGGAGCGTGCTTACGCCCGTCTCGGGCCGGTGCCGACGCTGCTGGAGCGTGACTTCAACATCCCGCCGATGGCGGAGCTGATGCAGGAAGTCGCCCACATCAAAACCCTGCAGCATCACGTGGCGCAAGAACATGCCGCTTGAATTCCAGCAGGTGCAGCAGCGTTTCGCGGCACACATCCGCAATCCTGCGCTGAATCCGGCCCCCGCGGACATCGAACCGCGGCGCATGAAGATCTACGCCGACCTGTTCTACAACAACGTCGAAGGGTTTCTGGCCTCGGGCTTTCCGGTGCTGCGCAAGCTCACGCCGGACACACGCTGGCACGCGATGGCGCGCGATTTCTTCTCTCGGCATCAGTCTCACACCCCGCTGTTCCATCGCATCGCCGAGGAGTTCCTGAAATATCTCGACGAAGAACGCGGTGAAGTCGCAGGCGATCCCGCCTTCCTGCGCGAGCTGGCGCATTACGAGTGGGTTGAGCTGGCGCTGTCGGTGGCCGAGGACAAGCTGACGCCGGAGCACGCCGACCCGAACGGTAATCTCATGTCTGGCGTGCCGGTGGCGTCGCCGCTGGCATGGACGCTGGCCTACGAATTCCCGGTGCACCGCCTCGCGCCTGATTTTCAGCCGACGGCCCCCGCCGGCGCACCGACGTTTCTGATCGTCTACCGCACGCTGAGCGACGAAGTGAAGTTCATGGAAATCAACGCAGTGACCGCGCGGCTGATGGAGCTCATCGCCGAATCACCCGACGCTGGGCGTGCGCTGCTGGAGCGCGTGGCCGCGGAGCTCAAGCATCCTCAGCCGCAAGCCGTGGTTAGCGAAGGTGAGAAAATCCTCAACGACCTGCACCAGCGCGGGATCATTCTTGGAACCAAACGATAACTTCGTGTCATTCCGAGCGCAGCGAGGAATCTGAAAGACAGATCCCTCGTCGCTGCGCTCGCTCGGGATGGCACGCCGCATTTTTAGGAGAAGACTTTATGGAACGTGCCACCTTCGCCGCCGGTTGTTTCTGGGGCATTGAATACAAGCTGGGGAAAATCCCCGGCGTCACCGCGACTGCGGTCGGTTACGAAGGTGGTCACATCGATCAGCCGACCTACAAGCAGGTCTGTACCGACCGCACCGGCCACGCCGAAGTCGTGCAACTGGAGTTCGACCCCGCGAAAGTCAGCTACGAAACGCTGGTGCGCAAGTTCTTCGAGATCCACGATCCGACCACGTTGAATCGTCAGGGGCCGGATTACGGTTCCCAGTACCGCTCGGCGATCTTCTTCCACTCGCCGCAGCAGAAAGACGTCGCAGAGAAAGTGAAAGCTGATTTGAACCGATCAAAGTTCGGTGGCGGCATCGTGACGCACATCGTTGCCGCAATGACCTTCTGGCCGGCCGAGGAATATCATCAGAAATACGCCGAGAAGCATCCGGGCCACCACTGCGCGCTGGATTGAGCTGTCATGCCCATGTCATATACAGCGTCATAATTCGCCGGGTGACGCTCCCGCATCCCATTAACATCTTGGTTTTGTGCACCGGCAATTCGGCGCGTTCGATCATGGCCGAGGCCTTGTTTAACCATTGGGGCCAGCCGCGCCTCCGCGCCTATTCCGCCGGCAGCTTTCCCGCCGGCCAGGTCAATCCGCTGGCGCTGAAGACTCTGGAGCTGCACAAGGTTTCGGCGGTGGGTGCGCGCAGCAAGAGCTGGGACGAGTTCGCCGGGCCGGATGCACCGTCGATGAGTATCGTCATCACCGTCTGCGACAACGCCGCCAACGAAGTGTGTCCGGTCTGGCCGGGCGCACCGGTGACCGCGCATTGGGGCGTGCCCGATCCGGCGGCAGTGCAGGGCGATGAAGCCGCGAAGCTCAAGGCCTTCAAGGACGTGTTCCTGATGCTGGATGCGCGCATCAAGATTCTGGTCAACCTGCGCGATGAGCACTTCGAGCACATGCGTCTGGCCGAAGAACTCAGGCGCATCCACCGCGAGGCCTGATGCCCATCGAGTTGAAGCGCGCGTTTGCCGCCGAAGCGCTGGGCACGTTGCTGTTGACGGCCGCGGTGATTGGTTCCGGCGTCATGGCCGAGCGTCTGTGCGACAACGCCGGCCTGATGCTGCTGGTCAACGCGCTGGCAACCGGCGCCGCACTGTACGGGCTGATTTTGGCTTTTGCACCGATTTCGGGTGCTCATTTCAATCCCGCGGTGTCGCTGATGCTCGTGCTCGCGGGCCGTTTGCCGCGCGCGCAGTTTCTGTTTTACGCCACCGCGCAGGTTTCGGGCGCGTTGGCCGGAATGCTGCTGGCCCACGCGATGTTCGAGTTGCCGCTATTGCAGGTTTCGCAGCATGTCCGCAGTGGTGCGGGTCAGTGGCTCAGCGAAGCCGTCGCCACCTTCGGTTTGCTGCTGACCGTTTTCTCGATTCGCGAAGCGAAAACAGCCGCTGCCGCGATCGCCCTGTATATCGTCGCTGCGTACTGGTTCACCGCCTCGACCTCGTTTGCCAACCCGGCGCTGGCCCTCGCGCGCGGTTTCAGTGACACCTTCGCCGGCATCCGGCCTGTGGACACGGCGGTATTTATCGTCGTGCAGTTAGCGGTCGCTTTTGCTTGCGCCCGGCTGCTGCCGAGTCTGTTTCCCGAGAGAAAGTAGTCAATCCGCTAGAATCGCGGGACGTATCTACGTCCATGTAAAGGATCGCGGCATCCTGCCGCGGGTTCCCGAAAAAGATTCCAATGCCCGTTGCTGAACAAGCGGCTCTGCGCCGCACCTTTGCCATCATTTCGCATCCCGACGCGGGCAAGACCACGTTGACGGAGAAGCTGCTGCTGTTCGGCGGTGCAATCCAGCTCGCCGGAACGGTGAAGGGGCGCAAGGCTTCGCGCCATGCGACCAGCGACTGGATGACGCTGGAGCAGCAGCGCGGCATCTCGATCACTACCTCGGTGATGCAGTTCCCGTACAACGGCTGCATCGTCAACCTGCTCGACACGCCCGGCCACGAGGATTTTTCCGAGGACACTTACCGCACCCTGACCGCGGTGGACAGCGCGCTGATGGTGATCGACGCCGCCAAGGGCGTCGAGGCGCGCACCATCAAGTTGATGGAGGTGTGCCGCATGCGCGACACGCCGATCATCACCTTCATCAACAAGCT
>JBBTCH010000011.1:0-1074 GCA_038043245.1 Pseudomonadota bacterium | reverse complement strand
GGCGGTCTCAAGTACCAAGCGCAACGGGGACCGCTAGTTTGGGCTTTGAGGGGATTAAATGTTTGGCTTGGGTGAAGACCTCCAGCGGCGTGCGGAATCCCAGGACTTTGCGTGGCCGAGCGTTCATCTCGTCGGCGATGGTGTCGAGGTCTTCCTGAGTCAGTTTTGAGAGGCTCATGCCTTTGGGTAGGTACTGACGCAGCAAGCCGTTGGTGTTTTCGTTGGTGCCGCGCTGCCAGGGACTGTGCGGATCAGCGAAATAGACCTTGATCTGAAGGTCCCGACTCAGATCGGCATGACGCGCCATCTCCGTCCCCCGATCGTAGGTCAGGGTCTTGCGCAGTTCGGGCGGGATGTCGTTCAGACAGCGAGTAAACCCCTCATAAGCTGACAGAGCCGTCTTGTCTTTCATCGGCGCCAGTACCACGAAACGGCTGTGACGCTCGACTAAGGTGCCGATGGCCGACGCACCGCGGGCGCCCACCAGAAGATCCCCCTCCCAATGGCCGGGAATCCGGCGGCTTTCAATCTCCAGCGGACGCTCATGAATGGAGATCATCCCGCGAAGCTGGTCACGATTCACCGGTGGACGCCGCTGCCGGCGTTTGGCTCGGGGCTGACGCAGAGCCGCCACTAGCTCGCGCCGTAACCCTCCGCGCGGCACCACGTACAGCCACGTATAGAGGGTCTCGTGAGAGACCCGCATCGTCGGATCGTCGGGATGCTCCATCGTCATGCGGTCGGCAATCTGCTGGGGCGACCAGCGTGCCCGAAGTCCTGCCTCCACGTAGGTCCGTAGCCTGGCATCACACAGCTTGGGCCAACGCCGCCGCTGTCGGCGCCGGTCATACGCCTGCTTCTCCGATGACAGTGCCGAATACGCTCGCCGTATTCGCTTCAGCTCCCGGCTTACCGTGCTCGGACTTCGGGACAGACGACCGGCGATCTCGCGTACCGACTCGCCTTGTCCATGCCAGACCTCAATCCGTACCCGTTCTTCGTACCGCATTTGCACATACCCTTCCATGCAACACCTCCTTCCTTATGATGTTGCACTTGATCCTTGAGACCGCC
>JBBTCH010000010.1:0-129393 GCA_038043245.1 Pseudomonadota bacterium | reverse complement strand
GAGGCGACGATGGTGTTCGCGCCGGCGTCGCAGGGCGAGGTCGGCATCGCGCCGCGCCACGCGCCGCTGCTGACGACGATGAAGCCCGGTGCCGTGCGTGTGCAGCAGGCCAATGGCGAAGAGCTGTCGTTCTTCGTCGGTGGCGGCATCCTCGAAGTCCAGCCACACCTGGTTACGGTGCTGGCCGACACTGCGATGCGTGCCAAGGACGTCGATGAAGCCTCCGCGCTCAAGGCCAAGCAGGACGCCGAAGCCAAGCTCGCAGGCGCCAAGACCGAGATGGACCTCAAGCATGCGCAGCTGCAGCTGGTCGAAGCCGCCGCGCGTCTCGAATTCGTCAAGAAGCTCGGCAAAACCGGCCGCTGATTGTTTTGCGGGCCGTGTCGTTCCAGCAGGAATGACACAATAGGCGGATGAAATCTCCGCTACACGTCGTCATCCTCGCCGCCGGCAAGGGCACCCGCATGAACAGCGCGTTGCCCAAGGTGTTGCACCCGGTCGGCGGCAAGCCGATGCTCGGCCACGTGCTCGACACCGCCGCTGCGCTCAAGGCGGACGCAGTGCACATCGTCCACGGCCACGGTTCCAAGCTGATCCGCACCTGGTTCGAGGGCCGCGATCTCGGCGGTCAGACCAAGGACCCTTCGATTGTCTGGGTGTTGCAGGGCCCGCAGTTGGGCACCGGCCACGCCGTGCAGCAGGGCATGGCGGAAATCCCGGATGCGGCGACGGTGCTGGTGCTGTACGGCGATGTGCCGCTGATCCGCGCCGAGACGCTGGCGCCGGCGATCGCCGCAGGCGAAAAAACCCTGGCGTTGGTGACGGCGACGGCGGCAAACCCGAAGGGTTACGGCCGCATCCTGCGTGACAAGAAAGACGCGGTCGTCGGCATCGTGGAAGAGAACGACGCCAGCGATGCCGAACTGAGAATCACCGAGATCAATACCGGCTTCCTCGCCGCGCCGGCGAAAAAACTGCGGGGCTGGCTGGGACGCATCAACAACGACAATGCCAAAAAAGAGTTTTATCTGACCGATGTCGTCGCGCTGGCGGTCAAGGACGGAATGAAAGTCGCCACGGTGACGGCCAGTGAGGAAGACACTCTGGGCGTCAACGACCGCGCCCAGCTGGCGCAACTCGAACGCCTGTTCCAGAGTCGTCAGGCGCAGTTGCTGATGCAGAAAGGTCTCGCCTTACGCGATCCGGCGCGCTTCGATCTGCGCGGTACATTGAAATTCGGTCAAGACTGCTCGGCGGATGTCGGCGTGGTGATGGAAGGTGACATCGAGCTCGGCCACAATGTCTCCATCGGCCCGTATGTGGTGCTGAAGGACGTCAAGCTTGGCGATAACACGCGGGTGGAATCGCACTCGGTGCTGGAAGGCGTCGTCACCGGCCGCGACTGCCGCATCGGCCCGTTCGCGCGCATCCGCCCTGAAACCAGGCTCGCGGACGAAGTGCGCGTCGGCAATTTCGTCGAGGTCAAGAAGAGCACGCTGGGCGCAGAGTCCAAGGCCAATCACCTGGGCTACATCGGCGACGCGACGATTGGCGCACGCGTCAATGTCGGCGCCGGTGTCATCACGGTGAATTACGACGGCTTCAACAAGCACCCGACCCTGATCGGCGATGACGCTTTCGTCGGCTCCGACACCCAGCTGATCGCGCCGGTGAAAGTCGGCGCACGTGCCACCATCGGCGCTGGATCGACCATCACCAAGGACGTGCCGGCGGGCGGTCTCACGATCTGTCGCGCACGAGATCAGCGCACGCTGCCCAAGTGGACCCGGCCCAGCAAGAAGAAGCCGTGAGTCGCGGCATCCGCACTTGGCTGGAAGACCGGCTGTACCGTCTGCGCTTCCCCGATGTCGCTGTGTTGCATCTGCGGCCCAGGACGCGCGCCACTGAACCCGGCGCCGATGGCTATTCACAGGAAGGCCAGGATCGCTACGTCCTTGC
This sequence comes from Pseudomonadota bacterium, assembly GCA_038043245.1. Lineage (GTDB taxonomy): Bacteria > Pseudomonadota > Gammaproteobacteria > Nevskiales > Nevskiaceae > JACPFV01. Next base: position 127,434 of record JBBTCH010000010.1, on the reverse strand, counting down.
CGCCTTCTTCCGCGACGACAAGGCGCAGCCCGGCTTCTTTCTCGACGTCGGCAGCAATGACCCGGTGCTGTTCAACAACACCTATCTGTTCGAGCAGCTGGGGTGGAAGGGGCTCGCGATCGAACCGATGGCGACGTTGGCGCAACGCTGGAAACTGAAGCGCTCGGCGCCGTTGTTGAATGTGGCCGCAGGTGCGGCGGAAGGCGAAGTCGAGTTCGAGCAGGTCGAGGACGCAGGCATCCGCGACATGTTTTCTGCAGTGGTGGGCGCCTCCACTAAAAACAGCAAGTTCAGCAAACGCCGCATCAAGGTGCCGGTGCGGCCGTTGTCGGCGATCCTCGCCGAGGCTGGCGTCACACGCGTGAACTTCATGAGTCTCGACGTCGAAGGCTTCGAGCTGGAAGTGCTGCGCGGCATGGATTTCAGCCGCTGCCGGTTCGACGTGGTGCTGATCGAGAACAACGCGCCGAAAAAATGGTTTGGCGATGCGCGCATCCGCCGGGTGATGCAAGACCACGGCTTCGTGCACTACGCGCGGTTCTGGAAAGCCGATGACCTGTTCGTGAGCCCTCAGTTTCTGGCCGAAAAAGGTCTGCGATCGGGTGGCGTTAAAAAAGTAGAATAGAGGTTCATAACAAGCTCTCGAACCGTCCATGTGCGGAATCGTCGGCGCGGTCGCGCGCCGTGACATCTCCAATCTGCTGGTCGCCGGCCTCAGGCGGCTGGAATACCGTGGTTACGATTCCGCCGGCGTCGCGCTGATCCACGACGGCAAGCTGCTGCGGGCGCGGGCGGTCGGCAAGGTCGCGCAGCTCGAGGCGGCGCTGGCGGTCGAACCGCTGTCGGGGCATACCGGCATCGCGCACACACGCTGGGCCACGCATGGCGTACCGGCCGAACGCAATTCGCATCCGCATGCCTCGCGCGCGGTCGCGGTGGTGCACAACGGCATCATCGAGAACCACGAGGAGCTGCGTGACGAACTCAAGGCCAAGGGTTGCCGCTTCGAGTCAGAAACCGACACCGAGGTGATCGCGCATCTGATCCAGTCACTGATTGACGGGGGTGATGACTTCCGCGTCGCGGTGCAGAAAGCGGTGACGCGTTTGCACGGCGCCTACGCCATTGCGGTGGCACACGCCGGCGACCCTCAACGTCTGATGGTGGCGCGTTACGGCTCGCCGCTGTGTCTGGGCATCGGCAAGGGCGAGACTTTCGCCGCCAGTGAGGCCGAGGCGATCCTCAGTGAGACGCGCCAGTTCATCTATCTGGAGGAGGGCGACGTCGCCGAACTCACGCTCGGCGGTCACGCCATCTGGGATCGCGCTGGCAAAGTCGTGCAGCGGCCGGTCGCCACGTCGTCGCTGTCGGCGGACGCCGTCGAGAAAGGGTCGTATCAGCACTTCATGCTCAAGGAGATCCGCGAGCAGCCGACCGCCGTCGCCAATACCTTGCAGGGCCGCATCTCCGGCGGCCAAGTGCTGGAAGCCTGCCTGGGTCCCAAGGCCGGCGAACTGCTGAAAAAAATCCAACGGGTGCAGATCGTCGCCTGCGGCACCTCGTACCACGCCGGCCTCGTCGCCAGTTACTGGTTCGAGCAGATCTCCCGCATCCCTTGCCGTGCCGAGATCGCCAGCGAATTCCGTTATCGCAAGCCTGTAATCGAGCCCGACACTTTGTTCATCACCATCTCGCAGTCCGGCGAGACCTCGGATACGGTCGAGGCGCTCAAGCACGCCAAGACCCAAGCCATCGCCGCCAGTCTTGTCGTCTGCAACGCACCGGAGTCGTATCTGGTGCGCGAGTCCGACTTCGTGCTGCTGACCCACGCCGGTCCCGAACGCAGCGTCGCTTCGACCAAGGCTTTCACCAGCCAGCTGGCAACACTGGCGCTGGTGGTGTTGCTGCTCGCGCGCCGTCGCGGACTGAGCGCGGAAGCTGAGCGCGATTACGTGCGTCAGCTCGAGAAGGCGCCCTCGCGCATCGAGGATGTGCTTGAGCACGATGCCGAGCTGCGCGCGCTGGCGCATCGGCTCAAGGACAAGCAGCACGCCCTGTTCCTCGGTCGCGGGGCGATGTATCCGGTGGCCATGGAGGGTGCGCTCAAACTCAAAGAGATCACCTACATCCACGCTGAGGCCTATGCCGCCGGCGAACTCAAGCACGGCCCGCTGGCGCTGGTGGATGCGGATATGCCGGTGATCGCGGTCGCGCCGCGCGGCGAGTTGCTGGAAAAAGTGAAATCAAACCTGCAGGAAGTGCGCGCGCGTGGCGGCGAGCTGTTCGTCTTCGCCGACCGTGAGGCTGGGTTCAAATCCGCCGACGGCGTGACCGTGTTCGGGTTCCCGAACTCCGACCCGCTGACCGACCCGATGGTTTACACCGTGCCGCTGCAATTGCTTGCTTATTACACCGCCGTGTTGCGTGGCACCGATGTGGATCAGCCGCGCAACCTCGCCAAAAAAGTCACGGTGGAATAACGGTTCCCACCAGATCGTAAGTATCGGCATGGGTGATTTTCACCTTCAGCCGTTGCCCGACCTTCACTTTTCCGCCTGACACCGACACATTGCCGTCAATTTCCGGCGCGTCGGCGTGCGAGCGGGCGACGGCGGTTTCGCCGTGCACTTCGTCAATCAGCACTTCGAGCGTCTTGCCCACTTTTGCCGCGAGCTTGCGTTCGCTGATGACGGCCTGCGCCTGCATGAAGCGGTGGTAGCGTTCCTCTTTCACTTCATCCGGCACCGGGTGGGCGATGGCGTTGGCCGCCGCGCCTTCCACCGGCGAATACTTGAAGCAGCCGACGCGGTCGAGCTGCGCTTCATCCAGCCAGTCGAGCAGCTCGTCGAAATCGTGCTCGGTCTCGCCGGGAAAGCCGACGATGAAGGTGCTGCGCACGGTGATGTCGGGACAGATTCTGCGCCAGGCGGTGAGTCGCTCCAGCGTGTCTTCGGCGGCGGCCGGGCGCTTCATCGCCTTGAGCACGGGCTTAGACGCATGCTGAAACGGAATATCGAGGTAGGGCAGGATTTTGCCTTCGGCCATCAGCGGGATGATCTGGTCTACATGCGGATAGGGATAGACATAGTGCAGCCGCACCCATGCGCCGAGCTCGCCCAGGCCACGGCAGAGGTCGAGCATCCGCGTCTGGTATTCCTGGCCGCGCCACACGCCACCGGCGTATTTGCGGTCGAGACCGTAGGCGCTGGTGTCCTGCGAGATCACCAGCAGTTCCTGCACGCCAGCTTTAACCAGTTTCTCGGCTTCGGTCAGAACCTCGGTCACCGGGCGTGAATCCAGCCGGCCGCGCATCGAAGGGATGATGCAGAAGCTGCATTTGTGGTTGCATCCCTCGGCGATTTTCAGATAGGCGTAATGCTTGGGTGTCAGCTTCACCCCTTGCGGCGGCAACAGGTCAATGAACGGATCGTGTGCGGGCGGCACCGCCGCGTGTACCGCCTTCATCACGCCAGCGTAATCCTGCGGGCCGGTGATGGACAGCACATCCGGAAACCGGTCGCGGATGATGCTGCCTTTGGCACCGAGGCAGCCGGTGACGATGACCTTGCCGTTCTCGGCCATCGCTTCGCCGATGGCGTCGAGCGATTCCGTGACCGCGGAATCAATGAAGCCGCAGGTGTTGACCAGCACCACGTCGGCCTTGTCGTAGCTGGGCGAGGTCTCATACCCTTCCGCGCGCAGCTGCGTGAGGATGCGCTCGGAATCCACCAGCGCTTTGGGGCAGCCGAGGGAAACAAAGCCCACCCTCGGCGCGGCTTTGCGTTTGCGGCTGGCGGTTTTCATAGGGGGCGCAATTCTACTCTGCTACCCTTCCATCATTCCGGCGCAAGCCGGAATCCAATTCGTTGATTCAGATTCTGGACACCGGCTTTTGCCGGTGAGACGACTAATCGCTTGGAGCCCGGATGAGCAACTACTACGAAAGCGAAGACCTGAAGAAATTCGGCGACATCGGCAAGCACGGCAAGGAACACGCCGAGCAGTTCTTCAAGTACTACGGGCAGGTCACCGGCAGCGACGGTGCGCTGAGCAAGCGCGAGAAAGCCCTGATCGCGCTGGCGATCTCGCATTCGGAGAAATGCCCGTACTGCATCGACGCCTACACCACAGCCTGCCTTGAAGCCGGCGCCAATCCAGCACAGATGATGGAGGCGGTGCACGTCGCCGCGGTGATGAAAGCCGGCATCACCCTGGTGCACTCGGTACAGATGCAGAACCAGCTGGACAAACTCATCCTCTGAACGGACAGACATGAATGCCGAACGGGTGAATCCGTTCCTGCAATGGCGGCGTAATTAGGATGAACCGATGACTATCTTGATGGTGGGTCTGCTGTGTGTGGGCTTGTTGGCCTATGCCAACGGCGCCAATGACAACTTCAAGGGTGTGGCGACATTGTTCGGCAGTGGTGTCAGCGATTACAAGAAGGCGCTGAACTGGGGCACGGCGATGACCTTCGCCGGTTCGGTTGCCGCAGTCTGGCTTGCCGCCAGCCTGGTTGCTACGTTCAGCGGCAAGCAGATCGTTTCGCCGGACACGCTGGCGCTGCCGGGATTCGCCACTGCCGTGGTGATGGCGGCCGCCGCAACGGTGCTGATCGCCACGCGCATCGGCGCGCCGATCTCGACCACGCATGCACTGGTGGGCGCCTTGCTGGGCGCCGGCTTCGCGGCGCCGGAATCCGCGATCAACTGGAGCAAGGTCAGTGCGTCCATTTTCCTGCCCCTCGCCATCGGCCCGCTGCTGGCCATTGCGTCGGCGATGCTGCTGTATCCGCTGCTGACACGCCTGCGCTCGGCGCTGGGCATCACTCGCGAGACTTGCGTCTGTGTCGGCAATGAATGGGTGCCGCAAACCAACGGCACTGCCTTGGGAAAAATCAGCGTGGTGATCGAAAACCAACAGGTCTGTCAGGAGCGCTACAGCGGAGCGATGTTCGGTGTCTCGGCGCAGACGCTGCTTGACCGCCTGCATTACCTGTCGGCGGGGCTGGTGAGTTTCGCGCGCGGCGTCAATGACACGCCAAAAATCGTCGCGCTGATGCTGCTCGCCGCTCCTTTGACCGGGCAGGGCATGGGCGCGTTTATCGGCGTGGGGGTGGTGATTGCGCTCGGCGGTTTGCTGGGTGCGCAACGCGTGGCGCAGACCATGTCGAAAAAAATCACCGCGATGAATCCCGGCCAGGGCCTGACCGCCAACCTGATCACTTCGGCGCTGGTGATGGTGGCGTCGCCGCTGGGCCTGCCGCTTTCGACGACCCACGTCTCCTGTGGCGCGCTGTTCGGCATCGGCGCGGTCACTCGCCAGGCGCGCTGGAAGACCATCGCTGGCATCTTCGCCGCCTGGCTAGTGACTTTGCCGCTGGCGGCCACGCTCGGCGCTATGCTGATGCGCCTCAGTTTTCTGACCTGACCACAGACATGAACGGCGATTTCAACGCACACGCGTCCATCCAGGATTATTACGGCAAGGTACTGAAGTCCTCGGCCGATTTGCAGACCTCGGCCTGCTGTCTGGCCGAATCGCTGCCCGTACATGTCTCGGCGATTCTCAAGGACATCCACCCCGAGGTGAAGGATCGTTTCTATGGCTGTGGTTCGCCGATTCCGCCTGCGCTGGAAGGCGCCACCGTGCTTGATCTCGGCTCCGGCTCCGGTCGCGACTGCTACGTGCTGTCCAAGCTGGTCGGCTCACAGGGTCGCGTCATTGGCCTCGACATGACCGACGAGCAGTTGAGCGTCGCGCGCAGGCACCAGAAATACCATGCCGACAAGTTCGGGTTCGCCAACACCGAGTTTAAGCAGGGTTACATCGAAGACCTGAAAACTGCCGGGATCGCCGATGCGTCGGTGGACCTGGTTATCAGCAACTGCGTGCTGAATCTTTCGCCGGACAAGCCGCGCGTGTTCCGCGAGATTTTCCGTGTGCTCAAGCCCGGTGGCGAGCTGTATTTCTCCGACGTGTTCGCCGACCGCCGCATCCCCAAGCCATTGACGCAGGATCCGGTGCTGCTCGGCGAATGTCTGGGCGGGGCGCTCTACACCGAGGATTTCCGCCGCCTGATGGCCGAGTCCGGCTGCCGTGATGCGCGCACCGTTTCGACCTCGCCGTTGTCGGTGACCAACCCCGAAGTCGCGGCCAAGATCGGCAACATCAGGTTCTATTCCATCACTGTGCGCGCGTTCAAGCTCAACCTCGAGGATCGCTGCGAGGACTTCGGTCAGGTTGCGTACTACAACGGCGACATCGCCGAAACCCCGCATCGTTTCGCGCTCGACGACCATCACTTGTTCGAGGCCGGCAAACCGATGTTGGTCTGCGGCAACACCGCCGACATGATCTCGAAGACGCGTTACGCCCGGCATTTTCGCGTGATCGGAGACAAAGCCACGCACTACGGCTTGTTTGACTGTGGGCCGCCGCCAGCGCTCAGCGCCGGCGCGGTGCCTGGAGCCTGCTGCTAGTGACGGTTGCCCCGCGCCACGACTTCGCAGCGCTGCTGCGCGAGCGCAGGATCGAACTGCCGCCGCTGTCCATCGAAACCCTGCAAGTCAACATCACCAAGACCTGCAATCAGGCCTGTCGGCACTGCCATGTGGATTCCTCGCCGGCGCGCACCGAAAAACTGTCGCGCGCGGGTGTCGAGAAGCTGGTCGAGATTCTGGCCGCGCATCCGCAGATCACGAAACTCGACATCACCGGTGGCGCGCCCGAGCTGCATCCGGACTTCGACTGGCTGGTGGGCGAGGCGGTGAAACTCGGCAAGCATGTGATGGTGCGGCATAACCTCACCGTGCAGCTTGACGGCCATCCGGTGACCAAGGAAAACAAGGAATACCTGCCCGAGTTTTACGCGCGACACAAAGTCGAGGTGATCTCCTCGCTGCCGTATTACCAGGAATTTTTCACCGATGCCCAGCGTGGCAGCGGCGTGTTCGTCAAATCCATCGAGGCGATGCGGCGTCTGAACGCCGTCGGTTACGGCATGGAAGGCAGCGGCCTGCTCCTCAACCTCGTCTACAACCCGGTCGGCCCTTACCTGCCCGCATCGCAGGCGAGTTTGGAGACCGACTACAAGCGCGAGCTCAAGGACAAGTTCGGTCTGGTGTTCAACAATCTATTCACCATCACCAACATGCCGATCCACCGCTTCAAGCTGCATCTGGAAAAATCCGGGCAGTTGGAGGCTTACATGGACAAGCTGCTCGCTGCGTTCAACCCGGCGGCGGCCGAGGGCGTGATGTGCCGCAGCATCATTTCGGTGGATCACAACGGCGACCTCTACGACTGCGACTTCAACCAGATGCTCGACATGCCTGTCCTGAGCGCAGTCGAAGGAAATATCCCCCTGAGCATTTTCAACTTTGATGGCGCCGCACTGATGGGACGCCATATCCGCTTCGACTCGCACTGTTTCGGTTGTACCGCCGGCGCGGGTTCATCTTGTGGCGGAGCCGTGGCTTAGAACGCCATCCGTTTTTCAGTCTTCCGCGTCCCTGGCCAATGCGCTGGGCAGGGATTTCTCGGCTGCGGCGCCCATTTTCTTGAGCTGTTCGATGCGGCGCACGACGTTGCCCTTGCCGTCGGTCAATTGATTGCGCGCCTTGTCGTAATGTTCCTGCGCCTTGCCGATGGCGGCGCCGACATCGAGCAGCGACTCGGCGAAGCCGACGAACTTGTCATACAACGCACCAGCCTGGGTGGCGATCTCCTGCGCGTTCTGGGTCTGGCGCTCCAGTCGCCATGAGCTCTCCACCGCACGCAGCGTTGGCAGCAAGGTGGTGGGGGAGACCAGCACCACACTTTTTTCGTAGGCGTCGGTGAACAGCGCGGCGTCGTGGCGCAGCGCCTCGACAAAACCCGCTTCGTTGGGCACGAACATCAGCACGAAGTTGAGTGAGGTGATGCCTTCGAGCCGCTGGTATTCCTTGCCGGACAGTTCCTTCACATGCTTGCGCAGGGAGGCCACGTGTTCGTCCAGTGCCAGCTTGCGCGCGTCGTCGTCGGTGGCAGAGGTGCTGCCCAGATACGCCGTCAGTGAGACCTTGGAGTCAATGATGATCTGGCGGCCGTCTGGCAATTGCACCAGCGCGTCGAGGAAATAGGCTTTGCCCTCGGTGGATTTCGCCGGCACCTGCAGGCTGTATTCGCGGCCTTTTTCCAGCCCCGCCAGTTCCAGCACGCGCTCCAGCACCAGCTCGCCCCAGTTGCCTTGCGTCTTCGATTGACCGCGTAGCGCGGTCGCCAGCTGGTTGGCTTCGCTGGAGACCTGCCGGTTGAGCACCTGCAGCTGCGTGATCTGCTCTTTCAGCGCCACGCGGTCGCGGGTTTCGCGGTTGTAACTGTCCTTGACCAGCTCCTCGAAGCCGCCGATGCGCTCACGCAGTGGCTTCAGGATCGCCTCGATGTTCTGCTGATTCTGTTCGGTGAAGCGCTTCGACTTGTCTTCCAGAACGTCCTGAGACAACTGCTTGAAATGAGTTTCCAGCTGCGCGCGGGCCGCAGCCATCGCCGCGCGCTCCTGGGCGCGCAATGAGCGCTGCCAGAAATACGCCAGCGCCGCGCCCAAAGCGCCGCCCAACAGGAACACCAGCAGTTGAAAAAAGATCAGCGTCATGGCGGCAATTCAGGGACGAAGCAGAAATCGAACACATCCATTTCAAATCCGGCAATCGTCTGCCCAAACGCGAACTCCACAGTATCGAATGGTGGGGTTTCCATCTGAATCTCAAAGTCGTCCGGGATGGATGCGCCCGGAAAAGCGCCCGCAGCAGAGTACGCGCTTACTAAGAACCCTCGAAAGAATGTTCGCAAATACAATGCTTGCGAAACGAACGCCCCGGCATTTGCACGCAATTTGACGGTCACGGCTCTCGCAGGAACGATTGAACCTGAACCGCTACTGACCCTTAATGCTACTTCGCTATTCGTGGCGGCTGTGACAGAAAGGGTGGCGTAGGTTGTTGGATCGCCATCAATTGCCGCCTTCGTGTTTGCGACGGAGCAGTTTAAGCAGGTCCCTGAAGTCGTAAACGTGACACTCAAGTCGTCGCCACTCAGGGAGACGCAAGCATCGGAGTGGCCCGCTCTTGGTGCCGAATCAACACTTACGTCGCATCCGGCCACGAGGATCAGCAAGGCCATGCCCGGAAGCCGCTTCAACCCCAGTTGATTGGTCATGAAGGCATTTTAGCGGCCACACGCCGGGCGGCATGGGTCGCCGCCAAGCCTACGGTCACACACGCCACCAGCGCGGGCAGCAGGGCCAGCGCACCGAGCGCGGGCATGGCGTGACCAAGGACAAGAAAGAACACGACAAAACCCGTCAGGCCGGTGAGGAATCCGCGCAGTGCCAGCAGCAGCGCGTCGCGCCCGGCATTGGCCAGCGTGAATGCCGGGATCACCGTCGCCGCGACCGGTACGCCGGCAAGCACGCCGGTCAGACTGGGACCGAGAAAATCGGCGGCGGTGGTCAGGGCCAGTACCAGTACGACGGCGGCGATGATGCGCGCCAGCAGTTCTATTTTCGGCAGATGGACCGCCACCGGTGATGCGGACGGCTTGGGCAGCCAGCGCGTCGCGGCCAGCCACAAACCGGGCAGGATGGCGAGGCCGAGCGTGAGCGAATACGCCAGCCCCGCTTTGTCCAGCAGCACGGCCGTGCTCAGATAGACCAGCCAGCCGAGGGGGATGGCGACATACCAGCGCCCGTGCACGCTGGTGTAGCCGACGACCAGCAGATAACACAGCGTGGCCCACACGCCGACCGGTGCGGCGAGCGCCACCTGCGTCGCCATTTGTGCGCCGTCGCTGAGCCAGATCGCCAGCACCACCGGGCCGCCAATCAGCGGCAGGCCGCCGATGAGCCCGGCGATGTTTGGGCCCCAGCGTTTTCCGGCGAGGCTGGCAAGACCGATCAGCGCGGGTGCGGCAAACAGCTTGACCGCGAGCGCGAGGCTGATCAGTTGCAGCCAGCCAGTCGCAGGCCCATCGGTCCGTCGCTGTCCAGTTCGATCTCGGCGTTACAGTCGAGACCCACGCGTTGCGGATGCACCGTTACCGTCGCGATGTTACGGGCCTGGATGACCAGCCGGTTGCGCGCCAGCGCCGGCGTCGCAGGCATCCAGGTCAGTTGGCGGCGCGTGAACGGTGCAGGTTCGAGATAACCACCAGTGAGCAGGCCATTGGTCTGCAGCGGCGCCAGCACGACCGGCTCCGCCAATCCCAGGCCTTCGGAGCGCGCGTCAATCGATCCGGTTCCCGCTGCCGCATCGCGCAGACGCAGGTCCGAAAGCCAATAGGCTTTGTCGGCGATGACATCCACGCGCGGTTCGTCCTCGGCCGGCGCCAGCACGTAAGTGATGCGCGCAGGATTCCGCTCCACCCGCGCCTCGCCGAGAAATTCCACGCCGAACGGGTAGAAATCATTGGTCGCAGGCGAGAGATGGTCCCAGGTCTCGAAGCGCATCACATCGTAGCGATAGCCCAGATCGTTCAGCGCTGTGACCGTGCCCTCGGTGGAGACCACCGGCTGCAATTCGTCGAAGGTGCTGTTGCTCATCATCACCGGCACGTTGCGCAGCGAGGCCAGTTTTTCTTCGGCGTCGCCGGCCGCGGCGACGATCGGCATGATGCGCGCGAACAGGTCGGGGTAGCGCGGGGCGAGACGGAAAGTGCCGATGCCGCCCATCGAGTAACCGCTCATCACCGTCCAGTCCGGGTCCAGCGGATAGTGGCGGGCGACGTCGGCCCAGACTTCGAACATGTCGGCTTCGGCTACATCAAAATAAAACCCGTCGGGCCCACGGCCCGCGGGTGTCACCACCAGCGAGCCGGTGCCGCGCTCGCCCAGCGATTGCGCATGACGCGAACCGAGATACTGGTTGAGATTCGCTGATAGCGCGTGCAGCAACAGTGTCAGTCCGTAGCCACCGGCCGGTGCCGGTTTCTCCGGCACGTAAAGCGTGTAGGGCTGCAACTGGCCGACCATGGCGCCGTCGCAGGGACGCGCGGCAGAGATGCCGCCGCATTCCTTGAGGTAATCCACGCCCTGACCGAAGACATAGCGGCTGGCGAAGATGCGATTCATGAAACCGGTTTTCGGTACAGCGGATTCGTCGCCGGCGCCACGGGCCAGCGCATCAAAATCCACCTCGGTGAAAAAGGCACTGACATCGCCCAGCGCCAGCGCTTGGGCCTGCGCGTATTCGCGCCACCAGCGGCCCTGCACCCGAGACAGTACGGCGGCATCGGCAATGGTGCGGCCGCTGTACGGTCCGAATTCCGGTATCGGTTCGCTGGCGCGGAATGCTAGGTTGAACAGGGCGGCGCTGATCGGCAGCGCGCCACCCGGCGCAGTGGCACTCGCGGTCAGGCTGGGCTTTAAATACGCGTTCGCCGCGGCGTCCCACAGGCCGACACCGGCGGCCATGCGCACGCGACCGGTGCCGGGGTTCCAAGCTTGGTGCGCGACGCGAATTTCGAATTGGCGACGTTCCAGGTCAACCGTCAAGGTCGGCGCCGGATTCTGCACGTTGCCGTCGGCGGCGCTGACCAGTTCGGCCGTCATGCCGTGCACGGTGAGGAACCATTCGGCGGGCGAACTCACACCGGCGTCATGCGGCCAGTCGAGCGCTTCGGCGGACGTGCCCAACGCCAGCGTGAAGGCGACGCGCTCCGGGTCCTGCAGCGTGTTGAGGGTGATGCGGAACAAGGTGGCGTCGGACTGCGGTTTGACGCGAAACTCGACCAGGTCCGCCGCGTTGTTGGCGTAGACCGCATCGGTCGGGTAGGTCAGCGTGCCGGTTTTGGGCGAGAACAGGTAAGCGCTGGCCGCTTGCGGATCGTTAGGGTCGAGCGGGCCGAGTGCCCCGTGATCGTCGAACAGCCAGTCCTGATACAGAAACTCGCCGCAGCGATAGGCGCTGGCACCGGAGATGAGAATCGGCGGCGCCGTCCACACACCCGTGTTCTCCAACTGTGGTGCTCGCGGTGGCGGCAGATACAGCGCGGTAGGGCCGGGATGCGGCTCGACGTGGTAGGGCAGCGACTGTGCCGAGTGATCAGCGGACGTGGTGTTGCATTCCACGTCGGCACGGACACCGACAGCGAGATTCTGAGTCACCGGGACGGAGTGACCGCAAGCGACGAGAGACAGCGTGGTGATGCCGGCCAGCAGCGTGCGGGTATTCATGCCTTTCTCCTCATGGAGCCCCGCGCTCTGATGGCGCGATGGCGAACTGAACTAGCGTCTGACCGTTTTGTGCTTGCGCGCGAACGCCAGCAGGAACGACATTTGATCTGCGAGGATTCTGCGGTTCTGCAGGATCAGATACTCGGCCAGATTCGGCGTGTACGGAATCGCCAGCAGCTTCATGTTGGCTTCTTCCGGCGTGCGGTCGTCCTTGACCTGGTTGCAGCGCTTGCAGGCGGTGACGCAGTTTTCCCACACGCTGTCGCCACCGCGCGAGGCGGGGATGACGTGGTCGCGCGTCAACTGCGAGGCCGGGAACAGGTCGCCGCAGTACAGACACAGATTCTTGTCGCGCTGGAACAGGGTGCGGTTGGTCAGCAGCGGCACGCCGCGCGTAAAGCGTTTGGAGCGGTCGGCGACCGCGACGATCGAACCGATCTTGAGCGTGGACTGAGTGCCGGTGCGCGCGCAGGTGCCACCGTGCAGCACGAAGCGTTCTTCGCCCGCTTCCCACACCACACGCTCGCGCGCATACAGCGTGGCGGCGGTTTGCCACGTGATCCACGACACCGGCAGACCGCCCGAGTCGAGTTTAAGGATGTGCGGGATGGTGACGGTACTCATTGCGTACCATCTTGCAGAAGGTGCGAGGTAAAGAGCAAGTTTTAGCCAGCGGCTGATTTCAGGTTTGTTTCAGCGGAAACTGAACGCAGGAACTCGAGGATCTCCGGCATCAGGCGTTCGGGTTTGCTGCGCAGCTCCAGAATGGAAGTCGCATTGAGCAGCTGCGCGTTCGGCAATTGGCCGGCCAGCACGTGCGCGTCTTCGTGCGCGTGCAGCTTGTCGCCGCGATGGCCGATGACCAGCGTCGGCATCGTCATGGCGCGGCGTTGTTTGGCGGTAGGCACCACCGGTCCGACTAGGATGCCGTGCAGGATCGCGCTGGTGACATCGGGGTCGGCGGACGCGGCGTTGAGCACGCTCACCGCCCAGCCTTTGTTCGGGCGCGGCAGTTTCTTCAGAAAGTGCGTGAAGGGTCGGTAAACCAGTTTGGCCCAGCGCACCACCGTCAGCACTGGCGTCAGCAGCACGGCCGCAAATGGCGTCGACCATTCCATCACCGGCATCTCCAGGAACATCGCCTTGATGCGTTGCGGCGCAATCGCGGCTGCCTGCAGGGTGACGATGGCACCCAGCGATACGCCACCGACGATGGCCTGACGGATGCCGAGGTGATCCAAGCAGGCGACCACCTGCTCGGCGAAGAATTCGTTGCGGTATTCGGTCGGGTCGGTGGGCTTGTCGCTGTTTCCATGTCCGAGTAGGTCGAGCAGGATCACCTTGAATCCTTCGCTGGCGAATCTCTGCGCCAGTTCGCGGTTGACGTGAGAGTCGAGCAGGATGCCGTGTAACAGCAGGAACGGCGTGCCGGATTCACCGTAGATCTCGTAGGCGAGCCAGTGTTCGCCGTGCTTGAAGCGATTGGACTGGGCGGGGACCAAAGACATTTCTTGCTCCTGATTGACTGCGCTGAATATAGCGGTAGTGCCTATTACCGTGCTCGCCGTTGCGACAGCGGCAAATGTCCGCACAGCCGCCGCAGCCTCGTTAATATCCGCGCTCGACTTCTCACCGACGCCAGACTTCCATGTCCAGCTACCCCCATCTGCTCAAGCCCCTTGACCTCGGCTTCACCCAACTCGAAAACCGCGTGCTGATGGGTTCGATGCACACGGGACTGGAGGACCGTAAGAAACATTTCCCGCGGTTGGCGCGCTACTTCGGCGAGCGCTCGCGCGGCGGCGTCGGCCTGATCGTCACCGGCGGCTTCGCGCCCAACGTCGCCGGCTGGGTGTCGCCGTTCGCCGGTACGCTTGCGACGAGTTCGTCCGCGCGCGCGCACCGCGTCATCACTGACGCGGTGCATGGCGAGGGCAAGGCCAAGATCGCGCTGCAAATCCTCCACGCCGGCCGCTACGGTTATCACCCGCTGGCGATTTCGGCCTCGGCGGTGAAGTCGCCGATCTCGCCGTTCCGGCCGCGCGAGATTTCATCCAGTGGCGTCGAGAAACAGATCAGTGCCTACGTGCGCTGCGCCAAGCTTGCGCGCGAAGGTGGCTACGACGGCGTTGAGGTGATGGGCAGCGAGGGCTATTTCATCAACCAGTTCCTCGTCACCCACGTCAACAAGCGCAAGGATGAATGGGGCGGGTCGTTCGAGAACCGCATGCGCCTGCCAGTGGAGATCGTGCGACGCACGCGCGAGGCGGTGGGCAAGGACTTCATCATCATCTATCGCCTGTCCATGCTCGATCTGATTCCCGACGGCCAGACCTGGGACGAAGTGGTGATGCTGGCGAAAGCCATCGAGAAGGCCGGCGCGACGATCATCAACACCGGCATCGGCTGGCACGAGGCGCGGGTACCGACCATTGCCACCAGCGTGCCGCGCGGCGCGTTTGCCTGGGTGACGAAGAAGCTCAAGTCTGAGGTGAAGATTCCGCTGTGCACGACGAACCGCATCAATGCGCCGGACGTCGCTGACAAGATCCTCGCGGATGGCGATGCCGACATGGTGTCGATGGCGCGGCCGTTTCTCGCCGACGCCGAGTTCGTGAAGAAGGCTGCCGAAGGCCGTGCCGACGAGATCAACACCTGCATCGCCTGCAACCAGGCCTGCCTCGACCACACGTTCAAGATGAAGACCGCGAGCTGTCTGGTGAATCCGCGCGCCTGTCACGAAACCGAGCTGAACTACGAGCCGACGAAACAGAAAAAACGCTTCGCCGTGGTCGGCGCCGGCCCTGCGGGGCTGGCGGCGTCAACTGTGCTGGCCGAGCGTGGCCACGAGGTGCATCTGTTCGATGGCGCGGGCGACATCGGCGGCCAGTTCAACATGGCCAAGCGCATCCCCGGCAAGGAGGAGTTCGAAGAAACCCTGCGTTATTTCCGCCGCAAGATCCAGCTCACGGGCGTGAAGTTGCACCTGAACCAGCGCGTCAGCGCCGATGATCTGGTCAAGCAAAAGTTCGACGAGGTGTTGATCGCCACCGGTGTGACGCCGCGCAGCCCGAAGATTCAGGGCCAGGACGGCAATCCCAAAGTAATGTCGTACGTGGACGTGTTGTTGCACAAGAAATCGGTGGGCAAGCGGGTTGCGGTGGTCGGCGCCGGCGGCATCGGCTTCGACGTCTCGGAATACCTGCTGTACGAAGGCCATTCGCCGACGCTGGATCTCGGTTTGTGGATGAAGGAATGGGGCGTGACCGATCCGGCGAAAACCCGCGGCGGCGTGACCAAGCCGCAAATCGCACCACCGGCGCGGCAGATCACGCTGTTACAGCGCAAGGCCAGCGCACTCGGCAAGGGCCTGGGCAAAACCACCGGCTGGATCCATCGCAGCGCCTTGAAGATGAAGAACGTCGAGATGCTTGGCGGCGTCAACTACCACGCCATTGATGAGCGCGGATTGCACATCAGCTTCGGCGAGAAACGCGAGAAGCCGACACTGCTCGAAGTCGACACCATCGTGTTGTGCACCGGTCAGGAGCCTTTGCGCGAACTGCAGGCGCCGCTAAACGCCGCCGGCGTGAAGACGCACCTGATTGGCGGCGCCGATGTCGCTGCTGAGCTGGATGCGAAACGCGCCATCAATCAGGCTAGCCGCTTGGCGGCGATGCTATGAGCACCATCACGAAAATCGCTGGTGTGGATGTCCACATCGAGGGGGATGGCGCGGACACTCTGGTGATGATTCACGGCTGGCCGGATACGCATCGGGTGTGGGATTCCACCGTCGCGCATTTCAAAACGCGCTATCGCTGCGTATGTTTCGAGTTGCCGGGTTACGAGCCCGGCGGCTCGCGCGCCTACACGATTGCCGAGTTGACCGAAATATTCCGCCAGATCTGCGTGCAGGTGCATGGCGGCAAGCCGGTGCTGTTGCTGGTGCACGACTGGGGCTGTTTCTTCGGTGGCCAGTTTGCGATGCGGCATCCGCAGCTGATCAAGAAGATGGTCTGCGTGGATGTCGGCGATCCGAAGTCGCTGGAAAAGTCGGTCACGGTCCTGAGCGGGCTGATGATCCTCGGTTATCAGCTGACCCTGGCGCTGGCCTGGAAGATCGGTGGACGCATCGGTGCCGCCATCAACCGCTTCATGGCGCGCGCGCTGGGCTACCGGCTCGACACCGACCGCATCCACGCCAACATGGCCTATCCCTACTGGCTGGTCTGGTTCGGCCGCCGCAAGCCCGGCAATGAGGTTGTCGCGCTGGAGCCGCCGTTCCCGTTCATGTTCATGTACGCGCGACGCAAGCCGGTGATGTTTCATGCGCAGTCCTGGCTGGATTGGCTGCGCGCCAGGCCCGGTAACGCGGTGGTTGAGATGGACACCGGCCATTGGGTGATGGTGCAGAAGCCGGATGAATTCAATCGTGTCATCGGCGAGTGGCTGACGAAGAACGGATGAGAATGCCGGCGCTGTTCATCGGCCACGGCTCGCCGATGAACGCCATCGAGGACAACGAATTCTCGCGTGGCTGGCGAGCCGTGATGGCGGCAATGCCGAAACCGCGAGCGATCCTGTGCATCTCGGCGCATTGGGAAACCCGTGGCGCTTTCGCCGCCGCGCATCCGGCACCCGAAACGATTCACGATTTCCACGGGTTTCCACAGGCGCTGTTCGACGTGCAATACCCCGCGCCGGGTGCGCCAGCACTGGCGCAGCGAGTTGCGGAGTTGACCGGTGCGAAGTTAGACGCGCAGCGCGGGTTCGATCACGGCGTCTGGAGCGTGCTGCGGCCGATGCGCCCCGCAGCGGACATTCCGGTGGTGCAGTTCAGCCTCGACACGAGCCAGCCCGGGCGCTGGCATACCGCACTGGCGCAGAAACTAAGACCGTTGCGCGACGAAGGTGTGCTGATTCTCGGCAGCGGCAACCTTGTGCACAACCTGCGGCTGATGCAATTTCACACGGACGCTGGTTTTGACTGGGCGCAGCGGATCAACGACCGCCTGCGTCGCGCCGTCGAAACCCGCGACCACGAGGCGCTGGCGGATTGGCAGGGCCTGGACCCGGAAATCCGGCTGGCGATCCCGACGCCGGAGCACTACCTGCCGCTGCTGTACGTATTGGCGCAACAGGACGCTGCTGAGCCCTTGTCCGTGTTCAATGACCGCGTGGTGATGGGTTCGATTGGGATGTTGAGTCTGAAAATCGGTTAAGCGCATAGCCCTGTTTCGGGCTGTTTTCCGATGGTCAGCGAAAGATGCGCGGTATACAAAATGTGCCGATAACCGAGCTTGCCCCACAAGTCTTTTCGCACGTCAGCGATTTCCATGTTTGCACCTGTTCAATCAGGTGATCGGAGACTGGCTTAAATAGCCCGGTTGCTCTTCAATTTTTTCTGCTCGCGAAACTGCACCGGTGTCATCCCTGACCAGCGCTTGAACGCACGATAGAAGGTGCTGGGTTCAGAAAAGCCGGTGAGATAGACGATGTGCTCGATCGGTTCACTGGTTTTGCCCAGCAGCTTGCGCGCCAGCGCATAGCGGAAGCCTTCGACCACTTCGCTGAAGCTGGTGCCGGCGCGCGACAGTTCGAAGCGCAGGCGTCGCGGCGGCAGGCCGAGTTCGCGCGCGACACTTTCCAGCTCGCAGGTCTCGACCTCCAGTTTCTTGGCGAGGATCGCGCGGATGCGCTCGATCAGGTCCTGCCGCTTGATCGCCGACAGGCGTTTTTCCGCCAGTTCCTCGTGCAGCTTGAACAGATCGGCGTCGTAGCGCGGTGAGCGGTAGGCCAATAGCGCGGGGTCGAACCAGATCTCCGACGCCGGGGCATCGAACGTCACCGGGCAGCCGAATATTTTTTCGTATTCCTTCTGCGGTGCGCGGCGGCTGCAATGCAGGCGGATCTGCTGCACGCGATACCGGTTTTCGCTGATGGCGCGCATGAACTGGATCAGTTCATAGATCACGCAGATTTCGGTGTGGCGCAGCTGCGGCGCCTGCATGGCGGTGGATGCGACCACAGCGCGTGCGCCTTGCGCGTCACTGATGATCTGCACATTCAGGGCATCGCTGACCAGCCGCAGATATTTGAGCGCGCGCGTCGCGCCTTCACCCAGCGTCGGGCTGCTGAACATCAGGTATTCCAGCACCTCGCCGTGAAACGCCGGCAGGTGCGGGCATAGGTGCAGGCCGACATCGAGATCGCCGGTGACCGACTCGACGGTCTGCCAGAAGAACGCCTGCATCTGGTGCTGCGTACGCAATTGATGCAGCGGCAGTTTCTCGGCGTCGTAGCCGAGGCGGTGATAGATCGCCTGCACGTCCAGCCCGGCCTTGACCATGCCTTGGTGGACGATCTGCAGCAGCATGCCGGAATCCTTCATCCTCACCTCGGTTATTCACTTAGTTTGCCGTAGAGACACACGGCGGTCACGGCCCAGTCAATGGGCAGGTGCGAGGGTCAGGCGCATACTATTGGTGACGCAATAAAAAATAAGCAGGGGGAGACATGCGTTCACGAGCACTGTTGCTGGCACTGGCCGTGCTGCCGGTTTCCGGCGGCGTTCAGGCCTTCGAGTTCGACTATTTCGGCATCACCGGCTCGCTCAAGAGCCGTATCAGCACCGGCATCGCCATGCGCATGGAGCCGCAGGACATCAACCTGATCAGCAAGCAGGCGGTGCCCGGCCAGAAGAACCTGTGTCCCGACACCTGTATTTCCATCAATGGCGATCCCGAGCCCAATCTGCGGCTGGTGAACGCGGCCGGTGCTTTTTCCGGCGTCAATGCCGATGACGGCGTGCTCAACTACGACCAGTACGACATCGTTGCCGCCAACAACAAAATCGCCGCCGATCTCTCGATCACCTGGAAAGACGTGCTGTTCCGCGTCAAGGGCGTGGGTTTTTACGACCCGCTCAATCACCAGTATGAAGAGCGCCATGCTGACGATTTCCTGCAGCCAGCGACCAGCGTGCGGCCAGACAAGCTCAGTCGCGAGTTCGCCTTTGGCGCCAATCTGCTCGACGCCTACATCCAGTACAGCTTCGAATGGGGTGGCGAGCGCCGTGCCGCGATCTCCATTGGCCAGCAGTCGGTACGCTGGGGTGAAAGCACGCTGGTGGCGCTCAATTCGCTGTCCGAGATCAATCCGCCCAACGCGGCGCTGTTCCGCATGCCCGGCGTGGACATCGGCGAGATTTTCCAGCCGGTGCCCGTGATCCTGCTGTCGACCGATCTGTTCGAGGGCCTGACGACTGAAATCGTTTATCAGTTCGGCTGGAAGCCGGTGGTGCCTGATCCGCGCGGCAGCTTCTTTGCCGACAACGATCTGATCGGCGGCGACTACGCGATGATCTCGCTCGGCCAGTTCGGCGAAGACCCGTTCCGGCGCGAGACCGCGCACGGCCAGTACAACACCATCGGTGCGGTTTCCAGCACCAGTGGCACCACTTATCTGCTGCCGGCGAATGAACCCCCGGGCGGCGGCCAGTACGGACTCCGCCTCAACTACTTCGCCAAGGACTTGAACGACGGTACCGAGTTCGGCCTCTACTTCCTCAACTACCACAGCCGTTTTCCGTACGCCGCAGCCTTCGCCACCGACGATTCCTGCGCGCGCGACTCGCTCAACGCCGCAGCGGCAGTGGTGGACTGCCTCGGCTTCAACGGCACGCTCAATCCGAGTGGCCTGGGGCTTGAACCGCTGCCGCTGGATACCTTCAAGGCCTATCTGGATTACCCCGAAGACATCCTGATGTTCGGCGCCAGCTTCAACACCACCGCCTTCGGCTGGTCGTTTGCGGGTGAATATTCGTTCCGCCCGAATGTGCCGCTGCAGGTGCATCTGACCGACGTGATTTTCACCGCGCTGCAGCCGGCGCTGCCGGCGAACACCATCGAGAATGATCCGACCGGCCTGTCGGCCAATCCGCTGGCCGATGCGCTGCTGGGCGTGCTGGGCGTCATCCCTGCCGATCAGGCCGAGACCGTCGCGCGTCTCGGCACTTCGGTGTTCCCGGGCGCCGACATCGCGGTGCCGAGCTTCCTCAAGGCCTATCGCGGCATTGACCGCGTGGCGGCCAACCAGCTGATCCTCGGTTACGAGCGCATGAAAGTCGGCCAGTTCGACATCACTGGCATCAAGGCGATCTCGGAGAATCCGCTGGGCGCGGACCAGATCATCTTCATCGGCGAAGTCGGCGGCACCATGGTGTTCGACATGCCGGACAAGTCGGTCCTGCAATTCGAGGGCGGCGGACCCAATCGCACCCACGCTGGCCCCGGCGCCGACGGCACCGGTGACACCTCGATCAACACCGGGCGCCTGAACCCGACCCAGCAGACCGACGGCTTCGCCGACGAATTTGCCTGGGGTGTGCGTTCGATCACGCGGCTGGAATACAACGACGTGGTGTTCGGCTGGAACTTCATGCCGACGCTGATTGCGCAGTGGGACATCAGCGGCATCGCGCCGTTCCCGATCCAGAACTTCGTCGAGGACCGCAAGGAGTTTTCAGTGGGGACCGACATCAATTTCTCCGAGTCCCTCTCCGGCCGCGCGGTCTACCAGATCTTCACCGGCGGCGGTCGCCACAACACGCGCGTGGATCGCGATAATCTGGCCTTGTCTCTGAGCTATACCTTCTAAATGACCTGGGCGGAGATCGGCGCCGACGTCACCAAAAACTGGTGGCTCTACGCTTCGATGCCGATCGTGGCGGCGGTGATCGGCTACACCACCAAGCTTGTGGCGATCCGCATGATGTTTCAGCCGATCGAGTTCATCGGCTGGGACAGGGCACTCTTCGGCTACAAGCTGTTCGGCTGGCAGGGCATCATTCCGCGCAATGCCGCGCGCATGGCCACGGTCGCCACCGAAACCATGACCACGCGGCTGATCTCGCCGGCCGATGTATTCGGCCGGCTCGACCCGGTGCGCGTCGCCCGCGAAGTCGAGCCGGCGATGATCGCGACGCTCGAGGAAGTCACGCGCGAAGTCGCCTCCAGTTTCCAGCCCGGCCTGTGGGAAGCGATCCCCGAAGCGCTGCGTCAGCGCATCATCAAGCGCGTGCAGGCCGAGGCGCCGGAGATGGTCACCGCGATCATGCGCGAGATGCAGGCCAACCTCGACCAGGTGTTCGACCTCAAGGACATGGTCGTCACCAATCTCACCCGCGACAAGCAACTGCTCAACCGCATCTTCCAGGAAGTCGGACGTGTCGAGTTCCGCTTCATCGCGCATTCGGGAATTTATTTCGGTTTCATCATCGGCTGCGTGCAGGCGGTGACCTGGGCGCTGACGCATTCACCGTGGGTAATGCCGCTGTTCGGCGGGTTCACCGGCTGGTTCACCGACTGGCTGGCGCTGAAGATGATCTTTCGCCCGCAACAGCCGACCAAATATTTCTTCGGCCTGTTCGAATGGCAGGGCTTGTTCCTCAAGCGCCGCAAACAGGTGTCCGCCGAATACGGCGCGCTGATCGCCGACGAGATCATCACGCCGAGCGCAATCATGGAAGCGGTGCTCAAGGGCCCGATGTCCGACCGGCTCTACGCCATGGTGCAGAAGCACGTGCAGAAAAACATTGATGAGCAGGCCGGGTTGGCGAAACCGCTGGTGGTGATGGCCGTCGGCGGCGAAAAGTATCAGGCGATGAAGCGTGCCACCGCCGAAAAACTCATCGCCCAGTTGCCGGTGGCGATGAAGAGCGTGGAAAAATACGCCGAAAGCGCGATGGACGTGCGCAACACCCTGATCACCAAGATGCAGGAACTCGACGAGCAGGAATTCGAGGCGCTGCTGCGCCCGGCGTTCCAGCAGGACGAGTGGATGTTGATCGCGGTCGGCGCCGTGCTCGGCTTCCTGGTCGGCGAGATGCAGGTGCAGATCATGCTGAGCCGCTGAGGAGCATGTCATTCCGAGCGTAGCGAGGAATCTGGCCTCTAAAGACTGTTCCGCCTAAAGGCGGGTTACTTCTTTGACGCAAAGAAGTAACCAAGAAACATTCGCTCCACTGCGCCGAAAGATTCCTTGAGCTTCTGGCTCGTCCGGGGTATCAGCGCGAACGCGGCGTCCATGCCGCGCCGCGCTCAGCCGACGTCCTGTCGGCTGCCTCCCTCACTCCCAGCGAAGCTCAAGGCGGCGCACAGCGCTTTTTGGCGACTTTTTGTCGCGTCTGACAAAAAGTTACCCGCGCTTTAGCGCGGAACGCTTTGGCTTCTAGTTACCCGGCCTTTAGGCCGGAACAGTCTTTTAGGAGTCAGAACGACTGCCGAAGTTACTTCCCGCGCAAATCCTTGCGCAGAATCTTGCCTACGTTCGATTTCGGTATCGCGTCAATGAACGCGATCAACTTCGGTATCTTGTAGCCCGTGAGGTTCTTCTGGCAGTGGGCGCGCACCGTGTCCTCGGTCAGCGCCGGGTCCTTCTTGACCACGAACACTTTCACCGCTTCGCCGGATTTCTCGTCGGCGATGCCGATGCAGGCGCATTCCAGCACGCCGGGGCACAGGGCGATGACCGCTTCGATTTCGTTCGGATAGACGTTGAAGCCCGACACCAGGATCATGTCTTTCTTGCGATCGACGATCTTGAAATAGCCGCGCTCGTCCATCACCGCGATATCACCAGTGCGGAAGTAGCCGTCCGCGGTGAAGGCTTTCTTGTTCTCTTCGGGTTTCTGCCAGTAGCCTTGCATCACCTGCGGGCCCTTGGCGCAGAGTTCGCCGGGCTCGCCCTGCGGCAGTTCGCGGCCTTCGTCGTCGCGGATCGAGATGATCGTCGAGGACAGCGGCAGGCCGATGCTGCCATTCCAGTCCGGCCTGTGCTGCGGCGCGGTGGTCAGCACGGGCGAGGTTTCCGAGAGGCCATAGCCTTCGGACAAGGGTTTCTTCGTCACCGCTTTCCAGCGCTCGGCGACCGCTTTCTGCACCGCAGCGCCGCCGCCCATGGCCAGCTTCAGCGGTGAGAAATCCAGCTGATCGAAGCCGGGAGTATTCAGCAGGCCGTTGAATAGCGTGTTGACTCCGGTAAATGCCGTGAAGCGATGGCGCGCCAGTTCCTTGACGAAGCCCGGCAGGTCGCGTGGATTGGTGATCAGCACGTTCTTGCCGCCGAGACTCATGAACAGCAGCGCATTCACCACCAGCGCGAAGATGTGGTACAGCGGCAGCGCGGTGATGACGATCTCCTCGCCTTCTTTCAGCACCGTCATCCAGGCGCGATTCTGCAGCAGGTTGGCGACGACGTTGCCGTGTGTCAGCGTCGCGCCTTTGGACAAGCCGGTGGTGCCGCCGGTGTATTGCAGGAAGGCGATGTCGGCTTGCGTCAGCGCTGCGCGCGAATACGGCTGCGCCTTGCCGCGCGCCAGCGCGGTGCGGAACGGCAGTGCGCCGACGATGTCCCAGGCCGGCACCATCTTCTTCACGTACTTGACCACCACGTTCATCACCAGCCCGCGCGGAAACGGCGCGAGATCACCGATCTGCGTGGTGATGACCGACTCGATGCGCGTGCGGCCGATGATCTCCTGCAGGGTTCTGGCGACGCTCTCGAAGATGACGATGACGCGCGCGCCGGAATCATTGAGCTGGTGTTCCAGCTCGCGTGGCGTGTACAGCGGATTGACGTTGACCGCGACCAGACCGGCGCGCAGCACGCCGAACAGCGCGACCGGGTATTGCAGCAGGTTGGGCATCATCAGGGCCACGCGGTCACCGCGGTGCAGGCCCAGCACGTTCTGCAGATACGAGGCGAAATCCTGGCTCAGGCGGTCGAGGTCGTCATAGCTGATCTGGGTGCCCATGCACTCGAACGCGCAACGGTCACGAAATTTGTTGACGCTCTGGTCAAGCAAGTCGGCGATGGACGCGTAGGTGTCGGTCGCGATGTCGGCCGGGACGCCGGGCTGATATTCCTTGAGCCAGATTCGATCAGTGGCTTTCACCATGCGGCCCGCCTCCGCGGGTCTGATTATTTATTGTTCAGCGGCACTATAGCTGCGCGGTTATTCAGCGGCCAGCCACTGACGCAGGGTCCTGGCGCCTTCGGCCTTGAGGAAATGTTGTTCCATCTCGTCGAGTATCAGAACGCCGCGTCGGCTGGCCTCGTCACGACCCGTGCCACGCGGTGCATCGAAGCCGCGGCGGATCATTTTCCAGGCCTCGCCCAGCGTGATCGAATCGAGGTCACGGCCGGGCAGCAATGCCGTGCGGCCGGTGCCGGTCTCTGCCAGCAGGCCGTGGTGCAGCAGAATCTCGATGACGCGGCTGACGTGGTCCGAATGGGTGCCCAGCGCGCGCGCGATTTCATCCTCGGCCAGCGCGGGTTCGGCGGCGATGAAGCGGCGACCGACCAGCATCAGTGTCGCCAGTCCGAGTTGCTCGGCCATGCGGCCCGACAGCAGCGGCGTTTTCCTGTGTTGCACCACATGCTCGGGATGCTGCACGTAGTACGCCAGCTGGCAGCCGGTGAGCAGGATCAGCCAGCCGATGTAGAACCAGATCAGCAGCAGGATGACGATGGCGAAGCCGGAGTAGATCGCGCTGTAATTGACCGAGCTGGCGACGAACGAAGCGAACAGCACGCTGGCCGACTGCCAGCCGGCGCCGGCGAGCGCGCCGCCAGCGAGCGCCGCGCTGAGCCGCACCTTGGTATTGGGGATGAACGCATAGACGAAAGTGAAAGCAGCGATGATCAGCACATACGGCACCAGCTTGCCGAGCAGGAAGATCGTGGTGCCGAGCGGTTCGATCTCGGAAAGCCTTGCCACCACGCTGCTGTTGAAGATGGCGGCGGTGACGCCGAGCGAGGAGAACACCAGCACCGGGCCGACCAGCAGCACGGCCAGGTATTCGCCGACGCGCTGCGAGATCGGCCGTACGCGCTCGATGCGCCAGATGAAATTGAAGCTGGATTCGACTTTCTGGATCATCGACACCGCGGTGTAGAACAGCAGCGCCACGCCGAGCGAGCCGAGCACGCCGACCTGGATGTTCTCGACGAAGCTGACGATGCTGGTGGACAGCTCCGCTCCTTTCGGACCCAGCGGCTCGAGGAATTTGAGCAGCACCGGCTGCAGCATGTTGTGCACGCCCAGCGCCTTGAACAACGAAAATGCCAGCGCCAGCATCGGCACCAGCGACAGCAGGGTCGTATAGACCAGACTCATCGCGCGCATGCTGAGCTGGCCGTCGAGCAGATCGCGCGTGATGACGTAGGCATAACGGCCGACGCTGACCGCGCCGCGCTGGTAGCGCGTCAGTTCCTCACGCTCCCAGAGTTCGTTGCGCAGTCGTTCAAGTTGACTCTTCATGGCGTTAGCATAGCCCGCAGCCATAGGGGAAATCCGATGAAGATTCGACTGCCTGCCGTTGATCCTTCCCAGCTGCCCGAGGTGCGGGGCTCAACCTACCCCGAGCCGTTCAAATCGCGCATGGGCGATCGCATGAAGAAGCGCCTCGGCGAGGCCTGCGGTCTGAGCCAGTTCGGCGTCAACCTGGTCACGCTGGGCCCGGGCGCGCAATCGGCGCTGCGACACTGGCACACAAAAGAAGACGAGTTCGTCTACCTGCTCGAAGGCGAAGTGGTGCTGATCACTGACGAAGGCGAACAGGTCCTGCGCGCCGGGCATTGCGCCGGTTATCCCGCTGGCTCACGTAATGCGCATCACTTCATCAACCGTTCCAGCAAGCCTGCGCGTTATCTGGAGGTCGGTTCCCGGCACGAGGATGACCTGGCCCACTATCCGGACGATGACCTGATGTGGATGGATCAAGAAACGCAGCAAGCAGACAACTACAAGAAGAAAACCACGGTTGCCGCACACAAGAATGGGCGGATTTACCAACCGGGGTGATGCCGTCCATGGCGAGACTTTAGGTCCACCATAAGCCCCCGCCGCGCCATCCTAGGCGCGGCCCGCTTCGCCGCCATTGTCCACTGGACAATGGCGGCATCCCCCTCAGCGGCCGTTCGTCGGCTGACTCAAACCCATGCTTGACATGTTGCAGTGCAACAAATATATTGCACCGCACAAATTGCTGCACCGCAGCAGAACAAGAAAAATCTTCACCATGTCATTAACTTACGTACTAACTAAGGAGCTTACGATGAACTTTGAAACGGTTGTGGAAGAAGTGAAGGGTGGTTTTGAGCTGGTTTCTTCGCGCGCCCAGGGTGCCGCGGAAGCCTCTTTCAAGACTCTGGTAAAGGCGAACGATGTCGTGGTCGGTGGCGTGCAGGGTCTGGTCAAGACTCACACCGAAGCCGGCAAGGCGCTGCTCGACGCGGGCCTGTCCAGCTTCGACAAGGCCAAGACCGACGGTCTGATGGCGGTGGTCGCCAACCCGATCGTGTACCTGCCGGCTGGCAAGGACACCCTGGTTGACGCCTTCTCTGACACGGTCGACACCTTCACCAAGACTGGCGAGAAGCTGGTCAAGGTGATCGTCACCGGCTACGAGACGATCGCCAACGAAATCGCCGGCATCAAGCCGGTGAAGAAGAAAGCGAAGAAGGCCGTCAAAGCTGCTTAAAAGACAGTCTTCACTCAGCATCTAAATGCTGAGGAAGAAATCGGGGGGACTTGGCGGCGACGCCAGTCCCCTTTTTTATTGATGCGAGGCGAAGTGATGAATGCAGACGCTGTAAACGCAAACCCCTTGCAGCGAGCGGCGATGGGGCTGGCGATGATCGCAGTGCACGAATGGGGTGCCTTGGGTGCCCACTATTCTGAATTACGCGAGAGGGTCGCAGTGGCGCGACGCGCTCGTGGCGCCGGCGAGCTGTTGCGCGATCAGGTGGACTTGCTGCCTGAGACGCGGGCGCGCCTGCGTCAGGATCAACACGTGCGGCGCGAGTTGCTGCGTCGCTGGGTTAAGAATTTCAGTCTGAACTAGGCTCTTCCGAGCCGGGTTCTTCGCGCCGACGGCGGCGCGGCGGATCATCGTCGCCCACAGCGGCGCCGAACAGCACGCGCTGCACCTTGGGGTGACGCATGAAACTGTCGAGGCTGTCCTTGACGAAATTCGCCGGGTCGAAGTTCTCACCGGCTGCACCGAGCTTCTCGCGCAGGAACTTGATCATGTCTTCCTGCAGGCCGGCGACATCCGGCAGTCCGAGAAAACGCCGCAACTCTTCGGGTTTGACGTCAATCTCGATTTTGATCTGCATGGCTGTCTCCGGTTACGGATGTGCGCGCGCGAATTGAACGACGCCGGTCATCAGCATCTCGACGGCGATCGTCACCAATACTAAGCCCATCAGCCGCTCGACCGCGGTCAGTCCGCGCACACCCAGCACCCGGCGCAGTGGCCCGGCCATCAGCATCACCGGCAGACAGATCGCCCAGGCCAGCACCACCGCGCCCAGCCATTCCGGCCAGCGCGCGGGGTTGCGGCTCATCAGCAGAATCACGGTCGCCATCGCCGACGGCCCTGCCACATAGGGGATCGCCATCGGCACGATGAACGGCTCCGCATGCACTTCTTCTTCCATCGAACTTTCGCGGGTCGGGAAGATCATGCGCAGGGCGACCAGCATCAGCACCACGCCGCCGGCGACGCCGAGTGATTGCTGCGACAGCCCAACCAGGGCCATGAACTGACCGCCCAGAAACAGAAAGAGCACCAGCGCGGAGAGCGCGATGCACATCTCGCGCAGAATCACTTTCTGCTGCCGTGCGACGGGCACATGCTTCAGTGCGGTCAGAAACACTGGGATGTTGCCGAGCGGGTCCATCACCAGCACCAGCAACACCGCAGCAGAGACCAGCGACATTTCTGACACGACTCAGCTCCCCGTCAACAGCCGCTGGGCTTCACGATATTTCGCCGTGGTTTTTTCGATAATCTCGTCCGGCAACATCGGGCCGGGCGCTTTTTTGTCCCACGACAGGGTTTCCAGAAAATCACGCACGATCTGCTTGTCGAACGAAGGCGGACTGATGCCGGGGCGGTAGGTGTCCGCGGCCCAGAAGCGCGAGGAATCCGGGGTCAGCACTTCGTCAATCAGGTGCAGCACGCCTTTCTCATCCACGCCGAACTCGAACTTGGTATCGGCGATGATGATGCCGCGCCCGCGCGCGTAATCCGCCGCTTGCGTGTAAAGCGTCAGGCTGATGTCACGGATTTGTGCGGCCAGCGCTGCGCCGATTTTCTTCTCGACCTCGGCAAATGAGATGTTCTCGTCGTGCTGGCCGACAGGGGCCTTGTCGGCCGGCGTGAAGATCGCGCTCGGCAGTTTGTCGGCGAGTCCCAGACCCTTGGGCAGCTGGATGCCGCAGACCGCGCCGGTCTTCTGATAGTCCTTCCAGCCAGATCCGATCAGATAGCCACGCACGACCGCTTCTACCGGTAGCGCTTTGAGCTTCTTGACCACGATGCCGCGACCGGCGCATTGCGCCAGTTCGCCAGGTTTCAGATATTTCTTCAGATCCATCTCGGGCGCGAGATGGTTCGGGATCAGCTTGGCGAAGCGGTGCATCCAGAAATCCGTCACTGCATTCAGTACCGCGCCCTTGCCCGGAACCGGCCGCGGCAGGACCACGTCGAACGCCGACAACCGGTCGCTGGTGACGATCAACATGTGCTTGTCGCCGACGGCGTAGATGTCGCGCACCTTGCCACGGTGGATACGCGAAAGGCTGGTGATGCTGGATTCGTAAAGGGCGGTGTTCATGGGCGGGCCGGGTGGAAGGGCGCAACTTTAGCGTGCGTGAAATAATGGTGCCATGAACCTCAGCCCGCATCCGTTCCGTATCGCGCCATCGATCCTGTCGGCCGACCTTGCTCGACTGGGCGAGGAAGTGAAGGCGGTGCTCGACGCGGGTGCCGACCTGATTCATTTCGACGTGATGGACAACCATTACGTGCCGAATCTGACGTTTGGTCCTGTCGTCTGCGAGGCGCTGCGCAAAGCTGGCGTCAAGGCGACGCTGGATGTGCATCTGATGGTCGAGCCAGTGGACGCGCTGGCGCAGGCCTTCGTCAAGGCTGGCGCCAACATCATCACGTTTCATCCTGAAGCCACGCGTCACATTGACCGCAGTCTGCAGGCGATCAAGGCCGCAGGTTGCCAGGCCGGGCTGGTGTTCAACCCCGGCACGCCGCTCGATTGCCTTGATTACGTGCTCGACAAGGTGGATATGGTGTTGCTGATGTCAGTGAACCCCGGCTTCGGCGGTCAGAGCTTCATCTCTTCCGCGCTGACCAAGTTACAGGAGGCGCGCAAGCGGATTGACGCCAGCGGTCGCGACATCCGGCTGGAAATCGACGGTGGCGTGAAGATCGACAACATCGCCGAGATCGCCCGCGCAGGCGCCGACACGTTTGTCGCAGGCTCAGCCATTTTCGGCGCCAAGGATTACAAGGCGACCATCGCTGCGATGCGGAGCGAGCTGGCGAAAGTCCGGGCGAAGTAAGTGGCGCGTTATAACCGCATCGCCCTCACGCGCGAACTGCCGGGCGATCTGGATACGCCGGTCGGCGCTTATCTGAAACTCGCCAATCGGCCTTATAGCTACCTGTTCGAATCCATGCAGGGCGGCGAGCAGTGGGGGCGCTACTCCTTTATTGGCTTGCCGTGCCGCGAGGTGTTGACGGTTCGTGGTAGCGCCATCGAACTTCGGCGCGACGGCAAAGTTGTTGAGCGGGTGCGCGCCGACGATCCTATCGCCTGGCTGAAAACCTACGCTGCGCGTCTACGCGTGAAGCCCGATCCTTCGTTGCCGCGATTTGCCGGCGGGCTGGTCGGTTATTTCGGCTACGACTGCGTGCGTTACTTCGAGCCCAAGCTCGGCGCTGGAAAACCAACGGGCGTGGATACACCGGACGTTCTGCTGATGCTGTCAGAAGAACTGGTGGTGTTCGACAGCTTGCGCGCGACGCTGACTCTGGTGGTTCACGCCGACCCGGACTCTCCGGCCGATTTGAAACGTGCGCGCACGCGACTGGATCAGGTCGAAGCGCAGTTGGCGCGCCCGGTCCGCGCGCCACGCGTCGTGAAGAAACAGATGGCCGGCGGAAAGTTCGTTTCGGGGTTCACCAAGGCTCGTTACTGCGAGGCAGTGACGCGCATCAAGCGTTACATCGCCGCGGGTGACGTCATGCAAGTGGTGCTGTCGCAAAGACTGACGGCGCCGTTCACCCAGGAGCCCATCGATCTGTATCGCGCGCTGCGGCGGCTGAATCCCTCGCCCTATCTGTTCTGCCTGAATCTCGGCGATCACCATGTCGTCGGGTCCTCGCCGGAAATCCTGGTGCGCGCAGATCACGGACAGATCACGGTGCGACCTATCGCCGGCACGCGCCCGCGTGGCGCTACACCAGAAGCCGATCGCGCGCTGGAGCAGGAACTGCTCGCCGACCCCAAGGAAATCGCCGAACACCTGATGCTGATTGACCTGGGGCGCAACGACATCGGCCGCGTTGCCAAGACCGGCAGTGTCACGCTCACCGAGAAAATGGCGATTGAGCGTTACTCGCACGTCATGCACATCGTTTCAAACGTTCGCGGCACGCTGAAACCTGGGATGCAGATGCTGGATGCATTGGCCGCGACTTTTCCGACAGGCACGCTGTCCGGCGCCCCCAAGGTACGAGCGATGGAAATCATTGACGAACTTGAGCCCGTGCGTCGTGGCATCTATGGCGGCGCGGTCGGCTATCTGGGCTGGGATGGCAACATGGACATGGCCATCGCCATCCGCACTGCGGTGATCAAGGACGGCAAACTGCATGTGCAGGCCGGCGCGGGTATCGTCGCCGACTCGCAACCCGAAGCGGAGTGGGAGGAGACCATGAATAAGGCGCGTGCATTGATCCATGCGGTTTCACGAATGAGTGGAAAACGGGAATGAGCGTAAAGCCGTTGCGCGAAGACGAAGTGAACATCGCCGCGCCATCCATCTTTCTGATGTTGGCGGAGCATCGTGCGTGGCTGGAGATGGCGACGTTCCGCTTCCGCAAGGCGTTACTGGGCGAACTGCCGCGTGGAGACAGTCATCCGGTGCTGGTGATTCCGGGTTTCGGCGCTACCGATACCTCAACCCGACCGTTGCGCCGTGCGCTGACCGAATTGGGTTACGCCGCCTGCACCTGGGATCAGGGCCGCAACATCGGCATGAGCGCAAAAATCAAGAACGATCTAGGGCAGCGATTGAAAGATCTGCATCACCGACACCAGAAAACGGTCAGTCTCATTGGCTGGAGCCTCGGTGGTGTATTCGTGCGCGAGATGGCGCGCGCCCAGCCGCAACTCGTGCGTCGCGTGTTCACGCTCGGCAGCCCGATCAACGGCCATCCGGCCGCCAATAACGTCATGGGTCTGTTCCGTCTGCTCAACCGCGGCAAGCCGGTGAATCTCGACTGGGACGGTTTCCAGAAACGCCGCAATCCGCCGCCCGTGCCGTGCGTTGCCATGCACAGCAAAAGCGATGGCATCGTTGCTTGGCAATGTTCAATTGAAGAGCCTGCCTCCAATACTGAAAACGTCGAAGTCAGCGGCAGCCACTTCGGGCTTGGGTTCAATCCACAGGTTTTGCGGGTGTTGGCAGAACGTCTGTGCTTGCCAGAATAGAGTACGGTTGAGTGGAAAATCTGGAGACTTGTTTGATCAGCATCATCCTGCCGGCAAAGAACGAAGCGCCCGCGCTGCGCCGGCTGCTGCCCCAGCTCAGGACCGCGCAGCCTAACGCAGAGATCATCGTCGCCGATGACGGTTCGACTGATGACACGCGCGCCGTATGCGCCGAACATCGAGTGACCTGCCTCACAGCGCCTTATTCCATGGGCAATGGCGCCGCGATCAAGCGCGGCGCGCGTGCTGCCACTGGTGATGTGCTGGTGTTCATGGATGCGGATGGCCAGCACAATCCTGCTGACATCGCGTCATTGCTGACAAGGCTCAACGAGGGCTACGACATGGTCGTCGGCAGCCGGTCCTGGTCGGGTCAAGCAGGCCTGCATCGCGGCCTAGCCAACAGCCTCTATAACTGGCTTGCCAGCTGGATGACCGGCTTCAAGGTTCTCGACCTCACTTCCGGATTTCGCGCGGTACGCGCGGATCATTTCCGCGAGTTCCTGCACCTGCTGCCCAATGGGTTTTCATATCCAACCACAATCACCATGGCGTTTTTCCGCAGCGCCTTTCCTGTCAGTTACGTGCCGATTCACGTCGCGCCGCGCATGGGCAAGAGCCACATTCGTCCATTGCGTGATGGCATACGTTTTTTGCTCATCATCTTCAAGATTGTGACGCTCTACTCACCGCTCAAGCTTTTTGCCCCTGCGAGTGCAGTATTTTTTTCAATGGGACTTGGCTACTACGTCTACACCTACATTGTTCAACACCGCTTCACCAATATGAGCATGCTTTTGTTGAGTGCGTCAGTCATCATTTTCTTCATTGGCTTGGTGTCCGAGCAGATCACCGGCATGACGTATCTGACAACTCGCGCGCACCGCAAGACAGAATGACCGTCATCTCCACCAGCCGGAAGCTCCGACTGTTGGTTATTGCCTCGACTTATCCACGCTGGCCGGGTGATCCAGAACCCGCCTTCGTGCACGAGCTCGCGAAGCGACTCACTGATTCCTTCGAGGTAATTGCACTCTGTCCGCACGCGCCAGGCGCGGCGGTTGATGAAGTGCTCGACGGCGTCCGAGTGGTGCGCTACCGCTATGCGCCGGCTTGCTTCGAAACTTTGGTCAATGACGGCGGCATTATTTCCAATTTGCAACGTAACCCTTGGAAATGGCTTTTGGTTCCGGGCTTCTTCATAGGGCTCTCATGGCGTACCTGGCGATTGGTCGGCGCGTTGCGACCAGACGTGATACACGCGCATTGGCTACTGCCGCAGGGCTTAATCGTGGCGCTGCTTGGACTATTCGGGCGATATGTACCGCCATTTGTAGTGACCTCTCATGGCGCCGACCTGTTCGCGCTTCGTGCACGGCCACTGCAAGCCTTGAAGCGTTTCGTCGCGCGGCGTGCAGCGGCAATAACGGTAGTCAGTGCCGCGATGCGTGACGAACTCCTGCGCATTGGCGTAACTGCGGAAAAAATCAGCGTGCAACCGATGGGCGTTGATCTGGCCGAACGGTTCACGCCAGACCCATCGGTAGAACGCTCGCGGAATGAAATCCTGTTTGTCGGCCGGCTGGTCGAGAAGAAAGGGTTGCGTCATCTGATTGATGCGATGCCAGCCGTTTTACGTGTGCATCCAACAGCGTTCCTGACCGTCGCCGGTTTCGGGCCGGAAGAAGCCGAACGTCGCGCACAAGCCCAGCAGTTGCGATTGCAGGACAAAGTGCGCTTCATCGGACCAGTGTCGCAAGAGAGATTGCCGGCCCTTTACCGAAGGGCTGCAGTATTCGTTGCGCCGTTTGTGCAAGCTTCCTCAGGCGACCAGGAAGGGTTTGGTCTGGTTTCGGTGGAAGCAATCGGCAGTGGCTGCCCGGTCGTCATAGGCAGCGTTCCGGCAATACAGCAGGTTTTTCCAGATACGTGTGCGGTCATGTTGGTGCAGCCGGGCGATGCGGAAAAGTTGGCGACGGCAATTATTGAATCACTTAAGCCCAATCAGATCTCTGCTGCAGATTGTGCCATTGCGAGAAATGCAGTCGTGTCGTCCTATGACTGGGCAGTAGTCGCAAAGCGCTACGCCAATTTGCTACGTGCGTCGGCGGTACAGTCTGAACTTCAAATGCCAACGAGGGTGTTGTGACCCAAGCATTGATTAGAAAGTTGAAACAACTCGCACGCCCTTTGCAGGCGACACCGCTCCATCCGCAATGGTTGGCCGGCACAGACGCCGCGTACCTGCTGAGACAGATTAAGAATATTCCCGCAGGCTCCGTAGTCATTGACGTCGGTTGCGCCAACAAATGGCCGAGGAGCCAGATCGACTCATCGTGCCACTACATCGGTTTCGACCTCTATGAGACAGCAACAAACTGGTACCACACGAAACCCGATGTTTTCGGTGACGCCTCAGTGATCCCGTTCGCGTCGAATTCAATGGATGTGGCGCTGCTTCTCGATGTTCTTGAACATGTGCCAGATACGAATAGGGTGCTTTCCGAAATTCATCGAGCGCTCAAAAAGTCAGGGATTCTGATCGTCAAGATGCCGTTTCTTTATCCGCTACATGATGAGCCCAGAGACTATGTCCGGCTGACAACGCATGGATTTCGGTGCGCAGCCGAAAGCCTTGGCTATTCCGTCACTAGTGAACATCCGCAGGGGAGTCCAATAGTCACAGCAGCTTTGCTGATGAATATTGCGCTAGCCAGAACCGTCGTTGTATGTGCCGCGAACAAGAATCCTTTGTGCGTGCCCTTGGTATTGCTGGCGCCGCTCATCTTCCTGGGCGCCAATCTTTTCGCAAAACTCCTGTCGCTGATGACGCCGCCCGACTCGACCATGTCTTTCAGCAACGTCGTGATCATGAGAAAGAATTGAAGTGTTCCAGGTAAACGCTATTCGCCCTATGCGCATCTTTTTTGTTTGCAAGCAGTTCGCGCTTCGCCGGGACTTCATAGTGGACCGCTACTGGCGGCTGTGGCACCTGCCAGCAGTGCTGGCAAGGAGGGGCCATAAAGTGCACGGACTCGCCTGTGCGTACTATCCGAATCTTGCCGGCCCAATGGCATCGATGCCGTATGACGGCGGCGAACTCCGATGGGATGTTCATCACCTCTCGCCTTATCAGATGTGGCGCTGGCCGCGCTATTTGGCAAGGCTGCGTGAGCTGGCGCTCGGTTTCGCGCCAGATGCGATCTTCGCCTCCTCCGATGCCTGGCAGCTTGGCGCTGCCGCTTGGTTGTCACGATCATTAAAGGTCCCGTTGATCGCGGATTTTTACGACAATTACGAAAGCTTCGGCGCGAGTTCCATTCCCGGTGCGCGCCGCATGCTTCGGTGGGCCGCACGAAATGCACGGATGACGACCTTCGTCAGCGATCCGCTTCGGCGGATGCTCATACAGAGATATGGCCTCAGCCATCCGGCGCATACGCTGGAAAACGCAGTGGAGCCGCACTTTTTCTCTCACAATTCTGTTGCAACAGCACGCATGAGACTTGGGCTGCCAATCGAAGCACGACTCATCGGTACGGCGGGTGCGCTGGATGGCTCGCGCGGCGAGCAGGCGTTGTATGACGCCTTTGTCCGCCTTGCGGAAATTAACAGCGATCTGTACCTGGTTCTGGCTGGCGATCCGCGCCCGGCCCCGCCGCCTCATCCACGGATAATCAAACTCGGCACTCTTGGGCACGAGCAGATGCCACTGTTCTGGAAAGCCTTGAACGTAGCCGTTATTTGCCTGAAAGACGATGCCTTCGGGCGCTTCTGTTTTCCGCAAAAACTGGCCGAGGTTGCCGCCGTCGGCACCCCAGTTGTTTTTCCACGGATCGGCATCTTCGCGGAACCCGGCGCCGCCACCCTCGGTGAGTGCGCGGAAACACCGGATGCCGACGGGTATGCAGCCGCAATTCAACAGCAACTGGCGGTACCACGCGCATCGGCGTGGCGACCTGACGACTGGCCATCATTGGCCGCCAAGCTAGAAGGTTTTTTAAATCGAGCTTTACTCGAAGGTGCTGGCTTGATGCGGAACGAAATCTAAATCTCCGCTACCAGTACAGTCGTCGCTGACGAACTTCGACGGTCAGGGCAGCTCACGACCGACGGATGCACGCTTCGCGGTTTTTAGTACTCGAAAAGCTTCGCGCATGCCTGCTACGTAGCAAACAAGAGGTCGAACATGTCTATATCGGACCGACCGGATCAGCGCTCGAGCACAAAGCGTCGGCACTCTTAACAACAATAGCAATGCAGCCTCGATTGGCCCGCGAGAAATCCTAACGGCCAGAAGTAGATGGCCAATTACCATCTGGGTCTCATAGAACGCCGTATTAGGTCCACTTGATGCCGAGCCTTCATGCTCCACGTGAGCCCCGTCTACATGAATGATTTTCAGCCGAGCTCGGAACAAGCGCCAACTGAGTTCACAGTCCTCTCCGTACATGAAGAAAATTTCGTCATACAGCGGCGGGTTGAGCCGATCGGTGGCTATGAGCTGACAACAACCGCTGGCATACGGAAATGTGCCCAGGGCAGGAGATCTCATGATCAGCCCCAGCCAGCGTTGATAGTGCCCCCACGTTTGCAATCGGCCCGATTGTCTTACGGTAGGAAAGGCCAAGATCGCATGAACGTCGGCTTCAAGCGCGGTGATCATCTTCGGCAAAAGATCAAGGGGAAACACTGCATCGTTGTTAATCAGCAGCACCCACGCCTGTGGCGCCTGAGCGCGGCTTTTGGCAAGCCCTGCATTGACTCCGGCGGCAAAACCCAGATTTGAGTTGCGGCCTTTCAGTAGAACGCGGGAGTCAGACTGGAACGCTTTGGCGATGCTTCGCCCAGATTCCCCACCGTCACCGGAGTTATCCCAGACCATGACCGGGTTGACTCCCGATGCCAGTAGAGACTGCACGCAACGGATCGTCCGGATCGCGTCCCGATAGTTCAACACCAATCCCCGGACTTCCCTTTGCATTTGCGTACTGAATGAGTTGTAAGTGATTAACTCTAACGTCATTCACGCAATGCGGAGGGCGGGTAACGCCCTCAGTTAATCCGCCAGAACTACTACACTCACTTGAAATGGATGCGAAAAACTCAAGCATGACTGTCGGTATCGAGCGCGTTCCCGAGGCGTCAGTTTCAGCCAGCCGGTCAAGCATTTCTGTGGCAATGGC
Source organism: Pseudomonadota bacterium (assembly GCA_038043245.1). Classification (GTDB taxonomy): domain Bacteria; phylum Pseudomonadota; class Gammaproteobacteria; order Nevskiales; family Nevskiaceae; genus JACPFV01. The sequence continues at coordinate 90,444 of JBBTCH010000010.1, read as the reverse complement.
CACGTTCAATGGTCTTCCTTACGTGGAGGAACAGCTCAAGAGCATTCTTTCGCAGTCCCGCCCTGTGCAAGAGGTGGTTATTTGCGACGATAAATCCACAGATGGAACATGGGACTGGCTGTCAACGGCATGCGCGGCAGATTCCCGGATCCGGCTATATCAAAATCCAAAGCAGCTCGGCAGCACTAAAAATTTCGAAAGGGCAATCGGGCTTTGCCATGGGGACATTATTTTCTTAAGTGATCAGGACGATATCTGGCTATCGGAAAAAGTTGAAAGATTGGCCGCAGCATTGCAGACCAAAGATGCGGTGCTCGCAATGTCCAACGGGCAACTGGTTAAGGAGGACGGGGAAGATATTGGTGTGACACTGTGGGACGCCAATGAGATCGATCAGCAGATCGCGCTTGGGCTGCAATCAACCGCCACGTTCGAACTGCTTGTGCGCAACCGCCACTTTACGGGTTCCGCGCTCTGTTTTAAGGCTACGATAAAGGAACTGGTGACTCCGATTCCGGCTGGAGTCTGGCACGATCAATGGATCGCCCTGATTGCATCACTGATAGCGCCGGGTCAGATTAAGCTGCTCGACGAAAAACTTTACTGCTATCGGCAACATTCAGGGAATCAGATCGGCGCGCGCTTGCCCACCCGCATCGGGCTGGCAAGTTCACATTCCGACGGAGTCGCTTTCCTCCGCAAGGCACGGAAAGAGATAATGTCGCACGAAGATATTAAGACGGATGTTGAGTTCCCCATCGCGGCAATTCAGCGTGTCAACTGGATCATTGATCACCACCCACAAATTTTGACGACGTCGTCTGCGCGACATGCGCTGGAGATGTTGCAGAGGTGGCTCAATCATTCCACCGCACGTTGTGAGTTCGTCGAGCATCGGACGCCTTTGCGCCTTGCGATTACTCGTGAACGGCTCCAGGCATATTCAGAGTTCTCGCGGGGCGTCAGCACGGTCATACGCGACATTCTTATCTGGTTGCTCTACAAAGGACGCTCCGCCAAAAGAAATGACTCCACTGATTCTTCCTAAGAGGGCATATCTGCTTGGCCAACTGATACGCCGAGACTTGTTGTTGAAGTACCGTGGTTCTTACATCGGTGTGGGCTGGTCGTTTTTTTATCCTCTCTTGCTGCTGGCCGCATTTACCGTAGTGTTCAGCAAAATTCTCGGCGGCCGCTGGGCTGCCTCCAGTCAACCTGGAACTTTTCAAGCGCTCAGGCGGCCGCCGTCCCCCCGTGTGTCCGATGCCGGAGCAAGGTCAACGCAAGCGCGGGCAGCAGCGTGACGCCGACGGTTCGCGTCACGAGGGCCACTGCGATGGCCACCGACACGACCCAGAAGGTGCGCCGGTCCGCCGTCGCCTCGGCCTTCAACACCGAGGTCAGCGCCACGAAGACGAGCGCACCATAGAGTCCCTCCGGATGGGGATAGAAGCTCTGGAGGAACGTACCCGGCATCAGGGCAAACAGCGCCACTCCCATCGCGCGCGCGGGGCCCAGTTCCAGTGCGATGAGCCAGCAATAGAACATCACGAACGCCGCGAGCAGACACAGGGTGGTCACGGAATGAGCGATCAGAAAATTGATCGCGCCACCGCTCGCACAGCACCAGCGTGTCGACCAGCGGACGCAGCCCACCTCGCAGCAGCTCGCGGCTGCCGTCGGTCGAGCCGTCGTCCACGACGATGACCTCGAGGCGCGCCCGCCGAACTGCGCGGCGCGGACACGACGCAGCAGGTCCGCCACACTGCGGGATTCGTTATAGCAGGGGATCACCACGGACAGTGCGAAACTCATGGGCGCGCATTGAGCCGCACCGCTCCCGCCGCGTGCAGATTGCGTGTCTCCGGCTATAGTTCCTTATCGAGCCGACCACGCCATGATTCGATACGCCCGCGAAGTTGCTTACCTCCTGCGCGGGTGCGGTCGCTCGCTGGCGGCGGGCTTCGGGCTGTGCAGCGCGTCCGCCGCCATGGACCTCGTCTGCATGATCCTGCTGCCGCTGTTCCTTTTCGCGACGCTGACCGGGTCGTTTGCCTTCGCCTCGAGCCAGCCGGCGGCCAGCCTCGTCACCCGCTGGTTTCCGACCTACGACAGTCTCGTCTATACCGTCATCGGCGCGTTCCTGCTGCGCGGAGCGCTGAGCTTGTACGTGAGTGCGCGCCTGACACGACTGAGCGAGGCCATCCGCACGACGCTGATCCGGAAACTCGCCAGGCACTATCTGACCTCTCCGTACCAGCAGTTCACCAGCCGTTCCGTGGCCTGGGCGCTGACCATGGTCGGCGCCTATACCGGCACATTTGCCGGCTCGGTGGCCCTGCCGCTGCTGCGACTGCTGCTGGACCTGATGACCATGGCGGCGATCTTCGGTTTCCTGATGATCATCGACCACCGCGTCGTTGGCATCACGGTGCTGACGCTCACAGTCGTCGCCGTGATGTATTACTTGTCGGTGCGGCGCGCCAGCGAGCGGCAGTCGAAACGCTTGTCCGAGTTGCAGGCGAGTCTCGGGCAGCACCTGAGCCGCTCGCTGCATTCGCCGCGTGAGGTCCGCGTGTTCCAGCTGCAATCGCATTTCCTGTCCGGCATCGAGGACGTGCTCCACAAGGGGGCGGATGCGCAGGCCAAGCTGACCGTGATTGGCAGTATGCCGCGTGTGCTCGGCGAACTGACCCTGATCGGGCTGGCGCTGGGTTATCTGGTCTACCGCACCAGCGGCGGCGTCGATTCCGCGCTGATGATGTCGCAGCTCGGCTTGCTCGGCTTTGCGGGGTTGCGCCTACTGCCCGCGTTTGCCATGAGCTTGGGCAATGTCGCCGCGCTGCGCGCGGGCAGGCATGTGACCGGGCTGCTTGCCAAGGAACTCCAATCGCTGCCCATGCTGCCGCCGGCCCGGGCCAGCGCCAAAGCGGGGACACCAACACCGTTCGAGTCGCTCGAACTACGCGGCGTTTCCTTTGCATACGCCGCTGACCGCCCGGTACTCGAGCAGGTCTCCCTGCGCATCAACCGCGGCGAGTCGGTCGGAGTGGTCGGCAGTTCCGGCACCGGCAAGAGCACGCTGGGCGACCTGATCCTGGGTCTGCTCGAGCCCACCGGCGGCGAAGTGCTCGTGAACGGGAGCCCAGCCCGGCTCGGTACGGAGTCGTGGTGGCACACCGTCGGCTTCGTGCCTCAGGCGGTCTTCCTCAGCAACGACACGCTGCTGCACAACATCGCCTTCGGCGTGCCCGAGACCGCCATCGATCGCGGCAAGGTTGCTCGCGCCGCCTCAATGGCGCAGCTCGACGAGGTCATCCGGCAACTGCCCCAGGGGCTGGATTCAATGATCGGCGACTATGGCGTGATGCTGTCCGGTGGCCAGCGCCAGCGGGTCGCCATCGCGCGGGCCTTGTACCACGAGCGCCAGTTCCTCGTGCTGGACGAGGCGACGTCTGCGCTGGATACCGAGACCGAGAAAGCCGTAGTCCAAGCGGTCGCTTCACTGCGCGGATCGGTGACGACTTTCATCATCGCGCACCGTCGTTCGACGCTGGATAGCTGCGACGTCATCGTCGAGGTCAAGGAGGGCCGTCTCACCGTCGTGGAACGGGCGCCGGGGGGCGCCGGCGCGATCGCGTCGGCCGCTTCCTGAGGTGCCGACGCTGCGGTCCGCCGTCGCACGGCTGCGATCGTTCCGCAGGCCCGCCGCGCGCCGCGCCTGCCCGGTATGCGAGCGTCCGGTGACGCGCTTCGTTCAGCTCCCCGAGGAGTTCGAGCGCGAGGCGCGGCGCCACGGTTACGCGCACTTCGGCCGCGGCGAGACGATCAACCTTGTCGAATACAGCTGCCCGCATTGCGGCGCCGCGGACCGCGAGCGGCTGGCCGCGCTGTACCTCGACGAGGTCGTGACGGCGCCCGGCTTCGTCCGCGGCGGCCGGCTCGTGCACTTCGCCCCCGAGCCAGCACTGGCCGCGCGCCTGCGACGCCTCGGCGCATTCGAGGTACGCACGGCCGACTTGCTGATGGAGGGCGTGGACGACCGCGTGGACATCACCGCGATGGCCGCGTATCCCGATGCCAACTGCGACGCCTTCATTTGCTCGCATGTGCTGGAGCACGTGCCCGACGACGCGGCCGCATTGCGCGAGCTGCGCCGCATCCTGCGCCCCGGGGGCTGGGGCATCATCCTGGTGCCGCTGATGACGCACTTCGAACGGTCGGTCGAGGATCCGTCCGCCCTCAGCGAGGCCGATCGCTGGCGGTTGTTTGGCCAGGGTGACCACGTCCGGCTGTACGCCAAGCTAGACTTCCTGCAGCGCCTGGCCACCGCGGGCTTCCAGGTGCGGCAGCTGGGGGCGACGCATTTCGGCAGAGCCACTTTCGAGCGCTGCGGCATCACACCCGGCAGCGTCCTGTACGTCGTGAGTCCATGATCAACGTCACCAAGACACTGCTGCCGCCGCTCGCCGAGTACGTCGCCCAACTGGAGCGGGTGTGGCAGTCGGGCCAGGTCACGAACAACGGGCCGCTGGTGCGGGAGCTCGAGGTGCGACTGGCCGAGTACCTCGGCGTCCGGCACGTCGTGTACGTCGCCAACGGAACCTTGGGGTTGCAACTCGCCATCAGCGCCATGGGCGTCAAACGCAAGGTCATCACGACGCCGTTCTCCTACGTCGCCACGACGGGCGCCCTGCTATGGGAGCACTGCACGCCGGTTTTCGTCGACATCGACCCGCACACGCTCTGCCTCGACCCCGAGCGAGTCGAGGCCGCCGTTGATGGCGAGACCGACGCAATCCTCGCGGTGCACGTCTACGGTCACGCCTGTGACGTGGAAGCACTCGGCGCAATCGCAGCGCGGCGCGGGCTCCGCCTGATCTACGACGCGGCGCACGCCTTCGGCACGCGACTCGAGGACGGCGCCGTCGCGGCGTGGGGCGACATGTCGGTGCTGAGCTTCCACGCCACCAAGCTGTTTCACACCGTCGAGGGCGGAGCCATTGTGACGGCGAGCGACGACTGGGCGCGCCAGTTGCGTTTGCGCCGCGCGTTCGGTCACGTCGGCGATGAGCACCATGGCGTCGGCATCAATGCGAAGGGCTCCGAACTGCACGCCGCCATGGGCCTCTGCATGCTGCCGCGGATCGAGGAGATCATCGCGCAGCGCCGGCAACTTGCCGCGCGCTACGACATGCTGCTCGAGGGCGCGGCGTGCACGCGGCCACAGCCGCATCCGCGCACGGTGCGCCACAACGGCGCCTACTATCCCGTCCTCCTGCCGTCGGAGGCGACGCTGCTGAAGGCGCTCGACAAGTTCGCCGCCGCCGGCATCGTGCCACGGCGTTACTTCCATCCGCCGCTCAACCGCCTGCCCTACCGGAATGGCGAGCGCTGCCCCGTCGCCGAGGACGCCGCCGCGCGCGTGATGTGTCTGCCGATGTCCCACGAACTTAAGGCGACAAGCCAGCAGCAGATCGCAGCCATTCTTCGCAGCGTGCTTACCTAGAGATTCGCACACCGTGAAGCTTGGGATCATGCAGCCGTATTTTTTTCCTTACCTGGGCTATTTCGAACTCATTCGTCGGACGGACCATTGGATCGTGTTCGACACGGTGCAGTACATCCGCCATGGCTGGATCAATCGCAACCGCATTCTCCATCCGGTACAGGGCTGGCAATACATAATTGCTCCCGTGCGCAAGCATCCCCTCCACACTCCCATCAAGGATGTCCGGACCAACAACGACTTGCCGTGGCGACAGCGAATCGTGGGGCAACTCGCCCACTACAAGAAACGCGCGCCCCACTACCGAGCGGTCTCACGATTGGTCGAGGAGGGTCTTTCCGACCCGGAGGACCGCCTCTCCCGGTTGAACGCGAAACTTCTCGCTCGGATCTGCGCGTACCTGGGCATCCCCTTCAACTATGCTTTCTTTTCGGAAGCGGATTGCACGCTGCCGCCGATCCGGGCTCCAGGAGAATGGGCCTTACAGATCGCTCGGCAACTTGGTGCATCGGAGTACGTCAACCCGCCCGGCGGACAAGAACTGTTCGATCCGACCGCTTTCGCCGACGCTGGAATCCACCTGACCATCTCAAGGCTTCCGTCGATGACCTACGGCTGCCGCGGCCTCGACTTCCAACCCGATCTCTCGATCATCGATGTGCTCATGTGGAATGCGCCAGAGGACGTGCTGGCCCACATGCGCAACGCTACGGCAGCCTGACCCCGCTACGAGCGGAGCAGCGGAGCCCGCGGGGAGTCATGCAACGAAAACTTCGAGGCGCGTGCCTCGGAGGTCGGCGAGCACTTCGGCGACGATCATGGAGTCAAGTTCGGTGCGCCACTGGTCTGCGACGCTGCTGTCCTTGTACACGGCGTAGTAGCTGTCGGAATGGGTTTTGCCGCTATCGATGAGGAAGCGGTGCGTTTGCTCGCCGTAGCTCACCCCGACAAACTCGAAGAGCTTCGGAATCTCGATCAGCGGGGCTCGCACCAACTCCTCGTAGCGAACGCACCTGAAGCGCCTTGAGTCCTGGTCCTGCAGGTCCAGGTAGAGGTGGGCGACTTCTTTCCACTTGTAATAACCGAAGTAGTCCTCGCTGCCCCTGTTCTTGCAGTTGCCGAAGCGCCATTCGGCGCGGATATCACTGCCGGGGGGGAATTCCTTTGGATGTTTGCGCCAACTATTGAGCACGGCACAGGGATGGCGAACGATGCCGACGCCTTTGAGCGCGGGCACTCGGCGCAGCATCGGCGCGAGCAGGCTCTGGTACCGATTCTCTTTGAACACAAGCGTGCTCGCCGCCGGATTCTTCGCGAAGCGAGGGTACTCGCCGCTAGCCTGCTTTTCGCTCTGGGTCAGGAAGGGCGTCGCCGCCTGCGCCATGTCGGCGAGCAGGCGCTCGTACTCTTCGCCGGTGCTGTCCTCGCTGATCCGACCCTTGAATTCGTAGGCAAAGAACGGCTGGAACCTGAACACGACCTCGGGCGCACTGTTGAATACCTGTCCCAGCCAGCTGGTCCCACTGCGAGCCACGCCTGCCAGATAAACTGATTTCTCGGGCAGTATCATCGCCGGGCGATCAGGTCGAAGCGGAAGTGCGCATAGATCAGGTTTGGATGTTGGTCGATGCGCTCCGCGCTGGCAAAGCCGGCGGACAAGCTCAGGTACTCGAGCCAGTGGGCGTCAAACCAGGTCCCGACTACATCGCGCCCTGCGACGAGATTGTCGAAGTAGAGCTTCCGTCGCTCTGGCGTGTTGTAGAACGACCACAGACGCAAGCGATCCGGAATGTCGCCAGCGAACAGCACCCCTCCCGGCCTGAGCCAGCGGCAAGCCTTGCGCAGCAGGACTACAGCTTCGGCGTGGTCAATGTACTGGAGTCCCGCGTAGATCAGAATGCGCGAAAACATCCCTTCCGGAAAATCAGCGTCACGCAAGTCCATGCACTGAGTGCTTACGTTCTGGAATCCGCGAGCCGCCAGCGTTGCAAGCAGGTCTGGAGAGATGTCGAGTGCGACGACTCTGCGGCAGACCGGCGCGAAGTGAGCCGTCAGCAAGCCGTTGCCGCAGCACAAGTCCAGAAGATCGTCCTCCGATCCCACCGGAAAGCGCCGATCGATTTCGGCCAGAGTCAGCTGCCATTGCTCGTTCGAAATCGGCACCTTATTGGAGGTGCGCAGCACCTGGCTTTGGACGTCAGTGGCCTGCGACTCACGTCCGTGGCGCCGCCAAAACTCCAGCCAGCGATCGTCGCTCAAGACACCCCCACCAGGTAATCCGCCAGCACCTGCAGGTCCTCGGGCGTGTAGCGGTGGTCCACAGGGAGTGGCAGCAACTCCGTGCTCAGACGCTTCTCGAACCCAAAGCCTTCAGCTTCCCGCCGCAGCACCTCTGGCCACAGAGTCGGCACGAACAATTCCTTCGCATACAGCGCTGGTCGATCCACGGGTCGCACCGGGAGGTACGGATAGCAGAATGGAACAGCTTGAGGAGCGGGCTCCAAGGCTAGCGTGTTGCGTGAGCCCAGTCGCTCGCTGAGGAATTCGAAATTCCGCACGCGCGCCCGCAGTGCGGCTTCGTAATCGACAACGCGCAGCAGACGCTCGCTTACGAGACTGATCCGTCGCACTTCGCAATTGAGCGACTTCTCATAGGCTTGATAGGCAGCAAATCCCTCGGCCTGACGCCCCAGCAGGCGCAGCGTACCGTGCAGCAGTGAGGCCTGCGCAAAGCGGTCAGCCGTCACGTCCAACGCCACCGGCGCGTAGAGGAAGGCCCCGTCGGGGACGCCGAAGAATTTTCGCGCCGAGTTGAAAGACCAATGGCCAACGTGCCCTTGCCGGTAGAAAGCGTGGGTGTCATCGATCAGGAGCTGCGCGCCATAGTGACGCTTGAGGCGTTCCGTGATTGGACCGCAAACGCCGAAATAGTCGGTCCACAGGATGTATTCGCCGGATCCCAACGCAACGGACGCCGGCGCGAGATCCTCACCGAGGGCATAAAAGCGAGTCGTGACCCCCAGGCGGCGAAACGGTTCGAGCGTCGCATCACACGTGTAATACGGTACGTACACGAGGCTGGGCTTGAGCCGGGCAAGCATCACCATGAGGCAGGCGCGGCCGGTACTCAGGCCGATCGCCTGCGGGTGCGGATCGTTGCCCCGATGCGGAATTTCCAGTTCGAAGAAGCCGCCAATCGGTTTCATAGACGCAATGTGGGCAGGACGGCTTCCATGGCATCGCACAATACTCCGAGGTCGCGCTCCGAAGTGTCCTGGTGAACGGGCAGGTTCAGGATGCTCGCAGAAAGCGCGTGGCTGGCTGGAAACTCCTCCCGGGCAATTTCCGGAACCAGGCGGTAGTAGAGCGCGACGGTCGGGAGCCTTTGGTCCATCAGTGCGAAGTACAGTTTCTCGCGTATTCCCCCGAGAATCCGAATTGGGAAGTCGTGCGGCACCGCATCACCGATGGACGGATAAAGCACCTCTATCCCGGGGGTCGCTGCGAGCCGCCGCGTCAGCCAGGAATAGTTCGCACGCCGCGTCGCTGCTACGGCATCCATGTCGGTGCGGAGCAGTTGCTCAAGCGCAAATCCAGAACACTGTTCGTGCGGCTGCGGCGCGGCCGTGGCAAGCCGCGGGTCGTTGATGCGCAACGCACCGCCGTCGGGAACGGCGATGATCTTGTGCAGGGAATGGAAGGCGGCAGCACCGAAGCTGCCGGGGCCGGTGGTCCCGGAGCCGGGACCGGGCACATGCGCGCAATCCTCGACAAGCCACACGTCGTATTCCGCGCAAAGTGATCTGAGCGCCGTCATATCGACGTGCTGGAGGCCAAACCAGTGCACGGCGAGGAGCATGGGATGCAGGCCGGTCCGGAGCCGGGCGGCGATATCGTCAAGATTCAAGTGGAGACGCTCATCCACCGGATAGAAAGTGAACGGGGTCTGCGTGCGCACAACCGGGTCGAACACGCCGGAACCTTCGCGATCGGAAACCCCGATATAGGCCGGCAGCAGCACAGAAGTGCCCGGAGAAAAGGTCGCGGCGCGCAGGATCAACTCCCAGGCCGTACGCGCCGAGCGGGTGAAAATCCATCGGCGTGCAAAGCGCGAGGAATCGGTGGCGTTGCGCTGGATCATGAAGCAGCCATTTCAGCGTATTCAATCTCATCTGGATGGCAACCGACAAGCGCTTGCTGCCAACAGGATCAGCGACGCCGGCCGTTCGCTAGAATGGAACGCCATCTTGGCCAATGCGTGGATGCGTCCGGTGAAGAATCCGCGGGTTACGGTATTGCTGTCATCGCTCAATCATGCGCGCTTCGTCGCCGAAGCGATCCAGAGCGTCCTCGACCAGACCTTCCGCGATTTCGAGCTCTTCATCATCGACGACTGCTCGGACGACGATTCGTGGGCGGTCATTCAGGGCTTCTCCGACCCGCGCATCCGCGCCGTACGCAACGCGACGCGCCTGCGCGGCGCCGACGGCTTCAACGGCACGATCCGCGAGCGGGCCGCGGGCGAATACGTGGCGATCCACCACTCGGACGACGCCTGGCTGCCGCACAAGCTGGCCCGGCAGGTGGCCGTGCTCGACGCCCGCCCCGAGGTCGCCGCCGTGTTCACGCGCGTGGCGCTGGTCGACGAGCGCGGCGCGCCGTTCGCCGACCCCGCGCACTACTATCAGGGCCGCTTCGATGCGCCGAACCGGCCGCGGCACGAATGGCTGCGCCAGTTCTTCACGCAAGGCAACTGCCTGTGCCATCCGAGCGCGCTGGTGCGGCGCGCGGCGATGATCGAGGCCGGCCTATACGACCGGCGCCTCGGCCAGATGCCGGACTTCGACCTGTGGGTGCGCCTGTGCCTGGCGCACGAGATCCACGTCCTCGACGAGCCCCTCACCCGTTTCCGCATCCTTGCGCGTGAAGCCAACCAGAGCGCGCAGACACCAACGACTGAGATCCGCGCGCGCAACGAGATCGGACTGATCCTCGATCGCTTCCTGTCGATCCGCGACGAGGGCCTGTTCTTCGCCGCTTTCCCCGAAGCGCGGCATCGGGCGCAACCGCAGGACAACCGCCTGCCGTTCCTGCTTGCGCAGTGGGCGCTCGATCACGGCGAGCCGTATCACGCCCACTTCGCCCTGACGACCCTGTACCGGCTCATGGCGGACGAAGCGGTGGCGGCCGAGCTCAAGGAGCGCCACGACTTCGGCTACCCGGAACTGGTCGCGCTCGCCGGGCGGCTGGATCCGTTCCACCTCGCGCAGCTGCGCGCGAACCACGCGGCGATCATGGGCCTGAAGGAGGATGCCGGGCGCGTGCGCCGCAGCGCGTCCTGGCGCCTCACTGCGCCGCTGCGCTTCCTCGCGCGCCTGCTCGGGCTCGGCGCCTCCGCGCGCGGCCGGGCGCCGCCGCCCTAGCCGACGGCGGCGCGGACGAGCCGCTTCGCCCGGCCCCACACCGTTTCGTTGCCGACGTCCACGAGCGTGGCGGCCTCGCCGCGGCTGTCGTAGTACGCGACGCAGCCGCGCGCGAAATAGTGACTGACGATGCTGAGCCGCGGCCGCGCCAGGTCGAGCCGCGGGCTGCCGCCGTGAATGAGGTTTTCGTGCCACACCAGGATCTCGCCGGCGCGCGGCCGGTACGTCACCGTCGACAGCCCGTGCTCGCGGACGAGGTCGCGGATCCTCTGCTCGAAGGTCCCGAACGCCGCGTAGTCGACGCGGCCCATCACCTTGGCGAGGCCGAGATCGGCACCGAAGACTCGCGGCAGCCGGTGGCTGCCCGGGCAGACGAACAACTCGCCGGAGTCGGGCTGCACGTCCTGCAGCGCCACCCAGACGCCGCACATGTAGCCGCCGGGGTACGGCGTCAGGTGGATCGTGTCCTGATGCGCCTGCTGTTGGCTGCCGTACGCGTAGGTCAGGGTCTGGCACGGGCACGGCCGGTCGCGAAACAGCGCCTCGAGGAACTTCAGCACCGGCGGGTAAAGCCAGATGCGGCGCCCGGCCGGCAGCGTATGCGCTTCGTAGATGCGATTGCTCGAGCCACGCTCGTACTTGAGGCGGCCAGAGTCGATCGCGGTGTCGAGCTGGCGACCGAAGTCGTCGACCAGCGATCGCGGCAGGCGCTGCGGCAGCACCGCAAAGCCCCACCGGCGCAGGTGCAACATCGCGGCGTCTCGGTCGCGAGCGGGGTCGAGGCTCAGCGGCACCTCCCCGGTAACGGGCTCCTCGAACCACGCGCGGGCCTTGCCGGGGCCATGCGGGAACAGGCGGCTGTCGACGACGTCACCGAAGACCACGGGCGTGCCAAAGGCGCGCAGGTCTGCGGCGACCGCGTGCGCCAGCACCGAACCGTTGTCGACCACGCAGGCGAGCGTCGCCGCGTCGCCGGCAGCGCCGTCCGGCCCCAGCAGCGTCACGGTCACGCTCTGCGGGCCGTTCGCGAGCAGGTGCGAGTTGACGTGGCAGGTCAGCTGCCAGCGATCGCCGTCATCGAGCGGCTGCAGGCAATCGGCGATGGGGAGCTCGAGGCACACGTCACCGACCGTCACGCGGACGCGCGCCGCGCTCGGCACCGCGCCTGCCACGATGGTCCGCACCGCAATCAAGCCGAAAACGGTGCGGGCGTCGGCCCGATTGGCGATGTACAAGCGTCCTATGCGCATGGGCGGTTCCTCCTTCGAGGCCTCACGTCATCAACCGGAGAAACCGCCGCCAGACGCCGGCGAAGCCCTCGCGCTGGCTGACGCGCCGGGCCTGCGCCCACAATTCGCGGGCGTAGCGGCGGTCCCCGGACGCGAGGCGCAGGTGCTCGCGCAGGCTGCGGTGTGGCGCCACGGCCGCCGCGCTGGCGAGCGTGGGCTGCGGCGGCGTGCCGAGTTTCGACCAGTCGGCGTTTGCCTTCGGCTCCGGCAGGAAGCCGGGATACTCGAAGCGGCCGTGACGGCGGCACCAGCCCAGGTAACCGGCCCGCCCGCCCGAGTCCGTGGCGAATGGATCGGGGAACGTCGCCTGCAGGTCCGGCCGCGTGCGGTAGACCACGCGCTGCGCGCGGTTGATCGGGCCGCCGTTGCTGAACGCGCCGAAGGCCCACGGCAGGCGGCAGCGCGGGTCGTGATCGAGCGGATCGATGCCGCGCCGGTACCAGGCGACGAGCTCCTGCACCGCCGCGCTGTCCGCGCCGTACTTGCCGGCCATGATGCCGTGCGCGCCGCTGTCGAAGCCGGTGAAGTGGTAGAAGCCGAGCGGCTGCCCGTCCACGGTGACGCCGTCGCGCAGGCTGCCGCCCACGCGGCGCGTCGTCAGGTTCCACGGTGCGACGTTGAAGCGGGACGACCGCACCACGTGCACGCCGGGAAAGAACGCCGGCGCGAGGTCGATCCAGCGCTGGTCGGTGAAAAGTCCGTTCGGGATGTCCTTGCGACAGAAATCGTAGACGCGTCGCGACCACCATTCCGCGAACGCGTGGCCCTGCGCCGACGGCTGCACGCCGATGAAGCCGAGGTTGTACACGCCGTGCCGCAGGCTGCAGATCTCGTTGTCGACCACGGCCTCCGTCGTCGCCTCGGGGATCGTCTGGTGCGGCGTCAGCAACAGGTCGCCGCGCTCGAACAGCGCGATGAGGTCGTCGAGCCGGGAGAACAGCACGATGTCCGGGTCGAAATAGAACACCGCTTCGCAATCCGGCCGCTGCAGCAGGTTGCGCAGCACGAAGGGCTTGATCGCCGTGGAAAGCTCGACGATGTCGTGGCAGAAGGCCCAACGCCGCCAGTCCGGAATCCCCAGATCGGACATGGGCAGCACTTCGTCCCAGCCGGTCTCGGCGAGCGGCGCGGTTCCCGGCAGGTCGGAAAGGCCGAGCACGCACCGGAATTCGGGATGATGCTTGCGCAGGGACTCGACCAGCAGGCGAGTCTTCGGCAGGTAGTTGCAAGCCGCGCTGGTGAAACAGTAGATGCGCTTCACGCGGACGCTCCCCTAGCTCCGGCCACGTGGCGCGCGTACAGCTGCATCAACGCGGCTTCGATCTGCTCGGGGCCGGCGATGGGCATGACCAGCCCGCGCGCGTAACCGCGCACGCGCTCAGCTGGCGCGCCGAGGTCGAACACCAGCAATGGCAAGCCCATCTGCATCAGCTCATCGGTGACGTAGGAATAGGTCTCAGGCCACACCGAGGGCAGCAAGGCCACGTTGACGCCGTGGCGCTCCAGCAGGTTCGGCAGCTCGTCGCGCCGGTACGCGCCGGTCACGGTGGCGATCTCCGGCGCCAGCTCCAGCTCGACCGTGCCCGCCACCACCAGGCGCATCGAGCTGCCGCTGTCGCGCAGGTACCGGCACAGCTCGCGCAGCACCTCGGAGCCTTTTTGCGCGGAAATCGTGCCGACGACGCCGACGACGGGCGCGCCGCCGTCGCGAGGTCCGACACGGCGCAGGGGTAGCTCGGAAGTCTGGTGCGGCACCACGGTGAGCCGCTCGCGCGGCAGCAGCGGATAGGCGCGCAACATCAGCGCGCGCGAGGCCTCGGAGAAGCAGCGCACTTCGTGCACATCCTGCAGGATCGGCGCCCAGCGCTGGCGCCACTCCGGAATCGTCGCGCCGCGCGCGAGGCCCAGGAACGGCGCGCGATGCTGCGGCAGGCAGCGCGCGCATACCTCCGCCGCCGGAATGCCGCAGAAGCGCCCGGCGTGGTCGATCAAGGTCCAGGAGGGGCAGACACTGAAGAAATCGTGCACCAGGAACGTGGTCTCGCCGAGCGCGCCCCGAACCTGCCACTCGCGCACCGCCGCCATCACGCCCGGCGTGTCGACGAACGACAGCACGTTGTTGAACCAGGTCTGGTCGAAGCGCAGGCCCTCGTACAGCTGGCGCAGCTGCGCCAAGTCGCCAACTCGCGCGGCGCGCGACTGGTTGCCGCGTTGCGCCAGCAGCCGGTAGCCGAGCGTCCAGGGATCCGGCACCAGGCGCAGGACGGCGTAGCCCTGCCGGGCAAGCTCCGCCACACGCTGCATCCCGTAAACGTTGGCGCCGCCGCCGAGCCCATGGTCGACGACGAACACCAGGCGCGAGCCACCGCGGCGCAGCCAGGCCAGGACGGCGGCCGGATCGCGGCGCGACCAGGCTTCGGGCGCCAGAACGCGCTGGACCTCGCTGAACAAAGTCCTGAAGTCGCCGCCGTCGATCAGCCGCGCCGCGGTGCGCAGGTAGCGCTGCCACGGCGACACACGCCGCGCCGCGCCGCCAGCCTCCAGCGCCGCCTGCTGCATGCGGCCGTCGGGCCACTCGAGCACGATCGACCAGTCGAGCGCGGAGCCGTCGTGCGGCGCGACGTCGCCGGTCAGGCTGAAACCGACTTCGACCCGCGCGGCGTCGGTCGGCGTGCGGCACTGCAGCGTGCCGAACACGCGCCGCGGGTCCGGGCCTTCGCTCTGCAGGTAGATCGCGCGCGGGGCGGGACGCTCGCCGCTTGCCGTGCCCCACGCATGAATGAAACCGCGCTTCGTCCGGCGCGAGGCGACCACCTCCCACGCCGGGGCGGAACGTTCGGACATACGCGCGAGTGTAGCCCGGTCAGGCGGCTCCAAAGACCCTGCGCTCATCGGGCGACGACCTGCGCGGCCGAGCGGTGGCGCCACAGGGCCGCCAGCCGGCGCGCAGGGGCGTACAACCATCGCGCCGGCGGCAACCAAACCAGCAGCCGCGACACCACCTGAGTGGAAGGCCGCGCACTCCGGTGCATTGGCGCCGGCGGCTGGCCGGCGGCTGCCAGCAGCTGCGCTTGCCGGACCAGCGCTTTGCCGTAGTACTGGTCACGGATGCCATTGCGCCTGAGCATCTCGCGCGGATCGGCCGGCACGCGGTACAACGACGTGGCCTTCGCGACTCGGCCGAAATCGCGCTCGAGCGAGTAGCGCACCCAGAGATTCCAATCCTCGTAGTTCTCGAGTTCGGGATCGAAACCGCCGTGCCGCTCATAGATCTCACGCCGGAACAGCACGCTCTGGATCGGCAGGTAGTTTCGGCGCCCCAGCGCCGGGCGCGAGAACGGTTGATCGTGCATCAGCACTGGCGAGCACTCCCGATAACGAAACGGATCGCGCGACACTACCTGAGTCGGGATCTCGAACGCCAGGCCGTAGACCGCTGCGCATTGCGTGTGAGCAGCGAGCTCAGCAACCAGCGTCTCGACATGATCCGCATACAGCAGGTCGTCGTCCAGAAACCCGATCAACTCGCCGCTCGCCGCATCAAGACCCGCGTTGCCGGCCCGACAACGCCCCTTTCGGGATCGGCCGATAAACGACGCCCGCCAGGCGGCCGCTGGCGCCGACACGCTCGACCTCCGCGCGCCGCTTCGCTGCCATCCTCGACGACGACGAGCTCGATGTTGCGATAAGTCTGGTTGGCCACCGAGGCCAGCGCTTCGCGCAGCCGGACCTCACCGTGCGTGCATTCGTGTTGGAGATCGCCACGAGGCTGGGCCTGGAGTTGACCGCGTGGCACTTCGAAGAGTCGATCGCGCTGGTGGAGCGGTTGCTGAACGAAGTCTTCGCGGATCCGGCGGGTGCCTTCCAGCGCCCGCTCGATCGCTATGTTCCGACCTTTAAGTATCCGGCGCGCGCAGCGCAATTGCGGCATGAACTTGAGCTGGCGCGACTGGAGATTTCGCGCCTGAAGTCCGCCTTATCTTGGCGGATGACGAAGCCGGTGCGATTCATCTGGAACCTGTTGACCGGCCGCCTGTTTGAAATGCCCCCGGTTTGGTAGACGCCCGATAGGGAGTCCATGAAACTGGAGAAACATCATTCCAGCTGTAGCAGCCAGCGCAGCGTGATTCGCAACTCGTTTTCAAAATCCCGGGCACGGGTCCAGCTGAGTTCGCGGTGGATTTTTTTGGCGTTGATGGCGTAACGCCAGTCGTGGCCGGGCCGATCCTTGACGAAGGAAATCAACCGATAGTGAGGTGCGCCGGCTGGATGCAGATCGTCCATCAACCGGCAAATCAGGTGTACCACTTCGATGTTTGGCCACTCGTTGCCGCCGCCGATGTTGTAGGTCTCGCCGAGTCTGCCGCCACGCAGCGCCAGGCCGATGCCCTTGCAGTGATCCTCAACGTAGAGCCAGTCACGGATATTGGAGCCGTCGCCGTACACCGGGATCGGTTTTCCTTCACGACAGGCACGTACCACGGTCGGGATGAATTTTTCGCCGTGCTGGAACGGTCCGAAGTTGTTCGAGCAGTTGGTCGTCACCACCGGCAGTCCATAAGTATGGAAGTAGGCGCGCACCAGATGGTCGGAGGCCGCCTTGCTTGCTGAGTACGGCGAATTCGGCGCGTAAGTCGTTTCCTCGGTGAACGGTAGATCCTTCGGCCCCAGCGCGCCGTAAACCTCGTCAGTGGAAATGTGGTGGAAACGACAACGCTCGCCATCCCACTTCATTTCATCGAGCCAATACTGCCGGCAGGCCTCGAGCAGGGTGTAGGTGCCGACGATGTTGGTCTGGACAAAGGCGCTTGGCCCGGTAATGGAGCGGTCCACATGCGACTCGGCGGCAAAATGCACCACGCTGTCGATCTGGTGCTCGCGCAAGAGGCGGTTGATCAGATCGCGGTCACAAATGTCGCCATGCACAAACACGTGACGCGCCGGGTCCGGCAGGTCGCGCAGGTGCTCGCGCGACCCGGCATAGGTCAGCACATCGAGATTGATCACGCGCACTTCGCGGTCCTGCGCCAGCAGGTGACGCACGAAATTGCTGCCGATAAACCCGGCGCCGCCGGTGATCAAAGTACTGCGTGGGACGAAATTCATGCAGGCGATGATTTTAGTTGAAGCAGGACCTCGTCCAGGCCCAAGCGCCAGTCCCGCAGTTCCACGCCGAGCCGAGCATGGATCCGTGCGCAATCGAGACGCGAGTTCTCCGGGCGCTGCGCCGGCGTCGGATAGTCCGCGCTGGCCAGCGCCCTAACCGGGACTGGCTTCGCCAGCAGCCCAAGCGCGACCGCGCGCTCGACGATGATCTGCGCAAACTCATGCCAGTTTGTGTACGGCTGTCCGTTGTAGTGGTAAGTACCCCAGGGCAGGTCTTCACCGGCCGCCGCGCGGTGCGCCAGTGCGAGCAGTACTTCGGCCAGCGCGCCGGCATGTGTCGGCGCGCCCTGCTGGTCGGCGACCACCCGCAGATCGGGTTTTTCGCGCGCCAGTCGCAGCATGGTTTTGACGAAATTCGCACCGTAGCGCCCGAATACCCAGCTGGTACGCAAGATCAGATGTCGTTTCTGCACCCGTCGCAGTTCCTGTTCGCCTTCCTGCTTGCTGCGCGCGTAAACCCCGAGCGGGTGAACCGGATCGTCTTCCGAATACGGCGCAGATTTTTTTCCATCGAACACGTAGTCGGTGGAAATATGAATCAGCGGGATCTGCAGCCGGGCACAGGCTGTGCCCAGTCCCAGGACCGCGTCGCGATTGATCGCGAATGCGGCGTCGGGGTCCTGCTCGGCGCGGTCCACTGCGGCATAGGCGGCGGCATTGATCACAGCCTTTGGGCACAGGCGCTGCAAAGTCTCTTCGATCGCACGCGCATCGCGCAGATCGAGAGCCTGCCGGTCGACTCCAATGACCTCAGTACCCCGCTCTACGCATTCCCGGCCCAGTTGTCCCGCTGCGCCGGTGACCAGGATTGTCATTGCGGCGCGTAAGCCGGCAACCGTGGCTGATCTGCCAGTTTTGGTAAGGCCTTATCCCGCTCTGACAGCAGCCAGCCGCCGGCAAGCGCCGGCCAGGCAATGCCGATGGCCGGATCGTTCCAGGCTACGCCGGCCTCGGACGGTGCGTGGTAATAGTCGGTGCACTTGTAGACGAAATCGGCTTCGTCGCTGAGTACGCAAAACCCATGCGCGAAGCCGGGCGGAATGTAGATCTGCCGGTGGGTGACGTCATCCAGCATCGCCCCGGTCCAGCGGCCGAAATGCGGGGAACCGCGACGCACGTCCACCGCGACGTCGAACACTGCGCCGCGCGCGCAGCGCACAAGCTTGCCCTGCGGCTGTTCCAACTGATAGTGCAATCCGCGCAGCACGCCCTGGCGCGAACGCGACTGGTTGTCCTGCACGAAATGCAGGTTCTGACCCGCCTGATGCAGCCACTCTTCACGAAATGTTTCAACAAAGAAGCCACGAGGGTCGCCAACTACCTTTGGTTCAATCAGCAGCACGCCGGGCAAGTCGGTCTCGATGATCTTCAAACCGCCTTCTCCTGTTTCAGCAGATCCAGCAGGTATTGGCCGTATTGGCTCTTGGCGTAGGGCTGCGCCAGGGTTTCGAGCTGAGCCGCCGTGATCAATCCCTGTCGGTAGGCGATCTCTTCGGGGCAGGCGATCTGCAAACCCTGACGCTCCTGCACCACGCGCACGTAGTTGGCGGCATCGAGCAAGGCTTCATGCGTCCCGGTGTCGAGCCAAGCGAAGCCGCGTCCCATCACTTCCACCTGTAGATCGCCGCGCTGGAGGTAGGCGCGGTTGACGTCGGTGATTTCCAGTTCGCCGCGCGCGGAAGGTTTGATGTTCCTGGCGATCGACACCACGTCGTTGTCGTAGAAATACAGGCCGGTGACGGCGTAATGTGACTTGGGTCGCGCGGGCTTTTCCTCGATGTCCGCAACACGACCTTGGGCGTCGAAACTGACGACGCCATAGCGTTCGGGGTCCTTGACGTAGTAGCCAAATACCGTTGCGCCCTTCTCACGGATCGCAGCACGGTGGAGCAGGGGCTGCAAGCCATGACCGAAGAAAATGTTGTCCCCCAGCACCAAGCACGCCGGGTCGCGGCCGATGAATGCTTCGCCGATCCGGAACGCCTGGGCCAGGCCGTCGGGGCTGGGTTGCGGCGCGAACGACAGGTTCAGCCCCCACTGATGGCCGTCACCGAGGAGGGCGCGGAACCCCTCAAGGTCGCGTGGTGTCGAAATCACCAGAATGTCGCGGATGCCTGCGAGCATCAGCACCGACAAGGGGTAATAGATCATCGGCTTGTCGTACACCGGCATGATCTGCTTGCTGACCGAATGCGTCAGTGGGTAAAGCCGCGTGCCGGAGCCGCCGGCAAGGAGGATGCCTTTTCTAGCCATGTGTTGAATGAGTCCTGAGTCGCCTGAAGAAGGCTTCACCTTCAGAGTCTGGCATCCGCCGCACCGAGTGGGAATGTGCACTTAACGTTGTGCAGTAAGTGCTTGAGTTTGCCATAGGTGCTAATCGTGGCGGCATCTTGATCCACGTGACGCAGGGAATGCGGCTGCTCGCGCCCTAATGAGCAGGCGGGTTGTGCCCATGTACCTGACCCGCGTTCAGCTGTGTGCGGATATCGGCGATTTGCTCGCGATACCTGCCGGTGACATCCAGCGCCTGCGCGTTCTGTACATGCTGCGCAGCAATGTCGGGTCGCTTCAAAGCCAACGCAAGCCCGGCCAGATTGAGTTGAAATATGGGGTCACGCGGCTCCTGCTCTGCGGCGGCCAAGGTCAGGCTGATGGCGCTTTGTGCATCCTGAAGCACCTGAAGATGGTAGCGCCCGTAATTGTTGAGCATCATCGCGCGTTGAGGTGAGTTTGCACTGGGGTTGTCCATCGCGGCTTCGAATATCCGCTGTACGTCATTTTGTTCCATACGCACTTCGCTGTCCGCGATGGCGTCCAGAAGCCGCAGCATCGGTGTCGCTTGAAACAGGGGTGTGTTGCGCAGCCGGTAACTCAAATCCGCTACGGTTTGTTCATCAACAACTTCCGATTCACCAAAATAAGTCAGGACATAGCCAATGCTGGGGAAAATGTAGGTCTTGTCCAGCGCCATTGCCTGTTGAAAGTAATCGCGGGCCTCCAGCTTGGCTTCGAGTTTGTGCTTATCGGAAGCATTACTCGCTGCAAAAATCACGGCACGTCCGGCGTCGTACAGGCTACGCGGTGACTGCGGATGGTTTCTTGCGGTGTCCATTGCAAGAGTTTGCGGGCTGCGCCAACTGTGATTGCGCAAGGCTGTTGCGCCAGCAAGACCTGCAAGCATCAAGATGCAGAGGGCAGTGACGACTCTGAGATCCTGTTGGACGGGGATGTATGACGATGCTGCTGCGCAGGTACCAAGTAGCACCCCCGCCATCGGCAGGTAGTTGCGGTGCTCGAAAACCAGCTCCAACGGAAGAATCGTGGATTCCATCGCGTGGCCAGCGAGAAACCAAGCCAGAGCAAAGACGATGCCCGGCCAACGGACGCGGGTTTTCCAAGCTAGAAGGACCAGCGCCATAAAAAAAACTAGCACCGCCACCGTGCTTGGCGGACTCAGTAGCCCCGTCGAGAGCGGAATGTCATCGTGATACAGGCCCATTAGCGACGGCAGCGGCACGAAAATCCAGTACAGGTAGTGCAGCAGGATGCGTGGCTCGGTCAGCAGTCGCTCGGGGAGCGTGAAGTTTCGTGCGGCATACCCGCCCGTCAACCATTCGAAGTGGGTTGCGATGAATCCAGCCATCGCAAGTATCGGGAGCGCCAAAAACAGAACAAAGCACACTCGAATATCCCTTGCAGTGCCTGAACGCGGGCCGCGGAAGCGAAAGCAGATCGCCTCGATGACGAATGCGTAAGCCAAGATCAGCGCGCCATTCTCCTTGCTGAACATCGCGAGTAGTCCAAACACTAACAGGCCTGAAACCGCTACCAGCAGGCCCGACTCGCCGCGCAGCATGCGCAGCCGGCCTGATGCGTAACAGTACAGACCGGCCAGAACAAACAGTGCCGCGAGCTGGTTCATGCGTTGCACGATGTACATCACCCCACTGACGTGAAGCGGATGAAGCACCCATAGCGCCGTGACGAAAAAGGCAAGGTTTCGATGGTTCTTGAGGCTCTTGCCTGAAACTGCGCCGGACGGTGTCAGAAACGGCAGCAGCCGCAGGCTCAAACCATAGACGAGCAGTCCGCAAAGCAGGTGAACCCCTAGATTTACCGCCTTGAAGGCAATGGGGTCCATGCCGAACAGGTAATGGTTCAGCCCGAATGACAGCATGCTGACCGGGCGCCTCAGCATCCCCGAATCGGACGACAGGGCCGCCGCCAGCCAGCGATAGGTAGAGCCGTCAACCAACGACAAGCTTGGGTTGTTGACGATATTTTCGTAATCGTCGAGCAGAAAGCCGCCGAATAATCCCTGGAAATAGACGGCAACGCATGCCGCCATCAGTGGCAGCGCAAGACCCGCTGTCTGCGTTGCCCGATCTTCAATGCTGGTGTGCGGCGTTGTCATGAGGACATTGCTAGTGCGTTTTTCTTCCAATTACAAGATACGTCCAAATTCAATTCCATAAACGAAAAACGCTTTAGATTGTGCCGTAGCGCGTTGCGCAAGCGGCGCAAAAAAAGACGCCGCCCTAGGGCGGCGTCCGAAACTGACTGAAAAACTTAGCGGCAATTGGCTGGGATATATTTTTTGGCAATGGTTGAGTTCGTGCAGGTCCAGTCCACAGTTCCGCTGTTCGTGTTGTAGGCGGGCGTCAGGACCACGTTTCCAGCGGCGGCGGCAGGTAACGCGTTGGCGCCGGTTAAGGCCGCAACTGTGATTACTCCACCAGTGGCGACGCTCAATGAAGAAATGTACTTCGTCGTGTTATTGGCGCAACCTGCTTGGGTAAGGTTGGACGGAAGTGCGCTGTTTGTTTGCGTGTACTCAGACACTGAGGCCTTGCACGCGCTCGCAGCTGTCATCAGTTCCGTAACTTTTGAACGGACGATGTAATCCTGATACGCCGGAATCGCAATGGCTGCCAGAATGCCGATGATCGCAACCACGATCATCAGTTCGATCAGCGTAAAACCTTTCTGCATCTTCATTTGTTGAGTCTCCATTAATGTGAGGGCAGTTGCCCAGTAAATAATCAGCACAGACTGGACCAAGGAGTATTGTGTAAAAATTGTAATATAATCATAATCTTGACGTTATGTAGATTGGATATTTACATGACAACACTTGCTTGCGTTGTCAAAAATTTACATTTTTGTCAGTTCAATTCCGGAAAAGACACGCCCAATTGAGGTTTCTCAGGGCACCACACCGGCTCTACTCTGGCGGGCTTTCCAAGCGCGTAACAACTGTGCTTCGAAATTGCGCGTGAAGCGCGCTCCATCCATCAGCACGCCGGTACGCATGCGGTCGGGCAGCTCGGCGCGCAACTGCGCGATACGCCCCGGGTTCTGGAGTTGCCGCTGTGCGACCGCCACCAGATCTTGTGCTGAATCGGCGATCCAGTCGTTCAACCCCATGCTGCCCTGCAGGCTTTCGCCCACGCGGGATACTGAGCGCCGCCCTTTTACCCCGAGTATCGGCAGGCCCATGAGCAGCGTTTCGCAAGTCGTCGTGGTGCCGTTGTATGGGAAAGAATCCAGTGCAACGTCTGCTTCGCGGAAGCTGTCGAAATATTCGCCGCTCGGCAACTCGCCGACGACCTGAATGCGCTCGCGCGCAATTCCGCAATTGGAGAGGGTGCGCAACGCCCAAGCTTGGGTATCGGGCATCAGCAGGCGGTACAGGCGCAGGCGGCTGTCCGGGAATGCGTGAAGCACTTTGGCCCACGTTTCCAGGGCCTGGTCGTTGAGCTTGCGGCTGTTGTTTAACGAGGCGAAGGTCCAGTAACCGCGCTCTAGCCGCGGAAGGCGACCGGGCGATGGCATTTCCTGCCACGGTTGATAGCACCATTGCGTATCGGGTAGGTGAAGCATGCCTTCGGCAAGATCGCCGCCCGGGCCGACGGGGTCGGTCACGCCATCGCAAACGCGGAAATCCATGCGTGTCAGGCCGGTGGATTCGGGATAGCCCAACCAACTGATTTGCACGGGCGCGGGTTTGCGCGCGAAGAGCCCAATCAAATTGCCTGCGGTGTGTCCCGCCAGATCTACCAGCACGTCAATCCGATCTTTTCGAATCACTGCCGCCAAGGTCTCGTCGGCCCATACCCGACGGGGCGACCACGCGGCGGCCCCACGCCAGCCATCGGTCAGCATTTTGAATTGCTCCGACACTGCGTCTTCAGGCGCGTCGCCGATCGGGTAACAGAACACTTCGAATGCCTCCCGGTCGTGATTGCGCAGGACTGGCATTAGAAAATTGGCTACCGGGTGTCGCCGTAAGTCCGGCGAAACATAGCCGACCCGCAAAGGGCGACCGGCCAATGTCGCATGCGGCTCCAGATGATTGGGCGGGATTCGCGCTTCGAGTGCACGCCCAAATTGGGTGTGGGCTTCGCGTATCGCGCGCTCGTCGAGGTTGGGAAGATAATTCAATTCCATGAGTCGAACACTCTGTACGGACGGGTGCTCGGGAGCGCGTTGGGCCATTTCGTCGAGTAGTGCGACGGCCTGCTCATGATTGCCGGCATCCCGTTCGAAACCCGACAGTTTCTGCATCAGCGGCAGATTGCCGGCAGCATGTTGAAGGCAATCGCGTAGCGTCTGACGAGCCTCGTCGCCACAGTCCTTCTTCATCAGGAGGTCGGCGAGGTTGTATGCAGCCCCTCCATGGCTAGCGTCCAAGGTCAGCGCGCGGCGGTACTCGGTTATAGCTTCTTCCACTGCTCCGCGTTCTTCCAGCACGCAAGCCAGGCCTACCTGTGCCTCCACCCGGTTCGGCATGATCCGTAGCACGGCACGATACGACTGCTCCGCGAGCGGAAAATCGCGCGCAGCAAGCAGGGCATTGCCAAGGTTTAATTGCGCCGCCACGTTACTCGGATCGAGTTCCACTGCGCGCCGGAAGCTCTTGAGGGCGCCAGCCTGATCGCCCAGAGTGCTCTGGGCGTTGCCGCAATTCAGATGCGCAGCCGCGCTCTGCGGATTGAGTGCGAGGACGCGGCGATAGTGTTCGAGTGCACGATCAGGATGACCCTCGTCCTCCAGACGCTGGCCGGCGGCGATGAGTTCGTCAATTTGCGGGTCGGCAGTAGCGGCCGGAACAGCAGAAACAGCCGGAACGCCAGTACGACCCGTTAGCAACCGAAGGAGCGATTTCATGGTGCGCGAGAAGCGGCTCAAGCCTGTTTGGTCTTCCAAGCGCGCAAGAGCTGCGCTTCAAAATTTCGCGTGAATCGCCTGGCGTCCATAAGCGCGCTACTGTGCATACGTTGTGGTAGCTCCGTCCGCAACCGCGCAATTCGTTCCGGATCTGTGAGTTGCTGTTGTGCAAGCGCTACCAGTTTCTGTGGTGATTCTGCGATCCAGTCGCGTAACCCCATAACGCCTAGCAAGCTCTGCCCCACTCTCGCTGATGATCGCTCGCCGGCGACGCCGAGAATCGGCAGCCCCATGAGCAGGGTCTCGCAGGTCGTGGTGGTGCCGTTGTAGGGAAACGAGTCGAGTGCCACGTCCGCTTCTGCAAAGCGATTAAAGTACTCTGCCAAGGGCAGGTAGCCGATCATCTGAATGCGATCTGGCGAAATACCATGTCCTGCGAAAGTCCGAAGCGCCCAAGCCTGAGTATCCAGAGTCTGCATCTGGTACATCCGCAGGCGACTGTCGGGGAAGACATGCAACAGAGCGGCCCAAACTTCCAAAGCCTGGCTGTTGAGCTTGCGGCTGTTATTGAATGACGCAAATGTCCAGTATTTATTTATACGCCGCGGCGGCGGAGAAATTTCCGGCAAGGTGGCTAACGGGTCATAGCACCACTGCGTATCTGGCATATGCAGTAGACCTTCAGTGAGGTCGCCGGTCGGACCGGCTGGATCCGTCACGTTGTCGCTCAAGCGAAAGTCAATGCGGGTTAACCCTGTAGATTCAGGATAGCCCAGCCAGCTGATCTGCAACGGCGCTGGCTTAAGAGCGAACACGGCGATTAGATTGCCGCCGGTATGCCCGGCCAGATCAATCAACACGTCGATACGGTCCCGTTGGATGATCTCGGCCAGCGATTCGTGAGTCCACGACTGATTAGACAATGTCGACGTACTATTTGGGCGTCCCTCTCTCACTACCGCCGACCGGCTGGAACGCCACCCGTCGGCCAACACCTTGAACTGTTCGGTGACGGCGTCTTCTCCGGCATCGCCAATGAAGTAACAGAAAACCTCGAAAGCACCGCGGTCATGATTGCGCAACACGGGCAGCAGGAACTTCGCGACCGCGTGGGAGCGGAAGTCGGGTGAAACATAACCAACCCGCAGACGGCGTTGCCCCATTGCTTTGGGTCGCTCAAGGGCGATCGGGGTAACATTTGCTTCGAGTTCGCGCGCAAACTGAACGTGTGCTGCGCGCAGTTCGCTCCCACTAATGTCGGGTAGATAACTCAAAACCATCAGGCGCTGGCTATGAAACGGAGGGAATTCGGGTGCGAGCCTTACCATTTCATCCAGCGGGACCACCGCCTCGTGAAGATGCCCTGAGTCGTGCTCGATCAGCGATAGCTGCTGCAGCAAAGCCAAGTTTTCCGGCCAGCGACTGAGACACTTCTTCAAAGCATCACGCGCTTCGCTGCCCCGACCAAGCTTGATTAGAAAGCGAGCGAGATAGAATGCTGCTTGAGCGTGGCCGGGGTCCAGGGTCAGGGTTCGGCGATATGCCGCCACGGCTTCCTCAGTGGCTCCGAGCTCCTCCAATACACATCCCAGCCCCAGCCGCGCTGGCGCCAAATCTGGGTTGATGCGCAAGGCCGCTCGATAAGAGTGCTCGGCATGCAAAAAATTGCCGGAAGTCAATAGGCTGTTTCCTAAATTTATCTGCGCCGCCGCGTTGCCGGAATCAAGTTCCACTGCGCGCTGGTAGCTCGTGAGGGCGCTCGCTTCATCACCCAGAGCGCTCTGGGCATTACCGCAATTCAGATGCACGACTGCGACCTGAGGATAGCGCGCGAGGACGCGACGATAGTGTTCCAGTGCACGATCATGACGACCCTCATCTTCGAGACGTTGGCCGGCGACGATGAGTTCGTTAATTTGCGGATCGGCAGTAGCGGCCAGTGAGGCGGTCGCAGCCGGAGCGCCGGTACGACCTGTCAGCAATCGAAGTAGCGATTTCATGGTGCGCGAGGCATTGTTGACGCCGTATGCTAGCCCATACCGCGCGGAAAGCGCCGTACTCAATCGGAGTGGCGGATGATGATTCCATGGTTCGACCTCACTGAGGTCAAGGTTTTCGCTGCACGCTTTGTGGAGGATCTCTGCCGCATCCGGTCGAGCGGGGCGGCGCGTGGCGACAAGCCGGCCCAGATCGCGAAACGGATCGACAAGCTGATGCAAGACGCTGTGACGTTCGAACGAACGCACAAACTCAATTTCTACAAGAAAGCGCAACTCGTGTCGCTGGTGCGGAGCGGTCTGTCCGAGCGAGCAATACCTACTGACGAGATTGAGTCGGTTAGCCGGCATCTGCTCGGTACACCGCTCGCCACTGTTGCCGGGGCCGGTAAGGCTGATGTCTGAATTTTCTCGTTTGAAGGCATTTGTGGGCAGCTAGAGCCATTCTAAAAATGTACTACTAGTGGTTTCAACCACAGCCAGTTGGTGGCTAAAACGGTCCAAGCGGGTGCCCGCTAAAATGCCGGCCACAGACTTTTCTAAGACTCCCATGCAGGAAAACTACCAACCCGCCGACGTCGAGCGGGCCGCGCAGGATTTTTGGCGACAGCACGATTCGTTTCGTGCGGTCGAAGACGCTGCACGCGAAAAATATTTCTGTCTATGCATGTTCCCGTATCCTAGCGGGCGCTTGCACATGGGCCATGTGCGCAACTACACCATCGGCGACGTGATTGCGCGCTACCAGCGCATGCTCGGCAAGAACGTGTTGCAGCCAATGGGGTTCGACGCCTTCGGCCTGCCAGCAGAGAACGCGGCGATCAAGTCCGGTGTCGCGCCGGCGGCGTGGACGTACGCCAACATGGACACCATGCGCGCGCAGATGCAGCGCCTCGGGCTGGCCTACGACTGGAGCCGCAGTCTCGCCACCTGCACGCCGCAGTACTACCGCTGGCAGCAGTGGTTTTTCATCCAGCTTTACAAGAAAGGTCTGGTCGAACGTCGCAGCTCGCGCGTCAACTGGGATCCGGTGGACCAGACTGTGCTGGCCAACGAGCAAGTGATTGACGGCCGTGGCTGGCGTTCCGGTGCCATCGTCGAGCAGCGCGAGGTGCCGCAATGGTTCCTGAAGATCACTTCGTACGCTGACGAACTGTTGGCTGATCTGCAGAAATTGCCGCATTGGCCTGAAGCCGTGCGCACGATGCAGGAAAACTGGATCGGCAAATCGCGCGGACTCGAAGTGGATTTCGCGGTTGAAGGACACACTGAAAAACTGACGGTGTTCACGACGCGCCCGGACACCTTGTTCGGCGTCACTTTTGTCAGTGTCGCTGCCCAGCACCCGCTGGCGCTGGAAGTGGCCAAGCGCGACGCGAAAGTCGCCGCTTTCGTGGAAGAAGCCAATAAATCAGGCGTTGCCGAGGCGACGCTCGAAACGCAGGAGAAACGCGGTGTGCCGCTGGGCATCCATGTGATTCACCCGCTGACCGGTGAAAAGATTCCGGTGTGGGCGGCGAATTTCGTACTGATGGGTTATGGCACCGGCGCGGTGATGGCGGTGCCAGCGCACGACCAGCGCGACTGGGAATTCGCGCGCGCTTATGGGTTGCCGATGAAAGCGGTGATCGGTCCCGCGCGCGACCAGCCCGGCGACATTCGCGAAGCGGCGTATGTCGAGAAAGGCGTTTGCTGCAACTCGGCCGAATTCGACGGCCTCGATTACGGCCAAGCCTTTGATGCGCTTGCTGCGGCATTGGGAAAAAAGAACGCAGGGCGCGTGCGCGTCAACTACCGGTTGCGCGACTGGGGTGTTTCGCGCCAGCGTTACTGGGGTTGTCCGATCCCCTTCATCTACTGCGAATCCTGTGGTTCGCTGCCGGTGCCTGAAAGCCAGTTGCCAGTGGTGTTGCCGGAAGATCTCAAGCCGGACGGTTCCGGCAACCCGCTGAACAAACACAAGGTGTTCACCGAATGTACCTGCCCGACCTGCGGCAAGCCGGCGCGGCGCGAGACCGACACCTTCGACACCTTCGTGGATTCGTCCTGGTACTACGCGCGTTTCGCCTGTGTTGACCAGTCGCAGAAAATGCTCGATGAGCGATCCGCGTACTGGATGCCGGTGGATCAGTACATCGGCGGTATCGAGCACGCGATTTTGCATCTGCTGTACGCGCGCTTCTTCCAGAAGGCGATGCGCGACTGCGGGCTGTCGAAGGTGGACGAGCCGTTCACGCGGCTGCTGTCGCAGGGCATGGTGCTGAAAGACGGCAGCAAGATGTCCAAGTCCAAGGGCAATACGGTGGACCCGGAAGCGATCATCTCCGCGCATGGCGCCGACGCCGTGCGCCTGTTCATGATGTTCGCCTCGCCGCCGGAACAGACGCTGGAGTGGAGCGACGCCGGCATCGAGGGCGGCACGCGATTCCTCAAACGCTTGTGGAAACTGGTGCATCAGCACGGACAGACGGCAGCACCCGCGCTGGACAAGTCCACGCTGACCGAACCGCAGAAAGACCTGCGCCGCAAACTGCACGAGACGCTGAAAAAGGTCGGCGACGATTTTGGCCGCCGCCTCAGCTACAACACCGCCATCGCCGCAGCGATGGAACTGGTCAATGCGCTCTACAAGTTCGAGGACGTCACGTCCAACGGCCGCGCGGTGATGCGCGAATCGCTGGAGGCGCTGGTGGCGGTGCTGGCGCCGATCACGCCGCATGTCTGTCACGAACTGTGGAGCGCGCTGGGCCACGCCACGCCGGTGATTGACGCGCGTTGGCCACAGGCCGACAGCGACGCCCTGGCCGCCGATACGATGACGCTGGTGGTGCAGGTCAATGGCAAGCTGCGCGGGCAGGTTCAGGTGGCGGCCGGAGCGGACACCGACGCAGTGATCGCCGCAGCGTTGGCGGATGCCAATGTTCAGAAATTCATCGTGGGACAGACCTTGAAGAAGAAAATCGTGGTGCCGGGCAAGCTGGTCAACCTGGTGGTGTGATGCGCACGCTCTGCCTTCTGGCTGTGCTCAGTCTGTCCGCTTGCGGTTTCGGGTTGGCGGGTAGTCGGCCGCTGCCGGACGCACTGAGCCTGGTCTATATCGATGTGCAGACGCCCTACAGCGTGCGCGAAACGCCGATCGCCATCGCCCTGCGTTCGCGCATCAACCGGCGCGGTGGCCTGATCACGGGCAAAGCCAGCGAAGCGCGCGCGACCCTGCGCTTGTCCGGGCTCTCCGAATCGCGCGCGGTATTGTCGATAGGGCCGGACAGCAAGGCGGTGGAGTTCCGGCTTTCCACGTCGGTCAGCTACCAGCTGCTTGATGGCCGGAAAATTCTGGTGGAGCCCGACACGCTCGCCGTGTCGCGTGATTACAGTTTCACCGCGCAGCAGGTGTTGTCCAAGGAAGCCGAGGAAGATCGCTTGCGTGTTTTTATCCAGGAAGAGATGGCAGAACTGTTGATGCTGCGTCTGGAATCCAAGCTCAGGGCGCTGCAGGCCATTGCCGAGCCAGCACCGCCAGTGGGCGTGGTGCCGGTGCCTGCCAGCGCGCCATGAGCGGCAGTTATTACCAGCGCCATGTGTTTTTCTGTTGCAACCAGCGTGCACCGGGCGATCGCACCTGCTGTAACGACAAGGGCGCGACACGATTGCGCGACTACGCCAAACAGAAAGTGAAGGCGCTGGGACTTGCAGGGGCCGGCCAGGTGCGCGTCAATCAGGCGGGGTGCATGGACCGTTGCGAGCAGGGCCCCTGCGTCGTGGTGTATCCCGAAGGCGTCTGGTATTCCTACCTTGATGAAGACGATGTTGACGAAATCATCGAGAGCCATCTGCAGAACGGCAAAATCGTCGAACGGCTGCGAATCCCCTAGAGAACCGGGCTTTCGATGTTCAGCGGCTGCTTGTTCTTGTCCGGCAAGGGCGGCAGTTCGATGACTTCGGGTTCCGGCGGTTTGCTGCCTTTCTTGCCCTCCGTGATCCACACCAGCATGTCGTAGTAGCTGCGGATATTGGCAACGTAGGTCATCGCCTCGAGGCCGCGCGCGTACCCGTATTTGGTCTGGCTGAACCACTTGTACTGCGTCAGCTGTGGCAGCACGTTGCGCACGTCGAGCCAGCGGTTGGGGTCGCCCTTCTGCTTGCGCACCAGTTCACGCGCGTCCAGCAGATGGCCCACGCCCATGTTGTAGGACGCCAGCGTCATCCAGGTGCGATCCGGTTCCGGGATCTCCGGCGGCAATTGCGATTTGAGGTAAACCAGATAGCGCGCAGCGCCGGCGATGCTCTGCGAGGGATTGAGCCGATCGACCTTGAGAAAATCCGCGGTTGCCGTGGTGATCTGCATGATGCCGCGCACCATCGTCGGGCTGACCGCGGACGGATCCCAATGCGATTCCTGGTAGCCGACGGCAGCGATCAAACGCCAGTCGAGGTCGGTGGCGGTACCCGCCTTTTCAAAATCCTTGCGATAAGTCGGCAATCGGTTTTTGACGTGCGTCGCCAGCGAGGCGGCATTCCACACGTTGATCTGGGAGATATGCCCGAAATGACGCTCGTTGAGCGTGGCCAATTGCTTGGCGCCGAGTTTCTGCAGAAAATCGGTCGCGGCAACCCGCAGGCTTTCATCGTTGGAAGGGAGCGCCCAGGCCAAGTCGTGGGATGGCCCGGCGGCGAACGCAGCGCGCAGTTCCGGGTGATAGCGCTGGGTGATGGCGACCAGTCCGGAGCTGGCGATGGTGTAATCCAGTTTTCCAAGTGCGACACGGTTCAGCAATTCTTCCGCATCCTCTTCCGCCGACTCGTTCCACCGCAGTTCGGTGTTCTGAGCAAGCTGGGTCTTGATATCGACGCTGGCGCCGCTGCCGGCGGGGAACACCAGCCGGCCTTTGAGCTCCGCGACGCTCTTGGGCTTGGGGCTGCCTTGTCGATACACCAGCTGGGCCTGGGTTTGTCGCAGGGCTCGCGAGTAACGGATGCCAGGAAAACTGAGGTCGCCGGCTAGTGCGGCTGCGCCCAGATGTGCGCGGCCGCTGCTCACGGCGTTGAGAACCGCAGTGGGGGATTCCAGCACCAGCATCTGCAGCTCGACACCGAGATGATCGGCGAAACTGCGTGCCAGATCGTATTCAAACCCGGTCGGTCCGGACACACCGATGTAATAGGTCGTCGGGCTGTTGACCGTGGCGACTTTCAGCATGCCCAGGGTTTTGATGCGGTCGAGGGTCGGCACTGGCGGCGAGCAGGTGGACATCAGCACCAGACCGGTCAACGACACGACGGCGAGGGCCGCAGCGATAGATCCGGCGCGTGAGGGCGGGCGCAGCCGCTTCATCTTCATTTAGAATGCGCCCCTCGCGGAGAGGTGGCAGAGCGGTTTAATGCGGCGGTCTCGAAAGCCGTTGACCCGCAAGGGTCCGGGGGTTCGAATCCCTCCCTCTCCGCCACTACTTTTCTTGTGATTCTTTGCATGCTGGCCACGGACATTCGTTCAGTCATTGTATGACCACTAAGACCCGTCTCTACCGCGTCAGTTTCCACAACCAGGGTCAGGTGTACGAAGTGTATTGCCGCAACGTCAGTCATGGCGGATTGCTCGGCTTCATTGAACTGGAAACCCTGGTGTTCGGCGAGAAAACCAGCGTGGTGCTCGACCCGGGTGAAGAAAAACTGAAAACAGAGTTCTCGAACGTCGCGCGCACGTTTGTGCCGGTGCACCAGGTGATCCGGGTGGACGAGGTCAGCAAGCCCGGTCTGGCGCGCATCGTCGCCGGCGGCGAGGGGGGGTCCAAGGTCACCCCGTTCCCGGTATTCACCAGCGGAGGCGGGGCGAAAAAATAATGCGTTTCGCCTCGCTCGGCAGTGGCAGCAAGGGGAACTCAGCGCTTGTTCAGGCGGGCCAGACGCTGGTGATGATCGATTGCGGTTTCCAGATCCACGAGGCCGAGGCACGGCTGGCGCGGCTGGGGGTGAAGGGCGACGACCTCGACGCCATCCTGGTCACGCATGAACACGGTGATCACATCAACGGTGTGGCCAAGCTGGCGCGCCGTCACCATGTTCCGGTGTGGATGACGCCCGGCACGTTCGCGGCCTGGAAGGATTCCGTGGTGCCGCGCATCCATAATCTGAGTCCGCACGACGCCTTCAGCATCGGTGACCTCGAAGTGCAGCCGTTCCCGGTGCCGCACGACGCACGCGAACCCTGCCATTACGTGTTCAGTGATGGAACGCACCGCGTGGCCACGGTATCGGACGCCGGCCACGTCACGCCGCACATGCGCGAGACGCTCAGCGGCTGCGATGCGCTGATGCTGGAGTTCAACCACGACGAAACGATGCTGCGCGAAGGGCCGTACCACCGGCAGCTCAAGGAGCGCGTCGGCAGTGATCTCGGGCATCTGTCGAACGTGCAGGCGGCGGGCTTGTTGGCGGCGGTGGACTGCTCCCGTCTGCAGCATCTGCTGCTGACGCATCTGTCCGAAGTCAACAACACGCCGCAGCTTGCGCGTGCCGCTGCCTGCGAAGCGCTGGATCGTGATGAACCCTGGATGGTCTGCGCGCATCAGACCGAGGGGTTTTCATGGCGTGAACTCGCATGACGGTCCGCGTACTGGTCGGGGAAGAGCATCGGTCAGCGTTTCGCAACGAACGCTTGCTGGCGTCATTGCGCGCACATGCGCCGGGCTTGAAGTCCGTTCGGGTGTTCGACCTGTTCCTGTGTGCGGTTGAAGGCGTTGCCGACGTCGACCTGCGTCGTTTGCTGGGCGCGGGCTCGAACGATTTGCCTGCCGCCCCAGGAGCGGTCTACGTCGTGCCGCGCCTCGGTACGCTTTCGCCGTGGTCAAGCAAGGCCACCGATATCGCGCGCGTCTGCGGCTTGGCAGGCGTCAAACGTCTCGAACTGGGTCGCGCCTTGCTGTTCGACGGGCTTCGTGAACTGCCGCCAGCCGCTTATGCAGCACTCCACGATCCGATGATGGAAACAGTGCTGACTGACCCAGCACAGCTGCAGCGGGTATTTGACGAACAGTCGCGCCGCAAGCTGCGCACGGTGGATGTGCTTGCAGGGGGCAAACCCGCCCTTGAAGCGGCGAACGCGGATTGGGGTCTGGCGCTGTCGAGCGAGGAGATGGATTACCTCGCCGCGCACGCGCTCAAGTCCGGCAGGAACCCCAGCGATGCCGAGTTGATGATGTTCGCGCAGGTCAACAGCGAGCATTGCCGGCACAAGATCTTCAACGCCGAGTTCACGGTGGATGGTGTCACGCAATCGCAGTCACTGTTCGACATGATCAAGGACTCGCACCGCGCTAGCCCGCAGGGTGTGCTGTCGGCTTACAAGGACAATGCGTCCGTCGTGGAAGGGAACCGCGCCGCACGGTTTTTTGCCGACGCTGACCATGTATTCCGCCGCCATGACGAGACGGTTCACATATTGATGAAGGTCGAGACACACAACCACCCGACCGGTATTTCGCCGCATCCGGGCGCGGCGACCGGCGCCGGCGGCGAGATCCGTGATGAGTCCGCCACCGGCACCGGCGGCAAGCCCAAGGCTGGGCTCTGCGGATTCTCGGTCAGCAATCTGCGCATTCCGGATTTCGTGCAGCCTTGGGAAGAAGACTTGGGTCGCCCGCCGCGCATGGCGTCGGCGCTGCAGATCATGCTCGAAGGGCCGATTGGCGCCGCTGCCTACAACAACGAGTTCGGCCGGCCCAATCTCAATGGTTATTTCAGAACCTTCGAGATGCAGACTGCGGATGGCAGAAATCGCGGTTATCACAAGCCGATCATGATCGCCGGCGGTTACGGCAACATCCGCGCCGGCCACGTTGAGAAACACGAGGTCGTCGCCGGCGCGAAACTCATTGTGCTCGGTGGTCCGGCGATGCTGATCGGGCTCGGCGGTGGAGCTGCTTCCTCGCTCGCCACCGGCGCGCAGACTGCCGATCTGGATTTCGCATCGGTGCAGCGCGCCAACCCGGAACTGCAGCGCCGCTGTCAGGAAGTGATCGAGGCCTGCTGGGCCCTAGGCGAGAAGAATCCCATCCTCTCGATCCACGATGTCGGTGCCGGCGGCATTTCCAATGCCCTGCCGGAGCTGGTGCATGCCGACGGTCGCGGCGGGCATTTCAAACTGCGCGACGTGCTCTGCGCCGATCCTGCGCTGTCGCCGATGGAGATCTGGTGCAACGAATCGCAGGAGCGCTATGTGCTGGCGGTGCGCTCCGAGTCGATCGCACTCTTGAAAGAATTCTGCACCCGCGAACGCTGCCCGTTCGCGGTGGTCGGCACGGCGACAGCCGAGCGGCAGCTGGTCGTCGAAGACACGCTGGACCAGAACCACGCGGTCGAGATGCCCATGCCGGTGCTGCTCGGCAAGCCGCCGAGGATGAAACGCCGCACCGCGCGCGCCCAAGGCAGCAGCGCTGCTTTCGACATTGCGAAAATAGATTTTAAAGACGCCGCCGCGCGCGTGCTGCGCCATCCCGCGGTCGGCAGCAAGAGCTTCCTCATCACGATTGGCGACCGCACGGTTGGCGGCCTCACCGTGCGTGAGCAGATGGTCGGGCCCTGGCAGGTGCCGGTGGCTGATTGCGCGGTGACTGCCACCGGATTCGAGGCGACGACGGGCGAAGCGATGGCAATGGGCGAGCGCACGCCGATCGCGCTGTTGGACGCGCCGGCATCGGGTCGCATGGCGGTAGGCGAGGCGGTGACCAACATCGCCGCGGCCTGCATCACAAAACTTTCAGATGTGCGCCTGTCCGCCAACTGGATGGCCGCCTGCGGTCAGGCCGACGAGGACGCGCGTCTGTTCGATACGGTGAAAGCCGTCGGCGCCGAGCTGTGCCCTGCACTCGGCCTGGCAATCCCGGTGGGCAAGGATTCGCTGTCGATGAAATCGGTCTGGGGCGACAAGACTCAGACCTCGCCGCTGTCGCTGATCATCTCCGCTTTCGCGCCAGTGGCCGATGTGCGCCAATCGCTGACGCCGCAGTTGCGCACGGATGCCGGCGACACGCGCCTGCTGCTGATTGATCTGGGCAACGGCAGCAATCGTCTCGGTGGTTCGATTCTGACGCAGGTCTACGGCCAGATCGGCGATGTGCCGCCCGATCTCGATCAGCCTGCTCAACTCAAGGCTGCATTCGGTCTGCTTCAAAAGTGGAATGCATCAGGCCGCGTGCTGGCGTATCACGATCGCAGCGACGGCGGTCTGTTCGCCACGATTTGCGAGATGGCATTTGCCGGGCACTGCGGCGTGTCGCTGACCGTCAGTGACACGGCGGCGTTGTTCAGCGAGGAACTGGGCATGGTGCTGCAGGTGCGCGCCGCCGATGCCCAGGCGATGCTGGCCGAAGCGGGCGATGCAGGCCTCGTAGCCGAAGACATCGGCACGCTGGCCGATGACGACCGCATCAGTGTTGGCGGCGCTTGCCGCGAATCACGCGAGGTGCTTTACCGGCTTTGGGCCGAAACCAGTCATCGCATGGCCAGGCTGCGTGACAACCCGGCGTGTGCGGACGAGGAATTCCAGTCTGCCGGCGCGAAGGATGACCCCGGCCTGTCGGTGCGCTTGAGTTTCAAGCTCGAAGCCGCTCCGGCGCGCACGCGGCGGCCGAAGGTGGCGATCGTGCGCGAGCAGGGCGTCAACGGCCAGATCGAAATGGCCTACGCCTTCGATGCCGCGGGCTTCGAGTCGGTGGACGTGCACATGTCCGACATCCTCGAGGGCCGCGTGAAACTCGCCGAGTTCGCCGGCCTCGCCGCGTGCGGCGGATTCTCTTATGGCGACGTGCTCGGCGCTGGGCAGGGCTGGGCGAAAACCATTCTGTTCAACGAACGCGCTCGCACCGAGTTCCAGACCTTCCTCGCGCGGCCCGACCGTTTCGCGCTCGGGGTTTGCAACGGCTGTCAGATGTTCGCCTCGCTCAAGGACATCGTGCCGGGCGCCTCGCACTGGCCGATGTTTCGCCGCAACCGCAGCGAACAGTTCGAGGCGCGTTGGACGCAGGTCGAGATCCTGCCATCGAAATCCCTGTTCTTCGCCGGCATGGAAGGTGCGCGCATGCCGATCGCGGTGGCGCACGGCGAAGGCCGTCCCGAATTCGCACAGCCTGCTGACCTGCACACGATGCAGGCCAACCATCAGGTCGCGATGCGTTTCATCACACACCAGGGCGAAGTGGCGCAGCGTTATCCGGCGAACCCCAACGGCTCACCCGAAGGCGTGACGGCGATCTGCAACGCCGACGGCCGCGTGACCATCCTGATGCCGCATCCAGAAAGAACCATCGCAGGCACCACAGGATCGTGGTGGCCGCAGCGCTGGAACGACAAGACGCCGTGGTTCCAGATGTTCGTGAATGCGCGCAAATGGGCCAAATAAATTCTGTCATTCCCGTGCAGACGGGAATCCAATTTCGTCTTGAGTCGAATCAACAGAAACATTGGATGCCCGCCTTCGCGGGCATGACGATGACTTATGTTTGAGCTGAAGACTTCAGCGGCCCCGAGCAAGCCTGTGCTCTACGCACAACTTGCCGAGCAGTCGAAAGCGCTGATTGGCAATGAGCGAGATCCCATCGCCAACGCCGCCAATCTTGCCGCGCTGATCTGGCACACGCTGCCCGATCTCAACTGGGCCGGCTTTTATTTATTCGACGGCAAAGAACTGGTGCTGGGGCCGTTTCAAGGCAAGCCGGCGTGCATCCGCATCGCGCTCGGGAAGGGTGTCTGCGGCACGGCGGCACAGCAAGGCAAAACCGTGATTGTTCGCGATGTGCATGAATTCCCCGGGCATATCGCCTGCGATCCGGCCTCCAACTCCGAAATCGTCGTGCCGCTGATCAACGACGGCAAATTGCTCGGCGTGCTGGACCTCGACAGCCCGAAACGGGCGCGTTTTGATGCGGAGGATGCCGCCGGGCTGGAACGGCTTGCGACTATTTGGGCGAGTTCCAGATCACTTTAAGCCTGGCGTCGCGGCCGCAGCCGGTTCGGTACCACTTGTAGCGGATCGGGTTCTTCTTGTAGTAATCCTGGTGGTAATCCTCGGCCGGCCAGAACTGACCGGCCGCGGTGATCTCAGTCTGGATCGGCGCTTCCAGGACTGCGGATTTTTCCAGCACCGCCTTGCTGGCTTCGGCTGATTTCTTCTGTTCGGCGCCTGCGTAGAAAATCCCGCTGCGATACTGCGGCCCGATGTCGCAGAACTGGCGGTCTTTCACGGTCGGGTCGATGGTGCGCCAGAAATGTTCGAGCAGCTGGGCGTAGCTGACGATGTTCGCGTCGAACGTCACTTGCACCGCTTCGGTATGACCGGTGGCGTGTGCTGACACCTGTTCGTAAGTCGGATTCTTCTCCTTGCCACCGATATAGCCAGACACCGCGGCGGTGACGCCCGGCACTTTTTCGAAGTCCGATTCGGTGCACCAGAAACAGCCGCCGGCAAAAATCGCGGTTTGCGGTTTGCTGGCGGCGTCAGCCGACGCCGTGAACAGCAGTGCGAGCAGCAGCGCGACTCTCAAATGCGCAACTCCGGCAGTTTCTCGCCATCGGCGATGAATCGCAGCGCGAGGCCGTTATTGCAGTAGCGCAGTCCGGTCGGTTTGGGGCCGTCGTCGAATACGTGGCCTTGATGGCCGCCGCAACGGGCGCAGTGATATTCCTTGCGTGGGAACACGATCTTGTAGTCGGTCTTGGTCGCCACGCGGTCAGGAATCGCCTCGAAGAAGCTCGGCCAGCCGGTGCCGCTCTCATATTTCTTCGACGAGTCGAACAGCGGCAGGTGGCAGGCAGCGCAGATGAACAGACCCTTGCGCTTTTCCTTGTTCAAAGGACTGCTGTTCGGATATTCGGTGTCCTCCTCGAACAGCACGCCATAGGCGTCTTTCGGCAGCAGCTTGCGCCACTCGTCTTTGCTCTTCTTGAGCGGGGTGAATTCGGGTTTCGGTGGCGGCGCAGCGCCAGCAGCGCCTGCTGTGGCAAGGCCGAGAACGCTGTGCAGGAAATTGCGTCGGGTCATGGTTGCCTCTACGTGTGAGTGATGCGACTTGGATGCGAAGTCTGGCAGCAAGGTTCCGCATTATCATGGCTTCCTTCGTCCACATTTCGTGTCCCAAACACCGGAGTTGCCATGCGCGTCCTCGCCCTGATGCTCGCTCTCGTTTCGTCTGCCGTTTTCGCCGCCGAAGGCATGTGGACGCTCGACAATCTGCCCAGAGAGCAGTTGAAGAAGCAGTACCAGTTCGCGCCGGACAAAGCCTGGGCTGGGCACGTGATGAAGGGCTCGGCGCGCATCGCCGGCGGCTGCTCGGCCTCGTTCGTCTCCAAGGACGGACTGGTGCTGACCAACCACCACTGCGTCAACGAGTGCGTGCAGCAATTGTCCAGTGGCGACAAGGATTTCATCCGCGACGGGTTTCTGGCGCAGAAGCAAGAGGATGAGGTGCGTTGCCCGGAGATCGAACTGAACCGGCTTGAGGAGATCAGCGACATCACCCCGGTGATGAAGAAAGCGCTGGCCGGCAAGAGCGGCGCGGACTTCGCCACCGCGCGCAAGGCGCAGAAAGCCAAACTCGAATCCGCCTGCATCGGCGAGGACAAGGAGACCACGCGCTGCGATGTGGTCGAGCTGTATCACGGCGGACAGTACGCGCTCTACAAATATCACCGCTTTCAGGATGTGCGGCTGGTGTTCGCGCCGGAACTCGCCGCCGCCTTCTTCGGCGGCGATCCGGACAACTTCAACTTTCCGCGCTACAACCTCGACATGGGTCTGCTGCGTGCCTACGAGGACGACGAGCCGGCGGCGATTGAGGATTTCTTCCCGTTCAAATCAGCCGGCGCGCAGCCCGGCGAGCTGACGTTGGTTACCGGTCACCCCGGTTCCACCCAGCGCCAGCTCACCTTGGCGCAGCTCGAACTGCTGCGCGATTTCATCTTGCCGACGCGTTTGTTCGACTTGGCCGAGCTGCGCGGGCTGTTGACGCAGTTTTCTGCCGAGAGCGAGGAGCACGCGCGCATCGCCCAGAACGATCTGTTCAGCATCGAAAACAGCCTGAAGGCGCGCAAGGGCATGTTCGAGGCCCTGCTCGATCCGGAAGTCTTCAATTTCAAGCGCAAGCAGGAAGCGGCGTTGCGCGCATTCGTCGGCAAGGACAAGTCGCGCAAGGCGGCGGCCGGCAAGGCCTGGGACGAGATCGCGGCGGCGCAGAAGATCCAGCGCGAGATCTATGTGCGTTATCGCCGGCTGGATGCGGGTACGTTCGCCACGCGCTACTTCGAGATCGCGCGCGCACTGGTGCGCGGTGCGGCAGAGCGCGAAAAGCCCAATGCCGAGCGCCTGGAAGAGTTCACCGACGCGGCGTTGCCCAGCCTGACGCAGAACCTGTTCTCCACTGCGCCGGTCGAGCCGGACCTGGAGCAGGTCAAGTTCACCTGGGCGCTGACCAAGCTGCGCGAATCACTGAGTCAGGACGACGAGATCGTGCAGCAGGTGCTGGGCGCCGAGTCACCGAGCCAGGTGGCGGAGCGCATGATCAAGGGGACCAAACTCGCCGATGTCGCCGAGCGCAAGCGTCTGTGGGAAGGCGGCGCCCTGGCCATCGAGATGTCCACCGATCCGTTCATCCAGCTCGCAGTGGCGGTAGACGCCGAAGCGCGCGCCATCCGTCAGCGCTATGAGGATGAGGTCGAGGCGGTTGAGC
The DNA here is from genome assembly GCA_038043245.1 of Pseudomonadota bacterium. Taxonomy (GTDB): domain Bacteria; phylum Pseudomonadota; class Gammaproteobacteria; order Nevskiales; family Nevskiaceae; genus JACPFV01. Next base: position 50,175 of record JBBTCH010000010.1, on the reverse strand, counting down.
AGAAGAACGCCGAGAAGATCGCGGCTGCGCGGTTCGCCATGAAGGGCACCGGCACATATCCCGACGCGACCTTCACGCTGCGCCTGTCCTACGGCGAAGTCAAAGGCTGGAACGAGAACGGCGAAGACGTCGAGCCGTTCACCACCCTGGGCGGCGGTTTCGAGCGCGCCACCGGTTCCGACCCGTTCCGCTGGCCGGATTCGTGGACCGACAAGCAAGACCAGCTCAACGCAGACCAGCGTTTCAACTTCGTCACCACCAACGACATCATCGGCGGCAACTCTGGCAGCCCGGTGATCAACAAAAAAGCCGAGATCGTCGGCCTGGTGTTCGACGGCAACATCCGCTCGCTAGGCGGCGCTTACTGGTTCGACGAACGCGTCAACCGCACCGTCGCCGTGCATTCCGGCGCCATTCTCGAAGCCCTGCGCAAAATCTATGGCGCCGATGCGCTGGCGGATGAGATGGAGGGGAAGGAGTAGGTGGTGTCACACCTCATTTTTATCGTCTAACCGGCGTTGGCCGTCACAAGGAGGAAGCTAGTGGCTCGCAAGACAAAGAGTGACACTCCGGAGTCCAAGATCTTGACGGTTGATGATCTCAGTAGAGCCGTGCGTTCATTACAGCGCCGCATCGACGAATTAAATGGGTTTGATATCGAAACCATTCAGAAGCGCTCTGATCCCAGAGCTGAAGCTCTTGAAGAGAAAGTTAGAGCAACGCTCGCCGAGATATTTGGCAACGACACCGCAGAATATCGACGGCACTCCATTTCTGCGCTAGACACACTCCCTTGGTTCATGGACGGCCGTCAATACCCGATTCAGAACGTGCAGGCTGGTTACAAACAAGGAATCGAGGCCGCTGTCGCCAGCCTAGAGTCGGTGCGAGACCTACTGAGCGAACGGCTGGCAGATTCAACTAACGCAACAAACATCGGTTCCGCGCAGGCTGGCCGTCCAGCGGCACGACAAGTTGGAAACAGAATATTTGTCGTTCACGGACACGATGAAGCCGCTAAACAAGCGCTGGCTCGGTACTTGGAACGCCTGAGTCTTGAAGCCGTTATCTTGCACGAACAGCCAAATGGCGGACGAACAATCATTGAGAAGTTAGAGGCCCATTTAGACGTTGACTTTGCAGTGATCCTCCTAACCCCCGACGACGTCGGAGCTCCAAAAGGGGCCGACGCTAGTATGCGGGCGCGTGCCAGACAAAACGTTATTCTGGAACTAGGCTTGTTCATTGGAGCACTTGGTCGTAAACGCGTCTGCGCTCTGTATCTGGGCGATCTCGAACTGCCATCGGATTACAACGGAGTTCTGTTTGTGCCCATGGACAACGGCGGCGGCTGGCAACTCGTGCTTGCGCGCGAAATGCGCCAAGCAGGATTAAATGTAGACCTGAATAGAGCGATTTAGTGACGACCAGCAACGCGCTCCACTCGGATGCACTCGCCGCGCTTCGCCGGCGGGCGTTCCCTCGTTCGCTTCGCTCACTCGGCGCCGGAGAGCGCGGGCGTTATACGTTGCAATGACCGACATCAAACCGTTCTCGGACACTAAGCCAAATAACGAGATCAACGACCATTTAGCCAGTTTTTTTGAAGTGAGCCGTTTCAGACACTGAAAGGACTCCAAGCGGGTGCCGGGCTAGCGGCCGGGCAGCATGCTGCGCAGCACGTTGTCGCGGCGGATGAAGTGATGGTGCAGCGCCGCCAGCACGTGGGCGAGCACCAGTGACAGGATCACCCAGGCCATCAGCTTGTGCGCGTCTTCAAACAGGCGCGCGAGGTCGGCGTTTTTTTCCAGCAGCGCCGGCAGCTGCCAGAGACCGAGAAAATGCACATCGCGGCCCTTGGCGGAAGTCATCAGCCAGCCGGTGATCGGCATCGCCAGCATCAAGAAGTACAACACGCCATGCGCCGCGCGCGAAACGTTGTGCAGCCATGGGGCGAGGCCCTGCGATGGCGCGGGATGCGTCGCGCGCCAGGCCATGCGCAGCAGGATCAGCAATAGCACTGCGGTACCAATGGCTTTGTGCACTCCGAACATCTCGGTTCGCTCGGGGCCCTTGGGCATGAATTCGTGCGCGTAATAGCCGATGCACCAGGCGGCGAAAATCACCAGCGCCATCAGCCAGTGCAGCCATTTCGCCACTGAGGTGTAGGCAGCGCTCGCGGGGCTCATGTCAGTTGGACGTTCTGCGGAATACCGAGAAGGCATCGCCGACGGGCGTCAGGCTGTCACCGACCATGCCTTTTTCGGTGACGAGAATCTCATCCGCGGCGAACAGCGGTGGTTGGCCGACGCGCACCTGCGACGGAAATTCGAAACTCATCGGATCGGTTTGCGCGATGACTGTGCCGTCGAGCCCGACCTGGGCGATGACGCCATTGCTGTAGAGAGATACCAGCAGCGTGTCGCCAGCCACGCTGAGGTCATCGGTCAATCCCATGAAGCTCGCCAGCTGTGTGGGCGTGCCCGCGGAACCGTCGGCGCTGATCTCGATGCGCAGCACTTCGCCAAACGTCGGCGGCAGCGGTTTGCCGTTGGTGACATAGAGCGTGCGGCCGATGCGCGCGACGCCATTGGGGAAGGATTGCGGCAGCGCCAGCCAGTCGGACTGTTCCGTCACCACCATCGGATTGGCGGGGTCGAAACGCAGGCGCACGATCTTCGGGTCTGGCAGACCGTTGCTGGGAATCGGGCCGTTGACGATGTAGATCTCGCCGTCGGGTCCGGCGCTCATGCCGTTGGGAATGCCGATACCCAGGTCATGGATTGGCGCGAGCGTCGGCGTCGCCGTGAGTCGCGCGGCATAGAGGCTGCGGTCGGTGAAACAGTTGACGTAGAGCACATCGCCGCGCTGCGCCATGCCGCCGAAATTGCCGGTGCCGGCAAAGATCGGTGTCGCCGTGTAACCGACACCCTCTTTCTTGATCTCGAAGACGTTGGTGCCGCCGGAGACGAACAGGCGGTTGTCAGCAGTGAAGAAGATGTTCTCGGCGTCGGGGATGGTCAGCAGGACGGTTTTTTCACCGCAGCCGGAATCCACGCACAAGGTGACGGGGGGCTGCGTGCCGTCCCCTCCCGGGGTCGTCGTCGTTACGGTCGTTTCGGCGTTGTCGCAGGCCGCAAGGGTGAGCGCCAGCAGCGCGCACCAGAACCTCACAGCATCTCCAGTGCCAGTGCCACCGCTTCGCCGCCGCCGATGCACAGCGTGGCGATGCCGCGCTTGCCGCCGGTTTTCTTCAGTGCGCCGATCAGCGTCGCGGTGATGCGCGCCCCGGACGCGCCGATCGGATGGCCGAGCGCGCAGGCGCCGCCGTGGATGTTGACCTTGCCATGCGGCAGCTGATGCTCTTTCATCGCCGCCATCGTCACCACCGCGAAGGCTTCGTTGATTTCCCACAGATCAACGTCGCTGGTTTTCCAGCCGCATTTTTCCAGCAGCGCGGTGATGGCGAACACTGGCGCGATGGTGAACTCGCCCGGCAGCCGAGAGTGGGTGACATGGCCGACGATTTTCGCCAGCGGCTTGAGGCCGCGCTTCGCGGCTTCCGATTGCAGCATCAGTGTCACCGCGGCGGCACCGTCGGAGATCGAGCTGGAGTTGGCGGCGGTGACGGTGCCGTCTTTCTTGAACACCGGCTTCAGCGTCGGGATTTTTTCCGGCTTGGCTTTCATCGGCGCTTCGTCGTGGACGATTTTTTCCACGCCGCCCTTGCCTGCGATCTCAAGCGGCGTCACTTCCCACGCAAAGCTGCCGTCTTCGTTGGCTTTCCTGGCGCGCGCCAGCGACATCACCGCGTAGTCGTCCTGCTGCTGGCGGGTGAAGCCGTATTTTTCTGCGGCGCGTTCGGCATAAACGCCCATCGGCGTGCGTTTTTCGTAAGCGTCCTCGAGGCCGTCGAGCGCCATGTGGTCGAGCAGCTCGCCATGGCCGTAACGGTAGCCGCCGCGCGCCTTCATCAGCAGGTGCGGCGCGTGGGTCATGGATTCCATGCCGCCGGCGACCATGACCTTGTTGGTTCCGGCCTTTAGCAGGTCGTGCGCCAGCATGATCGCCTTCAGTCCCGAGCCGCACATCTTGTTGATGGTGGTGGCGCCGGTGGCATCCGGCAGCCGCGCGCCGAGCGCGGCCTGACGCGCCGGCGCCTGACCCTGGCCGGCGGGCAGCACGCAACCCATGATCACCTCGTCCACGTCGGCACTGTTGAGATTGGCGCGCTCGACCGCGGCCTTGATCGCGGCGGCGCCGAGTTGCACGGCGGTGAACGGTGACAGCGCACCCAGCATCGCCCCCATGGGCGTGCGGGCAACCGAAGTGATGACGATGGGATCAGACGAGGACATGGCAACTCCAAAAAAGTTAATTTGATTTTGTTGTCATCCTGAGCGCAGCGAAGGATCTGATCAGATTCCTCGCTGCGCTCGGAATGACAGCACCGCTAAAGCAGTTTTTTCTCGCGCAACGAATCCTTGAAGAAGGCATAGAAGATCGGCGCCGAGATCAGTCCGGCGATACCGAAAGCGGCTTCCATGATCAGCATCGCGATCAGCAGCTCCCAGGCGTGGGCGCGGATATGCGAGCCGATGATGCGCGCGTTGAGGAAGTACTCCAGCTTGTGAATCACGATCAGATAGCCCAGCGACACCAGCGCGATCAGCAGCGAGTTGCTCAGGCTGACGACGAAGATCACGGTGTTCGACATCAGGTTGCCGAGGATCGGAATCAGGCCGCAGACGAAAGTGATGATCACCAGCAGGCCGCGGAACGGCAGTTCTACGCCGAAGGCCGGCAGCACCCAGCCGAGATAGATCCAGGTGAAAAGAGTGTTGATGCCGGAGATCCAGAACTGCGCGAACACCACGTTGCGAAACGCGCTTGACAGCCGCGCGGCCTGTTCGGTGATGGCAGCGGCCAGCGGCGGCTGCGCGGTGACCGGCGCGGCCAGATGCAGTGACACCAGCGCGCCGGCAATCATTCCGATCAGCACGTGCGCCAGCCCGCGGCCGAATTCGGTGCCGGCGATCTGCAGCAGGCCGGTGTTGCTGCGCAGCCAGCCGACGACCGCCGTGCGCAACTCAACGGCGGTGTCGGGCAGATAGATCAAGATCCAGTCGGGCAGCTGCTCGCGAGAATTCTCAATGATCTGCGCCATGCGTTCGAACAGCGCCGGCAGACTTTCGCCGCTATTGCGCAACAGCCCGGCGGCGCTGCCGATGCCGGCCGCCATCGTCGCGATGACGATCAGCGCGATCAGGGTGACGGCAATCAGCTGCGGGCCGGAGACGCCAAGTCCGCGCAACTTGAGCCACGGCACCAGCGCGCGCACGACCTCGAACACCAGAAGACTGGCCAGCAGTGCCGGCAGCAGATGCAGCTTCAGCACCATGAACAGAAAGGCGGCGGCGAACAGCCAGCTCAGATAGTCGCGCGACGTCAACTGAACCGAGGGCGTTGCAGCGGGTTGAATGTCATTCATGCGGCGCAAAGCATAGCCCGCCGAATCTCACGCTGTCTTGATTGCGCCCGTGGAATCGCCTGTCAACGCTTCACCCCAGGTCCCGTTGAAGGGGGCGATCCCACAACGCAAGGAGACTGGATATGAAACGCTTTCTGTTGGCTGCACTCATCGCATTGGCGGCGGTTCCGGCCTCCGCCGCTTCGGTCGGCGTCTCGATCGGATTCAACCAACCTGGATTCCATGGCGACATCCATGTCGGTGATTACCACCGGCCGCATGCGGTCTACCATCGTCCGGTGGCGGTCTACCCGGCGCCGGTGATCGTCGGTTATCGTCCGGTGTATGGCCATCACGGCCACAGGGGCTATGGTCACTGGAAGCACAGCCGTCACGGTCGCCATTGCCGGCACTGAAGCGCCGGATTCCTGATCCGCAATCTGTGCGTCAGCGCACAGATTGCGGACTGTTTTAGTGGTCTGATGATGCCGTTCCCAAAGGAGATTGACGATGAGAAAATTCCTGCTTGCAATCCTGTTGAGTGCTGCGACGCTGCCGGCGGCGGCCGAGGTTGGGGTGTCCGTTACCGTCGGCCAGCCCGGTTTTTACGGCCACATCGAGCTCGGCGATTTTCCGCGCCCGCGCCTGATTTTCCCGGAGCCGGTGCTGATTCACCCGGTGCCGGTGGCGGTCGGCGTGATGCCGATGTATTTGCGCGTGCCGCCTGGCCACGAGAGGAACTGGGCGCGGCATTGCCGACATTACAACGCCTGTGGCCGGCCGGTGTATTTCGTCGAGGACAGCTGGTACACCCGGGTCTACGCGCCTGAATATCGTCGGCACCACCACGACTGGGACGACGATGACCGTGGTGATGGTCGCCACCACGGCAAAAAGCATGGCAAGAAAGGCAAAGGTCACAAGAAGGGCAGGGACTGAGCACGCGATAGCGGCACCCGTTCAAGGTTTCCAAGACCCACTTTGAGCGGTTTCAGAAAAACGGTGGCACAGGTTCTGTGCCACCGTTTTCTTTTGCCGCCGTTTTAAAGACTTAAAAAGTCCTCAAACAGGTTGCCGCCTCAAATCCAGCGTCATCGGGAAATCCGCATTCGCACGCTCTTCCGGCGGCTGGTAGTACCCCGGCGTGTGTCCGCGTGGCTCGAAACGCGACAGGCGTCGTGATTCGGCCTCGTAGGCATTGACCGGAAACGTCTCGGAGTTGCGGCCGCCGGGATGGGCGACGTGATAGGTGAAGCCTGTCACCGCGCGCTGGTTCCAGGTGTCATAAAGATCGAACCACAAGGGCGTGTGTGTGCCGATGGTCGGATGCAGACAGCTATACGGATGCCAGGCCCGATAACGCACGCCAGCGACGAATTCACCCTGCGTGCCGGTGTTCGTCATCGGCATGCGCCGGCCGTTGCAGGCGACGATGTAGCGCGAGGGGTTGAGATTGCGCGCCTTCACCTGCACACGCTCGAGTGAGGAGTCGACATAGCGCGCGGTGCCGCCACCGCCCGGTTCCTCGCCCAGCACCGGCCAGGGTTCGAGTGCGTGGCGCAGTTCCAGTTCGATGTCCTTGAACTGCACCGCCCCGTGGCGTGGAAAACGGAACTCGAAGTGCGACGAAAACCATTCACGTTTGAACGCGAAACCCGCGCTGCGCAGTTCATCCAGCACTTCGCTGAAATCCTGCCAGACGAATTCCGGCAGCATGAAACGGTCGTGTAACTGCGTTTTCCACGGCGTCAGCTTGCGTGTGTAGGGCTTGTCCCAGAACCAGGCGATCAGTCCGCGCAGCACCAGCAATTGCGCGAGACTCATGCGCGTGTGCGGCGGCATCTCGAAGGCGCGGAACTCGACCAGGCCCAGGCGCCCGGTCGCGGAATCCGGCGAGTACAGCTTGTCGATGCAGATCTCCGAGCGGTGCGTATTGCCGGCAAGGTCGGTGAGCAGGTGGCGCAGCACGCGGTCCACCAGCCAGGGCGGGAAATTGCCGGTCCCTTTTTGCGGCAACTGCGACAGCGCGAGCTCGAGTTCGTACAGCTGCGTGTCGCGCGCCTCGTCCACGCGTGGATGTTGCGAAGTCGGGCCGATGAACAACCCCGAGAACAGATAACTGAGCGCAGGATGGTTCTGCCAGTAGCGGATCAGTGAGCCCAGCAGATCCGGCCGGCGCAGGAACGGCGAATCCAGCGGCGTCGCGCCGCCCACCACGATGTGATTGCCGCCACCGGTGCCGGTGCTGCGGCCGTCCGCTTGGAATTTTTCGGTGCCGAGCCGTGACGCCCGCGCTTCCTCGTAGAACGCCAGCGTGTTGTCGCGCAGCTCGTCCCACGAACGCGCGGGATGCACGTTGACCTCGATCACGCCGGGGTCGGGTGTGACCTTGATGGTATTCACGCGCAGATCCTGCGGTGGCGAATAACCCTCGATGCGCACCGGCATCTTGGTTTCAGCGGCGACATCCTCGATCGCCGAGACCAGATCGAGATAATCCTCGGTGCTGCCGACCGGGGGCAGGAACACGTTCAGATAACCCTCGCGCGGTTCCACCGCCATCGCCGTGCGTACATTGCCGCCCTGGTAGTACGCGCCGCTGCGCTGCGGATGTGGCTGATCCTTTTCGCGCGACAGTTTTTGCGCCGCGCGTCGTGCCTTGGACGTTTCCGGCGATTGCAGGTACGGCTGACGGCGCTTGTCGGTGTCCGGCAGCGGGTTCGACTGCAGGCTCGGATCGGCCTCGAAGGTCTGCGGATAGGCGACCGCCGGAATCCACGGCAGCGATTCCAGCGGCAGGCGCAGGCCCACCGGCGAATCGCCGGGGATCAGAAACAATTTTCCCTGGCGCGTGAGCCAGCGCTCGCTGATCCAGCGCGCCAGCGACTGCCAGCGCTGCACTGGCAGTACGAAGCCTTTCGGGGTTTCCAGTCCGCGCTCGAATACCTGCGCCAGTCGCGCACGTTCTTCGGCGTCGCGCAGCTTGCTGTCGAGCGGCGTGGCGTTGTGCGGCAGCTGCCGTTCCTTGTGCAGGTAGTGGTAGATGTCCTCGTAGGCGGGCAGCACGTTGGCCGGGTCCACTTCCAGCCGCTCGGCGACGCCGAGCAGAAAGCGTTCGGCCTGCGCGAGGCTCAGGGGTTTTGCCGAGGGCGCGGCGGGTGGCAAGCGCCACAGCGGGTGACCGTCGCCACGCCAGTACAGCGAATACGCCCAGCGCGGCAGTGACTCGCCGGGATACCACTTGCCGAGTCCGTAGGTGATGAGCCCCTGCGGCGCAAAGCGCGCGCGCAGCCGCTGGATCAGCGAATACGCCAAGGCCTGTTTGGTCGGGCCGACGGCAGCGGTGTTCCATTCGGGCGACTCGAAATCATCGATCGAGACGAAGGTCGGCTCGCCGCCCATGGTCAAGCGCACATCGCCGGCCTTGAGCTTGGCGTCGATCTGCGCGCCGAGCTTGTTGACCAGCTCCCAGTTCTCATCCGAATACGGCCAGGTGACGCGCGGCGTTTCGAACACGCGCGAGACGCGCATGTCGTGATGGAACGTGACCTCGCATTTCTCCACTGCGCCGGAGATCGGCGCGGCGGACTGCGGCTCCGGCGTCGCACACAGCGGGATGTGGCCCTCGCCGGCCAGCAGGCCGGACGTCGGATCAAAACCCACCCAGCCGGCGCCGGGCAGAAACACTTCACACCAGGCGTGCAGATCGGTGAAGTCATGGTCGGTGCCGCTCGGGCCGTCGAGCGATTTCACATCCGGCGTCAGTTGCAACAGATACCCGGAGACGAAGCGCGCGGCGAAGCCGAGGTTGCGCAGGATCTGCACCAGCAGCCAGCTCGAATCGCGGCAGGAGCCGGATTGTTTCTCCAGTGTTTCCTCCGGCGTCTGCACGCCGGGCTCCATGCGGATCAGATATTTCGTCTGCTGCTGCAGGCTGCGGTTGAGCTCGACCAGAAAATCAATCGTGCGCTCGGCTTTCTGCGGCAGTTTGTTGAGCAGTTTCTTCAGCAGCGGGCCGGGTTTGTCATGCCGAAAATACGGCCGCAGGTCGGCGGCGAGCGTTTTTTCATATTCGAACGGATATTTTTCCGCGGCCGGCTCGACGAAAAAATCGAAAGGATCGTAGACCGACAGATCGGCGATCAGGTCCACCGTGACCTTGAACTTGCGCACCTTCTCCGGAAACACCACGCGCGCCTGCCAGTTGCCAAACGGGTCCTGCTGCCAGTTGAGGAAATGCGGTTTTGGTTCGACTTTCAGCGAATAACTGCTGACTGTCGTTCGCGAATGCGGCGCCGGCCGCAGGCGGATGACCTGTGGTGACAGCGTGACGCGGCGGTCGTACTGGTAGCTCGTCTCGTGCTTGAGCGCGGCGTGGATGGACATTCGCTTGGGAATCCCTCGTGGGCGCGTAGAATATGCAAAAAGCGCCGCAGCCATATGGCGCACACACTCTGGGGGAGTCTATGTCAGTGTTCAGCCACCGCGAACTGGATGGCCACGAGGTCGTTGCTTTTCACCACGATCCCGCCAGTGGTCTCAAGGCGATCATCGCCGTGCACAACACGCGCCTCGGCCCCGGCCTCGGCGGCTGTCGCATGTATGCCTATGCCGACGATGAGGCCGCGCTGACCGATGTGCTGCGGCTGTCGCGCGGCATGACCTACAAGGCTGCGCTCGCCGGCTTGCCGCAGGGCGGCGGCAAGAGCGTCATCATCGGCGATTCGCGCCGCGGCAAGACGCCGGCGCTGATGCGCGCGATGGGCCGTTTCGTGGATACGCTCGGCGGTCGTTACATCGTCGCCGAGGATTCCGGCACTTCAGTCGCCGACATGAAGATCATCGGCGAGACCACGCGCCATGTCGTCGGCTTCCCGGAAGCACATGCGCAGGTTTCCGAGCGCAGCGGCGACCCGTCGCCGGCGACGGCGTATGGCACTTATGTCGGTGTCCAGGCCGCGGTGAAGTTTCAGCTCCAACGCGAATCGCTCAAGGGTCTGCGCGTCGCGATTCAGGGCGTTGGCAACGTCGGCCGGCGGCTGGCCCGGCAGCTGCACGAGGCGGGCGCCCGCTTGTGGATTACCGACACCTATGCGCCGGCGGTCGAGCAGTGCGTGCAGGATTTCGGTGCCACTGCCGTGGCGATGGACGAGATTTACGCGCTCGACGTGGATGTGTTTTCGCCCTGTGCGCTCGGCGCGGTTCTCAATGACAAGACCATCCCGCAGCTGAAAGCGAAAGTGGTCGCGGGTGCCTCCAACAACCAGCTCGCCGAGCCGCGCCATGGCCGCGCGCTGTTGGACCGCGGCATTCTTTACGCACCCGATTACGCCATCAATGCCGGCGGCATCATCGAGATCTATCACGAGACTCACGGCTACGACGAGAAAAAAGCCAGGGCCCAGCTCGATCACATCGGCGTCACGCTGACGCAGATCTTCGAGCGCTCGAAATCCGAGAAATCGCCGACCGGCGAAATCGCCGACCGCATGGCCGAAGACATCTTCAAGGCTTAGCCAAAAAAAGACCCCGACGAGCGGGGTCTTTTTAACTTCGTAAAAAAACTTATTCGACGATGTTGACGCAGCGGTTCTTCTGCCAGACGGGTTCGCCACTGCCTGAGGCCAGCGGCGCTTCTTCGCCGTAGGTCTCGATGTGGATCATGTTGTCGCCCGCACCTTGGGCGACCAGCGCGCGCTTGGTGTGCCAGGCGCGGCGCAGGGCCAGATCCAGGTTGTATTCCGGGTTGCTGCGCTCGTCGGCATGGCCTTCGAGCGTGATCTTGAGCTGGGGCTCGTTCACCATGCGCTGGGCCAGCGCGGCGACCTCGCCTTTCTCACTGGAACGGATCTGGTCATTGTTGGTGTCGAACAGGATGTCGCAACGCGGCGGCGGTGGTTCGCAACACATTCCTGCGCTGACCGAGGCGCTCACGGACAGCAGCAGCGCAGACAGTGGCAACACGGCAAGTTTCTTGTTCATATTTCGTAACTCCCCTGGTTGATTGGTTTTAACTCAAGGGCGGTGGCGTTGCCGCCATGAGCCCGTTCCACGGAGGTTAGCCCATCTGAGGCCTTTTGTGCACCTGCGATGTGCCAAGCCCGTCACAGCCCGCGAACAGCGCGCTGAAACTTACTCGTACCTCAGGGCTTCGATCGGGTCCAGTTGCGAAGCTTTGCGTGCCGGGTACAGTCCGAAGACGATGCCGACGAGGGCGCTGACGCCCAATGACAGTGCGACGACGTCGCCGCGCACCAGCAGCGGCCAGTCGAAGCTGGTGGCGATGCGCTCGGCGGCGAATACGCCCAGCGCGACGCCGGTGAGCCCGCCGACCAGCGACAAGGCCAGCGCCTCGATCAGGAACTGCGAAAGGATGTCGCCAGGCCGCGCACCCACCGCCATGCGCACGCCGATTTCGCGCGTACGCTCGGTCACTGACACCAGCATGATGTTCATGATGCCGATGCCGCCGACCAGCAAGGACACTGCGGCGACGCTGGCCAGCAGCAGCGACAGCGTCTCGGTGCCCTGCGCCGCGGCGCTGGCCATCTCCTGCAGGTTGCGCACTGAAAAATCATCCGGCAATCCACCGCTGATGCGGTGGCGGTCGCGCAGCAATCCGATGATGTCGCGCTCGGCCTTGCCGGTGCCAGCATTGGGATCGACGCCGACAAAAATGCCGCCGCCCATGAACTTGCCGGGCCCCGGCTGGATCTTGCTCTGGAAGGTCGTATAGGGAATGAACACGGCGTCGTCGAAGTCCATGCCACCGGCGGACTGGCCTTTCTTCTCCATCACTCCGACGACCTGGAACGGGATGTTCTTGATGCGTACGCTCTGGCCGATGGGGTCGGCATTGGCGCCGAATAGGTTCAGCGCCACGGTCTGGCCCAGGATCACGACTTTGGTGCCGGCATCGATGTCCGACTGCGTCAGCGATGCGCCGCTGCTCATGCGCCAGTTGCGGATCTCGAAATACTCCGGCGTGGTGCCGACGATCTGCGTCGCCCAGTTCTGCTCTTCCGACAATACCGGCGCATTAACCCGCAACACGGGTGCGGCGGCGCGCACCGACGGCAGTTCGGTCTGGAGTGCGCGCAGATCGTCCCAGGTCAGGCTCGGCTGGCTCTCGGCGCCGCCGCGGAATCCGCCGGCACTGGCCGAGCCGGAACGCACGATCAGCAGATTCGTCCCCATCGCCGCAAACGTCTGCTCGACGCGCGCCTTGGCGCCTTCGCCGATCGCCACCATCGCGATCACCGCGCCGGTGCCGACGATGATGCCCAGGGCAGTGAGAAACGAGCGCAGCTTGTTGCGCAGCAAGGCCCTGAGCGCAATGCGCAGCGTGAAAAAGAAGTTCATGCCGCGGCCTTCAACGGTTCACGCCGCGCGTCCGACAGCACCTGGCCGTCGCGCATGACGATGACTCGCGAAGCATGCGCGGCGATGTCCGCTTCGTGCGTGACCAGCACCACGGTGATGCCGCTGGCGCCGAGCGTCTGCAGCAACGCCATCACTTCGACACTGGTCTGCGAATCCAGATTGCCGGTGGGCTCATCGGCCAGGATCACTTGTGGCTCGCCGACCAGCGCACGTGCGATCGCGACGCGCTGCTGCTGGCCGCCGGACAGCTGGCTGGGGTGATGATCCAGCCGTTTGCCCAGACCCACACGCTCCAGCGCCTGGGTCGCGCGTGCATGACGCTCTCGGGCCGGCACACCGGCGTACAGCAGCGGCAGCTCGACGTTTTCCAGCGCGCTGGTGCGCGCTAACAGATTGAAGTTCTGGAACACGAAGCCGAGCGTACGGTTGCGCAACAGCGCCAGCGCATCGCGCGACATCTGCGAGACTTCGCGCCCCTGCAGCCGGTAGTGCCCGCTGCTGGGGCGGTCCAGACAGCCCAGCGTGTTCATCAAGGTGGATTTACCGGAGCCGGAACTGCCCATGATGGCGACGAACTCGCCGCGCTCAATGCTCAGTGAAACACCGCGCAGCGCCTGCACGGTGACATCGCCCATGACGTAGCTGCGGGTAACGTCCTGCAGCTCGATCAGTGCCATCAGAAGCCCATGCGCATCGGTGTTTGTGGTGTCTTCGGCTTGGCGCCCACGGCTTCGGTAATCAACGAATCGCCGGCTTGCAGTTCGCCGCCGGTGATTTCGGTCTGCGAGCCATCGGACACGCCGACCTCGACCTGTACGGGCACCGGCTGTGTTTCGCGCAACACCCACAAGGTGCGTGCATTGGCCGGTCCGTCGCCGCGCTTGGGTGCGGGGGTGCCGCCAGTCTTCATCAAGTCCGCGGGCGGGCGAAAACGCAGCGCCGCGTTCGGCGCCAGCAAGGCGTCGTCACGTTTGGCGTAGACGAAATTGACGTTGGCGGTCATGCCGGGTTTCAGGCGCAGGTCGGCGTTGTCGACGTCAATCACGGCGTCGTAGGTGACGACGTTCTGCAGGATCTGCGGCGCGTTGCGCACCTGGCTGACGGCGCCGCGGAAACGCTCGCTCGGATAGGCATCGACCGTGAAGCTGGCCTCCATGCCCTCGGTCAGCTTGCCGACATCGGATTCGGCCACGCTGGTATGCACCTGCATCTTGCGCAGGTCTTCGGCGATGGTGAACAGCGTCGGCGCCTGCAGCGCGGCAGCCACGGTCTGGCCGACATCGACGTTGCGTGAGATCACCACGCCGCTGGTCGGCGAGGTGATGACGGTGTAGGCCAGATTGATCTTCGCTTGGTACAGCGCGGCCTTGGCTTGTGCAACCGCGCCTTCGCTGGAAGCCACGCTGGCACGCGCGGATTCGGCATTGGCCTGCGCGGTGTCGCGCTCGGCCTGCGAGATCAGTTTTTGCGCGAACACCTCTTGCGCCCGCTGCGCCTGACGCTCGGCGTCAGTCGCCAGTGCTTTCGCGCGCGCCAGATTGCCCTCGGCGGCGGCAAGATTGGCCTGCGCCGACTGCACCGCGGCGTCGAACAGCTGTGGATCGAGTCTGGCGATGACCTCGCCCTTCTTCACCTTGGAATTGAAATCCGCATGCAGGCTCTGGATGCGCCCTGACACCTGGCTGCCGACCTGCACCGTGATCAGCGCCGACAAGGTGCCGGTGGCAGTGACGCGCGCGGTCAGTGGCCCGCGTTCAACCTTGACCGTGCTGTAGCTCAACTCGTCGCCGTTCTTGCCCGCCTGCCGCGTATAGGCAAAGGCCGCCACGCCGCCGGCAAGGGCGATCAGCAGCAACCAGCGCAGGATTTTTTGCAAACCTTACGAGCCGTATTTGATGGAACAGCCGTAAGGCCGCGTGCTGGATTCCGTCACCGGCTTGCCAGCGAGCGCCTCGGTCAGCGCGACCTTCACATAAGGCGTCGCATCGGCGATGTCATCCGGATCGGCGCTGGCGTTGGAGTCGATGCCGCCCTTGTAGATCAGCTTGCCGTCCGGCGCGACGATGAACATATGCGGCGTGGTCTTGGCTTCGTACAGGCGGCCGATGGCGCCGGATTCATCGAGCAGCACGTGGCTGGGTGACGCGCCACGGTCTTTCGTCAGCGCGTTGGCACCGGCGCCATCCACATGGCCTTCCTTGCCGGGCGCGGATGAAATCACCGACAGCCAGACCACGCCTTTTTCATGCGCGAACGTCTGCAGGCCCTGCATGTTGCCGCCGCTGTAATGCTTTTTGACGAACGGACATTTGTTGTTGGTCCATTCGAGGACGACATGTTTGTCCTTGAAATCCGACAGCTTCACAGCCTTGCCATTGCTATCGATGGCGGTGAATGCCGGCGCCGGCTGGCCGATCTCCGGTGCCGCAAAAACCAGCGGTGCGAACAGCGCACAGACCACAACGAGTGAGCGAAGCAACATGTTCAGTTCTCCAATGCAGAAATAACGATATCGGGGGTTAAGACCTGCGGCAGCAGTTTCGGTTCGCCGCCGTTCACATAGACCAGATACATCGGCACGCCGGGGCGGTTGAATCGGGACAGCTCTTGCGCGATGGCCTCGTCCGGGTTGGTCCAGTCAGCGACCAGGAACGCAACCTTGTTTTTCGCAAATGCCGCTTGTACCGCCTCGGTATGCAGCACCACGCGCTCATTGACCTTGCAGGTCAGGCACCAGTCGGCGGTGAAGTCGACGAAGATCGTGCGGCCCTGCGCGCGCAGCTCGGCGACGCGCGCCGGCGACCACGCCTGCGGGTCGCTGCTTTCGACCGTGGGCTTTTGCGCTGCGACCCACAGCAGCGTCAGCGCGGCTGCCAGCGCGACCCATTTCAGAATGTTTTGTTTGACTGTCAGCGCGAATGCAATCAGTACGAGTCCGATCAGCGTCAAAGCCGCCGCATCAGCGCCGGTCTGACGCATCAGCACCCAGAGCAGCCACACGGCGGAGAGGTACAGCGGAAACGCCATCCACTGGCGGAAGCGCAGCATCCAGGCGCCGGGCTTGGGGAGAAACCCGGCGAGCCGCGGGAAAAACCCGAGCAGCAAAAACGGCAGCGCCAGACCCAGGCCGAGCGTGCTGAAAATCAGCAACGCCACCGGCGCGGATTGAGTCAAGGCAAAACCCAGCGCCGTGCCCATGAACGGCGCGGTGCAGGGGCTGGCCACCACCAGCGCCAGCACGCCGGTGAAGAACGAACCGGCGAGTCCGCGCGAACGCGTCAGTGCATCGCCGAGGTTCATCAGGCCCGCGCCAAATTCGGCGACGCCCGACAGTGCGAGCCCGAGTGCGAACAGCAGATAGACCATCAGGCCGACGAACACCGGCGACTGCAGCTGGAAGCCCCAGCCGATGGCTTCGCCGCCCGCGCGCAATCCGATCAACACGCTGGCGACAGCAGCACAGCTGATGACCACGCCGGCGGTATACGCCAGCGCCTGCGCGCGATTCTCGGCGCGGCTGGCCTCGCGCGTCTCCACCAATGCCAGTGCTTTCAATGACAGCACCGGGAACACACAGGGCATCAGATTCAGAATCAGTCCGCCGAGCAGGGCAAAGCCCAGAATCAGCGGCAAACCCTGCGACGCGAGCCCGGGGGCTGGGGATGAGGGTGGGCTGGCTTCTCCGGGCACGGCGTTGATGGAATACGCCGTGCTGTGATCCCTGTCCTGCACCACCAGCACGCCGGAAATAGTCTGCGGGACCGCCGCGGGCAGATAGGTGCTGAGATCCTGCGTGAATCGCAGGGTGCGGTCATCAAACGCAAGGTGCTGTCGCGCCGAGTGATCCACCAGGTTGCTGGCAGTAGGGAAAAACTGCGCGCGCGCGGCGTCGGCCGCGGACAAGCCCTCGACCTTCAGCAGCAGTTGCTTGCCGCTCAGGCTGAACTCGGCCTTGAGCGCATCCGCGTCCTTCGGGGTTTTTTCGCGCGCATCCGCGAATGCGGCCGCCCAGCGCGGGTCGGGCGTCGGCGCGTCGCTCAACGGCAGCGTCAGCTTGAGCGCGGCTTCGCCCGGAATGCAGACTTCCTCGCTGCACACCAGCCATTTCGCCTTGGCTTCAAGTGCGACCGGTTGATTCGGCAGTGCGCCAGCGGGGACTGTGAGCACAACCCGATGCAGTGTTTCTGCCCCGTAGCCGTAAGTCGTCAGCTCGCCGAGCGTGTGCAGCTCGGGATGCGGCCAAACCATCGGGCTGGCGCTGAATCCCGTCGGCAGATTCCATTCCAGCGTGGTCGCGTAACCCGCGTCGCCCGGATTGATCCAGTAGGTGTGCCAGCCGGCCTCTGGCTTCAGACGCAGGGCAACCCGGTTTTCACCGGGCTTGAGCGCGGTGTTCTCTGCGACCAGTTCCGCCTCGATATGTGGCGCACGCACGACGCCGGCGTCGACGGCCGCTGTCACCAACAACGCCGCGCAGACGGCGATAATGCGAGTGGGAAAACTCATTTTTTGAAGGCTAGCATGAGAGGCATGGTTTTTTGGTTGCTGCTTGTTGGTGCGGCCGCCGCGCGCGCGGACGACGATATGCAGTGTCCGAACGGCATCGTCTCGGCCGGTATGGTCGAGGACGAAATCCGCGCCGCCTGTGGCGAGCCGACGTTCCGCGAGCGTGTCGGCGCGACGCTGCCGGGCGCCGAATACGACGAGGAATGGCTCTACAACTTCGGTCCGCGCAAGCTGCTGCGCATCCTGCGGCTGCGCGAAGGCCGGCTGGTCCTGATCGAGGACGACGGCTTCGGCTTCAACCAGCCGCCCAAACTGTCCTGTGATTTTTATTCGCTGCGCGAGCGCATGAGCAAGTTCCGCCTGCTGCTGGCCTGTGACAAGCCCAGTCGGCGCGAGACGCTGGCGGCGTATCGCAGCACCGAGGGCAGCGCTGTGGTGTTGCCGATCGTGCGCGAGCGCTGGCACTACAATGCGGCGTCCGGTGAGCGGGTGCGCACCGTGATCATGGAAAACGGGAGAATCGTCAGTGTCGAGGAAAAGAAACCGCGTCCGCGTTTTTGAATCTTCCCTGTTGCTGTCGGTGCTGTGGTTGAGCGCCTGCGGCCTCGGTTCGGCCGAGTTGCGCGGCAGCGACGGCAAGCTGCAGGGTTGCGACAGCGGCCCCTGCGTGTCCTCGCTGTCCCGCGACCCCGAACGCAGAATCGAGCCATTCCGGTATTCCGGCAAGCGCGAGGAAGCACGGCAGGCGCTGCTGCGGGTGCTGCGCAATACGCCAGGAGCCACGGTGGTCACCGAATCGGCTGATTACATCCATGCCGAATTCACCACGCCGCTGATGCGTTACGTGGACGATGTTGAATTCGTTTTGCCGTCGGCGGAGAACATCATTCACCTGCGCTCGGCCTCGCGCATCGGTTATTTCGACTTCAGCACCAACCGCGAGCGCATCGAATCGCTGCGCTTGGCTTTTTTCCAGCTGTATCCGTCTATCTATCGCTAGGGCTCCGTATGCGCAGCTACGATCTGGTGTTGTTCGGCGCCACCGGCTTCACCGGCGGACTCACCGCGGAGTATCTGGCGCGGCATGCGCCAGCGAACACGCGATGGGCGCTGGCGGGTCGCAGCAAATCCAAGCTGGAGCAGGTGCGTACGCAACTGACCGCGATCAACCCGGCCTGTGCGAATCTGCCGCTGCTGCTGGCCGACGTGTCGGAACCGGATTCGCTGAAGCAGGTCGCCGAATCGACGAAAGTCGCCATCACCACGGTCGGGCCGTACATCCACTACGGCGAGCCTCTGGTTGCCGCTTGCGCCGCGGCCGGCACGCATTACGTGGATCTGACCGGCGAGCCGGAATTCGTCGACCTGATGTGGCTGCGCCATCACGAGACCGCGCAGAAATCCGGCGCCAAGATCGTCCACTGCTGCGGTTTTGATTCGATCCCGCACGATCTGGGTGCCTATTTCACCGTGCAGCAATTGCCGAAGGACACGCCGATCACGCTGGAAGGATTCGTGCGCGCGGGCGGCGGCTTCTCCGGTGGCACGTTTCATTCGGCAGTCAACGCGTTTTCACGCGTCCGGCTGTACGCCAGGACCCGCAAGGAAAGATCAGAGCGCGAGGGTCGCTCTGCGCGGAAAGTCGGCGACACCGGCAACGGTATCCGTTTCCACAAGCCGCTCGGCAGTTGGGTGGTGCCGATGCCGACGATCGACCCGCAGATCATCAAACGCTCGGCACGTGCGCTGGACCTGTACGGGCCGGAGTTCCGGTACGGCCATTTCGTGCAGATAAAATCGCTGCCGCAGGTCATCGGTCTGATCGGTGGTGTCGGCACCTTGTTCGCGCTGGCGCAACTGAAGCCGACGCGCAACTGGCTGCTTTCGAAGAAAAACCCGGGCGAAGGGCCGAGCGAGGCGCAGCGCAAAAAAAGCTGGTTTCGCGTACGGTTCTATGGCGAGGCCGGCGGCAAGAAAGTGGTGACTGAAGTCACCGGCGGCGATCCGGGTTACGGCGAAACCTCGAAGATGCTGGCGGAGTCCGGATTGTGTCTGGCGTTCGACGCGCTTCCGGCGGGCGGCGGTCAGATGACGCCGGCTCAGGCAATGGCGGCACCGCTGATGGCGCGCCTGATGAAAGCCGGAATCAAGTTCGAGGTCGTTGAAAAAGCCTGAATAACGTCTAGCGCCGACCCAAGGCCTTGAGAATGTTCTCGGTCAACTGATCGGAAAGCTTGGACGATGCCGACAACACGGCACGCTCGGCCACATCGTGCGCCTCGATCATTGCGGCGCGACGTGAGGACGCGATCATTTCTTCAATGTGGCTCTCGTGCGTTTTGAGCGCACCGTCTACATGCGTTCTGAACTGCTCGACCTGTGCGCGCAGGTTGCGCATCTCTTCGGCGATATCGGTTCTTTCACTGGTGTCCATGTGGGCCACGCGCGCCTTGAGATCGCCCAGCTCGCGATACATGTCCTGAGTGATCTTGCGCATGCGGTTGCCGATCTCCTCGCGCAGCGAAGTGCTGCCTTCGGCCGCGGACGCCAGCGGCGCCAGTTCCGGCGCCAGTTCGGTGGCCTGTGGCTCCGTTGCCAGCGCGGTTTTCACCGCTTTCATCAAGGCGTGCTCGATGGCCTCCTCAGGGTCGCGGATCGGCGCGACTTTGGATTTTGCGGGTGCGGGCTGTGCGGCAACCGGGGGCGCAGCTGATTTTGCCGGCTTGATGCGCTCGAGGATGCGCGTCAGCAGCTCGGCATCGGGCGGTTTTGGCAGCACATCGGCGGCGCCGCGCGTCTTCGCCTGTTTGACGAAATCAGCGCCTTCGTTGGACGAGCAGATGATGACCGGGATCGAAACCGTGCGCGGGTCTTTCTTGATATTGCGCAGCACGTCAAAACCGTCCACGCCCGGCATCAGGTGATCGAGGAAAATCAGGTCCGGGCGTTGACGCTTGAGATAGCTGTAGGCTTCGTCCGCGCTTTCCACCGCGTCGGCCTGATAGCCCTGTGCCTCCAGGAATTTGCGCAACGCGAATCGCGCCGACTTCGAGTCATCCACGATCAGCGCCGTTTTTGTGCTTGGGTCGCTCATATGCCCCTCCCAGAACCTGAATCCCCCGTCAGCTGGATGCTGCGCCTTTTTTTTTGTAGGCGCAAGCCTACCCGTGCCGTCCCAATAGCACGCCGCTCCAAGCCCTTGTGCAATAGATAAAAACTACCGGCGAATGGCACATCCATTGCTGAGACATGAACGTATAATCACGTATCAGATTTACAACCCTAGAACCCTGCCTGGATTTGGCAGGGGTCGCGCATTTGCCGTCTGAGGAGAATTTCGTGTCGAACAAGGTCCTGTTTCTGGCTGTTGGCAGCCTCGCACTGACTGCGGGCGCGGTTTTTTACTCCACTGAATCGCCCGATTGCTCTGGCGGTGGTCGCGGTTGCCCCAGGGCGATGGAAGCTGAAAGCCCCGGCGGGAAACTGGCGCTGTACGACGAACGTGCACGCATGGGCCGAACCCCGGCCCCCGGCGCGCTGCGCGCAGCGGTGGACCAGAAAGCTGCGCTCGATTTCTTCAAGGCCGGCGTCAAGGGCGCCGACGGTCACTGGCAGGCTGCCGGCAAGGGCCCGCTGATCTCCAGCGGTTTGGCGCAGACCCTGGGTCTGGCGCCGGTGCCGCGCACCAACCTGCAGAACTACGCCGGACGCGTCGACAACTTCGCTTACGACGAGGCCAACAAGCGCCTGTTCGCGGCGCCGGGCACCGGCGGCATCTGGATGAGCCAGGCCCGCAATGGCGATGTGCGCACGATTGGCGACTACTGGACTTCAATCGGCGACAAGCTGCCGACACAGGCCAACGGTGGCGTGATCTTCACGCCGGTCGGCGGCGGCACGGTGATTTCGGCCGGTGGCGACAGCGTGCTTAGCACGGGCGCCTACACCGGACTCGGTGCGTATTGGAGCAACGATCTCGGCGTCACCTGGACTCGTTCCAACGGGTTCCCGGACGGAGCCAATGTTTTCAACACCGAGACCGATCCCGGCCATCCGAACATTGTCTATATCGCGTCGAGCAAGGGCCTCTATCGCTCGAGCGACGCTGGCCGCAACTTCGCCAACGTGCGCTTGCCGACCGGCAGCAACGGCGGCGTCGAATGCGCCGGCAACACCGACGCCGCATCGCCCTGCAACCTGGTGAATGTGGTGACGGACGTGGTGGTGCAAGCGCCAGGCGGAGTCGAGATTCCCGGCGTCAAGGAAAAAGTCGTGTGCAGCGATAGCGGCTGCCCGGTGCTGGCCGCAGTCGGCTGGCGCGCAGGCCGCCTGCCTTATCCCGGAACCGACATCCCGCAGGCGTCAGCCAACGGCCTGTACAAATCCGACAACGGCTTGCCCGGCGAGAACAACTGGCGGAAGCTCGACCCTGCGCCGGTCGACAACGTAACCGAAATGGGCTTTACGCCGGCTGATCGCAGTTCCCGCATCGAGTTTGGTACGGCCTCCGGCCCGGGCCAGGATCACAATTTCGTTTATGCGCTGGTCGCCGATGCCCAGTTGCTGAATGGCGATCCGTTTTACGCCGATGACCCGACCGGGCTGCTGCCGCCAGTACCCACGGCACCCCCCGCCGCAATCGTCTTGCAGAGCTACGGCCACCTCAGCGGGATCTTTGCCTCGCCGGATTTCGGCGAAACCTGGACGCGCATGGCGACCACGCAGGAACTGGCGCCGTTCTCCGCTTTCATCGCGCTGGTCGCGCCGGGTGCGCAGGCTTATTACAACCAGTGGATTCAGGTGGACCCGACACGCACCTTGCCGGTCGCCGGCATTCCCACGCGGCTCGCGTTCGGTCTCGAAGAAATCTGGCAGAGCCGTATTCCACACATGCCGCTCAACGGCACCTTGCAAGCGGGACCGGCGGATTTCGACGTGCTCGGCCGCTATTTTTCGGGCACGGGCGTCGACCAGACCACGCACCCCGATCAGCACGCGGCGATCTTCATCCCGATTGACGACGTGCCGCTCGACGGCGCCGTTGCCGACGGCGTCTGCCTGTTCGTGGGCAACGATGGTGGCGTGTTCCGCCAGTGCGTCAGCGCCGGCGGCGAGTTCACCAACGCGGGCTGGGGCGGCGGCAACAACAGTGGCTTCTATACGCTGTTGCCATACGGCCTCGGCGTCGCCAAGGACGGCACCGTCTGGTTCGGCTTCCAGGACAACGGCAGCGGCCACATGGAGCCGGACACCGGCATCTCTTACGGCGATTTCGGCGCCGACGGTTTCTACGCCGAAGTGGATCCGGACGACAGCGACATCGCCTACACCGAAACCCAGAACGGCGGACTGCGCCGCACTAGCGACCGTGGTCTCACTTCGACCTTCATTGATCCGCCGTATGAGCGCGTGAACTTCGCCAACTGGTTTTCGATGGATCCGCTGGATGGCAATCACATGATCACCACCGCCAACCAGGTCTATGAAACCGACAGCGCGCGCACCGTTACCGGTAGCAGCTGGGTGGAAGTACATCGTGTGGGCGAACACGTGGTCGTTGACCCGGTCACGGCCGCCGAGACCACGGTGGTGCACACCGCCACCGTCGGCGACGTGCATGACACCGCGATCTACGTCGGCTGGTGTGGCGACTGCGGCGTGACCGTCAACGACCAGCCCTTCCTGCGCGGGCTTGATACCAATGTCACCGCGGCCGGCAAGCCGGCGGAAAAACTCGAAGTGGATAGCTGGCACAACGCCGCCGCCAAGGGTCTGCCCAACCGTCTGATCATGGCGATCGAGATCGACCCGACGGATCCGAAGACGGTCTACGTCGGGCTCGGCGGTTATATGTCGCCGTATCGCGGCCCCGGCTCGTTCGGCGAGAACAGCACTGGCGCCGATCTGAATGCCGGCAATCTGTTCAAGTCCACCGACGCCGGCGAAACCTTCAAGGACATCACCGGCAATCTGCCGCGCCTGCCGGTCAGCACGATTGTGGCGCGCAACGGCCAGCTGCTGGTCGGCACCGATGCCGGCGCGTTCATCTCGTCGGACACCAGCGGCAAACAGTGGGCGACGCTCGGCAACGACTTGCCGAATGCGCCGGTGACCATGCTCAAGCTGCAGCCGGGCAATCCAAACAAGCTGTACGCCTCGACGTTTGGCCGCCACATCTGGACCTACGAGTTCACCGGCGATGCCGCGGTGAAGGCGGCGGACGCCGCGACTTCCGGCAAGCAGGGCCGCGGATTGTTCCTCGGCGCTTTCTCGCCGTGGATGCTGCTGGGATTACTTTGTGGGGCGCTGAAACGTGCCACCCGCCTGAGGCCTTGCAGCGCCTGAAAACCGGTTTTTGTCGAGGCTTCGAATTACGTCCCATGAATATGTGAGCGGTCCGCAGTTTTTTTGAATTCTCATCATTGAGGAGCGTTGTCATGTCCAAGAAAGTCCTGTTTCTCGCTGCCAGCAGCCTCGCGCTCACCGCAGGCGCGGTGTTTTCCCCCTTCCACGAGTCGGCGCCTGACTGTGCCGTGGGCGGCAGGGCCTGCCCCCCGGTGATGGAAATAGAAAGAAAGTCTCCCTATGACGAACGCTATCGCAGGGGAGGCAGCCTCGCGCCGGGCGCCTTGCGCGCGGCCGTAAACCAGAAGGAGTCACTGGAGTTCTTCAAGGCAGGCGTCAAGGGTGCCGACGGCGCTTGGAAGCAATATGGCCGCGGCCCGCAATTCGTCAGCGGTCTGGCGCAGGAGCAACTCGACGGCGGGGTGCCGGGCGGCCTACCCGAGCCAAACATCCAGACCCATTCCGGCCGCATCGACAACTTCGCCTATGACCCGGTCAACAAGCGCTTGTTCGCCGCGGTCGGCACCGGCGGCGTCTGGATGAGCGAGGCCAGGAACGGCGACGAGCGCACCCTCGGCGACCTCTGGGTCTCGATCGGCGATCGCCTTCCCACGCAAGCAGTCGGCGGCGTGATCTTCACGGCCGGCACCGTGATCGCCGCCACCGGCGACAGCGTGATGAGCACCGGCGCCTATCCAGGCCTCGGCGCCTACTGGTCGGACAACCTCGGCGCCACCTGGCAGCGCTCAAACGGTTTTCCCGATGAAGTCAATGTCTTCAACGCCGCCCACGATCCGGGCAATCCGGGCATCGGCTATATCGCGTCCAGCCGCGGCCTCTACCGCACCGAGGACGCCGGTCGCAACTTCGTCAACGTGCGTCTGCCCACTGGTGTTGCCGGTGAATGCGCGGGCGTAACCGATCCGTCGTCCGCATGCAATCTCGCCAACGTCGTCTCCGACGTGGTGGTGCGTACGCCCGACATCCCTTTGATCGGCTTGCCGGATGCGAATGCCGGATGCCCGTCCACTGGCTGCCCGGTGCTGGCTGCAGTCGGCTGGCGCGCGGGACGAAAGCCCTATTCCGATGACCCTGCAAGCCCGCTCAATGCCATCATTCAAGCGCCGAGCAACGGCCTGTACAAATCTGACAGCGGCCAGGCCGGCAGTTTTCGCCCGGCCAACATGACGCCGGCACAGGCCGGCCTTGACGGCTTCACTGCGCCCGAGCGTATCGGCCGCATTGAGATGGGCGCCGCCACCGGACCCTTGCAGGACCATGACTACGTCTACGCCATGGTGCAGGACTCGGAGTTCCTCAACAGCGGTGCGGGCGCCAACTTCGAGCCGCCACTGGACATTTTGCCGAGTCCGCCGCTGTCGACCAACATGAACGGCATCTTTGTCTCACCGGATTTCGGCGACAGCTGGATCCGCATGGCCAGCAGCGCCGAAATCGCTAGCATCCCCGGCCCCTTCACTGCGCTGATCCAGCCCGGCGGCCAGGGCTGGTATGACCAGTGGATCGAGGTGGATCCCTCACCCTCGCGTTCGGTACCGCCCGTGCCCAACACCGGCATCCCGACGCGCATGGTGTTCGGCCTCGAGGAGATGTTCCAGAGCCTCAGCAGCATTCTCAATGTGCCGCTCAACGGCATTCTGCAGCAGGGCCCGCAGGACTTCATGAACCTGGGCTATTACTTCTCCGCGGTCGGTGAACTGACCACCCACCCGGATCAGCACGCCGGTGTTTTTGTTCCCATCACGCGCGAAGGCGTGCCGCCCGAGGTGGATCTGGGCGTCTGTGTATTCACCGGCAACGACGGCGGCGTGTTCCGCCAGTGCACCGTGCCGGGCCAGCCGTTCACCCAGGCGCAGTGGGGTCAGGCGGTCAACAACGGCTTCTACACGCTGTTGCCCTATGGCCTCGGCGTGTCCAAGGACGGCACCATCTGGTATGGCCTGCAGGACAACGGCTCGGGTCACATGGACCCCACCGGCGAGTCCTACGGCGATTTCGGTGGCGACGGCTTTTACGCCGAAGTGGATCCGGACGATAGCAATCTCGCCTACACCGAGACCCAGAACGGCGGACTGGTGCGCACCACCGACCGCGGTGCCACCGGGGCCGACATCGCGCCGCCGTACACGCGCGTGAACTTTGCCAACTGGTTCACCATGGATCCGCTCGACGGCAATCACATGATGACCTGCGCCAACGAGGTTTATGAAACCCTCGATGCGCCGAACGTCACCGCTGGAGCCTGGGAGCTGGTCTACCAGCACACGTTCAAGGACAACCCCGACGGCACACAGACCATCTTTACCTGCACCGTCGCGGATCTGCACAACACGGCGATGTATACCGGCGCCTGCGGCGATTGCGGCGTGACCGTCAACGACCAGCCGTTCCAACGTGAGCTGGCGACCAATGTCACCAAATCCGGTGCGCCGAGCGAAGCGGCTACCGAAGAGGGCTGGCATCTGGCGTCGGCCAAGGGCCTGCCGAATCGTCTGATCACGGCAATTGAAATCGACCCGAACGATGCAAAGACGGTCTACGTCGGACTTGGGGCTTACATGTCGGGCTATCGCGGACCGAACTCATTCGGAGAAGAAAGCGCCGGTGCCGATCCCAAGGCCGGTAATCTGTTCAAGTCCACCGACGCTGGCGAGACTTTCAAGAATATCTCCGGCAGCCTGCCGAAGATCCCGGTGAACACCATCCTCGTGCGCGAGGGCCAGCTGCTGGTCGGCACCGAAGTCGGCGCCTTCATTTCCTCCGGCCTCGATGGCGGTACCTGGGCAGCGCTGGGCAGCGGTCTGCCCAACGCGCCGATCACGATGTTCAAGCTGCAGCCGGGCAATCCCAACATGCTGTTCGCCTCGACCTTCGGCCGCCACATGTGGACCTACGAGTTCACCGGCGACGCGGCGATCAAGGCCGGCAGCACGGTTTCCGGCAAACAAGGACGCGGCCTGTTCCTCGGCGCGCTGTCGCCGGCACTGTTGTTGCTTCTGGGTCTGGGTTTCGCAGTGCGCCGCAAACTGCACTGAAGTTTTTCAAACGACGGCGGGCCTTAAAAGCCCGCCGTTTTTGTTTCCGTGAGGAAAATCATCATGCCTAACAAAATTCTTTTTGTTGCAGCCAGTGTATTGACCGCCGTCGCAAGCGGTTACCTGATTCATTCCGGCAAACCGGCCGACTGCCCCGCTGGCACACAGATGGGTGATCCGGTGCTGCGTGCGCTGATGGCCAACTCTGGCTTGAGCTTGGAGAAGCAGCGCGAAGTGCGTGAGCGTTACGGCGCGCAAACCTGTCTTGCGATCAAGCATCCGGAGTCGGCGGCGCAGATGCTGGCGGCTGGCGATGTGCTGGGGCGCCGCGCGGGCATAGTGCCAGACGGCGCATTTCGTTCGGCGGTCGAGCAGAAGCAGGCGATGGAACCGCTCAAGGCCGCGGTCAATGGCGCTGGTGGCACCTGGAAGCAATACGGCGACGGCAACCTGATCGGCGGCGGTGGCCACGAAAACGTCGGCACCCGTGCCGACAGCTTTGCCTACGATCCCGTTACCCAGCGCTTGTTTGCGGCGCTGGGCAGCGGCGGCATCTGGATGACTCAGGCGCAGAACGGTGATGTGACCACGCTGGCGGATAGCTGGACTGCGATTGATGCCACGCTGCCGACCACGATCTTCAGTACGGTGGCCTGGACGCCAGCGGGCGGCGGCACACTGGTCGTCGTCGGCGGCGAGCACATGATGGGCTCGGGCGCCTACTACGGCCTTGGCGCGTTCTGGAGCAAAGACCTGGGCAAGACCTGGACCCAGAGCAAGGGTGTGCCGGATCAGGCACTGGCTTTCCGTACGGTGATAGACCCCGCGCATCCAGAAATCGTTTACGCGGCGACGTCCAAGGGCTTGTTCCGTTCGACTGACGCCGGGCGCAATTTTGTCAACGTGAAGTTGCCGACCAGCACGAACGACGGCGCGGATTGCGCGGGCAACGAAGAGACCTCCTCGGCCTGCCAGTACACCAACTTTGTGACGGATGTCGCGGTCAAGCATCCCGGCGGCAGCACCGGCTTTGAATGTGCCTCTGGTGGCTGCCCGGTCCTGGCGGCAATCGGCTTTCGTGAAGGCAGCGGCGGCAAATTCAGAAATGGAACTTCAAAGGCACCGGCTAACGGATTGTATCGCTCGGATACCGGCGAACCGGGCAGCTTTGCCAAGTTGGATGTATCGGCCGTCAATACCGTCAGTGCCGATGGTTTTGCCGTGCAAAACCGCATCGCGCGCACCGAGCTCGGCGTCGCCACCGGCGAATTGCAGAACCACGATTACGTCTATGCCATCGTGCAGGACGCAGTGCTGTTCAACGACGGTCCGCAGACGATCGATGCGCCCGACGCCCTTTTCCCTCTGCCAGCCGCTCCGCCGCTGGTGCCGTTTGCGACGGCATTCAACGGCCTGTATGTCTCCAGTGATTTCGGCACGAGCTGGACGCGCATGGCCGACACCGCGGAAATCGCCGACAACCCGCAGAGCGGCACGGCGCTGGGGCTTAACGCGCTGCTCGGCTACGCGCCGGGCATCCAGTCCTGGTACAACCAATGGGTGACGGTAGATCCCACGCGCCAAGACGCCAGTGGTGTGCCGACGCGCCTGAGTTTTGGTCTCGAGGAAGTCTGGCAGAACAAGACTCCGAACCAGGCTTTGGACGGCGCCAGCCAGTCCGGGCCGGATGATTTTCGCGTGTTTGGCGGTTATGGCGCACCGACACACGCCGACCAGCACACCGGCGTTTACATCCCGACCGGCGACGGCGGCGTCTGCCTGTTCATCGGCAATGACGGTGGCATCGCCAAGCAGTGCGTCGATGCAGACCAAGAGTTCGATAGGACGGCAAATGGTTGGGATAGCGAGGCCAAGAATTTTGGCATCTACGCGACGCTGCCTTATGGCATCGCGGTGTCGGGCGACGGCACGGTCTGGTTCGGCTTGCAGGACAACGGCAGCGGATACATTGACGGCACCGACAAATTCATCGTGGCCAAACTCGGTGGCGACGGGTTTTACTGCGAGACCGACCCGGACAACAGCAACACGGCCTACTGCGAGAGCCAGGGCGCTGCGATGCAGGTGACCACCAACCGCGGCAGCAGCTGGGCCGACATCAAGCCCACACGGCTGGCGGCACAGACCGGCGCGGCCTTCGATCAGTGGTTCACGATGGACCCCACTGACAAGAACCACCTGATCACCGGCGGATTGGAAATTTTCGAGTCGGTCGAGGGGCCGGACACGACGCCGGACAACTGGGTGTCGGTATTCACGCTGGGCCTCAACCCGCAAACCAACCAGCAGCGCCGCCACACGACCAGCGATCTGCTGGGCGAAGCGGCCTACGTGGGCTGGTGCGGGCCTTGCGGCGTGTGGAGCGAGGTAACTGACTTCCAGAATGGCATCGCCACCAATGTCGGTGGTGCGCTGCCGCCGAAAAAAGCGGCGGCCGACGGTTGGCATATCGCCGGGGCGCAGGGGTTGGAGAACCGACTGATCACTTCGATCGAGATTGATCCGAACGACACCAACACCATTTACGCGACGCTGGCCGGCTACTACTCGAACATCCGTCCGCCGAATGGCTACCTGGAAGCCAATCCGAATGCCGGCAGCGGCCACGTCTTCAAGTCCACCGATGCCGGCGAAACTTTTGCCGACATCTCCGGCAATCTGCCGAATGTCTCGGTCTCAAACATCCTTTATCGCAACGGTCAGCTGCTGGTCGGCACCGACGTCGGCCCGTTCATTTCCACCGACACCACGGGCGGCCAGTGGGCACCGCTGGGCAAGGGCCTGCCGAGCGTGCCCACCACCATGCTGCGCCTGCAACCGGGCAACCCGAACATGTTGTTCGCCGCGACTTTCGGGCGCAACGTCTGGACTTACGAGTTCACCGGTGCTGCGGCCATCAAGGCGGATGAGATCGGTTCCGGTAAACAGGGCAAGGGCCTGCTGCTCGGCGCGCTGTCGCCGGCACTGTTGTTGCTTCTAGGTCTGGGTCTCGCAGTGCGCCGCAAACTGCGCTGAAGTTTTTCAAACGACGGCGGGCCTTAAAAAAAGCCCGCCGTTTTTCTTTGTGAAAGGAGTCATGACGTGATCAAGCCAGTCCTCGCCGGTGTTGCCGTACTTTCCGTTTCGGCACTTGTCCTAAATGGATCTTTTGAGCTTGATAAGCCAGTGGCATCGTCCGGCTACGAAGCCGAGCGGTTCTCCCCGCGCGACGAGTTGCTGTCGCGCTCGGGCCGTGTCGCTGACGGCGCGTTTCGTTCCGCCATTGCGCAGAAAGCCGCGATGCAGTCGCGCAAGTCCGAAGTCACCGGTGCCGACGGCACCTGGCTGGAATACGGTCGGGGCACCCTGATCACCAACGGCTTGGTGCCGCCGCTGAACACCGCGCCACGGCCACTCAACATCCGCTCGTACTACTCCGGCCGCGTTGACAACTTCGCCTACGACGCCAACGCCAAGCGTCTGTTCGCGGCGGTCGGCACCGGCGGCATCTGGATGAGCGAGGCGGTCAACGGCGACGTGCGCACGCTCGCCGACAACTGGGTGGATGTCGGCCTGAACCTGCCGAGTCTGTCCAATGGCGGCGTGGTGTGGACACCGGCCGGTGGCGGCACCCTGATTGCCGCGGGTGGCGAGTCAGTGATGGGCAACAACGGCTACATGGGCCTCGGCGCGTACTGGACGACCGATCTCGGCCAGACCTGGACGCAGTCCACCGGTTTCCCGGATGGCGCGCAGGTTTACAACGCCAAGAGCGATCCCGGCTTTCCGCGCATCGTCTATATCGCTTCGAGCAAGGGCTTGTTCCGCTCCGACGATGCTGGCCGTAGTTTCGTCAACGTGCGCCTGCCGACGACGCCGGAATGCGCAGGCGTCGAGGATATTTCCTCGCCCTGCCAGTTCACGAATATGGTGACTGACGTGGTTATCCAGATGCCGGGCGGCGTGACCAACTTCGAATGCCGCCCGACCGGCTGCCCGGTGCTCGCCGCCGTCGGCTGGCGCGCGGGCATCAAGCCGTTCACAGTCAGCGGCCTGCCGCAGGCGCCGGCGAATGGCCTGTACCGTTCCGACACCGGCGAGCGCGACAGCTTCGAGAAGCTGGAACTGCCCGTCGCTTCAGCGACCGACCCCGCTGGCTTCGCACCGCGCGAACGCACCGGCCGCATCGAACTCGGCAATGCCACCGGCCCGCTGCAGGACCACGGCTACGTCTACGCGCTGGTGCAGGATTCGGAAAGCTTCAACAACGGCTTCGAACTGCTCGATTCGTTTGCTTTGCTCGCCACCGCCATCAACGGCGCCTATGTTTCCGCTGACTTTGGCCGCAACTGGACGCAGATGGCCAACGACGACGAAATCGCGCTGACACCCGGTTCGCTCGGCCTGCTGCCCGGTGGCCAGGCCTGGTACAACGAGTGGATCACGCCCGACCCGACGCGACAGATTCCCGTGCTGGGCATCCCCACGCGGTTGACGTTTGGTCTTGAGGAGATCTTCCAGAACCGTTTCACGCATCTGCCGCTGAACGGCATCGCCCAATCTGGCCCACAGGACTTTGAAGTCATCGGCCGTTATTTCTCAGTCACTGGGCTTGATTCCACCACGCATCCGGATCAGCACGCGGGTCTTTACGTCCCCTATGGCGACCTGATCGCCGGCGTGTCTGAGGGCGTGTGCCTGTTCGCCGGCAATGATGGCGGCGTGTTCAAGCAGTGCGTGCCCACCGGCAGCGAGATGACCAATGCCGGCTGGGGACAGGGCGCCAATACCGGCTTCTACACCTTGCTGCCTTATGGGCTCGCAGTTGCCAAGGACGGCACGGTCTGGTTCGGTCTGCAGGACAACGGCAGTGGCCACATCGAGCCGGATTCACGCGAGATGTTCATGGACTTCGGCGCTGACGGTTTCTTTGCCGAGGTCAATCCCGACAACAGCGATGTCGCCTATACCGAATCACAGAACGGCGGCTTGCAGCGCACCACGGACCGTGGTGCTTCGAGCGTCGGCATCGCACCGCCGTATACACGGGTGAACTTTGCTAACTGGTTTTCGATGGACCCGCTCGATGCCAACCACATGGTCACGGCGGCCAATGAGATCTACGAGACGCGGAATGCGGAGACCGTCACTTCCAGCACCTGGGATCTGGTCTACGTGCTTGGCAACAACCCGCTGACGGATGCCGTGCGCACGACGACGACCATGGATGTGCAGGGCGATGTGATCTACGCCGGCTTCTGCGGCGATTGCGGCCACGTCAACGACAAGACTGTGTTCCAGAACGGCATCGCCACCAATGTCGGCGGCGAATGGCGCGAGCCTGCGGCCAAGGGTCTGGGCAATCGTTTCATCGCCAGCATCGAAATTGACCCGGCGAATCCGAAGACGGTCTACGTGACCCTAGCCGGATACATGGCCAACATCCGCCCGGCCGGTTCACACGAAGACAGCAACCCCAACATCGGCAGCGGCAACGTCTACAAGTCCACCGATGGCGGCGAGAGTTTCAAAGACATCTCCGGCAACCTGCCGCAGGCGCAGGCCAACTCGGTGGTGCTGCGCAACGGCCAGTTGCTGGTCGGTACTGACATCGGCGCCTTCATTTCCAGCGACGTCGATGGCAAAACCTGGGCGCCGCTCGGCAACGGTCTGCCCAACGTGGCGGTGGCGATGCTGCGCCTGCAGCCGGGCAACCCGAACAAGCTGTTCGCGGCCACGTTCGGCCGCGGTTTCTGGAGCTACGAGTTCACCGGCAAAGCCGCGGTCAAAGCCGCATCGGTTGACGGCAAACAGGGCAAGGGGCTGTTGCTTGGCGCATTGGGACCGTGGATGCTGTTCGGAGTGCTGTTGTTGGGCCTTATCCGCTTGGGGCGTATCGGAGGCCGAGAACAGCCGTACAAGTAAAACAGCGGTACGCATTCAGTCCGCTGTTTTTTTTAATCATCCGGACCTTGGGCCTTTCAGGCCCCTGGAGCGGGTGACGCCTGGAATGGAATCTGGATCACTGAAGCGAGGGATACGCCTATGCGCCGCAAAACTTTTTTCTTGGCACTGGTCATTGGGGTTCTGTCGAGTGCTGCCTGGGCCGTGCCGGAACGCCGCGCCGACTCGCGCGAAGAGGCGCTGAACCGTCTGTCCGAAAACGCCGGCGGCGAAATCCTTGCGTCCGCGCCTTCCGCGAGCAGCGCCTACAGCCTGCTGCGCGCAACCGGCCGGCTGCCGTTGTTGTCGGATGCGGCCAGCGCCGAGGCCCTGGAGCGGGCGCTGAACTATCTTGCGATTTACGGCGTGGTGCAGGGCGTGCGTGACCCGATGGCCGAGCTGGCGTTTCTGCGCGCGACGCGCGACGCCGCCGATAATCGCCACGTGCACCTGACGCAGCAGCATCAAGGGCTGCCGGTGTTCGGCGCGCGCCTGGTGGTGCACATGAATGCGCGCGGCATCTACGGTGTCAGCGGCGTGTTCGTGCCGGACCTCGCGGGCCTGTCGACGACGCCGGTCGCCGATCTATCGAAACTGCGCACAGCGGCGCTGATTGCCGTGCAGAAAACCCACCCTGGCAAGCTGCTGTCGGTGGAATCCACGCAGTTGATGGTCTACCGCTCTGGCCTGCTCGAAGGCCACGTTGGCAAGAATTATCTGGCCTACGAAGCGCTGGTGCGCAGCGCCACGGGCGACGTGCGCGAGCGCGTGAT
Source organism: Pseudomonadota bacterium (assembly GCA_038043245.1). Taxonomy (GTDB): domain Bacteria; phylum Pseudomonadota; class Gammaproteobacteria; order Nevskiales; family Nevskiaceae; genus JACPFV01. Next base: position 16,699 of record JBBTCH010000010.1, on the reverse strand, counting down.
TCTCGACGCCATAAAAGGCGGCATCATCAACCGCATCAGTCTGGTTCACGCCGTGCTGAATCGCGAAATCTACACGCCGGGACAGGTGGCGCCGCAGACCGGCACGCCGATTCCGCCGGTGATCACCGAAGGCGCGGTCAACGCGCCGGCCGACATTCCGCTGAGCGGCGACGGTCCCAGCGACCCCGCTTCGCGTGCGCCACGCGCGCCGATCGACAATCTCTACATTTTTGCGGGCGGCACCTATGCGCTCTATAAGAACCTGATTGGTCGCGAGGGCTATGACGATGGCGTCGAAATGCAGGTGCAGAAGAGCGTGTATCTGGTCAACGACCAGTGTCCCAACGCCTACTGGAACGGCGACTCGACCAACTACTGTCCCGGCTTCGATGCCGACGACGTGGTCAGTCACGAGTGGAGCCACGCTTACACCCAGTTCACCCATGATCTGGTCTACCAGTACCAGTCCGGCGCGCTCAATGAAAGCTACTCGGACATCTTCGGTGAGATGTATGACTTGGTAAACGGCATCGAAGGCCCGCTCGGTGCCAGTCTCACCGAAGGCGATTACTACGAGAACGGTGGCAGCCGTTGGGTCGTCGGCGAAGATCTGTCACAGGCGGCGGCAACGTTGTTGTTGCGCGACATGTGGGATCCGGACAACTTCGGCAATCCGCTGGGAGACTCGCCGGGCAGCGTCATCACCTCACCCAATTACTACTGCGGGCACAACCAGTCCACTGCGGTACACACCAACTCCGGCGTGCCCAATCACGCTTTCGCCATGCTGGTGGACGGCAAGGAGTTCAACGGCGTGGTCATCCCCAAGATCGGCATGACCAAGGCCGCGCAGATTTACCTGCAGGCCGAGTTGCACCACCAGACGCCGACCACCAACTTCGCGCAGCACGCGGATGCGCTGGATCAATCCTGTCAGGACCTGAAGGGCGTCGCGCTCAAGGACGTGCTGGGCAATATCTCCACCGAAGTGATCACCACGGCCGATTGCGCGGCCGTCGCCGCCGCGATGGTGGCGGTGGAAATGCGTCAGAGTCCCAAGGAGAAGTGCGGCTACCGCAACATCCTGCAACCGGAAGCGGACACGCCGGCGATCTGCCCGGCCGGTCAATTCGAGTCCCCGGACTTCAAGGAGGATTGGGAAAAAGGCAGCGTTCCGAGCGGTTGGACACAAACGCAGAACCTCGCTGGCGACACCGATCCGCAGCCCTTCGAGTGGGTGGTCACCTCCAGCCCGCCGGCGCCGCATAACGGCAAGGCGGTATTCGCTGACAACAACGGCTTTGGCAGCTGCGCGCCCGGCGGCGACACGTCGGCATCGTTCTCGCTGGATACGCCCGAGATCACCGTGGCGGACGACGCCTCGTACTTCAAATTCTCGCACTTCGTGCAGACCGAATTTGAATTCGACGGCGGCAATCTGAAATTCAGCATCAATGGTTCGGCATTCGCCCTGGTGCCGGCCGGAGCGTTCGTGCACAACGGCCATAGCGGCACATTCGGCGAGGCGCCGCTGGCGCCGGGCGTATCCGATCCGACGGGCTTGATCGGCGGCAACAACACCAGTCCGCTGGCAGGGCAAGCCGCCTGGACCGGCTCCGATCAGGGCGAATCCACCGGCAGCTGGGGTACGACCATCGTGGATCTGGCGACGCTGGGCGCGGGCGCGGGCGACAAGGTGAAGTTCCGTTACGACTACGGCCAGGACGGCTGCGGCGGCAATATCGGCTGGTTCGTGGATGAAGTCGCCGTGCTGCATTGCTCGACCACCGACCCCAATCCGCCGCCGGTTACGCCACCACCACCCGTGGTCGTTGCGCCCGCGCCCAGCGGCTCCGGCAGTGGCTTTTTCCTGGGTGTTTTTACGCCATGGATGCTGTTTGGAATCCTATTGCTGAGGCTGAGGCGCTCAGGCCGTCTGGGCGGTTGAAATCAGCCGCAGCGAAAACCACTGACACATTAGTATCCTGCTGAAACAAAAACGGCCCGTCAGGGCCGTTTTTGCTGGTGAGCAGGTGACGCGCCTCAATCACTCCCGCGTGCGCGGCATGATCGGCACGGTACGCAGATCGAGTGTCTTGCGAGTCTGCCGCGCGGCTTCCAGCATGCCAAGCGCGGTCGTCACGCGTTCGGCGTCCAGGCCGCTGGCGCTGAGTTCGCTACGGACTTTATCGGTCAGCTGGATCCATTCGGCCGGCGCCGCTTGCTCGGGTTCGCGCGCTTCAATCTGGTCAATCAACAAATCCATGGTCGCGAGCCCGGCTTTCCAGTTGGCGTGCGCGGCGCCGTGCTTGAGCAGGCACTTGGCCAGCAGCGGCCCCCAGGCGGCATTCAGGAATTTGAGCGCGATTTGCGGCAGGTCGCGGCCGAAGCTGGACAGTTCCAGTTCGCGGATCACCAGGCGCTTGGCTTCGCCGACGACGGTGTCGCGGCGCTGCTGGCTCTGCTGTTTCTGCATCTCAAAGAACTTTTCAATCTGCTCCTGCGGAATCGGCACCGCCGTCAGCATGGCTTCACGCACGAAATCCGGCGCCAGATCGAATTGCACCAGCACTTGCTGCAGCAGTTCGGCGACTCGCCGCGTCTCGGTGTTGCCGGTGACGTGCGAAGTCGCGGTCTTCAACAGCAGCTCATTGACCAGGCTGCGCAGCGGATGCGTGACCGCCGTGAAAAAAGTCGAATCTGTCAGCGCCGATTTGACCAGCGGGAAACGCACCGCCTCGTGCTGCGGACGCATCGCATCGGGGATCAGCGGATCGGAGATCGAGTCGTTCAGAAAAGTCCCGGCCAGCTCCATGCGCTGCAGGGGCACCCAGGACTGGTCGGCAGGCACATCCGCCAGCGGCTCATTGCTGGCCAGCGACAGCAGATCGGCGGCCAGCGAGCCGTCGTTGTATCCGGTGGTGGAGGAATGTGAAGCCTGCGACATCAGCATCGAGAGCGTCGCCGGGTCCACTTTGGGCGTTTCAGCCGGCGCCTGGATTCCGGCCGTGGTGGCGGGAACGGTGAATTCGGGCGTGGCGATCATCGTGACCGTTGGCGCTGCTTCCACCGGCTCGGCGCCCAAGCTCTTGGCTTGTTCGACATAACGGTCGATCTGTGCAAAGACCGCCTGATACAAGCGCGCCAGGCCATTGACCACGGTCTCGTCGAAGGTCATGAACAGCACGCGGCGGCGAGTGCCCGGCCAGCCGAGCGTGTCAGCGGTGTCCTGCAGCGCGCGATACAAGGTTGCCGGTGCCAGCGCCTCGGCATGCGCCTTCACGAACAACATCTGTTGTACGTGGTCCAGGTGGGCCTTGAGTTCGTCGATGTGTTTGCGATACAGCGATTCAGCGCGCATCTCGACCGTGGCCAGCGCGATGGCTTCTTCGGCCGAGGACAGCATCTTGTCGCTCGCATCCGAATGGTCGCGGACGCCCTCGTTCCACTGCGTTTCGATATTGCTGATGAAAGTCTCGTTCCAGCGTGACGCGTTCGTGCCGAGCCCGCGTGCGAGATCCTGCAATGCGCGTTGCTCACCATCCCCCAGCAGCTTGCGGCTGGTGTCGATCAGCACATCCGGCAGACGTTGCAGAAACCGGCTGAACAAGGTGGAGAGTTCGGTACGCGCGGCCTTGCGCACGTCCTCGGTCGCCGTGCGCCCAAGACCCTGCAGCTGCTGGGCGAGCAGAAATGCGCGCGGTACCTTCGATTGAGATTCCATAGTCCTCTCCTGTGCCGTCAGATTAGTCTGTCAATCGTGACGACTTGTTGAAGCTAGCGGTTAAAGTCTACAGCCGATGGGTCGCAGACGAACGCTTAATCCGAGAACTGCATCACATTGGCACGATGCAGAAAAAAGCCCGCAGAAGCGGGCTTTTTTGATGCGAGACAGAAAACGCAGACGGTCTATGGTTGGGAGACTAGGACTCGCGCGATTTCGCAGGAAGCGAAATCGAACGTCCGAAGGGCGGCCCCGAGGCTTGCCGAGGGGTGAGGTGCATGGACGCACCGAATAACCTAGGCGCAGACGATCTCTGGTTGGGAGACTAGGACTCGAACCTAGACAAGCAGATTCAGAATCTGCGGTCCTACCATTAGACGATCTCCCAAGAGGAGATCGTCTGCGTGCGGCACGGCAGTGTAATACCGCGTGCCGCAAGAATCCTCAGCGCTTGCTGTACTGGTATCCCTTGCGGGCTTTGTGCAGGCCGACCTTCTTGCGCTCGACTTCGCGGGCATCGCGAGTGACGAGACCGGCGGCGCGCAGCGTCGGACGCAGGGTTTCGTCGTACTGCATCAGCGCGCGGGCGATGCCGTGACGGATGGCGCCGGCTTGTCCCGAAGGACCGCCGCCCGCGACCGTGACCAGGATGTCGAAACGGCTGACGCTGTCCGTCGCTTCCAGCGGCTGGCGCACGATCATGCGCGAGGTCTCGCGGCCGCCGAAGAACTGCTCGGGGGTCTTGCCGTTGATGGTGATGTCGCCTTTGCCGGGCTTGAGGAACACGCGCGCGGCGGCGGTTTTGCGACGACCGGTGCCGTACTTGTATTCCGTCTTCTGCTTGGAGGATTTGGTCGCCATGACTTAGAGGCTCAGTTGAATGGGCTGCTGCGAGGCGTGCGGATGTTCGGCGCCGGCATAGACCTTGAGTTTGCGGAACTGGGCGAAACCCAGCGGGCCCTTGGGCAGCATGCCCTTGACGGCCTTTTCGATGACGCGCTCAGGGTGCTTGTCGAGCATCTCCTGCAGCGTGTCACTCTTGATGCCGCCCGGATGCTGCGAGTGGCGCCAGTAGACCTTGCCGTCCAGCTTGTTGCCGGTGGTGCGCACCTTGGCGGCATTGATCACGACGACGTAGTCGCCGGTATCGCAGTTGGGGGTGAATTCGGGCTTGTGCTTGCCGCGCAGGCGGCGCGAGACTTCGGTGGCGAGACGGCCGAGCACCTTGTCGGTGGCGTCGACCAGCACCCAATCCCGCTTCACGGTTTCAGCGTGGGCGAAAACAGTTTTCATCGTCAAACTCGTCGGTAGTTATAGTTCGTCGGCCCTGAACAACACAGCAGGCCGATTCGGAAGGCGCGCGATTATGCCGAAGGGGGCAGGCCCACGCAAGCGGACACCTGCGTGTGTCAGCAGACCCTAGTGGCCGGTGTCGGGGACCTTGTCGAGTCGCGCCAGCGGGCACAGCACCGAACGCCGGGACTCGCCGCTGGACGTCTTGGTCAGCGTGGATACACGCAGATAGGAGTCGCGGTCGGTGGCACGCATCGCGAAGATGCGGCGGAAGTACGGGTCCGACGGCGTGGCGATGGATTTGGTCTGAGGGCCATCACGCATGACGACGCCGTCCTCCGGATCGACCTTGACCGTCAGATTGTCGAGACGCGCCAGCGGCGTGACTTTGACTTCCATCGGGATGAAGCTGCCGTCGGGCGGGAAGCTGCTGTAGTAGCACTCGATCTTGACGTCGCCTGACTGCACGGCCGGTACCAGCGGTTTTTCGTTGAACACACCGATGGTGCCCGGCGGCAAGCTGCCGCCGGCATAAGGGGTTTCACTGCCTGCGGGAGCGGCGGCAGCGACTGCGCCCGCCGCAGGGTCGTAGGGCTTCGCCATGCCGGTGGCCGGGTCAACGGCACCGGGTGCGGCGTCGGTCGGAGGCAGGTATTCAGGCGCCGGTTGTGGAGCGGGCGCGGTGGCCGACTGGGCTGCGGCCTGTGCAGCGGCCATCAACGCCGCGTCCATCACCGGATTACCTGTGGGGGTGAAGCCACCGACAGGCGGGGGCGGGGGTGGCGGCGCTTCCGGAGTTGAAGCGCAGGCGGCCAGCATCAAGGCTGCGCAGATCGTGGCGAAACGTGTGTGGTTCATGGAAGACACTCTACCGAAAACAGGGTTTATTGACTAACCGCCGAAGTTAATTTTGGCCTCGAGGTTGGTGCGTGAATCCGCGTTGTTCAGCGCCTCGTCGAGGTCGATGTGACCGTCTTTGTAGAGCTTGAACAGCGAATTGTCGAAAGTCTGCATGCCCTTGTCGGAACTCTGGTTCATCGCTTCCTTGATGTCGTCGATCTTGCGCTTGAGGATCAGGTCGGAGATGAACGGCGTGCAGATCATGATCTCGACTGCGGCGCAACGCTTGCCATCCTTGCGCTTGACCAGACGCTGCGAAATGATCGCGCGCAGCGTCATCGCCAGATCCATGTAGAGCTGGTCGCGCAGCTCATCGGGATACAGATTGATGATGCGTTGCAGCGCCTGATAGGCGTTGTTCGCATGCAGCGTCGAGATCGACAGATGGCCGGTGTTGGCCAGCTGCATGGTGGCTTCCATGGTCTCGCGCTTGCGCACTTCGCCAATCAGGATCACGTCCGGCGCCTCGCGCAGGGCGCTGTGCAGCGCCCTTTCAAAGCTCAGGGTGTCCTGGCCGATCTCGCGCTGATTGACGATGGAGCGCCGGTTCGGGTGAATGAACTCAATCGGGTCCTCGATGGTGAGGATATGGCCGGTGGCGTTCTCATTGCGATGGTTGATCATCGCCGCCAGCGTGGTGGACTTGCCCGAGCCGGTGGCGCCGACCATGAGCAGCATGCCGCGCTTGTTCATGATCAGGTCTTTCAGCACTTCCGGCACGTTCAGCTTGTCCAGCACCGGCACATCGGATTTGACGATACGCAGCACCATGCTGATGGAGCCGCGTTGGTTGAAGATGTTGACGCGGAAACGGCCGAGACCTCCGGCTTGCGTCGCCAGATCAATCTCCAGATTCTTGTGCAGATAGTCCTGCTGCTCGGTGGTGAGCATGGACAGCGCCAGCTCCTTGATGAATTCGCCAGTCAGCAGGTTCTTGCCGACCGCCAGCATCTCGCCCTCGACCTTGAGCATCGCCGGGGCGTTGCTGGTGAAGAAAATGTCGGAGGCGTTCTTCTCAACCGAGAGTTTCAGATAGGGCAATAACTTTTGCATGCGCAGGTTCCGAGGATCAACGACGCAGCAACTGCGCTTTTTCGTCTTCCTTCATCTTCAGCGCCTTCACCGCAGGGTCGGACTTGAGGTCGGTGGCGGCGCGCTTGGAGTTGAGCTTGATGTTGAGGCGCAGTTCGTTCTGCGAATCAGCGTTGCGCATCGCCTCTTCGAAGCCGATCAGGCCCGCTTCGAACAGCTCGAACAGGCATTGATCAAAGGTCTGCATGCCCTGTTCGCGCGACTTGCCCATGATGCTCTTGATCTCGTGTACCTCGCCCTTGAAGATCAGGTCGGCGATCAGCGGCGAATTGATCATGATCTCGATCGCCGCGCAGCGGCCGCCGCCTTCCTTGCGCACCAGACGCTGCGCGATGATGGACTTGAGGTTCAGCGACAGATCCATCAGCAATTGCTCGCGCTTGCCTTCCGGGAAGAAGTTGATGATGCGATCCAGCGCCTGGTTGGCACTGTTGGCGTGCAGCGTCGCCAGCACCAAGTGACCGGTCTCGGCGAAGTTCACCGCGTATTCCATCGCCTCCATGGTGCGGATCTCGCCGATCAGGATTACATCCGGCGCCTGGCGCAGCGTGTTCTTCAGCGCGTTCTCCCAGGACTGCGTGTCCTGCCCGACTTCGCGCTGGGTGATGATGCAGCCGAGGTGCGGATGCACGTACTCGATCGGGTCTTCCATCGTGATGATGTGACCTTTGGAGTTCTGGTTGCGATAACCGATCATCGCCGCGAGTGAGGTGGACTTGCCCGAGCCGGTGCCGCCGACCATCAGCACCAGTCCGCGCTTGGTCATGACGATGTCCTTGAGCACCGGTGGCAGACCGAGCTTTTCGAAGTCCGGGATCTCGGTCTGGATCGTGCGCAGCACGCCGCCGACGCGGCCCTGCTGGACGAAGGCGTTGACGCGGAAGCGGCCGATGCCCGGGGGCGCGATGGCGAAATTACATTCGTTGGTGGCTTCGAAATCCTTGATCTGACGGTCGTTCATCAGGCTGCGCACGATCATCGCCGAGGCTTCCGGGATCAGCGGCTTGTCCATCACCGGCGTCATCTGGCCGTCGAGCTTGATCGCCGGCGGGAAGCCGGCGGTGATGAACAGGTCCGAGCCGCCTTTCTGTTTCATCAGGGTCAGCAGCTGCTGTACCAATTTGACTGCTTGTTCGCGTTCCATGAGCGTCTCTCTAGAATTACGCGGTGAAGTTTTTCGGGTCAGCGGATTTGCCGCGCGCTTCGTTGATATCCACCACCCCGCGCTTGACCAGATCCTTGAGGCATTGATCGAGGGTCTGCATGCCCTCCTTCTGGCCGGTCTGGATCGCCGAATACATCTGCGCCACCTTGTTCTCGCGGATCAGGTTGCGGATCGCAGGGTTGCCGATCAGGATCTCGTGCGCGGCGGCGCGGCCGCCGCCTTTTTTCTTCAGCAGGGTTTGCGAGATCACTGAGCGCAAGGACTCGGAGATCATCGAGCGCACCATTTCCTTTTCCGCCGCCGGGAACACGTCGATGATGCGATCCATGGTCTTGGACGCGCTGGTGGTGTGCAGGGTGCCGAACACCAAGTGGCCGGTCTCGGCAGCGGACAGCGCCAGGCGGATGGTCTCGAGGTCGCGCATTTCGCCGACCAGGATCACGTCAGGGTCTTCGCGCAAAGCCGAACGCAGCGCCTCGGTGAACCCCAGCGTGTCGCGCTTGACCTCGCGCTGGTTGATCAGGCACTTCTTCGGCGGATGCACGAATTCGATCGGGTCCTCGATGGTGAGGATGTGGCCGGGTTCGTTTTCGTTGATGTGGTTGACGATGGCCGCCAGCGTGGTGGATTTGCCGGAGCCGGTGGGGCCGGTCACCAGCACGATGCCGCGCGGCGTCTCGGCGATCTCCTTGAAAATCGCCGGACACTTGAGGTCTTCCAGCGACAGGATCTTGGACGGAATCGTGCGGAATACGGCGGCAGAGCCGCGCGACTGGTTGAAGGCGTTGACGCGGAAGCGCGCAAGGCCGGGGATCTCGAACGAGAAATCGCACTCGAGGAACTCGTCGTAATCCTTGCGCTGCTTGTCGTTCATGATGTCGTAGACCATGTCATGAACGGCTTTGTGATCCATCGGCGGCAAGTTGATGCGCTTGATATCGCCATCGACGCGGATCATCGGCTCGACGCCGGCGGACAAGTGCAGGTCGGAAGCGCCCTGTTTGACGCTGAAGGTCAGTAGTTGAGAAATATCCATGGGGCTCCCGCAGTTTTGTTGGTATTGCGTCCCGCTTATGCTCAGACACTATCGGCTATCCGCGACCTCGGCAACCCCACACATGAGCGATGTTTCAGACCGACTGCTGATCTTGCAACGTCGCATGGCGACAGCCGCGCAATCCGCCGGCCGTCCAGTGGAATCCGTGCATCTGATCGCCGTCAGCAAAACCTTCGGTGCCGACGCCGTGCGGGAAGCGCACAACGCAGGGCAGATCGCCTTCGGCGAAAACTATCTGCAGGAGGCGCTGACGAAAATCGAAGCGCTGCATGATTTGCCGCTGGAATGGCATTTCATCGGCCCGATCCAGTCCAACAAGACCGCCGATATCGCCGCCCATTTTTCGTGGGCACATGGGGTCGAGCGCGAGAAAATCGCGCGCCGCCTTTCCGAGCAACGGCCCGCGCATCTGCCGCCGCTGAACGTCTGCGTGCAGGTGAACGTCTCCGGCGAGGCCAGCAAATCCGGGGTGCGTGCCGACGAGGCGCTGGCGCTGTGCGAGACCCTCGCAGGCCTGCCGCGCCTGAGACTGCGCGGATTGATGACAATCCCCGAGCCGGATCGCGCCGATGCGCGCGCGCCGTACAAATACCTGCGCGAACTGTTCGAGTCGCTGCGCCGGTCGGGGCTGGAACTGGATACACTTTCCGCCGGCATGTCGGACGATTTCGAAGCCGCCATCGCCGAAGGCGCGACGCATATCCGTATCGGCACCGCACTATTCGGGAAAAGAACGTGACCCAAGACCAAGCCAAGAAAGCTGCGGCCGAAGCGGCGCTCAAATACGTGCTGTCCGGCGACGTCATCGGCGTCGGCACCGGCAGTACGGTGAATTTCTTCATTGATGCGCTGGCCGCCAGCAAATGCGACGTCGCCGGCGCGGTGTCCTCGTCCAATGCCAGCAGCGAACGCTTGAAGAAGCACGGCATCCCGGTGCTGGACCTCAACAGCAGCGGCACGCTGTCGGTTTATGTGGACGGTGCCGACGAAGCCGATGCGCACCTGCGCCTGATCAAGGGCGGTGGCGGCGCGCTGACGCGCGAAAAGATCGTTGCGGCGGCCTCGCGCAAGTTCGTCTGCATCGCCGACGAATCCAAGTGCGTGAAGGTGCTCGGCAAGTTTCCGCTGCCGGTGGAAGTGATCCCGATGGCGCGCGGTTATGTCGCGCGTGAGCTGGTGAAGACCGGCGGCACGCCGATGCTGCGCGAGGGGTTTACCACCGACAACGGCAACGTCATTCTCGACCTGCACGGCTTGAGCATCACCGACCCGCTGAAGCTGGAGCAGGACATCGGCCAGCTTGCGGGCGTGGTCTGCGTGGGCCTGTTTGCCCGCCGTCCGGCGGATGTGTTGCTGGTGGGTGGCGCCGACGGCGTCCGCGAAGTCAAAAAGTAGCGTTACGCGGACGGTTTTTGCACCGGCTGCGCTTGACCGCCGACGCTGACGCGCACGCAGGTTTTGCCATGACCGAGCGCGTATTTCAGCGTCGGAAAAATGCGCGCGGCCACCAGCGCAAATGACAGCGACACCAGACCGCGCCGGCCCCAGCGATGGGTCACGGCTTCGCGCAACTCATCGGCGGCGGCGCTGTGCGCCAGTGAGGCCTCGGCAAACCGATAGCCGAGTTGCGCGTCCACGGGCAGCGAGTCCGGTTTGCGCGCCAGCACCGCGCGCAGCACCTCGGCGCTGACGCCATCGCGTTCCGCCATCTTCACCACCAGCTGTGTGCAGGGCCCGCAGTCTTCACTCATGGTGCCGAGTAATTTCGCGGCGTAATACGCTTCCGCAGGCACATCGCGCCGATGTTCCACAAACGGCGTGAGCAGGCCGAATTTCAGGAAAGCGCCGAGGTCGGCATCGAGAATCTCGCGGCCGTAACTCATGTCGTAATCGAACTCGCGCTCGAATCGATTCAGCGGGCCGTGCAGCAATCGTTTGAACATGAGGCTCCTTAACCCGGTTTGCGGGCGGACCCGCCGAGCCACAGCACCAGCAGCGCCGGCAGGATCACCGCGACAGAGTCGCTGGCGATGTGTTCGGGCGTGACGCGGCCGCCGAGCGCGTCCCAGACGTGCGTCAGTGCGTGCAATCCCTGGAACGCGCCGGCCGCCAGCACCGCTGGCCAGGCGCGCGCGTCGTAAAGCAGCCACAGCAGAGCCGCGCCACAGACCAGATAGGCGCAGCCGATGTCGCGCACGAAATGCAGGTTGAACGGGCCGGTTTCGGCCACGCCGGGGATCAGCTGATACCAGGATTCAGCGGCAAAAATCATCAGCAGGCTGTTGGCGATGAAGGTGACGCCGAGAACGATGAGGGTCAGATTGCGCACGACTTGCTCCAATGAGTGATTCAAGCGGGTGGAGTCCCGATGCGCGCTTCGCCGCGCCCGGGATCAGTCCTTAAATCGGCTTGTCGCCGATTCAAGGCTGACAGGAATTGTCCACGTAACATTTCAGCGGCGGTTCTTCCGGCACCCGCACGGCGTTCGCGACGGTCTGGCCAAGGACCATGCCGGCGGCGGCGTAGTCGGTGATGAAGGTCGTGGGATCCACGCCCGGCATGAATGGTTCGAGGCACACGGTCAGCGGCACGCGCGCGGGGTCTGCCGGGCCCGCATGGGTCAAGGCATCGAGCGCGATCGCGTAAGCCACCGCGTCGTAAGTGCCCAGCGCCAGATGTTCGCCAAGATTATTCGGGCAGACGTCCTGGGTGGCGACGTTGGTGACATTGGCGCCGCCGGCGAGCGCGCTGCTCTGCGTGTCGGCCGTCAGCGGCAGGTTGGGCACGACGATTTCGTCGAGATAGGTGTAGATGCTGGTGTAGGAAATCTCGTCGAACGTCTCGAAATCGGCGTTGAGGGCGGTGATGAAATTGGAGCCCAGCGTCTGTTGCCAGAACGACTCGGCGCAGCCGCCAGGTGCCTCACAGAAGGCGATGGAATCCACCGTGCCATGGTTCGATGAAGCGAAGCCGATGAGGTCATCCACCAGCGCGCGCGTGTCGGGCCAGAAACGCAGCGCCCAGCGCGGGATCATGCCGCCCTGGCTGTGGCCCAGAACCTGGATTTTCCTGCCACTGACACGGTTCATCTCGCGCAGGGCATGGACGATGTATTCGGCCGAATCCTGGATGTCGCTCATGCCGTTGTTCGGCATCTGCACGGTGCACACGGCATAGCCGAGCGTGCTCAGTGCGGGCACGTAGTTCCAGCTGAAATTGGCCTCGGCGGAGACCGCAGTCCCGTGCACCAGCAGGGCCGGTGGTTGCGAAGCGAGGTCGCCGGTGCAGACCAGGCTCGCCGCAAGTGCGGCGGGGTCGGCGGTCAGCGCCGGGCCGCTGTCGCTGGGTGCAGAGGGTGCGGTCGCAGGCGGCATGCCAGTTGCGGGGGTGTCGATCCCGATGCTGGAAACGTCACAGGCGGCAAGCGCCACGCTGGACACAAAAACCAGAACTTTATTCATGGGGCAGTTCTCGATTTGAATAAGGCGGGCGACAACGCCAGATAGGCTAGCAGCGATGCAGCCAGTGACAACAGATACGGCTGCTCATAGCCCAGCAGATGCTTGGCGACGACATAAGTGCCGGTGCCCACAATCAGTGACGCATAGCCGCTGAATGCGCCACCGAAGCGCTGGCCCCATAAGGCAAACAACATCGCCACCAGAATCCCGGACGAGCCCAGCCCGCCGGCTTCCTGCACCAGCGCATAGACGCTGTCGCTCGACAACGCGATGCCGTAGGCGACGATGCCAAACAGCACCACCGCCCAGCGGCTGGCGGATATTTTCTGCGTTTCGCTCAAGCCTGGCCGCAGCGGTGCGTAGAGGTTGTGTGCGGCGAGCGACGCCGCGACCAGCAGCGCGCCGGCAAGCGTCGAAAGAATCGCCGATACCAGCGCGCCGAGGAACAGGATGTAGAGCGGCAGCGGCAGATTCTCCTGCGCGAACAGCGCCAGCACCTGCTCGTGGTCGCGATCGGTACCGATGAACGACGCTGCGCCGAGCCCGATCATCACCGGCACGCTGCCGATGAGCAGGTAAAGCAGCCCCGCGCCGACGGTGGCGTTGCGTGCCAGCTGTGCGCCGCGCATCGACAGCACGCGTGCAACCAGTTCCTGAGCGGCGATCGTGGAGAAGATCGGGATCGCCAGTGTGTCGAGCGCATCCCAGACCGTGCGTTCGTGCAGCACCTCGGTTTTTGCCGGTGGCAGATTCGCCAGCGTGGTCAGTCCGCCGATCGAGACGAACACGGCGAACAGGCCAAGCACGCCGGCGATCAGCACGAGGCCCTGGATCAGATCGGTGGTCGCATTGGCCCACATGCCGCCGATGGCGGTGTAGGCGATGACCACGACGGCGGCCAGCGTGATGGCGGTGAACAGGCCCAGTTCGCTGGCCGACGACAACACCTGCCCGAAAGCGCGCACCTGCGCCGCCGCCCACAGCACCGAGCCGGGAATCATGATGACCGCCGCCAGCCGGGCGACGCCGAGACTGTAGCGTTGCTGAAAAAGATCAGCCAGCGTGACGATGCCGCGTTTCCATAAGGTGGCGGCGAAGAACAGGCCCATGAAGACGATGCCGAGCGTGTAACCGAACGGATCGGCGATGACGCCGGAAAGCCCGTGCTGATAGGCCTCGCCGGCGGCGCCGATGCAGGTCTCGGCGCCAAACCAGGTGGCGAACACCGAGAACGTCGCCAGCCACGGCCCCAGCGCGCGGCCGGCGAGCAGGTAGTCCTCTTCGTTGCGATTGCGGTGCGACACCCAGAACGCCACCGCCAGTTGCGAGACGATGTAGATGAGAATGCAGGCGAGGACGAGGTTCATCGAGGGATTCTAATAAGTCTGTCATCCCGAGCGCAGCGAGGGATCTGGCTTTACAGAGATCAGATTTCTCACTGCGTTCGGAATGACAAGTACACTTTCGGCATGAGCGAAAAAATCCGGCTTGCGATCCACGGTGGCGCCGGCGACCTCGACCCCGCACTCGGTCCGCAGCCGCAGCATCGCGAAGCCCTGCAGCGCATCGCCGAAGCGACGCTGTCGCGCCTGCACGCGGGCGTGAGTGCGCTCGACGTGGTCGAGCACGCGGTGGTGCTGCTCGAAGAATGTCCCTTGTTCAACGCCGGCATCGGTGCGGTGCTGAACCGCGAGGGCCAGCCGGAACTCGACGCCGCGATCATGGACGGTCGCAATCGCGCCTGTGGTGCGGTCGCCGGCGTCTCGCGCATCCAGAGTCCAGTCAGATTGGCACGCGCGGTGATGGAGCGCTCGCCACACGTGATGTTCATGGGCGCCGGTGCCGAAGCACTGGGCCGCGAGCTGGGGCTGCAGGAGGTCACGCCCGACTACTTCATCACCGAGCAGCGTTTCCATCAGCTGAAGGAAGCGCACAAGAAAGGCGTGATCGTGCTGGATCACGATGCGGCCTTCGGCACTGTCGGCGCGGTAGCGCGGGATGCGCAGGGCCATCTGGCGGCGGCGACGTCCACCGGCGGGTTGACCAACAAGCATCCGGGACGCATCGGCGACACGCCGATCATCGGCGCCGGCACTTTCGCCGATGACCGCAGCGTGGCGCTGTCGTGCACCGGTACCGGCGAAAGTTTTATCCGCGCGGGTTTCGGTTTCGCGCTGCATGCACGGCTCGCCGCAGGCGAAAAACTGGACAGTGCCTGCGCGTCAGGGCTGGACGAGATCCGCGGCTATGGCGGTCGCGGCGGCTGCATCGCGGTGGATCGCGCGGGCAACCTCGCGCTGCCGTTCAATTCAAGGGCGATGTATCGCGCCTGGGTCGCCGCCGACGGAAAACTGCGGGTTGCAATCGGCCTCGAAGCTTAGCGGCTGTTCGCCCTGAGCCCTTCGGCAGACTCAGGACAGGCTTGTCGAAGGGTGAATGGTGATGGCTTGTTCATGGTTCGACAGGCTCACCATGAACGGCAGTAATCAGATTTTCTAAATCGAACGCAGGCGATTGGGGTCGGGCGTTTCTAGCATCGTCTGTGTTTGATCGATGCCTGCGGTGGGGTGCAGCCGCAGCGTCTCGGTGATGCCAGCGACCTTGCTGCGGCGCTTGTCAGCCAATTGCTTGAAGAAGATCTTCATGGTCGCATTGGGAATGACTTTTGGTTCGTCGTTCGGGCGTTCCTCGTCGTTCCAGATCAGGTCCCACGGCGAGGCGACTTCCTTGGTCACGCGCACCAGATCGAACGGGGGCAGGCGGCCATAGAGTTTCCACACCGCTACGATGGTTTTCAGATCGACGTGCTTGGGCGGCATGCGCGGCGTCCGCTCAGCCATCATGCCGCGCGCGTCGTCCACGCTGACGATCGCGATCGGTGCGTCCACGCGCTTGGTGCCCCAGCAGCCGGCTTCGCGCAGCTCGGTCACGAAGATGCCGTCGCGCCAGGCCGAGATGCGGCCGTTGAGCAGTGGGTGGCCGTTGATGCCCAGGTGCCAGCCGTGCGCCATGTAGACCAGCGCGTGCAGTTTGGCGGGATTGACGTCAATGGTGTGATCCGCCGCAGCCAGCGCGACGAACTCGTTGGCCACCGCCACCGGATTGTGCGTCGGTTTGTTCAGTGGTTTCGGCGTCTTGAACATGGATTAATCCTACACCCAGTTCGCGGCGGGTTGTGTAGCCGAAGTCGCTTTCTCTAAAGTGTCACGGTTCGCCCGACTTTGGACCCGACTCAATGATCGTCACCATCCAGAATGTTTTGCAGCCCACCGAACTGGCGGCGCTCGACGCCCTGGTGGCGAAAGTCGAATTCGTCGATGGGCGCAGTACCGCCAGCGGCGCCGCCGCGCGCGCCAAGAACAACCAGCAGGCCAGGACCGAAGGCAAGGAGATCGAGGAGATCCGCAAGCTGGTGCTCGCCGCCGTGCTGCGCAACGACGGCTTCAACACCTTCGCACTGCCGCTGCGCATCATGCCGCCGCTGGTCAATCGCTATGAGCCCGGTATGACCTACGGCGACCACATCGACCGGCCGGTGATGCAGGGACCCTTCGCCGTGCGCACCGACCTTGCCATGACCCTGTTCCTATCCGCGCCCGACAGCTATGACGGCGGCGAACTCGTCGTCAGCAGTGAACTCGGCGCGCAGCGCGTCAAGCTGCCGCGCGGGGCGCTGGTGCTGTATCCAGCAACGACCATTCACCGCGTCGAGCCGGTCAAGCGCGGGGTGCGACTGGCGGTGGTGACCTGGATCCAATGCATGGTGCGCGAGCACGAAAAGCGCCTGATGCTCGCCGAGCTGGGCTCGGTGCGGCGTGCGCTGGCGCCGGACGGCAAGGACACGGCGGAGGCGCTGCAACTACAGAAGATTCGCGCGAATCTGTTGAGGATGTGGGCGGACGTGTAGTGCTGTCATGCCCGCGCAGGCGGGCATCCAGCGCTTAAAGATTTCAAGACTGTTCCGCCCTGTCGGGCGGGTGCCTTTTGGCGTCCCAAAAGGCACCAAA
>JBBTCH010000009.1:0-65558 GCA_038043245.1 Pseudomonadota bacterium | reverse complement strand
CCTCCTATGGCGAAATCATAGGCCGGGACTGCAAACTAGACCGGGGGAAGTCCAAGCGTTAGGCCAGAGTGTCTACTTTATCGGGGCAATATCCGACGTCGGATGGAAGCGTTGGTTAGAGCTCATGCAGAGCCTACTTTCACGTGAAGAAACCAGTATGTGGGAATGGCGACTGGCCAAATGACAAGCAGTCCTGCCAGCCAGAGCCACTTGCCGCGGTAAGAGATGCTCGGCCGAAGAAGCATGTGAACGATTGAGCCAAAAGAAGCCACAAAAATAATGACCCATTGCCACAAAACGAAGTCTTCGGCGCCGGAAGTGACCGCAGCGACAAGAATCACGAACGGAACCAGGCTGGCTATGCCAGTGAGCATTCTCAGTGTCGATGACATACGAGAGCTCTAACGCCCGCGTTCACCGGCGGGCCTCGCGAAGCGAGGCCCGTCCGAGTGGAACGCGTTGTTGGGCCTCACAGTGGGAATGTTGACTTCTCGCTGAATGGAAACTTCTTCGACACGAACTCGACGATCGCCGCCCCGACTGGCTTTCCGAGTTGCTCTGTCAGTGAATTCACCATTATCTGGAATGACTCGTCAATGATGCGCCACTTCTCCGGCCATGGCTCAGGAATAACGATCCCAGGTGGCTGAACGGCAGGGAGCAGCCTATGCGCCATCCAAGCCACCTCTGAGAAGCGATTCATAAACATGGCAAATGATCGCTCCCTAAATGTCGCCAGTACTGGCAGGGGCGCCTTCCCCCGAAGCCATTCCTGTGAATCTGTAAGAGAGAGCCGTGCACCGTGAGTTTCAAGATCAAACAGCTCATCCAACTTCTTAAGTTCATCAATCGTGGCCTGTTGCAGCCCACTGGCAGCCCCGGTCATAGCCTGGCGGGCTTGAAACTCAGTGCTCTTGCGAAGTTTCTTCGCCGCCGCTAGGTCTAGGGGCTTTCCGGGAGTGACTCCTTCTACGCTGTAGAAGTCAACGATCTTCTGCAGGCAAGCAGACGAGAGGACGAGGCTATCGAACGTGTTTCTAAGAATCGTGTATCCGTGCAGCGGATAGCCGTTAACGGCAATTCGTTCTGCGCTGCAAAGTGACTGAAACGAATGCGCGACTCCTTGCATGAAGAGTCCGTAGAACTCCGACAGAGGCGTCTTTACCTGAGGGCGACAACTGACGTTTAGGAGTTCAACTGTTTCGAGAAAAAAGCACTTGAACGCATCTGAGAGAGATAAGTAGCCGCGGTACTGAAGAATCGCTTGGCCGTGTTCAGCTTCTGCGTCAAAGATGAGGTGAGCGCGGCCGTATGGAACGCTTTCGTGCTCAGAGATCGAATCAAGCCGCTTCTGAAACTCGGCCGGTGGTATTGACATTTATTGTGAGGCCCAACGCCAATTAGACGACAAAAGTGTCGTATAACCGAGACCGTGTCGTCGTACAGTCTTGGCGCTATTGCCGCAATCGTATGAATAGATTGTTTTCATTTTATTGGTAAAGACGGACATGACGGACAAAACGACAAATGCCGATGCACCTTGTTTGCTCGATCAGGTGCGCGAACAGATCTGTACCAGACACTACAGACTGCCAATGCCTCGCGCCAGATGGCAGCAATGAAACATACAAGGCCGCTCTGCTCGTAAAATCGCGGTCTCAATGCCTCCTTCACAGCCCGTGCTGGTTCTCGCGTCGCGTTCGCCGCGTCGTCAGGAATTATTGCGACAGCTCGGCTTGCGTTTCGAAGTGGTGGCGGCCGACGTGGATGAACGCCGCCGGCCCGGCCAGTCGCCAGCTGATTACGCCATCACCACCGCGCTGGCCAAGGCGCATAAGGGCGCAGCGACGGCAGCGGCCGATGCGGTGGTGCTGGGCGCCGATACCGATGTGGTGATCGACGGCGACATTCTCGGCAAGCCGCGCAACGGTGCGGATGCGCTGGCGATGCTGGCGCGATTGTCCGCCCGCGCACACGAGGTCTACAGCGCGGTCGCGCTGGTTCAGGGAACCCGCAGTGCCACACGGCTGTCTGTCACGCGAGTGAACTTCGGACCTGTTTCGGCGCGGGACGCGCAAACCTACTGGGACAGCGGCGAACCCGCTGACAAGGCCGGCGCTTACGCGATTCAGGGTCTGGGTGCTCGGTTTGTGAGAGAAATCCACGGCAGTTACAGCGGCGTGATGGGTCTGCCGCTGTTTGAAACCTGCGAGCTGCTGCGGGATTTCAAGGTGCTGGTTTGAGCACCGAGATCCTGGTCAACATTGGCGCGCACGAAACGCGCGTGGCGCGGGTCGAGGGTGGCAGCGTGCAAGAGGTCTATGTGCAGCGCGCGGCGCGGCATGGGCTGGTCGGCAACATCTATCAGGGTCGCGTCGAGCGCGTGCTGCCGGGCATGCAAGCGGCATTTGTCGAGATCGGTCTGGAGCGCACGGCGTTTCTGCACGCCTCGGACATGATCAACTCCCATTGGCCGGAGCTGGGTGAAACACCCGCGGCGTTGCCGCGCGAACCGTCGCCGATCAATCAACTGCTGCGTGAAGGCCAGGATGTGCTGGTGCAAGTGCTCAAGGATCCGCTCGGCAGCAAGGGCGCGCGCCTGACCACGATGCTGTCGCTGGCCTCGCGCTATCTGGTGTTGCTGCCGCACGAGCGCAACGGCGGCACGATTGGCGTGTCGGCGCGAATCGAAGACGAAGCCGAGCGCATCCGCTTGCGCCAGATCATCGAGGCCGCGCGCAAAGACAGCCACGGCGTGATCGTCCGCACGGCCGCTGAAGGGGTTGATGCAGTCGCGCTGACCCAGGATTGGCAATTTCTGCTGCGCCTGTGGGCGTCGGTGCAGGAGCGCGCGCAAAAAACCAAACCGGGCGAGCTGGTGCACGGCGACCTGCCGTTGTCGATGCGCATCCTGCGCGATCTGCTCGGCACCGAGGTGGATCGTGTGCGCGTGGATTCCGCGGCCGAGGTCCAGCGTCTGACCCAGTTCGCACACGAGTACGTGCCGCAGGGCTCCGGGCGCATCGAGCATTACGACGGCGCCGCGCCGATCTTCGATCTGTATGGCGTCGAAGACGACATCAACCGCGCGCTCGAGCGCCGGGTCGCGCTCAAGTCCGGCGGCCATCTGGTGATCGACCAGACCGAGGCGATGACCACGGTGGATGTGAACACCGGTTCGTTCACCGGCCACCGCAATCTCGAAGAGACGGTGCTGAAAACCAATCTGGAGGCGGTGCAGGCGATCGCGCGCCAGCTGCGTCTACGCAACCTCGGCGGCATCATCATCCTTGACTTCATCGACATGAAGGAAGAAGCGCACCGGGCGCAGGTGCTGCGTGCGCTGGAAAAAGAACTCAAGCGCGACCCGGCGCGCAGCACGGTCCATCCGTTCTCGCCGCTGGGCCTGATCGAGATGACGCGCAAGCGCACGCGCGAATCGCTGGGCCACATCCTGTGCGAGCCCTGTCCGGCCTGCGTCGGTCGCGGCACGGTCAAGACCGTCGAAACCGTCTGCCACGAAATTTTCCGTGAGCTGGCGCGCTCGGCCCGGCAGTTCGAATCGAAGGGGTTCCTGATCATCACCGCGCCCACGGTGGCGACGCGCCTCACCGAGGAGCAGGGTCTGGCGGAAATGGAGAGTCAGCTGAAACGCCCGATCCGCGTGCAGGCCGACAGCCTGTATCCGCAGGAGAACTTCGACGTGGTGCCGTTGTGATCCGCCGCTCGCTGCGGGCGATCATGCACGATCCCTTCGCGGACTTTGACCCCGGCACGCGCCGCTGGATACGCCGCGTTTTCTGGACGGTCGCGGGCGTGGTCATTTTCGCGATGTCGGTTTCTGCGCTGTTCGCCACGGCATTGAATCTGCTGCCGGGTTATCGAGACCGGCTCGAGCACTTCGCCAGCGAGGCGGTGCAGCAGCCGCTGCGCATCGGCGATCTGGCCCTGGACTGGCGTGGCGGCACGCCAGGCCTCGACCTGCAGCAGGTCGAGTTGCTGACCGCCGACGAGAAGACCACGCAGCTGCGCGTCGAGTCCTTGCGGCTCGGCTTCAGTCCCTGGCGCCTGGTGTTCGGCGATTTCACGCCGGTGCGTATCGCGCTGGCCGGCCTCGAGCTCTCCGCGCAGGTGGATGCCGAAGGGCAGTGGCGCATCCGCGGGCTGGAAGCCTTGTTGACCGACGACGGTGAAACCGATCTGGATGGGACCCTGCAAGGCCTGGCGCGTTTCGAGGCGATCGCCCTCGAGCGCTGCACGATCTCGCTCAAGGATGCGCGTCTGGGCCCGATGACTTTGCGCTTCGGTGTCGAGCGCGCGGAACTCTCGCAGGGTCTGCGCGGACCGCGTCTGGATGCGCAACTGACCCTGCCGGAGAGCGTTGGTGAGCGCCTGAATCTTCGAGCACGTTTCCGCGGCCGCCTTGAAGCGCGCGCGACCTGGAACGGCGACTGGTCGGCGGAAATCGAAGACGTGCGCAGCCTGCCCTGGCTGCGATGGCTCAACCCATCGCTGGCGGCGTTGCGGATCGAGAACGGCCAGCTGCGCATCAACGGTGAATTGCGCGACGGCCAGCCGCAGTGGGCGGATGTGTCTTTGCGCGCGCTCGCACTCCGGGGCGGCAGCAAGGCGCCCAAGGCCACGCTCAAGGGTCTGGCACTGACCGCACGCGTGAGCGCCCAGCCGTTCGGATGGCAGGCCGAAGTGCAGAACCTGCAGGTCGAAGGATCGCGCGGAGTCTGGCCGAAGACCAGCGGTGTGGTGAGCCTGATCAAGTCGGCAACCGGTGGCGAAGCGGAGTGGGGCCTGAGACTGAATTTTCTGCGGCTCGACGATCTGGTGCCCTGGCTGGATCTGGCCGTGCAGGATGCGCCGGCCCTGCAAGGCTTGAGCGGCGATCTGCGCGCCGTGGACGCGAGCTTCAAGCCGGGTTCGCCGGAGCAGGCCGCCCGTTACAGCCTGCGCACGGCCTTTGAACAACTGGGCCTGCCTGCGGGCGACCGCGCGGCCGGGGTGTCCGGTCTCAGCGGCGAAGTGGCGCTGGACGAAAACGGCGGCCGTCTGGGGCTGCAGGCGGCCGCTTTCAAGCTGAGCCTGCCGAGGGTGTTTTCAATGCCGCTGCCGGTCGAGTCACTCACCACCGGCCTGCGCTGGAAGCGTGAAGCAGAGGGTTGGACTTTCTCGGCGCCGCAATTCCGCTGGGCGTTCGCCGGCAGCGAGGGCCGCGGCGAATTCGCGCTCAAGCTGACGAAGTCGCCGGTGTTGTCGTTGAAAGCGCAGTTTTCCGTGAAGGACGCCGCACGCCTGAAGCCGTTCATGCCCTTGCACTGGGGCGCCGGTCTGCGTGACTGGCTGACACGCGGCCTCGTGCGCACCCCGATCACCCAGGCGCAGCTGGTGATCGACGGACCGCTGGCGGATTTCCCGTTCGACAAGAAACCCGGCGCCTGGTCGCTGGATGCCAACGTCGCGGACGCCGAAGTGTTTTATGCCGCCGGCTGGCCGGAGGTCAGAAGCCTGAACGCGGATCTGGCGTTTCGTGGCAACGGTCTTGCCATCCGGGTGAATCAGGGGACGATCGCCGAGCTGCCGGTGCAGAAAGTCGAAGCCCGTTTCCGCGATTTCAGCGACTCGTTGTTATCGGTCAACGGTCAGGTCGCGGGCGATCTGGGGCGGTTCTACAGCGTGCTCGCCGCCAGCCCCTTGCGGCCGCGTTTCGAAGGTCTGCTCAAGCACACGCGTGCGCGCGGGCCGGGACAGCTGGATCTGCGCCTGGACATTCCCTTGAACCATCCCGGCAACACCGACGCCAGCGGGCGCGTGGTGGTGAGTGGCGCCGAACTGTTACTGACCGATATCAACGAGCCGGTGCGTGAGCTGCGCGGTGAGGTGGGCTTCGGCGCCGACGGCATCCATGCGCGAAAACTCGAGGGCCGGCTGATGGATCAACCGCTGACGGGCTCCATCACCGCACGCAAAAGCGGTAGCGCCCTGACTGCGTTCTGGAGTCTGGATCTGGGCGCCACTTCCGTCGCGGCGAAAAAACTGCCCGAAGGCTTGCGCGCGCGCCTGTCGGGCAATACCGCCGTGCGCGCGCAGCTGCGCTTGTCCGGGCCTGACCCGGCGGCGCTGGTACTGGACAGCGATCTGCGCGGCGTGCAGATGCGGCTTCCGGCGCCGCTGGCCAAGGCCACCGGCGCCGCGGCACCGCTGCGTCTGGTGATCTCGGAAGATCCCAAAAGCGGGCCACGAATATCGGCGGACTGGAGCGGACGCCTTGGCGCCGATCTGCGCTGGCGGCTCAAGGGTGCGCAGTCGCAGCTGGATGCGATCACGCTGCGCCTGGGTCGCGACGCGCCGGTGTTTACGGAGGCGCTGCCGGGTCTGAGCCTGGGCGCGGTCGTCAGTGATCTGAGCGTCGACGACTGGCTGGGTTTTATCGATGATCTGGGTGACGCCAAAAGCACGCTGGGTGCGTTGCCGCTGACGCGCGCCAATCTGCGTGTGGAGCGCTGGCTGTGGCGCGGGTTTCAATTGCCGCAGACGCAGCTGCGTGCACAGCCGGAAGGGGCCGGCTGGCGCCTGCGCCTGGATGGCGCGGGCGCCGAAGGCGAAGTGCTGTGGATGCGCGAGAAAATACAGGCGCGCCTGATGCATCTGGCACTTGCACATAACCCGAACACTGCAGAGACCCGCACATCGAAGACGGTGCAGGACCCTGGCCGCTGGCCGGAGTTGGATGTCGAAGTCGGCCGCTTCGAGATCGCCGATGCGCTGTTCGGTGCGATCATCGCCCGCACCCAGAAAATCCCCGGCGGCCAGAAACTGCTGGCGCTCAGCAGCCGCGGCGGCGAGAACGACCTCAATGCCAGCGGACTCTGGCTGCGGCGCGATGGGCGCTCCAGCGCCAATCTCGGTCTGCGCCTGATTTCGACGGATTTCGAGGGCGTGCAGCGCGCCTTCGGGTTCGGCGCGACGCTGGTGGCCAAGGCGACGCGCATCAACCTCCAGGCGGCGTGGGCGCCGTCCGCACCTGGGCTGTCCTGGCAGCAGGCGCGCGGCGATCTGGCGCTGGAATTCGACAACGGATTTTTGCGCGGCATCGAGCCGGGGGTCGGTCGTGTGCTCGGCCTGTTCAATTTCTATGCGCTGCCGCGCCGGCTGTCGCTGAACTTCGGCGATGTCGCCGACCAGGGGCTGGCGTTCGATACGGTGCGCGGCAGTTTCACCATCGCGGACGGTCAGGCGCGCACCGAGAATGTCGAAGTCAAGGGGCCGTCGCTGCGCATCGCGATGCGCGGCCGTGCCGGCCTGGTCGCGCGCGATTACGATCAGCGCGTCACCGTGTATCCGGGACTGTCCACCGGCTTCACCCTCGGGGCGGCGGCGCTGGCCGGTCCGATCGGCGCCGGGCTGGTGTTTCTGGCACAGCAGATCCTCGACCAGCCGCTGGAAAAACTGACGCAGATCAACTACCGGGTCACCGGCAGCTGGGACGATCCGCAGGTGTCGGGCGACTGATGGTGAATACGACCGCCGCCGTGGTGCAGATGAATTCGCGCGACGACGTCGCCGCGAATCTGGCGGCGGCTGAGCGCCTGCTGGTGCAGGCAGCGGGTGCGGGCGCGATGCTGGCGGTGTTGCCGGAGAACTTCGCCTTCATGGGCGCGCATGAAAAAGACAAACTCGCGCAGGCTGAGGAAGCGGGGCGCGGGACGATCCAGAAGTTCCTCGCGCGCTGCGCGCAGCAGCTCAAGCTGTGGATCGTCGGCGGCACCATCCCATTGAAAGCTCCGGATGGCCGTGTCTTCGCCGCCAGCCTGGTGTTCAATTCCAGCGGCGAATGCGTCGCGCGCTACGACAAGATTCATCTGTTCGATGTCGCGGTCGGCGAGGAAACCTACCGCGAGTCGGCGAGCATCGCGCCCGGCGCAGTCAGGGCGGTGGTGGTGGATACACCGCTGGGCAGGCTGGGCCTGAGCGTCTGCTACGACCTGCGCTTCCCCGAGCTGTTTCGCGCGCTGAGCCAGCAGGGCGCCGAAATCCTGTGCGTGCCGTCGGCGTTCACCGCGCGCACCGGCGCCGCCCATTGGGACATCCTGCTGCGCACGCGCGCAGTCGAGAATCTGTGCCAGGTGCTGGCGCCCAACCAGTGCGGCGAGCATCCGGGCGGACGACACACGCACGGTCACTCGATGATCGTGGATGCTTGGGGCTCGGTGCTGGCACAACGCGCCGACGGCGAGGGCGTGGTGCTCGCCGAGATTCAACGCGCGCCGCGTGAACACTTGCGCAAGACGTTTCCCGTCCTTGACCATCGCCGGCTATGACAGTGCTCACGGAAGTTCGCAGAAACCTGCTTGAGCCTTCGGCCCTCGACGAAGCCCATCTGCAGCGGGCGCTCGGCGCCTTGATGAAAAACGGCATCGACGCCGCCGACCTGTATTTCCAGCAGGCGACCAGCGAAAGCTGGTTCCTCGAAGACAGCCTGGTCAAATCCGGTTCGCATCAGGCCGAGCAGGGCGTCGGCGTGCGCGCGATCAGCGGCGACAAACAGGGCTTTGCCTACTCCGACGAGATCGCCTTGCCGGCACTGATGGACGCCGCGCACACCGCGCAGGCGATCGCGCGCGCCGGTCAGTCGGGCGCGGTGCAGGCCTGGCGTTCGGCGTCGCCAAAACCGCTGTACGTTGCGACCCGGCCGCAGACCAGCCTGAGCGACAGCGCCAAGATCGAGCTGCTGCGCCGCGCTGATGCCGCCGCGCGCGCCGCCAGTCCGCTGATCACGCAGGTGATGGTGTCGCTGGCGGCGACGCACGAAAACATCCTGGTGGCGGCCAGCGACGGCACGCTCAGCGGCGACGTGCGCCCGCTGGTGCGCATGAGCGTCAACGTCATCGCCGAGAAGAACGGCCGCCGCGAACAGGCGCAGGCCGGCGGCGGGGCGCGCAGCGACTATTCGTTTTTCGTCAACGATCTTCCCGAAACCTATGCGCGCGAAGCGGTGCGTCAGGCGCTGGTGCTGCTCGATGCCGTGTCTGCACCGGCGGGCAGCATGACCGTGGTGCTCGGCGCCGGCTGGCCCGGCATCCTGCTGCACGAGGCGATCGGTCACGGACTCGAAGGCGATTTCAACCGCAAGGGCACCTCGGCGTTCAGCGGTCGCATCGGCCAGACAGTCGCCAGCGATCTGTGCACGGTGGTGGACGACGGCACCTTGCCGGACCGGCGCGGTTCGCTGACGGTGGACGATGAAGGCACCCCGAGCCAGTGCACCACGCTGATCGAAAACGGCGTGCTGCGCGGCTACCTGCAGGACAAGCTCAATGCGCGGCTGATGGGCGTGTCCTCTACCGGCAACGGCCGGCGTGAATCCTTCGCGCACCTGCCGATGCCGCGCATGACCAATACCTATCTGCGTCCCGGACCGCACGATCCGGCCGACATCCTCGCCTCGGTGAAAAAAGGCCTGTATGCGGTCAACTTCGGCGGCGGCCAGGTGGACATCACCTCGGGCAATTTCGTGTTTTCCGCGAGCGAGGCCTACCTGATCGAGGACGGCAAGCTGACGCGACCGGTGAAAGGCGCGACGCTGATCGGCAACGGGCCGGACGTGCTGACGCGCGTGTCCATGCTCGGCAACGATCTCAAACTCGATCCCGGCGTCGGCGTCTGCGGCAAGGACGGCCAGAGCGTGCCGGTCGGTGTCGGCCAGCCGACATTAAAGATAGACGGCATCACCGTCGGCGGAACCCAGAGTTAATCGTGGCGATTCGCGATCCCGGCAAGTTGCGCATCATCGGCGGCACGCATCGCTCCCGAGTCATCGAGTTCGACCCGAAGTCGGGCGTGCGGCCGACGCCGGATCGCGTACGCCAGACTTTGTTCGACTGGCTGGCGCCGCTGATTGACGGTGCAAAATGCCTCGACCTTTTCGCCGGCAGCGGCGCGCTGGGCCTGGAGGCGATCTCGCGCGGCGCGAACAAGGTCGTGTTCGCCGAAAGTGCGCGCCGGCAGACCGAATTGATTCGCGCGAATCTGGCGAAGCTGAAAGAAGAAGCCCGCGCCGAGGTGATGCCCGCGGACGGCATCACCTATCTCGAACTGACGCCGCTGCGCTTCGATGTGGTGTTTCTCGATCCGCCGTTCGACAGCGACCTGCTGATGCGCGCGCTGCCCCTGCTGCCGCAGCGGCTGGCGCCGGTCAATCGCATCTATCTGGAATGGCGCGAGGGCGCCAAGCCGGTGCTGCCGGCGGGCTTCGTCTGGCTGCGGGAAAAGCAGGCCGGTCAGGTATGCTTTGGCCTCGTGTCCTTCGAGAAGCCGCACGCATGAAAGTGATTGCCGCGTATTCAGGCACCTTCGATCCGATCACGCTCGGCCACAGCGACATCATCGGTCGCGCGGCGGCGATGTTCCCCAGGCTGATCGTCGCCGTCGGCGCCAACGTCAGCAAAAGCCCGCGCTTCGACATCGACGAGCGTATCGGCCTGATCGAGGCCGTGATCGGCGATATGAAGCTGACCAATGTCAGCGTCAAGGGCTTCAGCGGCCTGGTGGTGGATTTTGCGCGCGACCACGGCGTCACCGTGCTGGTGCGCGGCGTGCGCACGGTCGGCGATGTCGACTACGAAAAGCAGATGGCGGTGATGAACCGCGGTCTTTATCCGAAGCTCGACACGGTGATGCTGGCGCCGTCGCCGGAATACGCGCACCTGTCGTCGTCGCTGGTGCGCGAACTGACCGGACTCGGTGCGCCGGTGGAAAAACTGGTGCCCAAGCCGGTGATCCCGGATCTTCTCAAGAGATTCGGGCGCAAGAAAAAATGACTTGTTATCCCGAGCGGATGCGAGGGATCTGATCAGATCCCTCACGGAGCCTGTCCTGAGCGTAGTCGAAGGATTCGGAATGACACAGCGCGCATGGCCCTGAAAATCACCGACGCCTGCATCAACTGCGATGTCTGTGAGCCGGTGTGCCCGAACCACGCCATTTCGCAGGGCGTCGAGATCTACGAGATCGATCCGGCGCTGTGCACCGAGTGCGTCGGACACCACGAGACGGCGCAGTGTGTCGAAGTGTGCCCGGTGAAGTGCATCCCGTTCGACCCTGAGCATGCGGAGAGCGCCGAACAGCTCATGGCGAAGTACAAACGACTCACGCGCTTGGTGACCCCGGAGGCCCGAAATGGCACGTCCAAATAAAACCGGCGTATTGAAAATGCATCCTTCGATCGGAAGCGTCTTGCTGAAACGAGCCAACGCAGCCTTGCGCAATGGCGGGCCGATTTTTCTCCTGCTCTGGGTTTTTGCAGCCCACAGCGCCGAAATCCCCGGCCATGCCGTTGCGTCGGCTCATCCGCTGGCGACGCAGGCCGGCATCGAAGTGCTTTCGAGCGGCGGCAATGCGTTTGATGCGGCGGTCGCGGTCAGCGCTGCGCTGGCCGTGGTCGAGCCTTCCGGCTCGGGCCTTGGCGGCGGCGGTTTCTGGCTGCTGCGGCGTGCCGACGGTCAGCCGGACGTTTTCGTCGATGGCCGCGAAACCGCGCCGCTCGCCGCGCGCGAGGACATGTACGTGGTCAATGGCGTGGCCGACGCCAAACGCTCGCGCGATGGCGCCCTGGCGGCCGCGATCCCGGGATTGCCCGCGGGTCTCGATCATCTCGCCCAGCGCTATGGGCGCTTGCCACTGAGCGTGACGCTGGCCCCGGCGATCCGTTACGCGCGTGACGGGTTTCGTGTCGATTTAAAGCTGCACAAGCTGCTGTGGTTCCGCCGCTCGGCGCTGCGGGAATCACCGGCGGCCACGGCCGCCGTTCTGCGCTGGGGTGTACCGGTGCTGCCGGGCATGACACTGCGGCAGCCCGCTCTGGCCACCGTGCTGGAGCGGCTGGCCGCGAAGGGCGCGCCGGGGTTCTATCAGGGCGAAACCGCCGCGCTGCTGCTGGCTGGCGTGCGTGCCGGCGGCGGCATCTGGACGCAAAAGGATCTGGATGCCTATCGCGTGGCCGAGCGCACGCCCTTGACGTTTGCCTACGGTGCTTACCGTGTCGCCAGTGCGCCACCACCGTCCGCGGGTGGCGTGGCCCTGGCGCAGGCGCTGCAGCAGCTGGAGGCGCTGCCCCAGCAGAGTCCGGTCAGCCGGCATGCGGTCATCGAATCCCTGCGCCGCGCGTTTCGTGACCGCGCCGAGTTCCTTGGCGACCCGGATTTCGTCTCGATCCCGCTGAAGCGGCTGGCCTCGCGTGAATACGCGCGGACGCTGGCGCGTGGCATCTCCCCTGAGAAGGCCACGCCCAGTTCACAGCTGCCGCCGTCAACACTGGGGCACGAAGGCGACAACACCACGCATTTTTCGGTGCTGGACCGGGACGGTAACGCGGTGGCGGGCACGCTGTCGATCAATCTGCCTTTTGGTTCCGGGTTCATGGCGCCCGGCACCGGGATCTTTCTGAACAACGAGATGGATGATTTTTCGGCACAGGTGTCTGCGAGCAACGCCTATGGATTGATCGGGTCCAGGGCCAATGCGATTGCGCCGGGCAAGCGGCCGCTGTCGTCCATGTCGCCGACCTTCGTCGACGGGCCCGACGGGACCTTGATCCTCGGCACCCCCGGTGGCTCGCGCATCATCAGCATGGTGCTGCTCGGCGTGCTCGGCTATACCGAAGGTTTGAATGCGCAACAGATCGTCGATCTGCCGCGCTACCACCATCAGTATCTGCCGGACGAAGTGCAGTTCGAGCCGGAAGCGCTCAGCACGGATGAGCAGGCCACGCTGAAGAAAATGGGCCACACGCTGAAAGCGCTTGATGCGCCCTACGGCAACATGCACGTCGTGCGCTGGGACCAGAAAAACAAGCGACTGGAGGCTGCGTCCGACGCGCGCGGCGTCGGCGCGGCGCAGGTGAAGTCCGAAACGCCGGGTAAATGACTTAAGCGGGAACGTGGCGCTGTTGTTCGACGACGTCAACCGAATGTTTGCGATGCGGCATCGCCAGCGCCCGCTTCGGCGTCGGGAAGTTCAACACCTTGCCGGTGAGCCCGAGTAATTTTCGCAGGCGTGGCGTGTTGATCGCCTCGGGACGCCGGCGCAGTTCGCCCAGACGGTCACTCTTCAGCAGCCACTTCAGCAAGGCCAGATGCGCCTGGCAGGCTTCAAGATACGGATTGTGTCCGCCGAAGTGGAACTGCATGTAGCGGTAGGCGCCCTCGAAATATCCATCCAATCGTTCCGCCCAGATCTTGCGGTTGAACTCCGGTGTCTTGCGCAGCAGGTCTTCGGCGGTGGCGTACATCGGCTTCGGGCCGGTGTCGCGTGGCGCACCCGCCAGTCCGCAGATCTCGAACTCCGGGAACAGGAAGTCGCGACATTTCTCCAGATAACAACGGTCGGAGAACTGCGCCAGCATGTCGGCGGTGCCGAGCAGGAAGCCGAGCTTGCGGTCGAGCGGGTCGTGCACCTGGATTTTATCCAGCGCGATCTCATAGCCGGTGAAGTGCACCAGCTGGCGCGCCATGGCAACGTCGCCGGCGAAACCGATGTCCGGCAGGAACGCCGCCAGAAAATCACCGCTGCGGCTGACGTGATTGAGGGTGAACTCGGCGCCGTGGGTCTCGACATCGTCGCGCTTGCGGATATAGCCGGCGTCGTGAAACAGCGCGGCGATCACGCCGAGCAGCGCGCGTCGTTGGCCGAGGTGCTGTTCGGGCGTCACCATGCTGTCGTGTCCGTCCAGCAGCCGCGTCATCGCCAGGGCGCAGTCCAGCGAGTGCTGGGCGTCGTGATACCAGGTGTCGTTGCCCAGGTAGCCGGGGAGCTCGCCGGTGTAAAGCCGGGTGAAGGTCATGAACGCCTGTTGCAGGGGCGTCAGATCGCAGCCGGGATAACGGGCCTGCAGCAGCTGGCTGATGGCGTCGCAGACGTCTTGCGGGTACGCGATCAGTACTGTGCCGGTGACGTCGTAGTGGTTGCCCTTTTTTTTAAGCAGCTTCGCGCTCATCAACGCTTCCTCCAAGGAAGGCCTGTGCGGCGCCGCATCTTACTCCCGCAAACGCCGGTTGAAAGACCGAGAACCTGACTAGAGGTTCATCTCCGTGGTGACCGGCGCATGGTCGGAAGGACGTTCGAGTTTCCGGGGCGCCGTGTCCACCGCCCAGCGCTGGGCGGCCGTGGACAATGCTTGCGATAACAGGATGTGGTCGATGCGCAAGCCGAGGTCGCGCTGAAAAGCAGCCTGACGATAATCCCACCAGGTGAAGTGCCCTTGGCGGTCTTTGGCCGTCGCATGCGCGTCCTGCAAGCCCAGCGCCAGCAAGGCCCGCAGGCCCGCGCGCTCGGCCTCGCTGCACAGGATCTGGCCTTCCCATTGCGCAGGATCGTGGGTGTCCTCGGGCGTCGGTGCGATATTGAAGTCACCCATCAGGGCCAGCAGTGGGTGAGCGGCCAGCTCAGTGGCGAGAAAATCCTTCAGCGCCGCCAACCAGCGCAGCTTGTAGGCATATTTTTCGCTGCCGACGGCCTGTCCGTTGACGACGTAAACGTTGACGATGCGCACGCCCTTGATCGTCGCGGCGATCACGCGTTTCTGTTCGTCGGCAAATCCCGGCATGTCGCGCTGGACATGCTCGATCAGATGGCGCGAAAGAATCGCGACGCCGTTATAGGTCTTCTGGCCGTTGGCGGCGATCTGCCAGCCGGCGGCTTCGAGTTCCGCGCGCGGGAACTGCTCGTCGGTGCATTTGAGTTCCTGCAGGCCAACGACATCCGGCTGCGCTCGCGACAACCAATCCAGCAGATGCGGAAGTCGAACCCGGAGGCTGTTCACATTCCAGGTCGCAATCTTCACGTCGGTTTGCCTCCGCGACCCGCGCCGCCGGTGAATCGTGCTGCGCCCGCCAGCGTCTCGCCGGATTGCAGGGTTTTCATCCCCAGGGCGAACTCGTTTCTGATCGCAGCCGTTTCATCCAGCGACCACTGTTGATAGCTGCTCTGCCGGTCGTTGCGCAGGCAGGTCTGCGGCAGCGCGGCGATTTCCAGGGCGAGCTGTTCGGCGGCGCTCAACACATCCGCATCCGGCACGACCCGGTTCGCCAATCCCCAGTCCAGTGCTTCGCGCGCGCCGACGGCGCGGCCGGTGAGGATCATGTCGAGTGCGCGCGACTGGCCGATCAGCCGGGGCAGGCGCACCGTGCCACCATCGATCAAGGGAACGCCGAAGCGCCGGCAGAACACGCCGAACACCGCAGACTCGCCGGCAACGCGCAGATCACACCACAGCGCCAGTTCCAGACCGCCGGCGACGCAATAGCCGGTGACCGCAGCGATCACAGGTTTGCTGAGCTGCATGCGCGTGGGCCCCATCGGGCCATCGCCCTTGGCTGCCAGGCGGTTGCCACGCGCTGCCTGCCCGGAAGCAATGGCCTTGAGATCGGCCCCGGCACAGAAGTTGCCTGCGTCTCCGCACAGAATGGCCACTTTCAGCTCCGGGTCGTCCTCAAACTGCCGAAACGCCTGTGCCAGCGCCGCAGCGGTCTCGGCGTCCACGGCGTTGCGGACTTCGGACCGGGCCAGGGTGACCCTTAACACGGGAGGTTTTCGCAAGATGTGAACTTTTTCACAAGACATGGTTAGAATATGCACATTCCGGTTGACCCTTGACCTTCGAGAACATTAACAGGGGCGGCCGGCTCAACATAACTGGGGTTCCAAATCTGACGGTTCGCCGTCACGGGAGAGGACAATGCTTCGCTTCAAATCTGAATCGCGCGTCAGCGCGCTAGTCGCTGTTATCGCCTTCATCATGCCCATCGCCGCGTTCGCGGCTGCCGATGAGACCGTCGGTACGGTGCCGGTGGATCCGCTGTCTCCTGAAACCCAGGAAGCGATCGCTGCCAATACCTCCTCGACCAACCTCGATGTCCTCGAAGTCACCGGTTCGCGCATCAAGCGCGCCGACTACGAGTCCGCGCAGCCGGTGCTGTCGATCAACCGCGAAGCGATTGAAAAGACCGGTCTGACCTCGATCGGCGACCTGCTGCAGAACCTGTCTGAAGCCGGTTCCGCGCTCAACACCACCGTCAACAACGGCGGCAACGGTTCCACCGAAGTGGATCTGCGCAACCTCGGTTCGCAGCGCTCGCTGGTGTTGGTCAACGGCCACCGCTGGGTCAACGGCCTGCGTCCCAACTCCTCGTCCTCGGTCGACCTCAACACGATCCCGATCTCGATCATCGAGCGCGTCGAAGTCCTCAAGGACGGCGCCTCGGCGGTCTACGGCTCCGACGCCGTCGCCGGCGTCATCAACATCATCACCCGCAAGAACTTCCAGGGCGTCGAGATCCGCTCACAGACCGGCGGCTTCGTTCAGGAGCAGGACGGCTTTTCGCAGCAGAACAGCATCTCGTTCGGCAACGTCGCCGGCGCCACCTCGACTTTCCTCGACGTCAGCTACACCCTGCAGGAGCCGGTGCTCGCCGGCAATCGCGATATTTCCCAGCTGCCCCTGAGAGGCACCGGCAACACCCGCGGCAGCTCGGGCACGCCGCAGGGCCGCTTTGTGTTCTTCCCCAACGTCGCTGATCCCGATGCCGCCAACGGCACCAATGCCTGTCGTGCGGACGGGTTCTGCAACCTGACGCTGAGCAACGGCGCCGCGGGCACCAACGAAGGCGATTTCCGCGGATTCACCAACGCTGACCGCTATAACTACGCGCCGCTGAACTATCTCGCCACGCCGAACGAACGTGCCTCGATTTTCGGCTCGGTCAATCATGATTTCGGCGATGTGCTGTTCGGCACGCCGGTCGGATTCTCGGGTGAGTTCCTCTACAACGTGCGCAAGTCACAGCAGCAGCTCGCTGAAACCCCGCTGTTCATCGGCGACCTCAGCGGCAACCCGCCGAACGACACTACCTTCGTCGCGGCGGACAACCCGTTCAACCCCTGGGGTCAGGACATCGGCCGCAACAACGACGCCGGCACTCCGGACCCGGCCGACGACTTCGGTTCGGGCCTGATCGGTCGCCGCCTGACCGAAGCCGGTCCGCGCATCTTCGATCAGAACGTCGACACCTTCCGCTTCGGCGGTTCGTTCAAGGGCTCATTCGATCTGCTCGAGCGCTTCGTCTCCTGGGAATCCGGCGCGATTTACGCCGAAAGCCAGCAGTCGCAGAAGCTGCAGGGCCTGGTCAATGTGCAGAACCTGCGCTTCGGCCTGGGTCCCATCGCAACGTGCAACAACGTACCGGGCTGCGTGCCGGTCAATCTGTTCGGCGGTCAGGGCGTGAACGGTGGCGGCACCATCACCGGCAACATGCTCAATTACCTGACCTACACCGGTCAGGATTCGACCCAGACCAAGCAGTCGGTGATCTACGCCTATCTGTCGAACGACCTCTTCAGCCTGCCGGCGGGTGTGGTCAGCGCCGCCTACGGCCTTGAGTTCCGGCACGATTCGTTTGAAGACAGTCCGGACCCGCTGGTGCAGCAGGGCTTTTCGAGCAACAACCGCGCCAAGCCGACCAAGGGCAGCCAGACCGCAAAAGAAGGCTATCTTGAGTTGAGCGTTCCGCTGGTCAGCGGCATGTTCCTGGTGGACTCGCTGGATCTGAGCCTTGCCGGCCGTTACTCCGACTACAGCCGCTTCGGCAGCAACAGCACCTACAAGATCGGCGCGCGCTGGAAGCCTTACCAGGATCTGTTGATCCGCGGTACGGCCTCGACCGCGTTCCGCGCGCCCAGCGTTTCGGAGCTGTTCCTCGGCGCCTCCGACAGCTTCCCGGAAGCGGCGGATCCTTGCTCCGACTATACCGGTGCCAATGGCGGCACGCCGGCGGATGCGACCGTACAAGCTAATTGCACGGCGGATGGCATTCCGACCACCTACACCCAGCTCAACAGTCAGGTGCTGGAAGTGCAGGGTGGCAACGACAAGCTCACGCCTGAGCAAGCCGACACCTTCACGTTCGGCTTCGTGTTCAGCCCGGAATTCATCCCGGAATTCAACTTCTACACCGACTTCTACAGCATCGAGTTGACCGATGCGATCGAGTCGCTGTCGAGCCAGGAAGTGCTGAACAACTGCTACCTCACGGCCTCGCGCAGGAACTGCAATCAGATCTCGCGCAACAACGGCACCATCAACCAGATTTCCAACATCCTGTTCAACATCGGCAAGGTGGAGGTGCAGGGTATCGACTTCGCGGCCGACTACACGCTGCCCTGGTTCAAGGATTTCGGCGTGTTCAAGGCGGGCTTCAATTCTTCCTACCTGCTGAAGTACGACGAGAGCTTCCCGGATGCGACCGGCGCCCTGGTGACCACCGAACTGGCCGGCACCAACGATGGCCAGCGCCCGAACGCCTTCCCGGAATTCCGCGGAAATGCGGATCTGGGCTGGAGCCAGGGCCCGATGCGCGCCAGCTGGACGCTGCGCTACCTCGGCGAACAGACCGAAGCCTGCTTCGACGGCCTGGGCCCGTCGCTGACCGCGCAGGGTCTGTGCTCTGAGCCCGATGCGGATCCGAGCAAGTCGAAGAACACGCTGGAAGGCACGTTCTACAACGACGTGCAGTTCGGCTACAACTTCGAAGCCTTCAAACTCGATATCAGCGGCGGCATCAACAACCTGTTCGACCAGGAACCACCGTTTTCGACCAGCGCTTTCGCCAACAGCTACGACGTCAATACCTATGACATTCCGGGCATGCTCGGCTATCTGCGCCTGAAGAAGAGCTTCTGAATTTGATCTGCGACAAACGACCCCGCCTTCCAAGGCGGGGTTTTTGTTTGCGGAACTGAAACCTGATGACGCTGACCCCGCGCACCTGGCAGCTTGCCGCCGCGTTTGCCGCGGTCTATCTGATCTGGGGTTCGACCTATCTGGTCATCCGCGTCGGCGTCGAGAGCCTGCCGCCGGCGCTGTTCGCCGGCGCGCGCTTTCTGCCGGCCGCGGCGTTGTTGCTGCTGTACGCCTTCTCGCGCGGTGCGCGGCTGCCGCAAACGCGCCGCGATTGGGGTGTCATCGCCGCGACCGCCATCCTGATGCTGGTCGGTGGCAACGGACTGGTCACCTGGAGCGAGCAGTGGATCGAATCGAACCAGGCCGCCTTGCTGGTGGCGACCTCGGCGCTGTGGATGACCGGCCTCGGGGCCATCGGCCCTCAAGGCGAACGTCCGGGCGGGGCCGCCATCGCCGGACTGCTGCTGGGCTTCGCGGGCGTCGCGCTGCTGGTGTCCAGTGGCCTGAAAGCGCAGGTGGCGCCTTGGTATGCGTACGCGGGGATCTCGCTGTCGCCGCTGCTGTGGGCCGCCGGTTCGATTCTGGCGCGACGTTATCCGGTGGCGACTTCACCGCTGATGATGGCGGCCCTGCAGACCTTGATCGCGGGGGCTCTGCTGATCCTGATCGGGCTGATCAGCGGCGAAGCGCCGCGCTGGAACTGGAATCCGCAGGGACTGGCGGCGCTGGCCTATCTGACGATACTCGGATCCTGCGTCGGCTATGGGGCCTACATCTGGCTGGTGCATCAGGTCACGCCGACGCAACTCGGCACCTACGCCTATGTCAATCCCGCAGTGGCGGTGCTGCTGGGCTGGTGGATCCTCGATGAGCGCTTGAGCCCCGCGCAGATCGTCGGCACGCTGGTGATCCTGTGCGGCGTGTTGCTGGTGACCGTGTCGCCCAAACGAAAACCCGTCTCTGCATGAAAGCCGCCGTTATTTTTTTATGGATGTTTGCGTCGACGGTGCGCGCGGAAATGCTGCTGCACGCCGGCAATGGCGCCGAGCCCAACAGTCTCGATCCGCACAAATCCGAGGCGGTCAGCGATTCCAACATCCTGCGCGACCTTTACGAGGGGCTCACCGGGCTGTCGCCGCGCGGCGAGGTCATCCCGGCGGCGGCAGAGCGTTGGCAGACGAGTGCCGATGGCCTGACCTGGACTTTTTTCCTGCGGCCGCAGGCGCGCTGGTCGAACGGCGATCCGCTGACGGCGGGCGATTTCGTCGCCGGCATGCGCCGCTGCGTCGCGCCGACCACCGGATCGGGTTACGCGATGATGCTGTCGCCCTGGCTCAACGCCGGAAAAATCATCGCCGGAAAGATGCCGCCGGAGATGCTGGGGGTCGAAGCGCTGGATGCGCAGACGTTGCGTATCCACCTGAAAGCGCCCACGCCGTATCTGCCGGGGCTGCTGACCCACCATACGACGTATCCGATCCATCAGCCGAGTCTGAAACTGTATGGCGCTGGCTTCGCCCGTCCCGGAAAACTGATTGGCAACGGCGCCTATCAGCTGGCGGAATGGGGCGTGCAGTCGCACATCAAGCTGACACGCAACCCGCATTACTGGAACAACGCCGCCACCCGCATCGACACGGTGTTGTTTTATCCGACCGAAGACATCGATTCCGAGCTCAAGCGCTACCGCGCCGGTGAACTGGATGTGACCTACGACGTTCCGCAATCGCGTGCGCCACAGCTGCGCGCGGAATTGAAAGGCGAGCTGCGCGCGGCGCCCTATCTGGGCACCTGGTATCTGGGGTTCAACCTCACGCGGGCGCCGTTTCGCGACAATCCAAAACTGCGCCGGGCGCTGAATCTGGTGGTGGACCGCGAGCTGATCGTGGAGCGCGTCATGAACGGTTTTGCGATTCCGGCTTACAGCTGGGTGCCACCCGGCGTGGCGAATTACACGCCGCAGACTCCGGACTGGGTGGCGTGGCCGCGTGCGCAACGCCTGGCGGAAGCGCGCCGGCTTTACGCGGACGCGGGCTATTCATCCGAACGTCCGCTGGAGGTCGAGATCCACTACAACACGCAGCGCGACAACAAGCGGATTGCCACGGTGATTGCAGCGATGTGGAAACAGACGCTCGGCGTGCGGGTGCGCATGGTCAATCTCGAGTTCAAGGTGCTGAAGTCCATGCTGCGGCAACGCCTGACCCAGGTGTTCCGCTGGGGCTGGATCGGCGATTTCAACGATGCCAGCAGTTTTGCCGACCTGTTGCAGACGGCCAACGGCCAGAACATGACGGCGTACAGCGACGCGGATTACGACGCGCTGGTTTCACAGGCTGGCGTCGAAGCGGATCCGTTCAAGCGCCGCGCCCTGCTGGAGCAGGCCGAACGCCGGATGCTCGAACAGACGCCATTGATCCCGATCTATTTCTATACCTCGACGCATCTGGTCAAGCCCCATGTGCAGGGCTGGGAAGATAATCTGCTCGATTATCACTACAGCAAAGATCTGGCTGTGCTTCCTCACTGATGTTCACTTACGCACTCAAACGGCTCATCACCAGCGTGCCGACGCTGCTGGTGCTGATCGCGCTGACTTTTTTCATGATGCGCGCCGCGCCGGGGGGGCCGTTCGATCGCGAGCGCGCACTGCCGCCAGAGATCGAGCGCGCATTGCAGGCGGCTTATCACCTCGACGAACCCTTGTGGCAGCAGTTCGCGCGCTATCTCGGTGGCCTGCTGCGTGGAGATCTGGGGCCTTCGTTCCAATATCCGGGCTTCAGCGTTTCCGAATTGATCGCGCAGGGCGCGCCGGTGTCGTTGACCTTGGGACTGCTGGCCTTGCTGTTCGCGGTGCCGCTGGGTTCGATGCTCGGCATCCTGGCCGCGCTGAAACAGCATCGTGCGGCGGATTACGCGGTGACCACGCTGGCGCTGGGCGGCATGGCACTGCCGTCGTTTGTGTTGGCGCCGTTGTTGATTCTGGCGTTTGCGGTGAACCTGGGCTGGCTGCCGGCCGGTGGCTGGTCGAGTCTGGGTTCGATCGTGCTGCCGGTGCTGGCTCTCGCCTTGCCGCAGATCGCCTACGTCGCACGCCTGATGCGCGGCTCGATGATCGAGGTTTTGCATCAGGCCTACATCCGCGCCGCACGTGCCAAGGGCTTGCCGGAACGTCTGGTGCTGTTGCGCCACGCCTTGCCAGCCGCGTTGATGCCGGTGCTGTCGTATCTGGGGCCTGCCGCCGCTGGCGTGATGACCGGATCGGTGGTGGTCGAACAGATCTTCGGCATCCCCGGCATTGGCCGCTATTTTGTGCAGGCCGCACTGAATCGCGATTACACCCTGGTGCTGGGCGTGGTGATTTTTTACGGCGCGCTGATCGTGTTGTTCAATTTTCTGGTGGACCTGCTTTACGGCCTGCTCGACCCGCGGGTGCAGCATGTCTGAGCAGACCGTCTCCCACAGCCTCGGCCAACTGGCGTGGACGCGGCTCAGGCAAAACCGCACCGCGCGCGTCGCAGCCGGCGTTCTGCTGAGCCTGGTGATTCTGATCATCGTCGGACCGTGGCTGTCGCCACACGATGCCGCTGCGATTGATTTCCTGCGCCCCTGGAACACGCCGCCGGCGCTGGACGGCGGACACTGGTTCGGTACCGACAGTCTCGGCCGCGATCTGTTTGCCCGCACGCTGGAAGGCGGCCGTCTATCACTGCTGGTGGGTCTGGTCTCTACCCTGGTCTCGCTTGGCATTGGCGTGGCCTGGGGCGCGGTCGCGGGTTATTTCGGCGGCCGGCTCGACGGCTGGATGATGCGCGCAGTGGATGTGCTCTACGCGCTGCCGTTCCTGTTCTTCGTGATTCTGCTGACGGTGTTTTTCGGCCGCCATCTGGTGCTTATTTTCATCGCCATCGGACTGGTCAACTGGCTCGACCTTGCGCGCATCGTGCGCGGACAGACACTGTCGTTGCGTCATCGCGAGTTCGTCGCTGCCGCGCGCGCGGCAGGCCTGGGGGATGCCGACATCCTGCGCCGCCACATCGTGCCCAACCTCGCCGGGGTCGTCGCGGTCTACATCACGCTGACCTTGCCGCAGGTGATTCTGACGGAATCCTTTCTGAGTTTTCTCGGACTCGGCGTACAGGAGCCGGCAGCCAGCTGGGGCGCGCTGATCAGCGACGGGGCGGCTGATATGGAGTCCGCGCCATGGGCCTTGATGTTCCCGACGGCGTTTCTCGCGCTGACCTTGCTGTGTTGCAATTTCATCGGCGACGCCTTGCGCGATGCTCTCGACCCGAAAAACCCATGAACTCTTTGTTGCGGGTTGACGACCTTGAGGTCGCGCTGCCGACGCCGGCCGGTCTGGTGCGCGCCATCAATGGTCTGTCCTTCGAGATTAATGAAGGTGAAGCGGTCGGTCTGGTGGGTGAATCCGGCTGCGGGAAATCGCTGACGGCGCTGGCGCTGTTGGGCCTGCTGCCCGAGCGCGCGCAGGTGCGTGGCCGCGCACACTTTCAGCAGCAGGATCTGCTCACGCTGTCTGCGGCCGAAAAAACAAAAATGCGCGGGT
Source organism: Pseudomonadota bacterium (assembly GCA_038043245.1). Taxonomy (GTDB): domain Bacteria; phylum Pseudomonadota; class Gammaproteobacteria; order Nevskiales; family Nevskiaceae; genus JACPFV01. The sequence continues at coordinate 42,249 of JBBTCH010000009.1, read as the reverse complement.
CGCAGATCGCGCTGGTGTTTCAGGATCCAATGACGGCGCTGAATCCGCATCTGAGCATCGCTCGCCAGATGAGCGAAGTGCTGGAAGTCCATCGCGGCGCCAGCTCTCAAGAAGCCGTTGTCGAATGCAGGCGGATGCTCGACGCGGTGCAGATCGCCGACGCCGCGGCGGTGCTCAAGCGTTATCCGCATGAGTTGTCCGGCGGCCAGCGCCAGCGCGTGATGATCGCCACGGCTTTGTTATGCCGGCCGCGCTTGTTGATCGCCGACGAACCGACCACCGCGCTGGATGTGACCGTGCAGGCGCAGATCCTGGGCTTGTTCGCGCAGCTGCGACGTGACTTCAGTCTGACACTGCTGCTGATTTCCCACGATCTCGGCGTGGTCGCCGAGGTGTGTTCGCGCGTGCTGGTGGTTTATGCCGGCCGCTTGGTGGAGCAGGGCGCGACTGCGGCAGTGCTGGCGCGGCCGCAACACCCGTACACGCGCGCACTGATGGATGCACGCCCCCGTCTGGAAGGCGCCGCAGTCACGACGCTCAAGACGATCACAGGGCAGCCGCCGGATGCGCGCCAGCTGCCCCCGGGATGTGCGTTCGAGCCCCGCTGTCCGAGGTCTGCGGAACCCTGTCGGCGATCGCCGCCGCCCATGGAAATCGCCGCCAATGGCCACAGCTGGGCCTGTTACCACCCTCTCGACTGACTTCAAGGTCGGTTCAATAGTTGCCGAAGCACCATGCCTGCTGCTATTTTCCATCCAGCCCCGTACGAGATCAGGACGCCAAGTCCGCCGGCGGTGCGCAATGATTGAGGGGAAGCCATGAGACTCGCAGTCCGCAGCAGACTGATCCACGTCATCGTCACCTTGACCTTGGGTGCCGCGCCTTTTGGCGCCAGCCACGCCATCCAGTTCGATCTGGATTTTGGCGACGGTGTTCAGGGCACGCTCAACACCGTGCTGACTGCGGGTGCGGGTATCCGCGTCCAGGGCCGCGCACCTGATCTGGTGGGTAAATCCAATCTGGACCCCAATGTCTGCGGCGGACAATTTCAGAACTGCCAGGGCCTGTTTCTCGACCAGTATTATCCGGCGCAGAAGCTCGCTGCCGCTCCCGGCCAGGCGACGCACAACGCCGACGATGGCAATCTCAACTACGACAAGGGTGATCTGACCCAGGCGGTGTTCAAGGCCACCCAGGACTTGAGCCTCAAGTACGGCGACTTCGGGCTCTTCGCCAAGTGGCTGTACTTCTACGATTTCGTCAACAACGATTTCACCGAATTCCATCCCAACCGCATCACCAAGGTGCGCGCCGACATCTGCCGCGCCGATCCCGACAGCCCGGACTGCACCATCGGCAATCAGGGTGGCAGCAACGCGGTGTTCTACCAGCAGTACGGCCCCGGCGAGGTGGTGCGCAACAAGCGCACGGATGGTGAAGTGCTGCGCCAGATCGGCACTGATCTGCAACTGTTCGACATGTACGTCTACGGCCAATTGCCGATTCCTTTTACCGAAGACAAGAATTTCAGCTTCAAGCTCGGCCGTCAGACCGTGAACTGGGGTGAGTCCACCGTGCTGGTGATCAACTCGGTCAATCAGGTCAACCCGGTTAACGCCAACAACCTGTTCCGCGTCGGCTTCGATCTGTCGGAACTGTTCACGCCGACCAACATGCTGTTCGCCAGTTTCGAGCCATTTGAGAACACCACGGTCGAGGCGATCTATGGCCTGGAGTGGCGTCCGCTCGAAATCCCTGCGCCGGGCAGCTATTTCTCGTTTGTGGATATCGGCACCAACAACGCCGTCAACAACGTCGGCATCAACTTCGGCGGGCCGGCCGAAGATCCGGACACCTGCGGTACCGTCTACAACCCGGATTCCGGCTGCAACGTGCCGCTCGACAATCCGCTGTCGGGCCTGACCAACACCAGCACCACCATTCGTCGTCTCAAAGACAAGGAGCCGGGCAATTTCAGTCAGTTCGGTCTTTCGGTGAAATACTTCGCCGAATGGCTCGGCAACGGTACCGAGCTGGGTTTCTATTTCCTGAATTACGCATCCAATCTGCCCTATCTTTCGGTTTATGCCACCAACCCGAGTTGTGCGCGCGCCGAGCATCCCGATAACGTGCTGGGCCGGGACGCACAGAACGGCGTCGAGTTGCTGATCGCCTGCCCCGATCTGCCGCTGACGCATCCGACCACGCAGCTGACCCCCAACGGACTGCCCATACTTGGAGGCCCCGAGAACGCCACCAGCAACGCGGTGCCGATCGACACCGTCAAGTTCCAGCTGGAGTATCCGGAAAACATCCAGATGTACGGTGTGAGCTTCAACACCACGGCTGGCGATCTTTCGCTGCAAGGTGAAGTCGCTTTCCGGCCCAACCTGCCTTTGCAGGTGGATGTCGAGGATCTGGTGTTCACCGCGCTGCAGCCCATGCTGGCGCGTTGTCGCAGGGACGCCCCTTGTCTCGGTTCGAATTCAGGTGTCGGCACCGACGCCGACGGTAACGAAATCACCTACGGCCCCAGCAATTACGAGCCCTACCCCGGACAACCCGCCGGATACTCCGACACCTTCGATCTTATAATTGGCGCCGGTGTGGATTCCGCGCGCTCTTTCCCCAGTTTCGTCAATCAGTATCGTGGCATCGCCGCCGGCGAAACCGTGCCCAACAGTTATATCCAGGGGTACGAGCGCTTCGCCGTCTGGCAGGGCAACCTTGGCGCGACCTATGTGCAGGGCGCCACCGACAACTGGCTGGGGGCTGATCAGGTGATCTGGCTGTTTGAGGTCGGCGCCCAGTACGTGCCGAATCTGCCGAGCACCGACAAGCTGCAGATTGATGCGCCCGGTACTTTCTACCATGCCAGCGCGGGCGCCGACGGCACCATGACGAGCCAATATGCACAGGACTGCGCCGGCACTGAAGATTGCCACTTCGGCCCCGACGGTCTGCGTTTCAATCCTTCGCAGGAGCGCGCGAGCGGTTACGCAGACGACATGTCGTACGGATACGCCATCGTCAACCTGACGCGTTACGAAAGCGTGTTCCCCGGCGTCAGCTTCGCGCCGATCACGATCTGGAAGCATGACGTGCAGGGCACTTCGGTGGACGTGGCCAACCAGTTTCTCGAAGGCCGCAAGAACGCCATCTTCCTGTTGGAAACGCGCTACAAGGAAGCCTTGTCACTGAATCTGGGTTACACGTGGTTCTTCGGTGGCGGCAGGTACAACCTGCTGCGTGATCGCGATCAGGCGCTGGCTTACGTCAAGTATCAGTTCTGATTTTTCCCACACATACAAAAAGGCCGCGAAAGCGGCCTTTTTGTTTGTTCCTCAAAGATCTTCAAGATTATTCCGGCCTGAAGGCCGGGTAACTTTTGCCAATCGCGGCAAAAGTCACCAAAACCGCTCTTGCGCCGGATGCGCCTAGAAGATTCCTGCGTTCCTCACTCACTCGCCGGTCCCGCGCCGACACGACGTCCGTGTCGTGACGGCGCGCATCGGGCATCCATGCCCGATGCCAGTCTTGCTCGCTGCGGTACTCGGCGGCGCAAACGGCGCATAACGTCAAAAGACAAAGCAAAGCCACCGCTTTTGATGTTCCAGCGACTTTGCGCCGCCTTGAGCTTCGCCGTGAGTGAGGAGGGCGGCCCACAGGGATGTGGGCCGAGCGCGGCGCGGCATGGATGCCGCGTTCGCGCGGTACCCCGAATGAGCCAGAAGCTCAAGGAATCTTCCGGCGCAGTGGAGCGAATGTTTCTTGGTTACTTCTTTGCGCCAAAGAAGTAACCCGCCTTTAGGCGGAACAGTCTTTTAGACCGTAAACGGCTCAAAGCGGGTAGAGCGAAAACTTATTCTTCACTGCCACCCGGCTTGCGCTGCCGTTCGCAACCCTCGGTGAGCACTTTGCCGGTGTCGAGGTTGAGCGCCGAGAGGCCGCCGCCCCAGACACAGCCGCTGTCGAGCCCCCAGACCCGCTGTTTCGACCAATGGATGCGCCCCAGCTGCGACCAATGGCCGAACAGCACGGTGTGATCGGTGGTGCCGCGATCTTCCACCATGAACCACGGCGTCAGATTCGGATGTTTGTCGGGCGGGCCTTTGGTATTGAGGTCGAGGCTGCCGTCGGGCCGCACGAAGCGCAGGCGGGTACAGGCGTTGATGATGAAGCGCAGCCGCTCGGGCCCGCGCAGCTCGTCCTTCCACAGGCTGGGACCGTCGCCGTACATGTGCCGGGTCAGAAACTCGTCGCCCTGCTCGCCGCGCAGCTGAACCTGCGCTTCGTCCGCGAGCCGCAGCGCAGTCGCGGTCTCCCACTGCGGGGGCAGGCCGGCGTGCACCATCAGGGTTCTGGTTTCGGCGTCGTGGTGGATCAGCGGCTGCTGACGCAGCCAGTGCAGCAGTTCGTCGCGGTCCTTGGCGTCGAGTACGTCCTGAAAACTGTCCTTGGGGCCGGCGTGGCCGCGCAGCGCAGCGGCCAGCAGATGCAGGTCGTGATTGCCGAGCACGGTCAATGCGGACTCACCCAAGCCTTTGACGAAGCGCAGCACGCCGAGCGAGTCGGGGCCGCGGTTGACCAGATCGCCGGTGAACCACAGGCGGTCGCGGCGCGGCTCGAAATGCAGCTTGTCGAGCAGCTGTTTCAGCGGCCGCAGGCAACCTTGCAGATCGCCGATGACGAAAGTGCTCATAAGACGTTTTATTTAGGGTTGTTGTGTCTATAGGAAACGCACGATAAGGGGTATCTAATACTCGCACCAGAGTGCTTTGACGCGGTGCCAGCAGCGCTCTAGTGTGACATCCACCGGCACCCAAAGGAGTTGGATCATGCTGAAGAAAATCATGAAGTTTCTGAAGGACGAAGAAGGCGCGAGCGCCGTCGAGTACGGACTGATCGTCGGTCTGGTCGCGGTCGCCGCAGTCGCGGTCCTGCTGACCATGGGCGGCAACTTGTCCACCTTGTTCGACACGGTCGCGACCAAGCTGGGCGGTGCAGCGACCAGCAGCTCTTCGCCCTGAGCCCATGATGTGGGTGCTGGCGCTGTGGGCGGCGTTGATCGCAGCATCCGATCTCGCCGTTCGCCGTGTCCCCAATCTGGCGCTGGCACTGGTGCTGGCGCCTGCGCTGACGGCGCTGGCCTTGACCGGAGACGGATTGCTCGGTGTGGGGTGGCGCGCCTCGCTGTTGGGCATGGCACTGGCGTTGGCCTTGACCCTGCCGGGTTACGCGCTCGGCAAGCTCGGCGCCGGCGACTGCAAGTTTGCCGCCGTGCTCGGCCTGCTGCTCGGCGTGCAGGCGACGGCCGTGTTTTTGCTCGCTGCGGCGCTGGCGCTGAGTGTGATGGCGGCGCTCACCTGGATTGTGCGTCGCGATTTGAAATTGCGCATTCCCACTGCGCCGGCTCTGGCGCTGGTGTTCGGCGCGAGTCTCGCTGGTTTTTTGCCGACGCTCTGATTTTATGAACGTACGCAAACAGAAAAGCCGAGGGGCCGTCGCGGTCGAGTTCGCGTTTGTATTCCCGATTCTGTTCCTGATGGTCTACGGCGTGGTGGTTTATGCCTATGTATTCGTGTTGCACGAATCGGTCAACTACGCGACGCAGGAAGCGGCGATTGCCGCAGTCTCCGTGTTGCCCAAGACCCCTGACTACAACAACGCCGTGACGCGCCGTGCCCGCGCTGCCGCGTTGGCGACGCTGTCGTGGCTGCCGGCCGACCAGCGCGAACGTGTGCTAGGGTCAAGCGGAGAAAAAGTCGAAGTGGTGTTCCTTTCGGACGTTGATGGCACCGATGCCATCCAGATCACCTTGCGTTTCCGGCTGAAAGAACCGGCGCCGCTGTTTCCGGTGATCCAGCTGCCGCTGGTGGGTGATGTGCCGCGTCTGCCGGATCAGATCACCACACAGGCGGTCGCAAGAATCTGACGCAAATCGGGAGAAGGGATGAGCAGTAACGCACTGAGAATTATCGCCGCGGTCACCGTGCTGCTCGCGGTGATTCTTGCCGTCGTCGGCTATCGCATCAGCCGCCAGTTTGCCGAGAACGCGGAAAAGGCCGCGCAGGCCCAGGCCGCGCCGCAGACCCTGGCGGTGATCGCACTGAAACCGCTGGCTGCCTACCAGCCGATCCCGCGCGATGCCATCGTGTTGGCGCCGGTGGCGGTGCCGCCGACCAGCGAGTACTTCAATAACGTGGATCTCGTCGCCGGACAAATTCCGCTGACCGATATCGACACCGGCGCGCCGGTGACCAAGCGCTATTTCAGCGAAGGCAATGCGCTGGCGCGAATCATTCCCGTGGGTCATCAGGCGTTGGCGCTGGAAATCAACGAGGTGATCGCCACCGGCGGGTTTCTGCGCCCGGGCGATGTGGTGGATGTACTGGTGTATCTGCGTGGCGGCGGCGGTGTCGAGCAACCGCAGGCACGCATCCTGCTGCCGGGCGCACGCGTGCTGGCCTACGAGGAGCGCATCATCGATCGCCCGCAGGGCTTGAAGGAAGAGCAGGGCGGGCCTGACCAGAGCCGCCGGCGTGTGCGCACCGCCGTGCTCGCCGTGCCGGAAAAAGATACCACCCGCGTCATGCTCGGCGCGAGTCTCGGCGAGATTCGGCTGTCGTTGCGTCCGCAAGCCTTGCAGGCGGTGGAAGGCGCTGCCGAATTGCCGCCGGACCCGAACGCACCGGTCGCGGACGTTGCTGTGCAATACAAAACCATCACGGCGGCAGAGCTGGCCCGCATGGGCCAGCCGCCGGCGCAGAAAAAAACCGAGAGCGCACCGCGCGTGACGATCTATCGCGGCAGCCAGACTGAAAGCGTCAATCAATAAGTGATGCTGAGACCAACAATGAAAAAAAACCGGGTGATGGTATTGATGATGGCCTTGCTGGGCGTCAGCTTCACGGCGGTGGCTCAGGATGAAGTGCTGGAAGTCGAGATCGGCGTGCAGCGCCTGCTGCGGCAGGACAAACCGGTTGAGCGTGTTGCCGTGGGCGATCCGAAGACCGCCGACGTCAACATCGTCAATCGCCGCGACCTGCTGCTCACCGGCAAATCGCTGGGTGTGACCAGCCTGTTGGTCTGGGCCGGCGGTGCTACGCCCAAGGCTTTCCGCGTGCGCGTGGTCGCGGTGCGTGAGGCTGCGACCAAGAAACCCGACGTTGAACTCAAGGATGTCACCGCCGAGCCCGGCCGCACGCTCGAAGGCGTGCTGCCGAATCTTCTGGCACACCGCCGCGCGCGATTGGCCGCACAGACCGACGGCAAATCGCCGACCGATCTGTCCAGTGTCAACCTGGAAACCCAGGTGATGACCGATATAAAAATCGCCGAGCTTTCGCGACGCACATTGCAACAGTTCGGCTTCAACGTCTTGAAAAGCACCGGCAACAGTCTGCTGGGTGTGTCGCCGCCGGGTACGCTGAGTGGTGTCGGCTTCCCTGCGTATCCGTACACGCAGCCGGGCTCGATTCCCAGTGGCGGCGATCAAGGCGGGCAGATCGCAAACCCCAACGCCAATCAGCCCACCGGCACGTTCCTCACCAGCGGCAGCCAGCTGGCGTTCGCCAGCGCGTTCAATCTGGTGATCGGTAATCCGACGCAGGGCCTGCTCGGGCTGTTGTCGTTACTCGAAGGCCGCGGGCTGGCGCGCGTGCTGGCCGAGCCCAGTCTGCTGGCGATGAGCGGGCAGACCGCGACCTTCCTCGCCGGCGGCGAATTCCCGGTGCCGGTATCGCAAGGCGGCGGCAACGGCGGTTCGGTGACGATTCAGTACAAGGAATTCGGCGTGCGCCTGTCCCTGACGCCGACCGTGCTGGCGCGAGATCGCATCGGTCTCAAAGTCGCGCCTGAAGTCAGCGATCTGGATTTCTCCAACGGCGTTTCAGTGGGCGGCGTGTCGGTGCCTTCGTTGACCGTGCGCCGCACCGAAACCACGGTCGAGCTCGGTGATGGCGAGAGCTTCATCATCTCCGGTCTGGTCAGCAACAACCTGGTGAACAACGTCGACAAGGTGCCGTGGCTCGGCGATCTGCCGATCCTCGGCGCATTTTTCAAATCGACGCGCGTTTCGCGCCAGGAAAAAGAGCTGGTGATGGTAGTGACACCGCGGCTGGTGCGGCCGCTGGCCGCAGGCGCCAGGCTGCCGCCGCTGCCGGGTGCGCGTTTCGACCGTTACGATCCCAGCTCGGCTGAGTTGCTGCTGCTGGAGCGCGGACGCTTTCGCGAACCGACCGGCTTCAGCCGTTAAACTCGGGGCGTGGATATGAACGCTCCAACTGCTGGAAAAACTCAGGCGCTGGTTGTCGCCGACGATCCGGTTTATCTGAACTGGCTGCAGAACGCCGCCGGGGGAGCCGCTGAATTTTCCCTGTTGCGACCGTTGGATGCCGAAGACCTGCTGGCACGCGTGCAGGCAGCGGGCACGGTCGGCATCGTGTTCTTTCATCTGGCGACCGACAGTCTGGAGCGCCGGTTGAGCTGGATGGAGCGACTCATCGAGCGCTGGCCTGATCTTCCCGTGGTAGGCGTTGGCAACGATTCGGCGCTGGTGTTGCCGGCGATGCGCGCCGGCGCGCGCGATTTTTTCGCGCTCGAGCGAGACGCCGCTGCCGTCGCGGTGCAGATCAGCAAGCTGATGCGACGCTCCGCCGCGGGCGGCCAGCGCAGCGGGCCGCGTCAGGGACGGTTGTTTGCGGTGGTCGTCAGCGACGGCCACGAAAGCGCAGCCTTCACAGCGGGTCATCTGGCTCTGGCTTCCCGTGATCTTTCCGGCGATGCCGCGCGCTCACTGGTGGTGGATCTGGCCAGCCCCTGCGGCGCCGCCTCGATCCTGTTCAATCTCTCCCCGACCTATTCGGTGCTGGATGCGGTCGCCGACGCCTACCGCTGCGATCCCACTCTGGTGGACACCGCGTTCCCAAAATCCGGCAACGGACTTTATGTCTTGTCGCAACCCGAAGATCAGACGGCGCGACCTTCGCTGAATCCCGAAGAATTGCTGAAGCTGCTGGATGTGGTGCGCAGCCTGTTCGCCGCGACGGTGGTCACGCTCGACAGCAGCCTGCCGCTGAGCGCCTTGTCCGGCGTCATCGCGCAGGCGGATCGCACCTTGCTCATGTGCGATCAAAGCGTGATCCGCTCGCGTCGCGCCAAACACCTGCTGCGCGCCCTGCGACTGGAAAACTGCCCGCTGGATCGCGCCGGACTGGTGGTGGATCCGTATCGTCGACGCATCGGACTGGAGCCGGAAAATCTCGCCGAGTTGCTGGATTTGCCGTTGCTGGCAGCGCTCGGCGGCGATCCATTGACGCGGTTGCACGCGATGAATGCCGGCGAGCCGCTGTTCGCGTTCGCACCCAAGGACGATTACTGCGCCGGCATGCGTCGTCTTGCGCAACTGCTGTGCAACGGCAAGGCCAGTGAAGCGCCCGGCTTGATGGAAAGACTGTTCGGATGAACGCGCCCGCCGCTGCGTCTGATCCCGCGACCCGCTTCCGGCTCAGTGATTCCTATCAGCAGCTCAAAGGCGCACTGCATCGGCACCTGATCACGGTGATCGAGGAGCGCAGTCTGGATCCGTCGCGTTGGGACGGCGCACAGACCGAGCGTTTTGTCGTTGAGCAAGTGCGCCGCTACGTGCTGGAGCAGCGCCTGGCGGTCAACGCGCGCGAATCGGATTGGCTGGCACAGGACGCGGTGGACGAGCTGGCGGGATTCGGGCCGATCCAGCCCTTGATTGCCGACGAGACCGTCAACGACATCATTGTCAACGGCCCGAACAAGGTGTTCGCCGAACGCGCCGGTCGCCTGGAATCGGTGCCCGTGCGTTTTACCGACGACGCGCATGTGGTGCGTGTGATCCAGCGCATCCTGTCGCCGATTGGCCGGCGCGTGGATGAGTCGACGCCGATGGTGGATGCGCGGCTGGCCGATGGCTCGCGCGTCAACGCGATCATTCCGCCGGTCGCGCTGGACGGACCTTGCCTGTCCATTCGAAAATTCCGCAAGACGCCGCTGAGCGCAGACGATCTGCTCAAGTCCGGCAGCGTGTCCGCCGCCGTGCTCGACTATCTGCGTCAGCGCGTCGAATCGCGCGCCAGCCTGATCGTGGTCGGCGGCACCGGTAGCGGCAAGACCACGTTTCTGAATCTGTTGAGTCAGTGGATCCCCTCAGGCGAACGATTGATCACGATCGAAGACGCCGCCGAGTTGCGGCTGCGTCATGAACATGTGGTGCGGCTGGAAACGCGACCGCCGAATCTCGAAGGGCAAAAAGCCATCAGTGCGCGCGACCTGTTGCGCAACGCGCTGCGCATGCGGCCCGACCGCATCATCGTCGGCGAGGTGCGCGGCGACGAAGTGCTGGACATGCTGCAGGCGATGAACACGGGTCACGATGGTTCGATGACCACGCTGCATGCCAATTCGGCGCGCGATGCGTTGCGCCGGCTCGAGCTGCTGGCGAGCTTCGCCGGCTACAGCGGCAGTGCGGATGCGTTCGCGCATCAGCTCGCCAGTGCGCTGCAATTGCTGATCCAGGTGGCGCGTCTGCCGACCGGCGAGCGCCGGCTGACGTCGGTCGCCGAGATCGAGGGCGTGGTCGCTGACGGCCTGAAACTGCGTGAAGTGTTTCGCTTCGACCCTTCGCAGGGATTGCTGGACCTGCGATGACCTTGCTGGCCAGCGTCGCCTTCTTTCTCTCGGCGGTGCTCATCGCCGGGCTGGCGGTGACCTTGTTCCTGCGTGCGGATCGGCGTGAACGTCAGGAAGGTACGCTGCTGCGCCTGCGCGCGGCGGCGGGTGATATCGATGCCGCGACGCTGGATGCGCCTGCGCGGATCGCCAATCCACTGGTGCGCGCGGTCTGCTACACGCTCTGGCGTGGCGGTGCTGAAGTCGACCCCGGTGTGGTCGGCCGTGCGCTGTGGATCTTTGCCGCGGTGCTGCCGATCGCGCTGTTGCTGTTCGGCGTGATCGCGGGTCTGATCGTCATCAGCCTTTTACTGACCGTGGCTTATCTGGTGCTGATGCAGCGTGCCGTGCGGCGCCGTGCGCAGATCATCGAGCAGATGCCGGGATATCTCGAAGGCGTCATTCGCATCCTGTCTGCGGGCAACACGCTGGAAGAATCGCTGGCCTCGGCGGCGCGCGAGATCCCTGAACCGGCACACGGTCTGTTCCTCTCGGTCGGACGTCAGGTGCGGTTGGGTGCGCCGGTCGAGCAGGTGCTGGCGGAAACGGCGGAGATCCATCAACTCCGCGACCTTAAAGTGCTGGCACTCGCAGCGGCCATCAACCGGAAATATGGCGGCAGTCTGCGCAACATCCTCAAAAGCCTGATGGGAGCGATCCGCGCCCGCGACGTCGCGCACCGCGAACTGCGCGCCTTGACCGCCGAAACACGTTTTTCGGCGTGGGTGCTGGCCGTCATCCCCGCGGGTCTGACCGCCTACATCTATATCCAGAACCGGGTCTACTACGCTGACATGTGGGCCCAGCCGGGCGGGCGCACCGCGCTGATTCTGGCGCTGTTCCTGCAGATCGCGGGCATGCTGGTCCTGGTCCGCATGATGCGTTCCGCCGAGGACGCTGACGCGTGAGACCCCCGCAAAGCTGTTGTGCTCGGCATCTTGCGCGGCTCGCCGGAGCGTGGCCCGAGGGACCCGCGTTAGCGGGATCGGGCAGCGTAGGCGAGCAAAGGGCCGTGCTCCCGGCGCGCAATGGGCCGTTCTGGGGTCGCATCCCGCGAGCGGGAACCCTGCTCCTCCCGACACGGCCCCGGTGCTCGCAATGCTCATTGACTAACGTGTCAACTCCGCTTGCTGCGCTCCGTCCTCGCGCAACCTGCCTTCGCTCGCGACGCTTTTCGGAGGTCTCAGCATGAGCCCGGCGATTTTTGCTGCATTAGTGTCGGCGGCGTTGCTGATGACCGTCGCGGCGCTGGCTTTGCTGGGTTATGTCGCCGCGCAGTCGCGCGCGCAGTCGCGACTGTCGGATCGTCTGCGCGGCGCCGACGGCCTGTCTGGCGAAGAAATCCCGATGATCGCCGGGCCGCTGTCGGGTCTGCTCGCCGTGCTGGTGAAAGGCGGCCGCTGGCTCGAGCGCCGACTCGACCCCGACAACGAAAGCAGTCGCCTGCTCGCGCAGGCGGGCTGGCGTTCGGCGGCACAGCAAGGCATCTGGCACGCGTTTCAGGCGGTGTGTCCGCTGGCGGCTTTGGTGTTCGCAGTCGCGCTGTGGACCTTCGCGGTGCCGCCGCTGAAACCGCTGGTGGTTCTTCTCTATGGCGTGATGGCGCTGATCGTGTCCATTCTGGCGCCGCGTTGGGTGCTGCGTTCGGCGGCCGAGAGTCGGCGCGTGCATATCCGTCAGGAGGTGCCCTTGTTCATCCATCTGCTGGTGTTGTTGTTCGAGGCCGGCCTGTCGACGCGTCAGGCACTCGCCAGCCTGGTCCGCGAAGGCCGTGGCGTGCTGCCGACCCTGGGTGAAGAGTTCGCGCGCGTGCTGCGCAGTCTCGACGCCGGCGGTGATACCGGCGAAGCGTTGCGTGGCATGAGCAACGCGCTGGAGGTCTCCGACCTCAACGGTGTGCTGGCGGTGCTGCGACAGGTGGATCGTTACGGTGGCGAAGTGCGCGAACCCCTGCTCGATACGCTGGCGATCATCGAGGAACGCAACTCGCTCGACCTGCGCGAACGCATCAACCGCATGTCCGGCCGCATGACCGTGGTGATGGTGATGTTCTTTTTCCCCGCGTTGCTGATCTTCGTCGCCGGTCCGGCATTCGTTTCCATTCTGAAAGCGCTTGGCGAGGCCGCCGCCGGATGAGTCCGCGTCCACTGGTTTTCATGCTTGCGCTGGCGGTTGTCGCCTGCGCCGGCCGTCCGCCGGTCACCGGCGAACCGCAATGGGATCAGCAGAAAATCCATCTGGATCTGGTGCGCGGGATGATGGCGCAGGGGCAGTATTACGCCGCACTCGCGCATATCCAGGAACAGCGCAATCGCGGCTACAAGGCCAATGACCTGCGCCTGCTCGAAGCCGAGGCGCAGAGAAAACTGAAGCGCTACCCCGAAGCTGAACGGACCTATCGGTTGTTGCTGACCACGTCACTGGCGGCCGAGGCCTATCACGGGCTGGGCCTGCTCTACGCCGGTCGCGATCTCGGGCAGTCGCTGGCGAACTTGCGCCGAGCGGTGCAGATGCGGCCGGCCGCGGCGGCGATGCGCAACGATTTCGGTTATGCCCTGATGCTGGCGGGCCGTTATAACGAAGCCTTGCCGGAACTGGCCACCGCTTCGGAGCTGGCACCCGAGCAGATGCAGAACGCCAACAATCTGATCATGCTGCTGGTCTTGATGAACAACGAAGCGGGTGTCAAACGTGTGGCCGCCGAAGCCGGCGTGCGCAACGATCGCCTGGCTGAACTGCGGGTGCAGGCGCAGAGTCTTAAACCCAGGAATCCCGGGAAGGGCAGGAGATGAAAATGCAGAACATGAGATGGATCGTCGTGGTTACCGCACTATTGTTGTTCAGCGCCTGTGCTTCGCAGAGGCCGCTGGGGTCTTCAACCCGGGCCTGGACCGACCTGCAGCGCAACAACACGGCGGCGCTGGGTTGGGCGCGACCGTTGCCGGGTGATGCGGCGGACAAGATCTATCAGCGCTATCTGAACAGTTTTGGTCAGCCGATCCCCGACGCGTTCGGCCGCAAATCGTTCACCACCGAGTAGGGCTCGCACCATGCGCGTTCAGCGGCCCGCCCAGCCTCAGCGCGGCGTCGCGCTGGTGTTTGCGGCGATCTCGCTGCTGGCCTCGCTGGCGGCTTTGGCGCTGGCGATCGATATCGGCCGTCTCTATTTTGAGCGCAGGGACTTGCAGCGCGTGGCGAACATGGCGGCACTCGACGCGGCACGGATTGCCAGCGGCTGCGTCGGCCCGGTCGAGAATCCGGACGCCGCAGCCTACAACGAAGCGCGTGCCAGTTTGCTGCGTAACCATGGCAGCGCTAAGGATCTGACCGAAGGCGGGTCGGTCGTTCTGGGTGGCACGCTCTTAGGGACCGATGGTGTCCTTGGGATTGTCACCAGCGCGACGACACCCTCCGCAGTCCAGGTGCAGCTGCTGCGTGACCCGCCGGCACGCCTGATTCCTGCTGGTGGCGACGGCACACTCAAGCTGCGTGCGACCGCGGCCGCCACGGCGCTGCCGCTGGCTTCGCTGAGCGTCGGCAGCAGTCTGGCGGAACTCAGTCCGGAGCTGCTCAACCAACTGCTGGGTGATCAGCTCGGCGGGCCTGTGGACCTGAGCCTGTTGTCCTATCGCGGCCTGTTCAATGCCTCGGTGGAACTGGGCGATGTGCTGGCTGCCGCTGACCTGGGGTCGCCGACGGATTTCTTCACCGCCAGCATCAGCGCGCCGGGGTTTCTGAACGCCATCGCCGACGCGCTTTCGACGACGACGGATGTCGCGACGCGCTCGACGCTCGAGTCGCTGGCCGCCGTCAGCGATGGCAGCCGCCAGGTCGTGCCGGGAGATGTCGTGGGTGTGCCGCCGGGCTTGGAAGATGCCGCCAGTGGCGCCGTCGTCAATGTCGGCGCGGTGACCCAGGCGGCGGCGCAGGCCGCCAATGGCGAAAACCTGATCACGGTCCCCGCGGACCTCAACATTCCGGGTGTCACCGGGGCCGGTTCCGTGACGACCCGGCTGATCCAGACCGCCAACCCCGTGGTCAGCGCCGCGGACGACGGCACCCAGGCGAGCAACGCACAGGCGCTGGTGCAGATCGATCTGCCGCTGTTGCCGATCCTCGGCAACCCGGTCAACCTCAAGCTGTGGTTGCAGGCCGCACAGGCGACGGCGCAAGTGACCGAGATCGAATGTGCGCGCAGCGGTTTTCCGCAGCCGGTGGTTCACGTGCGCGCGCGCTCCAGCGTGGCGCGCCTGGGCATCGGCGCTTTCGACGACATCAACGGAGCCAATCCGGTGCCGCGCCCCGCGCCGTTGGTCAATCTGAATCTGCTGGGCATTCCGATCACCATCACGGCTTCAGCGGTAGCGAATGTAGGGCAGGCCGAAGATCGGGCGCTGGTTTACCCCGGGCCGTTCGATGTGCCACAGACTCAGCGCATCGGCGCTGATGCGGGCGAGGCCCTGGGTCAATCCGTCGGCAGTCTCGCCAGCAGTCTGCAACTGGAAGTACAGCCCGCCGGTGCACTGCTCAATCCACTGATCCGCGTCGCATTGCAGGGCGTCCTGAATACCTTGACGTCCCAGTTGACGCCGGTGCTCAATCAGGTGGACCAGCTGCTGGTGCCCGCGCTGGCGCCGCTGGGCCTGACGCTGGGTGGCGCGGATGTCACGGTCACCAGCGTCACCGGCGAGCAGCCGGTGCTGTTCAACCGCTGACCCATGCCTGGAGTCATTCGAGCCGCAGGGCTGGCCGCTGTGACCTTCCTGTTGTTATGCGGATTTTCTGCAGACGCCTGGAGTCAGGCGCGCCGCCTGCAACAGCAGGCGGATCAGTCCTACGGGCTTGAACGGGTCATGAGCCGCCTGCAGGCGCTGTCGCCCTCTGCGGATGAATCCTCGCTGCAGGTTGTGCTGGATCAGCTGGTACGCGACCCGGAGCTGGGGTTCAGATTTCTGGCTTTGCGCGACGCCGGCGGTCGTGTGCGCGCCACCGCAGGGCGTTATGAACACTGGCCCTTGCGCTGGGTGCCGGCCGATGTCGTGCTGCAGCTGCGCGAGTTGATCTACGCCTTCACCGGTCGTCACGGCGTCTTGGCACTGGAGGGCGATGCCGGTGGCGCGTCGCTCGAATACACGCTGGGGATTCCCGATCGGCGGGCGTGGCAGGATGAAGCCATCGCACGGCTGACGCGCTACAGCACCCTGGGGTTTTTGCTCGGACTGACAGGCCTGTTGGCGCTCGCCGTCGTTCTGCGACGCCGTGAGGGCGCGAAGTCGTCCGCGCCATCCAGTACGGCGCGCTGGGACCCACGCGCGACATCAAGCCGCGATATCCCGGATCTGCTTGCGCAGGCCGGATTGGGCCTGATCCTGCTGGATCGATCCTTGCGGGTGAGCCGTTTGAACGCCATTGCTGAAACCTTGACCGGCTGGGTCGCGACGGATGCGCGGGATCAACAAGTGTTCAGTGTGGCGCGTTTGCGCGGCGTTGCCGATCAGCCTCTGGATGCCGAGTTGCAGGCGGCCTGGCAGGTCAATGCTTCGGCGCCGGTGCGGTTGGACGCCTGGATCCAGACCCGCGGCGGTGCGCGTCGGCGCGTTGGCGCCGTTGCGGCCCTGTTGCGCGACAGTGGCGGTCCGACTGGCGCCATGCTGTTGCTGAGTGACGCAAGTCCGCGCCACGCCGAGCTTGAAAAACTGCGTCAGGCGGCACGCTTGCCACAGGCGCTGATGGATTGTCTGGATGAGGGCGTCCTGCAGACGGATGTCTCCGGGGTCATCCGCTACGCCAACGAGCGTGTACGCGCCTGGCTGGGCTACGCGCCGGACGAGTTGCAGGGCGAGGGAATCGGCAAGCTGTTGCCGGTGCCGTTCATGCATCAGTCTGAGGTGAAGATCGCCGACTACGCCTCAGGCTCGTCCACGCTGCCCGCGGTCGTGGCTTGGCACAAGAACGGCACGGCCGTCGCAGTGGAGCTGATGGTCGAGCCGCTGCCTGGAGAAGAAGGCCTCGCGGTGATGCTGCGACCGCGGAAGCTTGAAACCAAAGACTGAAACTATTTTTTGGGTTTCTTCTGGGGCGCTTCTTCGCGGTCCGTCTCGTCAATGATGATCTGCTCTTCCTTCGGCGGTGAGCCGTCGTAGATCAGACTCTGACGTTTCTGCAGGTAGACGCTGCGCACGAACACATATTCATCGAATTGCTTGTCGAGCACCGGATCGGCAGCGAAGTACTGTGCCCGTTTCTCGGTAATCTCCAGGAAACCGGCGGGCGCCACATGTTCGGTCGGCATGTCGAGCCAGACATTGCCGGTCACACCCGGGGGGCCGGTGACGCTGGTGAACGTATCCGCAACACGGCCGATGACGTCGCGGCCATTGCTTGGGCCGATGAACGGCAGCATCAGATAGATGCCTTCGCCCACGCCCCAGTAGCCCAGGGTCTGGCCGAAATCTTCCTCGTGCAGCGGCAGGTCAACGGCGGGGCCGATGTCAATCAGGCCGCCGATTCCAAAAGTGCTGTTCAGCACCAGGCGCGCGGTGTCTTTGCCGGCCTGGTGGAACTTGAGCTGCAACACGTCGTTGACGATGGTCGTGGGCAGTTTCAGGTTTTCAAAGAAGTTGGAGACGCCGCGACGTACGGGGGTCGGCGTGATGGCGTCATAGCCTTTGGCGATGGGCTTGAGGATGTAGCGGTCGGCGCCGCGGTTGAAGCTGTAGAAGGCGCGATTGACCGGTTCCAGCGGGTCGCTCGGCTCGTCCGGCGGCGAGTGCGCACAGGCAGAAAGCGAGAGAGCGGCGACTACGGCAAGCGTGATGCGCATCATGATTGAATCCCCAGTATTCCTGAAATCCCAAAGTGGTTCGCCAGATGCTTTATCGCTGGCGTAACCCGTGTGAAGCCTAGCACGACGCCGCGCTTTTGCGCGCCACGCTTCAGCTCCAGCAGCAGTGACAATCCTGCGCTGTCAATCTGGGTCACGCTCGACAGGTCCAGCTCGCCCGACGGCTCCGTGCCGAGGTGGGTGGCGACGGTGGCAAATGTCAGCGGGCCTTGCATGAGGTGCCTGCTCAACTTTGTTTTTTGGTTTTTTTCAGGAACTGGCCGGCTTCAAGCTTGGTGATGAAGCCGTCGATGCCGCTCTCACTGATCTCTGAATTGGCCTGGCCGCGGAAGCTGCTGATCAGGCTGATGTTCTCGACCGTGATGTCATAGATTTTCCAGTCCTCGTCTTTCAGGCGCAGGCTGAAGCCGATCACCACCGGTGGCGCGTCTTTGCGCACCAGCTTGGATTTGACCGTGGCGTCGGTCGCGCTGGGCTCCATCCGCAACGGCAGCCATTCGGCGCGGATCTGGTCGTTGTATTCGAGCAGCGCGTCGGCGTAGGTGCGGATCAGCTGGTTCTTGAACGCTTCGGTGAAGCGCTTGCGCTGGGCTTCGCTGGCGTTGCGCCAGTTGCGCCCCATCACCAGTTGCGCGATGTAGCGCTGGTCGAACTTGGGCACCACCAGGTCCTCGACCACGGCATAGAACACCTTGGGCTTGGCCTTGAACTCGACGCTGCGCTTGCGGATCTCTGACGAGAGCTTGTCGGTGGCCTGCTTCACCACCTGATCCGGTGGCGTCACTGCCAGCACGGAAAAACTCCAGCACAGCGCGGCCCAAAGGCCCAGCCGAACCCCATTGCGAATCATCTGCTACTCCTTTTTCGAATCGCTCGCCTTGTTGGCGAGGAACTGACCGATGATGTTTTCCAATACGACCGCCGATTGCGTATGGATGATGCGATCGCCGTCTTTCAGCACCGCCTCGTCGCCGCCCGGCTCCAGGCCGATGTATTTTTCGCCGAGCACGCCTGCGGTCAGAATTTTGGCAGAACTATCCTTCGGGATGTTGTTGTATTCCATCCCCAGTTCAAGGGAGGCCCGCGCCTGGAACGTGGTGGGGTCGATGACGATGTCGCGCACCCGGCCCACGCGCACGCCGGCGATGGTCACCGAGGCGCCGCTGCGCAACCCGCCGATGTTCTCGAACAGGGCGATGACACGGTAGCTGTTGTCGGCGCCCGCCGAATCCAGGCTAGCGACGCGGAAGGTGAGGATGAAGATGGCGGCGACGCCGAGGCTGAAGAAGAATCCGACCAACAGTTCCAGTGCTCTCGATTGCATGATGTGCTCCTGATCAGAATCCGCGAAACATGAACGCGGTCAAAACAAAGTCCAGCGCCAGAATGGCCAGCGAGGAGGTGACGACGGTATTGCGGGTGGCGCGCGAAACGCCTTCCGAATTGGGGGCGGCATGATAGCCCTGATAGACCGCGATCCAGCTGACGACGACGGCGAATACGCTGCTCTTGACCACGCCGTTCCAGATGTCATCGAATTGGACCGCGCCCTGAATCTGCGTCCAGTAGCTGCCAGCGTCCACGCCCAGCAGTTCGACGCCGATCAGGTGCCCGCCGGAAATGCCAATGGCCATCACGCAGAAGATCGCCGCCAGCAGCGGCAGCGACAGGCAGCCGGCGATGAAGCGCGGCGCGATCACGCGCTGGATCGGGTCCACCGCCATCATTTCCATCGCCGACAGCTGGTCGGTGGCGCGCATCAGGCCGATCTCGGCGGTCAGCGCCGAGCCGGCGCGGCCGGCGAACAGCAGCGCCGTGACCACCGGTCCCAGTTCACGCACGGTGACCAGCGCGACGAAGGTGCCCAGCGAAGTCTCGGCGCCGAAGCCCACCAGGGTGCGGTAGCCCTGCAGGCCCAGCACCATGCCGATGAACATGCCGGAAATCACCGTGATCACCAGCGACAGCACGCCGACGGAATAGATCTGCTGCATCAGCAGGCGCGGACGCATCAGCGCGGCGGGGATCGCCACGACGGTGGAACCCAGGAAGAACTGCGCACGTGCCAGTCCGCGCAGGAAATTCTCGACGGTTTCGAATATCTGCCTCATGGCGCGGCCTCCATGAGGTCCTGGGCGTAATCCGGTGCGCCGTAGTGGAAGCGCACCGGACCGTCGGGCTCGCCTTTGAGGAATTGCTGTGCCCATTCCGAGCGGCTGGCACGCACCTGATCGGGGGTGCCTTCGGCGACGACCTTGCCGTTGGAGATGATGTAGGCGTAGTCGCTGATGGACAGGGTTTCGGCGACATCGTGCGAGACGATGATCGACGTCAGGCCGAGCGCATCGTTCAGGGAGCGGATCAGGCGCATGGCCACGCCCATCGAGATCGGATCGAGACCGGTCAGCGGCTCGTCGTACATCACCAGCTGTGGGTCGAGCGCAATGGCACGCGCCATCGCCACCCTGCGCGCCATGCCGCCCGACAGCTCGTGCGGGAACAGGTCGCGCGCGCCGCGCAGGCCGACCGCCTGCAGTTTCATCAGCACCAGGTCGCGGATCATGGATTCCGGCAGTTGCGTGTGCTCGCGGATCGGGAAGGCGACGTTCTCGAACACGGTGAGGTCGGTCAGCAGGGCGCCGTTCTGGAACATGATGCCCATGTGCTCGCGCAGGTCCAGCAGTTCACGGCGGTTGAGCTGGTGCACGTCCTGGCCGTCGAACTCCACCGTGCCTTGCGCAGGCCGATATTGGCCGCCGATCAGCCGCAGCAGGGTGGTTTTGCCGGTGCCGCTGGGGCCCATCAGGGTGGTGACCTGGCCGCGGCGCAGATCGATGTCCACGCCCTCGAAAATCACCCGCGGGCCGAACGCGAAATGCAGCCCGCGCGCGCGCACCAGGGTATTGGAATCGGAGGGGGTGACGGCGGGCATGGGGGTCAAAAGAGGCGAAGCGTCAACAGGGTTATTCTTGACACGTTATTCTAGGGTCGAAACCATCGCTGCGGAAGGAAAACCCATGAAATTTATTCAAATGACCCTCTTCTGCACGGTCTTGGCGCTTGCCGCTTGCGCCGGCAACTCCAAAAAGGCCCCGGACGCCGCTTCCAAGCGCGATTCCATCGCCGCCCAGGAGCGTTGTCCGCCAGGCTACCTTTATGACCAATTCACCCGCCAGTGCGTCGAGCAGACGGCACAGGCCCGGCGTCGCACGCCGGCGCGTGACACCCTGGGCCGCCCGATGGACACGTCGTTCCCCGAGATGTCGTTGCCGGCCACGGGCGGTCTGCTGGGGCGCTGATAACCGCTCGATGACGCCTCAAGTGGGTGCCGTCAGTTTCGAGAGCAAATCGGCTTGCAGTCGTTCTGCGACTGGTTTGAGACGGTTCGGACCACCGAGTTCGGCGACCTGCGTCATCTCCAGGCCGCGATGGCCGCAGGGATTGATGCGCGAGAATGGCGACAGGTCCATCGCCACATTCAGCGCCAGGCCGTGATACGAACAGCCACGGCTGATGCGCAGGCCGAGTGAGGCGATTTTCCTTTCCTCCACGTAAACGCCCGGTGCTTCGCGTTTCGCGTGGGCTTCGATGCGATAGCGGGCCAGCGTTTCGATCAGCGCCGCTTCGAGCCGGCTGACCAGCGCGCGCGCGCCATAGCCGCGCCGCGTGAGGTCGAGCAGGCAATAGACGACCAGCTGTCCGGGGCCGTGATACGTCACCTGTCCGCCGCGATTGGTTTGTACGACGGGGATATCGCCCGGGGCCAGCAGGTGCTCGGGTTTCGACGCCTGACCCAGCGTGAACACCGGCGGATGTTCGAGGAACCAGAGCTCGTCGGCGGTATCCGGCGTGCGGTCGCGGGTGAACTCGCGCATGCGCTGCTCAATGGGTTCGTAGGGCTGCAGGCCCAGATGCTGCACGCGCACCTGCGGCGCACTCACCGGCGTTTGAGCGTCTGGAACAGTTCGTAGGCGCGTGCGTAAACCTTGCCCGGCTTGCCATTGCCGACGGGCTTGCCGTCGAGGATGGTGATGGCGAGCACTTCGCGCGTGGTGCTGGTGATCCAGATCTCATCCGCTGCACGCAGTTCAGCCAGCGAGAATCCGCGCGAAATCACCTGCACGCCATCGGTCTGCAGCTGTGCCAGCAGATTGCGCGTAACGCCCGACAAAATCTGTGCGCTGTCCGGCGTCGTCAGTACCGTGCCGTTCCGGACGATGAAGACATTCGACGACGAGCCTTCGGTGACGCGGCCGTCGCGGTGCAGGATCGCTTCATTGGCGCCGGCTTCCTTGGCTTGTTGCGTGAGCAATACGTTGGCGAGCAAGGAGATGCTCTTGATGTCGCAGCGCGCCCAGCGCGGGTCCGGCGCCGTGATGGCGGACACGCCCTGGGCGCGCGCTTCGGCACTCGGCGAAGGCAGCGGGCTGCAATACGCCACCACGGTCGGTGTGAGGTTGTCCGGAAACGCGTGACTGCGGCCGTTGGCCGCGCCGCGCGTGATCTGCAGGTAGACCACGAGGTCGCCGCCGCCGGCTTCGCGGATCAGGCGCGCGAAGATCGCCTGCCATTCGCCGCGCGTATGCGGATTGCGGATCTTCAGTTCGCCCAGCGAACGTTCGAGTCGCGCCAGATGTTCGGTTTCGCCCAGCAGGCGGCCGTCATACGTCGCCAGCACTTCGTAAACACCGTCGGCGAACAGAAAGCCGCGGTCGAGCACCGACACTCGCGCTTCACTCAGCGGCAGCCACTGGCCGTTGAGATAAGCGATCGGCGTCGTCACGTCAGGTTCCAGCGCAGCCGGAACGCATCGGTCCAGCGCCGCCACAGTCCGCCGCCGGCGATCGCGCTCAAGGCCACCAACGGTTCGCTGCGGATCAGCTGGTCGCCCAGCCGCACTTCGAGCCGGCCCAGCGGCTGGCCGGCGCGCACCGGCGCCAGAATCGGCAGTTCGACTTGCGAGCGCATCGACAGCGCCTTGCGGGTCCCGCGCGGCAGACTTACGGTCAGTGGCTGCGCGACGCCGAGCGGCAATTCTTCCTGCGCGCCTTTCCAGATGCGAACCTGCGTCAGCGGCTGTCCGGCATGGGCGGCCTGGACGGTTTCAAAAAACCTGAACCCGTAATCGAGCAGCGCCGCACTGGCGCGCAGGCGCTGCGGCGGCGTCCGCGTCCCCAGCACCACGCTGATGATGCGCCGGCCATCGCGCCGTGCCGAGGTGACGATGCAATAGCCTGACTGTTTGTGGTGGCCGGTCTTGAGGCCGTCCACGCTGGGGTCCCGCGCCAGCAGGCGGTTGCGGTTGCGCTGCGTGATTTTGTTGTAGGTGAATTCGGTTTCGCTGAACAGCGCGTAATGTTCCGGAAAATCGTGGATCAGCGCGCGCGTGAGCCGGCCCAGGTCGCGTGCACTGGTGTAGAGCTGCGGATGGTGGATGCCGTTCGGATTGGTGAAATGGCTGTCCTCCATGCCCAGGGTCTTCGCGGTCTGGTTCATGCGTTCGACGAAGGCCGCTTCCGTCCCCGCGATATGTTCGGCCAGCGCGATGCTGGCGTCGTTGCCGGACTGGATGATCAGCCCGCGCAGCAGATCCGACACGGCGACCTGCGACCCGAGCTCCAGAAACATGCGCGATTCACGGGTGAAATAACCCTGGCGCCAGGCGCGCTTGCTGACCGTGGCGAGGCCGTCGAGTCGGATCTGGTTTTTCTTCAGCGCATCAAAGGCGACATAGGCGGTCATCAGCTTGGTCACGCTGGCGGGCGCCAGGCGTTGCCGGGTGTTGCGGCCGGCCAGCAGCTGCGCGCTGTCGTAATCGAATACCGCCCAGGCTCTGGCTTGAACGGCCGGGGCTTCGGCGGGCGGTGCCGAAGCAGCGGCTGCGGTGTGCAACAGCAGCGCTGTCAACGCAAGGAATCGCATGCAATGCTCGGGGGAAACTCAGTCGGGGCGCATGATAAGGCAGCGCCGCGCTATTCGCCGACTTCGCGGGTCGGCAGACGGTGGTCATCGAGCCGCATGCGCGCGCGCTCCAGCGACGAGACATTGCTGAACGGGCCGACCAGCACACGGTGCTGCTGCGGCCCGGCCTCGTTCGGGTCTTCGCTACGGATCTCGGCGTTGCCCAGCCCCAGGTCCTTGATCTGCTCGCGCAGGGCCACAGCGGAGATCGGGTCATCAAAGCGCCCGGCTTCAAGGAACCGGATCGGTGTCTCAGCCGGTTGCGGCTGCTGTGGGTTGATCGCTTCGACTTCGACCTGTGTCGAGCCTTGATGGATCAAGTTCAGTTTGGCGGCGGCGGTGTAGGACAGATCGATGATGCGCCCCGGATGGAACGGGCCACGGTCGTTGACCCGCACCACGACGCTCTTGCCATTGCCGAGGTGGGTGACGCGCGCGTAGGTCGGCAGCGGCAGGGTCTTGTGTGCCGCGCTCATGGCGAACATGTCGTAGGTTTCACCGTTCGAAGTTTTGTGGCCATGGAACTTGGCGCCGTACCAGGATGCGCCGCCACGCTCCTTGTAACCCTCGCTGGAACCGAGCACGAAATAGGTGCGCCCGCGGACTTCGTAGGACTTGGCATTGCCGCCCCGGCTTTTCGGCTCGACCCTGGGGACTGCATCCGGTGTCGCCAGTACGCCCGCCGGGATCTGATCGGGGAACGTATCATCGGCGAGCGCATAACGGCTGTTGCGACTGCTGGTGCAGGCGCCGAGCAGCAGGGTAAGAACCAGCATCCAGCTCAGATACATGCCTACTCGCTCTCCAGCGCCTGCGCGAGCTGCGTGACCGACATTGCGTAATAGACGCGCGGGTTGTAACTCATCACCGCGAAGAAATTCGGCAGGCCGATCCACCATTCGCTGCCTTCGTCGGTGATCAACTCCAGCGCGCCGGCGGGCAGGTCTGCCTGCAGGCCTTCGGGTCCACGCAACCCCGCTTCGGCGAGTTCCGCAACGCTGGACCTGGCGTAACGCGCATTGATTTCAAGGTCATCGCGGTCGTCGTCAAAGGTCGCGGGCGCGACGGCGGGCTGGCCCGGCTGCCAGCGGCGCGCCGGATCGTATTCGGTGAGATAGCGCGCGATGCTGCCGATCGCGTCCTGCAGGTTCCACAGATCGGTCTTGCCGTCGGCGTTGAAATCCACCGCCAGACGGCGGTAGTTGCTGGGCATGAACTGCGCGGCGCCCATGGCGCCGGCGTAGGAGCCGCGCACGAGTTGCGGGTCGAAGTCGCGGTCACGGCACAGCGCGAAAAACTCGACCAGTTCGTTGAAAAAGAAGTCGCTGCGCGTCGGGTGATCAAACCCCTGGGTCGCCAGCGCGTCGAGTACGCGCGTGGTCGCGGCGTAGACGCCGTACTTGGTTTCGACGCCGAGGATCGCCGCGATCACTTCCCGGGGCACCCCGTACTGCGCTTCGGCACGCGCCAGCGACTTGCGGTACTTGCGCATGAAGGCCTGTCCGTTGTCGATGTTGGCGCGGGTGACGTGGATGCGCCGGTAGTCGGTCCAGCTCAGGGTTTTTTCCTTGGCCTGCTGCTCCGATTCGATCAGCTTCGGGATCGGCTGCGCCTGCGTCAATTCGCCACGCACCCAATCGAGTTCGACGGCGCTGAATCCATGCCGCGCCGCGAGTTGCTGCAACAGTTCCGATGCGCGCGGGTGGCCGTCGTAACCCGCTTGCGCGAGCGTGGACAGTAGCAAGGACGTGACGGCGAGGAAAAAGCGCATCAGCTCGAGACGAGTTTTCGGTGAGTTTGGATGCTGGTCAGCATACCGAATCCCGCCAGCAGACTGACCATCGAGGTGCCGCCGTAGCTCATCAGCGGCAGCGGCACGCCCACCACGGGCAGCAGGCCGATGACCATGCCGATGTTGATGAACACGTACAGGAACAGCATCAACGACAGACTGCCGGCCAGCAGGCGCTGGAACGTGTCCTGTCCGCGCAGCGCGATGATCAGCCCGCGTGACACCAGCGTGATGTACAAAGTCAGCAGCAGCAGCACGCCCAGCAGCCCCAGTTCTTCGGCATACACCGCGAAAATGAAATCGGTGTGCGCCTCCGGCAGGAAATCCAGCTTGGCCTGAGTCCCGTTGAGCAGGCCCTTGCCGAACAAGCCGCCGCTGCCGATGGCGATCTTGCTCTGGGTGATGTGATAGCCGGCGCCCAGCGGGTCCAGCTCGGGATCGAGAAAGGTCAGCACGCGTTTGCGCTGGTAGTCATGCAGGAAGTGCCATAGCACCGGCGCCGCGGCGGCAACCGACGCCATCGTCGCGAGTATCCAGCGCCAGCCGAGACCGGAGAAGAACAATGCAAAACCGCCCCCTGCCACGATCAGCAGCGCCGTCCCGAGATCCGGCTGTTTCACCACCAGCAGGACCGGGACGACGATCATCATCAGAACTGCCACCAGGTCCTGCGGGCGCGGCGGCAGCGGCCGGCGATGCAGGTACGCTGCGATCGCCAGCGGCATCGCCAGCTTCATCAGCTCCGAGGGCTGAAAGCGGAACAGGCCGACATCCAGCCAGCGTACGGCGCCCTTGGCGTCGTCGCCGAGCGTCAGCACCAGAATCAGCAGCACCAGGGTGATGCCGTACAGCCAGGGCGCGGCGAGCCGGTAAAGATCCGGCGGCAGCTGTGCGCAAGCGAACAACACCAGCATGCCCAAGCCAAGGCGCTGCATCTGGTTGGCGACGACGTCCATCGAATGCCCCGAGGCCGAATACAGCACTAACAATCCCAGGGCGCTGAGCGCAAACAACAGGCTCAGCAGCCAGAGGTCGAGATGGAGGACGCGCGCGAACCACTCACTCCAGCCCGGGGCCGGTGCGCGCTGCTCGGTCGAAAGTGTGTTGCTCATGGGTGCCGGGAGTCGCGTTTCGCGAGCACGTCTCGCGGCGACTCCGCACGCCCGGCCACGGAGGGCCGGGCCGGTGGTTCAATGGGCTCAGGGGTAACGCCATGGATGGCGTCACGACCGGGGTTCACCAGCCAGGCGTCCATCACCGCGCGCGCCACCGGCGCCGCGACGCTGCCGCCGTGGCCGGCGTGTTCGGCCAGCACGGCGATGGCGATTTTCGGCGATTCCACAGGCGCGAATGCGATGAACAGCGCGTGATCGCGGAATTTCTCCAGCACGTCGGCGAGATCGGGCGCCTCCTTCTCGTTCTGTTTCATCGCCACCACCTGCACCGTGCCGGTCTTGCCGGCGATCCGGTACGGCGCATCGTGGCCGATCCGATACGCCGTGCCGCCCGGCTCATGCACGACATGTTCCATGGTTTCGATGATCTGGTCCCACGCCTCAGTTCTGCTGAGGACGATCTCCGGCAGGGGTTCCGGCGGCACACTGACGACCTTCTGCGTCACCGGGTCCTGCACCGCGTGCACCATGTGCGGCCGGAATCCCTTGCCGCGCATCGCCAGTTGCGCGGTGATCTGCGCCAGTTGCAGCGGCGTCACCAGCGTATAGCCCTGACCGATGCCGATGTTCAGGGTCTCGCCCAGATACCAGTCTTCCTTGCGCACGCGCTTCTTCCATTCGCGCGAAGGCATCAGCCCGCCTTTTTCACCGGGCAGATCCACGCCCAGCGGCTTGCCGAGTCCGAAGCGCGTGAGGAATCCATGGATGCGATCGATGCCGAGTTTCAGGGCGACGTTATAGAAATAGACGTCGCAACTGACGCCGACGCCGCGATCCATGTCGACCCAGCCGTGACCTTCGCGTTTGTGACAGCGGTATTTGTGGCTGGAGCCGGGCAGGGTGAATTCGCCCTTGCAGTAGACATTGTCGGCAGGTTTGAGTTGTCGCGCATCCAGTCCCGCCAGCGCCATGAACGGCTTGATCGTCGAGCCGGCGGCGTATTGTCCTTGCAGCGCGCGATTGAACAGCGGCCGTTTCTCGTTTTCGTTGAGCGCCCGGTAGGTCGGTACGTCAATGCCGTCCACGAACAGGTGTGGGTCGAAGCCGGGTTTGGACACCAGCGCCAGAATTTCTCCGGTGCCGGGTTCGATCGCCACCACTGCCCCGCTTCTTTCTCCGAGCGACTGTTCAGCGACCAACTGCAGTTTGGCGTCGATGGAAAGATACAGGTTGGTCCCTGGCGTGCCGAGACGGTAATCGACTTCACGCAGCGGCCGGCCGGCGGCATTGGTTTCGACGATCTTGGTGCCGAGCACTCCGTGCAGCGCTTCTTCATAAGCGCGCTCGACACCGTTCTTGCCGAAATAGTTGGTGCCGCGATAGGTTTTTTCGTCAACTTTGTCGAGGTCGTTTTCGGTGATGCCGCCGATATAACCGATGACATGCGCGGCACTGGCGCCGAGGGGGTACTTGCGTGACAGGCTGGGCTCGATCTGCACGCCTTTGAAGGCGTAGCGGTTCACCTGGTAGTTCGCCAGTTCTTCCATGGTCAGGTTGAAGCGCAACGGGACTTCGGTGAACTTTGGCGCCTTGCGCCGACGGTCGCGGAAACGCACCAGATCGCTTTCCGAGATGCGCACCAGCTGTGACAGCCGCTTGAGCGTATCGGTCAGGTCCCCGGTTTTCTCCGGATTGACCTGCATCAGGAACGCGGGCCGGTTTTCGGCCATCACTGTGCCATTGCGATCGAACAGATATCCGCGTACCGGCGGCACGACCCACAGACGCATGCGGTTCTCGTCGGAGCGGGTGCTGTAGTAGTCGTGGTCGATCAGCTGCACATGCACCAGTCGCGTGACCAGGAGGGCGCTCAGACCCAGGCAGAGCAAAGCCGCCGCGAGGATGCGCAGCAAAAAGACGTGACGCTCCTCGTGCAGATTCTTGATTGCTTCGAAACTGCTGCGTCGTAAAGGCAAGCGCTATTCCCGGAAATCGCGGCGCATGAGTCCGCGCATCAGCGGCCACAACAAAGGCCAGACCAGGCTGGTCAGGTAGGCCGGCATCCAGCGCTGCCAGGGATCGGCCTGGTGCTGGGTGCTGCCGTCGATCCAGAACAGCACGAAGGTGTAGGTGAGCCAGGCCGGCAGTAATGCCAGTGCCGACTGCCAGCCCGGCAGCACCGAGATCATGCCGCGCATCTGGATCGCCAGAAACACCAGCAGCGTCAGCGCCAGTGCGTGCTGGCCGAGCACGCTGCCGTAGGCCGCGTCGAGCAGCAAGCCGGCGATCCATGCGCTGAACAGGCCGCGCGGATCGCGCGAGCTCAGCGCCCAGGCGACCAGCGCTGCCGCGATCCACAGAGGTCGCGCGGTCGCCAGCCAGTCCGGCAGTGGGGTGAACTGCAGGAAGAACGCAACGAGCAGGATCAACGGCAGCCGCAATGCGCCGGTCGTGATCATTCCGGGTTCTCCGGCTCGATCGCTTCGGGTGCGGGGGCAGGAGGCGGTTCAGGCACCGGATAGCTTTCGCTCCAGACCAGCAGCGCCTGGCGGCCCTGGTTGATATGCGCGGCCGGTTTGGCCAGCGCTTCCATGAAGTTGTCGCCGTGGCTGGGGCGAGTCTCGATGATCTCGCCGACCGGATAACCCGCCGGGAAGCGCCCGCCCAGCGGCGACGACACCAGCAGGTCGCCGGCCTTGATGTCGGCGTTGCTCGGCAGGTAAGGCAGCGACAGGCGCTGGCCGTCGCCGCGGCCGAGCGCGATGGTCTGCAGGCCGGTGCGGTTGATCTCCACGGGGATACCGTGGTTCGGGTCGGTGATCAGCAGCGCCATCGAGCTGTAGGCGTTGACCTGGATGACCTGGCCGAGCACGCCGGACGCATCCACCACCGCCTGGCCGCGATAGACGCCGTCGCGTGCGCCCTTGTCGAGCAGGATCTGGTGACGGTAGGGGTCCTGCGCGGCCGACAGCACTTCGGCGATCAGCACGCGTTCCTCGAGCTGGGTCGAGGACGACAACAGCTCGCGGATGCGCGTGTTCTCGGCCTGCAGCGAGTCCAATTTTTGCAGTCGCGAATTCAGCAGGAACTGCTCCTGCTTGAGTTGTGCGTTCTCCTCGAGCAGTGAGTCGCGGGTCTGGTAGTTCGTCACCGCCACCGCAGTGCGTCCCGGCAGCGAAGTAACCCAGAACAGCGGTTTCAGCGTGACAGTCAGGGCTTCGCGCAGGCCATCGACGCTGTCGCCTCGCCGGTCCACCACCATCAGCACGAGCGCCGTCATGCACAGCACCAGTGTTTTCAGGCCGACGCCGGGCCCACGCGGGAACAGGGATGGGCTGCCGACCGGGAAGGGGAACGATTTCACGGCGTGTAGTTTAGAGCCGGTTAGGAAAACCGGATAAGTCCTGTGCGAAGCGTTGTGAGCGAAGGCAGGTTGCGCGAGGACGGAGCGCAGCAACCGCAGTTGACACGGCAGTCAATGAAGATTGCGAGCACCGCTCCCGCGCAAGATGCCGAGCGCAGCAGCTTCGCAAAGGACTTATTCCACGCTCAGCAGTTCGCCGCCCTTGTCGAGAGAGTCGAGCATCATGCCGCCGCCACGGGCGACACAGGTCAGCGGGTCGTCGGCGACGATCACCGGCAGGCCGGTTTCCTCGGAGATCAGTTTGTCGATGTCGCGCAGCAGCGCGCCACCACCGGTGAGGACGATGCCGCGTTCGGCGACGTCGGAGCCGAGTTCCGGCGGCGTGCGTTCCAGCGCTTTCTTGACCGAGGCGACGATGCCGGCCAGAGGCTCCTGCAGCGCATCCAGCACTTCATTGGAGTTCATGGTGAAGGTGCGCGGCACGCCGGCGGCGAGATGGCGGCCGACGACGTCGATTTCCTGCACTTCATGACCGGGGAAGGCCGAGCCGATCTCGATTTTCACCCGCTCGGCGGTGGCTTCGCCGATCAGCATGTTGTACTGGCGGCGCACGTAATTGACGATGGCTTCATCGAACTTGTCGCCGCCGATGCGCGCCGACTCGGCGTAAACGATGCCGGACAGCGAGATCACGCCGACTTCCGACGTGCCGCCGCCGATGTCGAGCACCATCGAGCCACGGGCGTCGCCGATGGGAATGCCGGCGCCGAGCGCCGCTGCAACGGGTTCTTCAATCACGTAGACCTTGCGTGCACCCGCCTGCTCGACCGACTCGCGGATCGCGCGGCGCTCGACCTGGGTCGAGCCGTAGGGCACGCAGACCACCACGCGGGTGATGGGTTTGAGCATGCGGCCCTTCTGCACCTTGCGGATGAAGTGCTGCAGCATCTTTTCGGTGATGGTGAAGTCAGCGATGACGCCGTCGCGCAGCGGGCGCACGGTCTGGATGTTGCCGGGCGTGCGGCCGAGCATGCGCTTGGCGTCGAGGCCGACGGCTTCGACTTTCTTGCTGCCGCGCGCTTCGGTGCGGATCGCGACCACCGAAGGCTCGTTGAGCACGATGCCTTCATCGCGGACGTAAATCAGGGTGTTGGCGGTACCAAGGTCAATCGAAAGATCGTTGACAAAAAGTTTGCGGAAGGTTTCGATCATTTGGGAACGCGGGCAGGATTGGGCGCGGCAGGCGAAAAAGAGCGCGAACTGTAGCGGCCCAGAGGCGTTAATGGCAAGGCGAACGGCTCTGTGAGCCGGTTTTGGGCCCCGCAACAGCCCGCTACGAAAATTGAGTGGTACATTTGTAGTACCGCTATTATTTCGTTAGCGGTTCAATAGAGTCGGCAGAGAACCTGAGCGGGTGGGCTTAATTGTCGGGTCAACCAAGCGCAACACCGCAGCGTTCGGCTCTTCATCGCTTGAGGAGCTAACCGTAAAATCCGGGCAATGCTTCTGCAGGTTTTCCAAGCTGATCAGTCCCACTTGATTGGCACTGCCGCGATAGAGCGCCGATCCATCGGGCAGAAAGTCCGCGACCACGGACTCTGCAAGATCGTTGGAGATTTGCACCAGCCCGGCAACGAAAACCCCATCAACATCCATAGTGACCGTAGACAGGGTGGCCATCGTCAGCGTGCCGTTTACGCAGTCAAACGCGTCATCTGAACTCAAGATGGCGGAGCCAGAAAAATCTGCATGAGAATCGCGGACTTCGTTGCTGTTTTCCGCAGTGCGATCCTGAATCAGCCTGAACTCTTCGGCGGCAATGCTGGCTTGAATGACCGTGGGTCGGCTGCGCCGCACGGTGCCGGCGGCTGAAATCGTTTCGTCGGTGCCTGCGGTGTACGCGGTGTTGGTTATGCTGAAGCTGCGTGCTTCGCCACCTACTTCTTCATCATGGTCGAAAATCCTGAGCAAGTACGCTTCCTCCGGAGTCCCAAACCCGAGGCAATGAATCTCGCCGCTTGCTCCCCGGCAACTTTCATCAACAAAGCCGTCAAGAGAGAAAGCAACAAAGGCGTTGCCAATTCCAAATAGACTTACCTGACAATCAAGGTAAGTCGTTTCCTTGCGTGTTTCGTCAAAGCGGACGTGGCCTGTATCTGAGCAGGCAATCTCGTGGACGCCAGACTCGGCGCCGTTTGGAGATTTTTCGCGGGTGGGCACAAATCCAAATCCCATTTGGAGCGCCGTGAAACGCATAGCCGCAATCGCCCGCGCGATGTCCAGTTCAGTGGCCAGCGGGGGTGCCGCCGCCGCTTGGCGGCTATTAATCTCAGGCACATCCAAAGCGGTGCTGCGCGAACAACCGGAGAGCAATAAAGCGAGTACGACGAGTCCAAGAATTCGGATATGGCACATAGCCCTTGCCTCAAAAACGAAGGCAATGGTGCGATTGAAGCCGCCGAGGATTAAGCCCGGAACCTCCAACCGCACCATGCAATTCTGATTGCCGCTTACTGAAGCAATAGATCAACAATATCGAAAGTGTCGCTCGCCCGGTCATTGGCACATCCAGAGGCTGCTGTTGCGGACCATCGGGCATTGAACAGGATTGCGGAATGAGTGCTCACGCCGCCGCAAGGTTGGGCAATGACAGCACCACCAAAGGATTGCGACACCGAGTCGCCTACAAAGGAATCAAACCGATCTTCCGCTTGGATTTTCAACTCATGCGTACGCGAATCTGTTGCTACGGTTCTTCCTTCAACTCCGATCGTGTCAACAATTAAAACTGGCCCACAGGCCGACGTCGCCGAGCCCCAGTTGGTCTGTGATTGTCCGGAAAAGGTAAAGCTTCCACCCGATTTAGATGTGTATTGAGAGAAAAAAGTATGACCTCCACAAACCCACCAATGCGTGACACATGCCGCTTGGGCGCCAGCCGGAGGTGGGCGCAACGCCGTAATGGCAGGCACAGCCGCACAGGCAGTAGCGCTAATACTGTCCTGTTGAGGTGTTGACAGGAATCCGAGGGCGTCGTCAGCGTTGGCCAAGGCCCCCCCCCGTGGGAGCGCAAAGAACAGCAACAACCAGAAGCAGATGCTTGGTTTTCATGATTTCTCCAAAGTTTTTGTAGGACCTCGTGCAGAGGCGGATTTTTATTTCTTGGACACGTCCCTGTACCTACAGATAACCACTCCCGGATGCACCGTACTCCCGCAATGTGGCGATTTCAAGACCATGTTATTTTTCGCGCCCCTAAATTGGCCGAACCCCTCATGTCTCTCACCCCGGAACAGGTGCGGCAGGTAGCTCATCTGGCGCGACTCGACCTCAAACCCGAAAAAGAGTCGGCTTACGCCCAGCAGCTGAGCAACATCTTCGAGATGGTCGGACAGTTGTCGCAGGCCCAAACCGACGGCGTGGCGCCGATGGCGCACCCGCTGGAGATGACCCAGCGCCTGCGACCGGACACCGTCACCGAGTCTGATCGCCGTGAGGTGTTCCAGGCCCATGCGCCGGCCGTGGAGGGCGGCTTGTACCTGGTACCCCGGGTGATCGAGTGAGCCTCCATTCGCTTTCGCTGCGCGCGATGGCCGACGGCCTGCGCGCGAAGAAGTTCTCGTCGCGCGAGCTGACCCAGCATTACCTGGCGCGCATCGCTGCGCACGACCCCAAACTCAACAGCTTCATCACGGTCACGGGTGACGCAGCGCTTAAATGTGCCGATGCGGCGGATGCGCAGCTGGGCCAGGGTAAAGCGGGCGTACTGACTGGAGTCCCGCTGGCCCAGAAAGACATCTTCTGTACGCAAGGGATAAAAACCTCCTGCGGCTCGAAGATGCTGGACAGGTTCGTCGCGCCGTATGACGCGCATATCGTCGAGAGGCTGCATCGCGACGCCGGCATGGTCATGCTCGGCAAATGCAACATGGACGAGTTCGCAATGGGCTCCTCCAACGAAACCAGTTTCTACGGCCCGGTGAAGAACCCCTGGGATCAGACGCGTGTTCCCGGTGGCTCCAGCGGCGGCAGCGTTGCTGCCGTCGCAGCAGGTCTCGCGCCTGCCGCGACCGCGACCGACACCGGCGGCTCGATCCGCCAGCCGGCTTCGTTGACCAATCTCACCGGCATCAAACCGACCTACGGTCGCGTCTCGCGCTACGGCATGATCGCGTTTGCCTCCAGTCTTGATCAGGCGGGCGTCGTCGCCCGTTCTGCCGAAGACGCAGCGCTGGTGTTGCACGCGATGTCCGGTTTCGACACACGCGATTCCACCAGTGTCGAGCGGCCGGTGGACGATTACGCCGCCGCCCTGGGTAAATCCATCAAGGGTTTGAAAATCGGCCTGCCGAAAGAATATTTCGCCGACGGGCTCGCGCCCGGTGCGCGCGCCTGCATCGAGGCGGCGATCAGCGAGCTGAAAAAACTCGGCGCCGAATTCAAGGAAATCTCCCTGCCGAATTCGCCGCTGTCAGTGCCGACCTATTACGTGGTCGCTCCGGCCGAAGCTTCGTCCAACCTCGCGCGCTTCGACGGCGTGCGCTACGGCCATCGCGCGGAAGGCGTGAAGACGCTGGAAGAACTGTACAAGCGCTCGCGCGGCGAAGGTTTTGGCGCCGAAGTGCAGCGCCGCATCATGATCGGCACTTACGTGCTCAGCCACGGTTATTACGACGCGTATTACTTGAAGGCGCAGAAAGTACGCAAGCTGATCTACGAAGATTTCAAGCGCGCGTATGAAACCGTGGATGTGATCCTCGGTCCGACCGCGACGGATATCGCTTTCAAGCTCGGCGCCAAGACCGACGACCCGGTGGCGATGTACCTCAACGACATCTACACCATTGCCGCCAACCTCGCCGGCATTCCGGCCATGAGTCTGCCTTGTGGTTTTGTTGAGGGGCTGCCGGTTGGAATGCAGCTGATGGGTAATTATTTCGATGAGGGCCGCATGCTCAACGTCGCGCATCAATATCAGCTCGCCACGGACTGGCATCACCGTGCCCCGGAGAATTTCAAATGAGACTCACGCCCCTTCTCGCCGCCGGTTTTCTCTTCTCCGCTTCGGCGACCCTCGCCGCCAGTAAATACGACGACGAAATCCACGTCACCACGATCAAGACCACGACCCAGGAGCGTGAAGCGATGCGGAAAAACGGCCAGTCGGTGATCCTGAAGCGTGGCGTGCCGATCTATCCGTCGAGGCTCCTCAAGCACGATCCCCAGGGCTGCGTGAACCTGGCCTACGACATCCTTCCGGACGGCAAGACCGCGAATTACGAGGTCCTGAAATCGGTTCCGCCCAAGATGTTCGACAAGGTCGCGATCCGCTCCGTTGAGGTGACCGAGTTCGAGCCGCAAGCGGCCAAGTCCCGCATCAGCCAGATCGTGACGTTCTCGATCGTGCCGATGCCCAAGGGCAAAACGCCCGAGGCCGATCTGATCCGTGCGCAGTTGCACGCCAGGTGCATCATCGAGCCGCCAAAGAAAAAGAAGCTGGGAACCAAGCAGCTATGACCTGGGAAGCCGTGATCGGGCTGGAAGTGCACTGCCAGCTGCTGACGAAAACCAAGATCTTCTCCGGCGCTTCGACCACCTACGGTGCGCTGCCGAATACCCAGGCCGACGCGGTGACGCTGGGCCTGCCCGGCGTGCTGCCGGTGCTGAATGGCACGGCGCTGCAGATGGCGGTGAAGTTCGGCCTGGCCGTGGACGCACAGATCGCCGAGCGCTGCGTGTTCGCACGCAAGCATTATTTCTATCCCGATCTGCCCAAGGGCTATCAGATCTCGCAGTACGAGCTGCCGATCGTGTTCAAGGGTCATCTTGATATTGAGGTAGATGGCGGCCCGGCGGGAGCGCCGGGCAAAACGGTCGTGAAGCGCATCGGCATCACCCGCGCGCACCTGGAAGAGGACGCCGGCAAGTCGCTGCATGAGGGTTTCGGCACACAGACCGGCATTGATCTCAACCGCGCCGGCACGCCGCTGATCGAGATCGTCTCCGAGCCGGACATCCGTACTGCCGCCGAGGCGGTGGCGTATCTGAAAAAGCTGCACCAGCTGGTCGTCTATCTCGGTGTCTGCGACGGCAACATGCAGGAAGGTTCGTTCCGTTGCGACGCCAACGTGTCGGTGCGCAAGACCGGCGCGGAGAAGTTCGGCACCCGCACCGAGACCAAGAACGTCAACTCGTTCCGCTACGTCGAGAAAGCCATCGAGTACGAGATCGGCCGGCAGATCGACGTCATCGAATCCGGCGGCAAGATCATCCAGGAAACGCGGCTGTTCGACCCCGGCACCGGCGAGACCCGCTCGATGCGGGTGAAAGAAGACGCCAACGATTACCGCTATTTCCCCGACCCCGATCTGTTGCCGGTGGTGGTGACGAAAGCCGACATCGAGCGTATCCGCGCGACCATGCCGGAACTGCCGGAGGCGAAGAAGGCCCGTTTCATGACGCAGTACGGCCTCGCGGCCTACGACGCCGCCGTGCTCACTGCGGAAGGCGCGCTGGCCGATTACTACGAAGCTGTGGTTGCGCAGTCCAAGGCCGATCCCAAGCTGTGCAGCAACTGGGTCAGCTCCGACCTGCTCGGCGCACTGAACAAGCTCGGCAAGGACATCGGTGCATCGCCGATCAGCGTGACGATGCTGTCCGGCCTGCTCATGCGCATCAGCGATAAAACCGTTTCAGGAAAAATCGCCAAAGAGGTCTTTGAAGCGATGCTGAACGGCGAGGGCGATGCTGACACGATCATCAAGGCCAAGGGTCTGGTGCAGATCACCGACGAGTCTGCCATCGTCAAGGCGATTGACGAGGTGATGGCGAAAAACCCGGCGCAGCTCGCCGATTACCGCAGCGGCAAGGACAAGTTGTTCGGCTTCTTCGTCGGTCAGGCGATGAAGGCGACGCAGGGCAAGGCCAATCCCGACGCGCTCAATCGGCTGCTCAAAGAGAAGTTGAAGGGCTGATGAATGATGCCCTGCTGCCCTTCCTGATCGAGAACCGAGGTGTTCGCGGCTTCGCCGTGCGTCTCGGCGGCAGTCTCGATGCGATGTTCGGCTGGCGCCACTACCCGGTCGATGTGCGCCACTTGCTCAGCGAAGCGCTGGCGGCGACGCCGTTGCTGGCGGCGGACCTGCCGGTTGGCGCGCGCTTCAATCTGCAGTTCCAGGGGCAGGGCGCGCTCAAGCTGCTGGTGACGCAGATCAATTCGGAACTCGAACTTCGCGGCATGACCAAGTTTGCAGAAAACGCGACGGGTGATTTCCACGCGCTGATGTCTGGCGGCGTGCTGGCATGCATGCTTGAATCAAAAGGCGCGGCAGATAACTATCAGGCGACCGTGGAAGTGGTCGGCGAGTCCTTGGCTGAATCCCTGCAGGTCTATTTCCAGCGTTCCGAGCAGCTTTCGACGCTGATCCGGCTGGCGGTGGGTGCGGATTCGCTTGCAGGGTTGATGCTGCAGCGCCTGCCGGAGAAATGCACGGACGACGACTGGCATCACGTCTACACCCTGTTCCAGACACTGGGCGAAACCGAACTGCGCGACACCGACGCTGCCACGCTGCTGAACCGATTGTTTTTTGAAGACAGGGTACGCGTGTTCGAGCCGCGCCCGATCCGCATGCAATGCCGCTGCAGCCATGCGCAGATCTCCGGCATGCTGCTGGCGCTGGGCGAAACCGAAGTGGAGTCGGTGCTGCAAGAGCAGGGCAAGGTCGAGGTGACCTGCGAGTTCTGCGGGCGCAGCTACCCGTTCTCGCCGCTGGAGGTGAAGGCGCTGTTCGCAGCCGCACAAGTCCATCACCCCAGCGGTGTGGCGCACTGACATCTGTTCTTGCGTCTGCCGCGTATAGGCTGGCAACCATGACGCCCCTCAACGCTTTCCTGACCGCGGTCGCGATCGTGTTCGTCGCCAAGACGGCTGCGTGGCTCTTGCAACTCAAGACCAAAAATGCCGGATTGGTGGACGCGATCTGGGCGTGGACGCTGGGCGGCCTCGCGCTGCACTACGCCGCCGCCGGTACTGCGCCGGATGCGATCGCCCTGCTGCTCGCGGTGATGGGCGGGCTGTGGGGTCTGCGTCTGGGCGCGCACCTGTGGGTCCGCAACTGGGGCAAGCCGGAGGACTGGCGCTACGCCCAGTTCCGTGCGAAGTGGGGCGCTCACTCGAACCGGAACATGTTTTTCTTCTTTCAGTTCCAGAACATTTTCACCCTGGTGCTCGCCGGCTGCGCGTTCCTGCCGGTGGCCTACCGCAGCGACTTGCCTTCGGGTTTCGCCATCGCCGCAGCGCTGGGGATTTATGTCACCTCGATCCTCGGCGAACTACTGGCCGACTCGCAGATGGAGCGCTTCCGCGCCAATCCGATGAACAAGGGCCGCGTCTGCCAGGACGGGCTGTGGCGCTACTCGCGCCATCCGAACTATTTCTTCGAATGCTTGCACTGGCTGGCGTACGTGCCGCTGGCGCTCGGGGCGCCGTATGGCTGGATTTCGCTGGGCGCGCCACTGGTGATGGCCTTCCTGCTGATGAAAATGTCCGGTGTGCCGCTGCTCGAAGCCGAGATGATCCGGCGCAAGCCCGGTTACGCCGACTACGTGCGCACCACCAGCGCGCTGATCCCCTTTTCTCCGAAAAAATAACCCATGGACACCATTGACCTCTGCGAGCGTGGCCTGATCCCGGACGCACTCACCCGTTACGGCATGCGTCAGCTCATCAAACAGCGGCTCGTGGACGAGGGCGGTCTCGACGGTGAACTGCGCTCGAAAAGATTCAGCCAGCTGCTCGCCGATCTGCGCGCCGCGCCGATCGCCATCGAGACCAAGGCCGCCAATGCCCAGCACTACGAGGTGCCGGCGGAATTCTTCCACCAGCATCTCGGCCCGCAACTCAAGTATTCCTGTTGCCTGTATCCGACCGGCGGCGAGACGTTGGCGCAAGCCGAGCAACACATGCTGGAGCTGTATGCCAAGCGCGCCGGTCTGCGCGACGGCATGCGCATGCTCGATCTCGGCTGCGGCTGGGGTTCACTCTCGACGTGGCTAGCCGAAAAATACCCCAACAGTGTGATCGTCGGCTTGTCGAATTCCAACGGCCAGCGCGAGTTCATCCAGGCGCGCGCCCAACAGCGCGGGCTGTGCAATCTCAGCATCCACACCGGCAACATCGTCGAGTTTGACTTCACCCCGGAGCAACTCGGCGGCGGATTCGACCGCGTGCTCAGTATCGAGATGTTCGAGCACATGAAGAACTATGACCTGCTGCTGCAGAAGATCGCGCGCTGGATGAAGCCCGACGCCCGGCTGTTCGTGCATATCTTCGTGCACAAACTGCTGGCGTATCACTTCGAGGACGCCACCCAGACCGACTGGATGTCGCGCTATTTCTTCACCGGCGGCACCCTGCCGTCCGAGAACCTGCTGCTGAATTTCCAGGACGACCTGAAAGTGGAAAAACAGTGGTGGGTGGACGGCCGCCATTACGAAAAGACTTCCAACCACTGGCTCGCCGGCATGGACGCCAACAAGGCCGCGATCATGCAGATCTTCCGCAAGGGTTATGGCGAAAAAGACGCGGTGGCGTGGTTCAACCGCTGGCGCATGTTCTACATGGCGGTCGCCGAGTTCTTCGGCTATGCCCAGGGTAACGAATGGGGCGTCGGTCACTACCTGTTCAGCAAACGCTAAACTCCGCGGATGAAAAAAATCCTGCTGGCACTCTTGCTGTCGTCCCTCGCCACCGTGGCCCTCGGCGCCACTCCCAAGAAGGACGGCACGCACCGGTTTTACGGCTATGCCTTTGATCTTGAGACCGACGCATACCTGTACACCGAAGTACATACGCAGAAAATCGCCAAGGGCAGATGGGTTGGCGGCAGCACGACTTATTACGCACCCGACGGCACTCGCATTGGGCGCAAGACGATTGATTTCACCCGGGACCCTTACGTGCCGGTATACACCCTGGAAATGTCGCAGAGCGGCTACATGGAAGGAGTCACTGACGCCGGCGACCCGATCCGCATGCAAAATCGCAGTGAGACCGGAGAGGAAATAGAAACCGGTGCGATTCGGCGCGAGGGTGATCTGGTGGCGGATTCCGGCTTCCATACCTACCTGATTGACCACTTTGATCAGCTGCAGGCGGGCCAGACCCTGCACTTCAAGTTCGTGGTGTCGGGGCGGCTCGACACCTTCAGTTTCCGTGCGCGCAAAGTCGGCGATGTGACCTATGAAGGGCAGCCTGCGGTCAGGCTCGAGATTGCACCGGACTCGATTCTCTCCATCATCGTGCCGGACCTGTACATGCTCTACGATCCGAACACCCGGCAGATGCTCGAATTCCGCGGCACCACGAACATCCCCGACCCCAAAACCGGCAAGGCTTACGAGTCGCGACTCGTCTATCCGGCGAAGCCGCCGGCCGGCGCGCCCAAGAAACTGCCGCCGCTGCGCTAGACTGTTTTTCTGTCATTCCGAGCGGATGCGAGGAATCCGGCCAGATCCCTCGCATCCGCTCGGGATGACAAAAAGGAAAAGCACAATGAAACCGTTCGTCTTTTTCTCTTTCCTGCTGTTCAGCGCTGCCGCATCGGCGCAAGAACTCAGCGTGTCCAAATCGCTGGAAGATGCACTGGCGCAGGCCAAGGCGCGGCGCCAGCCGGTGGTCGTCGAGTTCCACGCGCCCTGGTGCTACTCCTGCTATTACATGTCGCGCAACGTGCTCACCGGACCGGAGTGGACCGAAGCGAAATCACGCGCGGTGCACGTCGAGTTTGATGCCGACCAGCGCGACGGTTCGCACTGGATGCAGGCCTGGAACGTGAAAGCACTGCCGTCCTACATCGTGCTCGGCGAGGACGGCAAGGAGCTTGGCCGCATCCTCGGCGAGCAGACGCGCGACGCGTTCTATGGCCGCCTCTACACCCTGATGGGCCTGCAAGGCAGCCTGCAGGCGCTGCAATCGCAGGTCACCGCCGCAACGCCACAGGCGGTCGCGGCGGCGCGTGAATTTCTGCGCAGTTCGCATGCGCGCGGCGAAGCCAGGGAGGCGCTCGCCTGGATCGGCACCCTGCCGGCACCGATATTGACCGCGGTATCCCGTGACAAGGACAGCACGCTGTGGATCGCGCGGCTCGAAGCGCTGCGCGCCGCGCAGTCGCGGGACAACCCCGCCTGTCTCAAGGCTGAAGGCGCGGTGCTGACCGGCAACACGATCGGCTGCGAACGTCCGTACGAACTCAGCCGTTATCTGGCCTGTGCCAGCGACCTTGCGCCCGAACCGCGCCGTGCGCTGCTGCGCGAGCAGGCGCAACGCATGCAGGCGCTGCTTGACCAGCAGGTATTTGCCGAGAGCGCCACGCGCTGTGCCGACGAGCGCAGCATTGTCATCGGCACGGCCGGCCTCTACGAGGAAATCGGCGATGCGCCCGGACAACTGCTGACCTTCGTGCGCGCCGCCAGCAACGCCCGCGAGCGGCTCAAGGACGACCCGCGTACCGACCGCAACCTTGCCGACAACCTGCGCGTGTATCTCGAACGCGCCGGCAAGACCGACGAACTCGGCATCTGGCTCGGACAGCTGGTGGTGACCTATCCCGATGATTACGTCTACGCCTACCGTTACGCCAGATTTCTGGCGGCCAAGGGCGAGCACGCACAGGCGCTGCAACTTTATGAGCGCGCCGCTGCCAAGAGTTATGGCGTCAACAAGCTCAAGGTGGCGCAGGGGCAGGCGGAGACTTTGATCGCACTGGATCGTGCTGCTGAGGCGCGCGCCTTGATCGAAGCCACGCTGCAGGCCAACGGCCCATGGTTTCCGGAAGAGGGCGCGAAGCTGCGTGCGCTGATGCCGCCCGCCTGAACCCGTTTCAGGGTTCCCAGGCCAGCGGCGTGCGCTTCTCGGCTTCGGCGGTGATCAGGGCGGCATAACGTTTCTCGACCTGGTCGCGTTTGACCTTCATCGTCGGCGTCATCACGCCGTTATCGATGCTCCAGGCGTCCTTGACCACGATGATCTTGGCGATCTCCTCGTGGTTCTCGAGGTTCTTGTTGACCAGCTCCATGTCGGCGATCAGCCCCTTGCCGACTTCGTCTTTCGACTTCGAGCGCGCGGCGACGGTGAGCGACACCAGCATGATCGGCTGCTTGAGCCCGCTGCCGACGAAGCACAACTGGTCGATGTCGGTGTTGCGCGCCAGCGCACCTTCGATCGGTGCCGGTGCCACGTACTTGCCCTTGAGCGTCTTGAAGATGTCCTTGACGCGGCCGGTGATGTACAGAAAGCCGTCGGCATCCAGCTTGCCCTTGTCGCCGGTGCGCAGGTAACCGTCTTCGGTGAAAGTCTCCTTGGTCTTCTCCGGATCCTTGTAGTAGCCGGCCATCACGCCTGCGTGTTTGTACTGGATCTCGCCTTCGGGCGAGATGCGGGTGTTGGCGCCGGGCATTTCCTTGCCGACGC
>JBBTCH010000008.1:0-64645 GCA_038043245.1 Pseudomonadota bacterium | reverse complement strand
CGCAGCGAGCAAGACTGGCATCGGGCATGGATGCCCGATGCGCGCCGTCACGACAGGGACGTCGTGTCGGCGCGGGACCGGCGCGTGAGTGAGGAACGCAGGAATCTTTCGGCGCATCCGGCGCACAGCGTTTTTTGGTGACTTTTTGTCGCGTCTGACAAAAAGTTACCCGCGCTTTAGCGCGGAATATCTTTGCTTCTTAAGTTCGTGCCGCGCGCAGCAGCACGTAAATCGCGCCGGTGCCGCCATCCACCGGCCGCGCGCTGACGTAGGCCAACACGTCGGCGCGCTTGCGCAACCAGCCACCGACCTTGCTTTTGATGACCGGCCCGCTATTGGGCGAGCGCAGGCCTTTGCCATGGATGATGCGCACACAGCGGTAGTCGCGCTGCTGACAGTCATCCAGAAAACTTCGCACCTCCAGTGCCGCGGCTTCGCTTTTGAGTCCGTGCAGGTCCACCTCCGCCTCGACGCGATAGCTGCCACGGCGAAGTTTTCGGAACACGGTGTTCTGCAGGCCCGGCCGCTGCCAGGAAAGGGTGTCGCCGCTCTCGAAAGACTCAGGGTCGGGATCGCTCATCATCTCAGCCAGCACCGCCTGCTCGTCGGCGCGGGTCTGGCGCGGTTCCGGTGGCGGCAAGGACTGGGTCGGGGGCAGACGATTCGTCGGAACCTGCCGCGTAGCGCCCTGCATGGCGGCACGGAACTGTTCGCGTTCCTCGTCGGAGATACGGTTTGTCATGGCGCGCAAGTTAAACTATGCGCGTTTAAAACCCAATGCGAATACTCCTCTCCAACGATGACGGCTGCCAGGCTCCGGGCTTGCGCTGCCTCGCCGTCGCCCTGCGCACGCGTCACGATCTGACCGTCGTCGCCCCCGACCGCAACCGCAGCGGCGCCAGCAATTCGTTGACGCTGTTGCATCCGGTGCGCGCGCAAACCCATGAGGATGGTGTGGTCTGCGTGGACGGCACGCCGACCGACTGCGTGCATCTGGCACTGACCGGCTTGATGAAGGAAGCGCCGGACATGGTGGTGTCGGGGATCAACGCCGGTGCCAATCTCGGCGACGACGTGTTGTATTCCGGCACGGTCGCCGCAGCGATGGAAGGTCGGCGGCTGAGCCTGCCGGCGATCGCTGTGTCCTGCGTCGAGTACAACGCTAGACACTACGACACCGCGGCGCGCGTGACGCTGGAACTGATTGAACGCCTGCGTCGTGCGCCGTTGCCCAGCGACAGCATCCTCAACGTCAACGTTCCGGATGTTCCTTACGAACAGTTGAAAGGTTTTCGGGTGACGCGCCTCGGCAACCGCCATCGCGCGGAACCGGCGACACCGGCGAAGGATCCGCGCGGCCGCAGCATCTGGTGGATCGGCAACGCCGGCGCCGAGGCCGACTGCGGCCCCGGCACGGATTTTCACGCCATCACCGAAGGCGCGGTGTCGGTGACGCCGGTGCTGACTGATCTCACCCGGCACGCTGCACTGGATTCGCTGGGGCTATGGATGAAGGGGATCGCTTGAGCGCGCTTCATCACCACCATCTGCGCGGGCTCGGCATGACCTCCGACTCGCGCCGCGAAAAACTCATCGCGGAACTGCGCCAGATGGGCATCCGCAACGAGCGCGTGCTGACCACCATCCGCAACATCCCGCGCCACGAATTCATCGGGGACGCCCTCAAAGGCCGTGCCTACGACAACGATGCGCTGCCGATCGGTCAGGCGCAGACCATCTCGCAGCCCTACATCGTCGCCAAAATGACCGAGGCGATTCTCGAGGGCGGAGCCAAGCGCGGCAAGGTCCTCGAAATCGGCACCGGGTGTGGTTATCAGACCGCGGTGCTGGCGGCTTTGCTGCCGCGCATTTTTACGATCGAGCGTTTGCGTTATCTATCGGAGCAGGCGCGCGTGCGGCTGGCGCGGCTGGGCTGTCACAACGTCGTGTTCAACTATGGGGATGGCCATCTGGGCTGGAAAACACATGCGCCCTATGACGCCATCGTCGTCACCGCGGCGACGGCGAACGTTCCCCTGGCACTGAAAGAGCAGTTGGCGCCGGGGGGGCGGCTGATCATTCCAGTT
This sequence comes from Pseudomonadota bacterium, assembly GCA_038043245.1. Taxonomy (GTDB): domain Bacteria; phylum Pseudomonadota; class Gammaproteobacteria; order Nevskiales; family Nevskiaceae; genus JACPFV01. Next base: position 62,558 of record JBBTCH010000008.1, on the reverse strand, counting down.
GGGCCTGAAGGCGCACAGGCGCTGCGATTGATTGAAAACACCGGCGCTGGATTCAAGACCCGCGATCTGGAAACCGTCAGTTTCGTGCCTTTGCTGACCGGTAAAGCCTGATGGACGAACCCCGTGCTGGAATCTTCACCCGCCTGTATCAGTGGATGATTCAGGTGTCGCGGCATCCGCGTGCGCCCTGGTGGCTGGGCGGCGTCAGCTTTGCCGAATCCTCGTTTTTTCCCTTGCCGCCGGATTTGATGCTGGCGCCGATGACGCTGGCGCGCCCTGCGCATGCGACGCGCTATGCCCTGATCACGACGCTGACTTCGGTGGCCGGCGGGCTGCTCGGCTACGCCATCGGATATTTTCTGATCGAATCGCTGCTGCCGTGGATAGACCGCTGGGGCTGGCGCGCGAATTACGATGCCGTCGTGCAGTGGTATGTGCTTTACGGATTCTGGGCGCTGATCGTCAAGGGCATCACGCCGGTGCCGTACAAGCTGTTCACCATCAGCGCCGGTGCCGCGGCAATGCCGCTGATGCCGTTCGTCGCGGCCTCGTGCATCAGTCGCGGGTTCCGTTTTTTTCTGGTCGCCTATCTGGTCAAGTGGGGCGGCCCGGCGGCGGAGGCGAAGCTGCTGCGCCACATTGACCGCATCGGCTGGGTGGTGACGGCGCTGATCCTTGCGGCAATAACCTACTGGGCGGTCCGATGAAACGCTGCATTTGGATTATTTTACTTTTGCTGACCGGCTGCACCGAGTTCTGGCGCGGCACCTGGTTCGGGCCGAGCGGCGAGCCGGTGTATCCGGCGGGGCCGACGGCGCCGGGCCAGTATCGGGTCGAAGCGGGTGAGACGCTGTATTCGATTGCGTTTCGTAAACAGATGGATTTCCGCTTGCTGGCCGAATGGAACGGCATCGGCGGCGATTACCTGATCAAGCCCGGCCAGATCCTGCGGCTCACCGAGCCGCCGGGCGGTGTGCGTCCGCGCGTCGAGGAGACGCCGTCCGAGGGTATCCGCACCTATCCGACCCGTGAACCGCCTCCCAGAATGGATCCCGCGCCAGAAGTGCGCGCGAGCCTTAAATGGCAGTGGCCCGTGCAAGGGGACGTGCTCAGGGGATTTGCCGAAAAATCCGGAAGCAAGGGCATGGATATCCGCGCCGAACTGGGGGCTGCGGTGCTGTCCGCAGCGCCGGGCCGTGTGGTCTACAGCGGCAGCGGCCTGCGCGGTTACGGCGAGCTGGTCATCATCAAGCACGATGATGTTTATCTTTCCGCTTACGGTTACAACCGCAGCCGGCTGGTCAAGGAAGGCGACAAGGTTCGTGCGGGCCAGTTGATCGCCGAAGTCGGCACCGGGCCCGAGCAGAAACCGATGCTGCATTTCGAGGTCCGCGAGCGCGGCAAGCCGATCAATCCGGAAAAACTGCTGCCGCGTCGCTGAAAAACCGGCAGCTGCTCAGGCTGGCGGTCGGGTTTTCTGCATCGAAGGCCGCTGCGCAAACGCATCCACCCATGCCACCAGCGCCGGCCGGTTGTCGCGCCAATGCAGATACGGCAGCCGGAAGTCGAGGTACGACATGGCGACTGCACAGGTAATTTCGCAGACCCCGGGTTTTTCAAGCGACAGGAATGAGACCTCGGTGCTGATCGCATCGAGCGCACGCGCAATCGTCTCGGCCTGACGGTCGAGCCAGGGCGTGAAGTGAATGCCTTCGGGCCGGCGCTTCTCCAGAATCGAAGTCACCGCCGCATCGATCACGCCGTCGGCCAGTTTGGTGCGGCGCAGGGTCTCCCAGCGCTTGTTGCCGCGCGGCAACGGCGCCAGCCCGGGATAGCGGCTGGTCAGATAATCGAGGATCAGTTGGCTGTCGGGCATGGCATCGCCACGTTCGTTGACCAGCGCCGGCAGTTTTGACAGCGGATTGGCGATGAGGAAATCCGGTGTCGGCGTGAACGGATCGCCGTGCACTTCCTCGATGGAATCGGCGATGCCGAGTTCCTGAATGGCGACCCGCACCTTGCGCGCGTAAGGCGAGGTCTTGCTGCAATAGAGCTTCATTTTCATTCTTGGAACTCTACTGGGTTCGTCGTAGTGGCGGAAGTTGGGTTCCTAAAAGACTATTCCGCCTAAAGGCGGGGCAACTAGAAGCCAACGCATTCCGCGCTAAAGCGCGGGTAACTTTTTGTCAGACGCGACAAAAAGTCACCAAAAGCGCTGTGCGCCGGATGCGTCTAGAAGATTCCTGCGTTCCTCGCAGTCTCACGGGTGCCGCACCGACGCGGCGTCCTGCCGCGACGGTGCGCGGCCCACATCCATGTGGGTCGCCTCGTTTGTCTGCTGCGGTACTCGGCGGCGACACCAATGCGCCTGGAGCGCATTGGCGCGAGCGAAGCGAGCCCGAAGGGTGCGCCTCATGGATGAGACGCACAGGAGGCGCGTAACGTCAAAAGCCAAGCAAAGCTGCCGCTGTTGATTCTCCAGCGACTTTGCGCCGCTTTGAGCTTCGCCGTGAGTGAGGAGGGCGGCCCACATGGATGTGGGCCGAGCGCGGCGCGGCATGGACGCCGTGTTCGCGCGGTACCGCGAACGAGCCAGAAGCTCAAGGAATCTGTCGGCGCAGCGGAGCGAGTGTTTCTTGGTTACTTCTTTGCGCCAAAGAAGTAACCCGCCTTTAGGCGGAATAGTCTTGAAATCTTTAAGCGCTGGATGCCTGCCTGCGCGGGCATGACGGCTAAGCAGCCGCCAACTTGTCCAGGTACTTCTCGGCATCGAGCGCCGCCTGGCAGCCGGTGCCGGCCGAGGTGACCGCCTGACGATAGACGTGATCCATCACGTCACCGGCAGCGAACACGCCGGGCACGCTGGTTGCGGTGGCGCCACCGTCGCTGCCGCCCTTGACCTTGATGTAGCCGTCCTTCATCTCCAGCTGGCCATTGAAGATCGCGGTGTTCGGCGAGTGGCCGATGGCGATGAACACGCCCTTGACCGCGATCTCGCGGGTGGCGCCGGTCTTCAGATTCTTGAGACGGATGCCGGTGACGCCGGAGGCATCGCCCAGCACTTCGTCGAGCGTCGAGTCCCAGACGATCTCCGCCTTGCCTTCTTTTTCGCGCTTGAACAGCTTGTCGTGCAGGATCTTCTCGCCCTTGAACTTGTCGCGACGATGGACGGTGGTGACTTTGTTGGCGATGTTGGCCAGATACAGCGATTCCTCGACCGCAGTGTTGCCGCCGCCGATCACCGCCACGTCCTGCCCTTTGTAGAAGAAGCCGTCACAGGTGGCGCAGGCGGAGACACCCTTGCCGCGGAAGGCTTCCTCGCTGGGGATGCCGAGGTACTTTGCCGATGCGCCGGTGGTGATGATCAGCGCATCGCAGCTGTATTCGCCCTGGTCACCCTTGAGCGTGAACGGGCGCTTCGAAAGATCGACGACATGAATGTGGTCGTAGATGTATTGCGTGGCGAAACGTTCGGCGTGCTTCTGCATGCGTTCCATCAGCGCCGGGCCCATCAGCCCTTCGACATCGCCCGGCCAGTTGTCGACTTCGGTCGTGGTCATCAGCTGCCCGCCGACTTCCAGGCCGGTGATCATCACCGGCTTGAGGTTGGCGCGCGCGGCGTAGACCGCGGCGGTGTAACCCGCCGGTCCCGAGCCGAGAATGATCAGGCGATGGTGCTGGGACATGGAGGCCTCAGAGTTTCTCGCCGTGTTTGGCCAGATAATCCGCGACACCCTTGGCGTCAGCCTTCATGCCGGAATCGCCCTTCTTCCAGCCCGCCGGACAGACTTCGCCGTTCTTCTCGTGGAATTGCAGTGCATCGACGAGGCGCAGCATGTCGTCGACATCGCGGCCGAGCGGCAGGTTGTTGACTACCTGGTGCTGGACGACACCCTGCTTGTCGATCAGGAACGAGGCACGCAGTGCGATGCCGGCACCGGGGGCTTCGATGCCATACGCGGTCATGATCTCGTGCTTGACGTCGGCCACCATCGGAAAACCGACTTCGCCGATGCCGCCCTTGTTGACCGGCGTCGAGCGCCAGGCGTAGTGGGTGAACTGCGAATCGATGGAGACGCCGATCAGCTGCACGCCGCGTTCTTCAAACGCCTTGCGGCGATGCTCGTGAGCGATGATCTCGGACGGGCAGACGAAGGTGAAATCCAGCGGCCAGAAGAACAGCACGGCGTACTTGCCGCGCGTGCTCGACAGCTTGAAGTCTTCCTTGATGCTGCCATCGCCCATGACGGCGGCGGCAGTGAAATCGGGGGCGGTGCGGCCTACGAGGATGCTCATGTGATGCTCCTGGGTGGATTGACAACGTGCGGCATTCTAGGGAGCGTCAGTATCGCCGGCAAAGCAATTCTTTTTATGCCGGCCATAGCCGCCGACAATGGCGCGCGCACGCTAACATGTGCGCATGAATAGCACTGACGTTTCTCCTCTGCGAAAACTGTTCCGCGGCATCTGGTCGGTGACCTTGTTCATCTACCGCTCGCTGCTGGTGCTGAGCCTGGTGGTGACGGTCGGCGCCATCTGGTTCGCCTTGCAGCATCGCGGCGGTGGCATGCCGGTGCAGGTCGAGGACAACGTCGCGCTGGCGATCAACCCGGTCGGCGATCTGGTGGATACGCTCGACCAGGACCCGAGCCAGCTGTTCATCGACGAGCTGTCCGGCGAAGGCCCGAGCCAGGTGCGGGTGCGTGATCTGACCGAAGCGCTGGAAGCGGCGGCGAAGGACCCGCGCATCGCACTGGCGGTGCTCAGGCTCGACAAGATCGGCGCCATCGGCACCGCACAGGCCGAGGAGATCGCCGCGGCGGTGAAAACCTTCCGTGCAGCGGGCAAGAAAGTGCAGGCCTGGGCGCCGTACTACGGACAGACCGAATACCTGCTGGCCGCCCATGCCGATCAGATTTCCGTGGATCCTTTCGGCGCGGTATTGGTCGAGGGTTACGCGGCTTACGGAAACTACATCAAGGACGCGCTCGACAAGCTCGGCGTGCAGATGCACGTGTTCCGTGTCGGCGAATACAAGTCGGCGGTCGAGCCGTTCCTGCGCAACGACATGTCCGCCGAAGCCAAACAGGCCAATCTCGAATGGTTGACCGACCTGTGGTCGGAGTACACCCGCACCGTCTCGGCGCAGCGCAAGTTGCTGCCCGCCGACATCGAACGCTATGTCGCCGAGGCCCCTGAGGGCCTCAAGCAGGCCGGCGGCGATGGCGCGCTCTACGCCAAAAACGCCAGACTGGTCGACCTGACGGAAACCCTCGAACAGTTCCGCGAGCGCGTCGGCAAGACCGTCGGCATGGACGAGGACAGCGACAGTTTTCGTCAGGTGCATTACAGCGAGTATCTCGACGTGACGCGTCGCGAACGCGAACTGAGTCAAGCCGACGCCGCGACGGTCTCGATGGTGGTGGTGCAGGGCGAGATCGTGGATGGCGAAAGCGAACCGGGGCTCGCCGGTGGCGACACGGTATCCGACCTGCTGCGTGAAGCGCGCGATGACGATGAGGTGCGCGCGGTGGTGCTGCGAGTGGATTCACCCGGCGGCAGCGTGTTCGCGTCCGAACAGATCCGTCGCGAAGTCGAGGCGATCCGAAAAGCCGGCAAGCCGGTGGTGGTGTCCATGTCGACGCTGGCGGCGTCCGGCGGCTACTGGATATCCATGGACGCCGACGAGATCTGGGCGCACGAAACCACGCTGACCGGCTCCATCGGTATCTTTGGCTTGCTGCCGACGCTGGAGAAGCCCTTGCAGAAACTCGGCATCCACACCGATGGCGTTGGCACCACGCCGCTGGCCGGCGCATTCCGCCTCGACCGGCCGTTGTCGCCGCAGGTGCAATCCCTGGTGCAGTCCGAGATCGAACACGGTTATCGGCGTTTCATCGAAGGCGTGGCTCGCGGCCGCAAGCTGCCGCTGGAAAAAGTCGATCCGATCGCGCGCGGCCGGGTCTGGAGCGGACAGGACGCCAAAGCCATCGGTCTGGTGGACCATTTTGGCGGGCTCGATCAGGCGATTCTTGCCGCTGCCAAACGCGCGGGCATCGAGTCGAATTACAAGGTCGAGGAGATCACGCCGGAATTCGAGCCGCCGATTCAAGCCCTGTTGCGACTGTTCGGCCAGGGCCAGTTGCACAGCCTGCTGTCGAAGATCTCGGAGCCTTTGCCGGCATTGCAGCAGGCCCTGCATAGCCTGCGCTGGGTGCGCGGTCCGCGCGCGGCCTACGCGCACTGCTTCTGTAAAACCACTCCGAACTGACCGCTTTCCGTCATCCCGAACGAATGTGAGGGATCTGATCAGATTCCTCGCTTTGCTCGGAATGACACTACTTGACCTCGTCTTCCGGCCGGCCAAAGCGCATGGATAAATCCACCGCCTGCGCGTTCTTGGTCAGCGCGCCGACCGAGATGCGGTCGACGCCGGTGTCGCCGATGTCACGCACATTCAGCAGATTGACCCCGCCCGAGGCTTCGATCTTGGTGTTGGCTTTGTTGTAGCGCCGGTATTCGCGTGACATCGCCACCGCCTTGCTCAATAGATGCGTCGGGAAATCGTCGAGCAGCAGCACGTCGGCCTTGCCGTCGAGCGCTTCCTTCACTTGCTCGAGATTTTCCGCTTCGGCCATCAGCGGCAATTCGGGGTGCGCGGCGCGGGCCTGTTCCATCGCCCGGGTCAGCGAGCCGGCGGCGGCGATGTGATTTTCCTTGATCAGGAACGCGTCATAGAGTCCGTGGCGGTGATTGACACCGCCGCCGGTGACGACCGCATATTTCTGCGCTGAGCGGAAGCCGGGCAGAGTCTTGCGCGTGTCGACGATCTCGACCTTGGTGCCGCGCAGGCGTTCGACAAATTTCCGCGTCAGTGTCGCCGTGCCCGACAGCGTCTGCAGAAAATTCAGCGCGGTGCGCTCGCCGGTCAGCAGCGATCGTGCCGGCCCCTGCAGGCGGCACAGGCATTCGCCGTTCTTGATCGAGCTGCCTTCACTGAAGGCCCAGCTGATGCGGATACGCTCATCCACCTGCCGAAACACTTCGTCGAACCAGGCGATGCCGCAGACCACCGCCGCTTCCTTGGCGACGACATAGGCGTCGGTCATCGCGTCTTCCGCTACCAGCGCGGCGGTGACATCGCCGCTGCCGAGGTCCTCGGCCAGCGCGCGCTTGACCTGATCCACCAGATCCGCTGGCAGCTGCGTCTTGCTGCCGGGCACGCGCGGGACGTGGGTCGCGGGTTGATTCATTTCAGTAAGAGCTCAAGTAAAGCTTTCTGTGCGTGCAGGCGGTTTTCAGCCTCGTCCCAGACTACGCTCTGCATGCCGTCGATCACTTCGGCGCTGACTTCTTCGCCGCGGTGCGCCGGTAGGCAGTGCATGAACAACGCATCCGGTTTGGCGCGCGCCATCAGCTCGGCATTGACCTGATAGCCGCTGAACGCGGCCAGACGTTTCTGCGATTCTTTTTCCTGGCCCATGCTGGTCCAGGTATCGGTGACGATCAGATCGGCGCCGTTGGCGGCGAACACCGGCCCGCGCATCAGTTCCACCGCGTCGCCCGCTTCGGCGATCAGCGCCTTGTCCGGCTCGTAGCCCTTGGGCGTGGCGATGCGCAGGCGAAAACCCATCAGCCGCGCCGCTTCGATCCATGAGTGGCAGACATTGTTGCCATCGCCGATCCAGGCCGCGACCTTGCTCTGGGGGTCGCCGCGATGTTCGATCCAGGTCTGCAAGTCGGCGAGCAGCTGGCAGGGATGGTGGCGGTCGGACAAACCATTGATCACCGGCACGCGTGAATGCTGCGCGAACTCCTGCTGATCGGCCTGCGAATCGTTGCGGATCATCACCGCGTCGCACATGCGCGAGATGACTTTCGCGGTATCGGCGATCGGCTCGCTGCGCTTGAGCTGCAGGGCCTCTGCCGACAGGAACAGCGCATGGCCGCCAAACTGCGCCATGGCGACCTCGAAGCTGACGCGCGTTCGCGTCGAGTTCTTGGTGAACACCATCGCCAGCGTCTTGCCCGTCAGCGGCCGATGGCTGGGGTCGCGCTTACCGCGGAGTTCGCTGGCGCGCGCGATCAGCGCGCGGATCTCGGCGCCGGAAAAATCACTGAGCTTGAGAAAATGACGAGGCTTCATAAAGAAAGAAGCCCGGCAGTGCCGGGCTTCGGCAGATCAGCAATCCTCAGAACGGCAATCCATGAAACGCCGAGCCCATGCACATCAGCATCGGGATCGACAGCAGGGTATTGGTGCGCGAGGCGAGGAAAGCGGTGCGACGCGCCTTGGCTTTCTGTTCATCGGTCGCCGGGGTCAGGCCCAGCACTTTTTTCTGGTTCGGCCAGATCAGCACCCAGACATTGAACAGCATGATCGTGCCCAGCCAGGCGCCGACGCCGATGGTGGCGAGATACAGCTTGCCGCCCTCGGCCATGAGCCCCAGCGTGAACGCGCCATGCAGATGACCGTTCTTGGCCAGATACAGCGCACCGGTCAGCCAGGTGACGGCGGCCGACATGCGGAACCACAGCAGCGCGCGCGGGGCGACGTATTTGGTGATGCCGGCGCCGCCGGGACCGCCCTTGTCGGCAGTGGCGGCAGCCAGCGCCGGCGCCTGTACGAAGTTGAAGTAATACAGCAGGCCAATCCAGGTGACGCCGGCGACGATATGCAGCCAGCGGTCGAACGCGAGGAAATTGAAGTCCATGGCTCAGACTCCTGCCAGCGCTTTGATGACGAAGTTGAGGACGATGGCCAGGACGAAGCCGGCGGTGATGGTGCCAGTGATGGATTCGAGCGGATTCATGTGAGGCTCCCTTGAAAGTGGCGTTGCGGCAATGCGCCGGGAGAATACTTGACCGCCGCGGGTCAGGCAATCGAATTTTTCAGCTGGAACAAAAACGCCTGCGCTCAGGTCTATAATCGCGCGCCTGAAAACGGGCGCAGACCCATCGCACAGGGAGCAAAACCATGGACACCCTCGAACGCATCAAGAAACAGGTCACCGAGAACCCCGTCATTCTCTACATGAAGGGCACGCCCGATTTCCCGCAGTGCGGTTTTTCCGCCCGCACCGTGCAGGCGCTCAAGCAGTGCGGCGCGCCGTTCGCCTTCGTCAACATCTACGAGGATGAAGAGGTTTATCGCGCGCTGCCAAAGTTCGCCAACTGGCCGACGTTCCCGCAGCTTTACGTGAAAGGCGAGCTGGTCGGTGGCTGTGACATCACTCTCGACCTGTTCCAGTCCGGCGAGCTGCAGAAAATGCTGAACGAGGCGGTTGGCGAAAAGAAGGCTGCTTAGGCAGCCTCTGTATAGGTTGATCCCATCCATGGTTCGACAAGCTCACCACGAACGGAATCAACAACATCACCGTTCGCCCTGAGCTTGTCGAAGGGCGTTCGGGGGTTAGTGCAGGGATTTCTTAGGCCAATACCTGTTTCGCAATCTCGGCGCGCTGTGCCGCGCCGCACAGGACTTCGACCAGTTGCAGCGCAAACGCCAGCGCGGTCGCCGGGCCCTGGCTGGTGATGCAGTGGCCGTCGACGACTACCGGCTTATTCACGTAGTGCAATAGCTCGGTCTTGAACGCGGGGTGGCAGGTGGCCTGCTTGCCATCGAGCAGGCCCTGCGGTGACAGCACCAGCGCCGGAGCGGCGCAGATCGCGCCGGTCCAGCGCTTGTTGAGGCGCTGCGCATGCAGCTTCTCGATCAGGGGCTTGTGCCGGGCCAGTTTCCTTGCGCCTTTCTCGCCGCCGGGCAGCGCAATCAGGTCAAACGTCTTTTTAGCCACGCCGGCCCAGGCTTGATCTGCGGTCAGTGTGATGCCGCGAGTGCCCTTGATCGTGCGGGTTTTCTCGACACTGGCGACGGTCACCTTGACGCCCGCGCGACGCAGCACGTTGATGACGGTGACGGTTTCCAGCGATTCCGATCCGTGAGCGACGGGCACAAGTGCAGTGGCTGACATGGGGGTCTCCCGGTGTGGACTGCCTTCATGTTGTCACAGGCGCGGGTGATACAATTTTGTCCTAGACACTAAATAAAGAATTACAGGGAGCTGTCATGTCGTACCGCCACATCAAAATCCCCACCACCGGCGAAAAAATCACCATCAAGAACGGCAAGATTCAGGTGCCGGAGCAGCCGATCGTCGGCTATGTCGAAGGCGATGGCATCGGGCCGGATATCACCAAGGCCTGCCTGCGCATCTGGGATGCGGCGGTGGCCAAGGCTTACAACGGCAAGCGCAAGATCCATTGGTGCGAGACCTATCTCGGCGAAAAAGCCGCAGGTCTCTACGATGGCAATTACTGCCCCGATGAAACCCTGAAGGTCCTGCAGGACCTCGTCGTCTCGATCAAAGGGCCGCTGACCACGCCCGTCGGTGGCGGTTTCCGCTCGCTCAACGTCGCGCTGCGTCAGGACCTCGACCTCTACGCCTGCGTGCGCCCGGTGCGTCATTACGCCGGCGTGCCTTCGCCGCTGAAGCAGCCGGGCAAGGTGGACGTGGTGATCTTTCGCGAGAACACCGAGGACGTCTACGCCGGCATTGAATACAAGTCCGGCACGCCGGAGAACGAAAAGGTCGCCAAGTTCCTGCGCACCGAGATGAAGGCCAAGTTCTTCGAAGGCGCCGGTATCGGCATCAAGCCGATTTCCGCCTTCGGCTCCAAGCGTCTGGTGCGCAAGGCGATCCAGTTCGCCATCGACAACGGCCGCGAGTCGGTGACCCTGGTGCACAAGGGCAACATCATGAAGTTCACCGAAGGCGCGTTCCGCAACTGGGGCTATGAAGTGGCGCGCGAGGAGTTCGGCAACGTCACCATCACCGAAGAGCAGCTCTACGCCGAGTACAAGGGCAAGCAGCCCGAGGGCAAGATCGTCATCAAGGACCGCATCGCCGACATCATGTTCCAGATGATGCTGCTGCGGCCGGACGAGTTCGACGTGCTGGCCACGCCCAACCTCAATGGCGATTACCTCAGCGATGCCGTCGCGGCGGAAGTCGGTGGCATGGGCATCGCCCCCGGCGCCAACATCGCCGACCACGTTGCGGTGTTCGAGGCGACCCACGGCACCGCGCCGAAATACGCCAATCTCAACAAGGTCAATCCGGGTTCGCTGCTGTTCTCCGGCGTGATGATGCTCGAGTACATGGGCTGGAAGGAGGCCGCCGACCTGATCACGCTGGTGTACCCCGAAGTCATCGGCGACGGCATCGTCACCTACGATTTTGCGCGCCAGATCGACGGCGCCACCGAAGTCGGCACCTCGCAGTTCGCCGACGCGCTGATCGAGCGCATGCAGGGGGGTGTGGACCTGGATGTGAAGCGCAAGGCGCAACGCGAACAGCTGGTCAAGGAGCGCAAGCAGCGCGAGATCCGCCGCCTGCTGCAGCCGATGGAAGAAATGGTCGAGACCGGCCGGGTGCCGCACACGGTTGCCGACCTGATGACGCGTGCGCTGATCACCGCCACCGACAGCGAGACCGTCGAGCAGGCCATGCATACCATGACGCAGAACGATGTGTCATCGGTGGTGGTCGAGGCCAATGCGCAGGGCGAGTGGGGTGTGCTGACCCGCCGCGATATCGTCACCAAGATCGTGCGCGGCGGAAAATCCCCGGCCTCGGTCAAGGTCAAGGACGTCGCTTCGCGCCCGTTGTTCTCGGTTCCGGCCGACACCAGCATCCTCGAAGCCTCGAAGATTCTCACCGACCGCGGTTTTTCGCGGCTCACCATCTCGCAGGGCGATCGCGTCATCGGCATCGTCACCGAGACCGACATTTTCAACGCGCTGGAAAAATACGGTTCGGCCATCGCCGAGTAGTCAGCGCCACAAGCTCAGGACGCGCGGGTGTGCACGTGCTGGCCCTCATGAAAGCGGCTTGAACCGCTCTTGATGCGGGGCTAGCATGGGTCATGCTCGATTGGTCCTCTTGTCCAGAAGTCGAACGCGATGCGCAGCGCGTCAGCGGTGCGTGGCTGTTCCGTGGTACGCGCGTGCCGGTATCGGCTTTGTTCGAGAACCTTGAAGAGGGTGCGCAAGTGAGCCAGTTCGTCGAATGGTTCCCCGGCGTCACCCTGAAGCAGGTGCGCGTCGTTTTGGAGCACGCGGCGACAAGCTCGTTGGCTGCCTGAGCTTCAAGCGTGCGTGTTCTGCTGGACCAAGGTGTTCCGGCTCCGTTGAGAAAACATCTAAGCCGCAGCGAGTTTGTTGATTACCTGAGCGAACTGCTGGCGCCGCTGGGCCGTATCCGCGTCAAAGCGATGTTCGGCGGGCACGGCCTCTACTGTGATGAACGATTTTTCGCCATCATCATCGCCGACACGCTGTATCTGAAAGCCGACGACCCGACTCGCGAAACCTTCATCAAGGCGGGCTTGAAGCCGTTCGTGTTCGTCATGCGCGGCGTTGAGCAGCGCATGAGTTATTACACCGTGCCGGCGGAAGCCCTGGAGGATTTCGACGAGATGCGCCCGTGGGCGCAGCTGGCGCTGGCGGCGGCAGGACGCGCGGCGGCGAAGAAGCGCAAGAAATGATCGGCCTGCATGTGGTGGGCGATGAACTGCTGTCGGGAAAACGGCAGGACAAGCATCTACCGGCGATCATCTCGCTGCTGGCCGCACGCGGGATGAGCCTCGGTTACGCCAGATTTCTCGGTGACGACGAAACGCAGATCGCCGAGGCGATTTCAGCCGCGCGCGACCAAGGGGACGTGCTGCTGTCCTGCGGTGGCATCGGCGCCACGCCGGATGACTGCACCCGGCAGGCCGCGGCGCGCGCCTTCGGTGTGCCGCTGCAGGTTCACGCCGAGGCGCTGGCGCTGATTGAAATCCAATACGGCGCCAAGGCGCATCCGAACCGCGCGCTGATGGCGGAGTTTCCAGAAGGTGCCGAGTTGATTCCCAACCCGGTGAATCGCGTCGCCGGTTTTTCCATGGGCCACTGTTACTTCGTGCCGGGATTCCCGGAGATGGCCTGGCCGATGCTGGAGTGGGTGCTGGATCACCGGCTGCGCCATCTGCACAACGCCGAACCGCCGGTGGAGTTTTCGCTGCGCGCGCTCGGCGCGGCGAAGGAGGGCGATCTGCTGGACCTGATGAACCGCGTACTGGCCGAGTTTCCCGGCGTGAAGCTGTCGAGCCTGCCGTTCCGTGGCAATTCCGCGCGCGAGCCGCATATCGAGTTCGGCATCAAGGGGCCACACGAACAGGCTGCAAAAGCCTTCGTTGCGTTCCGCGGCTGGCTTGCGCTGCGCTGGGAGCGGCTGGAAGACTTGAAAATCCCTTAGGGAGCCTCTGCATAGGTCGTCACACCGGCGCAAGCCGGTGTCCAGGTCTTTGAATCTTCTGGATTCCGGCGTTCGCCGGAATGACGAAAATGAACCTGTGCAGACCTTCCCTAGGGCGCGCCTGCTACGGCAGCCGCCTTCGGTGCCTGGCCCAGTCGCCGGTCTTCGCGCAGGAGCTGGGCGAATTCATCGGCGGGCACCGCCTTGCTGAACAGCCAGCCCTGGATCTGGTCGCAGCGCAGCAGCCGCAGGAACTTGAGCTGCTCTTCCGAATCCACCCCTTCCGCCACCACCTTGAGGTTCATCGAATGCGCCAGCGTCAGGATGGTCGAGACCACGCTCATGGTGTCGGCGCTGTCGCCCATGCGCAGCACGAAGGAGCGGTCGATCTTGAGCGTGTTGATCGGCAGCCGCACCAGGTACGACAGCGAAGAGAAGCCGGTGCCGAAGTCGTCAATCGCGATCTGCACGCCGAGATCGCGCACCGCCTTGAGCTTGGCGATGTGTTCCTCGATGTCGCCGATCAGGGTGGACTCGGTGATTTCCAGGTCGAGGCAGGGGCGGTCGCCTGAAAACTCGGACAAGACGCCGTGCACGACTTCGACAAAATCCTTCTGGCGCAGCTGCACCGGCGACACGTTCACCGCCACTGGCGGCGCCAGCAGCTCTTCCGCCAGCCAGCGGCGGTGATCCTTGACTGCCTGCACCATCGCCCAGCCGCCCACCGGCAGGATCATGCCGGTCTCCTCCAGCAGCGGGATGAACCGGCTCGGCGGCACCAGGCCGAGGTCCGGACTGTTCCAGCGGATCAGCGCCTCGGCGCCGACAATCGTCCCGCTGCGCAGATCCACCTTGGGTTGGTAGTAAAGGACGAACTCGTTTTTTTCGATCGCGCGCCGCAGCTGGCTCTCGAGGTTCAGTTTCTCGGAAAACGTCGCGCCGATTTCCTGGGTATAGAACAGATAGCGCTCGTTGCTCTGCTTGGCTCTCTTGACCGCCGCCTCGGCATTGCGCAGCAGACTTTCGGGGTCGTCGCCGTCCTCGGCGAAGCGGGCGATGCCGAGGCGGACCGACACCCGCAACTCCTTGCCGGCCACGGTCATCGGGCGGTTGATCTGCGGCAGCAGTTTGTGCTCGACAAAACGGACCAGGCCGTCGTTGTCCTGGAAATCGTCTAGCAACAGCGCAAAGCGGTCGCCGGCCGTGCGCGCCAGGTGGTCGGAACCGCCGGCAACCAGAGTCATGCGCGCCGCCAGCTGCTTGAGCACTTCGTCGCCGCCGTCCCGACCCAAGGTGTCGTTGACCGACTTGAAGTTATCGATGTCGAGTTCCAGCAGTGCCAGCGGCTTGCGCGCTTGGCGCGCCGTCTGCAAGAACCCGGGCAGCCGCTCCAGCAGATGGTCGCGGTTGGCCAGCCGGGTCAGCGTGTCGTAGTAGGTGATGTAACCGAGCTGCTGTTCTTTGGCGATGAATTCCAGGGCATAGGAAATATTGGCGGAGAGTTCCGTCAATATCTTCACTTCCTCGCTGTCGAAAAACCCGGGCTCGATGGCGTAAAGATTGAAACATCCTGCCACTTGCTTGCCGACGTACAGGGGCAGCGACAGGAACGAGCCGAAGCCGAGGTTACGACTAGCTGCGGGCCAGTGTTGCGTGCGTTCGTCGCGAGCGATGTCGTTGCAGATGACCGCGCGCCGCTCGCGCAAGGCCTGCGCGGTCAGGCTGCGGTTATCGTGGCTGTCGGAACCGTCGTCCTGCATCGAAATCCGCACCGATTGCAGGGCGCCTCCGTCGCTACCGTGGAAAGTCACCGGACGCACTTCGCCATCACTGACCAGCCCCACCCAAGCCAGCTTGAAATGGCCGCGTTCAACCAGCAGGCGGCAGATTTCCTGAAATAACTTGGTGCGGTCGCGAGTGCGGACAATCAGGGAATTGATACCGGAGAGCACGGCGTGGATCCGGTTCAGTCGGTAGATTTTTTCTTCCTGCTGCTTGCGCTCGGTGACTTCGCGCAGCAGGATCAGCACGCGACCATCCGACAACATCTTGGCGGTGTTGTCGCTGGGGAAGGTGCTGCCGTCCTTGCGCCGTATCAGCCATTCGCTCTGGTACGGGCGCCCGGTCCGCACGTTGGCCAATTCAGGCGACGCTTTCGCGCGCTCGGTCCCGGTCAACAGAATGGCGACGTCGGCGCCAACCAGTTCTTCGCGCGAGTAGCCCAGCATCTCGACGCTGCGCTGGTTGAGATCGAGAAAGCGGTCTTCCGGAGAAATGATCAGGATGCCGTCGCCCGCTTCCTCGACCAGGGTGCGGAAGCGGTCCTCACTGATTTTCAGCTCGGTCATGTGACCGGCCAGTTCGCGCTGGGTGCTGGTGAGCTTGAGCAGGGAATTTCGCATGCGCACATTGGCGTCCGCGAAAGCGGCGGCGGCCAGCACACCGAGCAAGGTGAGCAGAGCGCCCCAGACGGTGACGGCATGTCTGCCGGGCGCGGCGGTGGCGACATAGGTCCAGCTTGCGCTGATCTCACTGAACGAGATCGCGGTACGAAGGCCCGAGTCGGATGCCTCGATGGGGCCAGGCGGCCGCGTACGCGAGTAATGCGTATACAGCCGCTGCCCGGCTATCGCCTCCGGCCCGGCATAGAGTTCCAGGTCAAGACCGGAGGCGGTCCGCCTGGCGATATTTTTTTCCACCATCTGACCGGCATGGAACTCGCCGCCGACGAATCCCAGCAGGTTGGCACGGCGCTGCTCGACCGTGTCGTGGGGCTGGCCGGGCAGGTAGATCGGCAGGAACGTCCTGAATCCCCATTCTCCACCCATGGCGACGCGCCCGACCGTCGCAAGGCTTCCACTGTCGCGGGCCTGGTGCATCGCAGCCAGTGATTCGGCGTCCGAGCCCAGGTCCAGACCCTGTTCGGCTTCGTTGCCGCGAAGAGGCTCGACGTAATGCACCGGGAAATATTCGTCGCGACCTTTTGCCGTCGATGGGCCGGACTGCGCGTCCGCAGCGCTGATGCGGAAGCCGGGGAATTCCACACGCATCGCCGCCTCGTACTGCGCGCGGTCTTCACGGCGCACCCGCGGAATCCATTCCAGCGCCTGGACCCAGGGTACCCGCGCCAACAGCTCCGATGCGAAAGCCCGGAACTGCTGCCGGGTCACACGATCGTCGACGTGATAGAGCATGGCCAGCGATTCGACAACTTCCTCGCTTTCGTCAAACCCTTCGATGATGTTGTTGACGTGATCCCGCGCGGCTTCCTGGAAGGTGGTCGTCACCTTCTTGGATTCGACCGTCCACACGGCGAAGGACGATAGCAGTGCGATCGCGACGCCCAGAGCCACGACGCCGATCCGCAGCGCCTTCTCTTCGAGTTCGCGCCGGCGTTCCTGTGCGGGATCCAGGCCTGCGTCGGGCGGGGGCGGCGCCTCACGCGCAGAAATGCTGACGATCAACAGCAGAATGACCGCCATGACCGCGCCAATGCTGTAGCCCAGCGTGGCAGGGCCGACCGCCAGTTTGCTGACCGTGCAGATAGCGCCCGGTGCGAACTCCGCGGCGGCCATGCCGGTGTAATGCATGCCGGTGATGGCGAAGCCCATCACCATGGCGGCCAGCAGCCGGAACTCGAACCGGTGGATGACCGCATCCGCGCGCAGGGAAAAGGCCAGCCACAGCGCGGCGATGGACGCGGTCACCGCGACGGCGACCGAGGCGCTGAACAGCAGCGGGTTGTAAACGATGGGCGGGGACATGCGCATCGCCGCCATGCCGGTGTAATGCATGCCGCAGATGCCGGCGCCCATGATCACGCCGGCGGCGAGCAGGACCGAGAGACGCAGGTCCTTGCCGCTGGCTACGGCCAGCGCGAAGCCGGAAGTGACGATGGCGATGACCAGCGATACCGCCGTCAGCGGCAGGTCGTAGCCCAGGGTGGTCGGCAGGTGGAAGGCCAGCATGCCGATGAAGTGCATGGACCAGATGCCGGCGCCCATGACCATGGCGCCGCCGACCAGCCACTGTCGCGCAACGCGGCCCTGGGCCTGGGTGACGCGACCAGCCAGATCGAGCGCGCCGTACGACGCCATCATCGCGACAATGATGGACAACACCACCAGATCCAGTTCGTAGCTGCTTGACATGGAAGTCCCCTCACAGGCAGGAGTACGTCCAATCCTTGTAACGTCAACTGTCAGCTACAGGGTATAGCCCTCTGACCGTTGAATGTCCAGATTGAATCGCCGCCCACCAATCAAAAAAGTTTTACCCGCTGATGCGGTCTGACAGTCGATGATGCTGTCGGCCGGTTCCATGCGGGACGCGGCGGCGACTGCGCACACGCCGCAGGGCGATCCAGTCGAGGGAGCGGGTCAGCAGGGTGTCCGCCGGCTGTTCCGATTCGGCTGAATCGCTGGCGCGCAATTGCAGCATCACGGTTTCACCCACGGTTTTCATCTCCAGCCGCCGGCGCAGGATCAGGTCGCGCATCACCATCTTCAGATCCGAATAGCGCAGGCCGCTGTGGTTCCAGGCGCGCAGCAGATCGGCTTCGAGGAAGGGAATCGACGCGTCCAATTTCAGTTCTCGGAAGATTTTGCAGATCGCGGTGTGGCGTGTACTGGGCCTGATTTTCATGCGCGCTCCGGTGATTGCAGCCGGGCTTCACGATGAACCCGGCGAACTCCGTGCACAAGGCGTCGAGCGTGGCAATAACCTACTCCTGACGACCCGTTCAAAACTTAGACAAGACTTACCCGCCCGGCGAGGCATCGGATAGCGCGCCTTAGGCTGCGGTCATTCCTGACAGGAGACATGTGTGAACGAGTCCGGGTGCTCGCCGAAATTGCCAGTGCAGGCGGAGGGGCAACGCGCGCCGCGAGGCGGATTGCGCGGCTGGTTCGGCCGCCAGTCGATCCGGGTCAAGATCAATGCCATCACGCTGGTCTACGTCACCATCATCCTGAGTCTGCTCGCCATCGCCGCGTTCGCCAGCAGTCTGAACAACGGTGTGCGCGCCTTTGCCCAGGGCGAGAGCCTGTGGTCGAAGGCGCAGAAAGACGCGGTCCACTACCTGATGCGCTACGCGCAGCTGCGCGACGAAAACGATTACCAGAAATACCTGAGGGAAATCGCGATCCCGCTGGGCGACCGCGCCGGGCGCTTGGAATTGCACAAGCCGTCCTACGATTACGCGGTGGTCGAGCGCGGCTTCGTCGCCGGCGGCAACGCGCCCGAGGACGTGCCCTACATGGTCTCGCTGTACCGGCGCTTCCACAACATTGGCGACCTGAAGCGGGCGATCGCGATCTGGAACGAGGCCGACGTACAGATCCTGCAACTGATCGAGACCGCGGACCAGATCCATGCCGCGATCACCGCAGGACGGCTTTCCGCACAACGCGAACGCCAGCTGCTGGATCGCGTCGAGCAGATCAATGCGCGCCTGACGCCGATCGAGATTCGTTTCACCGCCACACTGGGCGAGGCCGCGCGCCGGATGCGGGTGCTGGTGTTGATGGTGATCGTGGGTTTCGCACTGGCGCTGCTGGGCGGCGGGCTGGCGCTCTCGACCTGGATCTCGCGCCAGCTGCGCACCGGCCTGATGACGCTGCGCGCGGGCACGCGGCGCGTCGCCGAGGGTGACCTGAGCCTGCAGATCCCGGTGACGACACAGGACGAAATCGGCGACCTCACGCTTGCCTTCAACGACATGATCGCGCACCGCCGCCGGGCCGAAGGCCAGTTGAAACACACGCTGTCGGTGCTCAGCACCACACTGGAATCGACAGCCGATGGAATTATCGTGGTCGATCTTGCGGGCCGGATCGTGTGTTTCAACCAGCGCTTCGTCGAGCTCTGGGAGATTCCAAAGTCGGTGATGCTGACAGGAGATGGCAATCTGGTTCAGCTGGAAGTGGCCAGGAAATTCGAGGACCCGGAGGCGTTTCTGAACAAGTTCCGCGCTCTCTATGCCGCGGTCGAGCAAGAAAGTTTTGAGCTGCTGCAGCTCAAGGACGGCCGGGTGTTCGAGCGCAATTCCCGGCCGCAACGGATTGACGGCACGGTGATCGGCCGTGTCTGCAGCTTTCGCGATGTCACCGAGCGCAAGCAGGCCGAAGCGCACATCCAGAAAATGGCGCATCACGACGCGCTGACCCAGCTGCCGAACCGGGCGCTGCTGATGGACCGGCTGGACATGGCGCTGGAACAGGCACGGCGCAACGGCAGCCTGGTCGCGCTGCTGATGCTGGATCTGGACCATTTCAAGAACATCAACGATTCGCTCGGCCATTCCGCCGGCGACCAGTTGCTGCGAACGGTCGCCGCCCGCCTGAGCGGCTGCGCGCGCAAAACCGACACCGTCGCGCGCATGGGCGGAGACGAGTTCGTGATCGTGCTGACCGACGTCAAGAATCGCGACACCGTCGAGCGCATCGTCCAGGCCATGGTCGAGGAGGTCTCCGCGCCGATCGTCATTGAGTCGCACGAACTGGTGGTGACGCCGAGCATCGGCATCAGCGTCTTTCCAGACGATGGCGCGCACGCGACCGGCCTGCTGAAGAGCGCGGATACCGCGATGTATCAGGCCAAGGCGCAGGGGCGCGGCAACTATCAGTGGTTCGCGCCGCGCATGATGCTGGCGGTGGATGAACGCCTCGAGCTGGAGCATGGCTTGCGGCGGGCGCTCGAACGCAGGGAATTTTCGCTGGATTACCAGCCGCTGGTCTCGATCAAGACCGGCCAGGTAGTCGGCAGCGAGGCGCTGATCCGCTGGCACCACCCGCGCCGCGGAACCGTGCTGCCGCGCAGTTTCATCCCGCTCGCGGAAGAAACCGGGTTGATCATTCCGATCGGCGCCTGGGTGCTGCGCCAGGCCTGCATCGAGGGCAAGCGCCTGCAGGCCCAGCTCGGCAAGCCGCTGATCATCTCGGTGAATATTTCAACGCGACAATTCCGACAGGACAACCTGCTGCGGACAGTCGAGGACGTGCTCGAGGAATCCGGCCTGCCGCCGCATACCCTGGTGCTGGAAATCACCGAGAGCGCGCTGGCTGCCAACCCTCAGGAGACGGCGGCCGTGCTCAAAAATATCCGCGACCTGGGCGTGCGCATCGCGGTGGATGACTTCGGCACGGGCTACTCGAGCCTGAGTTACATCACCCGTTTCCCGATCGACCTGCTGAAGATCGATGCGTCGTTCGTGCGCGATCTCATCGAGGACCAGAGCGATGCCGCGATCACCAGCGCCATCATCGCGCTGGCGCACAGTCTGAAACTCGAGGTGGTCGCCGAAGGCGTCGAGACGCAGGCGCAACTCGCCTTTCTGCGCGAGCGCGTGTGCAACGAGGCGCAGGGGTTCTACTTCGGCAAGCCGGTGCCTGCGGCACAGTTCTCCACGCTGGCGGGGCAGATTGATCGCGCCGCCAATGATGGTTCTGCGGCGTCGGCGCTCGCCGGCGTCGGCTGAGCGCATCGAGCTGATGCGTTTACACGCACCTGACGACCTGTTCAAGGACTTAGACAAGACCTACGTGGCTGCTAATCACGCAGCGTCGCTCACCTAGTCTGCTCACCATCCAACGTGGGCCCAGCGCCCGGAGCGAAGAAATGATCGAACTGACAGCGGCACGTAAAATCTGGCATGACCACCCGCACGCCCCCGCGCTGGCGGTGCTGGTGTTCGGTGTCGCGCTGTCGTTCATCGCCTGGAATCAGGTCAGCGGCTTGGAAACCCAGGTCGCGCGGCTGACGCTGGCTGGCGGGCTGGTCTTCAGCCTGCTGCTGTCGGTCGCCACGCTGGCCTGGCAGCGCGTCCAGTCGCACACGCTCGAAGCCGCCGAGCGCCTGTCGGCGCAGTGGCGCGCGACTGAAGAACGTCACCGCCAGATGGTCGAAAGCGTCAGCGACTACGGCATCTTCATGCTCGGCCCCGATGGCACGGTGCGAACCTGGAACCACGGCGCCAGTCGCATCTTCGGTCATCAATCCGAGCAGGCCATCGGTCAGAACCATTCCGTGTTCTACACGGCGGACGATCTCGCCAGCGGCATGCCGGAGTACGCTCTGAAGACCGCCGTCGCCAGCGGCCGCTATGAAAGCGAGGGCTGGCATCTGCGTCAGAACGGCAAAAACTTCTGGGCGAATATCGTGGTCACGCCGATGCACGACGACGCCGGGCAGCTGAGCGGGTTCACCAAGGTGGTGCGCGACCTCACCGAGCGCAAGCGCGCCGAAGACCTGGTGCAGCATGTGGCGCACCATGACGCGCTGACCGACCTGCCCAATCGCCATCTGCTGCTCGACCGCATGGGTATGGCGATCAAGCAGGCGCAGCGCACGCAGAAATCCGTCGGCGTGCTGATGGTGGATCTCGACCACTTCAAGCGCATCAACGACAGTCTTGGGCACAATCGCGGTGACCAGCTGCTACTGAAGGTCGCCGAGCGCCTGAACGCGGCGGTGCGCAGCACCGATACGGTAGCGCGCGTCGGCGGCGACGAGTTCGTGATCGTGCTTCCGGACATCGACGGGCGCGAAGCCGCGCGCAAGGTGGCGGCCAACATCATCGAAAGCCTGTCCGCGGTCATCCACGTGGCGACGCATGATCTGCACGTCACCCCCAGCCTCGGCATCTGCCTGTACCCGGACGACGGCGCCGATTCGGGCACCCTGCTGAAAAATGCCGATACCGCGATGTATCACGCCAAGTCGCAGGGGCGGAATGGCTATCAGTGGTTCGACCGCCAGATGCTGAAGGTGGTTGAGCACAAGCTGGAGCTGGAAGGCGAAATGCGCCGCGCGCTGGAACGCAACGAGTTCCAGCTTTACTACCAGCCGCTGGTCTCCCTGAGCCAGCATCGCATCGTCGGCATGGAAGCCCTGATCCGCTGGCAGCATCCGCGCCACGGCCTGCTGCTGCCGGACAAGTTCATCCCGCTGGCCGAGGAAACCGGACTGATCCTGCCGATCGGCGCCTGGGTGCTGCGGCATGCCTGCATTGAAACGCAGCGCATGCGCGAACAGACCGGCCAGAGCCTGAACATCGCTGTCAATGTGTCCACTCGCCAGTTCCAGCAGACTGATTTCCTGCGCATGCTGGAGGATGTGCTGGCGTCCAGCGGCCTGCCGCCGGAGGCGCTGACGCTGGAAATCACCGAAAGCGTGCTGGCACAGGATCCCAACGACGCGATCCGCCTGCTCAACGAGATACGCGATCTCGGCGTCAGTGTCGCGGTGGACGATTTCGGCACCGGCTACTCCAGCCTGTCCTACGTGACGCGCTTCCCGATCGCCAAGCTCAAGATCGACCGCAGTTTTGTCAGCGAGATTGCGCAAGGATCCAGCGGCAACGCGGTCACCAGCACTATCATCACGATGGCGCATTCGCTCAATCTCAAAGTCGTCGCCGAAGGCGTCGAGAATCACCAGCAACTCGGTTTTCTCGGCGACCGCCTGTGCGACGAGGCGCAGGGGTTTCTGTTCAGCCCGGCGCTGGATCAGGCCGCGTTCCTCAAGCTGGCGCAATCGTCGGCAAGGACGCATTAAGGAATCTCAGATTAATCCGTCATTCCGGCGCAAGCCGGAATCCAGTGCCTTGTGAGCAGCGAAAGTTGCAAAACGCCTGGACCCCGGCTTTCGCCGGGGTGACGAAAAGCGAATGAGTGCGGGCCCTCCCGCCTCACTCTTCCAACTGCGGCTCTTTTCTCTGCCAGCCCACCATCACGCAGGTGGCGATGACCAACAGCGTGCCGATGACGAAGCCACGGTCCAGGGTTTCACCCCAGATCAGCCACGACAGCAGGGCGGCGAACAGCACCGCGAAATAAATGAAAGGGCCGACACGCGCTGCCGGCGCCAGCGCGTAGGCCTGGGTGAGCGCCAACTGGCCCCAGGTGGCGCAGAGACCGGACAGAATCAACAGCAGCCATTGCAATGACGTTGGCATCTGCCACAGCCATAACAGGGGCACGGCGCTGATCAGCGAGGCCAGCGCGGAGAAGTAAAAGACAATCCGGATCGCCGGTTCGGTATCGGAAATGCGACGGATGCTGACCATGGCGCAGGCCGCGAACAGGCCCGACAGCACGCCGACCAGGCCAGCGCTCAAGGCAAAGCTGCTGTCCGGTTTGACGATGAAGCCGACGCCCAGCAAGCCTAGCCCGGCGGCGGGGAACACGATCATCGGTGGGCGCTCGTGGATCCAGACCCAGGCGATGAACGGCACAAACAGCGGCGTCGAATAGGTCAGCAGCATCGCCGCCGCCAGCGGCAAATGGGTGATGCCGTAGAAAAAGCAGTAGATCGCGCAGATGCCGAACGCGCTGCGGATCAGATGTCCGCCCGGGCGCTGCGTGCGCAGGCCGCCGGAGGACTCGTGCAGCAGCCAGGGCAACAGCACGCAGAAGCTGACGAAGCTGCGGAAGAACACCATCATCGCGTTGGAGACGCCCTCGGCGGCGAGCGCCTTGACGCAGACCCCCAGCAGCGCAAAGCCCAGCGCGGCGAACACCGCGAAACCGGCGCCGCGGCGCAAGTCATTCGAGAGCGGCGGCGGCGCGGGCATGTGTGATTTTATCCAAACCGCAGCTGCGCCAGCGGTAGGAAAAACCCACATGCGATTGTTCCGACAGCGGCGTAGGGTGCGTCCAAGCTTGCGAAAGCGCAGCGAGGAGCGTCATGGAGGCTGAAAAAACAGTCCTGTCGGAGGCGGTCTATCGCGCCATTGTCGAGGGTTCGACGATTGCGAAGGTGATGATCAACCGGCAGGGCGTGATCGTGCTGATCAACGCCCAGGTTGAGAGATTGTTCGGCTATGCGCGCGATGATCTGGTGGGCAAGCCGATCGAGGTCCTGGTGCCCGCGGCCATTCGCGGGCGCCACCCAGGAATGCGCGACAGTTATTTCAAGGAGCCCAAGCCGCGCTTTATGGGCGTCGGCCGCGACCTGTCGGGGACGCGCCGGGACGGCAGCGAATTCCCGGTGGAAGTGGGCCTGTATCCGATCAAGACCGACGAAGGCGAGTTCGTGGTGGCCACCATCAACGACATCACTGAGCGCAAGCGCGCGGATGAAAAATTCCGTGCGGTGGTCGAGGCGGCGCCCACCGCCATGATCATGATCAACGAGACCGGCGACATCGTGCTGACCAACGCGCAGACCTCGAAACTGTTCGGCTATGGCGCCGCCGAGCTTCTGGGAAAAAAGGTGGACCTGCTGGTGCCGGACGCGGTGCGGCCCGGGCACCCCAAGCTGCGCGACAGTTTCTTTGCCGATCCGCGGCCGCGTCAGATGGGCGCCGGCCGTGACCTCAATGGCCGGCGCAAGGACGGCAGCCTGATGCCGGTCGAGATCGGCCTCAACCCGATCGTCACCAGCGAAGGCAAATTCGCCATCGCCGCGATCGCCGACATCAGCGAGCGCAAGCGGGCGGAGGAGAAGATGCGCGATGCGGCGGCGCAGAAACAGTCCTCGCAGTACGCCCGCAGCCTGATCGAGGCGAGCCTTGACCCGCTGGTGACGATCAGTGCCGAAGGCAAGATCACCGACGTCAACGAGGGCTCGATCAAGGTGACCGGTGTTTCGCGCGAAGCCCTGATCGGTACCGATTTTTCCAACTATTTCACCGAACCGGAAAAAGCCCGCGCCGGCTATGAGGAAGTGTTTTCCAGAGGCTCGGTGACCGACTATCCGCTGACCGTGCGGCATGTGGACGGTCGTCTGACCGACGTGCTGTACAACGCTTCGGTGTACAAGGACATCAACGGCAATGTGCTGGGCGTGTTTGCAGCTGCCCGTGACGTCACCGCGCAGAAACACGCGGAAGCGGAAGTGAGCAAACAGCGCAACCGCGAATTGGAGCGCATGGTCGAACTGGAACGGTTCCAGAAGCTGACGGTCGGGCGCGAACTGAAAATGATCGAGCTCAAGAAAGAGATCGAAGAGTTGACGCGCCGGCTCGAAAGCGCCCGGCAGCAGGCGCGCGAGGCCAAATGAACAGCCCCGCATTGATGCGGCAACCGCAGGCGGCGGCCGGCATCAATCCGGTGCAGGACATTCAAAGCGCGCTGCTGAATATCCTGGAAGATTTCAGTATCGAGCGGCAGCAGATCGAGAACACGCAGCGCGCGGTGCTCAACGTCCTCGACGATTTCGACGCCGAGAAACTGAAAGTGGTGATGGCCTACCGCGGTCTCGAGCAGGAGGTGGCGGTGCGCATCCGCGCGGAGGAGGCGCTGCGCCGGCAGACCGGGGAGCTGGAGCGGTCCAACCAGGACCTGGAGCGTTTCGCCTTCGTGGCTTCACACGATCTGCAGGAGCCGCTGCGCATGGTCGGCATGGCGGTGCAGCTGATGCAGAAGAAATACCAGCACCAGCTGGGACCGGAGGCGGACGAATACATCGGTTACGCGCTGGATGGCGTCGCGCGCATGCGCAGCCTGATCCTCGGTCTGCTGGAATATTCGCGCGTGGGCCAGGACGGCCAGATGAAGGCCGTGGATGTCGGCGCCTGCCTGCAAGGGGCATTGAAGAACATGCTGACGGCGATCCGCGACCGCGGCGCCGAGGTCCGCCACGACGCCATGCCGGAAGTCATTGGCAACGCGCCGATGATCACGCAACTGTTCCAGAATCTGATCGGCAACGCGCTCAAGTTCTGCCAGCAGAAAACACCACGCGTGCACATCGGCGCACGCCGGCAGGGCAGTGACTGGTGTTTCAGCGTCGCGGACAACGGCATCGGCATCGCGCCCGAGCATTTCGACAAGATCTTCGTGATCTTCCAGCGCCTGCACAGCCATGACCAATACGCCGGCACCGGCATCGGCCTGTCCGTCTGCAAGCGCATCGTCGAACATCACGGCGGGCGCATTGGGCTCGAGTCGACGCCCGGCACCGGCAGCAGGTTCCATTTCACCTTGAAATCAGCATGAGTCGTTTTATCTATGCCGGGTGCAGCGGGCCCAGTAGGAAAATTCCACGTGTGGATCGGGCCGGCGCAGTGTAAGTTGTACACACTGTATTAACGGAGAAGACACACCTCGTGGACCGCCCTTTTGAGATTCTACTGGTTGACGACAACGTCATGGACCTGCGCCTGATGCGCGAGGCCCTGCGCGAGCTCGGCTTGAACCATCATCTGCAGGTGGCCGGCGACGGCCGCCAGGCGATCGAGATCCTGCGTGTGGCCGATACGGCGCAAGGCGCCCCCCGGCCCGATCTGGTGCTGCTGGATCTCAACATGCCCTTGAGCGACGGCCGCGAAGTGCTGACCACCATCAAGAGCGATCCCGGTCTCAGCACCATTCCGGTGGTGATGCTCAGTTCGTCGCGGGAAAAACGCGACGTCATGGATTGCTACCGGCTGCACGCCAACAGCTACCTGGTGAAACCGCAGTATTTCGCCGACTACATCAGCCTGCTGCGCTCCACCTGCGACTACTGGATGGCGAAAGTCGAACTGCCGTCACGGCTTGCCGCCGTCTGATTGACCATGAGCCGCGGCGCCGTGTTGCGCGCTGTCGGACCGCTGTTGTGGGTCGCGCTGGGCTACTACGTTTCGGGACGCTTGGGATTGTTGCTGGCGCTGCCGCCAGGCTACGCGACGGCGGTGTGGCCGGCGTCGGGCATCGCGCTGGCGGGGGTGTTGTACTTCGGCAACCGCGCCGGCTGGGGCATCTGGCTGGGATCGTTCCTGATCAATGTCTGGACCGCGCTCGACCTGCGCGGTCTGACGGAGGCACTCTTTTCCGTGTTGCCGGCGGCCTTGATCGCCCTGGGCGCGGCGGTGCAGGCGCTGGTCGGCGCCGCGCTGATCCGGCGCTGGGTTGGCTACAAAAACCTGCTGACCCAGGAAATGGGCGCGGTCTACATCCTGCTGCTGGGGGGGCCGGCCGCCTGTGTGATCAGCGCCAGCGTGGGGGTCGGCACGCTGTGGGTGCGCGGCCTGGTGCCGACCGAGAGTGTCTGGGTCAACTGGTTCACCTGGTGGATCGGCGACAGCGTCGGCGTGATGATTTTCGCGCCGCTGGTGCTGGTCTGGACCGTGCGCCCGATCGCGCAATGGCTGAGCCGCCAGATCTACGCCACGGTGCCGCTGGTGCTGGGCTTCCTGGTTGTCGTCGGCCTGTTCATCTCGGTCAGCCAGCGCGAACAGGCGCGTCTACGCGCGGAGTTCCAGGGCGCGGTCGGCGAATTCCGCACGCAAATACAGCAGGAATTGAAAGACACCCGTGACGTGCTTAATTCGTTGCAGAGTTTGTTCGACCATTCGTCCGAGGTCGATCAGGCCGAGTTCGACGGTTTCGCGGGCCGTCTGCTCGAACAGGTGCCGGGAGTTCGCGCGCTGTCCTGGAATCCGCATGGGAAAGCCGCCGACGGCAGCGACACCGCAAAGATCCGCTACATCGTGCCGCTGGCGGGCAATGAGTCGGCGCTGGGTCTTGACGTGACCTCGGACCCGGTGCGGGTGCGGGCGCTGCGCCGTGCTGTCGCCACTACGGCGCCGGCTGCGACCGCGCCGCTGCGGCTGGTCCAGCAGGCGGAGCGCACAGACGGCGTCGTGTTTTTCGTTCCGATTTACCAGCCCGGCCTGCCGCAGGCGACGCCTGAGCAGCGCGCGCAGAACCTGCGCGGGTATGTCGCAGCGGTCATACAGGCCGGCGACCTGCTGTCCGCCGCCTACGCCAAAATCCAGGCTCGCGGCATCCAGGTGCGGGTGCAGGATCTTGAGGGCAACGTGTCGCGCCCGCTGTGGGCGAGCGCCGGCGCCGGCGAGTACAGCCGCGGCGATCTGCTGGAGACCGTGGTGCTGCCGGTCGCGGGGCGCGAATGGCAGCTGCAACTCTGGGTGCCGACGACCTACCTGATCGCCAACCGCTCCTGGCAGACCTGGACCCTGCTGGCGGCCGGCATGCTGTTCACCGGCCTGTTCGGCATGTTTCTGCTGGTGGTGATCGGCCGCAGCGCGGTGATCGAACAGCAGGTGACCGAACGCACCGCGGAATTGCGGCAGGCCAATTCGATGCTGTACCGCGAAACCGTGCGCAGCGAGCAGCTGGAAGCGGATGCGCGCCGCCAGAATCAGGAGCTGGAGGCGTCCAACCAGGAGCTGGAGCAGTTTGCCTACATTGCCTCGCACGATTTGCAGGCGCCGCTGCGCAACCTGTCGGCGTTCACCGGGCTGATCGAGCATCGGCTGGGCGACAAGCTCGATCCCGAAGACCGCCAGCATTTTGAAGCGATCCGCAGCGGCAGCGCCGACATGCGCGGCCTGATCGAGGGTCTGTTGCGGATGTCGCGTCTTGGCCGAGAGCGCCTGCAGCGGGTGCCGGTTTCGGTGAAGCAGTGCCTGGACCGTGCGCTGGCCGCCTTGCAGGAAGACCTGCGAGCCACGGGTGCACGCGTGGAATCGGGGGATCTGCCCACGGTGCTGGCCGATGCCACCCTGTTAAGCCAGTTGTTTCAGAACCTGCTCGGCAACGCGCTCAAATTCCAGCCCAAGGGCCAGCATCCGGTGATTGCGATCAGCGGCGAATTGCATCAAAGCGAGTGGCTGTTCAGTGTGCGTGACAACGGCATCGGCG
This sequence comes from Pseudomonadota bacterium, assembly GCA_038043245.1. Taxonomy (GTDB): domain Bacteria; phylum Pseudomonadota; class Gammaproteobacteria; order Nevskiales; family Nevskiaceae; genus JACPFV01. The sequence goes on along the minus strand of JBBTCH010000008.1, from coordinate 33,664 downwards.
TCGCTCCCGAACAGCTGAGCCAGATGTTCGGCATGTTCAAGCGTCTGCATCGCGACGAGGAATACGCCGGCGATGGCATCGGCCTGGCGCTGTGCAAGAAAATCGTCCGCCTGCACCAGGGCCGCATCTGGGCCGAATCGAAGCCGGGCGAGGGCACCACGTTCTACTTCACGCTGCCGGCCTGACTCGCGCGTCGCCAAAGGGATTAAAGTGAGGGCATGGAGACGAGCGCGAAACCCCGGAAAATCCTGCTGGTCGACGACAATCCGGCTGACCTCTACATTGCGCGGGAGGCGCTGAAGGCGTCGGGGGTCGGTCTCGAGCTGACGGCGCTGGCCGGCGGTCAGGAGGCTTTGCGGGTCCTGCGTGAAGCTGCGCAGAAAACGCCGGGCGAAGTCGCCATGCTGGTGCTGCTGGACCTCAACATGCCGGTGATGGACGGCGAAGCGACGCTGCGCGAGATCCGCAAGGACCCGGCGATCTGGCTGACCCCGGTGGTGATGCTGACCACCTCGAGCGCCAATCACGACGTGGCGCGCTGCTACGCGGCCGGGGCCAACGCCTACATCTGCAAGCCGCTGCTGTTCAATGGGATGACCCAGCTCTTCACCGATCTGGACCGGTTCTGGTCCAGCCACGTGCTGCTGTCGAAGACACCGCCGAACCTGCTGCCGCGCATGGGTTAGCGGCGGTTGAAAAACGCAGTCACTGCGTCATTTCGAGCGCAGCGAGAAATCTGGTCGTTTGTTGAATCTGATACTTATCAGATTCCTCGTCGCTACCGCTCCTCGGAATGACATGCGATTTTGAGTTTTTAACAGCCGGCTAGGCAAGACGCTGCGCCAATCAGAACGGCACGCCCATGGCGCGGCCTATGTCCCAGATATCCTTGTCCACGGTTTCGGCGATCAGCACGACGATGATTTGTTCCTGCTTCATGCGCCGCGCTTCCTGAACAGCCCAGGCGACGGCATGCGCGGTCTGAATGCCCGGGATCAGGCCTTCCTTTTGACTTAAATCGCGAATCGCCTGCTTGACCAGGTCAGCGCCGATCTTCACGTACTCGACGCGTCCGCTGTTCCTGAGCATGGCGTGTTCACGGATGACGCTCGGGTATTCGAGGCCTTCAAGAATCGCGCCGGCGACCCGCTTCTCGACATCGTTCATCGGCGATTTCAGCGGATCGAAGTTGGCCGCCGCATTGCCGTCCACGGGCGCGACGATGTCGGCCGCCTCGACGCAGACCAGCCGCGGCGATTTCTCATTGAGAAAGGCCGGGAACAGGCCGATGGCGTCCGAGTTGTCGCCGCCGCGCGCGACCAGCACATCCGGCGCGCGCTGCGCCAGCATGCGCACCTGACGCGCACATTCGCGGCCGATGGCGGAAGAGAACTGCACCGCCATCGAAGGATAGGGTTCCGGCGCGGAGTCGAGGCCCATCACCAGAAAACAGTTCTCGAGCTCGTTGAGCCAGTGCTCGAGCGCGGCGTTGCGCACGTCGTCGACGCCCAGATGTTTGATGTCGGCGGAGCGCACATCGGCGCCCATCAGCCACATGCGGAACACGTTGCCGGACTGGCGGTGCATGTCCTCGCCGTCCATGTAGATGATGGAATGCAGGCCCAGTCTTGCGGCGGCGGAGGCGACGACGACCCCGCGCTGGCCATTGCGCGTCGCTGTGACCACGGTTTTCTTGTTGAGGCGCTTGGCGAACAGGGTCTGCCCCAATACCGACAGTTGCAGATGGGTGCCGGCCGGGCTCAGGTCCTCGCGCTTGAAGTAGATCTGCGCGCCGTCGCCGAGCTGGCTCAGATGGCGCGCATGAAACAGCGACGACGGCCGGCCGGCGTAATGCAGCAGCTCACGATCGAGCTCGGTGATGAAGGCCGGGTCGGTGCGCAGCTTTTCCCAATGCGTCGCCAGTTCCTTGAAATGGCGCTGGCTGCGCGAGTCGTCGCCGAAGCGCTTGTAGGTCTTGGTGGCGGGTGCGTTCGCCGAGGCCTCGACGAACTCGATCTTGTCGCCGGCATTTTCCAGGAACAAGCCGTTATTCGGCGCCAGCGTACGGCCCATGCTGATGACTTTCTGCCACTCGCGCGAGTTGGCCTTGTCCTTGATGCCGCGCGCGAAGCGCTGGGCTTCGATGATGAATTCCTCGCGGGAGGCGGTCTCGAAATACAGGTCGAGCAGTTTCAGGTGCAGATCCGGCGCAGCCGGGTCCGTGCTCAGCTGCTGCTTCAGCAGTTTTTCAAGGTCGGCGTAGAAGCCGGTGAGTTTTTTGGTCATTTTTGTGCAGCCAGATGCAGCCAGGTGTCCACCACGGTGTCGGGGTTCAGCGAGATGGATTCTATGCCTTGTTGCAGCAGCCAGGCGGCGAGGTCGGGGTGGTCGCTCGGCCCCTGGCCGCAGATGCCGATGTATTTATTCTGTTTTTTGCAGGCCTTGATCGCCATAGATAAAAGTGCCTTCACTGCCGCATCGCGCTCGTCGAACAGGTGGGCGATGACCCCCGAGTCGCGGTCCAGGCCCAGGGTGAGCTGGGTCATGTCGTTGCTGCCGATGGAAAAACCGTCGAAGTATTCGAGGAACTGGTCAGCGAGCACGGCGTTGGACGGCAGTTCGCACATCATGATCAGTTCGAGATTGTTGTCGCCGCGCTCGAGTCCGTTGGCGGCGAGCAGTTCCGTCACCGCCTTGGCTTCGCTGACGGTGCGCACGAAAGGCACCATCACTTTGACGTTGCTCAGGTTCATCTCGTCGCGCACGTATTTGAGCGCGCGGCATTCCAGCTCGAAGCAGGGGCGGAAGGATTCCGAGATGTAGCGCGAGGCGCCGCGAAACCCGAGCATCGGGTTTTCCTCGTGCGGCTCGTAGGCCTTGCCGCCGATGAGATTGGCGTATTCGTTGGACTTGAAGTCCGACATGCGCACGATCACCGGCTCCGGCGCGAACGCCGCGGCGATCATGGCGATGCCCTCAGCCAGACGCTTGACGAAATACGTCACCGGATCGCCATAGGGCGCGATCATCGGATCGATCAGCCGGCGCACGTCCGCCGGTTGCCGATCCAGCTCCAGCAGCGCCATCGGGTGGATGCCGATCTGGCGGTTGATGATGAACTCCAGCCGCGCCAGTCCGACGCCGCGATGCGGCAGCGCGGCGAAGTCGAACGCCTGCTCCGGCGTGCCGACGTTCATCATGATTTTCACCGGAATGTCCGGCATCTTGTCGAGCGCGATCTCGTCCACTGCGAAATCGATATGGCCGGCGTAGACGTGGCCGGTGTCGCCTTCGGCGCAGGATACGGTGACCTCGCTGCCTTCTTTCAGCCGCTCGGTGGCATCGCCGCAGCCGACCACGGCGGGCACGCCGAGTTCGCGCGCGATGATGGCGGCATGGCAGGTGCGGCCACCGCGATTGGTGACGATGGCCGAGGCGCGTTTCATGATCGGCTCCCAGTCGGGGTCGGTCATGTCGGTCACCAGCACGTCGCCGGGCCGCACGCGGTTCATCTCCTCGATCGAACGCAGGATGCGTACCGGACCGGCGCCGATCTTCTGGCCGATGGCGCGGCCTTCAGCCAATACCTCGCCCTTGCCCTTGAGCTTGTAGCGACGCAGCACGTTGGCCTGGGTGCGCGACTGCACGGTCTCCGGCCGCGCCTGCAGGATGTAGAGCTGGCCGTCGCCGCCGTCCTTGCCCCATTCGATGTCCATCGGCCGGGCGTAGTGCTGCTCGATGATCAGCGCCTGCTGCGCCAGCGCTTCGACTTCGGCGTCGCTCAGGCAGAAGCGGTTGCGCTCGTCCGGCGGCACCGCGACGAACTCAACGGTTTTGCCGACCGCAGATGAATACACCATTTTCTTGGCTTTTTCGCCGAGGCCGCGCTTGAGGATGGATGGGCGCTTCGCCCGCAGATTCGGTTTGTAGGCGTAGAACTCGTCCGGGTTCACCGCGCCCTGGACCACCGCCTCGCCGAGACCGTAACTGGCGGTGATGAACACCGCCTCGCGAAACCCCGACTCGGTGTCCATGGTGAACATCACGCCGGAGGCGCCGAGGTCCGAGCGCACCATGCGCTGGATGCCGGCGGACAGCGCCACCGCGGCGTGATCGAACTTCTGATGCACGCGATAGGCGATGGCGCGGTCGTTGAACAGACTGGCAAAGACTTCGCGGATGGACCTGAGGACGTTCTCGATGCCGCTGACGTTGAGGAAGGTCTCCTGCTGGCCTGCAAACGAGGCGTCGGGCAGGTCTTCGGCGGTCGCGGAGGAGCGCACCGCCACCGAAATCTCGCCGCCCGCTTCAGCCAACAGCTTCTCGTAATACGCGCGCACTTCCTTTTCGAGGGCAGCGGGGAAGGGCGCGTTCATCACCGCGGCGCGGATGGATTTTCCGGCGGCCGCGAGCGCCTGCACATCGTCCACATCCAGCGCGGCCAGTTGCTGGTTGATGCGCGCAGCCAGGCCTTCGTGCGCCAGAAACTCGCGATACGCCGCTGCAGTGGTGGCGAAACCGCCCGGCACGCGCACGCCGGCCTTGGACAGGTGCTGGATCATCTCGCCGAGGCTGGCGTTCTTGCCGCCGACAGTCTCGACGTCGGTCATGCCGAGTTCGTGCAGCCACAGCACCTGACGTTGGCTCAAGCCATTCCCCGGCGCGGTAGATTTCCGCGCTTGTGCTAAAAAGTGTGACCGCATCATCGCTTACAGCCCCGTGCCCCAGCAACGCAGCGTGTTCTTCGTCTCCGACCGCACCGGCATCACCGCCGAGACGCTCGGCAACACCCTGCTGACCCAGTTCGAGAGCGTGGTCGACTTCCGCCGCACCATCGTGCCGTTCATCACCACCGTGGAGAAGGCGCGACAGACGGTCGAGTCCATCAATCAGGCCAGTCGGGAATCCGGCGCCAAGCCGCTGGTGTTCAGTACCACGGTGGACGAGGCCATCCGCGCCGAGCTGCGCAAGGCGCAGGCGCTGTTCCTCGACCTGTTCGACGGCTACATCCACACCATCGAGGCCGAGCTGGGGCAGAAATCCACCCACACCGTGGGCCGCGCACATGGCGTCGCCGATCCGCTGAAATATTCCTCGCGCATCGCCGCAGTGAACTACGCGATGGAGCACGACGACGGCCTGTCCACGCGCGACCTGTCGCGCGCCGAGGTGATCCTGATCGCGCCGTCGCGCTGCGGCAAGACGCCGACCAGCATGTATCTGGCATTGCAGCACGGCATCTTCGCCACCAACTTCCCGCTGACCGAGGACGACATCGAGCATGGGCGCCTGCCGAAATCGCTGAAGGGTCACGAGGCAAAACTGTTTGGCCTGACCAGCGAACCCGAGCGGCTGGCGCAGATCCGCAGCGAGCGTCGCGCCGGCTCCAAGTACGCCTCGCTGGCGCAATGCTCGTTCGAGCTGCGTGCGGCCGAGCAGCTGTACAAGAAACTCAACGTGCCGTTTGTCAACTCCGCGAACATGTCGGTGGAGGAAATCTCCACGCTGGTGATGCAGGAAAAGAAGCTGAAACGCTGAAATGGCCGGCATCACTTACGAACTGCTGCTGCCGTTCAGCGCCTGACGCGACGAACTGGTTTTCCGGCGAATGCGGGCGCATCATCGGCGTCCACCCCAGGAGCGACCCATGGTCAAGAAAGCCAGCAAGCGCAGCAATCCCGCCAGGAAGAAGGGCATCGTGTGGAAGATCAAATCATTGAAGGACGCGGTGCAGAACGCGATTGATAACGGCGCCACCACCGTACAGCAGGTGCATGAGCGTATCGCCGCGATGCCGTTCGACCAGCTCGAAAAAATCGCCGCCATCGAAGGCGTGGTGCAGAAGGCGCGCAGCGTCAGCGACCAGAGCATCGGCGCGGTGTACGACGCCGTACGCGCGATCAACGCCCGCGTCGGCGAACTGGCGGATTCGGCGCTGAACCGTGTGCAGAGTTACGGCAGGTCGCCGAGCGCATAGCACGCGTCACGCGCTCAGAGGTTTTTCAGGACTCCAGCAGCCCGCACAGGGAAATAGCCCGAAACGGCCTCAAGCGGGTGTGTAGGTCGCAATCGGGAAGTGCACGCCCTTGCAGGTGATCTCTCCCTTTGGCAGGCATTTGATCTGTTCATTCACCAGCTGCCAGGTCGCGTCGCTGATCAGGATGCCGCCCGGCTCGCAGTGCGACTGGATGCGTGCTGCGATATTGGTCTGCAGGCCGATGGCGGTGTAGGTCATACGGCCTTCAGAGCCATAGCTGCCGACGCTGACCATGCCGGTGTTGATGCCGATGCGGATCTGTAGTGGCGCACCCAGTCCCAATTTGCGCCAGCGTGCGTTGAGCTGCGGCAGTTCCGCCTGCATCGCTTGCGCGGCGCGGACGGCGCTGCGGGCTTGAGCCTCAGGTTCGAGTGCGGCGGGTGCGCCGAACAGCGCCATCAGGCCGTCGCCGATGAACTCGTTCACCGTGCCCTGGTGCGCGTCAACGATGCGCGCCATCGCCGCCATGTACTCGCTGATGATCTGCGTCATCACCTCGGGCTCGACGCGGTCGGCGGTCTCGGTGAAGCCGACGATGTCGGAGAACAACACGGTCACCCGACGGCGCTGCGGCACCTCGATGCCATCGGTGCCGCCGCCAATGATGTGATCGGCCAGCGCTGGCGGCACGTAGCGGCGGATCAGGTTGCGGCTCTGCTCCAGCGCGGCGTTCTGCCGCGCCAGCAATTGTTCATTGACGAACGAGCGTCGGAAGAAGCGCTCGCCAACCGCGCTCATCACAACGATGAAGAAATAGGTGATGAACGGAATCACGATATACGGATACGCAAGGATTTCCCGCTCGGAGCCCCGAGGATGGGTAGCCAAAACGGTCAGTACAGACGCCAGCAAAAGGGGCAGCGCTGAGACCATCGCGTAGAGCGGCGGCAGACGCATGAACAAGGCAAAGCACGAGAATAGGATCATGCTGACGACCATCGGCCCTGCATCATAGAAACCGAGGATCGACCTGATATTGAACTCGATGATCCACGCCATTACGCAGCCAACGATGATCAGCATCACGCTGCTAATGAGCGTCGCGTACCGGCGCGACCGGGTGAATGTCAGTGCAAAGGCAAACAGCAGCGCCGGTACCGAGATCAGATAACCCGGCAGCCACAGCATCAGCCAGTCAATATCCGGTTTCCACAGATATCCGGCCGGACCTCCGAAAAGCCAGGGCGGCAGCGACACTAGAGCAACCAGACGGTAGACCGGGATGTTCTGCTCGTTGCGCCAGACGCGGTAATCACGCTCGGCGGCATCGGAAAGAAAGCGCAGACCCCAGTTTGTCAGTGTGAGATCGTAGCTATTGCCGGAGGACATGACCGGATTCTAGAGCTGCAGCGTTTTCAGGAACCCTGCGAACAGCACCAGGAAGCCGCCGATCTCGCCGACGGCGAGCAGGCCCATGAAGAGGCTGATGAGGCCGCTGTGGATCTTCATCGGGCCCAGCACGTGCGGGCGCTGGAACTGGTTATCGGTGTCTTTCAGCAGGCCGTGCAGCGCATAGGTCGCCACTGCGGAGGCGAAGAACAGCACCGGCACCAGCACTGCCCAGAAATTGACGCGGTCAGGCCAGACGCTGAGTTTGGCGAATTCCGCCAGCACCAGACAGGCGAAGGTGTACATCAGGGCGGTGCGGTGGCAGATGTCCACGTACACCGGCGCCTTGGCTTCGGCGCTGCTGGTGATGCAGTGGTATTTCCAGACGCCGGTCAACATGCCGGTGATGAAGAACAGTCCGCAGCTGAGTTGCGCCAGTTGGACTGCATTCATGGGACTCTCATCATAGCCCGCGCATAAAAAAATGTGGGCGTTATCTTAAGGGTCATGTCAATCAGCGCTGAAGCGTCCACCAACGTCTATTGCGGCCACCGGCCGGTGCGGCTGGCCGCGCTGATGGAGCTCTACGAGCGCAACTTCCTGATGGTTGAGCAGCTGGTGCCGGAGCTGGAACTGCCGTTCGACACGGCGATCTCGCGTTGCGCGACGGATCTGCCGCTGCACCTGACCACGCTGGAGCGCTCACGCTATACCTGCGCGTTCAAGCTCACTTACGAGTTCACGGATGAACGCGGCACGCGCTGCGATCCCGACCTGCAGCTGCGCGTCTATCGCGATGCGCGCGTGGTCGAGGCACTGCGCTGTGTGACGCGCCCGCCGTGGCAGGCGGACGGCGAGGGCGATCCGCAGGTGGAACGGTTTCTGTCGGCGCAATGGTCGCGCAATCTGCTGCTCTACAAATGGCTGGTGTATCTGCTCGGCCACGGCCATGGCTTTGGCATGGCTGGCCGTCCACGCGACCGCGCATTGAGTTCCGCGCCGGCTTAAACTGCGTCGCAGCAAAGTACGTCCTGTACAAGATTCCGGCCATCCATGGCCGTACTTTCCTATCAAGATTATGGTGGCCTGCGTTGGTCCCCGCGACGACGATCCGTGAATCCCGCCAGGCCCGGAAGGGAGCAACGGTAGCGGTGAAACGTGCGCCGGGGAGTGCTGGCGCAGGCCGCCGCCATACACGACGTATCAGTGCAGCTGGGATTTTCAGCGCGGCAGGTCGGTCGACAGCAACACCACTTCCGGCTCGTGGATGTGATGTCCCTGGATGTAATTGATGCCCAGCTGCCAGAGGCGCGCCATGACATTGGCGTCCTCGACATGAGAACAGATGGTCTTGAGCCCGCGCTGTTTGGCGATCTCCATCAGTTCGGTCATGCGTTTTTGCCGGGCGGGCTCGTTAAAGCTTTGCGTGAACGCCGGGTCGAAACGCACATAGCGCACCGGGATCTTCTCGACCAGCTCTTTTGATTGGGTGCCGCTGCCCCAGTGGTTGATGCGCATGTGGATGTGCAGCGGCGCCAGCCCTTTGGCCAGCGTCTGTGCCTTGCCGATCTGCGTGGCAAGGATTTTTTCGTGGATCGAGATCACCAGTTCGTCCGGCTTCAGCGCGCGCGGTTTCAGCTGTTCGCGGATCCAGGTGATGAAAGCGTCGGGTTCCTTGAGCGTGGCTTCGGAGAGATGCACGAACAGTTCCGAACTTTCAGCGGCGCCTTCGCGCTTGGCCAGCACTTTCAGCGCGCGCGCGATGACCCAACGGTCGATGGTTTGTACCAGACCAAACTTCTCGGCGGCGGGGATGAAGTCGCCGCCGGAGATTTCTTTGCCCGCTTCGTCGATCATGCGCACCAGCACGTCGAAATGCTGGCGGTGGTCGCCTTCGAGACTGGCGATCGACTGATACGACATGCGCAGGCGGTTGTCCTCGATGGCGCGTTTGATCTGCGCGGCTTGCGCGGGATCGCCACCGGCCGCTGTCGCTTCTTTCAAGCCGGGCGTCTGGGGCGGCGCCACCAGACCGACGCGATTGCCGCCCTGCGCCGAGAGCTTGCGCAATTCCTGCACGGTGGCGGTGACCATGTCGCTTGGCGCGGTGCCCTTGTTGAATGCGTGCCCGGCGATGGACACCTTGAGATGGGCCTCGCGCCGCTTGCTCTGGTAGAGCTGGCCCGCGATCTCACGCCGCACGATTTCGGCCATGCCGGCGATTCCCGCTGCCGGCACTTTCAGCGCCAGCCAGGCAAATTCCGCGGTCGAGAAGCGGAACACGCTGTCTTCCTTCGGCAGACGCGAGCGCAGCAGCTGCATGAACTGCACCACGATCTCTTCGGCATCGCGGAAGCCCACGGTGTCTTCCAGCACGTTGAATTCGTCAATGCGCAGCAACAGCAGCGCGGCGGGCATGGCGCCTGCCTTGTATTCGGTCATGGCGTTGAACAGCTCCAGCCGCCCGCTGGCCTGCAGGCTGCTGGCAGGCACGGCCACGGCGGCGGCTTCGGCCTTGACCAGGATGTCCAGCGCCGGCTCGCCTTCGAGCTGCGTGCGTGACAGCCGCGCGTTCAGCGTGATCTCGCTGCCGTCCTGCGCGGTCAGCTGGAGTTCGGTTTCCACACCGTCCTGGAGCTTGCCCTGGGCGAATTGCTTCAGCAGCAGCTTGGCCTGTGGCTGGAAATCCGCGGCCGTGACATCCATCAGCGGCACGCCCTCAAGGGTCGCACTGTCTTTGTGCCCCAGCAGCACGGCGAAAGCCTTGTTGACGTGGACCAGGATGCCTTCCTGCACCTGCGCCACCGCTTCGGAGGTGCCTTCGAGGATGCGCGCCGTGCGCGACTCGAACTCCGCCAGCCGGGTGCGCGCGCGCCGCAACTCCCGCAGCAGCTCGAGATTCTTCAGTTCGCGGGTACAGGCGCGTTCGAGGTGTTGCAGGTGTTTGGCGTCGCCGTAGGACACGAAATCCGCGGCACCGGCGGTCAGGGCCGTGACGGTTTCGGCAGGGGTGGGCCGGTGCGCCGCCATCAGAATCACCGGCAGGTCGGGAGACAGTTCGTTGCGCAGCGCGATCACATCCGGCGGCATCACACTGGCGACGCCGTCGCCGGCAAGGATCAGATCGGGGGGGTCGCGCTTGAGCAGTCCGCGCAGGCTGTCGAGATCATCCAGCCATTGCGTGCGCACGGCATGGCCCGCATTGCGCAGATGGTTTTCGATGCGCTTGGCGGTTTCCTCGTCGGAACTGACGACCGTGATGCGCTTGCTGGCGCTGGCGGAAGCCGGCTTCACGTTCACCAGGCCAGCACTCGTTTGGCCGGGTCGCCGGCGTGTTCGCGCGCCAGTTTCGGCACCAGATAGCCGGGCAGTCGTGCGGACATCTCACGCATCAGGCTCAACGCACGCGATTCCTCGACCTCGAAATGCGCGGTGCCGCGCACGCGGTCGAGCAGGTGCAGGTAATACGGCAGCACGCCGGCGGCGAACAAGCTTTCGCTCAGGTTCACGAGCGTGTCTGCGGAATCATTGATGCCCCTGAGCAGCACGGACTGGTTGAGCAGCATCGTACCGGTTTCGCGCAGAACATTGAGCGCCTTGATCACGCTTGCATCCAGTTCTTGTGCGTGATTGGCGTGGATCACCATGATCTTCCGCAGGCGTCCGCGTGACAGCCAGGCACACAGACGGTCGTCCACGCGCTCAGGCAGCACGACGGGCTGCCGCGTGTGGATGCGCAGACGGCGCAGCTGCGGGAGAAATTCCAGCGCCTGCGCGAATTCGGCAAGCTTGTCATCCGCCAGCGACAAGGGATCGCCACCTGACAGGATCACTTCCTCGATCGAACGGTCAGCGGCGATTGCTTTCAGCGCCCCCGACCAGTGGTCGCGGGCTGCCAGGTGTTCGCCGTAGGGGAATTCGCGGCGGAAGCAGTAACGGCAGTGCACCGCACAGGCGCCGGTGGCGATGACCAACGCACGGCCGCGGTATTTGTGGATCAGACCGCCGTCTCGCAGTGCTTGCAGGTCGCCGACCGCGTCGCTGATAAATCCCGGCGCCTCGATCTGTTCGGCGGACTGCGGCCAGACCTGCAGGAACAGAGGGTCGCGCGGATCGCCTTTGATCATCCGCGCTGCATAGCCGCGCGGTACCCGCAATGGGAAACTGCTGTCAGCCCGCGGCTGGGCCGGCAGCTGCAGAAATTCCAGCAATTCGTCCGGTCTGGTGAAGGCTTGCGCCAGCTCGCGCTGCCATGCAGCAGGGCTGCTAATCCGGGTCTTTGCTTGTATCATGCGCGGCGCATTTTACGTCCATGTAACAGATCGCGACATCCATGCCGCGGTTTTCGGAAAAAGATTACGGGAAGAACTTTTCATGAGCACTGTCAGCACCAACGAGATGAAATCGGGCACCAAAGTGCTCGTCGACGGCGAGCCTTACTCGATCGTGGACAACGAATACCGCAAGCCCGGCAAGGGTCAGGCGACCAATACCATCCGCATCCGCAGCCTCAAGTCGGGTCGCGTCATCGACCGTACCCTGAAGTCGGGCGATACCTGGGAAGTCGCCGATATCGAAGAAGTCGAGATGCAGTATCTCTACAACGACGGCGAGTTCTGGCATTTCATGAATCCGGCCAGCTACGAGCAGATCCAGACCGGCAAGGTGCAGGTCGGCGAGGCCGCGCAATGGCTCAAGGAACAGGACACCATCCGCGTGCTGTTCTGGAACGGCGCGCCGATGTCAGTGACGCCGCCGAACACGGTGGTGCTCAAGATCGTCGAGACCGACCCCGGCGTGCGCGGCGATACCGTCACCGGCGGCAACAAACCGGCGAAGCTGGAGTCCGGCGCCATCGTCAAAGTGCCGCTGTTCATCAATGAAGGCGAGCTGATCCGGGTCGACACCCGCACCGGCGAGTACCTGTCGCGCGTCAAGGAGTGATCGTGCGCTGGGGACCCAGCGCAACCCTGGAGACCCTGCGTGCCCGCGCTGATCTGTTGGCGCGGATCCGCACTTTTTTTTCTGAGCGCAAGGTCCTCGAAGTCGATACTCCTGTCCTGTCGCGATATGCAACGGTAGACCGGCATATCGAGAGTTTCGAGACGAGTCCGGCAGGCTGGCTGCACACATCGCCGGAATTCGCCATGAAACGGCTGCTCGCTGCCGGCAGCGGATCGATCTACCAGCTTTGTCATGTGTTCCGCGTCGAGGAGTCCGGTCGCTGGCATAACCCCGAATTCCAGATGCTGGAGTGGTACCGCCCCGGCTGGGATCATCACCGGCTGATGGACGAGGTCGAAGCGCTGTTGGCGGTTGCGGGCGGACCCATCGCCTGTGAGCGCTTGAGTTACCGCGATGCGTTTCTCCGCGAAGCGGGCTTTGATCCTTTTGCGGCGTCGCTCCCCCGATTGCAGGAAGGCATCCAAAGCCCGGACGGGTTGAGCGAGGCGGAGAGCCGCGATCGCGATTTCTGGCTGGATCTATGGATGTCGCAATGTGTCGGTCCCAGATTGGGGCAGACCGTGCCGTGTCTGCTGTACGACTTTCCCGCATCGCAGGCCGCGCTGGCGCAAGTGCGTGGCGAAGTGGCCGAGCGTTTCGAGCTGTTCTGGAAAGGCATCGAACTGGCGAATGGCTTCCACGAACTCACTGACGCTGCCGAGCAGGAGCGGCGATTCAAGAACGATCGGGATTGGCGCAAAAGACACGGCCGCAAAACACCGCCGTATGACGCGAATCTGATTTCCGCGCTGCAATCCGGCTTGCCCGACTGCGCCGGTGTCGCGCTCGGTGTCGACCGGTTGCTGATGTTGTTGCTGGGCCTGCCCGAGTTGAGACAGGCGATGGCGTTTGATTCAGCTCGTGCGTAGCAGGTCGTAGGCAAATCGCAGAATCAGCGCGCTGACCACCAGGACAAAAATCGCGCGCACAAAACCGCTGCCTTTTTTGATCGCGAGGCGCGATCCCAGCAGTGAACCCAGCACGTTGAAAACCGCCATTGGAATCGCCGTGGCGTAAAGCACGTGGCCGTAGCTGGCGAAATACGCCAGCGCGGCGAGGTTGGTGATGAGATTGACCAGCTTGGCCGTCGCTGAAGCGGCGAGAAAACTGAAGCCGAACAATCCAACGAAGGCGAACACCAGAAAACTGCCGGTGCCGGGGCCAAAGAACCCGTCGTAGAAACCCAGCACTGCGCCTGTGCTCAGTGCGACAAAGATTTGCATGCGACCGGCCAGCTTGGGCGCGTGCAGTGCGCCGAGGTCTTTCTTCCACAAGGTGTAGGCAAGAACAGCGACCAGCAACACCAACACCAGCGGTTTGAACACAGTGGGATCTACGCTGGCAACCCCCTGTGCGCCGAGATAGCCGAACGCGAGTGCCGCAAGGCAGGTGGGCAGGGCGACGCGCCAGTCCAGCCTGACGTGACGCGAATACTGGATCGTCGCCGACAAAGTGCCCCAGATGCTGGCGAACTTGTTGGTGCCGAGCAGGGTCGCCGGCGGCACTCCGGGCATCAGCACGAACAGCGCCGGCACCTGGATCAACCCGCCGCCGCCAGCGGCGGCGTCGATGAACCCGGCGAGAAAGGCAAAGCCGCAGAGTGCGGCGAGCGTCAGCTCCACTTACAGCAAGGCGCTGACGGCCGCTGGTAGTTTGTAACGCTTGCCGTTGAACAGGCGCGACAGCAGTCGCCCCACCCATTCCCGCGACGACGAGAATTGGTGCAGAACGATATAGCGGTCGCCGTTTTCCTTTTCAATTTCGTAGCGGTCGAGCTTGAGCATGATCGGCCCGGTTTCGCCGGGCATCTTCAGCTTCATCTCCAGCGTGCAGGCTTTGGAGTCGAGTGAGCAGTCGAGCACTTCGCCGAGGTCGCTGAATTTCTCGTTGAGCCACTTCTTCATCGACAGCGCCAGCGCGTTGTCCTTCATGTCACGCATCATCCCTAGCACCATCAGAGGATCTCCGAAGCGTGGGCGGCAAGACGAGAGCGTTCGCCGCGCGCCAACGTGATGTGGCCGCCATGCTCCCAGCCGCCAAAACGATCGACGACGTACGTGAGGCCCGAAGTCGTCTCTGAAAGATACGGCGTGTCGATCTGCGCCAGATTGCCGAGGCAGACCATCTTGGTGCCGGGCCCGCAGCGCGTGATCATGGTGCGCATCTGCTTGCTGGTCAGGTTCTGTGCTTCGTCGATGATGATGTAGCGGTTGAGAAAAGTGCGACCGCGCATGAAATTGAGCGAACGGATCTTGATGCGTTTGGCCAGCAGCTCGTTGGTGGCGGCGCGTTCCCAGTCGCCGGCCTCGCTGGTCTGGGTCAGCACTTCGAGGTTATCCATCAGCGCGCCCATCCACGGCGTCATCTTCTCTTCCTCGGTGCCGGGCAGGAAGCCGATGTCTTCGCCGAGCGGCACGGTGACGCGGGTCATGATGATCTCGCGGTAGCGCGGCTCGTCGAGCACTTGCGCCAGACCAGCGGCCAGCGTCAGCAGGGTCTTGCCGGTGCCGGCGGCCCCGAGCAGGGTGACGAAATCAATGTCCGGATCCATCAGCAGGTTCAGCGCGAAGTTCTGCTCGCGGTTCTTGGCGTGGATGCCCCAGACGCCGGTCTTGCCGGCGCGATAGTCGCGGGTGACGCGCAACTGCGCCGTCTCGTTTTTCTTGGACTGCACGCGCAGCTCAAGCCCGCGCTCGCCTTCGTCGGGCAGATACAGGAACTGGTTTGGATACCAGTCCTTCACCTGCGGACCGCTGACCTTGTAGCAGGCCTGTCCTTTTTCCTGCCAGGACTCCATCTGGTCGCCGTGGGTCTGCCAGAAATCTTCCGGCAGATTGGCGTAGCCAGTGGGCAGCAGGTCGAGGTCATCCAGCACCTTGTCGTTGGAGTAATCCTCGGTATGCACGCCGACGATGGCGGCCTTGATGCGCAGGTTGATGTCCTTCGACACCATCGTCACGCGCCGTCCAGGATGTTCGCTCTGCAAACCGAGCGCGGTGACCAGGATGCTGTTGTCGGGTTTGTTGCCCGGCATCAGCGGCGGCAGGGTCGCGTCCGGCGGGCGGGTCTGGAAGAACAGCCGTCCGGTGGCGATGCTCTCGTCGTCGTTGTTCTGCTGCAGCGCCGGCAGTGGCAGGCCTTTCTCGATCTGCGCGTGATCCTTGTCGCGCATCAGGTCATCGAGAAAGCGGCTGACCTGGCGCGCGTTGCGTGAGACTTCCGAGGTGCCTTTTTTGGCGGCATCGAGCTCTTCCAGCACCACCATCGGGATGAACAGGTCATGTTCCTCAAAACGGAACAGCGACGAGGGATCGTGCATCAGCACGTTGGTATCAAGGACGAATATTTTCTTTTTCATTCGACGGGTGCGGTGGCGGGTTCAGAGGCCCGCGGCGGAACATCGGAACCGATCAGAGCGCTTTGGCGGCCTCAAGCACTTCGATGGCATGACCCTTGACCGAGACGTTTCTCCATTCGTGCCGCAGCACGCCCTGGGCATCAAACAGAAACGTGCTGCGATCCACGCCCAGATATTTTTTGCCATAGAGGGTTTTTTCGCGCATCACGTCGAAGGCCTGGCAGGCTTTCTCCTCGGTGTCGGCGAGCAGCGGAAAGTTGAGCTCGAACTTGGTCGCGAAGTTTTCGTGGCTGCGCACGCTGTCACGCGACAGTCCAACGATCTCGGTGTTGGCATTCTGGAAATGCGCTCTGAGGTCGCGCAGATCGATGCCCTCCTGCGTACAGCCTGGCGTATTGTCCTTGGGGTAGAAATACACCACCAGATTCTTGCCTTTGAACGCCATCAGGGAAATGGGTTTGCCGCCCGTGGCGGGCAGGGTGAGATCGGGGATCTTGTCGCCAATTTTCATGGGAGTCTCAGGTTTTGATCGGATCGAGCATGCCGTCGGCGTTGAGATCGTCGCAGAGATCCATGAAGGATTCGCGTAAGGCCTGCGGATGCTGGTTGACCGGTACGTGCAGCACCATCTGTACGCTGCACATGCTGGCGCCGGTATAGGTCGAGGCGTACTTCTGCGAGGAGATCTCGGCGACGTCCACGTTCTGCTTCTTGAAGAAATCCAGCAGGTGCACCAGCAGATCCTGCTGCTGGGGCGCGATTACGTCCACCGCATAGGGGCGGAATTCCGGGTTCTGTTCGCGCGCGCCGCAGCGGGTGAACTGCACCTGCAGTTCCAGCTTGGTGGCGATGCCGGGCAGGGCGGTTTCGAGCTTGGCGAGTGCGCTCCAGTTGCCGGAGACGACCAGACTGGCGGCCAGTCGGTCGCCCAGCGGGGCGATGCGGCAATCCTCGATCTCGCAGCCGCGTTCACGAATGTTCTTGAACAGCTCCATCGCCAGTTGCGGTCGCGGCTTGGCGAGCACTGAAATGGAAAGATGGTTTTCGTTGGGGGTGGACATTTCGACTGGAAAAGAGCGGGCGAGAGCAGTTTACCAGCGCGACACTCTATAATCCGCGCCCTCGCAAGCCCATCTGTCCTTTTTTGAAATGATCACTGGCAGCCTTGTTGCACTTGTCACGCCCATGCAGGCCGATGGCCGCGTGGACTACGACAGTCTGCGCGCGCTGGTGGACTGGCACGTGGCCGAAGGTACCGATGCCATCGTCGCCGTCGGCACCACCGGTGAATCCGCCACGCTGGACGTGGACGAGCACATCGAGGTGATCCGCCAGTGCGTGCAGTTCTCAGCCGGACGCATCCCGATCATCGGCGGCACTGGCGCCAACTCGACTGCCGAGGCCATTGAGCTGACCGCAGCTGCCAAAAAAGCCGGCGTGCAATCGGTGCTGGTCGTTACGCCGTACTACAACAAGCCGCCGCAGGAAGGTCTGTTCCAGCACTATAAGAAAGTGTCTGAATCTGTTGATATTCCAGTGATTCTTTACAACGTGCCCGGCCGCACCGGTTGCGACATGCTGCCTGCCACCGTGCAGCGTCTGGCGCAGGTGCCGGGCATTGCTGGCTTGAAGGAAGGTAAAGGTGATCTCGGGCGCATCCGCGACTTGCTGGCGCTCGGACTGCCGAAAACCTTCGCGCTGTATTCGGGCGATGACCCCACCGCGCGCGAGTCCATCCTGCTGGGCTGCCATGGCGATATTTCCGTTACCGCGAATGTTGCGCCGGGTGCGATGCACCGCATGTGCGTCGCGGCGCTGAAGGGTAATGCCCAGCTCGCTGCGGAGCTGGATACGCCGCTGGCCAGCCTGCACCGCGACCTCTTTGTCGAATCCAATCCGATTCCCGCCAAATGGGCCTTGCAGCAAATGCAGCGCATCCCCGCCGGCATCCGCTTGCCGCTGGTGCCGCTGGCGGCTGCGCATCACGCCACCGTGCGTACCGCTCTGAAAACTGCTGGAGTCATGCAATGAAACACGGGCCTTCGCTCCTGCTGCTGTTAAGCGTGCTGGAACTCGCCGCCTGCGCGTCCAATGCGCATTGCCGTCGTCCGCAGAGCTACCAGTCCGCGGGGGATCGTCCGCCACTGACGGGCGTTGATGGCCTGGAATTGAAGGAGTCGGCTGGCGCGCTGAGGATTCCGCCGCCCGTGGAGAATCCGGTGGCTTTTGGTCAACAAAGCGGAGACACGTGGAGTTGCCTTGATTTGCCGCCGAAACTTCAGCTGCCTGAGGACAAACCCAAGTCCTGAGCGGGTAAAATCATCGTTACGAGTTTTTGGAGATTCAACCGCGAAAGCGGCGAGATGACAGTTTACGGAGGGGTGTCCGAGCGGTTGAAGGAGCACGCCTGGAAAGCGTGTATACGTCCAAAAGGCGTATCAAGGGTTCGAATCCCTTCCCCTCCGCCAGTCAATGACAATGGGGCCTCGTGCCCTATTCTTAATCGGTTGGATTAAGTGGGGTGGGGATATAAACGGTGCCGACCGGAGGTTTTCGATCCCTTGCGTGGACATCAGTCAGAAGAGGAGACAGTCTCGATGCAGCCCAAGGTAATTGAAGCCTGGCACGCGATCGTGAAATCACGCGACGTGAAGGCCCTGAGTTCGCTGCTCCACGCGGATTCGATTTTCTGGTCGCCGATATTGCACACGCCACAGCGCGGCAGAAACATGGTGATGCTCTATCTCGGTGGCGCCATGCAGGTGATCGGGAATGATCATTTCCGCTACGTGCGTGAGATCGTCGGGGATCGTGACGCCTGTCTGGAGTTCGAATCCGAGATTGACGGAATTGTGATCAACGGCGTCGATCTGATCCGCTGGGACGACAGCGGTCAGATCGTGGACTTCAAGGTTCTTTTGCGGCCGCTCAAGGGGATGACAAAGGTGCAAGAACACATGGCAGCACTGCTGAGCAGCGCAGGCAAACAGAAGTGAAGCGCATCCGTGCCGTTTTCCGCCATTCAGATGCATCCCGGCCTGGAGCCTGAGCGCATCGCCGACCAATAAAAAAGGGCCGCAAGGCCCTTTTTTATTCAGCGAGCCGAAGCCGGAGGTTCCCAGTCGATCGCGCCGCGGCCTTTGGCGAACCGCACGGTGCCGCGCCCAAGTTGGGGTTGCTCAGGGTCTTGATAGATCCAAGTGTTGCCCGCGGCGCCCATCTGGGTGTCGTTAGGGCGACCAAGCAGGCCTTTGACGATGCTTTCGTCGCTGCCGCGCAGGATTTTCTTCCAGTTTTCAGTGAGCAGCCAAGGCTCGACGTAGGGCGCCGGCTCGGGCGGTATCGCTTCGGCGGCGGCTTCGGTCGCGGCTTTGGCTTCTGCTGTTGCAGCAGCGGCCGCGGCCTGCGCTTCGGCGGCGGCCTTGGCGGCAGCTGCATTCTGGGTTTCCAGCGCGTCGAGGCGCTGTTTCAGCAGCTCAAGCTGCTGTTTCAATAGCTGGGCTTCGGTCGGGGTCTCCGGCGCGGGAGTTTGTGCTGCCGCTGGGGTGATTTGTAATGCGAACGCTAGTATCAGGGCCAGCTGGGTTTTCACGAAAGCACTCCTGCGGTATGGCATCAGGAACATTTTACGGCTAAACGTTGAAGCGGAAATGCATGACATCCCCTTCCTGCACGATGTAGTCCTTGCCTTCGAGCCGCCATTTGCCAGCGTCCTTCGCGCCTGCTTCGCCTTTGAACTGGATGTAGTCGCCGTAGCCGATGACTTCGGCGCGGATGAAGCCTTTTTCGAAATCGGTGTGAATCACGCCGGCGGCATTGGGCGCGGTGGCGCCGGTTTTGACCGTCCACGCGCGAACTTCCTGCACGCCGGCGGTGAAGTAGGTCTGTAAACCCAGCAGGCGATACGCCGCATGGATCACGCGGTTCAGGCCCGGCTCGGTGAGTCCGAGGTCTTTCAGGAAATCCAGCTTGTCGGCGTCTTCGAGCTGGGAGATCTCGGCTTCGATCGCCGCGCAGACCGGCACGATTTCCGAATTTTGCTTGGTGGCGTACTCGCGCACCTGGGTCAGAAGTTCGTTGCCGTTCTTCAAACCAGCCTCGTCGGTGTTGGCGATGTAGAGCATCGGCTTGAGGGTGATGAGGTTGAACTCACGAAACTGCGGTTTTTCCTCGGCGGTCAGAGCGAGTGAGCGCGCCGGGTTGCCCGCATCGAGATGCGCCTGCATACGCTTGAGCAGTTCGTGTTTGGCGATGGCTTCCTTGGCGCCGGTCTTGGCGTTCTTGGCAGCGCGTTCGGTGGCCTTGGCGATGACGTCGAGGTCGGCCAGCGCGAGTTCCATGTTGATGATCTCGGCGTCGCGGATCGGATCCACTTTCTCCATGACGTGGATAACGTCATCGTCGACGAAGCAGCGCACGACATGTGCGATTGCGTCGGTTTCGCGGATGTGTGAGAGGAACGCATTGCCCTTGCCCTTGCCTTCGCTGGCGCCTTCGACGAGGCCGGCGATATCCACGAATTCCACCGTCGCCGGCAGCGTGCGCTGCGGCTTGACGATGACGGCGAGTTCGTCGAGCCGCGTGTCCGGCACCGGCACGATGCCGACATTGGGGTCGATCGTGCAGAACGGGTAGTTCTCCGCCGCGATCTGCGCCTTGGTCAGCGCATTGAACAGGGTGGACTTGCCGACGTTCGGCAATCCGACGATTCCGCATTTGATGCCCATCGTTATTCCTTCTGTGAGTGCAGCAACTGCATGGCTTTCTCAATGCCGCCGGTGACCAGCGCCGGCATCACATTGAGTGCGGCCTTGATACCGGCCTGGATCAGATTTTCTTCTTCCGCAGGCGTGCGTTCGTCGGTTAGGTAACCGTGCACACGCTCCTTTGTCCCCGGATGACCAACGCCCAGGCGCAGGCGCAAGTAAGCCTCGCCCAGATGCTGATGCAGGCTGCGCAGGCCGTTGTGGCCGCCGTGGCCACCGCCGGCTTTCAGTCGCGCCGCCCCGATCGGCAGATCCAGTTCGTCGTGCACCACCAGGATCTGCTCGGGCGTGAGTTTGTGGAACGCCGCCAGCGCCTGCACCGACTCTCCGCTGCTGTTCATGAATGTCGCAGGCTTCAACACCAGCAGAGTCTCGTTTTCAATTCGCACCTGCGCCAGTTCGCCACGGAACTTCGATTCCGTGCGAAAGCTACCGCCATGTTTTTCTGCCAGTGCGTCGGCAAACCAGAAGCCGGCGTTATGGCGCGTGCGCGCGTACTCGCGGCCTGGGTTGCCGAGGCCGACGATGAGGCGAATGGAAGGAGACATAAGGTGCAATTCTAAAAAAGAAGGCCGCATTGCGCGGCCTTCTGTTTTGGCTGAATGCCGATTGCTTTACTTCTTCTTGTCGTCCTTCTTGGCTTCGGCCGGTTTTGCCCCCGCAGCAGCCGCAGGAGCGGCACCGGGTTTGGCTCCAGCAGCCGGAGCGGCGCCCGGTGCAGCAGCAGCGCCTTCGGGTGTCTTGAGCGCGGTGGCCGGCACTTCGGCCGACACCGGCGCGGCGACTTCCTCGACGATGGCGCGCGGCATGTGGACTGCAGCGACCGAGCGGTCGTTCTTGTGGCGCAGGTCGATTAGCGTTACACCGGCCGGCAACTTGATGCTGGACAGATGTACCGACTCGTTGAGTTTCATCTGCGACAGATCGATCTCGAAGAATTCCGGCAGGTCTTTCGGCAAGCACTCGACTTCGACTTCGTTCATGTGGTGCTCGACGATGCCGCCGTCGGTCTTCACGCCCGGCGCGACTTCGGCGCCCTTGAAATGCAGCGGTACGTGCATGCGAATGGCGACGTCGTCGAACACGCGCTGGAAGTCGAAGTGCATCAGGATCGGCAGCGCCGGATGGCGCTGGATGTCTTTGACCACCGCCTTCTGCACCTTGTCGCCCATCTGCACGGTGAGGATGTGCGAATAGAACGCTTCGGTCTCCAGATGCTTGGCCATCTCGTGATGGTTCAGCGACAGCTGCTGGGGTTGATCTTTGCCACCGTAGATGATGGCTGGCACCTTGCCCGTGCGACGCAGGCGGCGGCTCGCACCTTTGCCCATGTCAGCGCGAACTTCGGCGTTCACGACAAATGATTCTTTCATTGAAAACTCCGTGGATGGTTAACTCGCGGCCGCGACCAGCCGTGAGGGGCGCGCATTCTACCCAATGAGAGGGAGAAATACAGGGTCTTACCGCCACCCGCCGGGAGGGTTTCCCCCGGCCCTTTTTGGACCCAATGCGAAGCGGGCGATACTAAAAATGTATCAGTACGCTTCCAAAAAGCGCCCGCGCGGGTTAATCCACGTAGAGCGAACTGACCGATTCCTCAGCTGCAATCCGGCGGATGGTCTCGGCGAGCATGCTACCGATGCGCAGCTGGCGGATCTTCGGGCAAGCAGCGGCGTCGGGCCGCAGTGGGATGGTGTCGGTGACGACCAGTTCGTCCAACTGCGAGTTGTTGATGTTGGCGACCGCCGGGCCGGACAGCACCGGATGGGTGACGTAGGCGACGACGCGCACCGCGCCCTCGGCCTTCAGTGCATTGGCGGCCATTCCCAGCGTGCCGGCGGTGTCGACGATGTCGTCGGGCAGCACGCAGAACTTGCCGCGCACGTCGCCGATGATGTTCATCACCTTGGCTTCGTTGGCCTTGGGACGGCGTTTGTCGATGATGGCGAGGTCGGCGTCGTCGAGCCGCTTGGCCAGCGCGCGGGCGCGTACCACGCCGCCGACATCGGGCGAGACCACGATCAGGTTGTTGTACTTCTGCCGCCAGATGTCGCCGAGCAGGATCGGGCTGGCATAGACATTGTCCACCGGGATGTCGAAGAAACCCTGGATCTGGTCAGCGTGCAGGTCCACGGTCAGCACGCGGTCGGCGCCGGCGGCCTCGATCAGGTCGGCGACGACCTTGGCCGAGATCGGCACGCGCGCCGAGCGGATACGGCGGTCCTGCCGCGCGTAGCCAAAGTAGGGAATCACAGCAGTGATGCGCGCGGCGCTGGCGCGCTTGAGCGCGTCCAGCATCATGCACAGTTCCATCACATGGTCGTTGGTCGGCGCGCAGGTCGGCTGGATCACGAACACGTCGCGGCCGCGCGCGTTGTCGTGGATCTCGATCTGACTTTCGCCGTCGGAGAAGCGGTTGACCAGTGCCTGACCCAGCGGCAGTTTCAGATAACCGGCGATCTCCTGCGCCAACTGCGGGTTGGCATTGCCAGAGAACAGCATGATCGAGTTTTCGGCCATCAGGGCGCTCAGTCGTCGTTAGGAAAAGGTGGCTGGGGAACTAGGATTCGAACCTAGGAATGGCAGGATCAAAACCTGCTGCCTTACCACTTGGCGATTCCCCAACTTCGGCGCGAATTATAGCGATGCTGGTGGCGTGGACGTGGGCAGGTCCAGCCACTCGTCAATCACGAACTTGACCCGCAGGTCGCCGCGCTCCATCACCAGTAGACGCGGCAGTTCCCATTGTTCGACGAGGCGATATTGCTCGAACTTCAGCGTCCAGCCGGATTGCGTCAACACGGCGATGCGCTCGCGCTCATCCCAGACCAGATTTTCGTAGGTGCCCGGCGCCGGCAGCCCGATGATCCAGTAGCGCAGTCCGCGGATGGGCAGCGACCAGCCGACGCGCTCGCGCAGCCAGGCTTCAGGCTGTGGCGTACGCACAGTTTCCTGCGAGTTGCGCAGCTCGACATCCTCTGGCGTGCCACTGATGGATACGGCGCCGGCGCCGAACGGACCGCTGACCTGCGCGTCGAACGCCGGGCCGATCTGGCGCCAGAACAGGCTGGCGCTGGGCACGGTTGCTGCGTTGCTGGAGATGCGTCCGCGCAGGGTGAAGTTGACGATGCTGGCGAGTTCGGCCTGACGCTTGGCCCAGCTTTGTGGCGGCGGCATCTGCGCGGGCTGCCATAACGCACAGCCGGATATGAAAAACGTCATTCCCGCGCAGGCGGGAATCCAATGTTGCCGTAAGGATCGGGAGAAGAATTGGATTCCCGCCTGCGCGGGAATGACGAGACTCATCACTTATCTAGTCGCTTGATGGTTTCCGTCAGCACGCGATGCTCAGGGTCTTCGGCCAGCGCCGCGTCCCAGATCTCGCGGGCGCGGTCTTTTTCGCCAAGCGTCCACAGCACTTCGCCGAGGTGCGCGGCGATCTCGGAATCCTTGAGCTTGCCGTAGGCTTTTTCCAGCGTGACTTTGGCGTCCTGGGTCTTTCCGGTGCGGAATTGCACCCAGCCGTAGCTGTCGATCACGGCGGCGTCGTCGGGGGTCAGTTCCAGTGCGCGCGTCAGCAGTTTCTTGGCTTCGTCAAAGCGCTGGGTGTGCACCGTCAGCATGAAGCCGAGCGCATTAAGTGCGCGGGCGTCATCGGCATTGGCTTTGAGCATGCGGCGCAGGTCGTTCTCGGCGCGCTCGATGCGCTTGAGCCGTTCGTAGACCAGCGAGCGCGCGTAGAGCAGTTCAAGATCGCTCACGGACAGTTTGAGCGCGCGATCCAGCACCGCCAGCGCTTCCGTCGCCTGACCGATCTCCAGCAACATGCCGGCTTCTTCGCTGTCGATGCGGCTGCCGAGCATCGGCGCCTGCTCGCGCAGGTTTTCAAAAATGCTGCGCGCCTCGACGACCTGTTCCAGCCGCGCCAGCATGCTGGCGCGGCGCAGCAGGGCATCCAGCGCCTTGCCGCCGCTGCTGACTTTCTCGTACCAGACCAGCGCATCGGCGTAGCGACGCTGCAGTTGGGCGATGCCGCCGAGATAAAACGCGACGTCGTTGCCAAGCGTATCGCTGGCGGCCAGGGGTTCGAGCAAAGCAGCCGCCTCATCCAGATTGCGCCCCTCCATCGCCAGCAGGGCGAGGGCGTACTGCGCTTCTTCGTTGTCCGGTTGCAGCACGCGTATGCGTTCGAGCTGCTTGCGCGCGGCATCGCCGTGCTGCGCGTCCACCAGCAGCTTGACGTAGCCCAGCCGCAGCTCGGTTTCATCTTGTCCGACAGCGATCAGCTGGTCGGCGGTTTCATCCGCGTCCTCCAGCAATCCGCGCTTGACCTGTGCACCCAGCAACAGCAATCGCGCGTCCTCTGACGCGTCGTCGAGCTTGAGCGCTGCGCGCGCAGACGCTTCCGCCTGTTCGTAGCGCGCGAAGCGCATCGCCAGGATGCCCTGCGCGTAGAGCGCGGCCGGCCGTTCCGGCCAGAGTTTCTGCAGAGTCTGCATCAGCTGCATCGCCGCGTTTTCAGCAGCCCTGTCCTGTGACAGCAGCAGCGCGACATGGCGCAGTCCTTCGTCCTCGCCGCCGGCATGACCCTCGACGATCGCCTTCGCCTGTTCTTCGGCTTCACTGGTGCGGTTCAGGCTCAGTGCCGAGCGCAGCAGAATCTCGCGCGGCTCCAGATTGTTCGGGTCCAGTTGCAGCCAACGTGTACTGGCTTTAAGCGTCAGCGCGGGGTCGTTACCGGCAAAGGCCAGCAGGGAGGCGCGCTGCGCCAGCTCGACGTCGTCGGTGTAGTCCAGCGCTTTCAGCAGCTGCGCAGCGGCTTCCAGCGGCTGGTTGCGTTGCGCCGCCAGCTCGCCGGCCAGAATATGGAACTGTGCGGCGGCGGCAGGCGAATCAAAGCGCTGCGACGCGGGCACCGCGGCTTCGGCTGCCCACGAACTGACGCTGACCAGCAACAGGGCCAGGGCCGGGGTCTGCAAGAAGGGGATGCGGCGCACGGAAAATAGGCTTGAAACGATGAGTCCACTATACAATCTGCGCCTGTACTACGGGCAGCCATGACGCTTTTAACTCTGGGTCTCAGCCACCATCACGCGCCGATCGCCTTGCGTTCGCGCGTCGCGTTCGCGGACGTCGATCAGCCGGCGGCCCTCGAGCGTCTGCGTGCGCTGCCCGGGGTCGCCGAGGCGGCGCTGCTGTCCACCTGTAACCGCACCGAACTGCTGGCGGTGACGGAAGCCGAAGACGAACCGCGGCTGCTCAACTGGTGGAGCCGCGAACGCCAGGTCGGTGAGACCGAGCTGGGTGAGCATCTGTATGTGCATCGCGATTTCGGCAGCGTGCTGCACAGCCTGCGCGTCGCCTCCGGGCTGGATTCGATGGTCGTCGGTGAACCGCAGATTCTCGGCCAGATGAAGCAGGCGTTTGCGCAGGCGCAGACCGCGCACAGCCTCGGGCCGATCCTGTCGCGCTTGTTCCAGCACAGTTTCGCGGTCGCCAAACGCGTCCGTTCCAGCACTGAAGTCGGCGCGCATCCGGTGACACTCGCGTATGCCGCGGTGCAGCGCGCGCGTCATATCTTTGCCGACTTTCGCAACGCCACCGCGCTGCTGATCGGCGCCGGTGACGTCAGCACGCTGATGGCCAAACACCTGCAGCAGCAGGGCATCGGCCGGTTGGTGGTGGCCAATCGCAACCTGCAGAAAGCCGAGCGGCTGGCGCGTGAAGTGCGCGGCTATGCCATTAGCTTCGACGATCTGGCCAGCCATCTCGCGGATGCCGATCTGGTCATCTCCAGCACCGGCGCACGCGGCCACGTGCTGGAAAAACACGTGATGGAGCGCGCCATCGCGCGCCGCCGGCGCAAGCCGGTGTTCATGCTCGACCTCGCAGTGCCGCGCGATCTCGACCCGAAGCTCGCCGAGCTGGAAGATATTTTCCTCTACACGGTCGATGATCTGCGCGAAGTCATCGCGCAGAACCAGCGCTCGCGCAGCGCCGCCGCGCGTCAGGCCGAAGCCCTGGTCGAGGAGCAGGCGCGCGAATTCTCGCAATGGATGGATGCACGAGATGCGGCACCCACCCTGCGCGCCTTGCGTGAAAAGGGGCGATCGCTGCGCGACGAAGTCCTGGACAAGGCGCGGCGCCGTCTCGCCGCCGGCGCGACGCCGGAAGACGTCATGGCCTATGTCGCCGACACCCTCTCGAACAAGCTGCTGCACGCGCCCAGCGCACGGCTGCGTGCCGCGGGTGCAGTGGAACAGGCGCTGCTGCTGAACAGCGTGCAGAAACTGTTCGATCTGCCGGAAGACGAAGCGTAGCGTTGCTGGACCTGTGGCATGTCCCCTGCTGCGGCAGGTTCTGCTCCTCCAGTTGATTGACGCATGAAAGATTCCCTTCTCAACAAACTCCAGCGCATGGCCGAGCGGCGCGACGAGATCTCGCGCGAATTGTCCGAGCCTGCGCTGGCGAAAGATCCGGACAAGTTCCGCAAGCTGTCGCAGGAATACGCGCAGCTGGGGCCGCTGACCGAGAGTTTTGGCCAATACCGCAGAACCCTCGACGAACTCGGACATCTGCACCAGATGCTTGCAGAATCCGACCGCGAAATGCGCGAACTGGCCCAGGCCGATTTGCCGGCGGCCGAGCAGAAACAGGCCGAGCTGGAAAAAGAACTGCACAAGTTTCTGCTGCCGAGCGATCCCCTCGACGGCAGCAACGTCTTCCTCGAGATCCGCGGCGCCGCCGGCGGTGACGAGGCGGCGATCTTTGCGGGCGACCTGCAGCGCATGTACCTGAAGTACGCGGAATCGCGGCGCTGGCAGGTCGAGGTCATCTCCGAGAGCCGTGGCGAACATGGCGGTTATAAGGAAGTGATCTCGCGCATCATCGGCCACGGCGCGTTTTCACAGCTCAAGTTCGAGTCGGGGGCGCATCGCGTGCAGCGCGTGCCGGAAACCGAGGCGCAGGGGCGGGTTCACACCTCGACCGCGACGGTGGCGGTGCTCCCGGAGATCGAGGAGGCTCAGGCGAAACCGATCAGTCCCGCCGATCTGAAAGTGGACACCTATCGTTCCAGCGGCGCCGGCGGCCAGCATGTCAATAAAACCGAGTCGGCGATCCGCATCACCCATCTGCCCAGCGGCATCGTCGTCGAATGCCAGGACGAGCGTTCGCAACACAAGAACCGCGCGCGCGCGATGTCCTTGTTGCAGGCGCGCCTGCTCGATGGTGAGCGCAGCAAGCAGGCCACCGAGCAGGCGGCGACACGCAAGAAACTGGTCGGCACCGGTGATCGCTCCGAGCGTATCCGCACTTACAATTTCCCGCAGTCGCGCATCACCGATCACCGCATCAATCTCACCCTGCATCAGCTGCCGCGGGTGATGGAAGGCGATCTCGATCCGGTGATCCAGCCGCTGATCGCTGAACATCAGGCCGAGTTGTTGGCGCAAGCCAGTGAGTGACGTCGGCACGACGCTGAAAGCGGCCATCGCGCGGCTGGCGCCATCGTCGCCGTCCGCGCGCGCCGACGCCGAGATTCTGCTGGCGCATGTGCTGGGCTGTTCGCGGGCCTCGCTGGCCGGACGTGCGACCGAGTCGCTGGCGGCGGAGCAGGCGGTGGATTTTGACCGCTTGATCGAACGCCGCTTCGAGGGACGGCCGGTGGCGCACCTCACCGGGATCCAGGAATTCTGGTCACTGCCGCTGCAAGTGACGCCGGACGTGCTGGTGCCGCGACCGGAATCCGAGTTGCTGGTGGAGTGGGCGATCGAACTGATCAACCTGCGCCCGTCCAAGCGGATCGCCGATCTCGGCACCGGCAGCGGTGCCATCGCACTGGCCATGGCGCAGGAGTGGCCCGCCGCAAGGATCGTGGCGATGGATGCGTCCGCTGCTGCGCTGAAAGTGGCTCAGGCCAACGCGCACCGATTTGAGTTGAAAAACATCGAGTATGTCCAAGGCAGTTTCGACATGTTCCTGAGTCATGGCGATGCCTACGACCTGATCGTCAGCAACCCGCCGTATATCGCCGAGGGCGATCCGCATCTGCCTGCACTGGCCTATGAGCCGCGTCATGCCCTGGTGTCGGGCGCCGACGGTCTTGATGCGTTGGGTCAGATCATCCACGCCGCGCCGGCGCGCCTGAAACCCGGATGCTGGTTGTTGTTGGAGCATGGGGCCACGCAGGGACCGGCGGTGCGTGCGCTGTTGCACGAGGCCGGCTTGGCGCTGGTCGAGACGCGCCGCGATCTTGCCGGACACGAACGCGCCAGCGGAGGGTGCCGCGCTTGAATGATCTTTCGCGTTATTCAAGACAAGTTGTTTTGCGTGAAGTCGGAGTTAATGGCCAGCAACTCTTGCGCGATTCCAGCGCCCTGATCGTTGGCCTCGGTGGACTCGGCTCGGTGGCGGCGCTGTATCTGGCCGGCGCCGGACTGGGAAAGCTGCTGCTCTGCGACCGCGACCGGGTCGACGCCAGCAATTTGCAGCGGCAGATTCTTTATTCGCGGGCCGACGTCGGTCGGCTCAAAATCGAGGCCGCCTGCGAACGGCTGGCGAGCCTGAATGGCGATGTGGCGCTGGAGACGCTTGCACCCGAGGGTATCGAAGCGGCGATCAATACCGCCGACGTGGTTCTCGACTGCACCGACAATTTCCCTTCGCGTTTCAAACTCAATGAACTCTGCGCCAAAGCGTGCAAGCCGCTGGTGTCAGGCGCTGCCATTCGTTTCGAGGGGCAGCTGGCGGTGTTCGATTTCAGAAAATCCGACTCGCCCTGTTATGCCTGTCTCTATCCGAGCGGCGGAGAAGCACAGGAAACCTGCGAGGAAGCCGGCATTCTCGGCCCTGTCGCCGGCGTCATCGGCAGCGCGCAGGCGCTGGCGTCTTTGCAGCTGCTGCTCGGTCTTCACGACAATAGTGGCAAGCTGCGGCTGTGGAACGCACGGACGATGGAATGGAAAACCCTGAACCTCAAACGTGACCCGCAATGCAAAAACCACTTTTGACGATTCCGCGTGCGCTGGCGATCCGGTTGCTGCATGAGTTGCAGGTGCATGGCGATGCCGCATGTGGCTTGGTCAGTGCGGACGCGATTCATCCTCTGAAGGCGGGCGCGGATGCCGCCGCACTGCTGGCCGGACTTGGTGCGCGGGCATGGGCGGCCTACGACGCCGGCATGCCGCACGCGCAATTCAAATCGCTGCGCCGCCTGCTGTTGTCGGTGGAAACGGCGCCGGAGCTGCGCGGCGTGCTGAAGATGCGCTGCTACGAGAACGCGCTCGAACAACCCTTAACTATCCTGGAGAACACATGACAAATGCGTATGGAACGAATTTGAGCGAGCGTAGCGAGTCCGGGAGGACGCGACCCACGGACGGGTCGCGCAATGAGCTGAAAATCGTCACTGAAAAGCGCGGCCACGTGCTGTGCATCGCGCTCAATCGCCCGGCGAAGTACAACGCCATGGATCTCGACATGTATCACCAGCTGGCGGCGGCCTACGGCCAGCTCGATGCCGATCCCGAACTGCGCTGCGGTCTGGTCTACGGCAACGGCAAGCATTTCACCGCCGGGCTTGAATTGGATCAGTGGTCGAAGCCTTTTGCCACAGGCGCATGGCCGGCGCTCACGGCCAGCGAACGCGATCCGTTCGGGCTGATTCCTGAAAAGCGCGTGAGCAAGCCGCTGGTGTTCGCAGTGCACGGCATCTGCTTCACGGTGGCCATCGAGTTGATGCTGGCGGCCGATGTGCGCGTGGCGGCAGAGGACTGCCGTTTCGGCCAGATCGAGGTCAAGCGCGGCATCTATGCGGTCGGCGGCGCGACGGTGCGCATGGTGCAGGAGTTCGGCTGGGGCAATGCGCAGAAACTTTTGCTGACCGGCGACGAGTTCAACGCCGCCGAGGCGCTGCGCATCGGTCTGGCTCAGGAAGTGGTGCCGGCGGGTCAGCAGTTCGAGCGCGGGCTTGCCATAGCCGAGCGCATTGCCAAGCAGGCGCCGCTGGGCGTTTACGCCAGCCTGAAGAATTCGCGGGTGTCGCTGGAGCAGAACATGCTGACGGCAATCCAGAAGATGCTGCCGGCGCTGGCGCCGATCATGCAATCCGCCGATGTCGCCGAGGGCGTGAAGTCCTTCCTTGAGCGACGTGAGGCGAAGTTCCAGGGCAAATAGCCTTCTCTCGCGCTACGCGCGGTCTCTCCCAGAGGGAGAGACAAAAGAAATTCCCTCTCCCCCAAGGGGGAGAGGGTTAGGGAGAGGGCGTCAGCGTCGGCGCCGCAGCAGCGCCGCGAAACCGAGCCCGAACAACAGCGTCAGTGGCAGCGCACCGAGCAGTAGACCCTTGCCTTGCTTGCCGTTGACGGCAGTGACGTTATCCACCGCCTTGGTCGGCGGCGGCGCGGTGCCGCCAGGGATCAGGAAGTCCATCGCCGCAGTGTTGTCCACGGCAGTCAGCCAGCTTTGCACCATCTGCACCGGCGAGACCAGATTGCCCTGCGTGTAGACCGCTGCGGAGTAGATGCGATCGCCGGGCTGTGCCGGCACTTCTGCGGGCGAACGTGCCGGTGGTTCGACATCCTTGAGTGCGGTGAGCAAGTCCAACGGCAAGTCCAGCTCAATGGTGCCGGCAGCTTGGTCCACTCGTCCCTGAATCGCAGTCATACCGCGGTAGTAGACGCACTGGTCGGGGCCGGTGAGGCCGCCGGGATTCTGCGCGGCAGCGGGCAAGGGCGCGGTCGGGTCTTCAAACTGCGGCGCGCCGCATTCCTGGAACGAGCCTTCGTAACCATTGTGTCCGAAGGTGAAGCCTTCGGCCGGATTCCAGCGCGCACTGGCGGCGTGGTAGCGATAGCCGTCGACGTAATAGAAGATCCACAGCAGCGACTGCGCCGGCAGATCCGTCATCGCGGCTTGCAGCGCGGAGGCGGACAGGTCCGCCAGCTGCATGCGAACGGTGAGCCCGTCGCCTGACGCGGGCGGCAGGATCTCGACATTCGTCACGTCCATCGCCGGGCTGTTGCCGCGTGCGCCAGCGACGAACAGATTGGAGAAGTCCGTATAGGCGTCGCCTTCAGGATCGGGCGTGCTGCTGCGAACGGCTTTGCGTTCCTTGTTGTCGAGTTTGTCGCCGTTGTGACTGGGACCGGCTACCTGTCGCACCGAAACCGTCGCGGTAGCGAGGCCCGCGATATCGCCAGGGCGCTTGTGCGCCCAGTTGTAGACCACCATCAGCTCGCCGTTGGCGGGGTTGTAATCAATCGCGAAGAAATCCACCAGCGAGCGGTCGCCGCCCACCGTGCAGCCGAGGCCGTTCTGGCAGATCTGGTCGTAGTGCATTGGATGACTGCTCGCCTTGACCATGTACCAGTCCGGCTTCTTGTCGAGCGCGTTGAGAGACTGGCTGACGTAGACGTTCCAGACGTGCGGCAAGGCGAGGTCGTCCGGCGCGCCTTCGAACTCGGAGCCATAGAAGGCGACGGCGACGCGGCCTTTCTTGCCGCTGGCCACCAGCCAGGGGAATGCGGTGCTGTCGATCTTGTCGCGATTGACCTGGATCGGATCGCCGATGGCAAGAGGATCGCCATCCGGGCTGGTGCAGTTCAGCAGGCTGGCGTTGGTCACGCTGGCGACGAAGGTGTCCCAGCTGCCGGCTTCGGTATAGACGAAGTAGATATTGCCTTCCTCGTCGTGGTCGGCGATTGGGAACTTGTTGCCGGTCTCGCCGAAGGCTTCGGCGACGGTGCAGGTCTTCCAGCTGGCGCCTTCATCGAGCGACAGCGCCAGCCGCAGTGACGGCCCGCTGGAATACGGGAAATACACCACCGGCAGGTTGTTCTTCAGTGGATTCAGTTCGGCCGGCATCGAGCGGATCTGGCCCTGCGCTGAACCGCTGGCGACCAGCGTCTCGCGGCCGTAGGTGAGTCCGCCGTCGTCGGAGCGCTGCACGTTATAGCCGGCTTGTGCGCCGACGCGGTTGTAAGTGTGAAACACCGTGGTCGCGCTGCTGAACACGTTCCACTGGCGGTCGAGACCGGGAATGGAACTCGTGTTGGCAACCTCGATGGTGGCGCCACGATCTGCGGAAGTCGCGGTGGTGAAGGTGAGCAAGCCGCCGAGGCCGGTGTAAGCCATGGGGTAGTGGCCTCCGGCATTCGCCACTGGCCCGGTCGCGATGGCGCAGTCACCGCCGCCGCCCGCACTGAATTGACCGCGCGGCTGCTGGCCGATGGGGTTGTACTGGTCACCATTGTCGAGAGAGACAAAGGTGTAGTCCTGATTCTGGCTGAAGCCGGTCGGACCGCAGGTGTAGACCGTGCCGGCAGCGTCAATCTCGATGATCGGTTCGCCGGCGCCGCGCTGCAGATCGTTGACCTGCGGCGAGGAGAACTCGAGGCCGGTTTTTTTGCCATTGGGCGGCGCAGCGGAAACGCTGAAAACGGAAAGCAAGAGAACAATGCTAAGCGCGGACTTTTTCATGGGGCAGTTATCTGGGGCGGGACGCAGGGGGCGGCATTATGCCTCTGTATCCACGCAAAAACAGTGCAACCTGGCACCCGGCTGGCGGCGCTTTAGCAGCTATTGGGCAATTTTCTCTACACCAGCGATACACTTCAGTGTCAGTGTTTTTCTATAAGCGGTCTCGAAGGGCCTGAAAAGCCTCGAAGCGGGTGGTGCAGAAGCGATCTCGCTATAGAATCGCGCCTCAAAAACGGATACGTCCCATGCGCCTTTCGCAGTTCGCCATCACCACCGCCAAGGAAACACCGGCCGACGCCGATATCGTCAGCCAGCAGCTGATGCTGCGCGCCGGCTACATCCGCAAGCTCGGCAGCGGTCTCTACACTTGGATGCCGATCGGCCTGCGCGTGCTGCGCAAGATCGAGAACATCGTGCGCGAGGAGATGAACCGCGCCGGCGCGCTCGAATTGCTGATGCCGAGCATCCATCCCGCCGAGCTGTGGCAGGAGTCGGGCCGCTGGGAAAAGATGGGCGCGGAGATGCTGCGCATCAAGGACCGCCACCAGCGCGATTTCTGCTACGGCCCGACACACGAGGAAGTGATCGTGCATCACGTCAAGCAGGACTTGAAAAGTTATCGCCAGCTGCCGATCAACTACTACCAGATCCAGACCAAGTTCCGCGACGAGATCCGGCCGCGTTTCGGCG
>JBBTCH010000007.1:0-42938 GCA_038043245.1 Pseudomonadota bacterium | reverse complement strand
TCGTCGCCACGCCGGCGACGTCGGCGAGGATGGCGATGGTGCCGGCGATGGCCAGTGCGCGGAAGGTATAGACCGAAGCGTCGAGCGAGCTCTTGCCCTTGGCGACTTCGTCGGCCCAGGATTTCACGTACTGCACGCCATGCGACACCGATACCGACAGCACCAGGAACGGCACCAGGATGGCGAACGGGTCGAGGCCGAAGCCCATCAGCGAGATCGCGCCGAATTCCCAGATCACGCAGACCACGGCGCAGGCCATCGGCAGCATGGCGAGCTTGAACGAACCCACATACAGCCACAGCAGTACGCTGGTCAGCAGCAGCGCGAAGAAGAAGAACCCACCGACTTCCACCGAGGCATCGGTCATGTCGCCGACCACCTTGGCGAAGCCGACGATGTTGACCTGGATGTCGGGGTTGTACTGCGGGTTGTCCACCTGCTCCGCGACCAATTCGTGTCCCTTGATCGCGTAGGTTTCGCTCTTGGCCTCGCCTTCGGGCGTGCGTTGCACCGAGAATTTTTCGACCAACAACGCCGGGCCGTAATCCTTGAACACTTCGTAGACCGTCTCGCCAGCCTTGAACGGCGCGCGGTCTTCTTTCATCTTCAGCAGGTATTTCTTCGGGCTCTCGATGCGGCCGCGGATCTCCTCAAGGCGCCGGGCGACGGCTTCGTACGACAGCTTCTCGCCACTGGCCGGGTCGATCTCCAGCAGTTCTGCCACCACCTGCGCGCCGCGCTGGTTGCTGGCGACGAGGCGGCCGACGATGTTGGCCTTGCCGACGTTGGAGCGGATGCGCTGGAACATCTCCTCGGTCGGTGCGTAGTCCGACGGCACCACTTCGGAACCGGACAGGCCCTGTTCGTTGACTTCGACATAGCGGATGTTCGGCGTGAACAGCGACAGCACGCGCGCGCGATCGACGCCGGGGATGAAGAACACTTCCTCGGTGACCTTGTTGATGGTGGTCAGGAAGGCTTCGTTGTAGATGTCCTTCATCGGCGATTCTTCGCGGATCTGCAGCGCGATGAGAACGGTGTTGGCGCCGCCGAAGTCCTTGTAGTACTTGGTGAAGGTCTGCATGTACTCGTGCTGCAACGGCACGGTCTTGATCCAGCCAGCGTCGATCCGGGTCTTCGACGCCTCATAACCCATGTACACCGTGAACAGCGCCAGCACCGCCAGCGTGACCATGCGCCGGCCGAAAATCAGCGGCTCGACGATTTCCAGCAGGCGCTGGGTGAAGGTCTTGGGATGATTGGATGCGCTCATTATTCTCCCCCTTATTTATTGAGCGGCAGATGCTGGATGCCGGCGCGGCCGGTCACCAGATAGCCATCGTCGCGGATGGCGATGGCGGTCAACGGCGTGTCCGACGGTGTCGCAACGCGTGTCAGGGTGGTGCCGGCCAGCGTGCCCTCGACCATGACGCCGTTGACGCCGACGAACACCAGCTTGCCGTCGGCCGACAGCGCGCCGCCGAACAGGCTCTCGATCTCGGTGTTGTCGTAGCGCATCCAGTTGATCTTCTGCAGCGCAGCCGGATCGTTGACGTTGTGGTCGGCGAATTCGTCGTAAGTCTTGGGGTCATCCGTCGGCACCGACTTGAAACTGTCGGTACGGCAGACGCGGCCGCGGATGCCGTACATCAGCACGCCGGCATCGCCGTAGGCCAATGCCCCGAGGATCGAGCCGCCCACTGGCGACTTCACCATCTGCCAGCTTTCGCCGCTGTCGGTGGAACGCGCGAGCAGGCCTTTTTCGCCGCCGACGAACACGCTGCCGTCCTTCAGCTTGAGCAGAGTATTGAGGTGCAGGCCGAGCGCGAGGAAATCGGCCTCGACCGGCGTCCAGGTCTTGCCGCCGTCCCGTGTCTGCAGAAAACGCGCCGGCGCGCCCGCCGCGAATCCACGCTGGGCGTCAAGGAACAGTACGTCGTTCAGCGGCTGCTGCGATTCCGGGTCGAAACGCTGCAGCGACCAGCTGTTGCCGCCATCGGCGGTGTGGATGATCACGCCGTCGTGGCCGACGGCCCAGCCGAGATTTTCGTCGAGGAAGCGCACGCGGTTGAGCATCTGCCGCACCGGTGTCTGCGCCTGTTTCCAGGACTTGCCGTCGGTTGACAGCAGCACGTGCCCGCGCTGGCCGACCGTGACGTAACGCTGGCCGGTCCAGGTCACGTCCAGCAGCGTCGTCGACACCGCCTTGGGCATGATTTCAGCAGGATAGGCTTTGAGCGTGTCCGCTGCAGGTGCAGCCGCGGTGACAAGCAAGACCGCAGTAAATGCGGACGCAAGTCGCAAGTGGCGCATGACCGTCTCCTTATTCTTGCCGCCGCTCCGGTCGAAGCGGCAGCGTGATTTTTACCTCGACCCCAGTCTCCCACGAGACCGGGAAGCAAAACAATTAACCCGGCGCGGCTTGTTCAAGTTTCCACTGTTCCACGTGCTGGCGGTTGTCCTGATCCCAGGGATGAAAACCGGGGCGGAAATACGCCAGCCATGGCAGCACGGTCACCCGCAGTGCGCCGGGCGTGATCCACAGGAACTTGAACAACTGCCACCAGCCGCTGAGCTGCCACTGGATGCCGTCTTTCTTCACCAGCTGCCAGTGGTAGATGCCAACCATGATCCAGAACTCGATACTGGTGACGAAGAACACGATCACTCGTTGCAGCCAGGCCAGCAGGCCGCTGCCAAAGGCGGCGCGATAGACGTCAAAGGCCACTGCCTTGTGTTCGGTTTCCTCAATTGCATGCCAGCGCCACAGCGCGACGATGCGCGGATCGGCGCCCTTGAAATGATCGAGCTTGCTGAGCAGGCTCTCGGCCATGATCGCGGTCAGGTGCTCAAGCGCGATGGTGGCGCCGAGACGCTGCCCTGCCGTGGTGGTGCGCGTGACGAAGTTCAGAAACTTGATCACGAAACGCTCCAGCCGCGCGGCCGGATAGCCGTGCTGCTCGAGCCAGGCGTTGTAGACGCGGTGCTCGCGGCCGTGCATCGCTTCCTGACCGATGAAGCCTTTCACTTCGTCCTGCAGTTTCGGGTCGGTGACCTTGTGCTGGTAATGGCGCACGCTGTTGATGAAGAATTTCTCGCCTTCAGGGAAGAAGATCGAGAGCGCGTTCATGAAATGGCCGACATGCGTCCCATAGGGGTGCCAGGTCGCGGGCGTCAGACCCGAAAGGTCGAAATGAACATCGCGTTGGACGACCGGGTTGGGAGACAGCGACTGTGATGTCGTTTCCATTTTTGCCTCCTTGGCTATTTAAGCTCCGATGAGTTCTTGCCCAGCAGCCGGCGCGCAACGATCAATTGCTGAATCTGCTGCGTGCCTTCGAAGATGTCGAGGATCTTGGCGTCGCGCGCCCATTTTTCCAGCAGGCTTGATTCGGCGTAGCCGGTGCTGCCGCAGAGTTCGACGCATTTGAGCGCGATGTCCACGCAGCTGCGGCCGGCCTTGGCCTTGGCCATCGAGGCCTGCAGCGAGTTGGGCTTGCGGTTGTCAGCCATCCACGCCGCTTCCAGCGTCAGCAGCCGCGCGGATTCGTAGTCGGCTTCCATGCGGATGTACTCGGCGGCGGCGTTGCTTTGGTTCAGTGAGGACTTCGCGTAATCAATCACCACGCCGGCTTTTTCTAGAATCTTTTTGGTTTCGTCGAGGCAGGCCTTGGCAAGTCCCAGACCCATCGCTGCGACCAGCGGCCGCGTGTTGTCGAAGGTCTGCATGACGCCAGCAAAGCCCTTCTCGACATTGATCGTCGGTTCGCCGAGCAGGTTCGCCGCCGGCACGCGGCAGTCGCGCAGCGCGAACTGCGCGGTGTCGGAAGAACGGATGCCAAGCTTGTGTTCAAGGCGCACCAGCTCAAAGCCGGGTGTACCTTTCTCGACGACGAAACTCTTGATCGCGGCGCGGCCGGCGTTCTTGTCCAGCGTTGCCCACACCACCACCAGCTCGGCGCGCTCACCGCTGGTGACGAAGATCTTGTCGCCGTTGAGCACGTAGTGGTCGCCGTCGAGGCGCGCGGTGGCGCGGATCGCGGCCGAGTCCGAACCGCAATGTGGTTCGGTGATCGCCATTGCCGCCCAGCGGCCCTTGAAGCGCGCGAGTTGCTCGTCGTTGGCAACCGAGGCGATCGCGGAATTGCCGAGACCCTGGCGCGGCATCGACAGCAGCAGGCCGACATCGCCCCAGCACAGTTCGGCACAGCCCAGCACCGAGGCCATGTTGGCGGCGTTGCGATTGCCTTCCTCGGTGTGTTCACTGCGGCGCACGCCGGTGGCGCCGGCGCCGCTGTTGCCGCCGCCGGCGGACATGCCGTCGAGCAGCGCGGCCAGCGTGTCGAGTTCTTTGGGATAGGCGTGTTCGGCGACGTCGTACTTGCGCGAGATCGGCCGGAACATCTGCTGCGCGACCTGGTGCGCCTGCATGACCAGGCCGGAGAATTTCTTTGGGGTTTCGAGATTGATCATGGTTATTTCCTCACACCAGCACCACGCCTTCCATGAACCCGGCCGCACGTAAATCGCGGTACCAGCGTTCCACCGGATGTTCCTTGACGAAGCCGTGACCGCCGAGCAGCTGCACGCCATCGCTGCCGATCTGCATGCCCTTGTCGGCGCAGAGGCGGCGGGCGAGCGCGGTCTCGCGCACGAATGACTGTCCACGTTCAGCGCGGCTGGCGGCGCGCCAGGTCGCCAGGCGCATGCCTTCGAGTTCGATGCCGATGTTGGCGACGGCGAACGCTACCGACTGGCGATGGCTGACCGGCTCGCCAAAGGCGACGCGCTCGTTGACGTAGGGGATCACATAATCCAGCACGGCCTGTGAGGTGCCGACGGCCAGCGAACACCAGCCCAGACGCGCGAGGTTCACGCACTCCGAGAAATTCTCTGAGGTGCCGAGCAAGGCCGTGGCCGGCAACTTCACGTCCTTGAGGTGTACGCGTGCGGTGGCAGCGGCGCGCAGGCCCATCGCTGGTTCGGCTTCGATGCTGAGACCCTGCGCAGAGGATTCGACGATGAACAGCGCCGATTTGCCGCCGAGCTCGGCGGCGACGATGAACAGCTCGGCGTCCGCCGCCAGCGGCACCAGCGACTTGACGCCGTTGAGCACATAGCCGCCGTCGGTTTCTTTGGCGCGGGCCTGTAGTGCGTACGGGTCGAACAGCGGCTGTGATTCCATCAGCGCTAGCGCGGCGGCGGGCGCCTTGTCGCCGGTAAAGGCGGGCAGGTAAGTTGCCTGCTGGTCTTCGTTGCCCCACAGCACCAGCGCGGTGCTGACGGCGGCGGGCGCGAGACAGGCGACGGCAAGACCCAGATCGCCCTGCGCCATCGCTTCGGTGACAAGGACGTTGGTCATCGCCGAGCGTTCGCTGCCGGCGCCGCCGAGTTCTTCCGGAACGCCCATCAGACTGATGCCGAGTTCAGCGGACGCTTTCAGCAGTGTTGCCTGCGCCTTGCAGTCGTGGTCGGCGCGCGCGGCGGCTGGGCGCAATTGCTCTTGCGCGAAACTCAGCACCGACTCGCGCAGCATCTGCTGCTCGTCGGTAGGTGTCAGATCAAACAGGTCGGCGGATTTCGCCGCGCCCAGGCGTGCGGGCTTCAGCAGTTTCTGCGTGGCCTTGAACGCGCGCGCGGCGGCACCCGCGGTCTGGAAACCGGACTTGGCGGCATGGAACAGAACCTTCTCGCTCTGCTTGCGCAGACCGAGCTTGTCGATCAGCGGCCAGCTGGCGACGCTGTGGAGGATTTTGAGGCCGAAGCCCATCGGGTTTGGCATGGAAGTCATCTCTAAGCCGCCAGTGCGTCGCGG
The DNA here is from genome assembly GCA_038043245.1 of Pseudomonadota bacterium. Taxonomy (GTDB): domain Bacteria; phylum Pseudomonadota; class Gammaproteobacteria; order Nevskiales; family Nevskiaceae; genus JACPFV01. Next base: position 37,123 of record JBBTCH010000007.1, on the reverse strand, counting down.
GTACGTTCGAGGAAAGTGTCCACCAGGTGCGTGAACTTGCCCTGGATGAACGCCGGTGCCACCAGACGATACATCAGCGGCACCGGCACGTCGTGCAGTTCGCCCTGAACCCGGAACGACAACCGCGTACGTCCCGCCATTTCGGTGAGTTTGAATGCGCCTTCGATGCTGGCGTTGCCCTGCTTTGGCAGCGGTTTCCACGACAGCTCGCCGCGCGCGGCGTTGATGCTGTAGCGCGCGCCATAGGAAACATCGTGTGCAATCTTGGCGATGCGCGAGCCGATGGTCTCCAGCTCCCAGACATAGTCGCTGTCGCCGAGCTTCTTCAGCCGCTTGAGCTTCGGGAAGCGCTTGATGGTGGTTTCGAGGTCGGCCAGCAGCCCCTGCGCCTTCTTATAGGACGCCGGCACTTCAAGGCTGCGCTCGATCCTGATCGGGACTTTCATGCGTCCAGAGTGTCAGCGCTGGGGTGCTCCGGCTTTGGCCGAGCGGCTCTTTGACCCTGTCCGCGCGGCCATCCGGCGGCGATTTTAAAGTCGGATATCGCCTTTGCTGATGGCGATGAACGCCGCCGTGGTCATCGGCTCGTAGCCATTGACCTTGTCGAGCAGTCCATACAGAGGGTCGCGGATCTTCGCGGGATCGAAGCCTTCGTTTTTCAGTTCCACCTTGCGGAACTTGAAGGTGCCGGTGACATCCTGTTCGGCGCGCAGGCGGATGAACAGCGGCACGGCGTAGGCGGGCAGTTCGTTTTGCAGATGCGCGGCCAACAGTTTTCCGTCAAAAGAGCCGTTGATCGTCAACGCCGCCATGCCGGCGCGGCCGTCGGTACCGGGGATCTGCACGCCGTAGACACAGGCCTGCTCGACACCCTCGAATTTATTCAGCGCGGCTTCGATCTCGGTGGTGGCGACGTTCTCGCCTTTCCAGCGGAAGGTGTCGCCGACGCGGTCGACGAACTGGATGTGCTTGTAGCCCTGGTCGCGGACGAGGTCGCCGGTGTTGAACCAGCAGTCGCCCTGGGCGAACACGTCCTTCAGCAGCTTGGCCTCGCTGGCTTTTTTGTCGGTGTAGCCGTCGAAAGGATTGCGCTCGCTGATCTCGGTGATCAGCAGGCCGACGCCGCCCTTGGCGACTTTTTTCATGAAGCCGTTTGCATCGCGCTTCGGCGTCTCGTTTTCGGCATCAAACTCGACGACAGCGAAACTCATCGGGCAATAGCCGGCGGTCTTGCTCAAGCCGAAGCCGTTGACGAAAGCGACATTGCATTCGCTGGCGCCGTAGAATTCGAACACCTGCTGGATGCCGAAACGCGCGACGAAGTCGTCCCAGATCTCGGTGCGCAGACCATTGCCCACCATTTTCGTCACGCGATGAGTACGGTCCTTGGGCGAGGCGGGTTGGTTCAGGAGATACCGGCAGATCTCGCCGATGTAGCAGAACGCGGTGGCGTCGTATTTGCGCACCTCGTCCCAGAACCGCGAGGCCGAGAACTTGCGGCCGAGCGCCAGCGAGCCGCCGGAGCCGATCACCGAGCCCCAGGACACCGTCAGCGCATTGTTGTGATACAGCGGCAGCGGGCAGTAAAGGATGTCGTCGCGCGTCAGGCGCAGCGTGAGCTCGCCGAGGCCGACGCCGCCGCGCAGCCAGCGGTAATGCGTCATCACCGAGGCTTTCGGCAGGCCCGTGGTTCCCGAAGTGAAGATATAGAAGCAGGGCTGACGCAGGATCACCGACTGCGTTTCTTTCGGATTGGCGACTGACGAACGTGCGAGTTCGGCGCGCAGTCCGCCGTCGCTATCCCACAACACGGTGATGCCGGCATCGAGCTTGAGCGTGGCGAACGCATCGCGGCATTCCTCGCCGACGATCAGCACCTTGGCCTTGGTCAGCGCGAGGCTGTGCATCAGGGTTTCGCCGCGCTGGTTGTGATTCAACATGCCAGCGATGCCGCCGAGCTTGACCGTGCCGGCGACCGCGGCCAGCACCTCCGGGCGGTTCTCCATCAGCAGTGCCACCGCGTCGCCGGACTTCACGCCGTGCTTGCGCAGCGCGTGCGCGTGGCGATTGGCCCAGGCGTTGAACTCGCGATAGTTCCAGCGGCGGTCGTCGAACAGCAGGGCGCTGTCATCGCCGTGATTCTCGGCGAGTTTTTCCAGCATCAGGCCGAGCGAGCCGACACGCTCCGGCGACAGCGACAACCAGGCGAGATGCAATGCGCCCTTGGTCAGCTTGAAGGTGTCGGGGATGCCGCGCAGCACGCCGCGCGCGATGTCGCGAAAACTGACCGTGTGGGCGCTGTCACTCATTTTTTCAGTGTGCCGGGATCGTAGAGCGAGTCATCGAGGAAGTCGGCGACCTGTTTCCACTGTGCCGGTTTCAGGCGCGGCAGCATCTTGGTCAGGCCAAAGCGGATGCCCTTGGTGGCGCTGCGCACGCCGAACTCGGCGACGCCTTTCATGGTCATGCCGCCACCGAACTTGTCCACCGGCTTGACGAAGAAGTGATGCATCACCTGCGTTGTCATCTTGCCGATCACTCCGATCACATCTTCGGCGTGATCCGGGGTCACTTCGCCGCTGCGGATTTTTTTGGCGACGCTCAAGGCTTCCTGCGCCAGCGCCGGTTCAATGGGCGCCCCCACCAGATTCCGCATGCCGCTCTCCTCGTTCTTATTTTTACTGCAGTTTCAATCAATGAAGCGTCGTGCAAAACGTGCCAGCGCCGGCACCGTCGTCGGTCGCAGGAGGCGTGCGTCATAGCCCGCCATGCGGCGGGCGTCTTCGGCCAGGCACACGTCGATCAGCGTGCCGGGCGAAAGATCAATGCCGACCGCGGTGCTGGCGTCCATGGTGAAGTTGGCATCCCGCACCACGCCATCAGCGTCGATGCCTTTGGCGATGCCGATGCGTTCCCAGATCAGGAACGTCCATACCGCCAGCGTCTTCAGGAAAAACCACGGCCGTCGCCACCACGGCATGTTGCGCCGGTACCAGGCCAGCCAGTTGACGAAGAACAGGATGTGGCGGCCTTCTTCCTGCATCACCGGCTCGAAAGTCTCGACCAGCTCGGCCGGGAAATAACCGGAGCTTTTTGCGGTTTCGAACAGGCCGAACGCGAAGAAACTGTCCACGCACTCGCTGTAACCGGTGGTCAGCCAGCCCCATTCGACATCCCGGGGCGGCGGATAGTCCGGCTCCGGCGCCAGCTTGATGCCGTAAGCCTCGACCAGTTTCGACAGCACCTGTTTGTGGCGTGCTTCTTCGCCGCCGTCCATGTCCATCGCCGCGCGCAGCAGCGGGTCGTGGATGCGCTCGGCGAAGGACTTGACCCGCACCGAGGCGCGTCCTTCCGTCTGCACGGCGATGTCCCAGATCGGCAGCGAGGTCACGCGGTGCAGCGCATCGGGCGCGAGTTTCGGCCAGTTGATCACCGCCGGCTTATACGGGTTGTGCGTCTCCAGCAGCATCTTGCAGAACAGCTGCTTGTGTTCCTCGGAGCCAATGCGGATCTTGCCGGGCTCAGGCCCGGTCCAGTTGCGCATGGCGAAGTCGGCTGCGGCGACGGCGTCGGTCATGATGCTAGTTTATGGGATGGTGGCCATGGCTGGAATCGACCAATGCGCTTGGAGCGCATCTGCTTTCGGCGGCGTGTCGGCTCAATGACGCGTTTTTGACACAAAGGCCGAAGGTCCATCTGTTACGCGCGGCGTAGGTTCGAGGCTAAGCCGTTGGGCTGCTTGGGGAAAAGATTGGTGGCCATGGCCGGAATCGAACCAGCGACACGCGGATTTTCAGTCCGCTGCTCTACCGACTGAGCTACATGGCCAACGGGGTGCTTCTACGGGGCGCGTATTAGAGCCGCGCAGTCACCCAGCGTCAAGAATCGGACGGGGCTTTTGGAGGCACGTAGCCGGTCTGCGCCAGCTCGCCGCCAAAGAAGAACTTCTCCATTTCCGCGGACAGGAACTTGCGCGCCTGGCTTTCCGCCAGCGCCAGCCGGTACTCGTTGATCAGCCGCGTCTGGTGTTCGACCCACTGTTTCCACGCTTCTTTGGAGACATTCTCAAAGATGCGCTGGCCGAGCGGGCCGGGGTAGGGGGGGCGATCCAGTCCCTCCGCTTCGCGGCCGAGCTTCACGCATTGCACCATTCGTGTCATAGGGTTTTCAGCAGTTGTCTGACGGGTGCGGCCAAGCCCAGTTTTTGCGCCTCGGCCAGTGTAGCCCAGCGTTGATTCGCGGCCGCCGTTCTCGCTGCGCTTTTGAGCAGCACCGGCTGTAGTTCCAGATCGAAATGGGTGAAGCCGTGATGGATGACCGGACAGATCCCTTGCTGGCGTGCGCCGGTCCAGCGGCCGGAGCGGTTCAGCGGCGGTGACCACAGCCCGCCCCAGATGCCGCGCGGCGGGCGCCGCTCCAGCAGCAGGCGTCCGCGGGGGTCGCGGATCAGCAGCAGGTGCTCGCGCTTGAGCGGGCGCATGCGTCGGGGCCGTGGGGCGGGGATTTCGGCGATGAGTTTTTTCGCGCGAGCCTTGCAATCGCGCTGGAGCGGGCATTCCGCGCAGCGCGGTTGCCGCGCAGTGCAGACGGTGGCGCCCAGATCCATGAGGGCCTGCGTGTAATCGGCCAGCCGTTTTCCCGGCAGCAGATGCTCGGCCAGCGTCCAGAGTTTTTGCTGCACGCGTGCAGCACCGGGCCAACCGGGGATCGCTGCCCAGCGCGCCAGCACGCGGCGCACGTTGCCGTCGAGGATCGCGTGCCGCTGTCCGAATGCTTGCGCGAGAATCGCCCCTGCGGTTGAGCGTCCGATGCCCGGCAGCTCCAGCACCGTGTCGAAATCCTGCGGAAACCGTCCATCGTGTTCGCGAACGATGATTTGCGCCGCCGCGTGCAGATTGCGTGCGCGGGCGTAATAACCGAGCCCTGACCACAGCGCGAGTACGTCATCCAGCGGCGCGCACGCCAGCGCGGCAATGCCAGGGAAGCGCCGCAGAAAGCGCCGGTAATACGGGATGACGGTGGTCACCTGAGTCTGCTGAAGCATCACTTCCGCCAGCCAGACGCGGTAGGCGTTGCGTGGATGTTGCCACGGCAGGTCGTGACGGCCGTGGCGGTCAAACCATTTCAGCAGCCGCGTGCTGAAGTGACCTGCGGTCACTCTTTCTTCTTGAACAAGCCTTCCAGCGCCTTGCCGATGTCGCCGCCGGACTCTTTCAGTTTCTTGTCAATCTGCTCGTTGACCTTTTCCATGACCTTGGCCTTGGCGATCTGGCCCCAGTCGATTTTCCACTGCGGCGCCGACAGTGCGCCGTACAGGGTGATCGGAATGGTGATGCCCTTGAGGTTGTCCATCTCCTTGCCGCCCTGGCCGGTGAGGGTGCCGACCACGGTCGGCTTGGCGATGTAGTCGATCTTGTCGGCCACCAGGTCTGCGGTGCCGGCGCCGGACAGGCGGAACAACGGACTCTTGGCGGCGAGGTCGTCCGAACGCAGCACGCCGTTGGTGATTTTGGCGGTGCCGGTGACTTCGGAAAAGTCGGTCGTGGCTTTCTCCGAGGCGGGCGAGTAGGGCTGGCCGTTGAACAGCGCCTCGCTCTTGCGGATCACCTCGGCCAGATTGAAGCCTTTGACCGCGCCATTCTCAAAGCGGAAACCCAGATCCCCATCCAGCGCGCGCTTGAGATCGTTGACGGTGAGGCCATTGGTGGTCAGCGCCGCATTGACCTTGGCGGTGCCTTCGATCACGTCCTTGTTCATGTAGTCGCGCACCACCGGACCGGCGTTGACGCCGCTGAGATTGGCGTTGACCGCATATGCCGGTCGCGTGCCCGGCATGATGCGAGTGCTCTGGCTGATGTTGCCGCCATAGAACTTGGCGGACAGTTCCTGCGTCTTCACCGCGCCTTTGGGAGCGTTGAGCTTGAGCGTGACGTCGGTGAAGGTGAGATTGCGCAGCTTGAACTTGGCCATCTCGAAGATGCCGCTGATGCTGGCCTTGTCCAGCGCATCAATCGGGATTTTGTCGTCGGCGCCGGCGCCCGCATTGCCTTTGGCGCTGCCTGCAGCGGATTTTTCCGCCGGTTTGGGCAGATAACGGTCGGCATCGAACTGGTCCACCTTCAGCGTGAAGCCGATCACCGGCGATGCGAAGTCGGTGACGGTCATCGAACCGTTGGCCGAGGTCTGGTCGAGCTTGAGCGCGAGATTGTTGAGCCGTGCGCCCTTGAGGCTGCCTTCGTAATTGGCGTTGAAGCTGGCGCTGGCGAGCACGCCGGGGTCGGCGGATTCCGGCAGCTTGACGCCGAGACCGGTGAGCAACAGGCGCGGACTGAAAGGCTCGGCGCTGAGCGTGCCTTTGAGTTTGGGCGCGTCGCCGTTGAGACCGGAGCCTTCGATCGCCGCTTTGAGTTTGAGGCCGACGACGGTCAGCAACAGGTCTTTCAGCGCGACCGTGCCTTGCGACTGATCAAGATGAATCGCGCCGCGCAACGCTAGGTCCTGCTTGCCGCCCGGCAGATCCTTGCCGCGCAGGGTGACGTCCAGCGCGAGATCATTGAGGGTGAAAATCTTGGTTTCCAAATTGGCATCAAGCTCCGTGGCGAGCTTGATATCCGCGGCCAACGCCGGCTTGGCGGCGCTGACGCCGCCGGTCAGCGTGAACTTCGCCGGCTTGCCGGGTTCGAGCGTGCCGGTCTCAAGATTGAGCTTCTCGACGCGGTAGGCGGCACCGGTCTGGCGGTCGTCGTAGATCAGGTTGGCGTCGCTGATCTCCAGCCCGCCAATGTTGAAGGAGCTGATCGTGACCTCGCCTTCCGTGGCGGGTTCTTCAGCTTTTTTCTCTTCTTCTTTTTTGGGTTTGGACAGGTCGCTCCAGTTGTTGCTGCCGTCCTTGTTCTTGGCCAGTCGCAGCGTCAGTCCTGCGATTTTCACCGTACGGACTTCGACCGCGCGTTCGAACACCAGCGGCAACAGCTTGACGCCGACATCAATCTCCTTGAATTCGGCGAACGGTTCCTTGCCGAAACCTTCGGCATTGCCGAGCACGGTTTCGCCGAGACTCACTGCCAGCCAGGGGAACACGTTGAGTTTGATGTCGCCCCGAATCTGCAGATCGCGGCCGGTGGATTCCTTCACCCCTTCGGCGATCTTGTCGCGGTAATCGTTGGGGTCGAAGAAGAACGGCAGCGCGATGGCGGTGGCGACCAGCAGCATGATGAGGCCGCCGACGATCCAGAACACTATTTTCAGGAGCTTGCCCATGGGAAGTTCTCGTCACAGAAGTGCGTGGGCAGTGTAACGAACGCGGCCCGGTTCCGGATGACAGGCTTGCCCCAGGCGGCACTGATCAATAGAGGTTCGTTAGTATCTTCCGCAATGAAACGACTTCTCTTGTGCGCGTTGTTAACGGTTACTGTGTCCGCGACGGCTTTGCCGCCCGCCAAGGCCAAGATCCGGAAAACGCCGCGGGCGGTAACGACTCAGGCCGTGAAGCCGGCCGCCACGCCCCCGCCGGCATCCACCGCTACGCGGATTTCGCCGATCACCGTGACCGCGTTGCGCGAGTCCGAAGCCTTGGCCGATGTCCCGCAACCGATCACCGTGGTGACGGGCGCAGAGGTCAAACGCCGCAACCCGCAGGTGATGACCGAGGCGCTGAAAGGCGAGCCCGGTGCGTACTTCCAGCAGACCGGGCCGGGGCAGGGCATCGTCATCGTGCGTGGGCTCAAGGGCTCCGAGGTGTTGCATCTGGTGGACGGCGTGCGTCTGAACAATGCGTTTTTCCGCACAGCGCCTTCACAGTACATCGCGCTAGTGGATCCGCAGAACATCGATCGTCTCGAATTGCTGCGCGGCCCGTATGCGGCGGTCTATGGCTCCGACGCGCTCGGCGGCGTGGTGCAGGTACTCACGCCTGAATATCGCTTCAGCGGTGACGCGCTCGGTTACGAAGGCGGCGTGCGTCTGAGCTACAACTCCGCGGATATCGCCCGCATCGGTCGTGCCTACGCGGCCACCGGCAACCGGGATTTCAGTATCGCTGCCGGCATTTCCTATGCGGCTTACGGCAACCGCCGCCTGGCCCAGCCCGGCCAGTCGCCCGACGGCGCCGGCGGCACCTCACCGGCACTTCGCGTCAACGGCACGTCTTACTTCAGCCGCAGTTACGATTTCAAAACACTGTGGAATGTCACTTCCGATGACGAGCTGATGTTCTCGTTCCAGTATCTCGATGTGCCCAAGCTGCCGCGCTACAACGAGATCGTGCAGGGCTTTGGCGCCGCGCCGGCGGTGGCGCAGTCGTTCTATGACAACCAGCGCGAGTTCTATCACCTGCGTTATCGCCGCCGCGCGCCGCTGGGGTTCATGGACTCGCTGGAATTGCACGTGTCACGTCAGGTCGTCACCGACGACCGCATCGACCGCACGCGCGTGGCGCCGATCCGCGACATTTTCGAGTTCAACCAGTCCTCGCTCGATGGCTTCACCGCGCAGGCGCGCACACAACTCAACGCCGAGCACACGCTGCGCTATGGCCTCGACCTCTACACCGATGAGGTGGACAGCCGCACCATCCGCGAAACGCCGCCGGGTAGCGGCGTGCTGACGTTCAACAGCACCGCCGGCTTCCAGAGCCGCTTCCCGGATGGTTCGACCAGCGACGATTACGGTTTTTATGCGTTCGACGAATGGAACCTGCTGCCGCGCCTGTTGCTGGATCTGGGCCTGCGTGTGAATCACGTCGTCACCGAACTGGCGCTGTCAGACCGCGCTTCGGCGGCCACGGTCGAGAACACCGACCTGTCGGGCAGCGTCGGAGCCCGTTATGCGCTGGCGCCGACGTTGAGCTGGAACAGCAACTTCGGCCGCGGTTTCCGTGCTCCCAACATCAATGACCTGGCCCAGTTCGGCGCACGCGCCGGCGGCCGCTTTGTGGTGCCCAACACCACTCTCACGCCCGAGGGCATCACCAGCATCGACACCGGCTTGAAGTGGAACGAAGGTCCGTGGCAGGTGGACGCCACGGCGTTCTATTCCAGCTACGAAGATCGCATCACGCTGGTGGCCAACGTGTTCGCGCCCGGCGTCGGCGGTTGTCCGGCCACCGAGGTCAATCCCTGCCAGCAGAACCAGAACATCGCCGGGGCGTACTACTGGGGTTTTGAGAGTGGCGTGCGTTATCAGTTGCTCACCGACCTGTCGCTGCGCGGTGTACTCAACTTCACCCAAGGCACACAGGAGATCAACGGCGTGAAGACGCCCGCCAACCGTGTGCCGCCGTTCAACGGCCAGGTCTCTGCGGTCTACAACCTGCTGCCGAACCTGACGTTCGAACCGTACGTGTTCTTCGCCGAGTCTCAACACAGGCTCGACCCCACCGACCTCGCCGACAATCGCATCAACCCCAACGGCACTGCGGGCTATGTCGTCGCCAATCTGCGCATGGCTTGGGAGCCGATCAAGGACTATCGCCTGCAGCTGGATGGCACCAACCTATTGAACAAAGCCTATCGCGAGCATGGTTCGGGCATCGATGGCCGTGCCAGCAGCGTCGGTCTGACGGCCGAGGCGCGTTTCCGCTGATCTGAGACTAAAATCAGCTCATGCGGGTGTAGTTCAGTGGTAGAACTGTAGCTTCCCAAGCTACTAGCGAGGGTTCGATTCCCTTCACCCGCTCCAGACCTAACCTCGGCGTGATGACATGCAGCTATTCATCAATGGCAAATCCGCCGAGTGCGTGGACTCGTTCACTGTCTCCGCCTTGATTGAGCAGCAAGGCCTTCTCGGCCAGCGCTTGGCGGTCGAGCTCAACGGCGAGATCGTGCCGCGCTCGCGGCATCCACAGACCCTGCTCAAAAATGGCGACCGTCTGGAAATCATCCATGCAGTGGGGGGCGGCTGATGAAAGATGCGCTCGTCATCGCCGGCAAGCCCTATCAATCACGTCTGCTGGTCGGTACCGGCAAATACAAAGATCACGAACAGACGCGGCGTGCGATTGAGGCCAGTGGCGCGGAAATCGTCACCGTCGCCATCCGGCGTACCAACATCGGCCAGAGCAAGAACGAGCCGAACTTGCTCGAGGTGCTGCCGCCGTCGAAGTTCACCATCCTGCCCAACACTGCCGGCTGCTACACCGCCGAGGACGCGGTGCGCACCTGTCGCCTCGCGCGCGAGCTGCTCGATGGCCATGCGCTGGTCAAGCTCGAAGTGCTGGGCGATCCAAAAACGCTCTACCCCGACATGCAGGCGACTTTCGTCGCCGCAGAACAACTGGTGAGGGACAAGTTCCAGGTCATGGTCTATTGCATGGACGATCCCATCGCCTGCAAGCGGCTGGAGGAACTCGGCTGTGTGGCGGTGATGCCGCTGGCCGCGCCGATCGGTTCGGGTCTGGGTATCCAGAACCGCTACAACATTCTCTCGATAGTCGAGAACGCCAAGGTGCCGATTCTGGTGGACGCCGGCGTCGGCACCGCCAGTGACGCGGCCATCGCGATGGAGCTGGGTTGCGACGGCGTGCTGATGAACACCGCCATCGCCGAGGCGAAAAATCCGGTGCTGATGGCGAGCGCCATGAAGCACGCCATCGTTGGCGGCCGCGAGGCCTATCTTGCCGGCCGCATGCCGCGCCGGCGTTTTGCCAGCGCATCGTCACCGCTGGACGGCGTCATCTGATGGAGCCGACGGTAGAGCACCGTCGGACGGTGCGTTCTTTCGTACGTCGTGAAGGACGCATGACCGTCGGCCAGAAATCCGCGCTGGAAAATCACTGGGCCGCGTATGGCGTAGAGGCACCCGCTGCGCCGCTCGATCTGGCGAAATCGTTTGGACGTGTTGCGCCGATGGTGCTGGAAATCGGGTTTGGCAACGGTGATCACCTGCTGGGACGCGCGCGCGCCGAACCGCAGAACAATTTTCTGGGAGTCGAGGTGCATCGTCCCGGCGCAGGCCGCCTGCTGGCGCATGTGGCAGAAGCGGGACTCACCAACGTGCGTGTGGCCTGCCATGACGCGGTCGAAGTGCTGAAAGACTGGCTGCCGGAATCATGCCTTGACGAACTGCTGATCTATTTCGCCGACCCCTGGCCGAAGAAGCGCCATCACAAACGGCGGCTGATCCAGCCCGAGTTCGCGCGGCTGGCGGCTTCGCGTCTGCAGCCCGGCGGCCGACTCATGCTTGCAACCGATTGGGCGAATTATGCTGAGCACATGCTCACCGTCCTCAACGCGGAACCCCGGCTGCGCAACCTCGCCGCCGACGCTGCCTACCTGCCGCGTCCGGCAGCCCGCTCGCTGACCAAGTTCGAGCGGCGCGGGCAGAAACTGGGGCACGAAGTATTTGACCTCGGTTACGAACGTGTCAGCTAAGTTTCCGATCATCGCCGTCACCGGCTCGTCCGGCTCCGGCACCACGCGCTCGCAGCCGTTGTTCGAGCGGATGTTCACTGAGCTCGGGGTGCGCGCCGGGTTTGTCGAAGGCGACAGTTTTCACGTCTATGACCGCGAGCAGAGCCAGTCGATGCTGGAACGCGCCCGCGTGCGCGGAGAGAATTTCTCCCACTTTGGCCCGGCCGCGAATTACTGGGATCGGCTGGAGGCTCTTTTCGAGCAGTTCGGAGAATCCGGCACGGGCATGGTGCGCCGCTACCTGCATACCGAAGCCGATGCTCAGTCCGCGCGCCAGAACGTTGGTACGTTTACACCGTGGGGACCGATGGCGCCGGCCGACGTGTTGTTTTACGAGGGCTTGCACGGCGGCGTGGTGGTGCCGGAGATCGATATCGCGCGTCATGCCGACCTGCTCATCGGTATGACGCCGACGGTGAATCTGGAGTGGATCCAGAAGATCCACCGCGACACGAATGAGCGCGGCTATGACGCCGAGGCGGTGGCGCACACCATCCTGCGGCGCATGCCGGATTACGTCACCTACATCACGCCGCAATTCTCGCGCACGGACGTCAATTTCCAGCGCGTGCCGCTGGTGGACACCAGCAATCCGTTCATCGTGCGTGACGTGCCGGCGGCGGAAGAAAGCCTGGTGGTGGTGCACATGAATCCCCACAGCCGTCTCGACGTCGATTTTTACGAGTTGCTGACCGATATCCCCGACACCTTCCTGTCGCGGCCCGATACGCTGGTGGTGCGCGGTGAGCACATGGAACTGGCGATGGAATTGACGCTGAAACCCGCGCTCGAGCGGCTCATCAAAAATCGCAGATGAAATATCGAAAACTCGGCAACACCGGCATTGACGTCAGCCTGATTGGCCTCGGCACCATGACCTGGGGCGAGCAGAACAGCGAAGCCGAGGCGCATGCGCAGATGGACTTCGCCGTCGGCGAGGGCGTGAATTTTTTCGACGCTGCCGAGATGTATCCGGTGCCGCCGAAGGCGGAGACCCAGGGCCGCACCGAGCAGTACATCGGCAGCTGGCTGAAGAAAACCGGCAAGCGTGCCCAGATCATTTTGGCAACGAAATGCACCGGTCCCGGCGATTTTCCATATCTGCGCGGCGGCCCGCGGCAGTCGCGCGCGCATCTGACGCAGGCGCTCGAAGGCAGTCTCAAACGCCTGCAGACCGATCATGTGGATCTGTACCAGGTGCACTGGCCCGACCGACCCACCAATTATTTTGGCAAGCTCGGCTATACGCACCGCGAGCAGGCCGACGCGATTTCCATCGAGGAGACGCTTGGCGCGCTCGCTGACTTCGTAAAAGCCGGCAAGGTGCGCCACATCGGCATCTCCAACGAAACGCCCTGGGGTTTGGCGGAATATCTGCGGCTGTCGCGTGAAAAAAACTGGCCGCGCGTGGTCTCCATCCAGAACCCCTACAGTCTGCTCAACCGCGCATTCGAGGTCGGACTGGCGGAATTCGCGCACCGCGAACAAGCCGGCCTGCTGGCGTATTCGCCGCTGGCGTTCGGTGTGCTCTCAGGCAAGTATCTCGGCGGTGCCAAACCCGCCGGCGCACGCTTGAGCCGGTTCACGCGCTTCACGCGTTACACCGGCGAGCAGGTGGAGGCGGCGACGCGCGCCTACGTCGAGCTGGCGCATGCGCGTGGACTTGATCCTGCGCAGATGGCGCTGGCCTATGTGAGTTCACGGCCGTTCATGATCAGCACTCTGATCGGTGCGACGACGATGGAGCAATTGCGCTCGAACATCGCCTCGGTGAATCTCGATCTGAGTGATGAGGTACTGAAAAACATCGAAGCGATTCACAAGCGAATTCCCAATCCCGGCCCCTAATTCAGTCAGTTGCGTTGCGAAGCTCGTTTTAATTCTGAAAGGAGCCTTGCGGTGCGGGCCACACAGGCCTATAACAAGACAACAGCTTTGCGTGTAACACCAAGCGGAGGTGTGTCATGGCGGACTGGGTCAAGGATGTGGCGATCGGCGAGTGGTTCGAGACGGGCGACGGTGACAGCTTCGAGATCGTCGGCTTCGATACCAAAAGCGAAGTCGTGCTGGTGCAGCGCTTCGACGGCACGCTCGAAGAATATGATTTTGAAGACTGGGCCGAACTAAAGGCTAAGCCCTGCGCGGCGCCGGAAGATGTCAGCGGCGCGCTGGATGATCTGCGCAGCGACGTGCCCGCCGACCGTTGGCAGGATCCGCTCGACTATCTCGACACGCGCCCCTGACGGCGTAACAGCGTCACCGCCAGCAGCAGCGCCGGGATTCCCAGCGCCGAGGTGTAGAGGAAGAATCCTTCCCAGCCGATGGCATCGGCCACCTGTCCTGAATAGCCGGACAAAAATTTTCCGGGCAAAGTCATCAGCGAGGAGAACAGCGCGTATTGCGTCGCGGTGTAGGCGGTGTTGGTCAGCGACGATAAATAGGCGATGAAAGCGGTGCCGGCCATGCCTGCGGCCAGCGAATCGGCACTGATCACCAGCGACAGCCCGGTGACGGTTGGCTCGCGGCCCGCCAGCAGGGCGAAGCAAAGATTGCTGGCGATCACCAGCACGCCGGACAGAATCAGCGAACGGTTCAGACCCCATTGCGCCACCGCGAAGCCGCCGGCGAACGCGCCAAGAATGGTCATCAGCACGCCGAGCCCCTTGGCGATCGAGGCGATCTGTTCGAGGCTGTAGCCGCGATCCAGATAAAACGGATTGGCCATCACGCCCATGGCGATGTCGGTGACCCGAAACAGCGCGATGAACAACAGGATCAGCAGCGCTTGCTGGACGCCGTTGCGCACGAAAAAATCACGGAACGGACCGATGATCGCCTGCTCCAGCCACTCGGCGACGCTGCGTGTCGGTGCGCGGGGCGCTGCGACCGGTTCGCGAATCACCAGCGCGGTGAGGATGCCGATGCCTACCAGTGCCGCCATGGTTTGATAAGCCACGCTCCAGCCGTCAGCAGCGGCGATGAACAGGGCGCCGGCGCCGGCCGTGATCAGCGCGATGCGGTAACCCAGTTGATACGCTGCGGCCATGCCGCCCTGGAATTCGGTGGCAGCCGATTCGATGCGAAAAGCGTCGATCGTGATGTCCTGTGTCGCCGATGAAAACGCCACCAGCACGGCGAACAGCGCGATCTGCGTGAGCTGCGTCGCCGGGTCGGTGAACGCCAGTCCCAGCAATCCAGCCGCGATGCCGACTTGCGCCAGCAGCATCCAGCTGCGACGGCGGCCCAGCGCACGCGTCAGCCACGGTAGCGGCAGGCGATCCACCACCGGTGCCCAAAACACTTTCAGCGAATACGTCAGCCCCACCCAGCCAAAAAACCCGATGGTCGCGCGGCTCAGGCCCGATTGCGCGAGCCAGGCGGTGAGCGTGGAGAACACCAGCAGGAACGGCAATCCTGCGGAAAATCCGAGAAACAGCATCACCCGCACCTGCGGATGTGCGTAGACCGCAAGTGATTCGCGCAACGACTTCAAGCGCTGTAATCCATGATCAGCGGTGCATGGTCGGAAAACCTTTCACTCTTGTAGACCGAAGCTTTTTTCAATTGGCCGGCGAGTGCGGGCGTGACGATCTGGTAGTCGATGCGCCAGCCGACGTTATTGGCGTAGGCGTTGCCGCGATTGCTCCACCAAGTGTAGGCGTCACCCTCGGTGTCAGGGTGGAGCTTGCGGTAGCCATCAACCCAGCCGATTTCATCGAAGGTAGTGTCGAGCCAAGCGCGCTCGTGCGGCAGGAAACCCGAATTCTTCTGGTTGGATTTCCAGTTCTTCAGGTCGATGTTGCGATGCGCGATGTTCCAGTCGCCACAGAGCACGTAGTCGCGGCCATTGCCGCGCCATTCCTTGAGCTTGGGCAGGAAGAACTTGAGGAAGCGGTCCTTGCTCGCCTGCCGCTCAGGTCCTGCGGACCCGGACGGCAGATACAGCGACACCACCGACAGCTTGCCGTAGCGCAGTTCAAGATAACGGCCCTCGTCGTCGAACTCCTTCGCGCCGAGCTTGTCGAGCACCGCGTCAGGCTTTTCGCGTGCATAGACGGCGACGCCGGCGTAGCCTTTTTTCACAGCGCTGTTCAAATGAACATGCCAGCCCGTGGGAAAGAACTGCAGGTCGGTTTCGAGATCTGCCGGTTGCGCCTTGGTTTCCTGGATGCAGAGAAAATCGGCCTTCGATTTTCCCAGCCAATCGAACACCCCTTTCTTGGCGGCGGAACGGATGCCGTTGGTGTTGAGGGAGATGACGCGCATGTCGCTATCATAAAGAGATGGGTGACTATAAAACCGCGTTCATCAGGCTGGCGCTGAAGCACGAGGTGCTGAAATTCGGCCAGTTCACGCTCAAGTCGGGCCGCGTCAGTCCGTATTTTTTCAACCTTGGCAACGTCAGCACCGGCGCCGCGTTGCGCGAACTGGCGCAAGCCTATGCCGCCGCGCTTCAAGCCAGCGGCTTGGCTTACGACATGCTGTTCGGACCGGCTTACAAGGGCATTCCGCTGGTCGCCGCAGTAGCTTGTGCACTGGCCGAAGCTGGAAAGGATTTTCCCTACGCGTATAACCGCAAAGAGGCCAAGGATCACGGCGAGGGCGGATTATTGGTCGGCGCGAAACCGCAGGGCCGCATCGTCATCGTCGACGATGTGCTCACCGCGGGCACCGCGCTGCGCGAATCGGTGAGGCTGCTGCGTGCGGCGGGTGCGAATCCTGTTGCCGCCCTGATCGCGCTCGACCGCCAGGAGACCGGGCCCACCGGCGCATCGGCTGTCGCCGAGATCGAACGCAGCGAGAATCTCAAGGTCATTGCACTGGTGACCGTGCAGGATGTGCTGGCTCATTTGCAGCGCGAGAAGACGGATGCCGCGACGGTCGAACGCATCCGCGACTATCAGGCGCGCTACGGTGTGAAGACCTAAACTGGATCAACGGATGGAGATCGTCATGCGTAAAACGAGTCTGGTTCTGGTGATGGCTGCGCTGCTGGGCAGTGGTGCGGTGCTGGCACAGGCGAAGGCGAAGACGAAAGTCGTCTGCTGGAACGATGACAAGGGCCACAAGATGTGCGGCGACCGTGTGCCGCCGGAATACGCCAAGCAGAAGCGCGAGGTGATGAACGAGCGCGGCATCGTGGTCGAGACCAAGGCGCGCGAGAAAACCGCTGAAGAGCGCGCCGCCGATGCGCTGAAAGTCGAGGAAGCCAAGAAGGCCGCAGAACAGGCCAAGTACGACAAGTACCTGATGCAGACCTATCAGAACGTTTCCGATCTGGAGGCGGTGCGCAAGGAACGCGTCACTGCCCTGGAAGGCCGTCTGGGTCTGGCGGAGAAGGCGGTCGGCGAGACGCGGAACTCCGTGAAGACGCTGCACGAGCGCGTCGAGGCTCTGAAGAAAAAACAGAAAGAGCCGGACAAGAGTCTGGCCAAGCAGGTCAAGGAATACGACAAGGCCTTGCTGGAGAACCTCGCTGCGGTCGAGGCGCTCAAGGCGGAGCGCCAGAAGACCATCACCAAGTTCGATACCGACATCGCGCGCTTCAAGGAACTGCGGCCAGAGGCCGCAGCGACGGCTGCTACGCCTTGATCAGTGTCCCGATTCCTTCGTCTGTAAATAACTCAAGCAGCACTGCGTGTTCGACGCGTCCGTCAATGATCTGAGCGGATTTGACGCCGCTGTTGACCGTATCCAGGGCGCAACGGATCTTCGGCAGCATGCCGCCGCTGATGGTGCCGTCGGCAATTAATTTTTCGACCTGAGCCACGTCCAGCCCCGTCAGCACTTTGCCGGACTTGTCGAGCACGCCGCCAGTGTTGGTCAGCAGCATCAGTTTTTCCGCCTGTAACACGGAGGCGATCTTGCCGGCGACTAGGTCGGCATTGATGTTGTAGGAGCGGCCTTCGGCATCCACGCCGATCGGCGCGATCACCGGGATGAAGCCACCGGACTCCAGATGCGCGATCACGCGCGGGTCGATCTTCTCGACTTCGCCGACCTGGCCGATATCCTCGCCCTTGATCAGCAGTTTTTTCGCGCGGATCATGCCGCCGTCCTTGCCGCTGAGGCCCACCGCGCGGCCGCCCTGCGCGTTGATCTGGCTGACGATGGCTTTGTTGACCAGGCCGCCCAGCATCATCTCGACCACGTCCATGGTGTCTTCGTCGGTGACGCGCATGCCTTCGACAAAACGGCTGGTCTTGCCGAGTTTTTCCAGGTGCGCGCCGATCTGCGGGCCACCGCCGTGGATCACCACCGGGTTCATGCCGACCGCCTTCATCAGCACGATGTCGCGCGCGAACGAGGCGATCTGCGCGTCGTCCTTCATCGCATTGCCGCCGTATTTGACGACCAGGGTCTTGCCGGCAAAACGCCGGATGTACGGCAGCGCCGTGGTCAGAACACGGGCGATGTCAGTGGCGTGACTCAGGTCGATGGGCATGGCGGCGCGCAGTTTAATGGACTGGCTAATGCTTGCCTGTGCTGCCAAAGCCGCCGCCGCCGCGGTCGCTGGCCGTGAATTCCTTGACCACCTCGAACGCGGCCTGCACCACCGGCACCAACACCAGTTGCGCGATGCGCTCACCATGATTGATCGTGAACGCGGTCTGGCTGCGGTTCCAGCACGACACCATCAGCTCGCCCTGGTAATCCGAGTCGATCAGGCCGACCAGATTGCCAAGCACAATGCCGTGCTTATGGCCGAGGCCCGAGCGCGGCAGGATCACCGCCGCCAGCGCGGGGTCGGCGATGTGGATCGAGAGCCCGGTCTTGATCAGCGTGGTTTGCCCCGGTTCCAGAACCAGGGGTGTGTCGAGCATCGCGCGCAGATCGAGCCCGGCGCTGCCAGCGGTGGCGTAGGCCGGCGGTGCCGCGCGCGGGTCAAGGATCTTCAGTTGGGTCTTTTTCATTTTTTCTTCAGGTGTTCCGCGATCACGCCGGCCAGTTGTCGCGCCAGTTCGGTTTTCGGGGCTTTTGCCAGCTTGCGACTGCCCTGAGCCCAGAACAGCTGCAGTTCGTTGTCATCGCGGTCGAACGCCCTGCCGTTGCCGACCCGGTTGGCGGCGACCAGATCCAGCTTTTTCTTCACCAGTTTTTCCCGCGCGTGCTGTGCCAGTTTTTCGGTTTCGGCGGCAAAGCCGACCATGAACAGCTTCGGGTGCCGGGCGCGGACCGCGGAAAGAATGTCCGTGGTCCTGGTCAGCTGCAGCGCCAGTGTGTCCGTCTTTTTCTTGATCTTCTGCCTGGCGTTTTGCGCGGCGCGGTAATCAGCGACTGCGGCAGTGCCGACGAAGAGGCGCGCCTTCTTCGCCGCGACGAGCGAGGCCTTGAGCATCTCATCCGCGGTTTCGACATCGACCCGCGTCACGCCCGCCGGTGCGCTGAGCGCAGTGGGCCCGGAGATCAGGGTCACTTTGGCGCCGGCGGCGGCGAGCGCAGCAGCGACCGCGTAACCCATTTTTCCGGACGAACGATTCGTCAGCACCCGTACCGGGTCGATCGGTTCGCGTGTCGGGCCGGCGGTGACGACGGCATTCACGCCCGCCAGCGGACCATTGCCGAAATGCGTGGCCAGTGCATCACGAATCTGGGTAGGTTCGAGCAGACGGCCCGAGCCGATCTCGCCACAGGCCTGGTCGCCGCTGGCGGGGCCGAGCAGCTTGACGCCGCGTTTTTTGGCGCGCGCGACGTTGGCCTGTGTCGCGGTATTGGCCCACATCAGCCGGTTCATCGCCGGCGCCACGAACACCGGCTTGTCGGTGGCCAGTGCCAGCGTGGTCAATAAGTCGGAGGCTTCGCCGCGGGCCAGCTGCTCGATGAAATTGGCGGTGGCGGGCGCGACCACAATCGCATCCGGCCAGCGCGCGAGCTCGATGTGACCCATCGCCATCTCGGCCTTGGCGTCCCACAGCGTCGAGCGCACCGGCTTGTGCGTCAGCGCCTGGAAGGTCAGCGGCGCGATGAACTTGCGCGCCGAGCGCGTCATCACCACCTGGACTTCGGCCCCGGCTTCGACCAGCCGCCGCGCCAGTTCGGCGGCTTTATAGGCGGCGATGCCGCCGGTGACGCCGAGCAGGATTCGTCTGGAAGCGAGGGACATTCTGCAAGTTTAAGCTAGGCCCATGACGATTCGAGACTGGCCGGAAGGCGAGAGACCGCGCGAAAAACTGCTGGCACGTGGCGCATCGGCGCTGTCCGACGCCGAGCTGCTGGCGATTTTTCTGCGCACCGGAGTACGCGGCAAGTCGGCAGTGGACGTTGCGCGCGAGCTGCTCAAACACTTCGGTGGGCTGCGCTCTTTGTTCAGCGCCGACCTCAAAGCTCTGCGTGCGGTGAAAGGGCTGGGTGCCGCCAAATACACCCAGTTGCAGGCGACGCTGGAGATGGCGCGACGGCATCTGTCCGAAGAGCTGCGCAACCGCGACGTGGTGCGCGATCCGGCCAGCGCGCGTCGCTACCTGAGTGCGCAATTGCGTGACCGCGATCGCGAGGTGTTCGCCGCCTTGTTTCTCGATTCCCAGCATCGTGTGCTGGCCTACGAAGAGCTGGCGCAAGGCACGATCGATGGCGCGGCGGTATACCCGCGCGAGGTGGTCAAGCGCGCCCTGGCGCTGGGGGCAGCGGCCATCATATTTGCGCACAATCACCCAAGCGGCGTGGCCGAGCCCTCGGCAGCGGACCGGACGCTGACCGAGAAGCTCAAATCCGCGCTGACATTGGTAGACGTGCGGGTGCTCGACCATCTCGTGGTGGGCGAAACCACCGTTGCTTTTAGCGAGCGTGGCTGGATTTAGCCCAGCCGCTCTGGTATAAAACGCGCCCTTTTTCCGCCTGCCGACCCCGGCGGGCGATCATTCGAGAGTTGTCATGTCCAGAGTCTGCCAAATCACCGGCAAGGGTCCCACGGTCGGTAACACCGTCTCCCACGCCAACAACAAGCGCAAGCGCCGCTTCCTGCCCAATCTTCAGACCCATCGCTTCTGGGTCGAAGGCGAAAAGCGCTTCATCAGCCTGCGCGTGTCCACCAGTGGCATGCGCCTGATCGACAAGAAAGGCATCGAGCAGGTGTTGTCCGACGTCCGCGCCCGCGGCGGGAAGATCTAAGCCATGGCCAAGAAAGACCGCGAGAAGATCAAGCTGCTCTCGACCGCCGAGACCGGCTTCTATTACACGACCACCAAGAACCGCAAGAACACTCCGGACAAGCTGGAGTTCAAGAAATACGATCCCATCGTGCGCAAGCATGTGGTGTTCAAGGAAGCCAAGATCAAGTAAGGATTCCATCGCGATAAAAAAGCCTGCTTCGTGCAGGCTTTTTTGTGCGCGTAAACTTCTCTCATGGCCGACACCACCGAAGCCCGCCCGCATCACGCACACCTGGAGCAGGCGCGAACGCAGGTCATCGAGTTATTGAATCGGCAAGCCGTCGAGCGCGAATGGATGGCGCGCTCGGTTGAAAGCGGCGACAAGCAGACCGTGGTGTCCTCGCTGGTCACGCGCCAGCAGCAGGCGGCGCTGGAAACACGGTTGTCGCATTTCCACCCGGCTGACATCGCCTTCGTGCTGGAAAGCCTGCCGCCGGAAGCGCGGCAGGAGGCCTGGCGGCTGGTGCGCCCCGAGCGGCGCGGCGCGGTGCTGCTGGAAGCGGCCAATGCGGTCTGCGCCGGCCTGATCCGCAACCTGCCGCTGGACGAGATCGTCAGCGTGGTGCGGCCACTGGCGAGTCAGGACATCGCCGACGTGCTCAGCGAACTCCCCGACGAGTTGCGTCAGCAGGTCCTCGGACAGCTGGACCGTAGCGACCAGGCCGAAGTGCGTACCGCGCTGTCGTTCCCCGCAGGCAGCATCGGCGCGGTGATGGCGATGGATTTTCTGTCGGTGCGCGAAGACACCACGCTGGAGGCGGTGCACCGGCTGCTGCGTCGGCAAAAACAGTTGCCGCCGCACACCAGCGAGATCATCGTGGTGGACCGCGGCAACACCCTGCGCGGCGTTCTGGCGCTAGACAAGCTGTTGCTCGAAGAGCCGGAGACCCTGGTCAGCGGGGTGATGGCGCTCAACGTCACTTATTTCTACACCGACGATCCGGTCAAGGACGCGGTCGAGTCGTTCGAGAAATACGACCTGATCTCGGCGCCGGTGGTGAATCTGCATCAGCAGGTTGTCGGTCGCATCACCGTGGATACCGTGCTCGACGAGGTCAAGCAGCGCGCCGAGAGCGAATCGCTGCGCCAGGTTGGTCTGTCCGAAGACGAAGATCTGTTCGCGCCGGTCATCCCCAGCGCCAAGAACCGCTGGCCGTGGCTGGCGCTCAACCTGCTCACCGCCTTCATCGCTTCGCGGGTGATCGGCGCCTTTGAGGGGATCATCGTGCAGCTGGTGGCGCTGGCGGCGTTGATGCCCATCGTCGCCAGCATCGGTGGCAACACCGGCAACCAGACCGTGGCGCTGGTGATCCGCGGGCTGGCGCTGGACCAGCTCGGGCCTTCGCAGCTGCGGGCCATGTTGCGCAAGGAGTTCGCCGTTGCCACGGTCAACGGCTTGATGTGGGGTAGCGTGCTCGGATTCACGACCTTGCTTGTTTACCAGCAGTGGGCGCTGTCGCTGGTCATCGGCAGTGCCGTGTTGCTCAACCTCTGGGTTGCAGCCGCGGGCGGCGTGTTCATTCCGTTGACCCTGCAACGCTTCGGTCGCGATCCGGTGATGGGCTCGTCGGTGCTGTTGACGGCGCTCACCGACAGCATGGGCTTCTTCATTTTTCTCGGGCTTGCTGCGATCTTCCTCGTGTAGAGTTTCATCATGTCCGACGCCAACAAGAACGCCGCCATCGACGCGCTGATCAGCGCCGGCCAGTTTTTCCACTCACGAGGCTGGGTACCGGCCACCGGCGGCAATTTTTCCGCACGTTTGTCACCCGACCGTCTGCTGATGACCGCCTCCGGCTGCCACAAAGGTGAGCTTTCGCGGGATGATTTTCTGACCACCGACCTCGACGGCGGCATCATCGGCATCACCCGCCGCAAGACTTCCTACGAAACCGGCTTGCACACCCAGGTGTATCGCGCACAGCCCGGCACGGGCGCGGTGCTGCATGTGCATTCCGTCGCCAACACGGTGCTGTCGCGCCGCCAGCCCTCGGTGCAGCTGGCCGGGTACGAGCTGCTCAAGGTGTTGCCGGGGATCACCACGCACGATGCCACGGTGGAGATTCCGGTGTTCGACAATGACCAGGACATCCCGCGTCTTGCCGCCCGGGTGGATGAGCACATGAGGCAGCATCCGAATCTCGCGGCGTATCTGATCGCCGGTCATGGCCTCTATGCCTGGGGCGACACTCTTGTGCAGGCGCGATATCGTCTCGAGGCGCTGGAGTTCATGTTCGAATGCGAGTTACAGGAGAAAAAATCGTGAGTGCTGTGACGATTTACAAAGACACCGACGCCGGCCAACCGCTGGCCAGGCACACGGAGTTCGAGGCGATCCGCAGGGCGCTGGCGGAAATTGATATCGGTTTCGAGCGCTGGCAGGCGACGCAGCCGCTGAAGCCCGACGACGGACAAGAAGCGGTGCTGGCCGCCTACAAGGATTCGATTGCTCAGCTCAATGCGAAATACGGCTTCAAGACCGTGGATGTCATCGCGCTAACACCCGCTGCGCCGAATATCGAAGCCGCCAGGGCCAAGTTCCTCGCCGAGCACACCCACGACGATTTCGAGATCCGTTTCTTCGTCGATGGCTCTGGATTGTTCTATATCCGAAAAAACGGCAAGGTCTATATGACCCTGTGCGAAAAAGGCGACCTCATCACTCTGCCGGCCCACACCACGCACTGGTTCGACATGGGGCCCAAGCCGTTCATCAAGGCGATCCGTTTCTTCCGCATCGCCGAAGGCTGGGTCGGCAAGTTCACCGGCGACACCATCGCTGACCGCTTTCCGAAGTACGAAAACGCATAGCTGTTATTCCCGCGAAGGCGGGAATCCAGCGTTTTAAGCGGGTGGTGAGTTTTCCATGTAATGGTGCGACCCAGTAGTGTTTGGAGCCTTAATGCACGTCCAGCAGTTGCTCATATATTTTCATCTGGCAACCGTAATGCCGGCGCTACTCATTGGCACCTATCTCATGCTCAATCCCAAGGGCACTCCGATACATCGGGCGCTCGGTAAGGGGTATATGTCTTTGCTGATGATCACCTCAATTGCCTCTTTCTTCATGCAGGCGCAAATCGGGCCGAAGTTGTGGGGCCATTTTGGCTATATCCACATTCTTTCCGTATTGACGCTGTATTCCGTACCCATGGCTTATTACACGGCCCGCACGCATAACGTCAAAAGACACAAACGCCTCATGGTGCTTACTTACATAGGGGCTATTGTTGTTGCGAGTTTTTTCGCCGTGCTGACTCCCGGCAGGATTTTTTACAAGTTGATTTTCACTTGATCAAAGCCATCGTTACCGACATCGAAGGAACCACGTCCTCGATTGATTTCGTTCATCAATCCCTGTTTCCGTATGCCAGGCAGCGCCTGCGCGGGTTTCTGCGCCAGAACGCGCGCTACGCGGAAGTCGCGGCGCAGCTGCACGAAGTCGCGGACATCGAAGGGCGGCAGCTGACCTGGGAGGATGCCGCCGACGTTCTGGAGCGCTGGATGGCCGAGGACCGCAAGGCGACGCCGCTGAAGGCGCTGCAGGGCATGATCTGGAAAATCGGCTACGAGGCCGGCGAGCTCAAGGGCCACGTCTATGCCGATACACCGGTCTACTTGAAGCGATGGCACGAGGCCGGCAAGAAGCTCTATGTCTATTCTTCCGGCTCGGTGGAGGCGCAGCAGCTGATCTTCGGCTACAGCGATGCGGGCGACCTCACGCCACTGTTCTCCGGTTACTTCGACACCCGTGTCGGTGCCAAGCGCGAGGCGCAGTCCTACCGCAACATCCTCAAGCAGACCGGTTTTGCGGGCGACGAGGTTTTGTTCTTGTCCGACATCGGCGAGGAGCTGGATGCGGCACGCGAGGCGGGGATGAAAATCTGTCAGTTGTTGCGCGATGCCAAGGCCAAACCGTTTGCGGCCCACCCGCACGCCAAGGATTTTTCCGAAGTGACGGTTTAGTTTTCTTGTCATCCTGAGCGCAGCGAAGGACCGGAGCAGGTTCCTCGCGATGCTCGGAATGACACAACTTTTTAACTCAACCCAAGTTTTCCAGGCCAACCGTAGGCCGGGTCGCCGATGACCAGGAACGTCGGGTTCAGCAGAGAATCCTTCTCGTTGTAGCGCAGCGGCGTCAGCGCCGGCGTGCGCAGAACGCTGCCGCCGGCCTGCTCAACCACACACTGGCCGGCGGCCGTGTCCCATTCCGAGGTCGGGCCGGTGCGCGGATACAGGTCGGCTTGCCCCGAAGCGACGAGGCAGAACTTGAGCGAGGAACCGCGGCTGACGGCGTCGTGTGGCGGTGCCTTGACGAGAAACCTCTCCAGCGCTTCGTCGCGGTGCGACTTGCTGACGACAAGCGCGGGTCGCGCCGGCGTTTTACGAGCATGCAGGCGCGTGCGGCCGCCATCCGTGACCTGGAATGCGCCAATGTTTTTGCAGGCGACATAGGTCAGTTTCAAGGCGGGGGCATGAACAACGCCCAGAACGGGCTGGCTGTTTTCGATCAGGGCGATGTTCACGGTGAACTCGCCGTTGCGTTTGACGAATTCCTTGGTGCCGTCGAGCGGGTCCACCAGCCAGTAGCGTGTCCAGACGCGGCGCGTGGCGTAAGGGATCTCGGCCGCTTCTTCGGACAGCACGGGCAGCGCAGGCAAGCACTGGCCGAGCCCGGCAACGATATGTCGGTGCGCAGCAAGGTCGGCCTGGGTCAGCGGCGAGTCGTCATCCTTGCGGGTGACGGCGAAATCGGAGTTGTAAATCTCAAGGATTTTTTCGCCGGCTTCGATGGCAATGTTCAAGACATCGTCGAGCAATGAATTCATGCCGATATCATAAGCAGATGCAAAAACCCGTCGTGGACTGGTCCGGCGTGAATCACGTGCTGCTGGACATGGACGGCACGATCCTCGATCTGGCCTTCGACAATCATTTCTGGCGCACCGCGGTGCCCGCCGCCTATGGCGAGAGGCGCCGCCTTACACCGGCGCAGGCCCTGGCCGAACTGGAACCACACTTCCGCGAGATCCAGGGCACGCTCGACTGGTACTGCCTCGACTACTGGAGCCGTCATACCGGCCTGGATCTTGCGCAGCTCAAGAAGGGCATGCGCGAGCGCATCGCGCCGCTGGCCGGCGCCGAGGATTTTCTGCGCGCGGCCAAGGCCAGCGGCCGTCCGTTGTGGCTGGTGACCAATGCGCACCCAGGATCGTGGTCACTGAAGCTGCAACAGACCGGCTTTACGCACTGGTTTGACCGTGTCGTCTGCTCGCACGACTTCGGATTTCCGAAGGAAGATCCGCGCTTCTGGCAGGCACTGCGCGCTGCGCATCCGTTCGAGCCTGAGCGCGCATTCTTCGCCGATGACTCGCTGCCGGTGCTC
Source organism: Pseudomonadota bacterium (assembly GCA_038043245.1). Lineage (GTDB taxonomy): Bacteria > Pseudomonadota > Gammaproteobacteria > Nevskiales > Nevskiaceae > JACPFV01. Next base: position 11,180 of record JBBTCH010000007.1, on the reverse strand, counting down.
AAAGCCGCGCGCGAGTTCGGTGTCGGACAGATCGTGGCGATGCACCGGCCAGATACGACGCAGCCGGTGCGGAATATCAGCGAATTCCGCTCGGTGGCGACGCTGAAAGAACTGTTACCTATTTTGTCATCCTGAGCGTAGCGAAGGATCTGATCAGATTCCTCGCTGCGCTCGGAATGACAACGAAAACTAGCGGCGATTAGGCCGCCGCGAATGGCGGTTGTTGCGATTGACGTGCCGGGTTTCGGGGCGGCGCTCGCGGCGCGGTTCCTGGACGCGGATGAAATCTTTCGGCATCAGCGAATCGGCACCGCTCAGGGTCGGCAGTTTCTTGCCGATGTAGCGCTCGATGTCCGGCAGCGAATAGACCCAGGTCTCGCAGCAGAACGAAATGGCGTCACCGGATTCGCCGGCACGGGCGGTGCGGCCGATACGGTGCACATAGTCTTCCGGGTCCTGCGGCAGGTCGTAGTTGATGACGTGCGACACCGCAGGAATGTGCAGGCCGCGGGCGGCGACATCGGTGGCGACCAGGATCGGCAAGGTGCCGTCCTTGAATTCCTGCAGCAGGCGTTCGCGCTTGTTCTGCGGCACGTCGCCCGAGATCGTCGCGGCACGAAAACCGTTGGCATTCAGCGTGCGTTCGACCTGTTCGGCCTCGCGCTTGGTGTTGATGAACACCAGGGTGCGCAGCGGCGCGTGATGGCGCAGCAGGCCGACCAGCATCGGCAGCTTGTCCTCGTTGCCGACGTGGATCATCGACTGCCGCACCTTGTCGGCGGTGACCTGCTCCGGCTCAATCTCGATCTTGCGCGGGCTGTTCATGTGCTCGTAGGCGAGCTCCAGCACGCGGTGCGACAGCGTGGCGGAAAACAGATAGTTGCGGCGCTGTTTGGGCTCCGGCATGCGCCGCAGTACGAAGCGGATGTCGTCGATGAAGCCGAGATCGAACATGCGGTCGGCTTCGTCGAGTACCACCACGTCCACGTATTTGAGGCTGAACACCTGCTGCTTGAAATAATCGATCAGCCGGCCCGGTGTGCCGATGAGGATGTCGACGCCCGCGACCAGGGTCTCGCGCTGGGTTTCGTAACCGGTGCCGCCGTAGACCACGGCAAGCTTGAGGCCGGTGTCCTTGCCGATGCCCTCGGCGTCTTTGTGGATCTGGATGGCGAGTTCGCGCGTCGGCGCCAGCATGATCGCGCGCGGCTGACCCGCCGGGCCCTTGCGTGGCGTGGTCAGCAGATGCTGCATGGTTGCCAGCAGGAAGGCGGCGGACTTGCCGGTGCCGGTCTGCGCCTGCCCTGCCAAATCCTCACCGGCGAGCGCCAGCGGCAGGCACGCCGCCTGGATCGGCGTGCAGTGGGTGAAGCCGAGGGCGTTGAGTCCGCTTTGCAACTGGGGATGCAGCGACAGCGACGAGAAGGCGAGGGTGGAGAGATGTTCGAGTTGGGGCATTAGGTTGCGCGTCGTCCGCGCTATTGCATTCAGAAAGGGAATCGGCTCAAATAGCCGCAACTAGTACGGCACCAGCGCAATACAAGAAACAAGCGCCGGTAGTTTTCAGAGCCGAGATCGTTGCGATCCCCTCCAGTTTAATCGTTCTGCACCGCGCCTGCGGCGTCTCGCGGCACCAAGACCCTTAAGCGCGTTCACCCCTCCAACACCTGCAACAAGAGGCAGTACACACATGAGCGAACACATCAGCCCCGTCACCGACGATTCTTTCGACGCCGACGTCCTCAAGTCCGGCCAGCCCGTGCTGGTGGACTTCTGGGCCGAATGGTGCGGACCCTGCCGGATGATCGCGCCGATCCTCGAACAGGTCGCCGCCGAGAACACCGGCAAGCTGAAAGTGGTCAAGCTCAACGTCGACGAGAACCCCAAGACCCCCGGCCAGTTCGGCATCCGCGGCATCCCGACGCTGATCCTGTTCAAGGACGGCAAACCTGCGGCGACCCAGGTTGGCGCCGTGCACAAGGCGCAACTCGCGGCGTTTGTCACGCCCCACCTCGCATGAACAATCCAGAAAACGGTGGCGGTCCTCCGCCGCAGAGCAATCCTCCGCAACAGCATTCACCAGGCGGTGGAGGTGGTGGTGGCGGCGGACATCAGAACAAGAACCGGCATCGCAATCAGCGCTTCCGCGGACGTCACGGTGGTGGCGGCGGCGGTGGTGGTGGCAACAACTTCAATCCCAATCAGCATCGCGGTGGGGATCCCGGCGCTGGCGGCAATGCCGCAGCAGAGGAAGCCTTCGAACGCGAACTGCTGGCGGCTGAAGCCGCAGCACTGGCGGCTGGCGGGCCGAAACCCAAAGTCCTCAATCTCACTGAGCTGCGCCGTAAATCCGCTGCAGAGCTTTTGGAGATCGCCGAGAAGCAGGGTGTCGAGAACATCTCGCGGGCGCGCAAGCAGGATGTGCTGTTCCAGCTGATCCGCGCCGCTTCGGCGCGCGGCGAGCATGTCTACGTCGAAGGCGTGCTGGAGATGATGCAGGACGGCTTCGGCTTCCTGCGCTCGCCCGACAATTCCTATTCACCGGGCCCGGACGACATCTACATCTCGCCGAACCAGATTCGCCGTCATACCCTGCGCACCGGCGATTCGATCGCCGGACGCATGCGCCCGCCCAAAGACAATGAGCGCTATTTCTCGCTGCTTAGCGTCAACACCATCAACTTCGAGGCGCCCGAGGCGAGCAAGAAGAAAGTCAATTTCGAGAACCTGACGCCGCTGTTCCCGGATGAGCGCTTCCAGATGGAGCGCGGCAACGGCAGCACCGAGGACATCACCGCGCGCATCCTCGATCTGGTGGCACCGTTCGGCAAAGGCCAGCGCGGACTGATCGTGTCGCCGCCAAAAGCCGGCAAGACCATCATGCTGCAGAACATCGCACAGTCGCTGATGGCGAACTATCCCGAGGCGTACCTGATCGTGCTGCTGGTGGACGAGCGACCGGAAGAAGTCACCGAGATGCAGCGCACCGTGCGCGGCGAAGTGGTGGCCTCGACCTTCGACGAGCCCGCCACCCGCCACGTGCAGGTTGCCGACATGGTGATCGAGAAGGCCAAGCGCCTGGTCGAACACAAGCGCGACGTGGTGATCCTGCTCGACTCGATCACGCGCTTGGCGCGCGCCTACAACACCGTGGCGCCGTCGTCCGGCAAGGTGCTGTCCGGCGGTGTGGACGCCAACGCTTTGCAGAAACCCAAACGCTTCTTCGGCGCCGCGCGCAACATCGAAGAAGGCGGCTCGCTGACCATCATCGCCACGTCGCTGATCGACACCGGCTCGAAGATGGACGAAGTGATCTACGAAGAGTTCAAGGGCACCGGCAACATGGAAGTGCACCTCGAGCGCCGCATCGCTGAAAAGCGCGTGTTCCCGGCGATCAACATCAACCGCTCCGGCACTCGCAAGGAAGAGCTGATGATGGATCCGGCCGATCTGAACAAGATCTGGATCCTGCGCAAGTTGCTGCACTCGATGGACGAGCTGGCGGCGATGGAGCTGTTATACGACCGCATGAAACAGTCCAAGACCAACGAGGCGTTCTTCGACTCGATGAAAAGGAATTGATCGTGCTGCTGCGCTCGCCGACTCGCACGCGTACGGTGCTCGCAATCCTCATTTACTAATTTGTAAACTCCGGTTGCTCCGCTCCGGGCGCGTGCGATTCGTCATCGCTCGCGACGCACGCTCAATGTCCTTTGCGCGCAACTGATGAGCGCGACTCGCGGTAGACGCGTGGCGGCGTAAGGATTACCGGGCCGGCAGCGTAAAGCGGAACACCGAACCGCGTGGCGTACCGGGTTCGACCCAGATGCGCCCGCCATCACGCTCGACTATTTTTTTGCAGATCGCCAATCCCAGCCCATTGCCCGGATAGGCGTCCTGCGTATGCAGGCGTTGCAGCAGTACGAAGATGCGTTCCGCGTACTGCGGGTCAATGCCGATGCCGTTGTCCTTCACTGAAAAGGTCCATTCGTTGCCCGCGAGTTGCGCGCTGATATGAACTCTCGGCGGCTCTTGCGAGCGGAACTTGAGCGCGTTGCCGATGAGGTTTTGCAGCAGCTGCGTGATCTCCCGGCCATGGACGCTCAGGGTGGGCAGTGGATCGTGCGTGACCACCGCCCCGGAGTCCTTGATGGCGCTCTGTAGGTTGGCCAACGCATCCTGCAGCAGCCGATTGAGGTCGGTGCGGGCCACCGAGCTGTTGTCGAGCGTCACCCGTGAATAAGCGAGCACTCCGTTGATGATGTCGCGCATGCGCTCGGCGCCGGTGATGATGAAGCCGGCGAAATCATCGGCATCCGGGTCGCCTTTGCCGGCATAGCGGCGGCTGAGCAGCTGCGTATAACTGGAGATGGCGCGCAGCGGCTCCTGCATGTCGTGCGAGGCGATGAAGGCGAAGCGTTCCAGATCCGCGTTGGAGCGTGCCAGTTCTTTCGCTTCCTGCTCCAGCCGGGTTTCAGCTTTCTTGCGTTCTTCAATGTGCTGCTGCAGTTCGCGCGTCCTGGCCTCGAGATTGCGCACGCGTGTTCGCTGAACCCACAGGCCGACCAGCACCAGGCCCGCCGCGCACAGCACATAAAACAGCACAAAGATCTTGCGTTGATAAAAGTAGGGCTGAAGCTCGAACGCATAGCGCGCTTCGCTTTCGCTCCAGAGTCCGTCGTCGTTGCTGGCCTTGACCCGGAACGTATACGGCCCGGGCGGGATGTTGGTGTAGTAGGCGGTGCGCACTGTTCCTGCATCAACCCAGTCCTCGTCGAAGCCATCGAGGCGGTAACTGAAGCGCACTTTCTCCGGCGCCAGGAAACTCAGGGCGGTGTAGTGGAACTCGAACTTCTGCTTGCCCGGCGCCAGCTCGGCGCCGCTGTGGTTTGCGATCCGCGCGCCGTCCACGATGATGTCCTCGATCCGCACGGGCGGTGCCTGGGTATTCGTGCGAATCCGGGCCGGGTCAATGGACACGATGCCCGCGATGGTGGGGAACCACAGCGTGCCGTTCTTGCCGCGCCAGCCGGCAGGCTGGTGCGCACCGTTGCACTCCGTGCTGCTCATGCCGTCGGCCTTGCCGTACGAGACAGAAGCGATGCTCTGGATTCTGCCGTTGGCGAATTCATCGAGTTCTTTGAGCGCAACGCTGAACACGCCGCGGTTGGAACTCATCCACAAGCGGCCTGCGTCATCTTCCAGGATCCGGTAGATCACGTCGTCGAACAGGCCGTCCTTGACACCAAAGTTGGAGAACTTGCCGCCCTTATAACGGCTCAAACCGCCGCCGAAGGTGCCGATCCACAGCGTACCCGCCGTGTCCTGGTGCAGTGACAGCACGAGATCGTGGGCCAGTCCGTCTTGAGTGGTGTAGGCGGTGAATTTTCCGTCCTTGTAGTGGTTGAGGCCGCCGCCGAGCGTGCCGATCCAGAGGCCGCCTGCACGATCTTCCAGCAGGGCGCGGATGTCGTTGCTCGATAGCCCTTCATGGGTGGTGTAAGCGGTGAATTTTTCGTCGCGCAGAGCATTCAGACCGCCCGAGCGCGTGCCGACCCAAAGCGTGCCGGCGCGGTCTTCCAGCAGGGTCAGCACGGTGTCGTTGGAGAGCCCCTGTTTTTTCGCGTAGACCGTGAATTTCCCGTTTTGGTACCGGTTCAGTCCGGCGCCCAGGGTGCCAAACCACAGACCGCCGGTGCGGTCTTCCGCGATAGATAACACCACGTCGCTGGAGAGGCCGTCTTTTTGGGTGAACGCGGTGAATTTGCCATCGCGGTAGCGGTTGAGGCCGCCGAAGGTGCCGATCCACAGATTGCCGGCGCGATCCTCGTAAACAGCGCGGGCATTGTCGTTCGACAAGCCTTCCCGGCTGGTGGTGCTGGTGAATTTTCCGTCCTTGAAGCGATTGAGCCCGCCCGCGTCGGTGCCCACCCACAGGCTGCCTTCGCGGTCTTCGTAAATGGCGCCGATGCTGTCGCTGGAGAGCCCGTCCTTGCTGGTGTAGGCACTGAAGTGGCCGTTCGCCAACCGGTTGAGGCCGCCGCCGTCAGTGCCGATCCACAGATTGCCTGCGCGGTCCTCGAAAATGGAGCGGATGTTGTCGTTGCTCAATCCGTCCTTGGTGCGGAACACCGTGAACTTGCCGTCCTTGAGGCGATTGAGGCCGGTGCTGGTGCCGATCCACAGCGTACCCGCACGGTCCTGGTAGATGCAGAAGACGATATCGCTCGATAGCCCATCCCTGGTGGTGAGTGCGGAAAATTTGCCGTCGCGGTAACGGTTGAGGCCGCCACCGTCTGTCCCCAGCCACAAGGTTCCGTCACGGTCGGCGAACACTGCGAACACCGTGTTGTGGCTGAGTCCTTCCTGCTGCGTGTAGGCGGTGAATTTTCCGTCGCGATAGCGGTTGAGGCCGCCACCGCGGGTTCCGATCCACAGATTGCCCGCCTGATCTTCAGTGATGGACTGCACCGAATCGTTGGAGAGTCCATCCTGTTTTGAATAATTCGTGAATACGCCATCGGCATGCCGGCTCAGGCCGCCACCCCGAGTTCCGATCCACAGATTACCGGTGCGGTCTTCAAACAGGGTCCAGACGTCGTTGTGCTTGATCTGCGGTGTGTTGCGCTTGTCAAAAACACTGAAGCGCACGCCATCAAAGCGCGCCAGACCTTCCTGCGTGGCCAGCCACAGATAGCCGCCACGGTTTTGGGCGATGGAAAACACCGAGTTCTGCGGCAGGCCTTCATCGGTGCGCCAGACGCGGTGACCGTATTGCGTGATCGCCCGGCCGGCTTCCAGCGCTTGTGCTCCGCTGCTGACAAGCAAGGCCAGAATCACCCAGCCATAGCGCGCCACCCCACTACGCCTGGCGATCGCTGTTGGCTTGCTCATCACCGGGATTCTGCGCGGCCACGGGCATATGCCGCAATAAAGAAATAATACCGCCATGCGCCTGGGTCGCGGATCCGCCGATATCCTGCGAACCGGACACTGGAGGAGTCCGCGCGCGCGGGTGTCAGCTCTTTGTTAAGGCCCGCCAGCCGATGTCGCTGCGATGCTGTTCACCGCGCCAGCTGATTTTTTTCACGCCCTCATAAGCGCTGCCTTGGGCGGCGGCGATGTCGGTGCCACTGCCGACCACGCACAACACGCGTCCGCCGCTGGTCAGGGTCCTGCCGTCCTTTTGCGTGGTGCCGGCGTGAAACACTTTCGCAGCGCCGAAATCCACATCCAGGCCCGAGATCACATCGCCCTTGCTCACCGTGCCCGGATAGCCTTCGGCGGCCATCACCACGCCCAGCGCGGGTTTCGAGTTCCAGCGCGGCGTGGTCTGCTTCAGTTTCCCGTCCACTGCGGCTTCAAGCAGATCCAGCAGGTCGGAGTCGAGCCGGAACAGGATCGGTTGGGTCTCGGGATCGCCAAGACGCGCGTTGAACTCGATGACAAAGGGTGCGCCGTCCTTGCGAATCATCAGGCCGGCGTAGAGGAAGCCGGTGAAGGGCACGCCTTCGGCCATCATGCCTTTGAGCGTCGGCTCAATGACTTCGCGGCAGGCACGCGCATGCACTTCCGCTGTCACCACCGGCGCGGGCGAATACGCGCCCATGCCGCCGGTGTTGGGGCCGCGGTCGCCATCGAAGATGCGTTTGTGGTCCTGTGCCGAGGCCAGCGGCACGTAGTCGTGACCCGCGGCGACGACGATGAAGCTGGCTTCCTCGCCGTCGAGGAAATCCTCGATGACGACGCGCGCACCGGCGGCGCCGAGTTTGTTGCCGGACAACATTTCACGCACCGCATCCAGCGCCTCGGTCACGGTCAGCGCCACCACCACGCCCTTGCCGGCGGCCAGCCCGTCGGCCTTGATCACGATCGGCGCTCCGTGCTCGGTGATGTATTCGCAAGCCGACTGCGCTTCCGTGAAAACCCGGTATTGCGCGGTGGGGATCCTGTGGCGCGCCAGAAAATCCTTGGTGAAGGCTTTGCTCGCTTCGAGCTGAGCCGCGGCTTTGGTCGGGCCGAACACGCGCAGCTTGTGTTGGCGGAATTCATCCACCAGCCCCAGCGCCAGCGGGCCTTCGGGGCCGACGACGGTGAAACCGATCTTTTCGCTGCGAACCAGCTCAATCAGGCCGGCGATGTTTTCGGCTTCGACGGCGACGTTTCTGCACTTGGTCTCATGCGCGGTGCCGGCATTGCCGGGCGCCACGAGCACTTCACTGACGCGCGGCGATTGCGCCAATTTCCAGGCGATGGCGTGTTCGCGGCCGCCGCTGCCGATGACCAAAACCCTCAATCCATTCATGACGCCCCCGTTCGAGCGCGACAGATTAGGGCCTGTTCACAGATATTTCACGCACGCGACGGGTGATCCATTTTGCGCAGGGCTAGGAACGAGGAGCGTGGTGTGCTTATTGCACATGAGCGACGAGTGACAACGCCCTGCGCAAAATGGGCCCCGTCCCTTCGGGTTGCGCCCCCAAACGCGCCCAGCGTTGTTGCTCGGCCCTTGCTTGCAGTCAGCAAGCGTCGAGCCTAGCCGGGCGCGTTTGGGGGCAGCAACGCGTGTGCGAAATATCTGTGAACAGGCCCTAGCAAACGCGCGTGCAGAAAATGGCTGGCCTGTGTCGGGTGTAGTCCGTCATCGCGGTTAGCGAAATAGCGTTGCGCCTGTGCAGCGCCCGATAGGTCTTCGACAACCTCAAAACCCAGCCGGGTTAGAGCGCCGTGCAATTGTTCGGGCACGAACTGTCCGATCATCGGCTCACCCTGACGGGCGGTGTAGCGTCGCAGTAGCCCGCCGGCTCTTTGCTCTCGTGCGGGGATCAGTTCTCGGGGCAGCGAATAATCGAACACCAGCTCACTGCCCGGCGCGGCGATCGTGGTAATGGATTCCAGAGTCGCAAGTGTCGCTGCCGGCGTCAGATAGTGCGTGGTGCCCAGCCAGGAATAGAACGCCGGCACCTCGGTGCGATAGGCGCTGCGCCGCAGGGCCTGTGCCAGCGATTCGCGCTCGAAATCCACCGCGACGAATTCCAGGTTCCGCGGCAGTGCGTCCGTCAGCCGCGCCAGCCGCTGGCGTTTCCATCCTTGAGTGTCGGCGTGATCCACTTCGAACACGCGCAGGGTTTGTTCCAGATCGCGTCGGCGCAGCGTGAACGAGTCGAGGCCGGCGCCGACCATCACATATTGCGCGACGCCGCGAGCCACTGCCGTGGCCAGCCGGTCTTCGGTGTAGCGGCTGCGCGCCACCACTTGCGCCGTGATGGGCGCCAGGCGCCGCAGCAAGAGACGCGCGACCAGTCGATTCAGCGGGCGGTTCTTCAGCAGCCGTTGCCAGCGCGGGCTGGTCAGCGCGTAGGCATACGGATCCTCAAAGATTTTTGGATCGGCATAGAGCGTGTGACTGGCGCGCAGCGCGGCGGCTCCTTCGGCCGTGCGGCTGCCCTGTCCGGATTTCATTTGGCAGGATGCATCACGCCGCAGCGCAGCGAACGATCAACTCCGTCGTCACGGTCGATGACCAGGATTTTCATTAAGAAACAGGTTAACCCGCTTGCAGGTCTTTAAAGGCCGTTTCCGGAGCAATCCAGAGAACAGGGGCACTAAAAGTGTACCACTTGTTTTTTTTCAACTGAGACGAAAATCGTCCAAAACGGCTTCAAGCGGGCGACCTCCAAAGAGGCTAAGGCCAATCCCTCGAGAGCAATGCATGCAGCAAATTGTCCTGAAAGCTGATGTTGCCGGTAAGTCTTTCATGCCGTTCGCAGAGGAAGAACGCACCGGCGACGGGAAAGTCCACGTCGCGATGCCGTGGCTGCGAGGGATTGAGATTCTCGCGCGCCAGCAGCGAGGCTTTGGTGACAAGGCCGTCGCCGGGTTCCAGCATCAGGTGCTCATAGTTCACACCGCTGACACGATGGCGCACGTCCTTCGGATACAGCCGTACCACTGAATCGCCGTTGTCCTCCTCGGTCAGCAGCCGCGCCGGTGTCGGCACGCAGTCGCCGCCGAACAGGATCATCTGGGTCTTCATCGGCGGTGACCTGCTCGACAGCGCCCAGACGAAGCGCCGCGCGCGTTCCAGGTGCTTTTCAAAGTAACGTTCGAATGCGGCCCCGTGTGACTCGCTCATGTTCTGGCGCAGCTGCGGATTGAAGATGGACCATTCGAAGCGTCGCCAGAAATCAATGTCGAACAGGTCGCGCAGCAGCTCGCTGCCGTCGGCCTTCACCAGCCAGACATTGAGCGGGTGCGGGAACAGTTCATAAGTACTTGGCATCGTCGCCAGCACTTCAGGCGGCACGCTCGAAAACCCGATCGGATGGCCGGTGAGAAACCCGTGCAGCGAGGTGACCGAGCCGAGATCGGGCGTGCCGAGCAGAATTGCGCGGCGCACCTTGGCGGCGCCGTGCAGCGTCGGCTTCAGCGCGTTGCCGTCGAGCACGTCGGCATCGCCGTAGCGCAGGAAATAGCGCGTGACCAGGCCGCCCATGCTGTGGGCGACGATGTCCACCTTGAGTTTCGGATCTCCGCAGTCGTGACGGATGCGTTCGATCAGTCCGTCGAGCCTGCGTGCGGTGCGCACGTTGTCCTGCCGCCAGTCGTAATCCAGCACGTAGTAGCGCGGCTGGCTGGTGTTGCAGTCTTCGCCGGCACGGGCGCGACGATAGCCGCCGTGGCTTTCCAGCGTGCGCTGGATTGCGCCGTAATAGTCCTGACCCAGCGCGGCCTCAAAAATGCCGTCCGGCACCAGCCCGTCATCGAGTACCTCGAGTGTTTTTGGATCGAAGCGCAGTGCGAGCCGGGATTGCGAGCCGAACGCCAGATTGCCGAGTGAACCCGGCCAGACGTTTTCGCCGGTGGCGCGCACGCTCAGGCGCGAACCGAGGATGCCCGGGATGAAGATCACCGGCGGCTGCTCTGCGCCCATGCCACGGGCGTACAGCTGCATCAGGTCCGGTCGCGCGGTCTCGCCGCAGCCGGTCAGCAGGGTGAAAGCTAGGAGCGCCGGAAGGCGTGCAGTTTCTCGACCCACTTCAGCAGTCCTTGCGGCGCGTGCGCCTTCTTCCAGTTGCCGGCGGCGTACTTGTTCATCTCCGCCAGCGTCGGGTAGATGTGAATCGTGCCGAGGATCTTGTTGAGGCCGATGCCGTGGCGCATCGCCAGCACGTATTCGG
>JBBTCH010000006.1:0-62577 GCA_038043245.1 Pseudomonadota bacterium | reverse complement strand
GTGCCGAGGATCTTGTTGAGGCCGATGCCGTGGCGCATCGCCAGCACGTATTCGGCGATCAGGTCGCCGGCGTGTTCGCCGGCGATGGTGACGCCAAGGATCCTGTCCTTGCCCGGCACCGTCAGCACTTTCACCAATCCGTGGGCTTCGCCATCGGCGATGGCGCGGTCGAGCTCCTCGATGTCGAAGGTGGTGACTTCATAGGGGATGTTCTTTTCCTTGGCCTCAAGCTCGTTCAAACCGACGCGCGCGACTTCCGGCTCGGTGAACGTCGCCCACGGGATCACCGAGTAGTCCACCTTGAACTTGCCACCGCGGAGCAGAAGCAGCGGCCCGAACAGTGCGTTGACCGCGCAGTACCAGGCCATGTGCGCGGCGGTGTGGGTGAACTGGTAGGGGCCGGCGACATCGCCACAGGCGTAGATGTTGGGGACATTGGTCTGCAGGTGTTCGTTGACCTCGACGGTTTTGCGCGCGGTCAGGCGCACGCCGACGTCTTCGAGGCCATAACCCTTGACGCGGGCGCTGCGGCCGACCGCGACCAGAATCGCATCGAACGGGATTTTTTCTTCCTGGCCATTCGACTCGCAGACCAGGAATTTCTGACCGCTCTCGATCACCACGCTCTTGGCCTTGGTATTGACGCGCACGTCCACGCCTTCGGCAACGAATTTCTTGCGCACCAGTTCGGCGACTTCGGCGTCTTCGCGGATCAGGATGCGCGGCAGCATCTCGACCTGCGTCACCTGCGAGCCGAGGCGCGCGAAGGCCTGGGTCAGTTCGCTGCCAATCGGCCCACCACCAAGGACGACGAGGCGCTTCGGCTGCTCGCGCAAGGCCCAGACCGTGTCCGAGGTCAGGTAGCCCGCTTCCTTCAATCCGGGAATCGGCGGCACGAAAGGCTCCGCACCAGCGGCGATGACGATGTTCTTTGCGGTGATTCTTTTGCCGTTGACCTCGACCGTCCAAGGATCGACGAGCTTGGCATGGCCGCTGATGCAGTCCACGCCGAAGCCGGTGTAGCGCTCCACGGAATCGTGCGGCTCGACGTGTTGCACCACCTGCGCCACCCGCTCCATCACCTTGGCGAAGTTGGCCTTGCCGACGACCGCTTCGAAGCCGAACTCCATGCCGCGATCGAGATGGCTGGCGAACTTGGCCGAACGCAGGATCGCCTTCGATGGCACGCAGCCGGTGTTCAGGCAGTCGCCACCCATCTGGTGTTTCTCAATCAAGGTGACTTTGGCTTTCACCGCCGCAGCGATGTACGCAGTAACGAGGCCGGCGGAACCGCCGCCGATGACAATCAGGTTGGTGTCGAATTTCGACGGCTTGCGGTATTTCATTTCTTAGGCTCCCGTGCCGCGCGTACGCGGTCGATGATTTTCTTGGCAAGCAATGGGAATATGCCAAGCAGGACAAACGCGCCAAGCAATTCCAACGAAAGAATATCCGACGGCGCGTTGAGTTGCGCCAATTGGGTGCCGGCGTTGACGTAAATCAGTGTCGCCGGCAGCGTGCCCAGCTGAGTCGCCCAGTAGTAGGTCCACGTGCGCAGGGGGGTCAGACCCATCATCAGATTGATCACAAAGAACGGGAACAGCGGCACCACCCGCAGCGTGAACAGATAGAACGCACCGTCCTTGGCGATGCCCGTGTTGACCGTCCTGAGTCTGCTGCCATATTTTTTCTGCAGCGCATCGTGAAACAGATAACGCGAGCTGAGAAAGGCGCAGGTGGCGCCCAGCGTCGAGGCGAACGAGACCAGGACCGTGCCCCAGAGCAGGCCGAAAATCGCACCGGACGCGATCGTCAGCAGCGTCGCCCCCGGTATCGACAGGGACGTGACCAGGACGTAGACGCCGAAGAACGCGGCTGCCGTGAGCAGCGGCTGGGCGTCGCGATAACTCAACAGGGCCTCGCGCTGATTTTTCAATGCTTCCAGCGACAGGAAGCGGCCGAGGTCGAATACGAAGAACGCCGCAACCAGCGTGACGACGATGAGGAACAAGGCGATGCGATTTTTATTCATGCGGCCATCTTAGTTCGCGCGCCGTCCTTGCGACGCTTCTCTCAGTCCCCGTTTTATGCGCGCGCGTTCATGGCACCAGCAACACCTTGCCGATGTTGCCCCGGCTCTCGATATGCGCGTGCGCAGCGCCCGCCTCGGTGAATTTGAATATCTTGTCCACGTGGGGTCGCACCCAGCCTTCGCTGACGCCGCGCAGCACCGCGCCCATCCAGGCGCTGAATTTGGCGTGCTCGTGATACATCGAATGGATGTTGATGCCGAAGGCGCCACGGTTGCCGGGGATGAGCTTGAGCGGATGGAAAAACGGCGCCGCCAGCGCCAATTTCACCAGCTCGAACTTGGCGCGCAGGCCGCCGACCGCAGCAGAAGAAATGCCGAACATGCCGATGCGGCCGGTGGCACGCAGCACCGAGTAGGTCTGCGCCCAGTTCTTGCCGCCGATCGGGTCTATCGCCAGCTCGACGCCGCGGTCATCGGTGAGCCGCATCACCTGAGCCGGCCAGTCGGCCCGCGTGTAATCCACGCAATGCGCGCAGCCGCGCGATTTCAGGAATGCATGCTTGCGCGCACTGGCGGTGCCGATGCTGATGGCGCCGACGTGCTTCGCTATATCGAGCGCGGCGAGGCCGACACCGCCGCCGGCGTTGTGAATCAGCACGGTGTCGCCCCGGCTCAAGCCGCCCATCGCGATCAGCAGGCCCCAGGCGGTGATGTAGTTGAGGGGAATCGCAGCGGCCTGTTCGAACGAAAGTGCCGTCGGTTTCTCCCAGACATAGCGCACATCGCAGGCCGCGAGTTCGGCATAACCGCCGAAGTCGGTCAGTGCCAGCACTTCCTTGCCACGCCAGCTCGCATCCACCCCATCGCCGACCGCTTCGACCACGCCGGCGACTTCGTAGCCGACCACGATCGGATATTTTCTGACCGCGGGATAAATGCCCTGGCGCGCGAGCACATCGGCGAAATTGATGCCGGACGCCTTGACCCGGATCAGCACCTCGCCAGGCTTGGCTGTGGGGCCGGACACCTCGCGGACTTTTAGAACGTCGGTGTCGCCCGGTTTTTCGATATAGATCGCGCGCATGTCAGCCTCCGCAGGAGGCGGGATGCTAACCGAGGGCGGGTGTTTTCAGAAACGAGCGCACGGCAGTCGCCGCTGCCGATGGGTCTTCCTGCATGAAGCAGTGTCCGCCCGGCAGCGTCTGTACGACCACGCCCGGATTCAGCTTGCGCGCCAGCCGCGCGGAGGCGGCGAAGAAGTCATAGCTCGATGCGCCGTGCAGATACAGGATCGGCACCTTGATCTTGGGAAAATAACCCCAGGTATAAAGCGTGCGGTTGAAAATCTGTGCCTCGAGCGCTTTGGAGCAGCACAGCACGCGTTCGCCCTTGGTGGCGTCGCGGGTGGCGTAATCCGCGAAGCAGTCCAGTGCCTCATCAGTCCAGCCCTTGTAAATGCCGCGATCGCGCAATCGCTCGACAACCTCGTCGCGCGAGGCCCAGCGGTCGCGGCGCTTGCGCGTGGCTTTGGCGATCGGGTTTTGACCGATCAGGGCCAGCGAGCGCCAGATACGCCAGGCCATCGGCGGCATGGCGATGGGATCGAGCAGCACCAATGCACGGAACAGGCCGGGATTCTCGGCAGCGAGTTTCAATGTCAGTGCTGCGCCGAAGCTGTGGCCCATGCCGATCAGCGGTGTCTTGAGTTTCTGTTCCGCGATGACCGTGGTGACGCGCTGGCAGACGGCATTGATGCCGGAAAATTTCTGCGGTGGATCGCTGGCGCCATGGCCTTCGATGTCGTGCGTGAACAGGCCGTAGTCCGGCAGCAGGCCACGCAGGAACGGCCAATAGACGCCGCCGCAGAAGCCGTTGCCCGAGAGAAAATGAATCGTTTCGCTGCCCGCTGAATGGCGGCCGCGCAGCGTCGGCATACCGCTGCCGGATTCCCAGCCGAGCGTGCGCGAATGAAAGTCGGCGACTGGCGCCGACGACAGAAGTTGTACCGACACTACGCTTGCAGGATGCCGGCCTGCTTGAGTCTGCTCAGCAGCAGCTGCGTGCTCTGTTCAAGATTTTGCGCGGCGGTGTCAATCACCAGTTCCGGGTTCGAGGGTTCTTCATATGGCGAGTCAATGCCGGTGAACTGCTTTATCTGGCCGGCGCGGGCCTTCTTGTACAGGCCTTTCGGGTCGCGTTGTTCGCAGACATCGAGCGGGGCTTTGACGTAAACCTCGAAGAACTCACCCGGCGCCACCAGCGCGCGCACCAGATCACGGTCGGCGCGGAACGGCGAAATGAAGGCGGTGATGGCGATCAGCCCGGCGTCGGCAAAGAGTTTGGCGACTTCACCGATGCGGCGGATGTTTTCGACGCGGTCGGCGTCGGTGAAGCCGAGGTTCTTGTTCAGTCCCATGCGCACGTTGTCGCCGTCGAGCAGGTAGCTGTGGTGGTCGGTGCGGAACAGCTCGCCTTCCAGGGCATTGGCGAGCGTGGATTTGCCCGAGCCGGACAGGCCGGTCAGCCAGATGATCGCGGGCTTCTGCTTTTTCTGTGCCGCGCGCTCGGCGCGGGCGACTTTGTGGGCGTGCCAGACAAGGTTGGTGGACATGGAATCGGCAGGTGGAAAATGAGGGCGCGCAGTATAGCGACCGCCGCCGCGCCGCCATTGAATATCTTTAGATTGATTCGCCTCTATCAGGCGCGCCGCACCTTGCCTGACTAAAATGCGCCCCCATGAATGCACCGATGAACAAGCTAGATCTGCCCCAACTGAATGCCGAACTGGGCAAAGACCCCGAAAGAATTCTCGACTGGGCGCTGGGCCTCGGGCGCCGCGCCGTGGTTTCGACCAGCTTCGGCCCGTTCGCCGCGGTGACCTTGCACATGGCGGTACAGAAAAAACCGGATATCCCGGTGATCTGGGCGGACAGCGGTTATGGCACCGCGGCGACCTATCGTTTTGCCGAGGACGTCATCAAGAAGCTGAACCTGCAGTTCCACAACTACCGGCCGCGCCGTTCAAAGGCACATCGCGAGGCGGTGGACGGCCCGACGCCGGGCTTGGACGATCCGCGCCTGGCCGAGTTCACTTACGAGGTGAAGCTGGAGCCGTTTGAGCGTGCACTCAAGGAATTGAAAGCCGAGGTCTGGATCACCGGCATCCGCGCCGAGGAGACTGAAGAGCGCGCGGCGATGAGCCCGATCTCGGTTCGCCCCGATGGTCTCATCAAGGTCGCGCCGGTGCTGTCGTGGACGGCCAAACAGATGAACGATTACCTGAAACAGCACGATTTGCCGAATAACTTTGACTATTTCGACCCTACTAAAGTCGAAGATAAGCGGGAATGCGGGCTGCACACTTCGTAGTAACAGTTCCGGCTGTCGAAATGCACCATCGCGTCGGCGCTGCAGCGCTGGCGCGGCGACGCTCAGGCGCTGCATCTCCCCACGAAAATGGATGACAAACGGGAATGCGGATTGCATACCGCGTCCTGACGCGGCGCTATACTTTTGCAAAGACAAACAAGGGGCGTCCTGGTTGAACGGGGACGCTGAGGTACATGTGGACTGTAGTTGTCCGTGACCCGCAAGGAAGCGAAATCTGCCGGCTGCCGTTGAATGGCCGGCTGGTGGTTGGCCGCACGCACGATTGCCAGATCATCCTGCCCTCCACTGCCATCTCGCGCCAGCATGCGCGCATCGAACTGTTCAAGGAACGGCCGGTGTTCGTGGACCTGGGCAGCTCCAACGGCTCGACGCTCAACGGTCAACCGCTGACCAAACCGACACTGGTGGATGAAAAAAGCCGCGTCGAGATTGCCGGATTTCAGATCGTCTTCGAGCGCGCCGGCGCTTCCGCCGTGCCGCCTGCGCCGGTAGCAGTACCTCCGGCGCCGCTGCCTGCACCCGCACCGAAAGCTGGAGAGGACGACTCGGAGCTTGTGCCGATGCCGCCGGCACCCGTGCCGAAAGCTGAAGAGGACGACTTGGAGCTGGTACCGATGGGGCCCCTGGCCCCGGCCGCGCCAAAACCAGCGTCGACGGCGCCCGCCGGCATGAACTTTCTCGATCTGCCCGGCGTGCCGACGCCACTGGAATCTGCGCCCAGGCCGCGCGCATCAACCGATTCCGCCGTGGACCTGCTTGATCAGCAGCTGGCCGGCATCCGCACCTATCGTGATGAAAATGCCGTCGGCGAAAAAGCCCGGCTGGCGCAGTTGGACGCGGAATGGAAGCAGGTGCTGGTGGCGATGCAGCAGCTCAAGGACAAGGTTGGCAAGCACCCGAAGGTGCAGCATTTCACCTTCAGCCGCGACGAGCAGGAGGTTTCGGTGAAGGTCGAGGACAGCTCCAAGCGCGGTTACAGCTATTACGTGCTGTCGCGCCGTCATCCCACCGGCAAGTACGACGACCACGGCGTGGTCTGGTTATGCGAGCTTGGCGCCGAAGAGCTCAATTACAAGAAGCCCAAGGATGCAATGGCCGATCTGGTACGGCGCCTGGCGCCACGGCTGGCCTGATTTCTTTAGTTTTTGCCGGCGAGCTGGGCGACGATCGCCGGATTCTCAAGTGTCGAGACGTCCTGGGTGATTTCCTCGCCCTTGGCAATGGAGCGCAGCAGCCGGCGCATGATTTTGCCGCTGCGGGTTTTGGGCAGTCCATCGGCAAAGCGGATGTCATCAGGCTTGGCGATGGCCCCCAGTTCCTTGGCCACATGTTCGCGCAGTTCTTTCAGCAGTTTTTCGGCATCGGCGCCCTGCGGCCTTGCGCCACGGCAGATGACGAAGGCGAAGATGCTTTCGCCCTTGATCTCGTGCGGCTTTCCGACCACTGCGGCCTCGGCGACACGAGGGTGTGACACCAGCGCGGACTCGACTTCCATGGTGCCGAGGCGGTGGCCGGAGACTTTCAGCACGTCGTCGGCGCGACCCATGATCCAGTAGTAGCCATCCTTGTCGCGGTGCGTGGTGTCGCCGGCGACGTAGTACTTGTTGTTGAACTGCGACCAGTAAGTCTTGATGTAGCGCTGGTTGTCGCCCCAGATGGTGCGCAGCATCGACGGCCAGGGTTTGGTGATCACCAGCAGCCCGCCAGCGTCGAGGCTCTTTACCGGTTCGCCGGCCTCGTTCACCACCTCGGGGAAAATCCCCGGCAGTGGCTGCGTGCAGGAGCCGGGCTTGGTGGCGGTGGCGCCTGGCACCGGTGACATCAGGATCGCGCCGGTCTCGGTCTGCCACCAGGTATCCACGATCGGCAGCTTTTCCTTGCCGATGACGCGGTGATACCACATCCACGCCTCCGGATTGATCGGCTCGCCGACCGAACCCAGCAGTCGCAGCCTGGACAGGTCGTACTTGTTGGGGAACTCCTCGCCGAGCTTCATCAATGCGCGGATCGCGGTCGGCGCGGTGTAGAAGATCGTCACGCCGTGGTCCTGGCAGATCTTCCAGAAACGCCCGGCATCCGGGACCACCGGCGCGCCTTCGTACATCAGCAGCGTCGCGCCGTTCGACAGCGGGCCATAACAGACATAGGTGTGGCCGGTGACCCAGCCGACATCGGCGGTGCACCAGAAGATGTCGTCGTCGCGGATGTCAAACACCCACTGCACGGTCATGTGCGCGCCGAGCAGATAGCCGGCAGACGAGTGCTGGATGCCCTTGGGCTTGCCGGTCGAGCCGGAGGTGTAGAGCAGATACAGCGGATGTTCGGCCTCGACGAACGTGGGCTCGCATTGCGCCGATTGTTTTGCGGTCAGTTCATGCCACCAGACATCGCGGCCTGCGGCCATGTTCACCGCGTGCCGCGTGCGCTGGTAGACGATGACTTTTTCGATGGATTTACAGGCGCCGGCGAGTGCCTCATCTGCCATCTTTTTCAGATCAACGACGTTGCCGCCGCGATGGCCGCCGTCGGCGGTGATCAGGATTTTCGCCTGCGCATCCTCAATGCGGTCCTTCAGCGAGCCTGCAGAGAATCCGCCGAATACGACGGAGTGCGTGGCGCCGATGCGCGCACAGGCCTGCATCGCGATCACTGCTTCCGGCGTCATCGGCAGGTAGATGTTGACGCGATCGCCCTTTTGGACGCCCAGCGATTTCAGGCCATTGGCGAGCTTGCAGACTTCCGCATGCAGTTCGCGATAGGTCAGAGTGCGCGTATCGCCTTTTTCGCCCTCGAAACGGATCGCGATCTTGTCGCCGCGTTTTTCGAGGTGACGGTCGATGCAGTTGACCGAGACGTTGAGTTGGCCGTCGCCGAACCACTGGTAGTTCGGTGCGCGCGACTCATCCAGTGTTTGGGTGAAGGGCTTGTGCCAGCTCAGTTCTTCGCGCGCGAGCCGCGACCAGAACGCAACGGAATCTTTCTGCGCCTCGGCATGCAGCGCAGCGAGTTTGGCGGCGTCGAGCCGTGCCTTGGCGACGAACGCTGCGCTGGGTGGAAACTTGCGGTGCTCCTGCAGCACCGAATCAATGTTGTTCTGGCTCATCCTGCGCTCCGATATTTCGGAGCGGCATGATAGCTATTGTTTTCTGCGTCGCGGCGGCGGGGCGTAACTCTGCACCGCGTAACCCGGAATCTGGTTGCCCTTGGAGTACATGCACTGCTGGTAGGCGATGTCATAGCGCCGCTGCAAGCCGTAGCTCGGGCGGTCCCAGTCGTCATCGGCGTCGGCTGCGCCGAGCAGCAGACCGGCCCCGGCGCCGATGGCGGCGGCCTCGCCGCTCTGGCCCAGCAGTGCGCCAGCGGCAGCGCCCAATACGGCGCCGCCGAGGGCGCGTGCGGTGGTGGTGTCGGACGGTGTCGGCAGACCGCGCACTTCCTTGTCGGCGTAGTAGCGGCAGACCGCGTTGTCTTCCTGGAAGACGTCAAACGGTTTGTTCGGCGCCGGCATCACCGCCACCGTCGGCGCGCTGGGCACACTGGCACAGCCGGCCAGCAGCAGGCCGAGCGCGGAAAACGCGAGGGCCAGCCTCATTTGCGCGGCGTCGCCGGCACGATCTTCCAGTCGCTATCGCACTCGGTGACGTAGGGGTAGTACTCGCCGCTGTCCTCGCACAGATACCAGTTCTGCGCCGGCGGCGGGCCGGAGATCTGCGGCGTCGGTTCGACGATGCGCGTGACCTCGTATTCGCGGACCACCGGCACTTCGTAGTAATAGAACGTGGGGCCGAAACGTGGGCCGTAGTGCCTGTGGTGCGCATAGGGGCGGTAATAGCCGCCGTGGTAATACGGCGAGCCGTAGTTGAAGCTGAAGTTGTAGCGCGCGCCGCCATGATGGTGGCGGTGATCGGCCATCGCGGTGGCGGGCACCAGCGTAGACAGCGCGATGATTGCGGCTAAAAGTCCGTGACGTCCTTGCATGAGGCACCTCGCTGTGTGCGGCTGATTACCCCCGATAACGCCCTTTGGACGCAGTGGTTGACGCGCGTGCAGCCTGCGGTGACGACCCGCATTACCACGCGTTCCGCAGCAGAAGCGTAAAGTGTCACGGCAAGCCCGCCCGCGCAGTTCGTCCTTGCCCGTCTTCCACGTCATACAGCGCGCCTTTCCGCCGATTGCCTCGGCGCTGAAGGACACTTGGCGCGACGGCTATCGCGGCACACAGTTTCGCGCGGACCTCCTCGCTGGAATCGCTGTCGGCATCATCGCCGTGCCCTTGTCGCTGGCGCTCGCCATTGCGTCGGGCGTACCGCCGCAGCACGGTCTCTACACCGCGTTCATCGCCGGCGCTGTCATCGCGCTGGCGGGTGGTTCGCGCTTCAATGTGTCCGGTCCCACTGCCGCCTTCGTGGTGATCCTGTTCCCGATCGCGCAGCAGCACGGGCTCGGCGGCCTGCTGGTGGCGACTTTCATGGCCGGCGCCATGCTGATCGCTCTGGGCTGGGGCCGCATGGGCCAGCTGATCCAGTACATCCCGTATTCAGTGACGACCGGATTCACCGCCGGCATCGCGCTGGTCATCGCCAGTCTGCAACTCAAGGATTTCTTCGGCCTGACAGCCGAGGGCAGTGAGCACTTCCTTGCGCGTATTGGTCAGGTGTTCTGGGCGCTGCCGGACTTCAATCCCGTCGAGCTCGGCGTCGGGGCCACCACGCTGGCACTGCTGGTGCTATGGCCGCGGTTGCGGTTGCCGGGGCCGGCGTATCTGGGGGCCGCGCTGTTCGCAGGGTTCGCGGCCTGGCTGATCAAAACCCAGTTTCCCGGGTTGACGCTGACCACCATCGCCGATCGCTTCAGCTACACGCTCGACGGCGTGACGCACGCCGGCATTCCGCCGCTGCTGCCGGAATGGCACTGGCCCTGGGAGTTGCCGGGCAAGGACGGCGCCCACCTCGAGCTTTCCTTCGAGCTGATCCGCTCCCTGATCGGCCCGGCGTTTGCCATCGCCCTGCTGGGTGCGATCGAGTCGCTGCTGTGCGCGGTGATCGCCGACGGCATGACCGGCAAGAAGCACGATCCGGATGCCGAACTGGTGGCACAGGGCCTGGGCAATCTGGTTGCGCCGCTGTTCGGAGGCATTCCCGCCACCGGTGCGCTGGCGCGCACCGCGGCCAGCATCCGCGCCGGCGCGCGGTCGCCGATCGCTGCCCTGGTGCATGCGCTGTTCGTGTTCACCTGCATGCTGACGCTGGCGCCGCTGCTGTCGTGGCTGCCGATGTGCGGACTCGCCGCGCTGCTGCTGATGGTGGCCTGGAACATGAGCGAGCGGCGCAATTTCGTCCGCATCCTGCGAGTGGCCCCGCGTGGCGACGTGCTGCTGATGCTGAGCTGCTTCGGCCTCACCGTGCTGGTGGACATGGTGGTGGCGATCAGCGTGGGTGTGGTGATGGGGGCACTGTTTTTCATGCACCGCATGAGCAAGGTGTCGATGGTCAATCTCATTGGCGAAGGTCATCCGCAGGCGCCGGCGGGGTTGCCGAAGAACGCGCGGTTCTACGAGATCGCCGGGCCGCTGTTCTTTGGCGCCGCCGAGCGCGCCATGGCAGCGCTGCGCAATCACGACAAATCGGTGCGCGCGGTGATTCTGGATTTGTCCGCAGTGCCGACCATCGACGCCACCGGACTGGTGGCGCTCGAGGGCCTGATTGACGACCTCAATGGCGGCGGCATCTTCGTTGCGGTGTGCGGCGCGCAGCGCAGTGTGCTCAAGGTGCTGCGCGAAGCCGGCTACCTGAAGGAGACCGGCAAGCGCTGGTATTACGCCTCGGCTGAGGCCGCGGTGAAGCGCCTGAACGAATCCGAGCCGGCACCCGAATCCCTGCCGGGATTTTGAAGCGACTCAATGCACTACCAACATCAGTTCCATGCCGGCAATTTCGCCGATGTGTTTCGGCCACAGCGCCTCGCCGCCGGATACGATCACATCGACGCGCTCGGCGCTGTGGACCGACCCCGGGCCCGGCGATAGGCCGGGCATCGGGGCCGTCAAAAGAGATCACCGCACTTGCACTACCAGCACCAGTTCCATGCCGGCAACTTCGCCGATGTGTTCAAGCACACGCTGCTGTGCGGACTGCTGGCCGCGCTCAACCGCAAGGACACGCCGTGGTGCTTTCTCGACACTCATGCCGGGGCAGGGGCTTACCGGCTCGACAGTGTTGCGGCGGATAAGACCGGCGAGTGGCGCGACGGCATCGCGCGCTTGGCGGAGCTGGCGGATGTGCCGGAGCCACTGGCGACCTTGCTGCGCCTGGTGCGCGAAGAGAATCCCGGCGGTGGTTTGCGCAACTACCCCGGCTCGCCACTGATCGCACGCGCGCTGGCGCGGCCGCAGGATCGCGTGGTGCTGTGCGAAAAAGTGCCGGCCATCGCCGCGCAGCTCAAGGCGAATTGCGCGGGCGTCGAACTGCACCAGCGCGATGGCTACGAGGCCGCGTCGCTGCTGCCGCCGAAGGAAAAGCGCGGGCTGATCCTGATCGACCCGCCGTTCGAGCGGCCCGACGAGTTTGACGCCGCCGCACAGTTCCTCAAAGCCGCGCAGGCACGATTCGCGCACGGCATCTACGCGGTCTGGTACGCGCTGAAGAACCGCCGTGCCGCCGACCAGTTTCTGCGCAAGGTCGCCGCGCTGAACCGCCCGTGGCGGGCCTACGAGTTCGACAACGGCGCGCCCGCGGCGGGCCAGATGCACGCCTGCGGGTTGCTGGTGCTGAATCCGCCGTTCCAGTTCGACACCGACGTTCGCGCTGCGATGAATCTGTTGGTCAAGCATCTGGCGCAGGGTCCGAACGCATCGTTTGAGATCAAGACGGCGACACCCGTCGGCCTCAGATCGGCGTAGATCTTTTTTTGCGCTGATTTGTGGATCGATCCCGGACGCGCGAGCCGAGAATCGAAATTACCGCTGATTGACGCTTTTGCGATGCCGGTGCAGTCTGCGCCCATGCTTTTTTTTAAATCGAAACCGCGCCGTGTCGTCATCGAGCGCCCGCGAGGGGGCTCGAAGCGCTGGATGCAGGGCAGTTCCGGCGGCGCGCTGCGTTCAGTGCGGGTGGTCGACATCCATCGCGAAACACCGACGACGGTGACGGTGCTGGTCGAGCCGGAGGATGGCCGCCGCATCGTGTTCCGCGCCGGCCAGTATCTGACCCACTGTTTCCCGGTCGGGGGCGCCATCGTCAAGCGCGCGTATTCGCTGTCGGCACCTGAAGGCGGTGCGCTGGCGTTCACGGTCAAATCCTTGCCGAGCGGTGTCGCTTCCTCCCATGTCAGCCAAAGTCTCAGCGTCGGCGACCGTTATACCGTCGCCGGACCCAGTGGTGATTTCGTCCTCGATCCGGCCAGCCGCCGGCCGCTGGTGTTTCTCGCCGCCGGCTCCGGTATCACGCCGGTCATCAGTCTGATCGAGACCGCGCTGGCGCTGGATGCGTCACGCACCGCGCGGCTGGTCTACGCCTCGCGTTCGCAGGATGAGGTCATTTTCCGCGAGCGTCTCGACGCATTCGCGCGCCGCCATCCGGGGGTGCAGATCGTTCACGTGCTGTCGCAGCCTGCAGCGGGATGGAGTGGCGAATCCGGCCGACTGAGTGGCGAACGCGCTACCGCGCTGCTCGGCGCAGGCGATAACGACTATTACCTGTGCGGGCCTGTGGCACTGATGGATGCCACCGAAAAAGCACTGCGTGCGGGCGGTGTTCCTGCAACACAAATCCGCCGCGAGCGTTTTCTCGCGGCGCCAAAATCTTCGTCTGCAAAACCGACCGCGGCTCAGGAAATCATTTTCAAGCGCTCGAATCGCAGCGTGCAGCAGCAGGTTGGCGAAACCATTCTCGAGGCGGGGCTGCGCGAGGGCGTCGCGCTGCCGTTTTCCTGCACGGTCGGCGGTTGTGCCAGCTGCAAGATCCATGTGTTGGAGGGCGTGGTCGCCCTGAACGAACCCAATTGCCTGGCGGCCGACGAAAAAGCGCAGGGCTACACGCTGGCGTGCTCGGCGTATGCTGCCAGTCGCGTCACCATCGACTTTTAGAGGAGGCACCCCATGTCCATCACCGACCGCATGCTGCTCGGACTTCCGCAAAAGGCGCAGAACACGATCTACTCCACGTTCGACAACATCAACATGATGCTGTCGGTGAAGAACGCCAAGGTCGCGGCCTCCATCGCGCCGTCGGCGATCCGCGGCTTGTTCACCCGCGGCGCACAGGCGGATTCGGCGGCGATGAAGGCCAGCCACTCGGCGCACTTCGATCTCAACTACGGCAGCGAATTCCCGGAAATGTACGAGCTGTACCGCCGCGCCGTGGTCAATCAATGGAACGGCGACCGCGATCTGGATTGGAGCACCAACGTCGATCCGGAGAATCCGGAGCGCCCGCTGATGCCGCTGGACTATCTGCCGTTTCCACAGCTCGAGGCCAAGGGCATCAAGCTCAATGCCAAGGAAAAACTGCGTTACGCGCATGACTGGACGGCGTGGTCGCTGGCGCAGTTCATGCACGGCGAACAGGGTGCGCTCTACGCCGCGGCCCAGGTCACCGAGAGCGTGCAGTGGATGGACGCCAAACTCTATGGCGCGACGCAGGTGATGGACGAAGGCCGCCACCTCGAAGTGTTCTTCCGCTACCTCGATTCGAAGATGAACAAGGTCTATGTCATCAACGACAACCTGTTCGTGATCCTCGACGACCTGCTCACCGACAAGCGCTGGGACGTCAAATTCCTCGGCATGCAGATCATGGTCGAAGGTCTCGCGCTCGGCGCCTTCACCACCTTCTACAACATGACCAGCGAGCCACTGCTCAAGCAATTGCTGAAGTACGTGATCCAGGACGAGGCGCGCCACGTGCATTACGGCGTGTTGGCGCTCCGGGAACACATCACCAAGCAGCTGTCCGAGTCCGAGCGCCGCGAGCGCGAGGACTGGGCGTTTGAAGTCGCCCTGCTGATGCGCAACCGCTTCCTCGGCCGCGAGATGTACTACGACTGGTTCGAGGGCCAGCTGTCGCTGAAAGACTGGGACGAAGTCGTGCTCAACGCGCCGAGCATGACCATGTTCCGCCAGATCATGTTCCAGCGCTTGATGCCCAACCTCGAATACATCGGCCTGATGAGTGACCGCATCCGCGCGCAGTACGCCAAATCCGGACTTACTGATTTCCTCGGCGGCCGCAACGCCACGCAGCTGTCGGCTGAAGACCTGCTCAAGCCCGACGAGACCGTGACCCAGTTCGTCAGCAAACAGGCCGTCCACTGAGCGAAGAGATCCTGCATCGGGGGAAATTCCTCGAGCTCAAAAAGTGCGGTCGCTGGGAATACGTCTCGCGAGTCAACGCACGCGGTGCCGCCCACATCGTCGCCGTAACAAGGGAAAACGAATGGCTGCTGGTTGAGCAGTTCCGTGTCCCGGTGAACGCGCGCACCCTCGAACTGCCCGCCGGCATCATCGGCGACGAAGCCGCGCATCGTGGCGAGAGCATCGAGGATTCCGCGATGCGCGAACTCCTGGAGGAGACCGGCTACCAAGGCGCCAGCGCGCGCATCCTGCATTCAGGCCCGACCGCGCCGGGCCTGACCAGTGAGCAGCTTTATTTCGTTGAAGTTACCGATCTCAAACGAATCCACAGCGGCGGCGGCGTCGACGGCGAAGACATCACGGTGCATCGTGTCGGCGCATCGAGCCTCGTGGGCTGGTTGCGGCGCAAAGCCGCCGAAGGCTTGATGATCGATCAGCGCATCTATGCGGCGATGGCCTTGATAAAAACCTAGCGAAGATGTCCGGTGTAGTGCCGGGCGACTTCTTTTTCCAGCGCGGTGGCGGGTTTCGGCGCGGGCTTGGCCACAGGGGCTGGCGTGGGTGCAGGCGCAGCGCGTCTGATGCCCAGCAATTCCTCGAAGCGTTCAACGATTTTCGCCACGTCCGCGTCTGGTGATTCTCGTGCGATGCGCAGGATCTCCTTCGCGTACTCATCGTTCTGCGCCATCCAGGCCACATCCACCACGCGCGCGTGTGATCGGCGCAGCTTGACGTAAAGGTGGCTGGCCAGCCCGAATCGTTCTGTTTCCGCCATGCCGTTTCTCGGGTGTTACTTCAGGGAATCTTTTCGCCGTGCAAGGTCAGGTCGAGTCCGACCTCTTCCTGCTCCGGCGTCACGCGCAGACCGATGGTGAGCTTGGTCAACAGCAGGATCAGCAAGGACATCAGCGCGCTGTAGAACAGCGTGATGAAGGCGCCGATGACCTGCACCGCCAGGTTGGCCTCGGCGCCGCTGATGATTTTCTGCGAGAACACGCCGGTGAGGATGGCGCCAACCAGCCCGCCGATGCCGTGGATGCCGAAGACATCGAGCGAGTCGTCCGCATCCAGCACGCGCTTCAAGCCGGTGGCACCCCAGTAGCAGAACAGTCCGGCGGCGGCGCCAATGGCGAACGCGCCGGTGAGATCGACGAAGCCGGATGCCGGCGTGATCGCCACCAGTCCGGCGACCGCGCCCGAACAGGCGCCGAGCAGGGTGGCATGGCGGCGCGTGACCCACTCGACCAGCATCCAGGTCAGCGTCGCGGTGGCGGCGGCGACGTGAGTCACCAGCATCGCCATGCCGGCGCGGCCGTCGGCGGCGACCGCCGATCCGGCGTTGAAGCCGAACCAGCCGACCCACAGCAGCGCGGCGCCGGTCATGGTCAGGCCGAGGTTGTAGGGGATGAACGGCACCTTGCCGTAGCCCTCGCGCGGGCCGAGCATGAACGCGCACATCAGCCCGGCGGCGCCGGCATTGATGTGCACCACGGTGCCGCCGGCGAAATCCTGCGCGCCGAGCACGGCCAGCCAGCCGCCCGGCTCCCACACCCAGTGCGCCACTGGCACGTACACCAGCAGCGACCACAGCGTCATGAACATGACCATGGCGCCGAACTTCATGCGCTCGGCAAACGCGCCGGCGATCAGCGCCGGCGTGATGATCGCGAACGTCAGCTGATACATCACGAACACCGATTCCGGAATCGACGGCGCGATATGGCTGACGCTGAGCAGGCCCTGCAGCTTGTCGAACGTCATGCCCTGCAGCATCACGCGGTCCAGACCGCCGATCCACGGGCTGCCGGGCGTGAAGGCCAGGCTGTAGCCGACCACCATCCACAGCACGCTGACGATGCAGGCGATGGTGATGCTTTGCAGGGCGGTGGACAGCACGTTTTTCTGCCGCACCATGCCGGCGTAGAACAGCGCGAGACCGGGGATGGTCATCAGCAGCACCAGCGCGGTTGAAGTCAGCATCCAGGCGGTGTCGCCGCTGCTGATCTTGTCGGGTGTGACCAAAGAAGGTTGCGCCAGCAGCGGGCCCGCCCAGAACAGGCCGCCGATCAGCAGACAGAGGAAACGCAGAGTGCTTTTTTGAGATGCGCCGGGCATGTTCGCGATCCTTGCGTCGATTTGTATTGGTGCGATGCAACAACCGGGCCAGCTTTCATCGTCGCCGTTGATGCAGGTCTTACGAGGTTTTTTGGGGCCTGCGATACAATCGCCGCACCACACCGGAGACTTGTCATGCGCTTACTCATCTCACTGATTTTTGTTTCCCTCGTTGCGGGCTGTGTTTCGCCTCCGCCGCGTCCGGCGCTGTATCCCAACAAGAAGCTCGAGAAAGTCGGCCCGGCGCAGGGCGAGGAAGATGTCGCGGTTTGCATGGCCAAGGCCGAAGCTGCAGGCCTCAAGGACGACACCTCGAATCAGGCGCTGAAAACAGGCGCCGGCGGCGCATTGGCGGGCGCAGCGGTCGGTGCGGCGTTGGGCGCGATCACTGGCGATGCGGGCCGCGGTGCGGCCACTGGCGCGGTGATCGGCGGCGCCGGCGGTGCGGTGCATGGCGCCCAGAAACAAAATCAGCCAGGCGGTATCTACAAGGAATACGTCAATCGTTGCCTGACCAACAAGGGCTACGAAGTGATCGGCTGGCGCTGAAGTTCGCGGGGTAACCCGCACAGGATTCCATGACTGCCTTGCCACAGGCTTCGCTGCCGGACGCTCATCGCCTGAGCGCAGCGGTCTCGCGCGGGTTTCCGTCCAGCCACAAGATCTACGTGCAGGGCATGCGCAGCGATCTGCGCGTGCCGATGCGTGAAATCACGCTGACGCCAACCAAGTCGCGCACCGGTTTATTGCCCAATGCCCCGGTCACGGTCTACGACACCAGCGGGCCCTACACCGATCCGGCAGTAAAGATTGACCTTCTAGCCGGGCTGCCCAAGCTGCGCGCGCCGTGGGTTGCCGGCCGCACGGGAAATGTTTCGCAGATGCACTACGCGCGACGCGGCATCGTCACACCGGAGATGGAATACGTGGCGATCCGCGAAAACGCGCGGCTCGCCGAACTGTCCGAAAGCTACAAAGCCGCTGGCTACCTCAAGCGCCATCGCGGCAATGCCTTTGGCGCCAAGTTACCGGAGCTGGTGACGCCAGAATTCGTGCGCGACGAGATCGCGGCCGGCCGCGCCATCATCCCCGCCAACATCAAGCACCCGGAACTGGAGCCGATGATCATCGGCCGCAACTTCCGTGTGAAAATTAACGCTAACATCGGCAATTCTGCAGTAACTTCGTCCATCTCCGAAGAAGTAGAGAAGATGGTCTGGTCCATCCGATGGGGCGGAGACACCGTCATGGACCTGTCCACCGGCAAAAACATCCACGAAACCCGCGAGTGGATCATCCGCAATTCGCCGGTGCCCATCGGCACCGTGCCGATCTACCAGGCACTGGAAAAAGTGAACGGCAAGGCCGAAGACCTGACCTGGGAAATCTACCGCGACACGTTGATCGAGCAGGCCGAGCAGGGCGTGGACTACTTCACCATCCACGCCGGCGTGCTGCTGCGCTACATCCCGCTCACCGCGGAGCGCGTCACCGGCATCGTCTCGCGCGGCGGCTCGATCATGGCCAAGTGGTGCCTGTCGCATCACAAAGAGAATTTCCTCTACACGCACTTCGAAGACATCTGCCAGATCATGAAGGCCTACGATGTTTCGTTCTCGCTTGGTGACGGGTTGCGCCCGGGTTGCATCGCCGACGCCAACGACGACGCCCAGTTCGGCGAACTGAAAACCCTTGGCGAATTGACCCAGGTTGCCTGGAAGCACGACGTGCAGGTGATGATCGAAGGTCCCGGCCACGTGCCGATGCAGCTGATCAAAGAGAACATGGAGAAAGAACTGGCCGAGTGTTTCGAAGCGCCGTTCTACACGCTGGGTCCGCTGACCACCGACATCGCACCCGGTTACGACCACATCACCTCGGCCATCGGCGCGGCGCAGATCGGCTGGTATGGCACGGCGATGCTTTGTTACGTCACGCCCAAGGAGCACCTCGGCTTGCCGGACAAGGACGACGTGCGCGATGGCATCGTCACCTACAAGATTGCCGCCCACGCCGCCGACCTCGCCAAGGGCCACCCCGGCGCGCAGTTGCGCGACAACGCGCTGAGCAAGGCGCGCTTCGAATTCCGCTGGGACGACCAGTTCAACTTGAGTCTCGACCCGGAAAAAGCCAAGGACTTCCACGACGAAACCCTGCCGCAGGACGGCGCCAAGCTCGCGCACTTCTGCTCCATGTGCGGGCCACATTTCTGCTCGATGAAAATCACGCAGGACGTGCGTGACTACGCGGCAAAAGGCATGGCCGAAAAATCCGCCGAGTTCAAGCAGCAGGGCGCCGAGGTTTACCGCAAGTTGTGATCGCTTGACCGACTCCGATCCCTACCGATTGAAGCAACTGGCCGAGCGCGAAGCCCGCGCGAAGGCGATGGGCGGCGCGGACAAGCTTGCAAAGCAGCAATCAAAAGGCCGGCTCAACGCGCGCCAGCGCATCGAAAAACTTCTGGACCCCGGCACGTTCGACGAGCAGGGCTTGCTCGCCGTCAGTGACCTGCCGGAGATGGCTGAAAAAACGCCCGCCGACGGCAAACTCGGCGGCTTCGGCGTCATCGACCAGCGCACCGTCTACGTTTCCGCGGACGACGTCACCGTGCTCGCCGGCGCGGGCGGCCGCGTCGGGGTCGGCAAGCAGCTCAAGGGCATGCAGTACGCGGCGCAGAAAGGCTATCCCTGCATCCACCTCGGCGACGCCGGCGGCGCGCGCGTACCCGACATCATGGGCAGCGCCGGCATGATGAGCATGGTCTACCCGATCAAGGACGCCGAGCCGCGCCACCGCCGCGTGCCGCTGATCACCGCCATCATGGGCGAATGTTTCGGCGGTGCGGCCTGGACCGCGTCGCTGTCCGACATCGTCATCCAGGTCAAAGGCACGGCCATGTGCGTGGGCGGCCCGTCCATCCTCGAAATCGCCACCGGCGAAAAGGCCAGCACCGAGGAACTCGGCGGCTGGGAACTGCATGCCAAAACCACCGGGCTGGTGGACCTGTTCGCCGAAGATGACGCCGACTGCCTGCGGCTCATCCGCCACGCGCTGAGTTACCTGCCCAGCAACGCCAACGAACTCCCACCCATCACTCCCGTTCGTCCTGAGTCTGTCGAAGGACGAAACAAACAAGGTCGCATCGAAAACATCCTCGACCTCGTCCCCGCCGACCCGCGCGTCGTCTACGACATGCATCGCCTCATCGACGCCATCTGCGACGACGGCAGCGTGCTCGAACTCAAACCTCTCTACGACGGCAGCCTCATCACCGCGCTCGCACGCATCGAAGGCCGCGTCGTCGGCCTCCTCGCCAACAACCCCAAGGTCATGGCCGGCGCCATGGGGCCGGGCGCCTGCGAAAAAGCCGTCAGCTTCATCTGCCTGTGCGACTCCTTCCACATTCCGCTCGTCTTCCTGCACGACACGCCCGGATTTTTCGTCGGCAAGCGCGCCGAAGAAGGCGGCATGCCCCTGCGCATCATGAATTGGATCGAAGCCCTGCATCAGTCCAGCGTGCCGCGCATCAGCCTCATCGTGCGCAAGTCCTACGGCATGGCCCACTGCAACATGAGCGGCGGCAACATGGGCAGCGACATCCTGCTCGCCTGGCCCACCGCCGACGTCTCCTTCATGGCCCCCGCCGTCGCCGTCAACGTCGTCTACGGCCGCAAACTCGCCGCCGAAAAAGAAAGCCGTCATTCCCGCGAAAGCGGGAATCCAGAATCTTTATCCTCTCCCCAGCGGGGAGAGGGCAAGGATGAGGGGGCAGCTTCGGGAGAGGGCGCTCTTTCCCGCGAAACCCTCATCGAAGAAATCACGAGAACCAACGCCCCGTGGGACGCCGCCGGCAAAAACTACACCGACAAGGTCATAGACCCGCGCGACACCCGCATCGAACTCTCACGTGCGCTGATGCGAGCCGCGGGCGCGGACGGCGAGGGTGGCCGTAGCAAACGCCGCCTCGCCAACTGGCCGCGGATGGCCTAGGACTTGGCCTCAAGCAATTCCTTGATCTTCGGCTCCGGCTTCCAGTAGTTCGGGCCTTTCAGGAATTTTCCGTTGCTGTCATAGATCGGCTTGCCGTCGGCGCCCAGCTTGCTCTCGTTGCTATCCATGATGATGGACAGTACTTCTTCCAGCGGGATGCCGTACTTGAGGGCTTCCGAGCGGCAGTAAACAATCACGTCGCCGAGCAAGTCGGCGATGGCGACGGCAAGATCCAGGGGTGGCGCGCCACGCTCGGCAGAGGCAACGATCTCATCGATCTCGTGCACCTCGTCCATCAGCGTGGCCTTGAATTTCCGCAGCCGGTCCGACTTCGGAGGGAATCGTCGGCGTGACGGTAGCGGGCAGCTTGTACATCGCGTTCATGGCGCGGATGCGGTCGGCGAAGCTCTTGTTCATTCGTTCTAATCCCTGAAATTCTCAAACTGCAGCGGCAGCTCCAGCTTCGCTCCGCGCAGCAGCGCAATCGCGGTTTGCAGGTCGTCGCGCTTCTTGCCGGTGACGCGCAGCTTGTCGCCTTGGATCTGGGCGTCCACCTTGAGCTTGGATTCCTTGATGAGCGCAGCTACTTTTTTGGCTTGCGCCTGCTCGATGCCTTGCTTGACGGTAAGTTTCTGCCGTGCGGCGGCAAGGTTGGTTTCGACCGGGCCGGCATCGAGGCAGCGCAGGTCGATGCCGCGTCCGGCGAGTCGCTCATGCAGGATGCCCAGCATTTGTGTGAGCTGGAATTCGGTGGCGGCGGACTGGGTGATGACGTTGCCTTCCAGCTCGAAGCTGGCGTCGGTGCCGCGCAGGTCGTAGCGGTCTTCCAGTTTGCGCTTGGCTTGATCCACGGCATTGACCAGTTCGTGCGGATCAACCTTGGAGACGATGTCGAAGGATGGCATGTGCGCAGCGGGTCAGGTTTTTAGAAAGCCGATGGCGCTATCAGCAAACGTTGACGGTTGTTCGCAGTGCAGGAAATGCCCGCCCGGCATCGGCAGCAGATCGAGCCCTGATGCAAACAGATGCTCCATGCCGCTGAACATCTCGACGCCGATGCAGCCGTCGTTCTTGGCGCCGTAGATCACCCGCGTCGGTACTTTCACCGGCTGGCCGAGCAGCCACCAGGTTTCGCCTTCGAGCAACGCCTTGGGCAGGGCGCGGTAATAACTCAGGGCCGCGGTCAGCCGCGCCGGGTCGGAAAAATTCGCTTTGACCGGCGCCAGATCGGCGGCGGTGAATTTCCAATCGGGCGACCATTCGCGGATCAGGCTCTCCAGCCAGGCGAAGTCATTGCGCGAGACTTTTCCTTCGGCGCCTCGCCACTGGAAGAAACCCATGTAGCGCGAGCGCCGCGCCTGCGCCAGCGACATCCGCAGCAGAAAACGGCGCGGATGCGGAATCGAAGCGGCGATCAGTTTCTTCACGCGATCGGGCCGCAGGGTTGCCGCGGTGTAAGCCGCCACTGCGCCCCAGTCGTGGCCGATGACACTGGCCTGCTGTTCGCCGAAGGTGTCGATCAGCGCGATGACATCGCGCGCCAGTGCAGTGCTGCGGTAATCGCCATCGGCGGGAATGCTGGTCGGCGCGTAGCCGCGCATGAACGGCGCCACTGCGCGAAAGCCGGCGGCGGCCAGCGCATCGAGCACCGGCACGAAGCTCCAGGCGGAATCCGGGAAACCGTGCAGCACCAGCACCAGCGGCCCGCTGCCGCGCTCGAGGTAGGCGAACTCAAGGCCGTTGGCGCGTATCCAGCGCACCAACGACGGGTTCATTACTTCGCGTCTCGCTTGGCGCCGATGCGCAGGCGCAGTCCGTTCAAGCGGATGAATCCTTCCGCATCCTTCTGGTTGTAAGCGCCACGGTCATCTTCAAACGTGGCGATGCGCGCGTCGAATAGCGAGTTCGGCGAGCGCCGGCCGGCGTTGTAGACGTTGCCCTTGTACAGCTTCAGCCGCACTTCGCCGCTGACCTTCTGCTGGCTTTCGTCAATCATCGCCTGCAGCATCCTGCGCTCCGGGCTCCACCAGTAGCCGTTGTAGATCAGGCTGGCGTAGCGCGGCATCAACTCGTCCTTGAGGTGCGCGACTTCGCGATCAAGGCACAGCGATTCGATTGCGCGATGCGCTTTCAGCATCAGCGTGCCGCCGGGCGTCTCGTAGCAGCCGCGCGACTTCATGCCGACGTAACGGTTCTCGACCAGATCGAGCCGGCCGATGCCATGCCGTCCGGCAAGTTCGTTGAGTTTATTGAGCACGCCATACGGCGTCAGTTTCCTGCCGTTGACCGCGACCGGATCGCCTTTTTCGTAGGCGATGGTCACGTATTCCGGACGCGCAGGCGCATCTTCCGGGTTTTTCGTCCAGCGCCAGATGTCGTCCGGCGGCGTCCACCACGGGTCTTCCAGCCCGCCGCCTTCATAGGAAATGTGCAGGGCGTTGGCGTCCATCGAATACGGGCTGCCGCCTTTGCGCTTGGCCGCGACCGGGATGCCGTGCTTCTCGGCGTAGGCCAGCAGTTTCTCGC
The DNA here is from genome assembly GCA_038043245.1 of Pseudomonadota bacterium. Taxonomy (GTDB): domain Bacteria; phylum Pseudomonadota; class Gammaproteobacteria; order Nevskiales; family Nevskiaceae; genus JACPFV01. The sequence continues at coordinate 39,175 of JBBTCH010000006.1, read as the reverse complement.
GTGAGGTCAGATCCCACTCGCGCCACGGCGCGATGATCTTCACTTCCGGCCACAGCGCATAGGCGCCGAGCTCGAAGCGCACCTGGTCGTTGCCCTTGCCGGTGGCGCCATGGGCGATGGCGTCGCAGCCGGTCTTGCGCGCGATCTCGACCTGGCGCTTGGCGATCAGCGGCCGCGCGATCGAAGTGCCGAGGAGGTATTCGCCTTCGTAGACCGCGTTGGCGCGGAACATCGGAAACACGAAATCGCGGACGAACTCTTCGCGCAGATCGTCAATGAAGATTTCCTTGACGCCGAACTGCTTGGCCTTCGGTCGCACCGATTCCAGCTCTTCGCCCTGGCCGATATCGGCGGTGAAGGTCACCACTTCGCAGTCGTAGACGTCCTGCAGCCATTTGAGGATGACCGAGGTATCGAGGCCGCCGGAATAGGCGAGCGCGACTTTCTTGATTTTTTTCATGTTGCGGACAACGGTGGCAAAAGGCGGTGGATTATAGTGCGCGTCCCATGACCGCACCGATTCCATTGTCCCAGCGCTTCCGAGGTTTTCTGCCGGTGGTGGTGGATGTCGAGACCGGCGGGTTCAAGGCGGAGACCGATGCGCTGCTCGAGATCGCGGCGGTGCCGATCATCATGAATCCCGACGGCGAGCTGATCCGCGGCGATACCGTGGCGGCGCATGTGCAGCCTTTTGCCGGCGCCAACATCGAAAAAGCCGCGCTGGAAGTGAACGGCATCAAGGTCGACAACCCGCTGCGGCTGGCATTACCGGAGAAGGAAGCGCTGGACAGAATCTTCAAGCCGATCCGCACGCTGATGTCGGAGGTCGGTTGCAAACGTGCGGTGCTGGTCGGCCACAACGCGCACTTCGATCTGGGGTTTCTCAACGCTGCCATCGCGCGCACGAACTTCAAGCGCTCGCCGTTCCATCCCTTCAGCGTGTTCGACACGGTGACGCTGGCCGGTGCCGCGCTCGGGCAGACCGTGCTGGCCAAGGCGCTGGTGGCTGCCGGCATCGCTTACGACGCCGACGAGGCGCATTCGGCGATCTACGACACCGAGCGCACCGCCGACCTGTTCTGCCTGCTGCTCAACCGCATGCGCCCATTGTTTCCTGAAGTCGCCATCACCCATGATCAAAGCTCGGATCAGGAAGTCTGACGAGGGGGAAAACCGTGCGCGTCCTCAAATATCTGTTGTTAGGTCTACTGGTATTCGTCGTCGGCCTGGTCGGCGTCATCAAGCTGCGTTACGGCAGTGGCGAGCCGGGATTCCCCGACCGCACGACCGCACCGCTGCTCGCCGAATCCGCGCTGGAAGTCGTCGCCGACCTGCCGACGCCACCGGGGAATATCGCAGTGTCTGCCCAAGGGCGCGTGTTCGTGAGTCTGCACCCCGAAGCGCGGCCGCAGATGAAGATCGTCGAGATCGTCAATGGCGTGGCCAAGCCGTTTCCGTCGCTGGCCTTTCAGACTGGTGAGAACGAGCCGCGTTTTTTCCGTGACGTGCTGTCGCTGCGCATCGACCGCCAGAACCGGCTGTGGACGTTGGACAACGGCTTTCACGGCCTGCATCCCGGCCGACTGCTGGCATTCGATCTTGCCAGCGGCGCGGTGGTTCACGAGTTCGTGTTCCCGCGCGACATCGCCGGGCTTGGTTCGCACCTGAATGATTTTCAGGTGTCGCCCGACGGCGGCACGGTCTACATCGCCGAGGCCAGCATCCTCGGCAAGAACCCGGCGCTGATCGTGTATGACGTGCAAAAACAAAACGCACGGCGTCTGCTGCAAGGACATGTCTCGGTGCTGCCGGAAGAAAAAATCCCCGTCGTACAGGGCGTGGTGATGAAGCCCTTCGGGATTTTCGGCATCCGCCCCGGCGTGGATTCGATCGGCTTGTCGCGCGATGGCGAGTGGCTGTATTTCGCGGCGGTCAACGCGGCGCACATGTACCGGGTGCGCAGCGCCGACCTGCGCGACGAATCGCTGTCCGCCGATGCGCTGGCGGCGAAAATCGAGACCTTTGCCGACAAGACCATGTCCGATGGCATCACCACCGACGACGCCGGCAATGTGGTGCTGTCCGACCCGGAGCACTCGGCGGTGGTGTTGCTGAAACCCGACCGTACGCTGCAGACCCTGCTCAAGACCGACAAGCTGCGCTGGCCCGATGGATTCTCCTTCGGCCCCGACGGTTGGCTCTACGTCACCTGCTCTAGCCTGCATCACGTCATCGGCCGGCCGCCGAGCGAGGTTGCGGCCAATGCGCCCTACCAGGTGTTTCGATTCAAGCCCGGCGTGACTGGCGTTGCGGGGCACTAACAGCCTGCTAGAACCCTAAAGCACCTGCCGCAGGCTTTCAGCCATGCGGGTCTGCCAGCCTGGGCCACTGGCTTTCCAGCGATTCAGTACGGCGACGTCCAGCCGCAGCGATATCGCCTGCTTGGGATTTTCCAATCGCGGCCGGCCGATCACCTTGCGAAAAGCCGCAGCGCCGGCCTTGCGGCTGATGCGTTTGCCGGCTTTCTTGTAGTGGCCGCGCGCCAGCATCGCATCGGTCAGTTCCGGCAACTCCCGGTCCGGCTCATGCGAAGAATGTCTGGTAACGCCTGATTTCGCGGTCATTGCATCTCCTCATTGAAAAGACGTGACGGTCAGCGCCACGCTGTACGTACCCCACCATCACCATGCGGTCATCCAGAAATCCGATGCACACCATTCGACGCTCGCCGTAATCCTTGCGCACATCCTCAAACTCGAAGGTCGTGCCTGCGAACACCTTCACGGCGTCCATGAAATCCAGATCGCGTGCCGCGAGCGTATCGAGGCGCTTGGCGGGATCGTAGATGATGCGCACGAGTTATTGTATATACAAATAATCGGTGAGGCAAAACTCCACCGAAGCGCGCCGGTTCACATCGTCCGCCGCCCGCTGTACCAATAGGCCGTCGCCGCCTCCAGCAAGGCCGCGCGTGCTTCCTGTGGCGGACGCCAGCGTGCATGGGAGAGGGTGGCCCGCACCAGAAAGTCGAGAAAGGTCAGGTGCTGGCGCAGGGCGCGCCGGTGCCGGTGTGGCGCCACCGGGTTGAAGATGCCGAGCAGGTTGAAAACCTGCGCCGGACTTTTCTTGACCCACAGCCAGCTGCCCATCTCCAGCGTCAGCGGGATGAACAGTCGCGCGGGATTATTCAGCGATTGCTCGTAGAGGTGATCCCAGAGATCGCCGTGAGTCATGTAGTGCCGTGACTGCGGCTCGATGGCGTAGATGCTGTGGTACGGATGGGTGCTGCGGAACATGGAACGCAGCGCGTAGATTTCCGCCAGACACTCAACCGGCCGCCGAGTCTTCGCATACGGAAACCAGATGCGGTCCACGCTGCCGAATCCGGAATGGCAATCCAGCGACAGGCTGAACGCATGCGGCAGCAGGCGCTCCTGCACCACGCGGCACAGCGCCTGTGCTTCCGGCTGCATCGGCGCATCGGCACGTCCGCGATACCACGGCAGGATCGGCGACAGCCGCTGGCCGCCCAGCAGAAACGCCGCACGCTCGGCCTGCACCGGGGCGTTGCGCATCAGGTCCACGCCGGCGGGATTGGCGCGCGTCGCCAGGCGCATGCCGCCGGGATTGACCAGCGGCACGAACACCAGCCGCACCTGCGTCAGCATTTGCGCCAGCACATCGTCCCAGTGCAGTCGCTCGATCAGTGCGTGCAGAAACGCCAGCAGCACCTGCGAACCGATGCGCTCGACGCCGTGCACGCCGCCGAAGAAACCGATGGCGGGAACCTCCGGCGCGGTCGAGCCCAGCTCCAGACAATGCACCGGCAGGCGTTCGCTGCCGTGCTGCACTTCGCAGATGACCTCGCTGCGCAGCCCAGGACCGGCGCGACGGATCAGGGTTTCGAGCGCTTCGAGTTCGGGGAACTCGCCGTCGGAGAACGGCGCGACCGCAGTCATCGATCAACCCGCCGCAGCGAGTGCGCGCGGAAACTCGACGATATTCGATTCAGTCTGCGACTCCACGCCCCAGTTCAGGACACGCAGCTTTCCTTCATGGTCTTCGGCCAGCGCGGTGCAGGATTCCACCCAGTCACCGCAGTTGTGATAGGTGACGCCGTCCATCTCGCGGATCTCGGCGTGATGGATGTGCCCGCAGATGACGCCATCGAAACCACGGCGCTTGCATTCGCGCACCACGGACGTTTCGAAGTCGGAAATGATGTTGACTGCGGTTTTGACATGGCGCTTGGCGAACGCCGCCAACGACCAGTAGGGCATGCCGAAGCGCTTGCGGGCGCGGTTCAGGCGCTGACTCACGGCCATCGTCGCGTCGTACACCGCGTCGCCGGCGAGGGCCAGCCAGCGGTGGTAGCGCGTGATGACGTCGAACTGGTCGCCGTGGATCACCAGCAGGCGCCGGCCGTCGGCGGTGACGTGCACCGCTTCGTTGACCAGACGGATGTTGCCGATCTCCAGCCGGTAGCCGACGAACTTGCGCAGGAACTCGTCGTGGTTGCCGGCGACATAGGTCACGCGCGTGCCGCGCTTGGAGCGGGTGAGGATGCGGCGGATGACGTTGGTGTGTTCCTGCGGCCAGAAGAACTGCGCACGCAGACGCCAGCCGTCAATGATGTCGCCGACCAGATACAGCTGATCGCAGGGCGTGTGCTTGAGGAAGTCGGCCAGCCGTTCGGCCTTGCAGCCGGGCGTCCCCAGATGCACGTCGGAGATCCACACCGTGCGATACGGATTGGCGGACTTCACGGGTACCGCCTTTTTGCGGGCAGCTTTCATGCGCGCGAGGTTATTCGCCGTGTGTGAAGGGCCGATGACTGGACGCGTCATCGGCCTGTCATGCGCTGCCGCCAGGATGCTCGCCCCATGCGGATCGCTTACGGGGTCATGGGCTACGGACGCGGACACGCCACGCGCAGCAGTGCGGCGCTGGTGGCGCTACAACGCGAACACGACGTGACCCTGTTCACCAGTGGCGACGCGCACGACATGCTGGCGCAGCGCTTCGACACGGTGCGCATCCCCATGCTCGGCTACGTCTACGATTCGGCCGGACGCTGGTCGGTGACGAAAACCATCACCGGCAATTTCGGTGGCGCGGCCGATCTGCTGTTTCGCGGCAAAGGGGTGCAAGGCGTCGAGCACGAATTCCGCGAGCGCGGCATCGAGCTGGTGATCTCCGATTCCGAGGCCTGGACCCACCGTGCTGCGCAGAGCCTGAAAATCCCGCGCATCAGCTTCGACCACGTTGGCATCATCGCCTGGTGCAAGCCACATTTTCCCGACGACCTCATGTTCACCGGACTGCGGGATGGCTGGGGTTATCGCCAGTTGATGGGCCAGCCCGACCGCATCCTCATCTCCAGTTTTTATCCGGCGCAACCGAAGTCCTCGACGACGCGATTGGTCGGGCCGATCCTGCGCGAGGAACTCGATGCGCTCGCACCGAGCGAAGGCGACTTTCTGCTGGCGTACTTCAACCGCGGCGACCGCCAGTTTCATCCGCACGTGGAGCAGGCGCTGCGCCAGCTCGAACTGCCGGTGGTGGTCTACGGCACCACGCGGGCCGGCGTATCGGAGTCGCTGGATTTCCGCGCGATCGACGGCGCTGCATTCGTGCGCGACCTCGCGAATTGCCGGGCGGTCATCGCCACCGCCGGCAGCCAGCTGATCGGCGAGGCACTGCATTTCGGCAAGCCGTTTCTCGCTCTGCCCGAGCGTGCGTTCGAGCAGCAGCTCAATGCGCGCAGGCTGGAGCGCATGGGCATCGGCCGTTTCTGCTCGCTGGAGTCGTTCTCTGCGGCCGACGTCGAGATCTTCCTGGCTGACCTGCCGCGCTACCGGGAGAACATGTCGCAGTACGCGCGCAATGGCCGCGCCGAGGCGATCGAGATCCTGCGCGGATATATCGCGGAACTGGCTGTCACCCAATCTTCATCCAGCAGTCACAGAGCGACAACACGCGCTGCGTAGTTTGCGCGCCATGAATACCAAAGACCTTTCAATAGCTCCACGGTTTCAGGTTGCATTTGCCAGCAACACCGCGCAGGTGCAGGAAACGCAGCGACTGCGCTACCGCATCTTCGGCGAGGAGATGGGCGCGCAGCTCAAAACCGCCGAACTGGGCGTTGACGCCGACCACTACGACCCGTATTGCCACCACCTGATGGTGCGCGAGATGGAGCACGGCCGCGTCATCGCCTGTACCCGCATCCTCACCGACGAGCGCGCGCTCGACGCCGGTGGCTTCTATTCGGCCGGCGAGTTCGATATCGAGATGGTCAACAGCCTGCCCGGACGCGCCATCGAGATCGGCCGCACCTGCGTCGATGCCGAGTATCGCGGCGGCGCGGTCATCGCCACGCTGTGGCAGGGCATTGCCGAGTTCATCACGCGCGAGGGCTACGACTATCTGTTCGGCTGCGCCAGCATCGGCCTCGAAGATGGCGGCGCCAAAGCGCATGCGATCCTCGACACCATTCGTGGCAAATACCTGAGCCCGGCTTGGCATCGCGTGCGGCCGTACCAGCCGCTGCCTGCCGCTGACGTCCGCCCTTCCGCGCCGGCCAAGATGCCGCCGTTGCTGAAAGCCTATGTGAGCCTCGGTGCCAAAGCCTGCGGCGAGCCGTACTGGGACCGCGATTTCAACTGCGCCGACGTGTTCATGTTGCTGAATGTGCCGGACCTGAACCCGCGTTACGCGCGTCACTTCCTCGAAAAACGAACCTCCGCATCCGTCATTCCGGCGAACGCCGGAATCCAGGTGGCGCACAGCGCCATATGAACCCAAGACTGGATACCGGCTTGCGCCGGTATGACAGCATGATGTTTGGTTTCTATAGAGGGTTTCGCGCAGTACTGCACATCCTCATCGGGATTTTTCTCGCCATCGGCATCCTGCTCACGGGTGGCGTCAAGCGCTGGAAAGTCGAAGGCGTGATGAGCTGGTGGTCGGGCGTGATGCTCGACATCTTCAACATCCAGGTGCGCGTTGTGGGTACCGGCATTCGAGGCCCGCGCCTGCTGGTGGCGAATCACGTGTCCTGGCTCGATATCATCCTGATCGGTTGCGTCGAGCCGACGCGCTTCGTCGCCAAGTCGGAAATCCAGCACTGGCCCATCGCCGGCTGGCTGGCGAATGCGATGGGCACGTTCTATATCCGCCGCGGAAAAGGCGGAGCGAAACCCCTGCTGGAAAAAGTCGTACCGCATCTGCAGGCCGGCGGCTCGTTCATCTTGTATCCCGAAGGCACGACCACCGATGGGGCGAGTGTGCTGCCGTTCCACGCGCGCCTGTTTCAGGCAGCGATTGAGGCGCAATGTCCGGTGCAGCCGCTGGCACTGCGATTCAGCCATGGTGCCGATGGCAGCAACGTCGCACCCTTCATCGGCGACGACGACCTGGCCTCGCACATGCTGCGCCTCCTGAAAGAGCCGGCGCTGATCGCCGAAGTGACGTACTGCGCGCCCATCAGCTTGCTAGGGCGGGACCGCGATTCCCTGGCGCTGGCGGCGCACGCCGCCATCGCCGGCGTGGTGGCCGAACCACTAGAATGGCGGCCCTTCGAGGCCGCTCTTGACGACACCGACTCCGCAATCGAAACCCGCCCCGCTTGAAGCAGGGATAAAGCTGCGCGCTGCGGAGAAGATGGCGCGCATCCCGATCAAGATCGAGCCCACGATCACGCCGCTGCGCAAGCCGAGCTGGATCCGCGCCAAGAGCCAGGGCACGCCGGAAGTCGCGCGCATCAAGGCCGCGCTGCGCGCCAACAACCTGCATACGGTCTGCGAAGAAGCCAACTGCCCGAATCTCGGCGAATGCTTCGGCAAGGGCACCGCCACCTTTATGATCATGGGCGACATCTGCACGCGCCGCTGCCCGTTCTGCGACGTCGCTCACGGCCGGCCGAAACCGCTCGACACCAACGAACCGCAGAATCTGGCACGCACCATCCGCGACATGGCGCTGCGCTACGTCGTCATCACCTCGGTGGATCGCGACGATCTGAAAGACGGCGGCGCGGCGCATTTCGCCGCCTGCATCCGCGAATCGCGCGCGCTGTCGCCGAGTCTCACCATCGAAGTGCTGGTGCCGGATTTCCGCGGCCGCATGGACCCGGCGCTGACGATCTTCAAAGACACGCCGCCGGATGTGTTCAATCACAACCTCGAAACCGTGCCGCGCCTCTACAAACAGGCGCGGCCCGGCTCCGACTACGACTGGTCGCTGGACCTGCTCGAACGCTTCAAGGGCCTACACCCGAACGTGCCGACCAAGTCCGGGCTGATGCTCGGCCTCGGCGAAGAGATCAGCGAGATCGAGCAGGTGATGCGCGACCTGCGCGCGCACGGCGTCAACATGCTCACACTCGGCCAGTACCTGCAGCCCTCGCGCCACCACCTGCCGGTGATGCGCTACGTCGAGCCCGCCGAGTTCGAGCGCCTGCGCGTGCTTGGCGAACAGATGGGTTTCTCGCATGTCGCCAGCGGACCGATGGTGCGCTCGTCGTACCACGCTGACCAGCAGGCGCATAGCGTGCTGGAATCCGTGTCGGGTTAGGCGACAACTTGTCGTCTAAACGACGTTAGAGGGCTTTCTCGTGCAATACATTCGCGTTCCGGATTGGCCTCCGCATCATGCGCAGAAAGCGTTTAGGGCCAAGTATTATTTCGAAGCGATTCAAACGGTGCATTCGTGGCTTGAATGCAAATTGCGCGAGCTATTTCTGCTTCAAACAACCGCCGCTGGTGATATGCGTTGGGTCCGTGCATGGGACATGACAAATGAATTTTCGCTAAATCAGGCCGCGAAAGTCCTTTTCATCCTGGGCGCAATCACCGACAAGGAACTGGCGCAGATTTCGGATTTCAATCGGGTGCGGAATAACATTGTGCACAAGCTCTTTTGGGATCCGCATGACGAACAGTGGAAGGGCGTTCCGAAGGTCGAGTACACCAAAGTTTTCCGAGTTGGACTCAGACTTTGCGAAGCAATCGAGAATAAGTCGGGAGATGTTGTCGCAAAGCAAAAGCCCTCTAACAAGGCGTTCCAGCCAACGCGGATATTGCCCCGATAAAGCACGGTAGGCGGGTCAAGACCCGCCATAAGTCGCAAGTTGCCGCTATTTCAGCGCTTCGAGCCGCTCCAGCGTGCCGACATCCGACCACAGGCCGCTGAACAGCTCGCCGCTGACCTCACCGCGCAGCGCGGCGTCGCGCAGCAGAGGTGCCAGCTGAAACGCGCCGCCGGTTTGGCCTTCAAACAGTTTTGGATGCAGCACCGAGATGCCGCTGAAGGTGTAACTCTCGGTACATGCCGTGACAACACGTCCGTTCACCAGACCGAAATCACCCTTGGGGTTGTGTGCGGGATTCAGCACCAGCACCAGATGCGCCTGCTCCGGCTCGCGCAGGGTGCTTAGTTTTGAAAAATCGTAGTCGACATAGATATCACCGTTGACGACGACGAAAGGTTCCGTGCCCAGCAGGGGCAGGGCGCGGAAGATGCCGCCGCCGGTTTCCAGCGCGGGCCAGCCTTCCTCGGAATAGTGGATTTGCACGCCGTGCTTGGCGCCGTCGCCGAGATGTGTGCGGATTTTCTCGCCGAGCCAGCCGAGGTTGATGACGAACTCGCGGATGCCGGCGGCTTTCAGCGAGAGCAGGTGATGCTCAATCAGCGGCCGACCGCGAACCGCAATCAGCGGCTTGGGCGTGTGGTCGGTGAGCGGCACCATGCGGATTCCGCGCCCGGCGCACAAAATCATGGCTTTCATAGAGTTGTCATTCCGAGCATGGCGAGGAATCTGATCAGATCCTTCGCTGCGCTCAGGATGACACCTGCGGCGTCACTTTCGGCAGCACGTGTTTCTCGAAGATCGCGGTCAGCGGCGCCAGTTCGGCGTATTTCGGCGCCACCTCCATCACGTAACGCACGAAGCGCGGCGTGTCGGCGACGTAATGCGGTTTGCCGTCGCGGTGTGTCAGCCGCGCGAAGATTCCGAGCACCTTGAGGTGGCGTTGCAAACCCATCCATTCGGCCTCCTGCCAGAACTCGGCGAAGGTCGCCGGCACCGGCAACTTGGCATCCGTTGCGCGCTGCCAGTAATCGCTGAGCCAGCCGCGCACGCGCTCGGCGGGCCAGCTGAGGAAGGCGTCCTTGAACAGGCACACGGCGTCGTAACTGATCGGCCCGTGCACCGCGTCCTGAAAATCGAGGATGCCGATCGGAGTGGCGGCCATCAGATTGCGCGGCATGAAGTCGCGATGGACGAAGGTGCGCGGCTGCGCCAGCGCTGAGCGCACCAGCAGGCCCATCACGCGCTCCAGTTCATTGGCTTCGTCACCAGCGAGCTTCACGCCGAGATGTTTTTCCAGATACCACTCCGGGAACAAGCGCACCTCGCGCCATAACAGCTGGGCGTCATAGGCCGGCAGTTGCGCGACGGCAGGATCGCTCTGCGCCGCCTGCTGCATCTGGATCAGTGCACCGATGGCCGCGCGGAAATGTTCATCCGCGTTCTGCTCGTTGAGCACGTGCAGCAGGGTTTTTTCGCCGAGATCGGACAGCAATAAAAAACCTTGCGCCAGATCGTCAGCGACGACGTCCGGCGCATTGAGTTTCCAGCCGCGCAGCCAGCGCGCGATTTGGATGAACGGGCGCGAATCTTCCTTTTCCGGGGGCGCGTCCATCACGATCCAGCTGCGGGCGCCGTCGCGGATGCGGAAATAGCGGCGGAAGCTGGCGTCGGCCGATGCGGGTGCGAAGCCTGCGTCCTTCAGCCCGAGCCGAGCGAGCGCCCAATTTTTGGCAAGGAGCGCGCGTTCATCGAGAGCAGCGTCAGTCATGCGCGCGCACTCTACCGATACACGCAGCGGATTTCATTGCGCGACCGCGAGCCGCTGACCATACTGTGCGTCCCTGTGCGCTCCCAATTCTTTTTTATCGCTGCTGTCTGCGCGTTTTGCGTGAATGCGCCTGCGCGCGCGGCCGAAGCCTCTTGCCCGCAGGTTCCGCTGCTACCGGTACCGCCGGAACTGGCCGGCGCCGGCGATTCCAGCACCGTCAAGCTCAGCGCCGATCAGGCGGAAGTGCAGGACAGCGGCTGGTCGCGGCTGCGCGGCGCGGTACGTCTGTTGCAGGGCGAGCGTCTGCTGGCCGCCGAGCAGCTGGATTACGACAAGGCCACCCGCCGCGTGACCTTGCAGAAACCGTCCACGTATCAGGATCGCAACGTCTCCATCCGCAGCCGCAGCGCGCAGTTCGATCTCGGCACGGCCACTGGCAGTTTTATCGGCACCGAGTTCGCGCTCACGGAAAGCGGTGGGCGCGGCGAGGCGCAGCGGCTGGCGCTGACCGGCGCCGGCACGGTCGAGGCCGATGGTGCGTCCTACACCACCTGCGCCCGCGACAGCGAATTCTGGAAACTGCGCGCCAGTCACATCGAGATTGACCAGAAAGAAGGCATCGGCGTTGCCACCCACGCGCGCATCGAGTTCGCGGGCGTACCGCTGTTGTACACGCCCTATTTGCGCTTTCCCACCGACCGGCGCCGTCGCAGCGGCCTGCTGGCACCCACTCTCGGCGACTCGGTGCAGACCGGCTTCGATTTCGCACAGCCGATCTATCTGAATCTGTCGGAAAACTATGACGCGACGTTGACGCCACGCTACATGTCGGCGCGCGGCATCCAGCTGGGCGCCAGCGCGCGTTACCTGTTCGAGAATTCCGCCGGCGACGTCGCGGTGGAATATCTGCCGGAGGACAGGGAGCTGCAGACCTCGCGCGGGTTGATCGAGATCAACCACCGCGCGCTGCTGGCGTCCGATCTCGCCTTCGAGGGCCGCTATGCCGAAGTCAGTGACCCGAATTATTTCGAGGATCTCGCCACGCGTCTGGAGTCGAGCTCGACCACGTATCTCGACCGTCATCTGTTGGTCAGCTACGTGCTGCCGGCGAGTTTCAGCCTGACGGCTCTGGTGCAGGACTATCAATCCGTCGCCGCCAATATCGCCGGCACCGACGAACCCTACCGCCGTCTGCCCCAGGTGCGTTTTTCGGCCCTGACCCAGAACAGTATTTTTGACGTGCGCGCCGGGCTCAACATCGAATACGCCTTCTTCGAGCGTCAGCAGGTGGTCGGCGGCCAGCCGCGACAGGCGCAGCGCGTGGACTTCGATCCCTATCTGCGCCTGCAGAAAGACCGCGACAGCTGGTACGTCCTCAGCCAGCTCGACTTCCGCGGCACGCTTTACCAATTGCCGGATCCGGCGCCGGGCGTACAGGAATACCCCAGCCGCGCGCTGCCGCAGTTCTCCACCGAGGCCGGGCTGCGATTCGAGCGCTTGACGGGTGCCCACAACGTGCAGACGCTGGAACCCAAGCTGTTTTATCTGTACGTGCCTTACCGCAATCAGGAAAACCTGCCGGTGCTCGACAGCGGCGTGCCGGATTTCGATTTCGTGCAGCTGTTCGCGCGCAACAACTTCACCGGCGAGGATCGCATCGGCGACGCCAACCACGTCGCGCTGTCGGTGACGACGCGCCTGCTCGAACCCGACAGTGGCGTCGTTCGCCTCAACGCCAGCATCGGCCAGATCTACCGTCTGGCGAAGACGCGGGTGCCGCCGCCCTGCGCGCGTGCGCCGTGCATCACTCCCGACGAAGGCCCGACCGATTTCATCGCCGCCGGCGACTACCAGATCAGCGAGCGCTGGTCGCTGGGCGCCAATCTGCAATGGTCGCCGGACGATGGACTGTTCAAGCGCAACAGCTACACCGCGCGCTATCGCGATGGCGGCTGGCGCGCGGACCTGTCGTACCGTTTCCGCGAGCGCCTGCTGGAGCAGACCGATCTGGCGGTGCGCATGCCGCTGCCGTTCACCGACCACTGGAGCTTCACCGGCCGCTGGCGCTATTCACTGCCCGACGGCACGACCCAGGAAGCGCTGGCCGGACTCGGCTATGACGCCTGCTGCTGGGGCGTGCAGGTGCTCGCTCGCCGCTATCTGGTCAATACCCAGGGCGAGTTCACCAACGGCGTCTACCTGCAGCTCGAGCTCAAGGGGCTCGCCAACCTCGGCAGCAAGACCAAAAACCTGTTGCCTGAGTATTGAACCGTCGCGCCGGATCAGGGTTCCAAGTGATACCCTAGCGCCCTCTAAAAAAACACCCCATTTCCCCGTGCGTCTACTCATTGTTTTCCTCACGTTTTTCGCCAGCACGGTTCACGCCGCCGCCGAGCCGATCGACCGCATCGTCGCCGTGGTCAACGACGGCGTGGTGCTGCAGAGCGAGCTCGATCGCGCCATCGGTGTCGCCCGCCAGGAGATCGCCGGTCGCGGCATCGCCACGCCGCCCGCCGATGCGCTGCAGGAACAGGTGCTGGAACGGCTGATCACGTTGCGCGTGCAGACCCAGCGCGCGCAGGAAGCCGGCATCCGCGTCGACGACCGTGAACTCAACGAGGTGATGGGCCGCATTGCCGCGCAGAACGGCGTCTCGCTGCCGGCATTCGCCGACAAATTGCGCGAAGAGGGCATGGACTACATCGCCGTGCGCGAGCAGATCCGCGACGAAGTCATCATCAGCCGCTTGCGTTCGAAGGAAGTCGAGTCCCGCGTCTTGGTCACCGATCAGGACATCGCGACGTTTCTCAAGGATCAGGCCCGCACTGCCGACAACGAATACCGGCTGTCGCACATCCTGGTGTCGGTGGCCGAAGGCGCCGACGCCGCTGCGCGCGGGGTGGCCAAAGCCAAGGCCGAGCTGCTGCTGCAGCGCATCAAGGCCGGCGAAGACTTCGCCAAGCTGGCGATCGAGAATTCCGACGGCCAGCAGGCGCTGGAAGGCGGTGATCTAGGCTGGCGCAAGGCCGAAGACCTGCCGGATCTGTTCGCCCGCGCACTGCTGCGGCTCAAGCCCGGCGCGATCAGCAGTGTCATCGAAGGTGGCTCCGGGTATCAGATCCTGTGGCTGCGCGAGCAGCGCAGCCTGGTTGCGCGCGATACCGCCGAGGAAACCCGTGCGCAGCACATCCTGCTGATGCCCAACGCGATCCGTGACGAAGAGCAGACTCGTCTGCAGATGCGCGATTTTCATGACCGCATAAAGAAAGGCGAAAACTTCGAAGCGCTGGCCAAACAGTTTTCCGACGACCCCGGCTCCAAAGCGGCCGGCGGCGATCTGGGCTGGGCGCAGCCGGGTCTGTTCTCACCCGACTTCCAGCAGGTGCTGGATACGCTGAAGCCCGGCGAGATGTCGGAGCCGTTCCGCACCAGCTTCGGCTGGCACATCGCCAGAGTCGCCGAGCGCCGCACACGTGACATCACCGACGACACGCGCCGCGCGCGCGCGCGCCAGTCCATCGCCAATCGCAAGACCGCCGAGGAATATGAGCTGTGGCTGCGGCGTCTGCGCGCAGAAGCGTATGTCGAGATGCGGCTGGAAGCCGAAGTCGCCGCCAAGCCTGCCGTCGTGCCAACGCCTGTTCCGACGCCAAGTCCTGCCATCGCGCCGGCGGCACCGGTCGTCAGCGAGCCGGCGCCGGCTCCTGCGGCACCCTTGGCACCGACGCCACCTCCCCCGCCGCCGCCTTAATCAATGCCGCACTCGCGCCGCACGCGCGCGAAGTCGCCCGCGCTGCCTCGATTGCTGTTGACCGCCGGCGAACCCGCCGGCATCGGGCCCGATCTGTTGATTGCCCTTGCGCAGAAATCCTGGCGCGCCGAACTCATCGCGGTCGCTGATCCTGAACTGTTGCAGGTACGCGCCAAACGCCTGCGACTGCCGCTCACGCTGAGCGCCGCCGATTTTTCGGCAACACCCAAAGCCCATCGTCGCGGCGAGTTGAAGATTCGCGCGCAGCCGCTGGCCGCGCCCGTGAAGTCCGGCGTATTGAATCCGGCCAACGCTGCCGCGGTGCTGAAGGCGCTGAAGACGGCGACCCGCCACTGCCTCGACGGACGCGCACAAGCACTGGTGACGGGCCCCGTGCAGAAATCCGTGATCAACGATGCCGGCTTCGCTTTCAGCGGCCACACGGAATTCCTGGCCGAGCTCAGCGGCGCGGCGATGCCGGTGATGATGCTGATGGGCGGCGGATTGCGCGTCGCCGTCGCCACCACGCATCTGCCGCTGGCCGAAGTGCCACGTGCCATCACCCGTGAGCGCCTAGAAGCAGTGCTGCGCGTGCTGAACGGCGATCTGCGAACCAAGTTCGGGATCAGGCAGCCGCGCATCCTGGTGGCCGGCTTGAACCCGCACGCCGGCGAAGCTGGCCATCAAGGCCGCGAGGAAATCGACGTCATCATTCCGGTGCTGGAGAAGCTGCGCGCCGAAGGTCTGTGTCTGACCGGGCCATTGCCGGCCGACACGCTGTTCACACCGAAATATCTGAAGAATGCCGATGCGGTGCTGGCGATGTACCACGACCAGGGTTTGCCGGTGCTCAAGCACGCCAGCTTCGGCGAGGCGGTGAACGTCACCTTGGGTCTGCCGTTCATCCGCACCTCGGTGGACCATGGCACTGCACTCGATCTCGCCGGCACCGGCAAGGCCGACAGCGGCAGTTTTGTGGCGGCGGTAAAGCTGGCCATTGAATTGGCCACGCGCTGATGGAAGCGCACCGCGCACGCAAGCGCTTCGGCCAGCATTTTCTGCACGATGCCAACGTCATCGCGAAAATCGTCCGCTTCATCGCGCCCAAGCCCGGCGAGATGCTGGTCGAAATCGGTCCTGGTCTCGGCGCACTGACGAAGCCGTTGCTGGCGGCCGCTGGCGCCTTGCAGGCGGTGGAACTCGATCGCGACGTGATCCCGCATCTGCTCGAAACTTGTGCAAATCATCCGGGCCTGAAGATTCATCAGGCTGACGCACTGGAGTTCGATTTCCGCTCGCTGGGGTCGAAACTGCGCCTGTGCGGAAATCTGCCCTACAACATCTCGACGCCGCTGCTGTTTCACCTGCTCGAACAATCAGACGCGATCACCGACATGCACTTCATGCTGCAGAAAGAAGTGGTCGAGCGTATCTGCGCCGCGCCGGACAGCGAACACTACGGACGGCTGACCGTCGCCCTGTACGCGCGCGCCGAGCCCGCCAAGCTGTTCGAGATCGGCCCCGGTGCGTTCAACCCGCCGCCGCAGGTGGATTCCGCCGTCGTGCGTCTGACGCCGCGACCCGCACCATTTCCGATCGCCGACCTCGCGCGCTTCGATGCGGTGGTCAAAGCCGCTTTTGGCCAGCGTCGAAAAACACTGAGCAATGCGCTGAAGGGACTGTTGAACGCCGACCAGATCCGTAGGGCGGGCATTGATCCGATCGTGCGGGCCGAAGCTTTGCCGCCGGAGGCGTTTGCGCGGCTCGCGGGGCAGATTATTCCGGCCTGAAGGTCGGGTAACTAACTCCCAAAGCGTTCCGCGCTAAAGCGCAGGAATCTTCTAGGCGCATCCGGCGCTAGACTTTTTTCGCCCCTTTTTGTGGCGATGACAAAAAGGGGCCCGCCGCAAGGCGGAACGAAAAAGCCCAGATTCCTCGCGATGCTCGGAATGACAGGCGGTTAAGCGGGCTGCATCGCGGCGCGCGCTTTCATTTCACCGATGAGCCGATCCTTGTCCTGCCACAGTTTCGCAATCCAGTCCTGAAACTGCTGACGGAACACCGGATCGTTCTCATAACTGCCGCGGAAAAACTCCGGCGGGATCTCCAGCCGCCGCACTTCCACCACCACGCTGCGCACGTGGCCACAGAGAAAATCCCAGAACCCCATCGCGCCCTCGGGATAGACGATGGTGACGTCGAGCAGCGAGTTGAGCTTGGCGCCCATCGCCGACACCACGAAGGCGAAGCCACCGGACTTCGGTTTCAGCAAATGTTTGTACGGTGATTGCTGCCGCGCATGCTTGGCAGCGGTGAAGCGCGTGCCTTCGAGAAAATTGAGGATCGTCACCGGCTGGTTGACGTAGCGCTCGCAGGCGATGCGCGTAGTGGCGAGGTCCTTGCCCTTGAGTTCAGGATTCTTTTCGATCTGCTCTTTCGTGTAGCGCTTCATGAACGGGTAATCGAGTCCCCACCAGGCCAGTCCCAGCACCGGCACCCAGATCAGTTGCTGTTTGAGGAAAAACTTGAAGAACGGCGCACGCCGGCCGAACGCCTTCATCAGCACGAAGATGTCGTTCCAGGTCTGGTGGTTGCAGCAGACCAGGTATTGGCCGTCGGGTTTGAGGACATCGGTGCCGCGGATGTCCCAGTGCGTGCCGTGCACCGCGTCGCTGAAGATGACGTTGATGCCGGCCCAGGTCTGGCCCATGTGCGCCATGGCGCGCGACACCGCATCGCGCAGGCGACCGCGCGTGAGGTATTTGACCGGGGTCAACAGGTAGATCGGTGTCGCCCAGAAGATCGTGTTGGTGATCAGGAACAACAGCACGAAACCGCCAGTCAGCGGCGCGAATATTTTTCTCATCACTGGTCCATTAAAAGGGCCAGCGCAGAAAATCAGAGACGCCGCCGGGCTGTGCGCTGTCGGCGCGCAGGCGGTCGGTCTGGTCGTAGACACGCACGAATGGGATCCTGCCCTTGGGCAGTTTCACCAGCACGCAGGGGCTGGTGATTTCCTGCGTCACCGCTGCGCCTTCGGCGGGTTCGACGAAAGTGGCGCGCAAGTACAGATGACCATCTTCGTGCAGCACCGCCTTGCGGGTGACCGCCAGCCCGTAACCGCCGCTGCGCCGCTGGCCGACATCCACCAGCGCGTGCGCAGCCTCGGCGATGGCCTCGTTGCCCTGCAGCTGCACGCCGCGCTGCTCCTGCCAGCGCGCCACGGCGACGCGATCGGCGAGCAGGGTGACGCGGCTGATGTCGTCCGGCGCCTTGCAGCGCTGGCTGCGCGCGACCTCAGTCACGGTGGTGTCGCCGTGCAGCGAGATCGCCTGGCTCGGGTCGACGATGATGCGATCCAGCGTGTCAAACGCCTTGCAGCCGGCAATCAGCGCAAAAAAACCAAGGGCCACCAGCCACTTCATGATTACGCTGCGGTTTGCAGAATCAGGTCCGCGCCTTTCTCGGCGATCATCGTCGTCGGCTGGTTGGTGTTGCCGCCCACCAGCGTCGGCATGATCGAGGCGTCCACCACGCGTAAGCCGCTGAGTCCGCGCACGCGCAGCTGCGCGTCCACCACCGCCATGGCATCACCATCGGGCCCCATCTTGCAGGTGCCGACCGGGTGATAGATCGCCTCGGCCTTCTGCCGCACCCAGGCGCGCAGCTGCTCGTCGGTCTTGCAGTCGGGGCCTGGCTCCATCTCGATTCCGCGGTGCGCATCGAAGGCTTTCTGCGCCAGCACCTGGCGCATCTTCCTGATGCCGATGACCAGTTTCTCGATATCGCGCTCGTGGCTGCCCCAGTTCGGATCGATCTTCGGCGGCTTCAGCGGATCGGCGGAGTCCAGCGTGACGCGCCCGCGCGACAGCGGCCGCAGGTCGCAGCACATGATCAGAAAAGCGTAGTGCTTGACGACCAGGGTCAGATCGAGGCCGTGATACGCGTTGGCCAGCGGCACGAAATGCCATTGCAGATCGGGGATCGGTTCTTTCGGGTCGGTCTTGAGGAAGGCGCCGCCCTCGGCGACGTTGCTGGTGTACTCGCCGGTGCGGCCGAACAGGTATTTGAGTAGTCCCCAGATCGCGCGCAGCAATGACAGCGGGTGCATGGACATCGGCAACCGGTTTTTGGCCTTGGTGCAGACGACGATGTCGAGGTGGTCCTGCAGGTTCTCGCCGACGCCCGGCAGCTCGTGCACCAGCGCGATGCCGTGTTTCTGGATCTCGGCTTTCGCGCCGACGCCGGACAGCAGCAGCAGCTGCGGCGAGCCGATGCTGCCTGCCGACAGGATCACCTCGCGTTGGGCGGTGACGTCGTGGAATTTGCCGCCCGCGATGTAGCGCACGCCCACCGCGCGCTTGCCTTCAAACAGCACACGGCTGACCTGCGCGCCGGTGATGATCTTCAGGTTCGGTCTTGACTCCGCATCGCGCAGATAGGCTTCGGCGTTGCTGTGACGTTCGCCGTTTTTTTGATAGACGCGGTAACGGCCGATGCCTTCCTGCTGCGCGCCGTTGAAATCCGGGGTCGGCGCGTAGCCGGCCTGCTGGCAGGCCTCGAGAAAAACCTGCGTCAGCGGATTCGTGCTGCGGCAATCGGAGACGTTCAGCGGTCCGCCGCGGCCGTGGTATTCGGCGTCGTTGCCGGGCTCGTAGTTCTCCAGCTTGCGGAAATACGGCAGCACGTCCTTGTAGCTCCAGCCGGGATTGCCGAGGCTGGCCCAGTGGTCGTAGTCCCAAGCATGGCCGCGGACGTTGACCATGGCATTGATCGCCGAGCTGCCGCCGAGGGTTTTCCCGCGCGGCAGATACATCTTGCGGTTGTTGAGGTGCTTCTGCGGCGCGGTCCAGAACTGCCAGTTGTGGCTGTCGCCGCGCATCAGCGCGATCACGCCGCCCGGCATGCGGATCAGCGGGTTGGTGTCCGGCGGACCGGCTTCGATCAGGCAGACCTGATGCTTGCCGCTGGCGCTTAAACGGTTGGCTAATACACAACCCGCCGAACCGCCGCCAACGATCACGTAATCGTAATTCATTTTTATTCTCCCCTCTGCGTCGTGTCATTCCGAGCAATCGCGAGGAATCTGATCAGATCCTTCGCAGCGCTCAGGATGACATCGTGTTTGTAATGCTAACTTAGCCCGCATGAATAAGGCGACGGCGACGCCCGAGCGGAAAATCGGCCTTACCGAGACGCTGGACGCGCTGCTTGCTGAAGGTGCGATCACGCGCGAACAGGCCAATCTGATCCGTGGCAAATATGCGAAGGACGCGCGCCATCCGGTCGCGATCATCGCCGAAGCCAATCTGCCTCTGGCCACGGACGCGCACCGCAAGCTCACCGCCGAAACGCTGACGCAGTGGCTGGCCAAACAGTCGGATCTGCCTTATCTGCGCATCGATCCGCTGTCGCTGGATGTCGCTGGGGTCACTGCGGTGATCCCCTACGCTTACGCCTCGCGCTACGGCATCCTGCCGGTCAAGGTGACCAAGACCGAAGTCACCGTCGCCACCGCCGAGCCGCATCAGCGCGGCTGGGAGCACGACGTGGCGCAGGTGGCCAAGCGCGAGATCAAGCGCGTCATCACCAATCCGCTCGACATCCAGCGTTATCTGGTCGAGTTCTACGCGCTGGCGCGCTCGGTGCAGAACGCGGTGGAGACGCGCAAGGCGCCGTTGTCCGGCATCCAGAATCTGGAACAGCTGATGGATCTGGGCCGCAAAGGCCAGCTCACCGCCGACGATCAGCACATCGTCGGCATCGTCGATTGGCTGCTGCAGTACGCGTTCGACCAGCGTGCCAGCGACATCCATCTGGAACCGCGCCGCGACACCGGCAACATCCGCTTCCGCATCGACGGCGTGTTGCACGAGGTCTATCAGACACCGTCGGCGGTGATGTCCGCCGTGGTCAGCCGCCTGAAGATCCTCGCGCGCATGGACCTTGCCGAAAAACGCCGGCCGCAGGATGGGCGCATCAAGACCCGCTCACCCGAGGGCAAGGAGATCGAACTGCGCGTGTCCTCGCTGCCGACCGCGTTCGGCGAGAAGCTGGTGCTGCGTATTTTCGACCCGGAAGTGCTGGTGCGCGATTTTTCGCAGCTCGGCCTGTCCGACGCCGATGCACAGCAGTGGCAGAAACTGATCCGAGAACCCCACGGCATCCTGCTGGTCACCGGCCCCACCGGCAGCGGCAAAACCACCACGCTGTATTCCACGCTCAAGCAACTCGCCACGCCGGAAGTGAACGTCTGCACCATCGAAGACCCGATCGAGCTGGTCGAGCCCGCCTTCAACCAGATGCAGGTGCAGACCAACATTGATCTCAATTTCGCCAGCGGCGTGCGCGCGCTGCTGCGCCAGGACCCGGACATCATCATGGTCGGCGAGATCCGCGACCTCGAGACTGCCGAGATCGCGGTGCAGGCAGCGCTCACCGGCCATCTGGTTTTATCCACGCTGCACACCAACGATGCGCCCAGCGCACTGACGCGCATGCTCGATCTCGGCGTGCCGGCCTATCTGATCAAGGCCACCGTGCTTGCCGTGGTCGCGCAGCGGCTGGTGCGGCGTTTGTGCCCCAAGTGCAAACAGCCGGTGGAGATCTCCGACGCACGCTGGCGTGAAGTCACCGGCGGCTGGAAAATGGCTCAGCCCAAGCAAGTGTTCGAACCCAAAGGCTGTCTCGACTGCCGCGAGACGGGTTACCTCGGCCGCGTCGGGCTCTACGAGTTCATGACCGTGACCCACGCGCTGCGCATGCAGATGCAGGAACAGCCGGATTCGCAACTGCTGCGCAAGGCGGCTTTGCTGGAAGGCATGCTGCCACTGCGTATCGCCGGCGCCTTGAAAATATCCGAGGGCCTGACCTCGCTGGGCGAAGTGCTGTCGTCCACGCCACCGCCGGAGACCAGCGCCTGATTTCCAAGAGCTTGTCAGCCCCTCACCGCAAGCCAAGGCAAGAGATAAAACAACCCTACTGATGCGGAGGGCTGCGTGTTAACGTCGCTGTAATAAAACTGCAGTGGAACGAACAATGCTGAAGATATCGATGCGTGGAGCCTTGGTGGGGTTGCTGCTGTGTCTGGCGGCTTGCGGCGAAGACAAGCCCGTCCTGGGCAACGCAAATACCGTCATCCCTGGTGGCCCCGGCAGCATCGGCAGCGGCCGCGCCTACAAGATCGCGCCGGGCGCCAACGCCACGCGCGACATGATCACGGCCATGGTCACTGTAGTGCCGGGTGACACCATCGAGTTCGGCTGCGGCTTCTATGACCTGACCACGACGCTGCAACTGTCGAATACCGAGGCCATCACCATCAAGGGCTGTGGCAAGGACAAGACGGTGTTGTCGTTCCGCGGCAGCAATCAGCCGGTCGGCATCCTCGCGGTCAACGTGCGCGGCCTGGTGGTGGAAGATCTGACGGTGGCGGACACCGATGGCAACGGATTCGAGCTGCGCGGGGTCGATCACGGCACGCTGCGCCGGGTGCGCGCGTTCTGGTCAACCGCGGGCGGGCGCGAGAGCGCAACGCCGATCACCGCAGCGAATTACGCCACGGTGATGAATGTGGACTGCACCGACCCAGCCACGCAGAACCCGAACGCGCCGGAGAATTTTTTCGGCGATACCAGCTCGCCGGATTACACGGTCAGCGACAAGGCCGGCCGCTACGGCATCTATCCGGTGGGCTCCGAGAACATCCTGATTGATGACGCCGAGTCCATCGGCGCTTCCGACGCCGGCATCTACGTCGGCCAGACCAATAACACGATCATCCGCAACAGCCGCGCGGCGTTCAACGTGTTCGGTTTCGAGATCGAGAACGTGCAGGGCGGCGAGTACCACGACAATATCGCCGAGTGCAACACCGGCGGTTTTTTGATCTACGACCTCGACGGCAACCTGCGCCAGTACGGCGACCGCACGCGCATGTACCGCAACATTTCGCGTAACAACAACACCTACAACTTCACTGAGGGCGGCTTCGTCGGCAACGTGCCGCCGGGCAGCGGCATGATCACGCTGTCCTACGACCGCATCGACATCTTCGACAACGAATTCCGTGACAACAACACCGGCGGCATCATCCACGCCAGCTACGAGCTGTTCCCGGAAGGTGATCGGCCCACCGAGAAGCGCATTGATTTCTACACTGAGGGCGTGCACATCTGGAACAACAAGTTCTCCAACAACGGCAACAACCTGCCGCTCGCCAACACCAACGACCTTTATGGCGGCAATCTGGTCGAGGACGAACCGCATGAGCCGAGCCCCGACCTGGTGCGCTTGCTGCCGGCGCTGGTCGGCTTCAAGGCCATGGCCGCATGCAACAACCCGACCGCGCCGCTCAATGCCCTGCAGTGCGCGATGGTTGCCGCTGCCGATCCCGCGAACGTGAAGGCCAACACGGGCTTTCGCGGCGCGCACATCGTCTGGGACGGCCTGCTGGATGATCTGGATGCGGACTGTCCTTATCCAAAGATTCCCAATAACGAAAAGGACGATAACCCTGATGTCCCGCGTGACGCGCGCGGCAAGCCGCAGCACACCAACCAGGAAAACCCGGCCTGCCATTACAACGCCTACAAGTTCAAACCCGATGGCGACCGCGCGCGCATCACCCCGGACTGGTGGTCCTCATGCATTGACGCCAGCAACGAATTCAGCGGTGACAGCCTGACGTTTGGCAACTTCCACGGCCTCAAGGGGCTGGAGGCGGTCCTCGCTGCGGAGTCGGCAAGCCCGGATGAGGAGGGGTTCATGCAGGTGCTCAATGGCCTGTCGGCGACCGACGTCGAGAATTTCGCCGCGAGCTTCGACCTCGCACCGCACGACTGTCCGACTGCCTATGGCAAGAATCTTGACGCCTTGGAGCAGGTCGTGATTCTGCCGTTCGTGCCGAGCAATGACACCGACGCCACGCCGACGCCGGAGGAGATCAATACCTTGTGCAATGCGGTGATGCCTGCGGGCAAGGTGAATTTTGGTGCGGCACGGGTCAACTGTCCGACGCTGAGCCAGTACAACCTGTTCAGCAATCCGCAGGACCCGACCAGCGCGCCCAACAGCGCCGGCGGCGACAGCGATACCAACACGCCGGGCGTACCCTTCGTGCTCAACACCAAGCTGTTCTCGGACTACTCGGTGAAGTACCGCGTGCTGTTCATGCCGATCGGCGCCAAGGCGGTGTACAAGGAATCGTCCACCGACGGCCCCAATGCCACCATCATTTTCCCAGTCGGCACTATCATCGCCAAGACGTTCTCGTTCGTCACGAATGAAGCAACGCCGGTCACCGAGAACGTGGTGGAAACGCGCTTGCTGATCAAGCGCGTCAACTCCACCAGCCATACGGCGCGCTGGGATGGACTGGCCTATATCTGGGAAACCGCTACGGACGGTACGCGCGTGGCGCGCTTTTCACCTTCGGGTGGCAGTGCGGCAGTGTCGTGGAATTTCCACGACGCGGATTCCAACGCCCCGCTCACAGGATCCACCGATTACCAGATTCCCAATGCCAACCAGTGCTTGAGCTGCCACTCGCGCGAGGACAGCGAGGCGGGTTCTGCGCCGATTGGCCTCAAGGTGCGCAACCTCAATCGTCCGTACAAGTCGGAGTCGCCCAAGGTCACCGACCAGAGCGAAGAACACGCGATCAAGGGGCAGAATCAGGTGGCCTGGCTGTGCGGCCAGAACCTGATGCTCGGCTGTCCGTCGGCGACGGTCATGAACGTGAACGCCACGACGCAGGTCGCGGCGGGGCTGGAGCGTTTGCCGATCTTCAACAAGCCGGGCGATTCCGGCGCCGCCCCTGGTTCCGACGCGGATATCGAATCCCGTGCCCGTGCCTATCTGGAAGTGAACTGCCAGCACTGCCACAACGTGCGCGGATTCGCCGCCAGCACCGGTCTTTACCTCAATGCGCTGGACGGCCCGCCGGGCCTGGCCCACGGCATCTGCAAGTCGCCGACCGCTACCGGTTCGGTCGGCAGTGGCGGTTTCTCGTTCGACATCGTGCCGGCCAGAGCGGACATCTCGATCATTCCGTTTCGCATCAGTGACGACGCCGACGACAGTGCGGCGGCACGCATGCCGCCGCTGGCGCGCAGCGTGACGCACGACGAGGGCCATGCGCTGATCACGAAGTGGATTGACGACGTGATCGTCAGGGATAACTCGAAATATCCCAACTCGGAGAAGGAGGGTTGCGGAGGCTAGGGCCTGCTAACAGGCGCTAGGAAAGGCCTGCGCAGGTTCATTTCCGTCATTCCGGCGAAAGCCGGAATCCAGAAGATTCAATGACCTGGACACCGGCTTGCGCCGGTGTGACGACCTATGCAGAGGTGCCCTAAGGCGTGACGATGTTGAATTTGGTGTCGGCTGGCTCGAACAGCGAAAAGAATCGTACAAGATCAATTCGGCTGCCTTGTACCTTGAGGTCGTCGGTCATCAGCAAGTCTTTGAGGCTCAACTTGCCAATCAGCATTTTCAGATAGAGGTCTTGCGTGAGGCTGAGCGTGGCGTCGGCCTTGGAGTCCATGCCTGCGTGGTGGTGCAGCACCGAGTTGCTGACATTGAGCACGTAGCTTTCCTTCAGATCGGTCAGTACCAGATTGACGGTCAGTCGCTTGCCTTCAGCCGCCTTGGCATTGAGCGCGGCGGCCATCGCGTCAAGGAAGCGCGGCGCCGGCACGTGGCGCAGCATGTCGAGCGATAGCGCCAGATCAATCCCGGTTTTGGTCGCGCCATGGCGCAGTTCGTAGGCGCCGGTGAGATACACGTCGCGCCAGGGCGCGGACTCCGACTGATAACCGAGCTGGTCATAAGTGCGCGCAAGCAGGTCGCTGGCCTTTTTGTTGTCTGGGTTGGCGAACACCAGATGGTTGAGTACCTGCGCAGTCCAGCGGTAGTCGCCCGCGTCGAATGACGTTTGCGCCTTTTCCAGCACGGCGTCCGCGCCGCCCATGAATTCGACATATTTTTTGCCGGCGTCCACCGGTGGCAGCGGGTTGAGATTGGCCGGGTTGGCGTCGTACCAGCCGAAATAAAACTGGTAGACCGCTTTGGCGTTGTGCGACACCGTGCCGTAGTAGCCGCGGCTGGCGAAGTTTTTCCGCAGCGGCTCAGGCAGTTCAAGTTGTTCGGCGATTTCGTTGGAGGTTGCGCCTTGCAGTGCCAAGTGCAGGGTCTGATCGTGAATGAACTTGTAGGTGTCGCGCTGTTTTTCCAGATAGTCGCGCACACGTTCACGACCCCACACCGGCCAGTTGTGGCTGCCGAAATAGATTTCAGCGTCTGGGAACAGGTGCAGTGCTTCGTCGATGTAGTTGGCCCACTTGAGGCCGTCGCGCACCTTGGCGCCGCGCAGGGTGTAGAGATTGTGTAGCGTCTGCGTGACGATCTCGGCGCCGAGGAATGCCTTTTGCGCGGGCAGGTAGAGGTTCATCTCCGACGGTGCCTCGGAGGACGGCACGTTCTGGAACACGATGCGCACGCCGTCAATCGTCAGCTCCTGGCCGGTGCGCTCGATGATTTCTGTTGGTTCAAGCACGCCGAGGTTGCCGTAGGCCACCGCTTTGCCGACACCGGTATCAATGTGTCCGCGTACTGAGCGCGGCAGATCTCTGCCATACATGTACATGGAACGGCGCGTCATCGCCGGGCCGACGAGGATGTTCTCGCTGGTGGCTTCTTCCATGAAACCCGCCGGCGCGATGATGCGCACCTTCTGCCGCGGTACCTGCTCGACGGAGAGAAACCCCTGGACGCCGCCGAAGTGATCAGCATGGCTGTGTGAATAAATCACCGCGACGATCGGCTTGTTGCCGAGATGCTGACGCGCGAAAGTCGTTGCGCGCGCCGCGGTCTCTTTCGCGGTGAGCGGGTCGACGACGATCCAGCCAGTCTTGCCCTCGATGATGGACATATTGGAGACGTCGTAGCCGCGCAGCTGATAGATGCCGTCGGCGACCTTGAACAGACCATGGAAGTTGTTCAGTCGCGCATGCCGCCACAGGCTGGGGTTGGCGCTGGAAGGTGCATCGCTCTTGATGAAATCGTAGGACGGCAAGTCCCAGATGATTCCGCTCGGGCCTTCGATCTTCAGTTCAGGTTCGCTGGCGATCAGGCCACGTTGAGCGTCCTCGAAGTCCTGCTGATCGGCGAGCGGCAACTCCTCGGCGACTCGCGTATTGGCTTTTACTGTCACATCGGTGGGCGCAGTGAAGCCATCGGCGTCAGCGCCTTCCTGTGTTTTGCCGCATGCGATCAAACAAATGGCACACAACGCCAACAGAATTTTCTGAGTGTTCATCGCTGCTCCGGCTTCAAGTTTTTTCAAAGCCTAGCGCGAATCGCACGATGTGCGTCAGACCTTTGGCGGTTCCTCGGGTGCGGCTGCCGACGAGCCGGGCCTGTATTTGAGCTCTTTGGTGTCGTCGAAGATCCGTTGTGGGATATCGAAGTCGGCTATCTGCAGGCCATTGGCTTTCATGCTTTTGACCAGCCCGGCCAGCACCGCGCTATTGCCCTTGGTGGCGATGCCGGAACCCATGCGCGCGATCATGTGCTCGAAGCGTTCGATGAAGCTGGTGCGGTCACGGTGCGCCGCACCGCTGGTGTTTTTGGAGCCGGCCCACTGCCGCGCCTGCTGGAAATCCATGGCGGTGGCGACGAACGCGCAGGCGGGCATGACCACGAGGACAAAATCACCGTAGCGGCTGAAGCGCCCGCCGTTCTCGACGGACGAGAAAACAGTGGTGGACATGAAAGCTCCGGGACTGGCAAGGGCTGCAAGTAAGCGAGGCCAGGCTGCGAAGCTGGGAGCGTGCAGGAGGCGCAAGGGTTGATTGCGCGTCTGATAGTCCATTGTGCGCTCTTTATTGCGTTTAAGATTTGGGCAATGCGTCTGAACAAGTTCATCTCCGAAACCGGCATCTGCTCGCGGCGCATGGCCGATGCGTGGATCGAGCAGGGCCGGGTGCAGATCAACGGCAAGCGTGCCGAGCTCGGCACGCAGGTTGGCGAGACCGACGAGGTCAAGGTCAACGGCCGCGTCATCGGCAAGCGCACGCAGCAGCACGTCTACATCGCGCTGAACAAGCCGGTCGGCATCACCTGCACCACCGAGCGCCACATCGCCGGCAACATCGTCGATTTCGTGCGCCACCCGCAGCGCATCTTTCCCATCGGCCGGCTCGACAAGGAATCCGAAGGGCTGATCCTGCTCACCAGCCACGGCGACATCGTCAACGAGATATTGAGGTCCGAGAACAACCACGAGAAGGAATATCTCGTCACCGTGGACAAGCCGTTCGACGACCGCTTCCTCGCCAATATGGCCGGCGGCGTGCGCCTGCCGGAACTGAATGAAGTGACCAAGCGCTGCTACGTGAGCGCGGTCAATGCGCGCGTGTTCCGCATCGTGCTCACGCAGGGGCTCAACCGCCAGATCCGCCGCATGTGCGAGGTGTTCGGCTACGAGGTGCGGCGCCTTCAGCGCGTGCGCATCATCAACGTGCAGCTGGCGCAGCTCGGCGTCGGCAAATGGCGTGACCTGACGGAACCCGAATTGCGAGGATTGCTGCCCGAGCGATTCGCCTCGCAGTGAGCGCATCAGACACTGATGTCATCGTCCTGGGCGGCGGAGCGGCCGGCCTGTTCTGCGCTTTCAATGCGGCGCGCCGCGGCCGCAAGGTGCGAGTGATCGAACACGCCAATCGTGTCGGCAAGAAGATCCTGATGTCCGGCGGCGGCCGCTGCAATTTCACCAACCTGTCGGTCGAGCCGCGGCATTTTCTTTCGGCCAATCCGCATTTCTGCAAATCAGCGCTGGCGCGTTACACGCCGCAGGATTTCATTGCGCTGGTCGAGCAGCACGGCATCGCCTGGCACGAGAAGGAGCTGGGGCAGCTGTTCTGCAACGACTCATCCAGGCAGATCGTGCAGATGCTGCTGGATGAATGTTCCAAAGCCGGTGTGCGTGTGGACGTGAACTGTGAAGTCGAGCGTGTGAAGCAGATGGAGGGCGGATTCGCGCTCGACACCGCGCTGGGCCCGATGCGCGCAGCGAAACTGGTGGTAGCCACTGGCGGGCTGTCCATTCCAACGATGGGCGCCAGCGGATTCGGTTACGAACTCGCGCGCCAGTTCGGGCATGGCGTGCTGCCGACCCGCGCCGGTCTGGTGCCTTTGACTCTATCCGGCCGCCCGTTGGAGGAATGGAGCGAGCTCAGCGGCGTTTCATTGCCGGTGAGTGCGTCCAGCAACGGCACATCGTTCGAGAACGCCATGCTGGTCACCCATCGCGGATTGTCGGGACCGGCCCTGCTGCAGATCTCCAACTACTGGCAACCGGGCGAAACCCTGCGGATTGATCTGTTGCCGCAGCAAGACGCGCTGGAGTTTTTGACCGAGCGACAGCGCGCGCAGCCGGCGTCGGAACTCAAGACCGTTTTGTCTGAGGCATTGCCAAAACGTTTTGCGCACAGGTTCTGCGAACTGTTGGCGCCGAGCAAACCCTTGCGGCAATACAACCTGCCGGAGCTGAAGCAGATCGCAGGACAGCTTCACGCGTGGCCGGTAGTGCCGAGCGGCACCGAGGGCTATCGCACCGCCGAAGTCACGCTGGGTGGTGTGGATACGAACGAGATCTCGTCATCCAGCTTCGAATCGCGCCGCGTGCCGGGGTTGTATTTCATCGGCGAGGTGCTGGACGTGACCGGCTGGCTTGGCGGCTACAACTTCCAGTGGGCGTGGGCTTCAGCCCACGCCTGCGCGCAAGCGCTTTAATCAATCTTGTCATTCCCGCGTAGACGGGAATCCAGTGGCCTAATTCGAGCGCTGGGTTGCTCGGCCCAACGGGCCTCGTCCTTCGGATTCGCTTGGCTCACGTCAGCGCGCTACGCACACAGCGCCCGCCTTCGCGGGGACGACGGATCAGTGTTTCGGCTTGTGAAACGGCTTCTTATGTTTGAAAGAATGCGCGGGCTTGGGTGAAGCGCCGCCACCAGCGCCCGCCTTGCTGATGCGCAGCTTCTGACCCACCACCCAGACTTTCTGCAGCAGGTGCAGGATGTCCTTGGGCATGCCCTCGGGCAGGTCAATCAGGCTGTGGTCATCGAAGATCTCGATACGGCCGATGTTGGCGCTGTCCAGCCCCGCTTCGTTGGCGATGGCGCCGACGATGTTGCCGGGCTTGACGCCGTGCTGGTGGCCGACTTCGATGCGATAGGTCTCCTTGCCGGTTTCGCGGCCGCCGGATCGCTGCGGTCTTTCACGCGGACGTTCATCGCGCGATTCGCCGCGGGATTCACTTCGCGCGTGGCGCGGCGGCGATGAAGAGCGTTCGCGATACGACGGTGTGGCAGCAGGCGCCGAGATCGGCTGAGGCGTCGGGATGTCACCTTGCAACAGATGCGCGAGTGCGGCAGCGATGTCGAGCGCAGCCACTTTCTGCTCGCGCTCGTATTTTTCCAGCACCCCGCGGTATTTCCCGAGGCTGGTCGCGTTCTTCGGCTCGGCCAGCGCCTGGGTGATCTTTTCCTTGAACTTGGCGCTGCGCAGGTCGGCGATGTCGGCCTCGGTCGGCAGTTCCATCGGCGTGATGGTCTGGCGCGTCGCGCGCTCGATCATCTTCAGCATGTGGCGCTCGCGCGGCACCACGAACAGGATCGCCTCGCCCTTGCGCCCGGCGCGGCCGGTGCGGCCGATGCGGTGCACGTAGGACTCGGTGTCGTTGGGAATGTCGTAATTCACCACGTGGCTGATGCGCTCGACGTCCAGTCCGCGCGCGGCGACGTCAGTGGCGACGATGATGTCGAGCTCGCCGTTCTTGAGTCTTGCCACCGTGCGTTCACGCAGCTTCTGATCGATGTCGCCGTTGAGCGGCGCCACCGCAAAGCCGCGCGCCTCGAGTTTCTCAGCGAGCTCGGTGGTGCCCTGCTTGGTGCGGTTGAAGATGATCATGCCGTCGAACGGCTCGGCTTCGAGGATGCGCGTCAGCGCGTCCAACTTATTTCCGGTCGCCAGCCAATAGCGCTGGCGCGTGTTGGCGACCGTGGTGGTCTTGGATTTGACCGTGATCTCTGCCGGCGACTTCAAATAAGTCTGCGCGATGCGGCGGATGACCGAAGGCATGGTCGCGGAGAACAGTGCGACCTGACGGTTCGCCGGCGTCTTCTTGAGGATCTTCTCGACATCGTCAATGAAGCCCATGCGCAGCATCTCGTCGGCTTCGTCCAGCACCAGCCAGCTCAGCGCATCCAGCCGCAGCGTGCCTTTCTCCATGTGGTCGATCACGCGACCCGGCGTGCCCACGACCACATGCACGCCGCGACGCAGAGCGGCGAGCTGCGGGCCGTAGCTCTGGCCGCCGTAGATCGGCAGCACATGGAACCCCGGCAGATGCTTGGCGTATTTCTGGAACGCTTCGGCGACCTGGATCGCCAGCTCGCGCGTCGGCGCCAGCACCAGCGCCTGCGGGAACGCCTTGCGCAGATCGATCTTCGCCAGGATCGGCAGCGCGAACGCCGCGGTCTTGCCGGTGCCGGTCTGCGCCTGCCCGAGCACGTCACGGCCTTCGAGCAAGGGCGGGATCGTCGCCGCCTGGATCGGCGAGGCGGACTCGTAACCGACGTCGTTCAGCGCCTTGAGCAAAGGCTCGCTCAAAGCGAGGTCGCGAAAATGAACGGCGGGCGTTTCTGGGGGGTTCGGGGTAGACATGGCGCGCAGTATGACGGGCTATGCAGCCAATGCCTCAAGCTGGTCGGCCGCAGCGAGCCAGTCTTTCTCGACTGACGCGATCTGTTTACGCAAATCGGTCTGCTGTTTTTGCAGCTTCGCCGCGTCTTCCGACAGGCCGCTCGAATACAGGGCCGGGTCGGCGAGTTTTTCGTCGAGCTTGATCAGTTGTGCGTGCAGATGCGAGAGCTGGTTGTCGAGCTTCTGCACTTTGTCCTTGAGCACGCGTTCGTCCGCACCGGCTTTGCGGCGATCTTTTGGGGAATCACCCGATTTGGTTGCCTTTGCGCCGGTGGTGGTTTTGTCGCGCGAGCCGAGCCATTTGGCGTAGTCATCGAGATCGCCTTCGAACTCGACGCATTTGCCGTCGGCGACCAGCAGCAGGCTGTCGCAGGTCGAGGAGATCAGGTGGCGGTCGTGGGTGACCAGCACCACGGCGCCGGCGTAACTCAGCAGCGCGGTTTCCAGCGCGTGGCGCATGTCGAGGTCGAGATGGTTGGTCGGCTCGTCGAGCAGTAGAAGATTCGGGCGCTGATAAACCACTAACGCCAATGCGAGCCGCGCCTTTTCGCCGCCAGAGAACGGACCGACCGGCTCGAACACGCGGTCGCCGCGGAAGTTGAATCCGCCCAGGAAACTGCGCAGCTCGCCCTCGGTGGCCTTCGGGTCCAGCCGTTTGAAATGCAGCACGGGCGAAGCCTTGGGGTCGAGCTGCTCCATCTGGTGCTGCGCGAAATAGCCGACGTTCAAGTGCGGCGAGCGTGTGGCGTCGCCGCCCAGCGCCGGCAGTTCGCCGGCGAGCGTGCGCACCAGCGTGGATTTGCCGGCGCCGTTGGGGCCGAGCAGGCCGATGCGCTCACCGGGCGCGATCAGCAGTTTCAGGCCGCGGATGATGACCTTGCTGCCGTAACCGGCGCTGGCGTCGTCGAAGCGCACCAGCGGTGAGGGCAGGCGGTGCGGCTCTGGAAATTCAAACGAAAACTCCGAATCGGCATGCACTGCCTCGACCAGGGTCATGCGTTCTAACTGTTTGACGCGGCTCTGCGCCTGCGTCGCCTTGGTCGCCTGCGCCTTGAAGCGGTTGATGAAACTCTGCAGGTGCGCGATCTGGCGCTGCTGCTTGGCGTGCGCGCTGGCCTGCAAGGTGAGCCGCTCGGCGCGCTGACGCTCGAACTGCGAGTAGTTGCCGCTGTAGAGCATGGCGCCGCCACCATGCAGATGCAGGGTGTGGGTGCAGATGGCGTCGAGGAATTCGCGGTCATGCGAGACGCACAGCAAGGTGCCGGGATACACCACCAGCCAGCTTTGCAGCCAGAGCACGGCATCGAGATCGAGATGGTTGGTCGGCTCGTCGAGCAGCAGCAGGTCGGAGCGGCACATCAGCGTGCGTGCCAGGTTCAGGCGCATGCGCCAGCCGCCGGAAAAACTGGCGACCGGCTGCACCTGTGCGTCCGACGAGAATCCGAGGCCGTGCAGCAGGCGTGCGGCGCGCGAGCGCGCGGCATAGCCACCGATGGTGTTGAGGCGCTCGTGGATGTCCGAGATCGCGTGCACATCTTCCTTGGCTTCAGCGTCCACCAGTCGGCGTTCGAGCTGACGCAGCTCGACATCGCCATCCAGCGTGTATTCGATGGCGAGGTCCGGCAGATCCGGCGTTTCCTGCGCGACGGTGGCGACGGTGAGATTCTTTGGGGTCGACACCGTGCCGATGTCGGTCTGCAATTCACCCATCAGCGCGGCAAACAGGGTGGACTTGCCGGTGCCGTTGCGGCCGACCACGCCCGCGCGCCAGCCCGGATAGATCGTGAAATTCAGATCTTCCAGCAGTTTGCGCGGTCCGCGGCGCAGGGTGACGTTGGCGAAGGTCAGCATGAGGGCGCGCAGTCTAATGTTTTTATTTTTTGTGTCATCCTGAGCGTCAGCGAAGGATCTGGCCAGATTCCTCGCGATGCTCGGAATGACATAAACGAAAAGCACAACAAACGGGAGAAAATTAAATGCAAACCACCATGTTCTACGCTGGCCTGCTGGCGATCTGGTTCTTCGTGTTGAGTTGGCGCGTGATCCAGAAGCGCACCAGCGGCAAGATCAATCTTGGCGATGGTGGCAACGAAGAGATGCTGCGCCGTATCCGTGGCCACGCCAACTTCGCCGAATACGTGCCGATGGCACTGATCCTGATTGCCATGGTCGAGGAGACCGGGATGGCGAAGTGGGTCGTCCATGCGCTCGGCGGCGCCTTGCTGACGGCGCGTTTACTTCACGGCATCGCGTTCTCGTTCACCGAGAAGTGGTTCCTGGGGCGTTTCGTCGGCACGCTGATCACCTTCATCGTGATCGTGAGCGCCGGTGGCCTCTGCGTCTGGAAGGGTCTCGCTGCGATTTAGGCCCCAAGCCCGGATCGGAACTCGAGGTAGGCCTTCGCCGCTGGATGCGGCACTTCCACCTGCGGCAGGTGGCCAATGCCGTTGAAGATATTGACCTGGGAGTTCGGCAGTACGCCGTGCAGGATCTCTGCCCCAGAAACGTCGGTGAGGTGGTCCTGATCGCCCCAGGTGATGAGCGTTGGCGTCGCCAGTCCCTTGACGCGCTGTTCCAGTGCGGCGGTTTCGTGCGAAGCGGCCAACTCACGGAAGATGCGGCTGTGCAGCTCGTAGTCGGCGGCGGCGCGCTGCGCCAGCACATACCGGATGCTGTACGGCAGCGGCGGTTGTTTCTCCATCGCCAGCGCGGCGATGGCCTCGAATTCCTCGAGGTTCTTCGCCACCAGCTTGATCTCGCCGGTTTTCTCGTAGGTCTGGCGCAGCGGCGAGGTCTTGGCTGTGTGAACCCCCGCGGCATCCACCAGCCACAGGCTCGAAACTTTTTCGGGATGTGCCGCGGCGTAGGTGCCGATGATCCAGCCGCCCATCGAGTTGCCGCCAAAATGCGCCTTGGTGATGCCAAGTTGGGTAAGAAACTGGTCAAGCCGCTCCACCTGCTTGCCGATGCTGTAGTCGGCGTCCGCCGGTTTGCTGGCGTCGCCGAAGCCCGGCAGGTCCAGCGCGATGACACGCATTTTGCGCGTCAGGAACATCGCGGCGAGATCGAAATTGTCCTTGTCGGCGGCGAAGCCATGCACCAGCACCAGCGGCTCGCCTTCGGCGCTGCCGCCTTCGAGGTAGGGAATCGTGAATCCGGGAATCTCCGCCGACTTCAGCTCCAGCCCGGAGACGGTTCGCTGCAGGGCAATCTGACCCCGTGCCATCGGTTCGGGCAGGGCGCGATCCAGCGCCAGATAGACGACGAACAGGGCGACGAGGGCGCCGACGATTTTTGCGAGCGTTTTCATTGTGAGTCTCTATTCTTGAGTTTTTGCGATTTCGCGCATCAGTGATTCCTGGGTGACGCTGGCCACCAGCCGGCCGGCGCGATCATAGATCAGCCCGCGCGAGAAGCCGCGAGCGGATTGCGCAGTCGGCGCATCCATATCGTAGAGCAGCCAGTCGTCGGCGCGCACTGCGCGGTGGAACCACAGTGCGTGATCGACGCTGGCGCAGATCACCTCGCCGGAGAACCAGCCCTTGGCATGCGGCAGCAGCGCGGTGGACAGCAGGTTGAAATCCGAGGCGTAGGCGAGCACGGCTTGATGCACCAGTGGATTCTCCGGCAATTTCCCCGCAGCGCGGAACCAGAAGCGCTGGACCGGTTCGCGCGCGGCGAGATCCATCGGATTGGCTGGAGTGACGGCGCGAAATTCGATCGCCGGCGCGCGCAGCATGCGCGTGCGGTAGGCCTCATCGATCTCCGGATGCCGGTCGAGCCAGGCTTTGCGCAATCCGTAGATGTCCGGGCAGAGGTTCGGTTCCGGCACGTCCGGCATCTGCAGTTGATGCTCAAGGCCGTTCTCCGGCTTCTGGAACGACGCGATCATCGACAGGATCGGCTGGCCGTTCTGGATCGCCTGAACACGGCGTGCGATGAACGAGCGGCCGTCGCGAACGCGGTCCACTTCGTAGACGATGGCCTGGGTCATGTCGCCCGGGCGCAGAAAATAGGCGTGCAGCGAATGCGGTGCCGCGCCTTCGACGGTTCGCGTCGCCGCCACCAGCGCCTGACCGATGACTTGGCCGCCGAACACGCTTTTGCCGTCGAGGTGCCTCGATTGCCCGCGATAGAGGTTCTCCTCGAGCTTTTCGAGGTCGAGCAGTTCGACGAGGTCTTTCAGATGCGGGTTCATGGGCCGCGTAGTCTAGGTTTTTTTGCAGGGAAATCGCTGTTACGTGAGCGGCTAAATCCGTCCGCGAGAGATGTCCTGAGTCTGTGTCGAGACCGCGCGGCCGTCGAGCATGAGTCGTGTTTTCCAGGCGACGCGCAACCCGGTTTTCGGGCGAGTGTCGGAGGTCAAGGTCAGTTCGACCTCGTCGCCAAGTTTCAGGCGCAAGGGTTCGAGCAAAGGCAGATACACCTGCTCCCAGTGTGTCGCCGGTGCGAATGGGGAAGTCGAAATCGAAATCCCCGGCACCAGTTCGCAGATCCACCACAATGCAAAGCCGTGCAGGACGGTGGCGCCAAGTTCCTGGTTGTTCCAGCGCAGAGTCGCGCTGCGCAGGCTGGAGGTCTGGGCAGAATCGAGGCCGGTGCCGAATGCAAGGTGGTCCCACTCGCAGGCATGGGAGTCATCGCCGCCGAGGTCGCTGGGTACGACCGACTTCACATACATATTGTTGAGTGAGGCTTCGCGCGCCGGCGTCAGTTTGAGCCCGAAGCCGACTCGCGGCCAGACGTCGATCTCATCCTGAAGCCGAGCGGCGAACACCGGCGCAACGATCTGGCGCAGCCCGCAGGGGATCATCACGCCGCCCGCGGCGAGGAAGCGCCGCGCATCCACCATCGTCTCGAGCAGGCCTTCTTCCAACGCGAAATTGCCGAGCGTTTCTGAAATCACGATGTCGGTTTTCGGCGGCTTTTTCACCTCGGCCGAATGCGCCTGCACGAAATGCAGGCCGCTGATCTTGTTGACGCGTGCCAGTTCGCGCGCCAGCGCCAGCGTGTCGCTGTATTCGATCAAGGTGCACTGCTTGGCGCCCAGCTGGCGTGCGAGGAAGCTGATGAAGCCGGTGCCGGCGCCGATGTCGGTCAGCGTGCTCTTGCCGGGCTGGATGACTTTCTTCAAGGCAGCCAGCAGCGCCTGGTTGCGCAGGCTGTCGCCGAGCAATTTTCTGTGCAGCTCAATCTCGCTCATGCGCGTATTGTCACCGACAATGCGCGCATGAAGCTGCCCGACTATCCCGCTTTGGTGGCGCTGCCCGCCTTGCGTGCAGCACTGGCGCAGCGCGGCTGCGCCGTGCTCGCCGCGCCGCCGGGTTCGGGCAAGACCACGACCGTGCCGCTGGCCTTGCTCAACGAGCCCTGGCTGCGTGGCAAAAAAATCCTGATGCTGGAGCCACGCCGGCTGGCGGCGCGCACCAGTGCCGCGCGCATGGCGTATCTACTCGGCGAGAAAACCGGCGAGACCGTCGGCTATCAGATCCGCTTTGAGCGCAGGGTCTCGTCGCGCACGCGCATCGAGGTCATCACTGAAGGTCTGCTCGCGCGGCGCTTGCAGGCTGATCCCGAACTTCCGGGAGTCGGACTCGTCATCTGCGACGAGTTCCACGAGCGCAGCCTCGACGCCGATCTCGCGCTGGCGCTGACGCTGGACGCGCGCGCCAATCTCAACCCGGAGCTTCGGGTGCTGGTGATGTCGGCCACGCTGGACACCGCTCGTGTGGCGAAACTGCTCGGCGATGCCCCCTTGATTGAAGCGGATGGCCGGCTGCACCCGGTGGACATTCTCTACAAATCCGCGCGCGGCGAAACCGAGCTCGACGAAATCACCGTAGCGGGTGTGCTGACCGCACTCGCGGAGACGCCGGGCGACATCCTGGTGTTTCTGCCGGGTGCACGCGAGATCCGCGATACGCAGCGGCGGTTGGAGGCGCGTGTTCGCAACACCGCGATCTATGCCCTGTTTGGCGATCTGTCCTCGTCAGATCAGGACGCCGCGCTGGCGCCCGATCCGCAGGGGCGGCGCAAAGTCATTCTCGCCACCAACATCGCCCAGACCAGTCTCACCGTCGAGGGCGTGACCACAGTGGTGGATGCCGGCTATGTGCGTGCGGCACGTTTCGATGCCGCCAGCGGCGCCAATCGGCTGGAGACCCTGCGCGTGTCACGGGCGTCCGCAGACCAGCGCGCGGGTCGCGCAGGCCGGCTCGGCCCCGGCTATGCCTATCGTCTGTGGAGCGCGGAGCAGCACGGTCATCTGCCGGCGCACGACACGCCGGAGATTCTCGCGTCCGATCTCACCCGTTTCGCGCTGGAACTGGCGGCGTGGGGGACCGCGCCGGAAAAACTGGCGCTGCTCGATCAACCACCGGCCTCGGCCTGGGCTTATGCGCAGGAGCTGCTGCGCGAGACCGAAGCGCTGGATACCGCTGGCCGCATTACTGCACACGGCCGCGAACTGGCGCGATTGCCCGCCGCGCCGCGTATCGCCCATATGTTGTTGAAGGCGCGCGCAGCAGATCTTTCATATACCGCGGCATGGGTTGCTGCTGTGCTGGAAGGCCGTGACAGCAGCGGGCAAACCGATCTCGCCGTCCAAGTTGCCGCTGCAGCTTCCGGTCGTGGTGATCCTAATATCGCCCGCCGGCAACGCGAAGCAGCACGCCAGTTTCTGCGACTGCTCGACGAGCCGGAGCGTGACGAGCGCGTGGATGAAGGCGCCGTTGGCCGTGTGCTCGGCTGGGCCTATCCCGAACGGCTGGCGCGACGCCGGCCCGAGCAGTTGAAAACCGCGCGCGACGTGGCGTACCTGTGTGCCGACGGCGGTGAAGCACGGCTGATGCAGAGCGACGCGCTGTCGCACCAGGAGTGGCTGGCGATCGCGCACTGGGACCCGCAACCGCCGCGCAAGATTCGCTCGGCCGCCGCCGTGCGATTCGCGGACATCGAACGCGATCACGCCGCGCAGATCGAAACCGTCAAACACGTGCGCTGGAACTCGGAAACCGAATCCATCGTCGCCGAAGAACAGCGCCGGATCGGCGCCATTGTTCTGGCGACAAAACCCTTGCGTGATGCGGAGGCGCTGCGCGCCACGATGATCGAGGGCGTGCGTTCGCTCGGTATTGAGGCGTTGCCGTGGAACGAAACCGTGCGGCAATGGCAGGCGCGTGTGCTGTCGCTGCGCGCGTGGCGGCCGGACGAAGGATGGCCGGATGTTTCCGATGCCGCTCTGTTGGCCTCGCTCAATGGCTGGCTGGCGCCGTTCCTCGACAGCGTCACCCGTCGCGACCACCTCGCGCGTGTGAATCTGGCAGACGCTTTGAACGCGATGCTCGATTACGACGGCCAGCGCAAACTCGCAAAATGGGCGCCGACGCATCTCGCAGTGCCGACCGGCTCGCAGATCGCGCTCGAATATTTCATCGACGGTCGCTCACCCGCGCTCAAGGTGAAATTGCAGGAGATGTTCGGCTGCGCGAAAACACCGACGGTCAATGACGGCCGCACGCCGGTGGTGTTGCATCTGTTGTCGCCAGCGCGCGAACCGGCCGCAGTGACGCAGGACCTCGCCGGGTTCTGGGCGCGGGGTTACACCGATGTGCGCAAGGATCTGCGCGGGCAGTATCCGCGGCATCCCTGGCCGGACGATCCCTTGACCGCGCCGCCGACGCGGCGTGCGAAGCCGCGCGGAACCTGAATAAGTCTTGCGCCTTGACGCTCCGCGTCTCGGCAACGAGAATACGCGCCCTTTTGTGAGGCGGGTGAGGGAATTCGCAGGCGAGGG
>JBBTCH010000005.1:0-60396 GCA_038043245.1 Pseudomonadota bacterium | reverse complement strand
GAATATGGCTCGCTGGATGCGCTGGTGTCACGCGCTGCCGAAGTCAAAGGCAAGCTCGGTGACAACTTGCGCGCGGCGCTCACCGAATTGCCGCTATATCGCCAGCTCACCACCATCCGCTGTGATCTGAAATTGAAGGAAACCGTGGACGATTTGCGCCCGGGCGAAGCGGACAGGGAAAAACTCGCGGCGCTTTACAAGCGCATGGGGTTCAATCGCTGGCTGGAGGAGTTGAAAAGCGAAGCACCCGAATCTGGTCATCCCCGCCCTTCGACTGAGCTCAGGACAGGCTCCGGCGGGGATCCAGCGACAACAGTGGAAACTACGGCCCCACTGGATTCCTGCCTTCGCGGGAATGACGAACCAGTAAAACCCGTTGGCGATTCGCCCAAAACGCGTGCCGAAACCGTGCTCGACGAAACCGCATTCGCAGCGATGCTGAGAAAACTCGAGGCCGCGCCGCTGATCTGTCTCGACACCGAAACCGACAGCCTCGACTCACAGCAGGCGCGTATCGTCGGCTTGTCGTTCGCAGCCGAGCCCGGCCACGGCTGGTATGTGCCGCTGGCACACCGTTATCTCGGCGTGCCCAAGCAGCTGGAAATGAAATCGGTGCTGGCGCGCCTGAAGCCTATCCTCGAAGACGCGAGCAAACCCAAGCTCGGCCAACACATCAAGTACGACCTCAACGTGCTGCACCACCACGGCATTGATGTGGCGGGAGTGGATTACGACACCATGCTCGAATCGTTCGTGGTGGATGCCGGCGCCAACCGCCACGACATGGATACGCTTGCGCTGAAATACCTCAGCCACGCCACGATCCATTACGAAGACGTCACCGGCAAGGGCAAGTCGCAGATCCCGTTCGCTCAGGTCTCGATCGAGAAGGCCGCCGATTATTCCGCCGAGGACGCCGACATCACCCTGCGCCTGCATCAGGCTCTGCATCCGCGCGTGATTGCGGAGCCCGGCCTCAAGCGCGTGTTCGAGACTATCGAGATGCCGCTGGTGCCGGCATTGGCGCAGATCGAACGCAATGGTGTTCGCATCGACACCGCGCTGCTCGGCCGCATCAGCCTCGAATTCGCGCAGCGTATGGACGAGTACCAGCTGCTGTGCTGGAAGGAGGCCGGGCAGGAGTTCAACCTCGGCTCGCCTTTACAGTTGCAGCAGATCCTCTACGAAAAACTCAAGCTGCCGGTGCTCGGCCATACGCCCAAGGGTCAGCCGTCCACCGCCGAGGATGTGCTCGCCGAGCTCGCCGAACAGCATCCGCTGCCGCGCCTGATCCTGAGCTGGCGCGAGCTGTCGAAGCTGCGTTCGACCTACACCGAGACTTTGCCGCAGCAGGTCAACCCGAATACGGGGCGCATCCACACTTCGTATCACCAGGCCGGTGCTGCCACCGGCCGCTTGTCGTCGTCCGATCCGAACCTGCAGAACATCCCGGTGCGCACCGAGGAGGGCCGCCGCATCCGCCAGGCGTTCATCGCATCCGAGGGGAATCTGCTGCTGTCGATCGATTACTCACAGATCGAGTTGCGGCTGATGGCGCATCTGTCCAACGATCCGCGGTTGCAGGAAGCCTTCAAGAAGGGGCTCGATATTCATCAGGCCACGGCGGCCGAAGTGCTGGGCCTGCCGCTGGAACAGGTCACCTCCGAGCAGCGGCGCTCGGCCAAGGCGGTGAACTTCGGTTTGATTTACGGCATGTCGGCGTTCGGACTCGCCAAGCAGCTCGGCATCGCGCGCGGCGAAGCGGGCGACTACATGACGAAATTTTTCGAGCGTTATGCCGGCGTGAAAACGTTCATGGACGAGACCAAGGAAAAGGCACGCACGCAGGGTTATGTCGAGACCTTGTTTGGTCGGCGACTGTATCTGCCCAACATCAAGTCCAAGAATCAGGCGCAGCGTGGTTATGCCGAACGCACCGCCATCAACGCGCCCCTGCAAGGCACCGCGGCCGACCTGATCAAGCTGACGATGATCGATCTGCACGCCTTCCTGCTCAAGGAAAAATCGCCGGTGCTCATGATCATGCAGGTGCACGACGAGCTGGTGTTCGAGGGGCCGGCCAAAACCGTGACCCAGTTGGCGCCGCTGCTGGCCGAGCGCATGTGCCGTGTGACTAGATTAAACGTACCGTTAGTCGCGGACTGGGGCATTGGAAACGAATGGAATCAGGCACATAGCCCGCAGGGCCACGCAAGCCACTGAACCAGTACGCTTTATCCGATTGAACTTAGCCCGCAGGGGGTGTGTCATACGTGCCGAGCGCCACCCCTGACGCTCCCCGCTCTCACTCCCTGAGCGGGCCGGCATCCCCAAGCCGGAAATCTTGGCCCCGAGCTAACCCTCGGGGCCTTTTCTTTTGAGGCCTCTGCGAAGCTGCTGCGCTCGGCATCTTGCGCGCCGGCGGTGCTCGCAATCCTCATTGACTAGCGTGTCAACTCCGGTTGCTCCGCTCCGTCCTCGCGCAATCTGCCTTCGCTCACAACGCTTCGCAGAGGCCTCAATCTCTTGCGCCAAACCAAGGCTGCAGTCGTTCGATGGCTTCGGTGATGCCGGTTTTTGCGTGTGCCGAAAACAAATCGGCGGTGGCGCGGCCACCCAGCTTTTCACGCACGGCACGCAAGGTGTTCTTGGCGGCGCCGGACGCAAGTTTGTCGGACTTGGTCAGCAGGCAGTGCAGCAGCCGGTTCTGCTTGAACGCCCAGCCGAGCAGTTGCAGGTCGTAGTCCATCAGCGGGTGGCGGATGTCCATGACCAGCACCAAGCCGCGCAGGTTCTCGCGGCTCTCGATGTAGCCGGTGACCAGTTCACCCCACTCGTTACGAGTTTTACCCGGCACCGCCGCGTAGCCATAGCCCGGCAGATCGACAATGCGGCCGAGGTTGGGGATCTCGAAATAATTCAGCAGTTGCGTACGCCCGGGTGTCTTGGAAACACGCGCCAGGGTTTTCTGGTCGCACAGCGCGTTCAATGCGCTGGACTTGCCGGCGTTGGAGCGGCCGGCGATGGCGATCTCCGGTACATCCGGCTCTGGCAATTGTTCCAGATGGGCGCAGGACATCGTAAATCGTGCGTTACGAAACGGATTTTTAATTTCAATGCCCATCGCGGCCATGTTGTAAGATTTCGCGCAAGTTAACACGCTGAATCTCACAGGAAGCCCATGAACCGCCCCCTGCTTGCTCTTGTCGTACTCGCCATGAGCCCTTACGCCTATGCCGGCCATGGCGCCGACCATGATCCTTACACTGGCGGCTCGGTCGAGGCGGGCGCCGCCAAGGCTGCGGTCTGCGGCGCCTGTCATGGGCCCGGCGGCAACGGCGCCATCAGCCCGGAATGGCCCAAGCTCGCCGGCCAGAGCGCCGCGTTCACGGTCAAGCAGCTCAAGGCGTTCAAGAGCGGCCAGCGCAAGAACCCGGTGATGCAGGGCCAGGTGGCCAAGCTTTCCGAGGCCGACATGAATGATCTTGGCGCCTATTTCGCGGCGCAGAAATCAGTGCCCGGGCTCGGCAGCAAGGATTCCATCGCCATCGCTGAAAAACTTTATCGTGCCGGCGACGCCACACGCAGCCTGCCGGCCTGCGGTTCTTGCCACGGTCCGAGCGGCGCGGGTGTCGAGGGCGCCAAGTATCCGCAGATCGGCGGCCAGAACATCCGATACACCGAAGCGCAGCTGAAGGC
Source organism: Pseudomonadota bacterium (assembly GCA_038043245.1). GTDB lineage: Bacteria > Pseudomonadota > Gammaproteobacteria > Nevskiales > Nevskiaceae > JACPFV01. The sequence goes on along the minus strand of JBBTCH010000005.1, from coordinate 56,697 downwards.
CTATCGCTCGGGCGAGCGCACCACCGGGCCGATGATGCTCGGCATCGCCAACAAACTCAGCGACGCCGAAATCGCCGCGCTGTCGTCCTATATCGCCGGTCTGCAATAACGCCGTGCATCAATCTGCTGCGCGGGCCGATTGCATCGTTGCGCGGTGCTCGCAATCCTCATGGACTGGCGTGTCAACTCCGGTTGCTGCGCTACGTGCGCCTCGCACTCGGCCCGCTCACAACGATTTCTACTACGGCGTTATCCACTCATGAGAATGATCCTGCGCTTCAGTTCCACCCTGCTGTTACTGCTGCCGCTGGCGTGTTCGGCGGCCCCTGAAGAAACCTACAAGCTGAATCAGCACTACAAGCGCGCGCTGACGCCGGTGGCGCCGGCCGATGCCAAGCGCATCGAAGTCAAGGAAGCATTCTGGTACGGCTGCCCGCACTGCTTTCACTTCGATCCCTACGTTGAAAAATGGCTCAAGGCCAAGCCCGCCGATGTCGACTTCGCGCGCGTGCCGGCGTCGCTGGGCCGGCCGGTCGGCGAACTGCACAGCAAGATGTTCTATACCGCGCAGACGCTCGGCGTGTTTGACCTGATCCACAAACCGCTGTTTGTGGCGATGCACGAAAAGAACCAGCCGATGGACACTCCCGCCGCGCTGCGCGATTTCTTCGTGGCGAATGCAGGACTGAGCGCCAAGGAATTCGACGGCACTTTCAACAGTTTTGTGGTGGACACCCAGTTGCGCCGTGCCGAGGATGAGCTGCGCAGCTACGGTCTTTCCAGCGTGCCGATGGTGATCGTCGGTGGCACCTACCTGACCGGTCCTTCGCTGGCCGGCGGCCAGGAAAAAGTGTTCAAGATCGTGGATTTCCTCGCCGAGAAAGTGCGCAAGGAACGCAGGTAAGACTTCGCGCTTTCATGCGTCGCCTGTTTTTATTTGCGGCGCTGGCGTTTTTCTCCGCCGCGGCATGTGCCGATCCTGCGGTCGCTGAGGCCTGCAGGGCGCTGGGCCAGAAACTGGCCAGTGTGCGCACCGCCGGGTGTGCGGAATCCGGCCTGACGGTCGCTGCCCAGTCAATTCAGAAACGACCGATCCTTCTGCGTGACTATCCGGCGCAAGGTGACGTGCCCGCGCCGCGCCGCGTGCTGCTGATTGGCGGTATCCATGGCGATGAGCTGTCCTCGGTCAGCATCGTTTTTCAGTGGATGCAGAAACAGCTGACCCACGGTCCTGCGCAGGATTTTCACTGGCATGTGGTGCCGGCACTGAATCCCGACGGTTTGTTGAAACAGAAATCCACACGCGTTAATGCGCGTGGCGTCGATCTCAACCGCAATTTCGACACGCCCGACTGGCGCAGCGACGCGCAGGCGTACTGGGAAAAACGCACGCGCAAGGACCCGCGCCGTAATCCAGGGCCGCTGCCCGAATCGGAGCCGGAAACCCGCTGGCTGGCCTCGGAAATCGCCACATTCAAGCCGGCTGCCGTCATTCAGGTGCACGCGCCCTATGGCTTGCTGGATTTTGACGGTCCGCGCATGCCGCCGCGCAAGATCGGGTTTCTCAATCTGCGCCAGCTCGGCACTTATCCCGGGTCGCTCGGCAATTACGCCGGACTGAAACTGAACCTGCCGACCATCACGCTGGAGTTGCCGAAGGCGGGCGCGCTGCCTTCGGCGACCCAGATCGCGGCGCTGTGGGACGACCTGCTGGTCTGGCTCGACCAGAACGTGCCGGCCCCCTTGAGCGTTACAGAGTCTCCTCGCTGACGATGCTCCAACGACCGTCGCCGCCACGCCGCCAGAACTGCTGCTTGCGTGAAACCTTGGCGAGGTTGTCGCTGCGGTAATCCTGCTTGAAGCTCGTCATCACCAGCCCCGGTTCGCCCGGATAGCGATACGCCTCGATCTCGGCCACGGAAACCTTGATGAACTGCTTGCCCGCATTGACGCGCTGCTTGAAGGCCGCAAACTGGGCGCGGTTCATGCCGTCCTCGCTGACAAATCCCGGCGCGTAGTAGTCCAGATAACGCGCGGTGTTTTTTGACGACCAGGCCTGCCGCCAGGCTTCGAGCTGGGCGAGAAACTCCTTGCGCGAGGCTTCCAGCGCTGCGGGCGCAACCCAGTTCACTTTCTCGCTGAGGATCACCGGTGTTCGCCCGGGCGTCAGAAAGGGCTTGAGCGAAAGGAACTCCTCATTCGCCAGCGTCACGCAGCCTTCGCTGGAGCGCGGCGCGCGCACATAGGTTTCGCGCGGTACCCCGTGCAGCCAGATGCCCGATCCCGTGCGCTTTTTGCTGCGATCCCAGGCGTTCGGATAATCCAGCGGCAGTGAACCCGCGCCGTAGAGCTCGGGCAATTCGTCGTCGGGGGTAAAACCGGTGATGCGGTAGATGCCGACCGGCGTGCGCAGGTCGCCCTGGGACTGTTTGCCAAAGCCCTTGCGTCCGATCCCCGCAAAGTAGCTGCGCACGCGCTGCCATTGGCCGCCCTTGTTCTCGAGCACATGCAGGCGTGCAGCCGAGAGATCGACCAGGGCGACAAACTTCGCCGAAGCAGCGGGTTGCAGCAGCAGATCGGGCACATGGCCGGCAGCGGGCGGGCTGCGATGCTGGCGCAGGCGCAAGTCCGCCTCGTCGGCGAGGTCCTGCGCCTTGATCTCGACGCCGTTGCCGACGGGCGGCTTTATTTTTTTTCCGGAGCGCGCCGCCAGCAGGTCGCCCTGCAGCCAGCGCGCGAGACGGAAATGGGGTTCCTGCTGCAGCAGGCGTTCAAGGGTTCTCTCCGCCTCGCGCAGTTGCCCCTGCTCGAACTGCTCCGTGGCCGCCAGCCATTGCTGCTCCGGCGTGAGCGCTGCGGTGACAGGGGCCGCGACGAGCAGCAACAGGCACGCGCAGATCGCGCGGATGTGCATCACGGAAAAATAGCGAAATTTCAGCGGGCGAATTCGCGAACGATTTTCCAGGTGCCGCCGCTGTTGCGCAGCTCCAGCACCTTGGTGATCTCGTTGGACAGCAGGTCCGAGGTGTATTTCTGCCGGAACTGGGCCTGTACGCGATCGCCGTCGACGCGGGTGATGGCGAGGTTGCTGACGCTGACGCTGATGTTCTGGGGCTTCTTGATGCGCTCACGGCGCTGCGACTCCCAGTCGCCGCGCGCAAGGCCGTTCTCCGGCTTGAAGTCGCCGTCATAGGCTGCGAAATAGGCATCCAGGCTGCGTGTGGACCACGCTTTGGCCCAGGCCTGTACAGCGGACGTCACCGCATCGGTTTCGGGCTTGGTCGTTGGCGGCGTCGGGGCCACCGGCGGCGGCAGCGACGGTTCGCTGATGGCCAGTGCGGTGCGTGGCACCGCGTTGCGGTCCTGCGTGTCGAGCTGGCTGACCAGGTTCAGCTTGGTGCGGATGCCCTGATTGGCCTGATCCAGCGATAGCGCGCGGTTGTAGGCAGCGCCGGCGAGCGCGGCGTAGATGTCGCCGAGATTTTCGTGCGCGGTGGCGTAGGACGGGTGCGTCGCCAGCGCGGCTTCGAGCGCATCGCGCGCCTTTTCATAATCGCCCTGCTGGGCGTAGATCACTGCGAGATTGTTGTACGGCTCGGGCAGCTGCGGGTAATCCCGCGTCAGTTCGGCGAAGGTCTTCAGCGCGTCGGCGGTCTTGTTGAGCTTGACCAGGATCAAGCCCCTCAGGAAACGGCCTTCGGCATCGTCGGGCGAGCCCGACAGATGCGACTCGATCGTGCTCAGCGCATTGTCGAGCTGGCCGCTGCCGAGCAGCGCGCGCGCTTCCTCGACTTCAGCCACCGCCGCCGACAGCAGCGGGGAGCACAGGGAAAGGAACAGGGTCGCCAGCAGATGTTTGCGGATGCGGTTCACACGAACCTCGGGGTAGAAAAATCTCAGCGCGTAATATATCGCAATCACTTGGGTTCTCCGATGCGTCTGCTGGTGGTCAAGACATCCTCATTGGGCGATGTGCTGCATGCGCTGGCGGCGGTCACCGACGCTGCGCACGCCGTGCCAGACCTGCAGTGTGACTGGCTGGTCGAGGAAGCCTTCGCCGAGATCCCCGCCTGGCATCCCGCCGTGCAGCGGGTGATCCCCTGCGCACTGCGGCGCTGGCGCAGGGACATCGGTGCGGCCCGGGCCAGCGGCGAGTGGGCGCATTTCAGGCAGGAATTGCAGCGCCAGTCCTACGATCTGGTGATTGATGCACAAGGACTGCTCAAAAGCGCCTGGCTGTCTTCGCTTGCACGCGGGCCGCGCGCCGGCCCCGGCTTTGGCAGCGCACGCGAGTTTTTAGCGGCTGCGTTTTATCAGCGCCGAATCAGAATTGCGGCGCGTGAAGACGCACATGCAGTTGACCGGCTACGCCAGTTGTTTGCGCAGGCACTGGGTTATGTCGTCCCGCAGACCGCTGCGGATTTCGGGCTCGACCGCAGTCGCCTTGCTGCGCCGAACCTGACTGCGCCCTATGTCGTTTTTTTGCACGCCACGACCTGGGTCAGCAAGCAGTGGCCGCTGGCGCACTGGCAGCAACTCGGGCGCGAGTTGAGCGCGCGGGGGCTCAAGGTGTTGTTGCCTTGGGGCACGGTGGTTGAACACGGGCAGGCGCAGAAAATCGCTGCGGCATTCGAAGGCCAGGTTCCCGAACGCCAGAGCCTGACGCAGCTCGCCGGGTTGCTCGGTCACGCAAAATCCGTGGTGGGCGTGGACACCGGTCTTTCGCACCTGGCGGCCGCGCTGGCGACGCCGTCAGTGACGCTCTACGGCCCGACGCTGCCGGCGCTGACCGGTACGGTCGGCGCTCATCAGATCCATCTGCGCAGTTCGCAAGAAAATACGATTGACCGTAACCGCCCGACAACCGTGAGCGTGGAAACAGTCCTCAGCGCCTTGTCTGGCCTAGCCGCCAAAGCTTGAGGTAGCGCAGGTAGGTCGTCCGCGCGTTGTAATTCGCCAGCATCCAGCCGGCGCGGCCGTCGAGCAGCCCGAGCCGCAGGAAATAAGTGCGTAGGAACGTCCACAGCCCGTGCGTCAGCGCGCTGAACGGCGTCGCCCGCTGGCCCTGCTCGAAGGCTTTCTGCGCGCCGAGCGTCGAATAACGGTCCTGTTTTTCCAGCGCTTGCGCCATCGTGTCGTAGGTGTAGTGCAGCAGCGGCTCTTGCAGCCGTTGCGTCACGCCTTCGACGATCAGGCGTTCGTGCACGACGTCATCGGAGAAGCGTGCCGAGCCGCGGCGGAACAGGCGCGTGACGTAGTCCGGCCACCAGCCACCATGACGCATCCAGTGGCCACAGAAGCTCGAGCTCCGCGGCATCTCGAATGCCACCGTGTTCCCGGCATCCGCCAGCGCGCGCTCGATTTCTGCACGCAGTTCCGGCCCGCAGATTTCGTCGGCATCCACCGAAAAAACCCATTCACTGCTGGCCAGGGCGACTGCGCGGTTTTTCTGCACGCCGAACCCTTGCCAGCGCAATTCGGTGTGAACCCGCGCGCCGAACTCGCGGCAGATTTTTTCAGTGGCGTCCGTGCTGCCGCCGTCGAGCACGACGATTTCATCGCACCATTTCAGGCCGGCGAGGCATTCGGATAGGTGCGCGGCGGCGTTGAGCGTGATCAACACCGCGGACACGTTGGGTTTTTGCGAACTCATGCGGGCATTATGGCGTTCCTATGCGTGTTCTCTACACTGCCCTGCTGTATCTGCTGACGCCGTTCATGCTGTTGCGCCTGATCTGGCGCGGGTTTTCGCTGCGCGATTACTGGCAGCGCTGGCCCGAGCGTTTTGGTTTTGTGCCGCGGGCGCCGGCGGGCGTTGCGGTCTGGGTGCACGCGGTCAGTGTCGGCGAGGCGCTGTCGGCTTTGCCGCTGGTGAATGAACTGATCGCGCGCTACGGCCACGGCCATGTCTGGATGACGACGATGACGCCGACCGGATCAGCGCGCGTGCACGCGGCGCTGGGAGGGCGCGTGATCCACAGCTATGTGCCCTATGACCTGCCGGGCGCGGTGGGACGTTTCCTGGACAGCGCCCGCCCGCGCCAGGTCGTTTTCATGGAAACCGAGCTGTGGCCGAATCTTTTACACGCGGTGAAAGCGCGCGGCATCCCACTGACCATCGCCAACGCACGCTTGTCGCCGCGCTCGTTCAAGGGGTATTCGCGCATCCGTGGATTCATCGGCGAGGTGCTGGCCTGCGCCACGCGGATCGCTGCGCAGAGCGAGCTGGACGCCGAACGCTTCCGCGCGCTCGGCGCGCAGCGCGTAGACGTCATGGGCAATCTCAAGTTCGAGCTGGCGGTGCCCGATGAGCAGCGCGCACGCGGTGTTGAGCTGCGCCGCCAGCTCGGTGCTGCGCGGCCGGTATGGGTCGCGGCGAGCACGCACGAAGGCGAAGAAGCCGTGCTGCTCGAAACGCATCGGCGGATTCTTCAGCAGTTGCCGCAGGCGCTGCTGATTTTGGTGCCGCGCCACCCACAGCGTTTCGACAGCGTCGCGCGCCTCATCGAGAAATCCGGCTTGAGTTTTACGCGGCGCAGCGCGCCCGGTTCTTCGGCGCACGCGGTTCTTTTAGGCGACAGCATGGGCGAGATGTTCAGCTATCTCGCCGCCGCCGACCTGGCATTTGTCGGCGGCAGCCTGGTGCCGGTCGGCGGCCACAACGTGCTGGAGCCAGCGGCGTTGGGATTGCCGGTGTTGTTCGGTCCCTTCATGCACAATTTTCTCGGCGCGGCCCAGTTGCTGACCGAAGCGGGCGCAGGACAGGAAAGCGATGTAGAGGACTTGAGCGGCGATGTGCTCAGGCTGCTGAACGACCCCGCCACGTGTTCGCGCATGGGCGAGGCCGGCCGCAAGGCGGTGGAAGCCAACCGCGGTGCACTGGCGCGGCTGCTGAAACTGTTGGACGTCTCAGCCTCAGGCGGCTGATGTCGCTGGCGTCTTTTCAGTGGACGGCGCTTTTTTGCGGCTCCACAGCAGGCTTTCAGCCGCGTAGATCGCCAGGGCAGTCCAGATCAAGGAAAAACCGACCGCGTGGGTATGGGTGAAGGCTTCGTCATAAAGGAACACGCCGCAGATCAATTGCAGCGTCGGCGCCATGTATTGCAGAAGGCCGATCTGCGACAGCGGGATGCGGCGCGCGCCGTAGGCAAACAGCACCAGCGGGATCGCGGTGATCAGTCCCGAGAGTACCAGCAGCGTATCGGTGCCCGCGCCCAGGTTTCCGAACGCGCCACTGCCGTGACTGTGCGCCCAGCCGATGATGGCCAACGAAGGCAGCAGTAACACGCTGTTCTCGACGGCCAGGCCCTGCACCGAATCCACTGCGGCGAGCTTGCGGCACAAGCCGTAGCTGCCGAAGGAAAACGCCAGCCACAGTGCGATCCACGGCAGCCGGCCGAATCCGAGCGTCATGTACAAGACACCGGCGGCGGCCAGCGCCACCGCGAGCCATTGCGCGGAACGCAGCCGTTCGCCCAGCACGAGGACGCCGAGTGCGACGCTGACCAGCGGGTTGATGAAATAGCCGAGACTGGTCTCGACGATGTGGCCGTTGTTGACGCCCCAGATGTACAGCCACCAGTTGGCACCGATGAGTGACGCGCTGATCAGCAGCAGGCGTAACGTCTTCGGCTGCTTCAGCAGTGCGGGAATCCAGCGCCAGCCGGCGCTGAGGAGCAAAAAGCCGAACACGAACACTGCGCACCAGACCAGGCGGTGTGCGCCGATCTGCAGCACCGGCACTGCTTCCAGCGATTTCCAGTAAATCGGAAACAGGCCCCAGAGCAGATAGGCGCTGGCGGCGGCGAGGATGGGGCGATTCATCGAAATGCAGCGGTGCGGGCGAAAAGGCCGCGCAGCATAACGGCGCTAGAATCGTCGTGCATGGACGCAGTGCCCAATCCTGCCGCACCCAATGCCGCCACGCCGCGGCACGAGGCCGCGCGCGACCGTTTTGGCGACATCAATCCCTCGCGCCACGAGGCGCTGCTGCGCACCAATCCGGATGAATACGCCGAGATGGTGCGCAACATCACCGCCTACGGCATCTATCTGCTGGACCGCGAAGGCCGCGTGCGCAGCTGGAATCTCGGCGCGCAGAACATCACCAACTGGACCGAGGCCGAGATCCGCGGCGTGCCGTTCGCGCGGCTGTTCACCGACGCCTTGCGTACCGAGGGCACGCCGGAAAAAACCATCCAGTTCGTGCGTACCAACCGTCACGCGCGGCAGGAACAGAACCGCGTGCGCAAGAACGGCGAAACCTTCGTCGCCATGTCCACCATGGACGTGGTGCGCAGCGAGACCGGCGAACTGCTCGGCTTCGTCGAGGTGTTCCAGGACATCACCGAACTCAAGCGCCGCGAACAGGCGCTGTACAGCCGCGCCACCCGCGATCCACTCACCGGCTTGTTCAACCGCGGCCACTTCACCGAACTGGCGACGCAGGAAATCGAGCGCGCACGCCGCTTCGCCGAACCGCTGTCGATGATGCTGATCGACATTGACCACTTCAAGAACATCAATGACACCTACGGCCACGAAGTCGGCGACCAGGCCATCGTCCTGCTCGCGAAGCACTGCCAGGAGCATGTGCGCAAGATCGATTTCGTCGGCCGCATCGGCGGCGAGGAATTCGCCATCGGTCTGCCGCGCGCCAACAAGGAACCGGCGCTGGAGATGGCGCAACGCCTGCGCTTGAAGATCATGGAAAAGCGCATGCGTTCCGGCACCACCGAGTTCGGGTTCACCATCAGCATCGGCGTCGCCAGCCTGCGCAGCCACACCCGCGACCTCGCCGAGCTGCTGCGCAACGCCGACGCGGCGCTGTACAAGGCCAAGCGTGAGGGACGTAACCGCGTCGAGGCGTGGTTTGAGTAAGCACTAATAACAACGAACGTTCGTTGCAATTTTATGGTTATCGGGTTATAAAACGCCATAATCAGAAGCGAACGATTGTTTCAATGAAAAAAGCGGGAGGACCCGTCGCACAGGCGCATCGACGTCTGGCGACCCAACAGATTCTGCTGCCCGGCGAGGAAAAGGCCGGCACCCGCGGCGTGATCCTGCATGCCGCACTGGAGCTGTTCGCCGAACACGGCTTCGGCGGCACCTCGGTGCGTGACATCGCCAAGACCGCCGACGTGCAGCCGGCGACGATGTACGCGCATTTCCCATCGAAGCAGCACGTGCTGGCCGAGATCGTCAAGATCGGCCACGACGAGCACCAGCGCCATCTGCGCGCGGCGCTGCTCGACGGCGGGGCCGATCCGGCCGAGCAGCTGGCCGGCCTGGTGCGCGCGCATGTGCGCTTCCACGCCGATTTTTCGATGCTGGCGGTGGTCGCCAACGCCGAGCTTCACGCCCTGTTGCCGGAGTTCGCGGCGGCGGCGCTGGAACTGCGCCATCAGTCCGAACAGATGCTGCTGGATCTGATTCAGCGCGGGATCCGCCAGCGCGTGTTCCGTGTCGCGCAGCCGAAGCTGGCGCTCAACGCCATCGGCGGCATGGGCGTCCGCGTCGCCCATTGGTACACGCCGGCGTACGAACTGAGTGCCAAGCAGGTGGCCGATTACTACGCGCAGATGGCCTTGCGCATCGTCGGAGTCGCCGCCGCAGGTTAGATCCAAGCGTCACCCATAAATGCGCCAGGAATGGAGGAGTTCGATGAGCGCGAAGTTGAAAACAGGTTTGTTGCTGAGTGCCCTGGTTCTGCCTCTGGCCGCGCCGTTGTGGGCGCAGGAGCCGGAGGCATCGGCTGCGCCGCCAGCCAGCGAGCCGGTGCCGACGACCGCCGCTGAGACACCGCCCGCGCCAGCGGAATCCGCCGCCGTTCCGGTCGCGGAGTTGCCGCCGCCGGCGCCGGCCGAAACGGAAGACGAGGGCCTGGAAGAAATCGTCGTCACCGCGCAGAAGCGCGGCGACGAATCCATCAAGGACGTGCCGCTCTCGATCTCGGTGGTCAACGAGAAGATGATCGCCGACATGGCCATCACCAACGTGCGCGAGGCGATGCTGTTCGTGCCCAACGTCAAGGTCGAGGAAGCCGGCTACTTCATGATCCCGCGCATCCGCGGCTTCACCACCAACAACAACAACAAGGCGTTCGAGCCGCCGGCCGGCCTTGCCATCGATGGCATCCCTTATGGCCGCGTCGAGTACTTCAACTCCGGTCTGTTCGACATCAGTCGCGTCGAAGCGCTGCGTGGCCCGCAGGGCACCACCTTCGGCAAGAACACCACCGCCGGTCTGTTGCACATCATCACCAGGGACCCGACGCCGGAGTTCAAAGGCTATGTCGACGCCCAGGCCGGCGAATTCGACCGCCGACGCATCGAGTTTGGCGTCGGCGGCGCCCTGATCCCGGACGTCCTCAACGTGCGCGTCGCCGGCATGAGCGACAGCCAGCGCGGCTACATCTTCAACACCACCAAGGCGATCTCGGCGCGGGCCGACGAGTTCGCCCAGGGCCGTGACAACCAGGGGTTTCGCGCCAAGCTGCTGTTCCCCAACCTGCTGGAGTCCTCGCTCAAGCTGACCTATGAACAGGCGCAACTGGGTTCGCTCGGCTCCGGCATCGAACTGATCAACATCACCGAGTCGATGAAGGTGACGCTGCGCAAGTACGACCCGAACGTGGACTTTGTCGGCGGCAACGGCATCAACTCGCTCGACTTCCCGGATCGGCGCACCACCGAGATCCGCACCTTCAATGGCGAATGGACCCGCGACTTCTTCGACTGGACCCTGGCCCTGCTCGGCGGCCGTTCGGAGATGAACACGGAGTTCGAGCTCGACACCGATTTCTCGCCCGCCAACGCGCTCAACGGCACCGGCGCCGACTTCGCGCCGACCACGACTTTCGAGGCGCGGCTGCTGTCGCCGAGCCTGCCGGGCCTGTTCGGACTCAACGATATCCTCGGCTTCAACTTCGGTGACAGCGACATCCTCATCGGCGGCTTCATGCAGAACACCGCCATCGAGAATGGGTTCTTCGATTTCGAGATTCCGGTAGGGCCCTTCCTCGAGCTGACCGCTGCCGCCGAAGGCAGCGGCAACACTGACGACGACCCGCCGGGACTGCCGGAGATCCTGGGCCTGCCGCCGACCGACCCACTGTTCAACATGGCCGAAGTGATCGAGACCGTGCGCCAGGATTTCGAACAGTTCTCCAAGACCAAGGCGCTGTTCTCGCAGGTGCAGTGGCGCTTCTTCCCGGATTTCACCCTGCAGCTCGGTGGCCGCTACAGCCAGGAAGAGAAGAACGCGCGCTGGGATTCGCACTACACCACCGACACGGGCGTCGTGCTCAAGGCGGCCGGCATCGACGAGTTCGAGGCCGCGCGCGCACGCGAGGACAAGTTCTTCCAGTACAAGGGCTCGCTCAACTGGCAGCCGACCGAAGGCTTGAGTCTGTTCGCGCACGCCGCGCGTTCATTCAAGTCCGGCGGCTACAACGCCTTCGCCTTCCGCGAGGTCGAGGACCAGCTCGGCTTCGGGCCTGAGTTCACCAAGGAATATGGCTTTGACATCAAAGGCACCCTGTTCGAACGCCGGCTGGCGCTGAATCTCTCGGCGTACTACATGGAAGTGCGCGACTTCCAGGTGCTGACGCGCGAGCCGCAGACGACCGGCGTGGATCCCGCTACCGGCGACGTGACTTTGCAGACCATCGGCCTGGGCATCACCAAGGTCATCAATGCGCCGAAGGCGCGCGCGCAGGGCATCGAGGGTGATGTCACCTGGAAAGCGGCCAACTGGCTGAAGCTGTTTGGCACCTTCGGCCTCAACGACACGCAATATCTCGATCACAAGAAAAACGACTGCCCGCCGGATCGCGACTCCAGCTCGATGCCCTTCTGCGATGCCACCGGCAAGCCGTTCGCCTTCGCGCCCAAGTACAACAGCACGATCAGCGTCTTCGTCACGCCCACGTTCGAGCTCGCCGGCATCCGCCCCGATCTGATCGTCAGCGCCGAATACGCCTCCGAGCAGTTCACCGACATCGACCTCGATGAGCGCAAGGTGCAGGAGGCGTTCTGGCGTTATCGCGCCAGCGTCGGCTTCGGCAACCCGAAACAGGGCTGGAGTTTCAAGATCATCGGCGAGAACCTGACCGACGAGATCACATACATCCGCCAGGGCGATCTGTCGCCCAAGCAATTCGTCGGCATCGTCGAGCCGCCGCGCCGCTTCTACGGCCAGCTGCGCTGGAGTTTCTAGCCATGAGACGCTTCGCTACGCTGCTGTGCTGCGTTGTGCTGACAGCCTGCGGCAGCAGCGAGCCGCCCGTACTCGCGTCGTCGCCGGCTGCGCCGCTGTCACCTGCGGAGCCTGCGCCCGCCGGCGACAGCGGGCTCACCGCGCACCGCTTCGAGTCAGAGTCCTGTCCCGCGCGCGATTACTACGTCTACACGCCGGCGACAGTACCCGCGGGTCCGCGACCGCTGGTGGTGTATCTGCACGGTTGCACGCAGACCGCGCAGCAGGCGATCGACGGCGTGCGCTGGAACGAGCTGGCCGACCGCGAAGGCATCCTCGTCGCCTATCCGGAGCAGGCGGTGTTCAGCAATTCGGGCGCGGAGATTGACGGCAACGGCTCGCGCTGCTGGAACTGGTTCCTGCCGCTGGGCCAGACCCGCGACAGCGGCGAAGCCTGCGCCATCGCCGGCATCACCCGCGAAGTGATGGCGGCGAACGACATAGATCCGCAGCGGGTTTATGTCGCCGGCATCTCCGCCGGCGGTGCGATGACTTCGAACATGGGCGCGACTTATCCCGAGTTGTACGCCGCGCTTGGCGTCATCGCCGGCACTTCCTATACGGGAGCGGACCTGACCGGCCAGCTGGCGTACCAGGCGATGGGCGCGCGCGCGCGACGCATGCCGGTGCTGGTGTTCCACGGCGTCACCGACACGCTCGACGTGTTCCCGCTTGGCTTCATCGCCGCGCGCCAGTGGCTGGGCACCAACGACCTGGTCGACGACGGCGAAGCCAACCAGAGCGTGCCGCAGACGCCAGCCACCACCGAATCGTTCGCCGCCGACGAAAACCCCGGCGGCGAACCGCGCGGCGGCGACCTGTGTGTGCGCAACAACAACTTCCCCTGCCCGGGCGGCGCGCTCGGCTACCAGTACCACTACCCCTATACCGTCGAGCATTACCTGGACGGCGAGGGTGAGCCGCTGCTGGATTTCTGGCAGGTGCAGGGCCTGACGCACAACTACGCCGGTGGCGATCCCAGGGACACGTTTGTTGATCCGCTCGGACCCGACACTACTGAAGTGGTCTGGCAGTTTTTCAATGCACATCCAGGAAGGAATTGACCCGTGCCCGAAATCAAACTCAACGATGTCCGCCTGCACTATGTCGCCGAGGGCCGCGGCGTGCCGCTGCTGCTGGTCCACGGCCTTGGCGGCAGTAGCCTGGACTGGGAAGCGCAGACCGCCGAATTCTCCAAGCGCTACCGTGTGCTGGTGCCCGACTTGCGCGGCCACGGCCAGTCCGACAAGCCGGCCGGCGCCTACAGCATGGCGATGTTCGCCGCCGACATGGCCGCCCTGCTCAGGGCCGAGGGTGTGTCGCAGGCGCATGTCGTTGGCTTGTCGCTCGGCGGCGGCGTCGCGTTTCAGCTCGCGCTGGATCATCCCAGACTGGTGAAGAGCCTGACCATCGTCAACAGCGGCCCGCACGCGATCATGGAGACCTTCGCGGCGAAATTCGCCATTCAGCTGCGCTTCGTCATCATCCGCCTGTTCGGATTGCAGAAGCTCGGCGAGATCGTGGCGAAGAAACTGTTTGCCGGACAGGATGCGCTGCGCCAGACCTTCATCGAGCGGTTCCGCGTCAACCAGCCGGGCCCGTATCAGGCCTCGCTGCGCGCCTTCATCGGCTGGAGCGTGATGAACCGGCTCGACGAGATCCGCTGCCCGTTTCTGGCGCTGACCGCCGACCAGGACTACACGCCGGTGGCCTACAAACAGAACTACGTGAGCAGGATTCAGGGCGCACAGCTGGTGGTGGTGCCGGATGCGCACCACGCCCTGCCGATGGAAAAACCCGCAGCCTTCAACCACGCCCTCACCGCCTTCCTAGAGAGCCATCCATGAGCGCTGAAACCCGATCCGCCGGCGGTCTGCTGCTGGCGCTGACTCTGCTCAATCTGCTCAATTTCGCCGACCGCTACCTGCTGATCGCGTTCTCGACTTCGATCGTTCCTGAACTGGGGTTGAGCAATCTGCAATTCGGTCTGCTCACCGGCGTGGTGTTCACCGGTGTCTATACCGTGCTCGGCCTGTTCGCCGGTTCGCTGGCGGATCGCATGAATCGCGCACACCTGATCGGCTATGGCCTGATGCTTTGGAGTGCACTGACTGCAGCGACCGGACTCGCGCGCAATTTTCTGCAGATGGCCGCCGCGCGCATGCTGATCGGCGTCGGCGAGGCTTGCCTGACGCCAGCGGCACTGTCTCTGCTTGCCGACCGTTATCCGCCGGCGCGACGCGCGCTGGCCAGCGGCATCTATTACATGGGTTATCCGCTCGGCATCGGCGGCAGCTTCATCTTTGCCGGCGTGGTCGGCCCGGCGATCGGTTGGCGCGGCGGCTTCCTGCTGCTCGGCGCACTCGGCGTGGTCGCAGCGCTGCTGGTGCTGTGGCTGATGCGCGACCCGCGCGCAGCAACGCCCGGCGCACGCAACGCCGGCTCTTTCAGCGACAGCTTTCGCGCGATGGCCCGCGAGCTGCGCCACAACCGCGGTTTCGCGCTGACACTCGCCGCCTGCACGGTGCTGGTGTTCGCACTCGGCGGCGGCATTCTGGATCTGCTGTGGTGGGTGAAAGAGCGCGGCTATGCGGCAGTCGAGGCGCAGAAAATCAGCGGGCTGATCTTCCTGATCGGCGGCAGCCTCGGCGCCCTGCTCGGTGGCGTCGGCGCCGACTGGATGGAACGTCGCGGCGTCGGTGGCCGTCTGCGCTTTCTCGGCTGGCTGTTTCTGCTCGGTGCGCCCCTGCTCACGCTGTATCGCCTGATCCCCGGACACAGCGCGGCGTTCTACAGCCTCGCCCTGTTCGCCTCGATGACCGCGCTGATGTTGTTTGGCCCGGCGCTGTCGGCAGTACAGGAACAGGTACCGAGCCAGCATCGTGCTTCAGCGGTGGCTTTGTTCCTGCTCTGCGGCGCGCTGATTGGCGCGGGCGGTGGCAACGCCACCGCTGGCGCGCTGGTCGACCATTTCATCGCCGCTGGCGAAGCCGAGCCATACACGCTGGCCCTGCTGTGGATGCAGGGCATCGGCGCGCTGGCGATCCCGTTGTTCTTTCTTGCCGCGCGAGCGCAGGCGCGCATGCCACCGAAATAAGTGGTGCGCCCGGAGGGATTCGAACCCCCGGCCCTCAGGTTCGAAGCCTGATGCTCTATCCGGCTGAGCTACGGGCGCAGCATTGAGTGACTGGTGCGCCCGGCAGGATTCGAACCTGCGACCACTGCCTTCGGAGGGAAGTACTCTATCCAGCTGAGCTACGGACGCGTGGCGCGATTCTAATGCACCGCGCTCGGCGGGGCGCGCCAGTGGTCGAGG
The DNA here is from genome assembly GCA_038043245.1 of Pseudomonadota bacterium. Classification (GTDB taxonomy): domain Bacteria; phylum Pseudomonadota; class Gammaproteobacteria; order Nevskiales; family Nevskiaceae; genus JACPFV01. The sequence goes on along the minus strand of JBBTCH010000005.1, from coordinate 41,120 downwards.
CTTCGGCTAAGATTGCCGCCGCTGCGGGCTCGTCAATTGGGGGCGCTCGCTGGCATACAACCTGCTACTTATTTGCAAACAATCGTTGGGGCACGGCTCGCAGACTGCTGGGCCGTCTTTCGTTCAAATCTAAACGCTGAGGAGATTCCATGTCGGGTCAAAATGTGATGAAGCTGATGAAGGAAAAGGGCGTCAAGTTCGTTGACTTCCGGTTCTGCGACACGCGCGGCAAAGAGCAGCACGTCTCGGTGCCGGCGCACACGGTGGAAGAATCGCTGTTCACCGAAGGCAAGATGTTCGACGGCTCCTCGATCGCCGGCTGGAAGGGCATCAACGAGTCCGACATGATCCTGATGCCGGACGCCGACTCCGCCTTCATCGACCCGTTCTTTGAAGAGCCGACGCTGGTGATGAGCTGCGACGTGATCGAGCCGTCCACCATGCAGGGCTATTCGCGCGACCCGCGCTCACTGGCCAAGCGCGCCGAGGCTTATCTCAAGTCCACCGGCATCGCCGACACCGCCTTCTTCGGCCCGGAAAACGAATTCTTCATCTTCGATTCAGTGAAGTGGGACGCCGGCATGAAGGGTTGCTACGCCGAGATCGACGCCGAGAATGCGGCGTGGAATTCCGGCCGTGATTACGAAGGCGGCAACAAGGGTCATCGCCCCGGGATCAAGGGCGGCTATTTCCCGGTGCCGCCGGTCGACTCGCTGCAGGACATCCGCTCGGCCATGTGTCAGACGCTGGAAGAAGTCGGCATGGTCACCGAGGTGCATCATCACGAAGTCGCCACCGCCGGCCAGTGCGAGATCGGCGTCAAGTTCGGCACGCTGATCAAGAAGGCCGACGAAGTGCTCAAGCTCAAGTACGTGGTGCAGAACGTCGCCCACAGCTTCGGCAAGACCGCGACCTTCATGCCCAAGCCCATCGTCGGCGACAACGGCAGCGGCATGCATGTGCACCAGTCGCTGGCCAAGGGTGGCAAGAACCTGTTCACCGGTGACAAGTACGGCGGCCTGTCGGAACTGGCGCTGTATTACATCGGCGGCATTCTCAAGCACGCCAAGACCATCAACGCCTTCACCAATCCGGGCACCAACAGCTACAAGCGCCTGGTGCCGGGCTTCGAAGCGCCGGTGATGTTGGCCTACTCCGCGCGCAACCGCTCGGCGTCCATCCGCATTCCGTTCGTGGCCAACCCGAAAGGTCGCCGCATCGAAGTGCGCTTCCCGGATTCCTCGGCCAACCCTTACTTCGCCTTCACCGCGATGATGATGGCGGGCCTGGACGGCATCCAGAACAAGATCCATCCGGGCGAGCCGGCCGACAAGGATCTTTACCACCTGCCGCCGGAAGAAGACGCGAAGATTCCGCGCGTCTGCCACAGCCTCGACATGGCGCTGGAACATCTCGACAAGAATCGCGGCTTCCTCAAGCAGGGCGGCGTGTTCACCGACGATGTCATCGACGCCTACATCGAGCTGAAGATGCAGGAAGTCACGCGTTTCCGCATGACCACGCATCCGGTCGAATTTGATATGTATTACTCGCTCTAAGCAGCGAGGCAGTGAAGAAACCCCGCTTCGGCGGGGTTTCTTTTTGCGGCACCAAAAACATGCGCATGAGCACTTAATTGGTGCGTTCCAGTGTCTTTGGCGCTAATCTGGAGTCCCCACCAGAGGCCCAGTTCTTGCTCCGGTATCTCCGATGAGGCTGACCCGTGCCCACTCCTCCGAAATCCTGTTCGACAGTCTCACGACCGGCGTGGTCGAGATCGATCCGGACTTGCGGGTGAGCACCATGAACTCGGCCTGCGAACATCTGTTCGGTGTCAGCCGCAAGAATGCCATCGGCCAGTTGCTGCCGCTGGCGATGCCCCATTTTGGGCCGCACGAAGGCCGGCTGCGTGAGGCGCTCGACGCCGGCAGCGGCTTCATCGAGCGCGAGGTGCAGCTGCATCGTAATGGCGAAGAATCGCTGACCGTGGACTGGACGGTGACGCCGCTGCTCGGCAAGAAAGCCGGGCTGCTGCTGGAAGTGCAGGCACTGGATCGGCACCTGCGCATCAGCCGTGATGAACTGGCGTCCGCAAGCCATGAGGCCAGTCGCGAGATGGTTCGCGGGTTGGCGCACGAGATCAAGAATCCGCTCGGCGGCATCCGCGGCGCCGCGCAGCTGCTGGAGCGCGCGTTCCCCGATTCCGAACACCGCGAATACACGCGCGTCATCATCCGCGAGGTGGACCGGCTGCAGAATCTGGTCAACCGCATGCTCGGACCCAACCGTGTGCCGCAGCGCGAGCGGCTGAATCTGCACGAAGTGACCGAGCACGTGCGCCAGCTCGTGTCGGCCGAGGCGCCAGCCGGCGTCAAACTGTTGCGTGATTACGACCCCAGCCTGCCGGACCTGTCCGCCGATCGTGAGCAGCTGATCCAGGCGCTGCTGAATCTGGTGCGCAACGCGCTGCAGGCCATCGGCGATCACGGTCAGATCCTGCTGCGCACGCGCGCCCGGCGGCAGCTCACGCTCAACAGCCAGCAGCACAAACTGGTGGCGCAGATCGACGTCGAAGACACCGGCGCCGGCATCCCGGCACAGATTCTGGAGAAGATTTTCTTCCCGATGGTCACCACGCGCGCCGATGGCACGGGTCTTGGATTGCCCATTGCGCAACATCTGATCCACAGTCACGGAGGCGTCATCGAGTGCAAGTCGCGGCCCGGTCAAACGGTGTTCTCAGTATTCCTGCCGCTGGAGCACGTTTCGTGAAGACGCTCAAAGTCTGGGTGGTGGACGACGATGAGTCGATCCGCTGGGTGCTGGAAAAATCCCTGCGCGGCGACGGCCTCGCGGTGCAGAGTTTCCCGGGTGCTGCCGAACTGTTCGACGCGCTTGAAGACGGCGTGCCTGACGTGCTGATCTCCGACATCCGCATGCCCGGCGTCAACGGCCTGGAGCTGATGGAGCGCGTGCGCGCCAAGCATCCCGCGTTGCCGGTGATCATCACTACCGCGCATTCCGACCTCGATTCTGCGGTTGCCGCCTACAAGGGCGGCGCGTTCGAATATCTGCCGAAGCCTTTCGATGTCGATGCCATCGCCGCGCTGGTGCAACGCGCCGCCGCGCGCAAACTCAGCGAAGCTGACACCGCTGTGCCTGCCTCAGGCGCTCTGCTGATCGGCGAGGCGCCGGCGATGCAGGAGGTATTCCGCGCCATCGGCCGCTTGTCGCATTCACAGATCACCGTACTCATCACCGGCGAAACCGGCGCCGGCAAGGAGCTGGTCGCACGCGCGCTGCACGCGCACAGTCCACGCGGCAACAAGGAATTCATCGCCGTCAACACGGCAGCGATTCCGAAAGACCTGATGGAAAGCGAGTTCTTCGGCCACGAGCGCGGCGCCTTCACCGGCGCGCAGATGCAGCGCAAGGGCCGCTTCGAGCAGGCCGACGGCGGCACCCTGTTCCTCGACGAGATCGGCGAGATGCCCACCGATCTGCAGACGCGCCTGTTGCGTGTGCTGTCCGACGGCGAGTTCTACCGCGTCGGTGGCACCACGCCGATCAAGGTGGACGTGCGCGTGCTCACCGCCACCAACCGCGATCTCGAAAAAGAAGTCGCCGAAGGCCGCTTCCGCGAGGATCTTTATCATCGCCTCAATGTCATCCGTGTGCGCTTGCCGCCGCTGCGCGAACGGGCGCAGGACATTCCCGGTCTCGCCCGCCATTTTCTCGCTCGCGCTGCCACCGAACTGCAGACCGAACCCAAGCGTCTGGCGAAAGATGTGCTGGAACGCCTGAGCCATTTCCCCTGGCCCGGCAACGTGCGTCAATTAGAGAACATCTGTCGCTGGCTGACGGTGATGGCGCCGGGCCGCGATATTCATCTCGCTGATCTGCCACCGGAGTTGAAGGTGGATGCGAAACCGCCTCCAGCGGAAAAACCGGTCGCCCGTCCCGCGACGCCTTCCGTGCCGCCGAGCGCAGTTGCCGGCGATTGGCTTCCGTTGCTGCGCGCCTGGGCCGACGCAAAACTGAAATCCGGCAAAAGCGACTTGCTGGGCGAGGCTGCGCCCGCGTTCGAGAAAGTGATGATAGAAGCCGCGCTGGCCGAAACCGGCGGCGAGCGCATCAAGGCCGCGCAGAAGCTCGGTTGGGGAAGAAATACTCTGACCCGAAAAATCAAGGAACTCGGCCTCGACTGAAGGCATAATTCGCGTCCCAAAATTCAAGTCAAGGGATTCAAAGACTGGTATGCGGTGCCTTTTCCTGCTCGTCTGCGTTTTGCTTGGTCCGGCGCATGCCGCGCTGACGCAGGAATTTCCGTTGTCGCTGGTGGACGATCACGCGCTGGTTCCTGAGCCCCGGATGCCGAATCCGGCTCCCGCTGTCCGGGTGAAGCCCAAGGCCGACGGCACGTATGAAATTGATCTGCTGGTGCTTTACACCGACGAGTTTGCGAATGCGCGTGTGGTTACTGGCGGCGTTAATACGGAAGTGCAGCGGCTGGTCATGGCGGCCAACACGTTCTATGCGAACAGCAAGGTGCCGGTCTCGTATCGCATCGTCGGTGTCGAGCGATACGCTGGCCCTCAGGATTTGCAGAACTATCCCAATACGCTGGACATGTTGCGCGAGGATGCCGGCATGCGCGCACTGCGGGACGCCACGGGCGCCGATCTGGTGACACTGTTGCTGACCACCGACGCCACCAACTATCTCGGCGGGCGCGCCAAGCTATTCAACGGCGGTGAGCAGTCCGATCCGCCGGGCAATGTGAACCCTGAGCGCGACGCGTTCAGCGTGATGGCCATGGGGCCGAATGCTTCCGGTGCCCGCGGGTCGGACTGGCTGTTCGCGCACGAATTGGGCCACAAGATGGGCGGCGGCCATGACTTCGCCGCGCATGCACCGGCGTCGCCGTACTGGAAAACTTATGCTCATGCGATGAGCTGCCCAGTGCGCTCAATCATGCATTCGGGTCAGGACGCGGTAGGCGTGGGCGGTGTGAGTGATGTAATGGGGGATTTCTTCACCAACCCGGCTCTTGTGCTCGAAAACAGCAGATGTGGCCTCGCCGGTGTTGATGGCGTGCCGGGCAGTGGCGCCAACAACGCGCGGTCCATCAGCGAGGCAGCCCCCTATGTCGCGGCCTACCGGAACGCGAAGTCAGCGCCCACTGCGAACACGGCAAAGTCAGCAGAAACCGGCGGATTGCTGCTCGGCGGGCTGGGCTTGCCCGCTTTGTTCACCTTGCTACTGCTGCAGCTGATCAGGCGCCACCCAGTTTTCTAAGCAGCGCCTCACTTTCCGCGTCGGCAGGAAAAAAACTCTCGACGCGCAGCTCGTCGGTGGTGACGTCAAGCGGCGTGCCGAAGGTGGTCATCATCGAGAACAGTTTCAAACTCACCGGCCCAACCTTGAAATGCGTCGGCAGCACCGGCAGGCGCGACTGCTTCAGATCAATCGCGCGGAAACTGCGCGGCAAACCGGGATAGCGCAGCACCTCGTCCAGCACCGCCTGCGTCTCTGGATGTGACAGGGCCTCGTGCGCGGTGCGCGCCAGCAAGGGCGGCGCGATTTCATTTAGATTGGCGATGAACGGACGCAAGCCTTCCGGATGCAGCGTCAGCTTGAGGACATTGCGCGGGCCATCGCCGCAGACTTTCTGCCACATTGTTTCCATGTCACCCAGGACACCGAACACGCGCGGCACCGCGGCGTTGTGCATCAGCTGGTTCCAGGCGCGGTCGAGCACGATGGCGGGGAAGGGCTCGTGGTGGCGGATCAGGATTTCCAGCGCCTCGCGCGCCGGCTGCATGTCAGCGGCCTCTAACCTGCGTTCGTGGTAAACGCCGGCAAATCCGGCGCACAACAGCAGCCGGTTGCGCTCGCGCAGCGGCAGGTCCAGCGCCTGTGCCAGCTGCATGACCATCTCGCGGCTGGGTTGGGCACGGCCGGATTCGAGAAAGCTCAGATGACGTTGTGACACCTCGGCCTGTATCGCCAGATCGAGCTGTGACAGCTTGCGTCCGCGCCGGCAATCTCGCAGGAGCGGACCAAACGCGGTGGACTCGGAGACCGGCAGATTCATGACCTCATTCTGTCACTGTGCGCGCGGCCAGCGATTACCTGGCGGGTAATTGAAGCGGCGCGCGCAAGGCGCAAACTGAGGTCACTTCAAACAAGGAGACGCACATGATTCGTTTCGCACTGATCCTCGTTATTGCTGCGTTCGGCGTGCTCACGGGTTACGCCCTGATGGATGTCGGTTACTGGGGCATCATCTCGTACCACTTTCCGTCGAGCGCGGGCTGGCAGGTGATCACCGATCTCGTCATAGCCTGTTCGCTGGCGATTTTCTGGATGATCAGCGACGCACGCAAAACTGGCCGCAACGCCTGGCCCTACGTGCTGATCACACTGCCGCTCGGTTCCTTCGGACCGCTGCTTTATCTGCTGGCCGGCCAGTTCCGCCGCCCGCAGGCCGCCACCTGAGGCGCCGCCATGCAAGCACAGATCGTGATCTGGGGTGTGGCCTTCGCATTCGCCGGCATGGGACTGATGGCTTTGCTCAAGCCGGCGTCCATCGGCAATTACTTTGATGTGCGGTTTGAATCGGTAGATGGTCGCAACGAAGTGCGCGCGGTTTATGGCGGCTTCGGAATCGCCATGGCGTTGGCGCTATGCCTGGCGACGCAGCAGCCTGAATACCGCGCCGGGGTGGTGCTGTGCGTGGCGTTCGCGCTTGCTGGCATGGCCGCAGGTCGCTTGCTCAGCGCGCTGATTGAGCGGCCTGGATTCTGGCCCTGGTTTTTCTGCGGCGTCGAAGCCGGCGGCGCCGGCCTGTTGTACTGGAGCCTGCAGGCCGCATGAGCAGCAAGTTTGTTGCCCTGATCCTGTTGGTCGTGGGTGTCGCCAACCTTGTGCCTGTGGTTGGAGTCTTATCCGGCGCCAAGCTTCAGCAACTCTATGGCATGACGATTGATGCCCCAAACCTGCTGATCCTGATGCGCCACCGCGCGGTATTGTTCGGGCTGCTCGGCGGATTCATCCTCGCCTCGGTGTTCGTGCCCGGCTGGCGCATGGCCGCGATCTTCGCAGCGCTGGTGAGCATGCTGACGTTCATCGCACTGGCGTACGCGCAGGACGGGTTCAATCCGGCGATTCGCAAGGTGGTGATGATCGATCTCGTGCTGAGCGTGGCGCTGATTCCCGCGCTGGTGCTTGAGCTCAGGGCTGATTGAGGCGGGTTTCGCGCAGCTTGCGCGTGTCGGTCGGGTTGGTGGTGATCAGGCGGTCGCCTTCGCGACGGGTGATGTACTTCCAGGTCCATTGCAGCAGCACCCGCAGGCGCTGTTCGCCATCGATCAGTGATGTCACATGCACGAACGCCCAGATGAACCAGGCGAAGATGCCCGTCACCTTCATCACCCGCAGGTCGCCCACGGCCTTGTTCATGCCGATGACGGACATGGTGCCGAGGTCGCGGTACTTGAACGGCTTCAAGGTCTTGTTTTGGCGGCGCGCCAGCAGCAGATCGGCGACATAACGGCCTTCCTGGATCGCGCCCTGCGCCAGGCCCGGCACCTCGCGGCCGCTGGCATCGGTGAGTTTCGCCAGGTCGCCAACGACGAAAATCTCCGGGTGTTTCTCCAGTGAGCAGTCGGCGCGCACCGTCAGGCGTCCGGTGCGGTCCTGTGGCACACCGATTTTCTTCGCCAGCACCTCGCCGAACAGCGAGGCCTTTACGCCCGCCGCCCAAAGGATGGTTTGCGCGTGCAGGGTCTCGCACTCCTCGCCCTTGCGAGTTTTGACGAAGTCCGCACCAACGTCCTCGACGCGTGTGCTGGTGTAAACGGTGACGCCGAGCTCTTCGAGGTGCCGTTTCGCTGCCGCGCGCAGTTCCGGCGCGTATTGTGGCAGCACCTCAGCAGAACCTTCGATCAGCAGGATGCGCGCATTGCGTGGATCAATCGCGCGGAAGTCGCCGACCATGGTCTTGTGCGCCAGTTCGCCGATGGCGCCGGCGAGCTCCACGCCGGTCGGGCCGCCGCCGACGATGACAAACGTCATCAGTTCGCGCTGCTGCGCTTCGTTGGGCGTCGCCTCGGCCAGCTCAAACGCCTTGAAGATGCGGTGGCGGATGGCGATCGCATGTTCAACGGTCTTCAGCCCCGGCGCGTGCTGCGCCCATTCGTCGCGGCCAAAGTAATGGTGTTTGACGCCGGTGGCCACGATCAGCGTGTCGTAGCTCAGTTCGCCGTGTTCGTGCAGCAGCACGCGCTTGATCGGGTCGACGTCATACGCCGTCGAGTGCAGCGTGCGTACCTTGGCGTACTTGCTCAGCACCACGCGCTGCGGGATGGCGATATCGCCCGGCGGGATCGAGCCGGTGGCGACCTGGTACAGCAGTGGCTGGAACAGCTGGAAGTTGCGCTTGTCGAGCAGCGTCACGCGCAGGCCGGCCTTGCCCAGACGCTTGGCTGCGTGAAGCCCGCCGAAGCCTCCTCCCACAACGACAACATGATGGTCGTTCACAGTCGTCATTCCCGCGAAAGGCCCGGATATTTCGCCTTGAGCCACCTTTCCTGAAACACGAACTGTGCCGCCTGCGCGACGTCGTTCAGATAGCCGGCGTTGACGACAGCGCCGATCGCCATGCCCAGCACCGGCACTGCGCCGGCGGCCTTGCGCCGGCCCAGGTTCACGCCGATGCGCGAAGCCAGCGTCTGCAGGCTGAACGTCGCTGCTTCCTTGGCCAGCTCGCGCTCGGCGGCGCGTTCGAGGCCCTCGCGCAAAGCCATGGTATCGGCACCCGCAGGGCTGTGAAGGGCGGTGAGGGCGGACTGTTTTTCCTCGGCGCTGTTGGCCGAGGCCAGCGCGAACACGCCCAGCGCCGTGCGCCGGCGCTCGTCGGCCAGCGCATCCTCGCCGTAGCAAAGCCCGGTGCGGTGGATCGCGCGCAGCGCCAGCGTCAGCAGCGTCGGCACGTCCGCTGCCAGCCCGAAGACTCCGGCGAAGCCGAACAGCGCGCCGCCACCGGCGGCCATCGCCATCGCGCGGCGGCGCTCGCTCTTGGCAAGGCCGTCGCAGGTTTCCAGTGTTTGCGCGCGCAGCTCGCTCAAGGTTTGCACGCCGGCTCGCCTGAGGATCGAGCGCTCGCTCGCCAGTTTGTCGGCCAGCGCATTGGCGCCTTCGAGCGCGGCCTTGAGCGCTGAATCCGGCACAAAGGTTTGCACCACCTTCGCAATCTGGCCGCTGGGCTTGGCCATCAGCCGCGCGCCCCAGCCGGGCGCTTCCGCTTGCCAGCGGCGCAAGCGGTCGAATTGTTGCTGCTCGTAAGGGTTGAGCATGGTCACATTCAGGATGACACAATAAAACGCATGTGCCTCATCGCTCTCGCCTGGCGCGCGCATCCCGATTACGAGCTGATCGTCGCCGCTAATCGCGACGAGTTTCACGACCGCCCGGCCGCTGCCGCCGCGTTCTGGTCGGACAGTTCCGGGGTTTATGGCGGCCGCGACCTCAAGCAGGGCGGTGGCTGGCTGGCGCTGCATGAAAGCGGGCGGCTCGCCGCCGTCACCAATGTCCGGCGCATGGTGCCGGCGAACGCATCAGCGCCGTCGCGCGGTGCGCTGGTCGCGCGGTTCCTCGGCTCGCACAAATCCGCCGAGAGTTACTCGCACACGCTGGCCGCCAGCGCGTCGAGGTACGCCGGCTTCAACCTGCTGCTGTTCGACGGCCATCACCTGAGTTATTGCAGTAACGCCGATTCGTTTGTCAGTCAAAGCATCGAGCCCGGCGTGCATGTGCTGTCCAACGCCAGCCTCAATACACCGTGGCCCAAGACCAAACGCCTGCGCGGTGCGCTGCAGGCGTTCATCAACCAGCGCGTCGCCTCACGGAATCTTCTATTCACCGCGCTCGGCGACTGCGAACCGGCAACGGATGCCGAGCTGCCCAACACCGGCGTCGGTGCCGAATTGGAAAAATTCCTGTCGCCGCCGTTCATCCGCGGCGAACGCTACGGCACCCGCGCCAGCACGGTGGTGACGATCGCCCACGATGGCCGCGCCGAGTTCATCGAGCGTCGGTTTGCCGCCAATGGCGTGTTTGAAAACGAAACGAGGGCTATCTTGCAGCTACCAGCGCGACGGATTCACTGAGCGGAAAGATCACGCCCGGTTACTGCGGCATCTGTTTCCAAGTGTCGAGCATTACGCTCGCGCCCAGCGGCGCCGACTGGAGCGCCTTGTTGGGCAGCGTCACTCTATTACTCCTTCTCGTCGCAGCGCCTCTTCCCAAACGCGGATTGCCGTCTCTATTGTTGATTGCAGACCCGCAACGTCTTTGCCGTCTTTGTCCACGATGCGACCAGTAATAACGACGGGTGCTTGGCCCCCGGATACAGTGGGGGCGGCCCCGCTCATAGGAATGGATATCTTAGTGCCTGTCGCAGAAAGCCTAAGCGTTTTGCGAAGGTCCACCAGTTTGGGAGAGCAGCCACTCTTTCCGCCATCACGAGGCGGGTATCCGTGCTTGTCATTGTTTGAAAGGTCGATGAGGAGTTGAACCTCGCGTGAGTTCTTAACAACGTTGTCAGCGGCATCAGTGCCGCGACCTCGAGACCTCAAGTGCTTTTTAAGGTGATCGACGAGGTGAGCGATGTTGTGGATAACAGAATGTGCAGCATTGGACAGTTGTTCTGGGGACATTCCCTTACGGAAATCCACACCGATGATCAAAACATTTGGGCTAGGTCTGTGGGCTTCGGCGCGATACTGCGATAGATCGTGTTGAACGGTTGCGTCGAGAGCGGAATAGATGCGCCCAAGTCGCTCGTCGAGGTTGTCCATCATTGCAACGCTGCCCAACCTGGAGACGGCGAAAGCATATTTCTAGAATTCAAACTCTTACTTAGCTTTCAGCAGCTTCGCCGCCTTGGCAACATCTGCGGGCTTGACCCAGAAAATCGCGCCGAAGCGCCGCCAGCCGGCGGTCACGGCATCTATGGCGACGATATTGATTTTTGCCCGGCCGAGCTTGTCGAGGACTCCGACGATGGCACCGGCGCGGTCGCTCCCCTGCATCAGGAATCCGGTTTTCTTGGCGCTGAGTTTCAAATTCATTTTCTTCGCCGCGGCCTTGAGCTTGGCGGCGTTCTCCGGCATCAGGTCCACCTGCGATTTGAGGCCGTTGGGGAAAGCGGTCATCGCCAGCAGGCTGACGCCGTGCTGTTTGAGCCGTGTGAACAGCCAAGCGCCGTGGCCGGGTTTGTTGGGTGTCTGCAGAACGTAGTACTCGACTTTGCGAATGGTGGCCATGGTTTTCTCCTCTGTGTGTGGAGCCAGCTTGCGCCTGTGCGCGCAAATAAATCAAACCAAACGAAGTCCACCATCCACCGGAAGCACCGCGCCGGTGACGTAAGCCGCTGCCGGCGAGATCAGATAACGCACCGCCTTGGCGATGTCCTGCGGCGTGCCCATGCGCGCCAGCGGTACGCGAGCGATTTCGGAGGATTTCTGCGACTCGCTCATGCTGTTGTCGGTGGCCCAGAGGATGTGGCCCGGCGCGACGGCATTGACGCGGATGCGCGGCGCCAGTTCGCGAGCGAGATTTTCGGTGAGTGATACAAGCCCGGCCTTGGCGGCACAGTAAACCGCGTGGTGCTTCATCGTCACCGTGGCGTGGATGTCGGCGATGTTCACCACCACACCTTGTTTCATCAGCTTGGTACAGGCCTGCGTTAGAAACAGCGGTGCTTTCAAGTTGCTACCTATGAGATCGTCGAAGTGCTCCTCGGTGACCTGGCCCAGCGGCGTCTTGAAGTAGCTGGAGGCACTGTTGACCAGCACATCAAGCAGGTTCCAGCGCTCGAAAGCGGATTGCGCCAGTTTCTCCAGCGCCGGCAGCGACAGCAGGTTGGCGCGGATGCAGTGGGCGGAGTCCGAGCGGATGCGGTTCAGTTCTTTTTCCAGCGCGCGCGCCTCGGCGCCGGAGGAGCGGTAATGCAGCACCACGTTGAGGCCGGCACTGTGCAGTTCGCGCGCGATCGCAGCGCCGATGCGCCGTGCCGCGCCCGTCACCAGAACCACGCCTTCGAGTTCTCTCATGATTTATCCTCTGCGTGTTCGTACTTCGACAGGCTCAGTACGAACGGGCCCTAGTTTCCACCGTTCGCCCTGAGCTTGTCGAAGGGCGGGTTGGGAGTGTTCGTGGAAAACTGGCTGCAAGTCGTCCTGCTCGGCGTCATCGAAGGCATCACCGAATTCCTGCCGATCTCCAGCACCGGCCACTTGCTGATCGCCGAGCACTGGCTCGGCGCCCGCTCGGACCTGTTCAACATCGCGATCCAGTCCGGCGCGATTCTCGCGGTGGTGCTGATCTACCGCGTGCGGCTGTGGAACCTGACCGTGCATTTTTCGCAGCGCGACAACCGCGACTATCTGTACAAGCTGGCGGTGAGTTTCAGCATCACCGTGGCTGGCGGACTTGCCGCCAAGAAAATGGGGTTGGAATTGCCCGAGACCGTGGCGCCGGTGGCATGGGCGCTGATCATCGGCGGCTTTGCGATCCTGGCGATCGAGAAAGTCGCGGCGGGCTTCACGCCCAACGAGACCGTGACCTGGAAAATCGCCCTCTGGGTCGGCCTCGCGCAGGTGCTGGCAGCGGTGTTCCCTGGCACCTCGCGCTCGGCGGCGACGATCTTCGCGGCGATGCTGGCGGGCTGCACTTCGCGCGCGGCGGCCACCGAGTTCGCATTCCTGGTCGGCATCCCGACCATGTTCGCGGCCACTGCCTACGAAACCTACAAGCACCTTGACGCCGGCGTGACCGAGCCCATGGACGATCTTGTGCTGGGCTTTGTGGTGTCGGCGGTGGTCGCTTTCGTCGCGGTGAAATGGCTGTTGAGTTACATCCAGACCCACACTTTCACTGTATTCGCCTGGTATCGCATCGTTGTCGGCGCCGGCCTGCTGCTGGCGCTTTGAATAAGGGCAAACAGCCCCTAGCTGCGCAGCCCGCCCTCGAGATAGTCCATGAACCACGCGCGCAATTGCGCGGCGTTCTCCTGCTTGACGATATCCAGCGCACCAAAGGGCGAGCGCCACAGGTAGCTGCGGTAGGCGAGGCCGTTGTAGACATTGTTCATGTTGGTGACGAGCCGGAACTTCAGCGCCTCATCATCCACCGTCGGCATCAACGGGCGCAGCAGCTTGAAGGCAAGGCCCATGCTCTGTTGGTGGAATTGCGCCGAGATCTCCTGTCCCTCGTGGCCGAAATCCCAACCCAGTCGCGCGATGAAGCGCACGGCGTCGGTGCCCAGCGCCGGGTCCAGTAGCATCTCGATCACCGGGCCGAACACCGCTTCCAGCACGTCGCGGACGCGATAGCGGCTGCGCTCGCGCAACTGCGTCAGCTGCTCCAGCGCACGCGGTTCGTACCAGGACTGCAACATCTGCGCGATCTCGCGCACCAGCGTCAGCCGGTCGCCGAAGTGGTAGTGCAGCGCCGACGGATTGGCGCCGCCGCTGGCGCGGACGATGCGCCGCAGCGAGACGCCGTTGAAGCCTTCGGTGGCCAGCAGTTTCATCGCCTCGCGCATCAGGCGTTCACGCGTGGGGCTGTCGGCGCCCACCTCGGTGGCCAATGGCTTGGTCAGCTTCACAACACCCATCGTGTCTGCTCCTGAGTTCGCTTGACCAGTCTGGCTCATTATGATTACATCAACTGTATTAAACCATCCGCATCCGAGGCCGGGACCACCCGGCCCGCGCAACAAAAGCCATGGAGGAGTTCATGTTCCAGAAAACCGTTTTGACGGCATCCGCGCTTGTTCTGGCGGTGCTGGCCGTCGCGCCTGCCCGCGCGGCGCCGATCGACACCTTCGCAACCATCTACGGACACGACTGCGTCAACGATCTCTACAACCCGATTCTCGCCGACGGCACGCGCGACCCTGCCGGTGATCCCGCGCCCGGCACACCGGAATGGACGGCGCGCGCCGACGAGCACACCGCCTGCACGGACCAGCGCGACCACGACAGCCGCTTGCAGCCGACGCGCAATCTCGGCACCGCCCAGTACGGCGTGGACATGCACCGCACGCCCAGCCGCTGGAACAACGTCCGCTTCCATTGGGAAGAATTTCCGGCCTCGGGGATTCCCGGCGTGCCTTCGTCTGAGGTTTACCTGCCCTGTTCCAACGAACCCGGCGATTGCCCTGATCTGCCGGCGGGGCTCAGGCGTTTCGATCCGCCGTATCCGGTGGTGGTCGTCTTCCACGGCATCATTGCGCAGTACGCGCATCACCGGTTTATCACGCAGTCGTTCGCCGAGCGCGGCTATCTCGCGGTGGGCGTCAACGGCACTTTGCCGGTCAGCGGCGGACCCAATTCGCAGCGCACCGAGAACGGCAATGACGTGCTGAACTGGTTGGCCTCGGCGGCTTCGGGCGTCTACGGCCAGAAAGCCGACCTCACGCGCGTTGGTTTTGCCGGCCACTCACAGGGCGGCGCGGCGACGCAGAGCTACCAGGGCGATGCGCGCGTGCACGCGATGATCGTCTATGACGCCGGCGATGCCGTGTCCGAAGTCAACGTCTTGCAACCCACCATGTTCCAGCGCACCGACGGCGGTTTCGCCACACCGAACACGCATACCGATTATTCAGCAGAACGTCATCGCGCAGTGCAGGGCTACAGCGATCTCAAGTCGCGCGGCCTCGACGTGTTCAATTTCACCGCGCGCGCCACCGTGCACACCGACTGGAACGGTTATGGCGTCGGCTTGGCCGGCAACCGCCTGATCGAACTGCTGATCAACTATTACGGCCTGGCGTGGTTCGATCGTCACCTGCAAGGCAAGCTGGTGTTCGACGAGACTGGCAAGGTCGTGACCTCGGGCGGCCGCAGCGAGGCCGAAGAGCGCGCTTATCGGCAGCAGATTGCAGAAACCGCATTCAACCGGCTGACCGCGCGGTATTTCGACGATTCGGCCGATGTGCACAACATCAGCATGGGTTTCTGGGATCCCGATCTGGCGGTCGCAAGCGCCGACCTGCTGTACGGCGGCAACATTCCGTACACGGTGTCGGGTCTGGAAACACGAGACCGCTTCTCACCGTACTTCCAGTCGGTGTGTTCGATCTCGCTGCCAGATTACGTCGGTGGCGGCAGCGGCAGGCCGGGTGATCCGGTTGCGCCCAAGTCCCGCGCCGACACCACGGCCGACGGCGACATGCGCTTCATCGGGTGTCCGCTGGTGGCGGGCAAGGCGGGCACGCTTCCATCCGCTTCCGCCGTGACGCCTGCGAAACGAGGCGACGGTCTGTTGCTAGGCGCGCTGGGTCCGTGGATGCTGCTGGGATTGCTGCTGACGCGCAGCCGTCGGTCGAAATGCTGAGCTAGTAGGGTATTGCGACCGCTGGCGGATTGCTGTTGTAGATGTCGCGGTGCAGCTTCCAGGCACCGCCCTCGTTCTTCCAGACGACCAGATATTTGCCGGCGTCCAGCAGCTTGCCCTTGTCGCCATAGACCCAGTAGCGGCCGATCTCGTCGGCGGTGTCGTCGCCGCGCGGCTCGACCACCAGCGTCAGCAATCTGACCTTCTTGACGCCGGAATCCAGCGCGCCCTGCCAGTAGGCGCGCACGCCGCGCGGGCCACCAAAGGATTTGGAACCCTGCGGCAGGATTACCGCCTGATCAGTGTAGAGGCCGACGATGGCCTCGGCGTCGCCGCGGCTGGCGGCCGCCATCAGCGCCTTGTTCTGCAGCTCGATGGCGTTTTGCACGTCGCTCTTGGCCTGCGCAGGATGCGCGATGAGCAGGGACGCAAGCAGTGCCGCGAGGGAAACCAGTTTCATGAAGTGCTCCTGAGAAATGATGTGCTCATGTTATCTGCAGCGTCAGCAGCGCTGCAAAAATCAGCATGGCGCCGGCGAAGCGGTCCATCCAGCGCGCGACGTTCGGCCGCGTCGCGAAATGCGAAGCGCGGTCGGCAAGAAATCCATAAGCCGCCAGGATCCAGAATTCGATGACCACGCTGGTGACGGCGAGAAGGGTCATCTGCAGGACGATGGAGTGCTCCGGCCGCACGAACGGCGGCAGCAGGGCGGAAAAGAACACCAGCGCCTTCGGGTTGGCCAATTGCAGCACGATGCCGCGCATCCATACGCGGCTGAACGGCTCGGCCTTGCGTTCGGAATCCACCCGCAGCGCCGAGGTGTGCCCGGTGAATGAGCGCAGGCCGACCACGCACAGGTAGGCCACACCACACCAGCGCAACACGTCAAACGCAGTGGGCCAGGCCAGCACCAGTGCCGCCAGTCCCGCCGCAGACAGTGCGAAGTAGATGAGGTTGCCGCTCAAGATCCCGAGATTGGCGGCGACGCTGGAGCGGAAGCCCTGGCCCAGCCCCTGCGAGATCACGAACAGAACGGCGGGGCCGGGCGTCAGGCTCATCGCCGTATCCACCAGAACAAATAGCCACCACAGCTCCCAACT
This sequence comes from Pseudomonadota bacterium, assembly GCA_038043245.1. Lineage (GTDB taxonomy): Bacteria > Pseudomonadota > Gammaproteobacteria > Nevskiales > Nevskiaceae > JACPFV01. The sequence continues at coordinate 24,609 of JBBTCH010000005.1, read as the reverse complement.
CATAAACCGTCATTCCCGCGCCGGCGGGAATCTAGCGGCTCGTTCGGGCCACTGGATCCCCGCTTTCGCGGGGATGACGTAATTGAGAAAATCATACGGCAGTTTGTTTGAACAGTTCGAGCCGTTGCGCGCGCCGCTCGCGCAGTTCTTTTCCGACCGCCGGACCGCTGTGTCCGGCCGCCACCACTTCCGCCGCCTGAATCTCGTTCGCCGCGCGCGCTGCCGCACGCAGGAAATCGGTCTGCGGATACTCCGTATTCTCGAACCCAAGGCGGCCGCGGGCATCACATTCGCAGCTCTTGAGCGCTAGCTCGAAGCGCTCCGGACGGCGCATGGCATCCAGCCGCTCCAGCAATTCCAGTAGTGTGGATGCGCGCAGTTCTTTCACGCGATGCACCAGCAGGTGGTCGCGCGTGACCATCAGCGCCACATCGCGGCAATCGTTGGGCACGCGCACGCGCTCACAGAATTTCTGCACCAGCGGCACGCCGCGCTGGTCGTGCATCTTGTGGCTGGGCCATTCGCTGTGCGGCGTCGCCGCCTTGCCGAGGTCGTGCAGCAGCGCGGCGACGCGCACCTCGAGCGGATGGTTCGCGCGCGCCGCGGCGTCCACGCACATCAGGGTGTGCACCAGCGAATCCACCTCCGGGTGATAGTCCGCGCGCTGCGGCACGCCGTGCAGGGCGGCCAGCTCGGGCATCACTTTCGCCAGCGCGCCGCAGGCCTGCAGCGTGTTGAAGAAGACGCTGGGGGTCTCGTGCATCAAGGCGCGCTCGGCCTCCTTCCACACCCGCTCGGCGACCAGATGATCGGCTTCGCCGTTTGCCACCATCTGCCGCATCAAGGCCATGGTTTCATCGGCAACGCGAAATCCCAGCGGCGCGAAGCGCGCGGCGAAGCGCGCCACGCGCAGGATGCGCACCGGGTCTTCGGCGAATGCCGGCGAGACGTGACGTAGCAGTTTTGCTTCGAGGTCGCGGCGGCCGCCGTGCGGATCAATCAGCGTGCCGTCGTCCGCCTGCGCAATCGCGTTGACGGTGAGGTCGCGGCGGATCAGGTCTTCTTCGAGCGTGACCTCCGGGCCGGTGTGAAACGTGAAGCCGTGATAGCCGCGGCCGGATTTGCGCTCGGTGCGTGCCAGCGCGTGCTCCTCTTTGCTCTGCGGGTGCAGAAACACCGGGAAGTCCTTGCCGACCGGCTGATAGCCGGCGTGCGCCATGTCCTCCGGCGTCGCACCGACCACCACCCAGTCTTTTTCCTTGAACGGCAATCCGAGGAGTTTGTCGCGAATCGCCCCGCCCACCAGAAAAATCTTCATGGCCTGTCCTGAGCAGCCCGCGCGGCGGGCGTGTCGAAGGGCGCAGGCGGCTCGTCAAGCGACGGAGGCTGCCTGCCGGCTCCTGCCTCCGGCGGCACTGGGCCGTCCATGGCCGGCGGAATATCGTCCATCAGCGGCAGCATCGTCAGCGGCTTGCCGGTCAGCCGCCAGCCGAACAGTACGCGATGGCCGAGGATGCGTTGCACATACAGGCGCGTTTCGTTGAACGGGATGTTCTCGATCCAGATGTCGGCGTCCATCTCCAAGGGAGGCAGCCATTCGCTGGCGCGCCGCGGCCCGGCGTTATAGGCGGCCAGCGCCAGTGGCCACTGGTCATTGAAATCCTCCAGCAGTTCTTTCAGGTGCAGTGCGCCGAGCCGCAGATTGCGTACAGGCACCAGCAGATCCGCCGTCGCGGGTCGTGGCAGGCCGAATTTCGCCGCAGTGTTGCGCGCGGTGGCGAGCAGCATCTGCATCAGTCCGTAGGCGTCCGCAGACGAGCGTGCCCGGGGATTGAACAGGCTTTCCTGGCGCATCACGGAATAAATCTGCTCCACAGGGATCGTGGATTCTTTCGCCGCAGCGGCTACTTCCTTCTCATAGAGAAGGGGGTAGCGGATGGCGACGTCGTCCCAGACGCCGAGGGTGGCGAGCAAGGGGATGGTCTGGTGTACCCATCCCCAGCCTGCGATCAGGCGCGCGGCCTCTTTCTGACCGGCGGCGTCGAGCGGCGCCAGCACGTGGCGAAGCTCACTGGCCGCTTCGCTCTCGAGTTCGCAGAAGTAGAGTTCCCGTGCGCGCACGAACGCCGCATGCTTCTCCAGCGTGTCACGCGCTTTGGCATTTGTGGCAAGCGCCTGATGCTCGATGCGCGCGGGGATGCCCAGGCGTTCGGCGGCGAGGAACCCGTAGTAGCCGCGCTCCTGCGCCGCGAGGGTGTAGGCGATGCGCGCCTCGGTATCTTTGCCGGTCGCCGCCAGCGCGCGGCCTCGCCAATAGCGCCAGCGCGGTTCCTGTTGCGCGGGGCCGGGCATCTGCGCGATCCAGACCAGTACTTGCTCGAAGTCGCCAGCCCACAGCGCACTGCGCAGGCGCCATTCCAGCGCCTGTGGGCTGGCTGCTGCGTCGAGCGCGCGGAACAGTGGGATCGCTTCCACGCGGTGGTCGAGCGCCAAGCCGATCGCTGCGTCACTCAACATCTGGCTGCGCTGCTCCGGCGTCGTTTGCAGGGCCAGCGGCTCCAGCAAGGATTGCGCGAGCAAGGAGTCGCGCTTGGTCAGTTTTGTAAAAGCAGCCCCGGTGACGCGTGCATCGCTGAGCAGGCCTTCGCGCAGCTGTCGGGTGAACTCGGTCTGCGGATCTTCCAGCAGCAGCGCGGCGTCCATCAGCGCGCGTGCTGATTTGCCCGGAGTCAGGCGCTCGGCCAGTTTGCGCGCAAGTTTTGGCTGATTGGCCTGCAGCGCCAGATTCACGCGCTGGCGGATCAGGTCTTCGGTCAGCGCACCCTGGGCGCGCAGCCAGTCGAATGCCGGGTCGCAGGCGTCGGGTTGGTCCTGTCCGGTCTGCCACATCGCAGTGATGTCTTCGAGCAGGCCTTCGGTCTGTTTCAACGCCAGGCGCGCGACCAGCGCGTGGCAGCGCAGCGTGCTGTCGCTGGTCGCAGGTGGCGTCGCGTCGAGATACGGTTGCCAGCGTTGCCGCTCGGCCAGCGACAGCAGCCAGGGTTTGCGCAGCCGTGAAGCCAGCGGCTCGTCGGCATGCGTGCGCAGAAAGTCGGCGATGTCGTCATCGGCTTCTGCTGGCGTGCGCGACAGTCGGTAGCGCAGCCGGGCGAGTTCGATGTACGGGTACAGCACGTAGCCGCGCAAGGGGTCGTCGCTGTCGGTGCGGGTGTCGCCGTCCTGTGCGGCGGCATAAGCCGCGCGGAATGCGTCGCGCAGAGACGCTTCGTCCGCCGCAATGGCGGGCGCAGCAAACAAGGCGAGAGCAATAACAGGCAGAAGGCGCATGGGACGCGCATTGTAGGATGCAGCGATGGAATCGCTCGCGATTTTTCTGGCCACCGGCGCGGTCGCCGGCCTGATGGCCGGGCTGTTCGGCGTCGGCGGCGGCATGATCATGGTTCCGGCACTGGCGCTGCTGCTGCCGAAAAGCGGCGTGGACACGGGCATCGTCATGCAGGTCGCGATTGCCACGTCGCTGGCGGTGATCGCGGCAACTTCGATTTCATCCGCCCATGCGCACCACCGCCGCGACGGCGTGTTGTGGCCGGTATTGCGCGCGCTGGCGCCAGGATTGGTGGCCGGCTCGGTGCTCGGCGCGTTCGTCGCCGATCAATTACCGAGTCGGGTGCTGGCCGCCATCGTCGGCGTCGGCGCGCTGCTGACCGCGGCGCAGATGTTTGCCGATCGCAAACCGAAAACCCAACACGGTCTGCCGGGCACGGCAGGTCTGGCCGGCGCGGGTGGCGTGATCGGTCTGTTGTCCGCGCTGATCGGCATCGGCGGCGGCTCGTTGACCGTGCCGTATCTGTCGTGGTGCGGTGCCGAGATTCGCAAGTGTGTCGGCACCGCCGCTGCCGCGGGTGTGCCCATCGCCTGGGCCGGCACGGCCGGTTTCGTCATTGCCGGATGGGACGTTGCGGTCGCCGGCCCGCATCTCGGTTATGTGAGCCTGACGGGCTTCGCCGGTTTGGTGGTCTCGAGCGTGGCCTGTGCCCCGCTCGGTGCGCGTCTGGCGCATGGGTTGCCGCCGCGCGTACTCAAACGTGCGTTCGCCGTGCTGCTGACCGGCATCGGGCTGCACATGCTGCTGGGCTAGAAGTATTCGCCTTTGAATACGTTGGCGAACACCACCTGTTCCAGCGTCGGTTTCTCGGCGGCGGCGTTCTTGCCCTTGGCCGCGGACGACGACGGGAACAACTGGAAGCCCTTGTTGAGCAGATAGTCATTGACCTTGGGCCACAGCGCGTAAGAAACCGCGGCGGCGGTGCCCAGGGGCGTGGCGACCGACTTCGGCTTGTTCATCAGCGCGTCGAGCACGGTGTTGGCGGCTTTCTCCGGCGACCAGGCCGGTACGTAGTCGTACATCTTGGTCGGCGCGATCATCGGCGTGCGCACCAGCGGCATGTAGATCGCGGTGATGGCGATGTTGTAGTGCTTCACTTCCGCCGACAGGCAGCGCGAGAACGCATCGAGCGCCGCCTTGCTGGCGACGTAGGCGGAAAAGCGTGCAGCATTGGCGAGTACGCCGATCGAGCTGATGTTGATGATGTGGCCGCTGCGGCGCTTGGCCATGCCCGGCAGCAGTTTCATCATCAGCCGCACCGCGCCGAAATAATTCAGCTGCATGGTGCGTTCGTAGTCGTGGAAGCGGTCCAGCGACTCGAACACCGCGCGGCGGATCGAGCGGCCGGCGTTGTTGATGAGGATGTCGACGTGGCCGAAATCCTTCAGCACCTGCTCGGCCATCTGGTCGATGGCGTCGAGGCTGTTGAGATCGCAGGGATACACATACGCCTCGCCGCCGGATTTCTGGATGATCTTCTGCGCTTCCTCCAGCTTTTCTTTGGTGCGCGCAACCAGAATCACCTTGGCGCCCGCAGCGCCGAGGCGCTTGGCGACGTTGAAGCCGATGCCCGACGAGGCGCCGGTGACCATCGCCACCTTGCCGGCGACCTTCTGCGTCATGCCGCGCGGCAGTTTCACGTGCAGGTCGAGGTGCAGCTCCCAGTATTCCCAGAGCTTGCCGCAGTACTCTTTCAGCTCCGGGCAGCGGATGCCGCTGTCCTTGAGCGCGGCGCGGGCGTTCGTGTCCTCGAACACCGCGCGATTGTTGATGTAACCAAACACCGACACCGGCACGCCGATGGTTTTCGAGATCTGCTTCTTGAACGAGTCCGGGATGTTCGAGAACACAGTGTTGGCGAGTTGACGCGCGGGTCCGGGCAGCTCAGGCAGGTCGAACTTCCTGGCGAAGTCCGGCCCATGCGCGGCGGCCATGATGGTCTGCGCCATTTCGCCCATCGTCGGCGAGTCCGACTGGATCAGGCAGAAGCATTGACCGTCGAGACCCGGTTTGTGCGCGATGACGTCCATCGCCGCGGCAACGTAATCCACCGGCGCCAGCGGTACCTTGCCGCCTTCGATGCCCAACAGCGGGAACCACTTCGGCACCGCATGGCTGATTTTCTGGATGGTCTTGAAGAAGTAGTACGGCCCGTCGATCTTGTCCATCTCGCCGGTTTCGCTGGAGCCGACCACCGCGCCGGGACGATAGATGCGGAACGGGACCTTGCATTCCTCGCGGACGATTTTCTCCGACTCGAACTTGGTGCGGAAATACGGGTGGTCGAGCTTCTGTCCCTCGTCGAACATGTCTTCGCCGAAGCGGCCGACAAAATTGCCGCCGGCGACCGCCACGCTGCTGGCCAGGTGCATCACCGCCGGTGCGCCGAGGTCGTTGACCAGCGCGACGACATTGCGCGTGCCCTCGACATTGAATTTGTCGGCGGTGGCGTCATCCATCGCCATGTCGTAGACCGCGGCCAGATGAAACACGTGGTTGATCTTGCCCGTCAGCCGCTGCCGATCCTCGGCGGAAATCACGCCGGCTTCGGTGATGTCGCCACAGACCATGTGCAGGCGCTCTGCGCGATCCGGGTAGTGTTGCTTGATCGCATCGAACTTGTCGCGCGAAGACTCGCGGATCAGCAGGTGCACCTGTGCGCCCTTGCGCGCGAGCAGGCGGTCGAGGAGGAAACGGCCGATGAAACCAGTGGCGCCGGTGACGAAATAGTTCATGACTTGATCTCTCAGTGACGACTTACTTGGCCGGCGCGCGGCCCTTGAAATCTTCCATGGTCTTGTAGACGCCAAAAATCTTGTCGGCGACGAAATCCCACAGGAACAGCGGCAGCAGCCCCTTGAAGATTTTCGACAGGTACACGGTCCACGGCAGGTACAACATGGGTTTGCCGGTCTTCATCGCCGCCCACACCTTGTTGACCACGTATTCCGGTGTCATCAGCGGCGTCATCAGCGGGCCCTTGGCGCCTTCGAACATGCCGGTGCTGATGTAGCTCGGGCAGACCGTGGTCACGCGTACGTGTTTGTGGCCGCACTGTTCCAGTTCGAGACGCACCGAGTCACTCCAGCCGATCGCCGACCACTTGGACGCGCAGTACACGCTCATCTTCGGGTTCGACACGGTGCCCGCGGCCGAGGCGATGTTGATCACCCGGCATTCGCCCTTGGACGCAATCATCGCCGGCATGAATTCGCGCGCGATGTACATCGGCGCCAGCGCGTTGATGGACATGGTGAACCAGGTGTCCTTGACGTGATCGTGCTCCCAGAACAGCTTGCCGCGGACGACGCCGGCATTGTTGAACAGGATCTCGATGTCGCCGACTTCCTTGCGCACTTTCTCGGCGGCAGCGGTGATGGACTCCAGCTTGGATACGTCGACGGTGTACGAATACACCTGTCCGCCCTTGGCTTTCAGCTCTTTCACCGTCTCCAGCAGCGCCGGTTCATTGATGTCCCACAGCACCACCGCCTTCGCGCCTTCCTGCACGGCCAGTTGGGCGTAGATCTTGCCCATGCCCATGGCGGCGCCGGTGATCAGAATTTTTTTCCCCGCGACTGTATCCATTACACGTCCCCTTCCTTATAAGTCGCCGCATCCTGGATGGCACGGCGTTTCTCCAAGCGTTCATCACGGTCCTTGTCGCTGTCCCAGATCACCTCCGGGAAGCACAGCACCCGCAGCAGACCGATCAGCATCCAAAGATAACTCAGGCTGAACAAAATACCGCAGAACATCGACACCCATTCGAAGCTCGGCGACAGGAATTTTATCCCCCACCACGACAGCACGTCGGTGAACGAGGCCGCCAGCCCGACCGGGAACACCCACTGGTAGGACTGGATGTGGTTGAACTGCATCGAGAACGGGATGCCGATGATGAAAAAGCTGGTGGTGAACCCGAACAGGTGCGCGTGGGTGAAGGCGATCAGCTTGCCCAGCGACATCTGCGCGAAATACGCCTCGGCGCTGCCGTGCAGTCGCAGCTGGTACCAGATCTCCGAGGCGCCGAAGCCGAAGGCGATGCCGAACATCACCACCGCCATGGCGATGCCGCGCTTGGCCGCCGGCGGCAGGTTGCGCAGGTTGAGCTCGATGCTGTGGTCGTCAAATGGCACCAGCCACCAGATGGCGAAGATGATGGCGAAAAAAACCGCCGTCAGCGCCAATGGCCCGCCGACGGTGATCCACGCCGGTTTTTCCGGCGGCAACTCGACGACTTCCTTGCTTTCAACGGGCTGGTCACTGAAGAAGTCGAATTGCTCTTGAGGGGCGGCTTGCGCGGATTTGTCCTGCTCGGCCGCTTCCACCGCGATGGCGCGGCCCAGCAGCAGGGATCCTGCAAAGAGACCGATGAAAACAGCCAGGACCAGGCGGGCTTTAAGCACTCTTCAGCCTCACATACAGCAGCGTGCCGGCCTTCTTCACTGCCGCGGTGATGGCGGCGTCGAGCGAATCTCCGCTGGCCATCGGCAGTTTGTCCACGGCGATGCCCTTGAATGAGGCGTAGACCTTGCTCTTGCCGGCCTCCGGCACCTTGCTGGCATTGAGCGGCTTCACCGAGGTGACATTGAGCTGGCGGTCGGTGGTCAGCAGCAGGAAGAAATCCTTGCCTTTGTATTGGGCTGGAAAAATAAGTGCGGTGCCGGCCGGCTTCTTGTCGGTCAGCGGCACATAGATCGTGTTCTCGTCCGATTTTCCGAGCGTGGCGCCGAGCGTCTTGGCGCGTTTGATGTCCGCGTCGGTGAGCACCGCATCCCGCGGCAGGTATTCGCGCACGCCGGGGAACTGCGCCTGCACCTCGCGCGGGATCAGGCTGGCGATGTCGAGCCAGTCACCCTTGCTCGCGGGCGTGGATTTGGCAGAGCCGGGGTTGGCTTTGGCTTTGGCTTCGTCGTCGTTTTTTGCGCCATCGCCGTCGCCATCGAGCGAGGCGATCTTGCCGAACGCCGCGAGATTGAATCCGGCGTCCTTGAACTGCTGGCCGTAACCGTTGAGCGGTGTGCCGCCGCCGTCCTTGTGGCAGGCATTGCACGAGGGCGCGTAGCCGAACTGCTGTTTGTAAAGACGCGCGAACGCGGGTTCGGCGGTAGCCGGCAGTGCGAGAAAAACTGCCGTCATACCGGCGAAAGCCGGTATCCAGCTATTTAGATTCATCTCACTCCCTGGATTCCGGCTTTCGCCGGAATGACAAAAAAATTAAAAATCGAACAGCCCGGGCACCTGGCTGCGCATATCGTCCAGTAGTTTTGGATTTTGCGCCAAATCCCGTTCCAGCGCCGCATGTTGGTGCGAATCGGACGGCGGCATCAGCTTGGATTCCTTGTCGGTGCCGCGATAACGCGGCCAGTCCAGTGCGTCACGGATTTCGCCCTTGTCCCTGATGTTCGCCAGCACTTCGTCCTCGGTTTTGCCGTCCATGAAGTTCAGGCGCTTGGCCGGGTTGCCGCGATGACAGGCGAAGCAATAGGCCTCGAAATTCTTCAGCGGCGAGTTTTCGACCAAGGCCAGTGGCGGCACGCCGGCGGCAATCGGCGGCGACATCTCCGAAACATCGAGACAGCAGTAATCGACCTTGCCCAGCAAGGCCTGCAGGGTTCTCACGCGGACGAAAGGCGCCGGTTTGAAGAAGTCATCCGGCAGGCGATCCACTCTCGTCACGAGTTTCGGCCACTGATAATCGGCTGCGGCATCGAGCCGCTTGAAATCGGACTCGGTGAAAAACTGCGCCAGCGCGAACGCGCCATCCAGATCGCCCGCGCTCAGGACTTTCTTCGGTGGTCGTGACGCGACCGGGTCGAGGTCGGCGGGCAGCTTGGGCAGCCGGTCAAAGGCTTCAAGGTCTTCGTTGTCTTTTGCGCCCGGTTCGGTGGACTTGCGCGTGAACAGCATGCGGAAGAAGCCCTTGATGCCGCGCTGCTCGGCCAACGGGTCGCGGTTGCGGATGTCGGATTCCGGGACCGAGATCGAACCGGCCTGCAGTTCCCGCAACTTCTTCGCCTCAGTATCTTCGGCATCGAAGCCGCCGGGATTGAGGCCGAACTTCAGCGCGACCTTCAGCATCTGCCGCCGGCAGGCGGCATTGCTGCACGAATCCAGCCATGCGCGCTGTGCCGCGACGCGGAACGCGCCGGTGTCGGTCAGCTCGTCGAATCGCTCGGGCGCCGACAGCGGATTGACCACCGGCAGCGCGAGATAAGGTTCGGCGCCGCGTGCCGCAACGATCTCGGCTGCAATCTCCGGCTGACCGTTGGTTTCGCTCCACGGCCGCTGCGGAAAGATCGGCGTGCCGCCCTGGTGACACGTCGTGCAGATGGTGCGGCGCGCGTAAACGATGCGCGGCACGCAGCCTTCGCAGTAGTTCTGCACCAGCTGGAATTCGTATCGACCGGCGGCCTCGTTGTAACTGACGACCTCAATCTCGTGTGCGTTCTCGACGAAACCGAGAAACAACTGGCCGCGCGGCGCGAAGCCCAGCGAGGCATCGTTGTCGGGCGCATGGAAATCCGCCGCCACCAGTACGCGCGGATGCGCGAAATCCGCTGAAGCCTTGAGCAGCGAACGCCCCATCGGGATCATCAGCGACACCGGCGGTTTGCCCTGCGGGTCCTGGCGCTGGATCAGCGCGATCAGTTTTGCAAACGGATAGGGAAGGCCGTCGTTCTGCGCCAGCAGGTGGTCGAACAGCGAGCGCGTGCCTTCGGGCGGCAGGTCGTCGTCAGAGATGGTTCTTGCCGAGACCGCGCCGCTCGCTGCCGAGGATTGTTTCGCGCGCTCGGCGACGGAAACGCCCGTGTCGGGTGGGCCGCAGGCTGTGAGCAGGACGACGATCGCTGCCACGCACGCGCTGCACTTCATTGCGCGGCGGGTTTTTGTTCGACCCAGCGCGCGCCCCAGGCGAACAGGGCATAGGCGACCAGCGCCGAGGCCGCCACGGCGAGCGCCGAGGGCGGCAACGGGCCGAAGGTATTGCCGAGCTGAATCAGCGCCATGATTCCACCGAGTTTCCACGCGCGCGCTTGATGCTCCGGGCATGCGCGTCCATACAAGGCAATAGAGCCAGCGAGCAGGCCCAGTTCCAGCGCCACCGCCGCCAGCGGGTAATTCCACAATCCCCAGCCCTGCTTGAGCGTGTTGCCGTAGAGCGGCAGATCGGGTGCGTGCATCGGCAAATCAAGGAACCAGTGCGACAGCACGGCCAGCCCGATGACCGCAGCCGCGCCAACACCATCGCGCTTGCGCCAGAAGAAATACAGCGCGGCGCAGGCCAGCGCCCAGATCAGGCCCGCCGTCAGGCTATGCGTGTACGGCATGTAGTAAAGATCAAGTGGAAAGGCCTTCATGAGGCCTGGCACGAAGTTCGCCTTCTCGACGCCCAGCAGCATCAGCGTGCCCCAACCGATGTCTACCGCCTGCACCGCCACGAACAATACCCACAAGGGGATTTGCGGTTTTGCCGCTTTGAGCGCGATCCCCGCGCTGTAGTGACCGACGAACATGGCTTCCCCCTTACATCAACTTCAAGAACTCCCGCAGCGCCAGTTTCTCGTCCTTCGAGAGGGCGACGCCGAACTGATGGCCCTTGTTCTCGATCAGGTCGTCGCACTTCATGAACAGCGGTGAGTGCGGGTCGCTGCTCGCAAATTGCGCGATCGGCGTGCCCTTCGGCACCGGCAGCTTGATGAAGCCCTGCCCGTCTTCACGCGGCGCCAGCTTGATGTCGGCGCTGGTGACGCCGGTCTTCGGCGTGCGGTGCACCGGATCGTTGGGGTTGTCCGACGTCATCAACTCGTCGAACGCCATCTCGAACTGTTTGACGCGGCCGGCGACGGTGTAATCAATAGTGCCGTCCTTGAGATAGGTCAGTTCACCAACGGCATTGTTGTGCAGGAACGGCGCGGTCGCCCAGGCCGAGAGCAGCGAGAAGTTGCGCAGATAGCCCGGCCCGCCCTCGATCTTCTTCTCGCCCATCGTGATGCCGCCGACACCCGGCACCATGCGGTTGACGACCTTGGCCACTGAGCCCGGCGACGGCCGCTGCTTGTAGGTCTCGGAGGAGAACTCCTCCCAGATGTGGCCGGAGTTGTGGTTGTCGTGCATGGCGCGGCACATGTTGGTGCCGACGATGTTGAACGGCACCGGTTCGTCGTTGGCCAGCCAGTCCTGACCGAAGAATCCGTCCTGCGCGAACTGTTTCGGCCGGCCCGCGGGCGTCAGGTACTTGGCCTTGAACTCGGCGCTGTTGCGCTCGGCCTCGCTGAATTCGTAGGCCCAGAATTCCTCGCTGCCGAAGACATGGCCTTCGTAGAACCGTGCCAGCGCCTCCTTGTCGGCGCGGATGTTGTCCGGCGCGAACTTGGAGCTGTGGCAACCGGCGCATTCCTTGGCGAAGATCTTGCGGCCGGCCGGTACCTGCGCCAGATCAATGTGTTTCTTGCCCGGCGTGCCGTCCACATCGGTGGCTTTCAGCAGATAGGTCGGTCCGCCGGTCATCAGGAACAGGCCGAGCTCGGGCATCTTGGCGTCGGCATGGTTCCAGGCCTCGCAGTCGCGTGCGCACTGCTCGATGGAGAACGGCTGCTGCTTCGCCTTCTCTCCGAAGAACGAGCCGGGTTTGGGGAAGTTCGGCGTCCAGCATTCCTCGGTGCACATGCCGATGTTGACGTAGACGCGGATCAGCGCGAGCACGTCGCCGACGCTGTCCTCACCGCCTTTGAGCACGTGCAGGGTCGGTGCCTTCTTCAGCTCGCCGGTAATCGGGTGCTTCATCTCTTCCATGAACACGCGCTTGTTGGCGAAATCCATGATGTTGTTCTGCGTGCCCGGGTTGTGCTGGAAGTCGCTGGCGACCACCGAGGTATCAATCGTGCCGGTGCGGTGCCCGTTCATCAGCACCTGCTTGGCGAAGTTGTCATCCGGCACGCCCATCACGTATTGCAGCGGCTGCGTGGTGTATTGATGGCCGATGGTGGCGTGGATGTTCTCCCACTTCGGCGCGTTCGGGTCCTTGGGCGGGTTGGTCGGGTCGAAGGCCACGTGGCACTGCACACAGGGGCCGCCGAGCACGTAACGCAGGTTCTTCTTCAGCTCGTCTTCGCGGTACGGCGACTTGGCGGGATCGAAATCCGGCGTCGGGTCGGCGAGATATTTGCGGTAGCCAAGCACGCCGGAGGAATGCGGGTCGGGGCAGCGGTCGTACCAATTCGTACTGGCATCGCCTTGCGTGCAGTCGGGGTCGTTGATCATGCCCCACTTGGTGAAGCGTTCCTTGCGCGTGCGCGTGTCCATCCACGGATACCAGACGTTCTCGGCGCCGACGGTGCGCGCCAAGTGCAGATATTCCTCGTCCTGGTTGCCGAAGGTGCCCTTGAACCAGACGTCGCGGCCACGGCGCGCGCTTTCGCGTGCGCGCTTCGCCGCTGCCGGGTCTTTTTTCTCCAGATCCTTGAACAGATTGTTGACGTAGCGGCAGCTCTCGGCGTCATAACCGGTGGGTTGCGGCTGGTCGCAAGCAGGCGGCGGTGATTGCGGGATCGGCACGATGTCCCAGGTGATCGGATCCTGGAATTTGTGGGTATAGGGACTGCTGCCGTTCTTCCAGACTTTTTTCGAGGCCAGCGTGGCGTAGAACTGGGCGTCGTACATCGCGCGGTTCTGCTGCACCTGCGGCGAGCCTTCCCAGATGCCGGTGACGCGGCCACGCGCTTTCAGATCATCGAGCCCCACCGAACGGAAGGTCGCGGTGTAGGGCGTGTTCGGAACCGGATGCTTGCCCCACTCCGGCCAGTAGTCGTTGGCGGCCGACGCGTTTTCGCCCAGCGGCGCGGTCTGGATCGAAGCGACGAGAACCAGCGGCGACACCAGCAGTGCAACGAGTGCGAGCTTTTTCATGGACTCCCCCTTGTCGATAGACTTGTTATGACCGCAGTCTAGCGCCGCTGCCAAAAAACCCGCCACCCATCCCTCGACAGGCTCTCAAAACGGCGCTAGGCGGGTGTCACTAAAACGGCCCTCCCAGGATGCCCCCGCCGGGGAAAGGCAGTCTTTGCGACTTGGTGGTGTCGTTTATTTGTTTCGCAGCGCTCCAGGACAGGGCTTTGGGGCCATTCCGGTTGATCGAGCTGGCTTGCAGCGCGGGATAACGCCTCAACAGCACTTGCGAGTCCCGTTCAAACTGCTCGCGCAACTCGAATTTCACTTTCTCGATATTGGGAGGGCCGCCAAGATTGCTGAACAGGTGCTGACCTTCGACGAGCCCAAAATGGAAATTGCCGAGATAAAGCACCTCGCCGGGTTGCAGGGTGAAGCCCCAATACGACGCCTTGCTCAAGGACACGAAATATTCCTGGTCGTACGCCACGAACGGCCACAACTGATAGGCCCCCGGCGCCAGTTCAATTGAAAACAGCTTGCCCTGTACATCTGGGAAATCGCTCTTGCGGCCGGACTCTGGCTGCGGGATGCCGTTGCTGATGCGCAACACAATCGGTTCGTTCTTGCGACCGTCGCCCTTGTAAATCGGCAGCGAGACGAGGGCGCGGCGGTGAAAATCCAGATTTTCAGCCGTCAGCGACGCCACCAGCATGGCCTTGCCCTGGGAGGGGACGTGAGCGGAAGCGGGCGCATCACGCGAGGTGTGGCTATCGCGAACCGTGTGATGCGGGCCATACAGATTCCTCACCACCGTACCGCAGCCACATACAGCCGCGCATAGCGAGACGATGACTATGAAACGTGCTTTCATCATGCGAGCTTTGGCAGGGTTTTCAGGAGCAAGTCTATCCGCTTGCCCCGCTCGGTCTCGGTGTAAGGCTGCGGCGGCAGCTTGCCCCACACCGGCGCCGGCCACGCCGGGTCGGTTTTGAAACGCACGATGTGATGCACATGCAGTTGCGGCACCACGTTGCCGAGCGCCGCGATATTCAGTTTGTCGCCGCCAAAGGTTTTCATCAGCGCGCGCGAGAGCAGGGCGGATTCGTCCCAGAGCTGGCGGCGGTCGGCGTCGGTCAGCTCGTGGACCTCGCGGATGCCGTCGCGTCGCGGCACCAGGATCGTCCACGGGTAGTGGGCGTCGTTCATCAGCAACAGGCGACACAGCGGCCCATCGCCGAGCACGAAACAGTCCTTCGCCAGTTGTGGATGCAGGGTGAACACGGAGTAAACTCTCGCCCCTTTTACGGGCCCTGTAAACATGTCGAAGACCGCATTGATCGCCGGCGCCACTGGCCTCGTTGGGCGCAGCCTCCTGGAAAAACTGCTGGCCAGCGACGACTACGCGCAGGTGAAGGTGCTCGGCCGCACGCTGCCGGCGGCGCGCCCGCCCAAGCTGCACTTCATCCTCAGCGATTTTTCCGACCTCGAAAAACTCGGCGCGCAACTGGCGGCCGATGACGTGTTTTGCTGTCTCGGCACCACCCTGCGCCGCGCCGGCAGCAAGGCGGCGTTCGAGCGCGTGGACTACCACATGGTGGTGGATCTGGCTCGCGCGGCGAAGAAAGCCGGCGCGAAAAGATTCCTGGTGGTATCGGCCGCCGGCAGCTCAATGCGCTCGCCGTCGTTCTATTCGCGCGTCAAGGCGCGGATGGAGCAGGCGGTCGGCGAGGCGGGGCTGGACAGCGTGCATATCCTGCGTCCTTCGCTGCTGCTCGGCGACCGCGCCGAGTTCCGGCCCGCCGAATGGCTGGCGCAGAAACTGTTGCCATTGCTGTCACGGCTGCTCGACGGCCCGTTGAAAAAATACCGGCCGATTCACGCCGACGCCGTGGCCGAGGCGATGCTGCAACTGGCGCAGCGAGACGATACCGGCGTGAAAATTCACCACCTGCCGCTGGACTAGGTGTTCCGTCCGGCGCATTGCGCCGGGCCTAGGAAACCGCCGGCGGCCCCGGGATCACGTAGTAGTAGATCGCGAAGTAGTGCAGCACGCTGCCGGCCAGCACGAACAGGTGCCAGATGGCGTGGTGATAGCGCAGCCGGTCCCACAGATAGAACGTGACGCCGCCGCTGTAGGTCAGCCCGCCGGCCAGCAATAACGCCAGGCCGCCGGAAGGCAGGGTTTGCAGCAGCGGCTTGATCGCCACCAGCGCGCACCAGCCCATGCCGAGATAGATCATCAGCGACAGTTTTTCGTAACGACCGGTGGTGAACACCTTGAAGGCGACGCCGATCAGCGCCAGCCCCCAGGTGAACGTGAACAGGCCCCATCCCCACGGCCCATGCAGCGTCACCAGCGTGAACGGGGTATAGCTGCCGGCAATCAGGAAATAGATCAGCGAGTGGTCGAGCACGCGCAGCACGCGCTTGGCGCCCGGCAGCGGAATCGCGTGATACAGCGTCGAGGCGGTGTACATCAGCACCAGCGTGCTGCCGAAAATGCTGCTGGCGACGATATGCCAGGTGTTGCCGTAGAGCGCTGCGCGCACCACCAGCACCACGAGGCCGACGATGGCCGCCAGCGCGCCGAGGCCATGCGTGCTGGCATGGGCGATTTCTTCGCCGAACGTATAAAGGTTTTCGGCGCCGCTGAACATCGGCCACGCCAGCGGCTGGCGCAGGGGAATGCGGTGGTCGGTCCCGCGACGGTCGTGGCCCTTGCGCCGCTCCGGCCCCGAATATCCCGCTTCGTTAATTCGCTTTCTCCACCTTCAGCGTCGAGCCCTCGACGCCGATCACGCGTACCTTGGCTCCAGCCGCGACGTCGTCGCCGGCGATGCGCCACTGGGTATCGTCCACGTGCAGCTTGCCGATACCGTTGATGATTGGCGTGTCCAGCGTGAAGACGCGTCCGACGTAGGAATCGCCGCGGCGGTTCAGCGTCGGCTGGTCGCTGGGCTTCTGCGCGGGGCGGTAGCGATGCCACAGCCAGACGCTGATCATCGACAGCGCCGCGAACAGCCCGAACTGCACTTCCCACGAGGGCGACGCCACCAGCATCACGCCGCCGACGACCGCCGCCGCGAACGCCACCCACAGCAGGTAGAACGTGCCGGCCGCGGTCAGTTCCAGGATCAGCAGGCTCAGCGCCAGCAGCCACCAGTGCCAGAACTGCAGATGTTCAATCGCCATGGCTGATCCTCCGCCTCAAGCTGCTGTTTTGGGTGTTACCGACATGGTCACACCGGCATTTTTCGCCAGCTCGGCGATGCCGCCGATGGCGCCGATCAGGCTGCTGGCTTCCAGCGGCATCATCACCAGTTTCTGGTTCGGGCTGGTGGCGATGCGTGCCAGCGCTTCGGTGTATTTGGTGGCGACGAAATAATTCACCGCCTGCACATCGCCCTTGGCGATGGCCTGACTCACCATCAATACCGCCTTGGCTTCCGCTTCAGCCTGACGCTCGCGCGCCTCGGCGTCGCGGAACGCGGCCTCCTTGCGGCCTTCGGCGTCGAGGATCGCCTGCTGCTTCTCGCCTTCGGCGGTGAGGATCTGTGACTGGCGCACGCCTTCGGCCTTGAGCACCTGCGACTGCTTTTCGCCTTCGGCTTCGAGGATCGCGGCGCGCTTGTCGCGCTCGGCCTTCATCTGCCGACCCATGGATTCGACCAGATCCGCCGGCGGACGGATGTCCTTGATCTCGACGCGCGTGACCTTGATGCCCCAGGGCGTGGTGGCGTTGTCCACCACCGACAGCAACTTGGTGTTGATGTGGTCGCGTTGCGACAACAGCTCATCGAGGTCCATCGAGCCCATCACCGTGCGCAGATTGGTCTGCGACAGCTGCATGATCGCGTATTCGAGACTCTGCACTTCATAGGCGGCTTTGGCTGCGTCGAGCACCTGGTAGAACACCACGCCGTCGACGCCGACCATGGCGTTGTCCTTGGTGATGATCTCCTGCGAAGGCACGTCCAGCACCTGCTCCATCATCGACAGCTTGCGCGCAACGCGGTACATGAACGGGACCATCACGTGCAGGCCGGGCTGATAGGTCGTCACATATTTTCCGAAGCGCTCGATGGTGTACTCCATGCCCTGCGGCACGACCACGACGCCCTTGATGACGGTGAAGATCGCGAAGATCGCGAGAACGATGAAAAAAGTGCTCATGGTCAGCTCCAGTATAGGTTTGCGATTCTAGGGTAACGCTGATGACGCAGCCGTGGCAGCCAGACTTTTGATTCGTTCCACCATCGAATAAAAGCCGTTGCGGCGATTCATGGTGATCTGGTCTTCCAGCCCCAGCTGGCCGAACACCGCGCCGATGTCGGTTTCGAGGATCTCCTGCGGCGTCTTGCCGGAGCAGAGCTTGAACAGCAGCGCGATCAGGCCCTTGACGATGTGTGCGTCGGAATCGCCGTGAAAGCGCAGCGTCAGTGGCGGGCCTGCATTGACCTCATGCGTCAGCCACACCTGTGACATGCAGCCGCGCACTTTTGTCGCCTCGGTCTTTTCGGCTTCCGGCATCGGTGGCAGCTTGCGGCCGATCTCGATCAGGTAGCGGTAACGCTCCTCCCAGTCGCCGAGCATCTCGAAAGTGTCAACCAGTTCATCCACGTTCATCGTGCTCACCATTTCTGCGGTAGCTGCCGCGAGGTGTGAAACACACGCAGAATCTGCACTACTTTCCCTCGAAGCCGGTAAGGAATCAGATAGGGAAATCCTTCGATCACCAATTCACGCGTGCCAGGCACACGCCCGGGCCGCCCCAGCGAGGGATTCTGCGCAAGCAGTGATACCGAACTTTCTACGGTTTTAACGAGATTCGAGGCCGCTTGCGGATTCTCGTGGGCAATGAAACTGGATTCGGCTTCAAGATTAGTGAGCGCTTTGCGCAGCCACTTAACGTGCATTGCGTTTCAAACGCTTGAAAGTGGCCGCGACCTTTTCGTCCGTGGCGAAATCACCCGCATCGGCCTCTTTGATGGCTTGCTGAATCTCGGCCACCTGCCAGCTTTCCAGTTCGACGTAGCGGCGAATGGCTTCGGAGGCAATCCAGGATTTTGAGCGCCCGGTTGCGGCGGCCAGCGAATTCACACGAGAGTTGATGTGTTCTTCGATGCGGGCGGTAACGACGACGGACATGGAGGACTCCCGGCAGATGTGAATGTATACAATCATAGCATCGTAGCCGCAGGGCGCGGTTTGCCTATACTCGCGTCCCCATTTTTAAGACTCTCCCATGACTCGCTCCAGCGGCCGCGCGCCGAACCAGCTGCGCCCCATCTCGATCCAGCGCGGATTCACCAAGCACGCCGAAGGCTCGGTGCTGGTGAGCTTTGGCGAAACCAAGGTCATCTGCACCGCCAGCGTCGAGGAAAAAACCCCCGCCTGGAAAAAAGCCCAGGGCGGCGGCTGGGTCACGGCCGAATACGGCATGCTGCCGCGCGCCACCCATGATCGCAGCCGGCGCGAAGCCGCCAGCGGCAAACAGGGCGGACGCACGCAGGAAATCCAGCGCCTGATCGGCCGCAGCCTGCGCGCCTGCGTCAATCTCGATGTGCTCGACGGCGTACAGATCACCGTCGACTGCGACGTCATCCAGGCCGACGGCGGCACCCGCACCGCCGCGATCACCGGCGGCTACGTCGCGCTGTCAGACGCCATCGCCTCGCTGCTCAAGCGCGGCGTCATCAAGAAGAATCCGATGCTCGGCCAGATCGCGGCGGTCAGCGTCGGCATCTGCAGCGGCACGCCGGTGCTGGACCTTGAATACACCGAGGATTCGACCGCCGAAGCCGACGTCAACGTCGTGATGAACGACGCTGGTCATTTCATCGAAGTGCAGGGCACCGCCGAGGGCCACGCTTTTCGCCGCGAAGAACTGAACGCGATGCTGGATCTCGCCGCGGGCGGCATCCGCGAGCTGATGGAGCACCAGCGCAAGGCACTCGCCGGCTAACGCCGTAGTTCACGCGTGAGGATCGTCGGTTGGAGCGCCATGTTGGGCGCCAGCCTCTCTCTCCACACCGAGTGCGTAGACAGCCCACGCTCCCGGAACGCCTTTGAGTTCGCGGACGCCCCGCTCCAAAAATTGGAACTCCGATCCCAGAAGCACATCACGCACCGTGCGCGAAACCATGATTTCACCACGGCCGGCGACTGCCGCGACACGGGCGCCGATATGGACGGTGATGCCCCCCAAAGTGCCGCCATCGCGCTGCTCCACATCGCCGAAGTGAACGCCGGCGCGGATCGGGATGCCGACAGCTGAGAGAGCGACAGATAGCGCTTGAGCACACTCAATAGCGCGGTCAGGTCGGTCAAAGACCGCAAAACAGCCGTCGCCTGCGAAATCCACAAGCCGGCCGTGGAAAAAAGCCACTTGTTCACGTTGGATCTGATCGTGCCGGTCAAGCAAAACGCGCCACGCGGCGTCGCCCAGTATCGCGGCCTGCTTCGTCGAATCCACGATGTCCGTGAACAGGACCGCCAGCAGCGCTCGCTCCGGTTTGTTGCCACGACGCGCACCAGTAACGAACTCTTCAACTTGGTCGAGAATCAAATCCTGGCTCTCCGACCACGGCATCGCATCTGCGCCCGGCAGCTCGATGAAGCGCGCACCTTTGATGTGCCGGGCGATGTGTTGCCCGTGCTGCATCGGGGCAAACCGATAATTGCTGCGAGTCATGACCAGGGTTGGCGCACGAACGGCGGCGAGCGCCGACCGGACGTCCATGTTCATGTAGTTTGCGGTTCCTTCCGCCACCGCCTTTGGAGTCGCCATGGCACGGTAGATTCTGGAAAGTGCACGTAGTGTCTGCGTATCCGTGCCAAGGCTTGGCATGAGCGCAAGCGTGCCTTTTTCCGTGCCCCACGTCTTGCGCGTGAACTCGATGAGGCGGTCCGCAAACTCGGGGGGCTGCCCTTCTGGATAGTCAGGCGCCCGCAGCAGGCGAGCCGTTGCGTTCATCAGCACCAGGGCTGATACGCGGTCCGGGTACTTTGCAGCGAACGGCAAGGCGAACAGTCCGGCATCGATCCACCCGAAGATCGTGACAGTGTCCGAGTGAGCGCTGTCCATGACCGCGATCAGGTCTTCGGCCCAGTGCTCTTCTGCTGAACGTCCGTCGCGTGGACGCGGGTCGGACAATCCCGTTCCGCGTGTGTTGAAGCGGATCAAACGGCAAAACGAAGAGAGACGCCTGAGAAAACGCGCGCAACGAGGGTCATCCCAGTCAAGATCGAGGTGTCCCCACTGGCCGTTGGTGCAGACGACATCACGCGAACCGCTGCCCAGCACTTGATAAGCGACGCGATCATTGCCGGCGTTAGCAAAGTGGGTTTCTGGACTCAGCATCGTTGTGATGTCCAACGCCCGCGCTCAGGGGGGCGAAGGCGCCGCGCTTTGGCGGCGACTGAAGCGTCCCTTTGGAGCGCGTTGTTGGGCATCAGGACCTCACAAGCTGCCAGATGATTCTGACGATGCCTCCAAATGGGATGCACATAAGCCAAAGCATGCCTAGATAGGCGTGCCCCGTTTTATCAACGTCTTTTCGAGGTGAGGCCCTTGACTGCACTTCACTGAGCAGAAATAGGAAGATCCACCAGGCAGCCGAATAGAGGCCAACGAAAGGCCAGAAACTGGGCTGGAATGCAGCGAAGAATGGCATGACCATGGCTGACAATAGTGAGTACTGGATGGCTGCGCCCCAAACAACGTACTTGAGCGGAGTTTCGACGATGAGCAGCAGCAGTGACAGGCCGGAATATAAAGCTGTGACGGCCAGAAACACTTCGAGGGCAGTGAACGTAGTTAGAGCGGCAAGGAGAAACGACGCAACGGCGATGTAAATGCCTACATCCTCTTGCCATGTGGAAGTAGCCGACTCAGTGGCGTCTGACATCTGATGTCTAACGCCGGTGTTCAGCCGCGGCCCAGACGCGCGAAGCGCGGCTGGGCCGCGGCTGGAACAACTTGTTGTGCTTCATTGGCATTGCAACTACACCTTGAAAACGCGGCGAGCATTACCGCTTAGAAACAAGTCCCGAGCTTCGTCGTCTAGCGACAATGCGTCAAATCCCTCAAGTGCCTTGGCCGGCAAGATCATCGGGTAGTTGGTGCCGAACAGGACCTTGCTTCGCCCATGCGTGCGCATGAACTCGACCAATACCGGCGGATAGCGCTTCACGGTATAGGCCGACGTATCGATGTAGACGTTCTCGTGCTTCGTGGCCACCGCAATCGCCTCGTCGGTCCACGGATAGCCGATGTGCCCGCCTACAATCACGAGCTCCGGAAAATCTATGGCGACCTGATCCAGATAGATTGGTCGGCCCACCTCGGATGGCATCAGCGGTCCGGTGTGCCCGATCTGAGTGCACAACGGAGCCCCCAGCTCACAGCAGGCCGCATAGACAGGATAGAAACGCCGATCCGTCGGCGGGACTTCCCAGAGCCAAGGCAGTATTCGAATGGCCTTGAATCCGAGGTCTCGTATGCATCGGCGGACCTCTCTCACCGCTGCCATTGGTTTTGAAATGTCTACGGAGCCAACGCCAATAAGCCGACTCGACGCCTGCGCGACGAAGCCTGCGACTTCGTCGTTCGAGATCATGACATTGCGCGGGGCAACCCAAGCAGAAATCAGACTCTTGTCAATGTTGGCCTGATCCATCATTGCCACCGTCTCCTTTATCGGTAGCTCGACTGTGGGCATCGGCGTTTTGGTCCAGCGCCGCAGCGACTCAAAGATGGGATCCTGCATATGCCGCAGTGTTGGATGTTGCGCCCAAGCGTCGATGATCACAGCGAGCTAACTCCTATGAGGCCCAACGCCGGCGCTCAGCGACGCGCCTTGTTAGACATGCGGGATCCTCGACTTGGGGTCGGTCAATCGATACGCCGCCACCGGAATAAACGCCACCAACACTCCTACGCCATTAACACCGAGCAGCATGAGAAGCTCGCCGCTATTACGGGGGGGATCAATGAGCAAGATGAAGAGGCCTAGCGCGGGCACGGAGGCGGCGGCCATGGCGTGTAGGCCTGTTTTTCGCTCGGAGGCGTAGGTGCCGGAAGAAGCGCAGACAAAAAGGATCATTGCCGAGAATATTATCCAGGGCACTACAAGAGCCAAAAACATAAACGAGAGCAACCCCGTGGCGCTGGATGCCCAAGCGGAACCAGAAAGGACTAGCAAGACTACCGTCGAAAGTGGCCTAAGCATGTCTAACGCTCAAGCTCAGGGGTCCGAGCGCAGCGAGGGTCCCTCTGGAGCGCGTGGTTAGGCCTTCTGTTTGAGATGGGCAGCATGAATGCGCCTCGCCAGATACAAGCCGTAAAGTAACCCAATAGCGATCAATGTAGGCCAAAGCATATAAGGCAACCCAATTTCCCAGACCGCATTGGCCCAGAACGGAATGGGCGCACCGTACCTGGTAAAGGTCACTCCTGCCGGTAAGACCACCCAGGGCAACATAAAAACAAGAGAAATACGCTGCTCAGCGCGAGCAGCGTGCCGCCAAAGAACGAAGGCGCAGATTCCAAACACAATCATGGATGGGATAGAGAACATCAACCCAAGCGTGATGTAACCACCCTCAGTTTCTGAAGCAATGGCGGCAATCGGCAGAGCCAGACTGCAACCGCCAACCCCTGATTTGAGACTCTTCATTGATGATGGCCTAACGCTCAAGCTCAGGGGCGGCCGCGCAGCGGCCGTCCCGCTGGAGCGCGTTGTTGGGCATCATTTTCATGAAATTATGAAATGAATAACTACAGCAAGTGGCACTGAAAACAGCCACGCCATACATGGAATGAGATAAGCAATTGCGCCAGGGTTGTTCTTTTGAAGCGCGTTAACAAGAAGACCCTCGTACCAGAATAGGGCTGCCCAAAGCAGCAGGCTTGCCAAGAGAAAAGACCAGAACGTCGATTGAGCCAAGCCCGCGAAAGGTGCAACGAGTGCAACTAACAAGAGCAAAAACATGCCCCCGCCCAAGACCCAATGTTGCTTCTTCGTTTTTAGAAAGCGAAATGTAAGGAGAACATACAGAATCGTTGCCGCTACCTGAAACCTTAGCCAGTGGCTGCCAAAGAGTTCCATTAACGTTGTCATGGTGCCCAACGCTGGCGCTCAGCCGCGGCCCAGACGCGCGAAAGCGCGGCTGGGACGTCGGTCTGGAGCGCCTTGTTGTGCCTCATTCAGGACTTCTTCTTATTTAAAAATGTGGGCCAACTGAGTGCGCACGAGTTTCTCCGCTTTCTCAGTTGCTTCGCGATTGCCAGCGACCGTTGCTCCTTTCGTCACGCATCCAGCACCTTCCACGGGTGGGGCGAATGGACCCATGACACTGGGGAAGCGAACGGTGCAGCCTGCACCATTGTCGACGTACGACAAGTGCGTCAGCCCGAGCCCCTCGTAGTCGAATGCGTGATAGGCCCCGGCATAGCTCGTAATGTCGGCATCTTGTTTTGCGGCCTTCCATTCCTTGACCAATCGTTCGCACTGGGCCGCCGGCGTCCAATCATCCAGAGCGCCGACATGAATTCGCACTGGCGCATAAAGCGACTTCCGCTCGGGGTAATCCACGTTGCAGTTGGCAGGGTAGAACGCTTCGAACGCCCGGAACGTAGGTTGTCGCCCAGTTGTGAATTGCTGCTTCGACCAGGTCATTGCGGCGCTGAGAGCCAGCGCGCCTCCATGGGAGAAGCCCATGAGAACGCTTCGATTCGCATCGATCTTTGTATGTTGCGACAACGCGTTCAGTGCGCCATAGGCATCGGGGACTCTTTGTATCGGACGCAAATCCGCCGCGTTGGTACAGACTTCCTCCAGGTTTCGATCAGTCAGGCTATCCAGAATGAAGGTTGCGTAACCCCAACTGTTCAGAACGGTAGACCAGCCGACTTCAACCGGCGTGATTCCATCGCAGCCGTGGGCCAGGACTACCAAGGGAAATGGTCCCACGCCCTTCGGCAAGAACAACTTTCCGGAGAGGGCCTGTGGTTTGCCGAATTCCCATTTGGAGTGATCAGCTGAAAGAACGACGCTCTTGGCGGTTTCAAACCGGATTTCTTCAGAAGACGTCTGCATCGCTTGACCAGCCGCAGGTCCAGTGGAAAGAGCGACAACGATGGCGAGCCAGAAACGCATCAGATTTCTCCCTATGAGGCACAACGCCTAGCTTCAGCCGCGGATTTGCCGTAGCGAAGCGAAGGCAAATACGGGATCTTCTTCCACTTTCGTTGACAGTCGACATCTTGCATTGGACTTCCCCTAGTGTCGTTTGCAGTCCGCAGCCTCAAAGTGAGGCGCGTTCAA
>JBBTCH010000004.1:0-100090 GCA_038043245.1 Pseudomonadota bacterium | reverse complement strand
CTGGCCATCGCCGGCACCATCGCCATCCTCGCCGACGTCGCCGGCGTGGCGACGATCTACTTCATCCCGATCCAGACCATTCAGGAGATGTCGCTGAACGCGGTGTTCGGCATGCTCGCGATCATCATCACCAACAAGGTGCTGATGCCGGTGTGGCTGTCCTACGTCAAGCTCGGTGACATCGAGGCGTTCAAAGCCGCGCAGAAAAAGCGTGACGACATGGGCGACGGCCTGTGGAAAGTGCTGACCAAAATCACCCATCGCGGCCCAGCGTGGACGATTCTGCTGGTGTGTGCAGTCCTCTCCGGCTGGGCGCTGTGGATGTATCCCAAGCTGCAGGTCGGCGACGCGCTGGTCGGCGTCCCGGAACTGCGGCCGGAGTCGCGCTACAACGAGGACTCGCGGCGCGTGGTCGCCAACTACGCCATCGGCGTGGACATCCTCAAGATCATCGCCGAGGGCGTGCCCGACGGCTGCGTCGACTACGCACTGATGGAGGAAGTCGACCGCTTCAGCTGGCGCATGGAGAACACCGCAGGCGTGTCGTCGGTGATGTCGCTGCTGACCTACGCGCGGCTGGTGAACAGCGGCCTCAACGAAGGCCGCCTCAACGCCGAGCTGGTGCCGCGCAACCGTGACGCGCTGGTCGCCGCGACCTCGCTGGTGCCGACCAACACCGGCCTGCTGAATGATTCCTGCGACGCGCTGGCGCTGTTCATCTTCACCACCGACCACCGCGCCGCCACCATCGAGCACCTGTTCGCCGAGATCAAGAAGTTCAATGAGGAGAACAAAGCGGCGGGCGGGCAGGTCACCTTCGCGCTCGCCTCCGGCAACGTCGGCGTCATGGGCGCGTCCAACGAAGTGGTCAAGGACCAGGAGATCAAGGTCGTCGGCTGGGTCTACGCGATCATCATCCTGTTCATCGTGCTGGCCTACCGCACCTTCTCGGCGGTGGTCTGCATCATCGTGCCGCTGGGCATCGTCTCGCTGCTCGGCTACGCCTTCATGGCGATTCTCGACATCGGCATGAAAGTCTCGACGCTGCCGGTGGTGGCGCTGGCGGTGGGCATCGGCGTGGACTATGGCATCTACATCTACTCGATGATCGCCGACGGCATCCGCCGCGGCATGGAGCTGGAGGACGCCTACCTCGACACCCTGCGCCGCACCGGCAAGTCGGTGATCTTCATCGGCGTGGCGCTGGGCTCGACCGTCGCCACCTGGATTTTCTCCAAGCTGCAGTTCCAGGTCGACATGGGCATCCTGCTGGTGTTCCTGTTCACCGCCAACATGATCGGTGCCATCGTCATCCTGCCGGCGCTGGCACATTTCTTCGCCGGTGAAGAGAAGAAGCACATCGGCAAACCCACCTTGATCGGTCATTGACCCGCACAACAGCCGCGCTCATCCGCTAAGGTGAGCGCGGCTTTTTCTTTGGAGCCTCAAAAAAATGAATGATCGCGTAAAGCTCGCCGTTGAAAACGGCATTGCCACTGTCACGCTCAACCGCGCCGACAAGCACAACGGCATGGACTTCGTCATGCTCGACGCCGTGGTTGATGCGCAGCATCGCTTGAAAAAACGCAGCGACGTGCGCGCCGCGATCATTCACGGCGACGGCCCCTCGTTCTGCGCCGGACTTGATCTGAAAACCGTGATGGCCGACAAGAAAGCCGCCCTCGCCGGCTACGCCAAGCTGTGGTCGCCGGTGCGCAACAAGTTTCAGACCTGGAGCATGGGCTGGCGCGAGCTGCCCTTCCCGGTCATCGCCTGCATCCACGGCAACTGCTTCGGCGCCGGCATCCAGCTCGCACTCGGTGCGGATATCCGCGTTGCCACGCCTGACGCCAAGATCTCGGTGATGGAAGCCAAGTGGGGCTTGATCCCGGATATGGGCGGCGCGGCGCTGTTGCGCGAAGCGGTCGGCATCGACGTGGCGAAAGAACTCACCTTCACCGCGCGCACCATCAGCGGCGACGACGCGCTGAAACTGCGGCTGGTCACGCATGTCCACAGCGATCCGATGACCAAGGCGCGCGAACTGATCGCCGAGATCGTCGTGCGCTCGCCCGACGCCGTCGCCGCCGGCAAATTCCTGATGCAGCACGCCTGGAGCAGCGGCGAATCCGGCGCGCTCGCGGGCGAACGCCGCTACCAGCGACAGCTGATGGGCGGCAAGAACCAGAGGATCGCCATTGAACGCGGCATGAAGAAGACGGAAACCCCGTTCAAGCCGCTGAAAATCCGTTCGTAAAATTCGCAGAACATTTCAAGACTTCCTAGAAGGACTAGCCGTAATCGGTCGATTGCCTAGCGCGAGTTCGCGTCGGAGTCTGATAATTAATCTCGCACGGTGTCGCTGAACAAGCTCGTGTTCCCAGATCCGCACGACGTACCATCCGTTTCTACGCAGCGTTCGATTCACATCGCGGTCGCGAGATTTGTTGGTGGCCAGCTTCTTACGCCAGAACGACCTGTTGTTCGTTGGCTTATTGAAGTGCTCCTGACACCCATGCCAAAAGCAGCCATCAACAAATATGGCAACCCTGAGCTTGATAAACACGAAGTCCGGCTTCCCCATGATCACGTAGTGGCGACGCCACCCTGTAATGCCTTCGCAGCGGAGAATGCTGCGGAGCGCCAGTTCCGTATCCTTGTTGTCGCGCCCCTTGATCCTCGACATGATCTCAGAGCGTTTTGCCTTCGAAAATACGTCCGAGCCGTAGCGCACCGAGCGCTTGATGGCGCGCTGTCTAAAGGAAGCCTGCTTCGTCTGGTTGTCTGGCCGCACAGAGGTGCGCGCATCCACTGAGGTTGATCTCATACTCGATCCGTTCCACTCCAGTCGGGAGTCCAGCGGGAAACTGTGCCGGGGTCAAGCGGGGGAAAGTGTCACGCACCTCGTAGACCGATTCTTCGACGACGCGAAGCCGGATGACGGCATAGTCGTCCTCGTGAGCAGGCAGGTAGCCGCGCTCCGCCAGCATCGTCTCGAAATGTGTCAGTGCGTCATGATGCTCTTGGAGCAGACCACGCGCGGTGGCAACGAGGGCAGGCAGAGTGTTGCTGGCGCCGCCCTCTTCCCGAAGTCTCAAGCTGAACAGCATCAGGCGGCCATTCTCGGGCGGCGCGAGCTGATCGAGCCCGTTGATGCGGTGGATGTGGCCGCGCGTAGAAGTCGTGGCCTTTGCCTCTACCGACATTCGGGACCACTCAAAGTCGTGCCGCGCGTTGGGCCCCCGCCATCGCGCGACTGCCTCTTCAACACCGACGCGAGGCACGAGCCACACGCTTAAGAACCAGATTTCGCCGAACAGACCCAGGATTTCCTGTCTCGACAAGACAGGCCGCGCCATCTGCCCCCAAAAGCGCCTCCACTTGGCCAGGACACGCCTGACCACTTCGGGCGCGGGGGCATTGTCGGAGATGAGGCGTGCGGCCAGCTCACCTCCAATCAGGTCGAACGCCTCGTGCCCGGAGGCATCGCGGCAGGTGATGTCCAACCATCGGCCCGACTCGTGTTGCGGGATCGTAAGTTCGCGCGTTGTCACTTCGAGACCGCGACTGTGCGCGTCTTTCAGGCCCCCTTCACCTGCAAGCAAGAGCACAAGAAAGTGCCTGCGCCCTTCAGCGTCGAGGGCTGCGACGAGTCGATCAGTGACATCTGGCGCGGCCCTGCGTGCCCACAACACCTCGCCCTGAGGCTGCTCACCTGCTAGGCGCGCCCACACTTCGGGCGGAATCCGGCTCACTCAACGGGCCTCCAGCCAACGGTACCTTGGAGGTATGCCTCCAGTAGCTGTGGCTGATTCGACTTGGGGAACGAAATCGCGACACCCACCAAGTCACGCGCCTGCGGGTGCCGCACGTCGTCGTAGAGAGGACGACGATTACCACCATTGTTGAGATCGTGGCCCGAATGGCGGCTGATCGGATACAGAAGCAGCAGCCCTTCGGCTGCTGGGCGAACCTCGCGCGCTGCGCTGTTCTCCGACTTCACGCGGCCCGCAGCTTCGGCGGCCGCGATCAGTGCCTGCATCTGCGCCTTCTGTTCGTCCGAAAACCCCACAGCCTCATCGCCAGGGCTGGTGATGACGCCGACCGACTCGCTCTCGCCAACGCGCGAACGGCTGATCTGCGAGACGGCGCCACCGGGGACGGCCCAATCGGCAACGCCAAGTGCATTATCCCGCGCCTCTCTCCCCCGCACTGCCACGGTCCACGTGGTCAGCTCGCCGGCGTCGCGCTGCCGTTCGATGTAGGCGCGGATTAACGGCAGGGAGATGCTGCGTGTTTCGTCGTCAACTCGATAAGCCGTAAGGAATTCCAGGATCCGCTCGACCGACACGCCGGTCCAGATCGGGCCCTTGTTGTCCTGCGGTCCAGTCGCGGCTCCGAGCCGGCCAGCGAGGTCTCGCACAGCCAGTCGGTTCGCTTCCGATTGCACTGCGAGATCCGGCAATCTTCGCAACGGGAATTTGAAGGTCTGTTCCAAGGCCAGTGAATAGCTTTGTGAAATTGTCGTTGCCGATGCGAAGCGCCTCTTGAGCGGACTTGTAACCTGCATCGTCGGGTGCTGCCAGATTCGCATCCCGACCTCGTGCGGCTTGAGGTTCATGCTTTCGTATACTTGGATGTCCTCTCGCAGCCTGTGTTCGACGAAGGCTAGGTCAGCGAACCAGCTTTCAAGCTCGCGCGTCGTGTAGATGCGCGTGAGGTCCTCGTAGCCCTCCCTAAACCCAAACCAGCGCCCCATCTGCATGAGCGTGTCGTAGCCCACGCTGCGCCGTATGAAGAAGCTCACCAGCAGCCCTTCAAGGGTGAGGCCACGCGACAGACGGTTGCCGCCGACCGCAATCGCCTTCAAGGACGGCTCTCGCTCGTAATCAAGCACGGCCCCCGTCGCGCTGTTGATCTCGCGAACATCGGGGATGGCCTCCATGAAAGGGCCAACGTGTTCTTCGATCCGCTCGAACGGCACGTCACGACCCAGATGGAGGCCCCGTGTGACAGGCCGAAACTCGGCCTCCCATCTCGCTCGCAGTTCGTCGCGCATTCCATGCGCACGGTGATAGCGCCAGGCATCGCGCACTTCCGAGAACTCATGCTGGACCATGCGCGCAAGCTGCCCCTGCACGACGATGAGCTGGCTGGTGTGCACCAACATGGTCGCCGGTTCGTCGCCTTCCCCCCGTTGCGCGCGTGCGGCGCCTGCCAGGATGAAATCGATGATCGCCGTCCTTAGAGAGGCCGGGGCCTCACCCTGCTCAAGCCTCACCATGTCTGCGTCCGCGACTTCTCGGATTACGTCGAGACCCCCTTCTTGCGCGCCAGTGACAGCGTCCAGGCGGCCAAAGAATTCCTCCGCGCCGAAGTAGCCCGGTGGTTTTGGCAGGTCAATGATGAAATCCTTCGGGTAAAGGTCGTTGCCCACACGGGGATCGCTTGTGTCGTGCGGAATGAGGATGTTCGCGAATGGGGTCGCCGTGTAGGCCACGTAGGCTCGCCGCTCAAATTTCCTTAGCAAATCGCGAATCAACGAGTTGATGACCGACGGAGGCTCGTAATCAGGGTCCGGTGGTTCGTCCTCAACCTGGTATGTGCCGCGTGTATCGACGCTCGCCTGGTCGGCTTCATCATCGATAAGCAGAAACGGCAACGTCTGGCGCACTGCCTCGGGAGCCTCGTCCAGCCACCGCAGTAGACGCCGCAGCACTGGACCATTCTTCTTGACCACAAGCAGGACGGGTTGTGTGCCTTGCAAAGCCGCATGAGTTGCGAAACCAGGCTGGAAGTCTCCGTTGATCTCGGTGCTCGTGAATTCGTGCCACTGAAGACCCAAGGGCGGCATGCGCACGGCGGTGAGTCTGTTGTCGGGGTAGCCGACAAGTTCGCGCTTCAAGCGGATGTTGGTCTGACGACGCAATCCATTGTCGATGCCTGACAGAACGATGATCAGCCGGTAACCAGCATCGGCCGCCTTCGCGATCACCGCGGTGTAGTTGGCCGTCTTGCCGCTTTGAACGAAGCCCAGCACGAGGCCGCGAATATCGAAGCGGTCCTTGTCGGGCGGATCGAGCTGGCGAAGGATGCGGTCCGAGCTATCGTCGAGAGAGCGCAGTGAGGTGCCCGACCAGCCCTTCGCGGTCAGAAGGAATTGCCGGAGCGCTGGGTAGTAGTGCCACTCGGACCGATCTACGTTCCGGAGCCAGTCGGGTCGATCTGGATCGGCGACCAGCGTGCGCGCAGGCGCCAGTGGGAAATTTTGGTCGCGCTCAAGCTCTGCTCGAACGAAATCCCTCAGCGTGGCCGGCACGAATGGACTGCCAAGGACCGCCTCAAGGTCGTGCCCAAGATCGAGCATCGCCCTGACCGTCCGGACGGCCTGCCGTTGTTCAGGCGTCATGGTCACGCGCGCAGGCTAGAATCGCTCACTTGAGGTCGCGCACGTATTTGCGCATCCGTTTGCTCGGGTGCAACACAATTCCCTGCTCGATCAGCAACTCCTCAATCACAGCCCCCACATCGAGCAGGCTGTGAAAGGGTTTTGGCTTGCCTGGCACAATTCCATGTGATGGGTTGCTTTCGATACGCACGACCCCACCAGACCAAGCGTGCTTTCGCCTTATCTTGCCTGCCTCGCCCGCGATGTCATTCGTCCAGAAGCGCAGTTTCACCTCGATCATTCTTTCGCCGTGCAGTGCTTCCTGTGCAGCAACGTTCTCATCAGGCATGGGGCGTCTCCGGGTTACAAACCTTCTACGGCGCGGTGCCACTCTGTTGGACGGAGCTTGCGCTTCAGCACGGCCTCCACAACAGGTCTCTCTGCCGGCGTGCAATTAGCAAGCACTCGCTCGGACCATTCGCGGTGCGTCAGGCGCTGCTCTGCGGACCCGCCAGCGCCGCCGCCGGGCGTGTAAGGGGGCGGCGTCGGTTCGCGTGTTCCACCACCATCTCTAGGCCGAGATGGCGTTCCCGGGGCTCGCGGAGCCTTTCGGTCGTATATCTCACGCGCCAGCTTCACGACCGGCACGATCGCATCTTTGACAGCGTCGCGGATGATCGACGGCATCTGGACCCGCATCTTCGCAACGTTGATCTTGAACGCCTCGTCCAGCACCGGGAAGAAGCTCACGGCGATGCGCGCCAGCTTCGTGTGCTCGTCGGGCGCGCGCAGGTTGGACCATCCTCCGCTTTGTATCATCCGGCCCGCGCGGTAGATGTAGAACCCCTGCTGCTGATTCCAGTTGGCGGGCCCACTCGCGGCGCGGAATGCGTCCGGTGAACTGAAGTCGTCTTGGTGCGGCAGGATGTAGGGCTCGAGGATCACCTTCCCCGAAACGCCCTCGTAATCCACCGTCAGCACAATCGGATCGAGCGCCTTAGTTTTTTTCTCGCCACGGCAGAATGGGTCCCACGCCTTCACCGGATTCCCGTTGAGAAGGAGTTTGAAACGCCTGTTGCTCGCCTCGCCCGTCAGAAAGCGATGGAACACCATGCCGAGATGCAACTCAATTTCCCGGCAGGTCTGGGACAGCCTTTTTCGCGCAGCTTCGCCATACGGATGCTTGTAGCCGAGGATGCGATCCAGTCGCTCCCACAGGACCACTGTCCCTTTCGTGTCCTTTAGCGGCTCACGAATCGCGTGGTGAAGGTCGTCGCGCTCCAGTGGGAGGATCTCCCACCGATTCGTCTTCTCGATGTGGTCGAGGTCCCATGAATACGCGGTAATGTCGGCTCGATCAGGGTTCCAGCGACTCGCAACGGACAACCGCTGGCACTGGCTCATGGATGCAGTCTTGAGTCCGAGCCCGAACTTGCCCAAGTCCGCCTCGTCGTATTGGCGCTCGGCCCCGTAGCGCATAGCCTCCCGCACCTGCTCGGGCTTCATGCCGGCGCCGTTGTCGGCGATTCGCACCCACGAGTCGTCGCCATCGAACTCCACATCGATTGCCACCAAGCCCGCTTTGGCTTCGATGGAGTTGTCCACTACGTCGGCGACCGCCTGCGCGAAGTCGTAGCCCATGTCCCGCAGCGACTTGATGAGCCGCCTAGCTGAGGGAATGACTTGGACGCCGGTCATGCCACGGCCTTGCGACGTATCTCAGTGGCCGAGAGCCCGCTGCTGAGTCCGGCCATCTGTGCCTCAACGCAGTAGAACTGTTCCTCGGCGATCTCTTCAGCGTCGAATCTGCGCCACGCCTCGAGGCCGACGTGGTCCAGTGCCACTGGCCAGCCGCTGCGCGCAAATCGCCGCGATAACAGGCGGACCTCGTCGCTACAGCCAAGCCACGAGACTTCCGCGATGTTCATCTTCGTCCCGTGGTCCAGCGCGTTGTCGGGGTGAAGACCGGGTAACAGAAATAGCAACGCGTGCCACCCGGAACAGAACTCCTCTTTTGTCATCTCGCGCAGTTCGCGTCGACTTGCTCGCGCAAATCGCACAACTTTCTCAAGGGCGGCGTCCCGCGACTCCGGCAGCGTGAAGCGTGCGAAGACCGTCCGACCAGGCTGCGCCTCACGGTTCTCAAGAAATGACCTGATCTCCTGCCCCACAGCCTCGGCGACCAAGGGCGGCACGGCGTTTCCAATGAGGCGAAATGCGTGAGTCTGCGCCGGCGGG
This sequence comes from Pseudomonadota bacterium, assembly GCA_038043245.1. Lineage (GTDB taxonomy): Bacteria > Pseudomonadota > Gammaproteobacteria > Nevskiales > Nevskiaceae > JACPFV01. Next base: position 91,464 of record JBBTCH010000004.1, on the reverse strand, counting down.
AAGACGAACCAGTCGGGGAAGCTCTGCACCCGAGCCGCCTCGCGTGGCGTGAGAGAACGGTTCTGTGTCGGGTGAATGAACATCAGGCCGTCTTTACTCAAGTGCGCCACGATCGTGGAGCACGCCGCGGAACGACTCTGGCGTGTATATCGGTCCTTGAACTTCGACTTGTCGTATGGAAACTCGAACCGGATGCTGCGATCCCTCATGGCACCAGCCGCGTTCTCACCCTCGCGCAGCCTGGCAAAATCGCGCAGATCGCGAGCGCTGTGCGGCCGGGCAAGATGGTTCGTGAGCCTCGCCGTTCTATCGACTTGGGCGACGTTGTTCAGGTAGTTCTCTGCTGGCTTCCCTTCGCGGTGCAGGTGGCCACTACGCCTCTTGAGGTCGTATTGCCGCACCATCTGTCCACCACCAGCGCGAAGAATCGGTAGATCGCCGATGGCGGCACCTAGCATCGTGCGCGACATCGCGCTGCTAGCTGCCTTCAACTCGGAAGGGAAATAACCTGGAACGTCGCTGCGGACTCCGATGATGAGTTGGCGACGCCGTTTCTGAGGCACACCAAGCTCCCAAGCGTCCTCAATCTGTGCATGAACCCGGTAACCGAGTCCGCGCGCTTCTCGTTGAACTTCGGTGAAATAGGCGCCACCCGCAGCGCTGCGTAGACCGAGCACGTTCTCCATCACAAACACGCTGGGTCGGAAGTATTCGACATGCCGGAGGAAGGTCCGGTAGAGACTTCTGCGTCGGTCGAGGATCAGGCGCTTCCCATGGTTCGCACCATCGACCTGGCGTGCAGTGCTAAACCCCTGGCACGGCGGACCGCCGACAATTACATCTACTCGCTCGTGCCCCACAAGGCGCGCTAGCTCTTCCGGTCGAAGGCTCCTGAGATTGCGTTCCAAGACGTGGGGCAAATCCGGAATGTTGGAGCGCAGCGTGGCGATCGCCTCCGGATTCATGTCCACGGCGGCGACGCACTTGAAACCAGCGCGCTGCATGCCGAGCGTGAAGCCTCCGCAGCCGCAGAACAGGTCAATAAAGGAAGGCGACACACTAGATCTGTGTGTGTGATCGCTTTGTGGTGCTCCAGCCAGAACTGACACAAAAAGTTTCCTTTAAATGTACGCGACCAACCTTAACCGTCGCCGATGCATTAGATGATGGTACCAGTGCATCGCCGTTGAACGCGGCATGAAGAAGACCGAAACGCCGTTCAAGTCGGTGAAAATCCGTTCGTAACTCAGTACCCACTTGGAGGCCTTTTCGGCCCCCAGCGATGCGTGCTCGAAAACTGGCGGTACATTTTTAGTATCACCGCCCAAACAAAAACGGCCCTTTCGGGCCGTTTTTGCCTATGAGCGGGTTGGCCCGCGAGCCGGAGAGTGCGCAGCACATTTGAGCGCCGAGCGGGCCATTGCGGCGGCTCCCGCACCCCTTGCTGCGCAAACGCCGTGTCGCCGCCGCCCTATTGACCCCGCGTCAGACGCTTGAGGTTGGCCGGGTCGAAATAGCTGTCCGGGAACTGCGCCTCGAAGTTGACGATCTCGCCTTCGTTGATCATCGCCGTGGTGAAGTAACGACGGCTCTGCAGGTCATAGATCAGCTCCGGAATCGAGGTCGTGGTCGGCAGGAACGGCACGGTGATCAGATGACCTTCCTGGAATTTCCACAGCTGGTCGCGGTTGTCGTAGCAGTCCACCGCAGCGATGCGCCAGGAATCCTCATCGATGTAGAACCGGCGCTTCTTGAACTGATGACGCTGGCCGGGCTTGAGGTCCGCCTCGACCACCCAGACGCGGTGCAGTTCATAGCGCGCGTAATCCTGATTGATGTGCAGCGGCGTCAGCAGGTCCTTGTAGGTCAGCAGCTGGGTGGTGTTGATGACGTAGGAGTTGTACGGGATGTAGACCTCCTTCTTGCCGATCAGCTTCCAGGTGTAGCGGTCGAGCGCGCCATTGAACATGTCGACTTGATCATTGAACTGTTCACCATCGGTGCCCACGGAGGGATTGTCGTAGCCGACATCCGGCGCGCGGTTCACGCGGCCGAGACTGGGTGTGTAGATGTAGGCGACGCGGTTGCCGATGAACGGCTCCAGCACCAGATAGGTCTGGCCGGCGACGCGCGGCGGCGCAATGGTCTTGGCCAGATAAAACGCCAGAATCTTGTTGTCGGCGGCCGGCGGTTCCTTGATGTTGGCGTACTTGAACTTCACGTCTTCGATGATCTTGGTCAGCTTGAAGCCACCTTCAGGCTTGACGATGGCCTGATCGTTGTAGCGGATCGCCGCCGAGCCGCGGAAGTTCAGTTTGTGGTTCCAGATCACTTCGGCCCCCGACTTGGGGATCGGGAACGCGACGCCCAGCTTGGCACCCAGCACATCGTCGGTGCCCTGCAGATTGGCGCTGATCGCATTCTTGGCCGTGGCGGCGTAGATCTCGTCCGGGAAGAATGAAGTGCGCACGCTGGGGAACACGTTCATCTTGTAGCTGGGGTAAGCCTTGAGCAAAGCCTTGTGGCCTTCGGTGAGCTTGCCTTCGTACTGCGCCACATTGGCGGCGGTGATGGTCACACTGCGCTTGCCGGAGGTGCCGATCTGCTCTTTCACGCCTTCGTAGATGGTTTTCAGTTCGGTCGGGATGGCGTCACTGATGTCGCCGCCTTCGATGGCCTTCTTGAGGTTGGTCTTGAAGGTCTCGGCATTGGTCTTCGAGGCCAGTTTCTGCAGCTCCTTGACCTTGGCCAGCGTCAACGCCTTCTGCTCTGCGGTGAAATTGATCGGCCCGGTCCACTTCGGAATGCTGCCGTCGGCGTTCGGTCCGGCTTCGGCGCCAACCGCGGTCAGCTCCTTGCCGAGCTTGGCGGCTTCTTCCGGCGTGGCGGCGGCATAAGCGGTGACCGTAAAAGCGCAGGCGAGGCCCGCAACAATCAGTGAGTGACGCATGTCTGTTCTCCAGTGGCGCACGATGTATTTTTATAGTGCTGCTGGATTTAGTTTCCCACAGTCCGGCGCGATAGTCTTGGCCGGCCCGCCGCAGGGGGATGGCCGTGGCGCAAGCCTTGCATGGTCGCGGTATGCTCAATCGGCCCTGTGACTAGCGTCTTTAAAAAATGGCGACGGACTGGCAGCAGTACCGCTGCGAAAAACTGCACGATGAACTTTTTTCCGCGCCCGGCGTGCCGCGCCCGGCTGCGCGCGCACTGGCGCAGTATCTCGGGGGGCTCTCCGCCGCTGAGCTGAAAGAGCGGCAGCAGACCGCCGACGCCGCCATCAAGAGCATGGGCATCGCCTTCACCGTGTATTCGGAAGGCAAGCAGATCGACCGCGCCTGGCCGTTCGACCTGATCCCGCGCGTGATCGAAGGCCGTGAATGGGACCGTACCGAGGCCGGCCTCAAGCAGCGGGTCAATGCGCTCAACCATTTCATCCAGGACATCTACGGCGAACAGAAGATCGTCCGCGACAAGATCTTTCCGAAAGAGCTCCTGGCCGACTCCGTGAACTACCGCAAGCAGTGCGCGGGCATGAAACCCAAACACGGCGTCTGGGCGCATATCTGCGGCAGCGATCTGGTGCGCGATGCCGACGGCACGATGTACGTGCTCGAAGATAACCTGCGGGTGCCTTCAGGCGTGTCGTACATGCTGGAAAACCGCGCCGTGGCCAAGCGCGTATTCGCCGACATGTTCGAGTCCACCGCCGCGATCCGCCCGGTGGACAGCTATCCGCAGCAGCTTTACGACACGCTGGCCTCGCTGTCGCCGCGCGCGGGCGACGAACCGACCATCGTCCTGCTGACGCCCGGCATCTACAACAGCGCGTATTTCGAGCACTGCTATCTCGCCCAGCAGATGGGCATCGAACTGGTCGAGGGCAACGACCTGTTCGTCAAGGACGATGACTGCGTCTACATGCGCACCATCCACGGCCCGCAACGCGTGGATGTGATCTATCGACGCATCGACGACCTGTTCCTCGACCCCGAAGCGTTCAACCCCGAGTCCATGCTCGGCGTGCGCGGCCTGATGCGTGCCTGGCTGAAGGGCAAGGTAGGTCTCGCCAACGCGCCTGGCGCCGGCGTCGCCGACGACAAGGTGGTCTATACCTTCGTACCGGCGATGATCAAGTACTACCTCGACCAGGACGCAATCCTGCCGAACGTGCCGAGCTACCTGTGCCTCGACGCCAAGCAGCGCAAGCACGTGCTGGCCAACCTAGAGACGCTGGTAGTCAAACCGGCGAATGAATCCGGCGGCTACGGCATGCTGATCGGCCCGAAGTCGAAAAAATCCGAACGCGAAAAATTCGCCAAGCTGATCGAGGAGAATCCGCGCAACTACATGGCGCAGCCGGCGTTGTCCCTGTCCACCGCGCCGACGCTGACCGAAGACGGCGTCGAACCGCGCCATCTCGATCTGCGGCCCTTCATCCTCTCGCGTGGCGGCAAACCTTACGTCACCACCGGCGGTCTCACCCGTGTCGCGCTGGTCAAGGGCTCGCTGGTGGTCAATTCCTCTCAGGGTGGCGGCAGCAAGGACACCTGGGTCGTTGACGTCGAGGAGGACAAAAAATAATGTTGTCCCGCGTCGCCGAAAACCTCTACTGGTTCGGGCGCTATCTGCAGCGCGCGGAGAACACCGCGCGCCTGGTGATGGTCAACGGCAATCTGCTGATGGATCTGCCCAAGAGCGTGACTTTTGGCTGGCAACCGCTGGTGGAGATCCTCGGCGCGGAAGAAACCTACACCGAGCTGTACCCCGATTTTTCGGAAAACAATGTCGTGCGTTTTCTGCTGCTCGACGAAAAAAACCCCAGTTCGGTGCTGTCGTCACTGCATCTGGCGCGCGAGATCCTGCGTACCACGCGCGACGCCATGCCGCGCGAAGCCTGGGAAAAACTCAATGAACTTTATTGGGCGGTCGAGGAACGTGGCGAACGCAGCGTGGCGCGCGCGCGGCGGCCGGAATTCCTCAACCGCATCGTCGAAGGCGCGCTGCTGACCTACGGCATCCTGCTGTCGAACCTTTCGCGCGACATCGGCTTCCAGTTCCTGCGCATCGGCACCAACATCGAACAGGCCGACATGACCACGCGCATCATCGACGTGCGCTCGACCGAGCTCACGCGCCGGGGCAAAACCGCCGATGAGTTCGAGGATCTGCAATGGGCCAGCGTGCTGCGCTCGCTGACCGCATTCCAGATGTTCCGCCGTCACGGCGGCGGCCGGCTCGCGGGCACTGCCGTGCTGCGCTATCTGTTGCAGGACCGCGAGTTTCCGCGCTCGGTGGTGTTCTGCCTGAGCATGATCCAGGAGGCGCTGCGGCAATTGCCGGACGCGCGAAAATTCGAGCGTGAGCTGGACCGCGCGCGCGCGCTGGTGCGCGATGCCGGCGTCAAATCCCTGCTGGAGTCAGAGGACGGCCTGCACAAACTGCTGGACGAGATCCAGGTCAGCCTCGCACGCATGCATGACGCGCTGGCCGAATCGTATTTCCGGGTATAGCCGGCGGGGGCGTTAAACCGCTAGAACTGCTGGTTGACCTGCTGTTGCTGGGCCGCCATCTGCTCCGGCGCAAAGGTCTGCTGCTGCGACTGCAATTCCCAATCGAACTTGGGCAGGTTGCGGAACGAATTCACCAGCTGCCGGCCCCAGGCGTCCTTCAGCTGGGCGTAATACGGCGTATCCAGATCGAGGCGCACCTTGTGCGAGACCGCCAGGCGGTCGCGCGGCAGCAGCGCCAGATCGATCGGCGGGCCGACCGACAGGTTGGATTTCATCGTCGAATCCAGCGACACCAGCGCGCAGCGCGCGGCGTCTTCCAGCGACACCATCGGCCGGATGATGCGATCGAGGATCGGCTTGCCGTACTTGAGCTCGCCGATCTGCAGGAACGGCGTCTCCGGCGAACTGGCGATGCAATTGCCCTCGGGATAGATCAGGTACACCGCCGGCTCCTCGCCACGAATCTGGCCGCCGAGGATCAGCGTGGTGCGCAGATCCACGCTGGAATGCTGCGTCAGCGCGGCGGTTTCCTTCTGCGCGCGGGTGGACAACGCACCGACATATTCGGCGGCGTCGTACATGTGTTGCACCGAGCGCAGGTTCATCGTCGCGCCGGGGTTGTCCATATCGCGCTTGAGTCCCGCCAGCACCGCCTGCGTGGTGGCGAGATTGCCGGCCGACATCAGCATCAGCACGCGGTCACCCGGAAATTCGAATGTGTGCAGCTTGTTGTAGGTGCGCACATCGTCCACGCCAGCGCTGGTGCGCGTGTCGGCCGCAAACACCAGACCTTCGTTGACTTTGATGGCTACGCAATACGTCATGGCCTGATTTTACGCATAGAGCATGCCGCCGTGCGAAACTTTCCAATCCACAGGAGCGCACATGAGCAAGGTCATCGAGTTTTTCTGGGAGCCCGGCAGTCCCTACACTTATCTCGCCGCGACGCAGATTGAAGCGCTCGCCAAGGACGCCGGCTGCACCGTGGCGTGGAAGCCGTTTCTGCTCGGCAAGGTGTTCGAGGCGCGCAAAACCACGCTGCCAGCGGCGATTCCGCAGAAAGCCGCCTACATGTTCAAGGACATCGCGCGCTGGGCACAGCTGTATAAAGTGCCGCTGACGATGCCGAAAGTGTTTCCCGTGCACAGCCTGCTCGCCAGCCGCAGCGCGATTGCCGCCGCGCAACTCGGACACGAAGCGGCCGCCGCGCTGGCGGTGCTCAGGGCGTATTGGGGCGAAGGCCAGGACATTTCGCAGCCCGAGGTTCTAACCGCTGCCTACAACAAGGCCGGACTCGACAGCGCTGCGATCCTCGCCAAGGCGCAGGACCAGAGCGTGAAAGACCAGCTCAAGAACTACACCGAGGACGCACTCGCGCGTGGCGTGTTCGGCGCGCCGACGATGTTCGTCGGTGACGCCATGTTCTGGGGCAATGACCGTCTCGATATCCTTAAACGCGTGCTGCAAGGCAGCATCAAGGCGTGATCCCCTCTCCCCTACCCCTCTCCCGCGAGCGGGAGAGGGCAGCGTGAGCACCTCGCGCTCGGATTTCGTCCGCATCCGTGGGCTGCGCTATCACGTGCGCCGATGGGGCGCGGAAACTGCGCCCAAACTGATGCTGCTGCATGGCCTGCTCGATGCCTCCGCCACCTGGGAACCGGTGGCGAAAATCCTCGCGCAAAAATACCAGGTGATGTGCCCGGACTGGCGCGGCCTCGGCCACAGCGAATGGCCACAGGACGGCTACTGGTTTCCGGACTACGTCGGCGACCTCGCCGAGCTGATGGACCACTACGCCCCCACCCCCATTCCGCTGGTCGGCCACAGCATGGGCGCGCAGATCGGCAGTCTCTATGCCGGCGCGCGGCCGGCGCGCGTCAGCCGCTTCGCCTGTCTCGACGGCCTGTTCCTGCCGGACATGGACGCCAGTCAGGCGCCCAAGCGCATGACGAAGTGGCTGGATGACCTGAAACAAACGCGCGTGCCGAAAACCTATGCGTCGTTCGAAGAACTCGCCGGCCGCGTGCGCCACCGCAACCCACAGCTTGGCGCAGAAAAAGCGCTGTTCATTGCACGCTGCTGGGCCAGCGAGGATGGTCATGGTCGCGTTCAACTGCTCGCCGACCCCAAGCACGAGTTGCGCGGCCCCGGCATCTACCGCGCCGCCGAATCCATGGCGGTCTGGAAAGACATCACCGCTCCGACCCTGTTCCTCGACGGTGGCAAGTCGGTTTTCGCCAAGGCCATTCCGGCGGACGAAAGAAAACGGCGCCGCGCCTGCTTTCGCGACTACCGTGAAGACGTGATCGCCGACGCCGGGCACATGCTGCACTTCGATGCGCCGGAAGAAACCGGACGGCGCATCGCAGCGTTTCTGGCCAGCCCATGATCTGGTTCGGCGTCTTCGCCGCACTGGCGCTGACGGCCGCCTGGTATCGCGCCAGCCTGCGCACAACCGCCATCGCGTTCGCGGTGGCGCTGGTGTTCTATGCGCCCTTCGGCGGTTCGTTCCTGATGTTCCTGCTGCTGTGGGTGCTGTGGGCGGCGGTTTTCATCCCGCTGCTGCTGGCGCCGCTGCGACAGGAATGGATCTCGCGCCCCTTGCTGCACGGGCTGCAGGACCGCGGTGAACCCGACGCACCAACGCCGGCCGCCGAGCGTTCGGCCGCGAATGCGTTGATGAGCGGCGCACCCGACTGGGCGCACTGGTTATCGTTGCCGCAACCGGTGTTGACGCCGATCGAACAGGATTTTCTCGACGGTCCTGCCGAGACGTTTTGCCGCACCTGGCCACATCCGCCAAGCGACCTGAATCTCGCCGCCGCTGCGGTACCGGCGATCTACGGCGGCGCGGGACTATCGACAGCGGCGCAGCAGGCCCTGCTGAGCAAGATCGCCAGCGGCGCCGATGTGCCCGCGGCGCTGCATCTGGCGCGGACGTTTCAATGCGCGATGCTGATTGAAACGCAGGGCGACGAGACTCAAAAACAGGCCTGGCTGTCTGACATCACGCGTGGCGTAACGATGCTGGCGCTCATGCAATCCACCAGCGAAGGTCACGCTGGACAGATGCCGGACGTGGCGACCGTCGAGCGCGGGCCGTGGAAAGGCCACGAGGTGCAAGGCCTGCGACTGAGTTTCGACAAGCGTGCGATCGCCCATCCATCGCCCCTGCACGCCGCGCTGGTCGCGGTCGCCGTGCGCAGGCATCCGCGCATCCAGCGCGGCTGGGTGCTGGTGCCGCGCGGCACGGCAGGCACATCGCCGGACCTGCTCAGCGGCCGTGACGTGTTCGTGCCACTGACCCATCTGCTGGCGGACGCGGATGCCGCCACGACCCCGCCTGCAGTGCCGATGGCCGGCCGCATCGCCACTTTCGCCGAACATGCCGGTGCGATGCTGCGCCTCAAAGCCTCGCAGAACGAGGACGAGATCCTGCTGCTGGCGCGACTGGGGGCCTGCGCCTACACCCTGGAATCCCTGCGCCGCTGCATGCCGCTGCTGGACAGCGCCGCCCTGCGTCTGGTCAACGCGCGTTACTGCGACGATGGTCTGCGTCTGGCGCAGCGTCTGGGCCTGACCACGGAGCCGGTCGCCGATGCGGGTCTGGAAACCGCAATGCGACTGGCACGCAACCTGCCCGGCGTACAGGCCCTGCGCGCAAGCGTCAGTGAAAAAAATCCCGCGCTGGCGCTGCAGGGTTTTGATCATGCGCTGACACAGCACGCACAGCACATCGCCACCTGTGCTGCGCGCAGCCTGCTGCTGGGCCTGAGTCATGGCCGCCTGCTGCCGGCGCCCGTGCTCGGCGCACTGGCGCCGTATTACGGACGCGTGAGCCGCTACAGCGCGGCAGCCGGATTGCTGAGCGCGACACTGCCGTGGCTGCGGCCGACGCCGGGCCGCGCAGTGGTGCAGCGCGAACTCGCCATCGTCTGGGGCCGGCTGTGTGCCGCCGCCAGCATCCTGCGCTGCTTCGAGAACGACGCACGCCCGCAAGCGGACGAAGCGTTCGCGCTGTGGGCGCTGAGCGATATCAACCGGGAGATCGAGCAGTGGCTCGACAGCGCCTTGCATGCGCTGCCTTCGCGGTTCCTCAGCGTACTGCTGCGGGTGCTGATGTTTCCACTGGGACGCTGGGCGCGACCGCCGCGTGAAGCCTGGACCCTGCCGATCCTGGAACGCCTGCAGAGTCCTCAGGCGCCACCGCTGTCACACACCCTGTTCATGAACGCCACGCTGTTGCGGCTGCGTGCGGCGCTGCTGCTGAAGCAGGAATGCGCCGCGCTGGAGCCGCGACTGCATGACGCGCGGCTGACGCAGGCCAGACGCCTCGACCGCATCCATGAGGCGCGCGGACTCGGATTGCTGACCAATGAAGAGGCAGCAAAGCTGCGTGAATTGCAGAACCGGATCGAAACGTCGATGCCCGTGCCCAGTTCACAGCACGACGTCGTGCCAACGGCTAATCTTTACGGCGAAAGTGAATACGACAAAACCTAGCTGCCTCATCGTCGGCGCCGGGCCGGGCATCGGCCAGGCGCTGGCGCTGGCATTTGCACGCGAAGGGTTTGCCATCGCCCTGTGCGCGCGCAACGCCGGCAAACTGCTGGCGATCCAAGAAGACGTGCGCGAGACCGGCGGCCATGCGGAGGTGTTCAGCGCCGACGCCGGCGACGAATCCGCCCTGCGCACGATGCTGGCGCAGGTGACAAAGGCCCTCGGCGCTCCGCAGGTGCTGATCTACAACGCCTCGGCCGGCGCCATCGGCAAACCGTTGGCGCTGATGCGCGAACGGCTGCTGCAGGAATTTCAGGTCAATGTCGCCAGTGCGCTGATGCTGGCGCAGGAAGTTGCGCCGGCGATGAAAACCGCGGGCCGCGGGACGATCATTTTTACCGGCGGCAGCTTTGCCTACGAACCGGCGGCCAACTACAGCTCGCTGTCACTGGGCAAGGCAGCGCTGCGCAACCTCACTTTCAGCCTCGCGCAGGAGCTTGGCGCCAGCGGCATCCACGTCGGCACGGTCACGGTCTACGGCTTCGTGCAGCCGGGTACGCATTTCGACCCTTCGCACATCGCCGAAGCCTTTGTCACTCTGCACCGGCAACCCAAAGGCCACTTCCAGATCGAGCACGTGTATCGGTAGATGGCTGACGCCTTCCCGCTGGTCCGCAATACGGCGGCGCTGAAGAACCGGCGCTTCGACCTGTTGGTCATCGGCGGCGGCATCTACGGCGCGTGGACCGCGTACGACGCCGCGCGGCGCGGCCTGTCGGTCGCGCTGATCGAGAAAAACGACTGGGCCAGCGGCACTTCGAGCGCCTCCAGCAAGCTGATTCACGGCGGCCTGCGCTATCTGGAACATTTCGAGTTCGCACTGGTGCGCCACGCGCTGACCGAGCGGCGCGTGCTGGCGAAACTCGCGCCGCATCTGGTGCGGCCGCTGAACTTCGTGCTGCCGCTGTGGAAAGGCGCGCGCGCCGGCCCGCTGAAACTGTCGGCCGGGCTTTTCCTGTACGACCTGATGGGCCTCGGCCGCCAGCCAGTGCAGCGGCACAAGCATTTCCGCCGCGAGCGGCTGCTCAAGCGCTATCCGTTCCTGGCGCCGGACGGATTGAAAAGCGGTTTTCGCTATGGCGACTGCCAGGAGGACGATGCGCGCCTGTGTTTGAACGTGGTTGCCGCCGCACAAGGCGCCGGCGTTGTCACCGCGAACCGCGTCGAAGCCGTTGCTCTGATCGAGGGCGAAGGCCGCATCCATGGCGCGAAAGTTCGCGATACCGAAACCGGCGAGTGCTGGGATCTTGGGGCTGCGGTCACGGTCACCGCTGCGGGGCCGTGGACACCGCAATTGCTCGGCCGCGCCAGCCCAAAAGTGAAATTAGTGAAAGGCACCCATCTGGTACTGCCGGCGATCCCGGACTGCCAGAGCGCGTTTTTACTGACGGCACCACAAGACGGCCGCGTGTTCTTCGTCATCCCCTGGTACGGCCGCACCCTGCTCGGCACTACGGAATCCACCGTATCCGCAGCGGAAGTCGCGCAGCCGAATGACAGCGAAGCGCAATATCTGCTCGCCGCCGCCAGCGCCTGGCTGCCCGGGGTGAAATGGACACACGACGATGTGATCGCACGATTCTCCGGGGTGCGCGCCCTGCAGGCGCAGGCCACCGAGAACCTCGCCGCAGTCACGCGCGAGTTTGTGATCGAAACCCCACGCGCCGGATTGATCGCGCCGATCGGCGGCAAATACACCACTGCGCGGGCCGACGCGGCGCTGATCGTGGATGCGGTTCAGCATTCGCTCGGCCGTGTCCCCACGCCCTGCATGACCGATCGGCAGCCGTTGCCTGGCGGCGCCGGCGCGCAGGCGGAAATCCTGCGTGACGCCCTGGTTGCCGCAGGGGTCGATGCCGAAGCCGCCAGCTGGTGCTGGCAGCGTCACGGCGGGCGCTGCTCACGCCTGCTGGAACTGCTCAAGGAACATCCGGCGTGGGGGCAACGACTGCATCCTGAGCTCGGCTTCATCGAAGCCGAAGTGGTATTGGCGGTGCGCGACGAGGGCGCCCGCTCGCTCGAGGACATCACTCGCCGGCGGATTCCTTTGGCAATCCTGGCGCGCGAGGATTGTTCGGAAAAGATTTCACGGGTTCTGGCGCGGGCAGGATCAGCACTTCCAGCGCGGCTTTGACGCGCGCGAACACTTCGCGCGGCGGCAGGCTGCGGCCCGGCGCGCAATAGGCCCAGGCATCGAGACCGCGCTGCTGTGCGAGGAACACCGCGCGATAGGCGTGATATTCCTGGGTGACGATGGTGAAGCGGGTGAAGCCGAACTCGCCGTAGGCGCGGATCACCGACTCCAGCGTGCGATCACCGGACAGGTCCAGCGTGATGGCGGCGTCCGGCACGCCCGCGTCCAGCAGCGCTTTTTTCATTTTGCGCGGCTCGTTGTAGCGGGCATCGGGATTGGCGCCACTGGCGATCAGCCGCTGCACCTTGCCCAGCCGATGCAGCTCGGCGGCGGCGGCGATGCGGCCCTTGAAATCCGGACTGGCGTCACCGTCCCAGGTGTAGGCGCTGGTGCCGAGCACCAGTGCAGCTTCCTGCGTCGGCAGTTGTGCGGGGTCGCTGATCACGCGTGACTGCGCAGACCACACCACCCACAGATTGCAGGCCAAAACAAAAGCCGCCGTGGCCAGCAAGGCCACGGCGGCGATGTTACGGATGAATCGCCGGCGACTCACGAAGAGTCTCCGCGTCTAGTAAAAAGACCTCAGACGTTGGCGACGGGCGCGACCGCGCAGCAGAGTTTCCACACCCAGTAGAAAATCAGGCCGACCTGGACGAAGAAGAAATTGGCGCGCAGGAACACCATCCAGTGATTCACCGCGATCATGTGGGTCACACTCTGCGCGATGCGCGCGGCAATGAAGACGCAAGCCAGCGCATCCACCACCGCGGCCTGGCCCAGCGCCACCGACGCCAGCACGACGGCCGCAAACACCGGCAGGTTCTCGACGCAGTTCATGTGCGCATGCGAGGTGCGCGTGATGAACTCGGGGTCGTTGGTGGTTTTGCCGCGCGTCCAAGCGTCGGCACGCGACTTTCCCGTTAGCACCAGCAGCGTGCGGTAACCGGCGTAAATCATCGGCAGCAGCAGAGTCCATGCAGCAAAAGCGAGTAAGGCTTGGATACCAGTCATTGCGATCTCCCCTTGTGGTTATGAATGCAGCGAACTCATTCTAATGACTTAAACGGCGCATGCCCTTGTCCAAACCCGCGAGTGTCAGCGGAAACATGCGGTCCTTGCCGAGCAGGTCGCGCGCCGCCTGGATCGAGGGCGTGTACTCCCAGTGCGCCTCGTTCTCGGGATTCAGCCAGATCGCACGTTCGTAGGTGTCGAGCAGGCGCTTGAACCAGACCGCGCCGGCTTCCTGGTTCCAGTGCTCAACGCTGCCGCCGGGACTCATGATCTCGTAGGGGCTCATGGTGGCGTCGCCGACGAAGATCAGCTTGTAGTCGGCCGGATAGCGGTGCATCACATCGAACAGCGGGATCTTCTCGCCGTGACGGCGGCGATTGTCCTTCCACACGCTCTCGTAGACGAAGTTGTGGAAATAGAAATACTCGAGGTGCTTGAACTCGGTCTTACAGGCGCTGAACAGTTCTTCGCAGACTTTCACGTGCGGGTCCATCGAGCCGCCGACGTCGAGGAACAGCAGCACCTTCACTGCGTTGTGCCGCTCCGGCACCATCTTGATGTCGAGCCAGCCGGCGTTGCGGGCGGTCGAGGTGATGGTGTCGTCGAGATCGAGGATGTCCGCCGCGCCTTCGCGCGCAAACTTGCGCAGACGCCGCAGCGCCAGCTTGATGTTGCGCGTGCCGAGTTCGATGGAATCGTCGAGGTTGCGGTACTCGCGCGCCTCCCAAACTTTCACCGCGCTGCGCTGGCCGCCCTCGCCGCCGATGCGGATGCCTTCGGGGTTGTAGCCGCTGTTGCCGAACGGCGAGGTGCCGCCGGTGCCGACCCATTTGTTGCCGCCCTGATGGCGGCCCTTCTGTTCTTCGAGGCGCTTCTTCAGCTCTTCCATCAACTTGTCGAGACCGCCGAGCGCGAGGATTTTTTCTTTTTCCGCATCGGTGAACAGGCGCTCGGCCTGCTTGCGCAGCCATTCGTCCGGGATTTCCCCGAACAGATCCTTGGTCGCTTCCTGCACGCCTTTGAAGTAAGCGGCGAAAGCACGGTCGAAGCGGTCGTAGTGGGTCTCGTCCTTGACCATGGTCGCGCGCGACAGGTAGTAGAACTCGTCCATGCTGAACATCGCGAGGTGCTTCTGCAGTGCTTCCTGCAGGGTCAGCAGCTCGGTCAAGCCCACCTTGAGGCCGGCTTCACGCAGCGCGAAAAAGAAATTGAAAAGCATGGTTAGTTGTCATACCGGCGAAAGCCGGTATCCAGACTGCTAGTCATGGCGCTACGCGCCACCTGGATTCCCGCTTTCGCGGGAATGACGGACTTCATTTCGGTATCGCTCTGAGGTGGGAATGAGGCATTCTAGCCGCGCTATGAAACTCGATATCCAAGCAGCGGAAACCTTCCTTTCCAAAACCGATCCGGTGATGAAACGCCTGATCAAGGCCCACGGGCCGTGCACGCTGGGCCAGAAAAAACGTGACCCATTCCATGTGCTGTGCGGCTCGATCATCAGCCAGCAGCTTTCAACCAAGGCGGCCGACACGATTGCCAAGCGCGTCGAAGCGCGCGTCGGCGCCAAGAGCCGTTTCAGGCCAACGCATTTTCATGCGGTGACGCAACCCGAACTGCGCGCCTGTGGCCTGTCCAACGCCAAGGCCAGCTGGCTCAAGGAACTGGCTCGGCGCGTGGACGCCGGCGAATTCTCCTTTGCCAAATTGCTGAGACTGGACGACGAGGCCGCGATCGAGATGCTCGACGCCCTGCCCGGCATCGGCCGCTGGACCGCCGAGATGTACCTGATGTTCGCGCTCGGCCGAGCGGATCTGTTTGCGATGGACGATGTCGGCCTGCGTCGCGGCGTCAACCAGTGCTACGGCAAGGGCAAGAAGCTCTCCGACACCAAGACGCTGGCGATTTCCAAGACCTGGGCACCGTATCGCTCCGTCGCCAGCTGGTATCTATGGCGCTCGATCGAAGGCGAAATCATCGTCTGGTGAGCTGTTCTCGTGTCACCCGCTTGGAGTTTTTTCAGGCCATTTTTCGGCGCGTCGCACGAAAATAGCGGCATTAAAAATGTGCGCCACCCGATTCCTGCAAATGAGGTTGTCGGCGGCGGCCCAGAACTCGGCTTCGAGTTGTTTGAGTTGGTCTTTGATCAGCGGGTTATTGCGGTGGGGTTTCTGTCCCTTCGCTTAGAATTTTCAGGTAACCATCGTAAGCAAAAAGACGGTTGCGCTTTTGACCGGTCAATTCGCGAACGACCTTGAGTTTGACCAGGCGCTCAAGTGCAGTGGTGATTGTGGTGCGGTTGATGTCCGTGTCCACCGACGCCAACGCAACGGTGGTGATCGGGCGTTGGCGCATATGGGTGAGGAGCTTGCCTGCCGAATCGGCAAGGCGACCCAGTTTTTTCAGCTTGAGTTCATCGGCAGCAACACGTTTGCCCAAACGGGTCAGCGTATCGGTTGCATCACGCGCCATCAGCTCAACACCTGCGAGGAAGAAGCGCAGCCAGCCTTCCCAATCGCCGTGGGTGCGAACCCGCTGCAAGCGGTCGTAATACTCGGCGCGGTTGGCCTTGAAATAGAGACTCAGGTACAGCAGCGGTGTTTTAAGCGCGCCGAACTCGACCAGCATGAGCATGATCAAGAGGCGCCCGACCCGGCCATTGCCATCGAGAAAAGGTTGAATCGTTTCGAACTGAACATGCGTGAGCGCGGCGCGAACCAGCGGCGGGGTGTGATCGTCGTGGATGTATTTTTCCAACGACCCCAGACAGTCCATCAGGCGATCCGGCGGCGGCGGCACAAAACGAGCATTGCCGGGGCGTGTGCCGCCCAGCCAGTTCTGGCTGCGCCGGAATTCGCCGGGCTGCAAGTGCTTGCCCCGCCCCGCGGCCATCAATTTGGCGTGTACTTCGCGCAGTAATCGCAACGACACGGGAAAGCCTGCGCGCAGACGCTTAAGTCCGTGATCTAGCGCGTCAACGTTTCGAGAGACCTCCGCGGCATCGGCAACTGGGACGCCCGGTGCTTCTTCCAGTTCGTACTTCAGGAGATCAGAAAGCGAGGACTGTGTGCCCTCAATCTGCGAGGACAGCACCGCTTCTTTGCGGACGTATTGATACAGGAACAGTTTCGGATCGGGCAACACGCCAGCAATACCATCGAGGCGGCCCAGCGCGCGGTTAGCGTTTTCGAGCAGATGCGTCAGGTCGGCGTCGAGTTCCAGGGGAGGGGTGGGCGGCAAAGGCGCTGGGACAAAGGCACGGAATTGCTCGCCCGATGAAGAGCAAACAACGTAGCTACCCACATCGCGAACGATGGCCATGGCCTGCGTACGCTAACGCCGACTGGGGTTTTATGCAACTTTAATGATTTAAGTCTGCATAAGAACCGGCGCGAAGCTGCCTTACCAAACTTTGCTGAATTGGGCAGGCTATTCATGGTCAAGCGATCAGATTCCTCGCGTGGCCTGTCCTGAACATCGTCGAACGGCTCGGAATGACAGCACCTCAAGCCGCAGTTTTAAGCCCCAAACGAGTCGCCAGTTTGCTGGCATTGCGTGCAATCAAGCCATAAATCGACAACTGCGGATTAGCGCCGATGCTGGTCGGGAACAACGAGCCGTCGAAGATCGAAAGATTGTCGACGCGGCGGTAACCGCCGTCGCTGTCGGTCACGGAAGTCTTTTCATCGCCGCCCATGGCGCAACCGCCCATCAGATGCGCGGTGAACAGCGAGACCTTGAACTTGGCATAGCGCAAGCCTTCGATGTGCTCACGCGCCTGCGTCCAGCGGTCACACCACTGGCCGTCGAGATGCGCGGGCATCACGCGCTGGGCGCCGGCCGCGAACTGCGCCTCGGCCATGCGCAAATAAGCATTGCGCAGGCCCGCCCACAGATAGTCGCTGAGGTCGTAGTCGAGGATCGGATTGCCGGCCCCATCAATGCGCACTTCGCCGCCGGGGCTGTCGTCATGGAAGCCATCACGCACCAGCGCCAGCATCGCCTGCGTGTTCGCCAGCTGGCCCATGTCAGCCATGAGATTTTTGCCGTGACGCATGAAGATGGTCGTGCTCAAACCCGGATAGGTTGGCGCGGCTTCGAGCTTGAAGCCGGGCGCAAGACGAGCGTCGGGCTTCCACTGGAATTCGTCGCTGGCCACCGACTGTGGCGCGCCGTACCAGCCGTTGACCGGCGCAGGCATCTGCGCCACCGTCATGTTCACCGGGTGGATGCAGGTGCGCTTGCCGACCTGCCGATGCGGGTCGGGCGCACCTGAGCGCAACAGCAGCGCCGGGGTGTTGATGGCGCCGCCGGCGAGCACGTAATGACGGGCGCGGACCTGTACTTCGATGCCAGTCGCCTTCACGCCCGCCGCGTCCAGCGCATGGGCGACCAGACCGGTGACGCGCTCCTTTTCGAACAGCACACGCTGCACGCGCAAACGATGGATCAGCTGAGCCCCATTCTTCAGCGCCTCGGGAATGGTGCTGACCAGCATCGACTGCTTGGCGTTGACCGGGCAGCCGAGTCCGCAATAACCACTGTCCCAGCAGCCGCGCACATTGCGCGGAATGATGTGCGACTCCCAGCCGAGTTTGTCGGCGGCGATCTTCAGCGCTGCGTTGTTGGCATTGGCTGCCATACCCCAGGGCGCGATGCCCAGCCGGGCTTCCATTTTTTCGAACCACGGGGCCAGATCGGCTTCGCTTAAACCCTGCACGCCGTGCGCTTGCGCCCAGTGCTTGAGCGTGCCGGCCGGCGTGCGGAAACTCGAAGTCCAGTTGACGGTCGTCGTGCCACCCACCGCGCGGCCCTGCAGGATGCCGATGGCGCCGTCGGAGGTCGCGCGACCGGCGGCCTCTTGATAGAGATCCGCATAGGCACGCGCCTCGTCCATGTCCTTGAAGTCGGCGGCGGTCTTCAGCGGACCTTCTTCCAGCATCAGCACCTTGAGGCCGGCCTGGCTGAGGATTTCCGCGGCGGTGCCGCCACCGGCGCCGGTGCCGACAATGACCACGTCGGCTTCGAGTGTCAGATTCTGTTTCAACGTCGAGGCGTCGCTGACTTTCCAACCGGAGGCGATGCCCGCCGTGTAAATATCGTCAATCATGCGTTCACCGCCTTGTACATGTAATCCAGCGGGCCCGGATAGCCGCTGAACTTGCGCGACTGCGGCATGCAGAAATAGGACACGCTGACCAGCTTGACCAGCACGCGGTAGCCCGCGTTGAACAAACCAACACTGCTGTCATGCCAGCGTGCAAGAAAAGTCTGGACTTCTTCGGCGCCTGCCTGATCCCAGGACTTGCTCACGCCGGTGGTCAGGCGTCGCAACAGACCTGTGTTGAGCAGATCAAATAGTTTCCGCACTTCACTCTGCGCAGGCGCCTCCAGCAAGAAGCAGCCAAGATCGATGCGGCGCAGACATTCTTCAGCGGCCGCGGCATCCAGCGCGATGCCATCCAGTACCTGCGGGATCAACGCGCGGAACAGGGTGACATCAGCGTCGCGTAAAAACTGGAATCCGGTTGCGGGGGTCGGTGCACCGCTGCATCCGGTCAACGTCGCGGTCAGGCCCGCAGCGCTCAGCGCCGCAGACCCGGCGAGGCTGAGCTTGAGAAACGAACGGCGATCCAAACCCGCCCCCAAGCTACTGCGCCCGTCTTGCCATGAAGGCAAGTCGCTCGAACAAGTGCGTGTCCTGCTCGTTCTTCAGCAGTGCGCCGTACAGCGGCGGCAATGATTTCTTCACCGAAGAGTCGCGCAGCACCGACGGCTCGATATCCTCGGCCAGCAGCAGCTTGAGCCAGTCGAGCAGCTCGGAGGTCGAAGGCTTTTTCTTCAAACCCGGCAGTTCGCGCAGACCGAAGAACACTTCCATCGCCTCTTTCAACAGGTTCTTCTTGATGTTGGGGAAATGCACATCGACAATCTTCTGCATCGTCTCGCGGTCGGGAAACTGGATGTAGTGGAAGAAGCAGCGGCGCAGGAAGGCGTCCGGCAGTTCCTTCTCGTTGTTAGAGGTGATGATGATGACGGGACGCTGTTTGGCCTTGATCGTCTCACGGGTCTCGTAGACGTAGAACTCCATCTGGTCGAGTTCGCGCAACAGGTCGTTGGGAAATTCGATATCGGCTTTATCAATCTCGTCGATCAGCAGCACCGGCTGCTCCTGGGACTCGAAGCATTCCCACAGCTTGCCCTTGACGATGTAGTTGCGGATGTCCTTGACCTTGGCTTCGCCGAGCTGCGAATCACGCAGACGCGAGACCGCATCGTATTCATAGAGGCCGTGCTGCGCCTTGGTGGTGGACTTGATCGCCCAGTCGTAGAACGGCCGCTTGAGCGACTGCGCGACTTCGCGCGCCAGCTGGGTCTTGCCGGTGCCGGGCTCGCCCTTGACCAGCAGCGGACGCTGCAGGGTGACGGCGGCATTTACCGCCATCATCAGATCGTCGGTGGCGACGTAGGTGTCGGTGCCTTCAAATCTCATATGGATTCCGCCCTGTCATGTGGAGATCAGCATCGCATGAAACTGCCGAAAAGCGAGATTACCGCGACGGCTCTGGCGCCACTGAATTGCCGGCGCCGATGTACTTTTCGAGAAAAGCGAGCAGCCGGGTGTAGAACTCTTCGCGGTTGGCATCCTTGTAGAAGCCATGTCCCTCGCCCGGCTTGCTCAGCCACTCGTAACGATGCTGGCGCCCGGCGAGCGCCTTGCGCAGTTCCTTGGCCTGGTTGTACGGGCTGCGGGTATCCGCCTCGCCGTGCACGATCAGGACGGGGGCTTTGAGTTTTTCGATATAGGTCAGCGGCGACTGCTCGCGCAGAAGGCTGCCGGAACCGATGTAGTCGCGGAAATAGCTCTGGCCGCTCACCTTGTTCATGAAGTCGGCCCCCCATTCCACGCTGTCCAAGTCGTAGACACCGGCGTAGCCCACCACGCAGCGGTACAGGTCCGGCTCGCGAACTGCACTCATCAGTGCTGCATAGCCTCCGTAACTGCCGCCGTAGATACACATCCGCGCAGGGTCGGCGATGCCCTGCGCGACAGCCCAGCGTGTCCCGTCAGTGATGTCGTCGATCATCATCGTGCCCCAGGCGCGCTTGGCGGCGTTGATGTGTGCCAGCCCGTAACCACCGGAGCCACGGAAATTAACCTGCAGCACCGCATAACCGCGACTTGCAAGGAGCTGGGCGTCCTCGTTCCACTCCCAGCTGTCTCTTACGAAGAATGGCCCGCCATGCGGCAGCACGACGAGCGGCAGCTTCTTCGTCTCAGCGCCACGCGGCATGGTCACGTAGCCGTGCAATCTATAGTTGTCGCGTGCGGAAAATTCGACTGGCCAGCGTTCACTCATCTGCGCCGGCTCCAGCCAACTGCGGGCGGAGATCAGGTAATCGGCCTTCTTCCTGGCCTTATCGAACAAATAGTAGTCGCCGGGATTGCGGTCGCTATAGACCCGCAGGACAACCTTGGATCCGTCTCTTGTCGCTGACACCGGCTCGGCCAAGTCGCCGCCAAAGCTGCGCTGCGTGGTCGCCAACAGCGCCACGTCGGGGTGGGTCGTATCCAGCCTGTGGATCTCGCGGCGGCCGAGCTCCGATACAAGCGCGATCGGAACGTCGTTGTCGAACGAGAACAAGACCTCGTTGAAGTCACATGCCAGCCGCTGCTGGCTGCCGTCTGCCAAGACTCGGCGCATCAGGCAATGCGCGCTGCTGTCGGTGATTGCAAGGAAGACCGACTTGCCGTCGCGTGAGAAACCCAGCGGATCGATCTGAGCATCCTGCAGCGCGCCCGCATTTTCCTGCACCCAATCTTCCTTCCCCTCTGGCTTCCAGAACGTGCGCACTCGATAGTCCCTATCGAGAATGCGCGCATAGCGCACCTGACCCTGCCTGTCGACCAAGTAGGAAGCGTCCCCAGTGGCGGGCGGCGGCGACATCTTTGTTCGCTGCCCCGTATAGACGTTGAGTCGAAACAGCTCCGAAAATGCCGTGCCCTTGACGTCCTGAAAAGCATGTACCTCCACGATCGCATGCTCGGCATCGTCGATCAGCGGATCGACCATCGTGGCCCAGGAATATTCCCTCGTGACCCGGGCGATGCGGGAGCCGAGCTGATAATCGCCGCGTGCACCGTGCAGGTATAGCTTCTTGCTGCCATCGAAGTTGATGCCAAACAGCTCGCCGGTCGGGGAGGGCTTCACCAGCGAGCCGGAGCGCACCGCCAGCGCGATAACGATGCGTTCGTCGTTGACCCACCAGAAGGCGTGTACGTGCTCGCCGGGCCGCAGCCGTGCAGTTCCGATGAGCTTCATGTCGGACAAGCGCACAAATCCCAGGGAGGTGCGATCCTCCTCCGGCACCGTTACCGCGAGATACTCGCCGCCCGGCGAGATTCGCACCTCGCCGTATTCTGGTCGCTTGACGAAATCGCGCACCGGGATTTCCGTCGCCAGCGCCGGTAACCACGCGCTGACCGCCAACAGCCAGAAGATTCGCCTGATCACGCTCAGCCAGCGGCGCGCTGCTCCAGCACCTCGACCGCAGGCAGTTTCTTGCCCTCGAGAAATTCGAGGAAGGCGCCGCCGCCGGTGGAAATGTAGCCGAGCCTGTCGGCGACTTTGAACTTGTCGATGGCCGCCAGCGTGTCGCCGCCGCCCGCCAGCGAGAACGCCTTGCTGGATGCAATGGCCTCGGCGATGGCCTTGGTGCCGCCGGCAAAACTGTCGTACTCAAACACGCCGACTGGCCCGTTCCAGACGATGGTGCCGCAGTTTTTCAGCAGGGCCGCGAGTTTCTTGCGCGTCTTCGGCCCAATGTCGAGGATCATCTCGTCGGCCTCGACTTCGGCCACCGGCCGCACTTCGGCATGGGCCTCAGCCGAGAATTCCGATGCCACCACCACATCCTCGGGCAGCGGCAGGTCGCCGCCACGCTTCTTGATCTTGCCAAGGATGTCGCGCGCGGTGACCAGCATCTCGCGCTCGTACAGCGAGCGCCCCACCGGATAACCGGCGGCGGCAAGAAAGGTGTTGGCGATGCCGCCGCCGACGATCAACTGGTCGGCGACGTCGGCGAGATTGTTGAGCAGATCCAGCTTGGTCGAAACCTTGCTGCCGCCGACGATGACCGCCAGCGGTTTCTTCGGATTCGCCAGCGCGGTACCAAGCGCATCGAGCTCCGCCGCCAGCAGCGGGCCAGCACAGGCGGTCGGTGCGAAACGCGCGACGCCATGCGTGCTGGCCTCGGCGCGATGCGCAGTGCCAAAGGCGTCCATCACATAGATATCGCACAACGCCGCCATCTTCTTCGACAGCGTCTCGTCGTTTTCTTTTTCACCCTTGAGGAAGCGCGTGTTCTCGCCGAGCACGATCTGGCCGGGCTGCAGCGCTACACCGTCGATCCAGTTGCTGAGGATCGGCACCGAGCGGCCCAGCTGTTGTGTGAACCAGGCAGCGACCGGCGTCAGCGAGTGCTCCGCATCGAAGTGGCCCGCCTTGGGGCGGCCCAAATGTGAGATCACCAGCACCGACGCGCCGGCTTCGATCGCTGATCTGAGCGTCGGCAGCGAGGCGCGCAGACGTGCATCGGAAGTGATGCGCCCGTCCTGCACCGGTACGTTGAGGTCCTGGCGGATCAGCAGGCGTTTGCCCTTGAGATCCAGCTCCGCCATGCGCAGCACGGCCATGCCTTATTTTCCGGCGACGACCCGAACCATCTCGAGGCACTTGTTGGAATAGCCCCACTCGTTGTCGTACCAGCTGACCAGCTTGACGAAGGTCTTGTCGAGCGCGATACCGGCGTCGGCGTCGAAGATCGAGGTGCGGGCGTCGCCGCGGAAATCGGTGGCCACCACCTTGTCCTCGGTGTAGCCGAGCACGCCCTTGAGCGCACCCTCGCTCTGCGCCTTCATTTCGGCCTTGATCTCGTCGTAGCTCGCGTCCTTCTCCAGTTCGCAGGTGAGATCCACCACCGACACGTCGGAGGTCGGCACGCGGAACGACATGCCGGTGAGTTTCTTGTTCAGCGACGGAATCACCACACCGACCGCTTTGGCCGCACCGGTGCTGGACGGAATGATGTTCTCGAGGATGCCGCGGCCGCCGCGCCAGTCCTTCGACGACGGGCCGTCGACGGTCTTCTGCGTCGCCGTGGTCGCGTGCACGGTAGTCATCAGGCCGCGCTTGATGCCCCACTTGTCGTGGATGACCTTGGCCAGCGGCGCCAGACAGTTGGTGGTGCACGAAGCATTGGAGACGATGGCCTGACCGGCATAGGTCTTGTGGTTGACGCCATAGACGAACATCGGCGTGTCGTCTTTCGACGGCGCCGAGATGATCACCTTCTTCGCGCCGGCATCGAGATGTTTCTGCGCGCTGGCCTTGTCGAGGAACAGGCCAGTGGACTCGATGACGACGTCAGCGCCGACGTCTTTCCACTTCAGATTGGCCGGATCGCGCTCCTGGGTCAGGCGGATTTTCTGACCGTTGACCAGCAGCGCACCGCCTTCGATGGCGACCTTGCCCTTGAAGCGGCCGTGCACGGAGTCGTATTGGAGCATGTAGGCGAGATAGTCCGGCTCGAGCAGGTCGTTGATGCCGACGACCTCGATGTCCTTGCCGAAGTTCTGCACCGCCGCACGCAGTACGTTGCGGCCGATGCGGCCAAAACCATTGATGCCAACCTTGATTGCCATGTTCGTTCCTTCTCTCTTAAATGAGTTTCGGCTGGGCGCCGAGCAGGGTTTCCATTTTGCGTTGCACGTTCTCGACCGTGAGACCAAACAGCTTGAACACCGCCGGCGCCGGCGCTGACTCACCGTAGCGATCGACACCGATGACCTCGCCGGCGTCGCCGACCAGCGGACGCCAGAACCAGCTGATGCCGGCTTCGAGCGCGAGGCGCTTGCTGATTTTTTTCGGCAGTACCGATTCGCGGTACGCCGCGTCTTGCGCGAGGAAGCGCTCGACACAGGGCATCGACACCACGCGGACGGCGCGGCCCTGTTCATTGAGCTTCTTCGCCACCTCGGTGGCCAGCATCACCTCGGAACCGGTGGCGATGATCATTGCTTCTGGCGTGCGCGCGGGTTCGAGCAGCACATAGCCGCCGCGCAGCACTTGCGCAGATTGAGCCGGTGTATGCGCTTGCTGTGTCAGATTTTGCCGTGTCAGCGCCAGTGCACTGGGCCCATCCTTGCGCTCGACGGCCGCCTGCCAGGCGATGGCGGTCTCGAACAGATCGCAGGGCCGCCAGACGTGCAGACCGGGAATCAGTCTCAACGAGGACACATGCTCGACCGACTGATGCGTCGGCCCGTCTTCGCCGAGGCCGATGGAGTCGTGCGTATAGACGAAGATCGAGCGGATCTTCATCAGCGCCGCCATGCGCACCGCGTTGCGTGCGTAGTCGCTGAAAGTGAGGAAGGTGCCGCCGAACGGGATGAAGCCACCGTGCAGCGTGACGCCGTTCATCAGCGCCGACATGCCGAATTCGCGCACGCCGTAATAGACATAGCTACCGCTGAGTTTGCCGGGCAGCACCGCCGCCGCGCCGTCCCATTTGGTCAGGTTGGATTCGGTCAGATCCGCCGAACCGCCGAGAAATTCGGGCAACTTCGGGCCGATCTCGTTGAGCACCATCTGCGAGGCCTTGCGCGTGGCGATGGCCTTATCGCTGCCCGCGCTCTTGGCGACATACGCGCTGATCAGCTCGTTCCAGTCTTTGGGCAGCTCGCCCCGGAGACGTCGGCTGAACTCGGCGGCCAGTTCGGGGAACTCGCGCGCATAGCCATCGAAATTCTTCTGCCAGTCGCGCTGCGCCGCAATACCACGGGTCTTGGCATCCCAGCCGGCGCGAACGTCGGCAGGAATCTCGAACGGCGCGTGCGGCCACTTCAGGGTTTCACGCGCGAGTTTGATCTCGGCATCACCCAGCGGCGCGCCGTGTGCGGATTCCTTGCCCTGCTTGTTCGGTGCGCCCCAGCCGATGATGGTCTTGCAGCAGATCAGCGTCGGTTTTGCGTCCTGCCTGCGCGCAGTCTCGATGGCTTTTTTGATCTCGACCGGATCATGACCGTTGACGTTACGCACCACCTGCCAGCCGTAAGCTTCGAAGCGGCCCGGGGTGTCGTCACGGAACCAGCCGTGCACTTCGCCGTCGATCGAGATGTCGTTGTCGTCGTAGAACACGATCAGCTTGCCCAGGCCCAGCGTGCCGGCCAGCGAACAGGCTTCGTGCGAGATGCCTTCCATCAGGCAACCGTCGCCGGTGAACACATAGGTGTGGTGATCAACGACGCTGTAACCGTCGCGATTGAAGCGCGCCGCGAGCAGTCGTTCAGCCAGCGCCATGCCGACCGCATTGGCGATGCCCTGCCCCAGCGGACCGGTGGTGGTTTCGACGCCCGGCGTCATGCCAACTTCGGGATGCCCCGGCGTCTTCGAGTGCAGCTGGCGGAAGTTTTTCAGCTCCTCGATCGGCAGGTCATAGCCGGTGAGATGCAGCAGCGCATACAGCAGCATCGAGCCGTGGCCATTGGAGACCACGAAGCGGTCGCGGTTCGGCCACGCAGGGTCGGCCGGGTTGTGATGCAGGAAATCGTTCCACAGCACTTCGGCGATGTCGGCCATGCCCATCGGCATGCCGGGGTGTCCGGAGTTGGCTTTTTGTACCGCATCCATCGCAAGGGCACGGACGGCGTTGGCGAGTTCGAGGCGGGTCGGCATGGCGCGGTGATCTTTTTCGGAAAGGCGCGACATGGATGTCGCGATCAGTTACATGGACGTAAATTCAGGGCCGCCATTGTAAAGGGCGCGCCCAAAACAAAAAGCCCCGGCGGACCGGGGCTTTCAGGTAAAGCGGCAAAAATTTACTTGAGGTGCTTGCTGACCAGCTTGGTCATTTCGAACATGCTGACCTGCGACTTGCCACCGAACACGGTCTTAAGGGCGGCGTCGGCATTGATGTTGCGCTTGTTCTTCTTGTCCTGCAGGCCGTTCTTCTTGATGTAGGCCCAGAGCTTCTTGGTGACTTCGGTACGCGGAATCGCCTTGGAACCAACAACTTCGCTCAGCGCGGCGCTGGGCGTCATCGGCTTCATGAAGGCTGCACTCGGTTTGCGTTTTGCTTTTGCCATTCTGTGTACTCCTCAGATGTGATGTAAGAAATTGAACCGTCCCCGGCTTCAGCTCGTTGCGTGATCTGCCCGGCGCGCAGAAGACTAGCGCATGACGGCGGTTTTGCAATGCCCTGTTTGCCCTTGCGCCGACGGAGAAAGCGCGCTATGTCCTAGCGCCGTCATCTCGCCGACATGCGTCTCGGCCAGCCTGCACAAACGGTGGTGGGCTGTTACAATATCCGCTTATCCGTATAAGCAGATATAAGTTTTTCAATTAACCGCAACGAGGAACTGACGATGTCCGAATATCTTTTCACCTCTGAATCCGTCTCCGAAGGCCACCCCGACAAGGTCGCCGACCAGATCTCCGACGCGATCCTCGATGCGATCCTCGCGCAGGACAAGCGCGCCCGCGTCGCCTGCGAAACGCTGGTCAAGACCGGCGTCGCCGTCGTCGCCGGCGAGATCACCACCACCGCCTGGGCCGACGTCGAGGCCATCGCGCGCAAGGTCATCACCGGCATCGGCTACGACAATTCCGCCGTCGGCTACGACGGCAACACCTGCGGCGTGCTCAACTTCATCGGCAAGCAGTCGCCCGACATCAACATGGGCGTCGACCGCAAGAAGCCCGAGGAACAGGGTGCCGGCGACCAGGGCCTGATGTTTGGCTTCGCCTGCAACGAGACGCCGGATCTGATGCCGGCACCGATCTATTACGCGCACCGGCTGGTTGAACAGCAGACCAAGATCCGTAAACAGAAAAACTCGCCCTGCGCCTGGCTGCGCCCGGACGCGAAGTCACAGGTCACCCTGCGCTACGAAGACAACGAAATCACCGGCATTGACGCCGTGGTGCTGTCGACCCAGCATTCGCCGGACATCTCGCTGAAGAAACTGCGCGAAGGCGTGATGGAGGAAGTGGTGCTGCCGGTGCTGCCGGCGAAATGGATCTCCAAGTCCACCAAGTTCCACATCAACCCCACCGGCAATTTCGTCATCGGTGGTCCGGTCGGCGACTGCGGCCTCACCGGCCGCAAGATCATCGTCGACTCCTACGGCGGCTATGCTCGTCACGGCGGCGGCGCGTTCTCCGGCAAGGATCCGTCCAAGGTTGACCGCAGCGCCGCGTACGCCGGCCGCTACGTGGCGAAGAACATCGTCGCTGCCGGTCTCGCCGACAAGTGCGAGATCCAGGTCAGCTACGCCATCGGCGTCGCCGAACCGACCTCAATCTCGGTCACCACCTTCGGCACCGGCAAGATTTCCGACGCCCACATCGAAAAACTGGTACGCGCGCATTTCGACCTGCGTCCCTACGGCATCATCCAGATGCTCGACCTGATCCACCCGATGTACCAGGTCACCGCCAGCAACGGCCATTTCGGTCGAAAGCCCTACGACGTGAAACTCGCCAACGGCGAGAAGTTCACGGCGTTCTCCTGGGAAAAAACCGACAAGGCCAACGAGCTGCGCAAAGCCGCCGGTCTCAAGTAATCAAGGAGTCATTCATGAACGCTGTCCTCAAACCCGCCGCAGACTACAAAGTCCGCGACATCAAGCTAGCGCCCGCCGGCCGCTTGCAGATCGAGATCGCCGAAGCCGAAATGCCCGGCCTGATGTCGATCCGCAAGAAGCACTCGACCAGCAAGCCCCTCAAGGGTGTGCGCATCACCGGGTCGCTGCACATGACCACGCAGACCGCGGTGCTGATCGAGACGCTGACCGCGCTCGGCGCGAATGTCCGCTGGGCCTCGTGCAACATTTTCTCGACGCAAGACGAAGCCGCCGCAGCGATCGCCGTCACCGGCGTGCCGGTGTTTGCCTGGAAGGGCGAGACGCTCGAAGAATATTGGGACCTGACGCTCGACGCGGTCACCCATCCCGGCCAGAAAGGCCCGGAGATGGTGGTGGACGACGGCGGCGACGTCACGCTGCTGATCCACAAGGGCTACGAACTGGAGAAAGGCGACAAGTGGGTGGACTCGCCGTCCGGTTCGCATGAAGAGCAGGTGATCAAGAACCTGCTCAAGCGCGTGGCGAAAGAACGCCCCGGCTTCTGGACCAATGTCGTCAAGGAATGGCGCGGCGTCTCCGAAGAAACCACCACGGGCGTGCATCGCCTCTACCAGATGATGGAAGCGGGCAAGCTGCTCGTCCCTGCGATCAACGTCAACGACTCGGTCACCAAGTCGAAGTTCGACAACCTCTACGGCTGCCGCGAATCGCTGGCCGACGGCATCAAGCGCGCCACCGACGTGATGGTGGCGGGCAAGGTGGCGGTGGTCTGCGGCTATGGCGACGTCGGCAAGGGCTCGGCGCATTCGCTGCGCGGCTTCGGCGCGCGCGTGATCGTCACCGAGATCGATCCGATCAATGCCCTGCAGGCGGCGATGGAAGGCTTCGAGGTCACCACCGTCGAGGAAACCCTCGGCCGCGGTGACATCTACGTCACCACCACCGGCAACAAGGACGTGATCACGCTGGCGCATATGGAACGCATGAAGGACCAGGCCATCGTCTGCAACATCGGCCACTTCGACAACGAGATCCAGGTCGAGAAGCTGGTGAAGTCGGCCACGCACACCAACATCAAGCCGCAGGTGGACAAGTACACGTTCAAGAACGGCAACTGCATCTACCTGCTCGCCGAAGGCCGCTTGGTCAACCTCGGTTGTGCACACGGCCATCCGTCATTCGTGATGAGCAACTCGTTCAGCAACCAGACGCTGGCGCAGATCGACCTGTGGGCGAACAAGGACAAGTACGAAAAGACCGTTTACCGCTTGCCGAAAAAACTCGACGAGGAAGTCGCGCGCCTGCATCTGGAAAAGATCGGCGTGAAGCTGACGCAGCTGACCGACGAACAGGCGGCGTACCTCGGCGTGGACAAGGCCGGCCCGTACAAGCCCGAGCATTACCGCTACTAGTCCCCGTGTCATTCCGAGCGCTGCGAGGAATCTGGCCAGATCCTTCGCTACGCTCAGGATGACAAGACTCTAATGGCCCAGGAACTGTCGTTTTCGTTCGAGCTGTTCCCGCCGCGCACACCGGAGGGCGCCGCCAAGCTGCCGGCGGTGGTAAAGAAACTTGCCGCGCTGCAGCCGAAGTATTTCTCGGTGACGTTCGGCGCCGGCGGCTCGGATCAGCAGGGCACCTACGAAACCGTGGTCCAGGTCGTGCGCGACACCGGCGTTGAAGCGGCGCCGCACCTGACCTGCGTCGGCTCCACCCGCGCGCGGATTGCCGAACTGCTCGCGCAGTACAAGACCGCGGGCGTCAAGCGTATCGTCGCCCTGCGCGGCGACCTGCCCCCGGGCTCAAATTCGGCAGCTGCCGACGGCGAATTCCATTACGCCAACGAACTGGTCGAGTTCATCCGCCAGACTCACGGCGACCACTTCCGCATCGAGGTCGCCGCCTACCCCGAGATGCACCCGCAAGGCGGCACGCCGCAGGTTGATTTCGATAATTTCGCGCGCAAGGTCAAGG
The DNA here is from genome assembly GCA_038043245.1 of Pseudomonadota bacterium. Classification (GTDB taxonomy): domain Bacteria; phylum Pseudomonadota; class Gammaproteobacteria; order Nevskiales; family Nevskiaceae; genus JACPFV01. The sequence goes on along the minus strand of JBBTCH010000004.1, from coordinate 61,628 downwards.
CGGGCGCTGATTGCGCCATCACCCAGTATTTTTTCAACGCCGATGCGTATTTCGATTTCCGCGAGCGCTGCGAGAAAGCAGGACTGAAGACTCCCATCGTCCCCGGCATCATGCCGATCACCAACCACGCGCAACTCACGCGTTTCTCCGCGGCCTGCGGTGCCGAGATCCCGCGCTGGGTCCGTCTGCGCCTCGAACAACTGCAGGACGACAAACCCGCACTGCTGGATTTCGGTCTCGATGTCGTTACGCGCTTGAGCCAGACTCTCCTTGCCGGCGGCGCGCCTGGCATCCACTTCTATACGCTCAATCAAAGCGAGCCGACGCTGCGTCTGTGGCGGAATCTCGGTCTACCCAATCCGTAGAGCGGATTAGCCGCGCAGCGGCGGAACAAATGCGTATGAAACGCATTTGGGCGAGCGAAGCGAGTCTGAAAGACGTGGCCCAAGGATGGGCCACGCTACCCGCATGCATTGTTGTTGGTGCCATCCTCGACAGGCGGGTCATGACCCGCCCTACCGCGCTACCGCGCTTTGTTATCTGTAGCAATTCGTGCGCTGTTTTCTTTAGCTGCTTTTCTCGCTGGCGGATAGAATCGTTCTACAAAAGATTGAGGGATGTGGAACTGGTAAAAACCATGGGCAGGATCACTAACGGCTTCTTTTTTGCCACCGCTCTCTTTGGGATCGCCCCTCTTCTTAATCCAAAGCGAAAACTTGTATTCATCTGGGTTAACGACGTATCCACAACCCACGCTATAAGCCAAATAGGCTACATCTGGCAGAAAATATTTTCTATAGTTTGTAATAGGAACGCTGCCACCAAATGAAGGCATTTTGTCTCTAGTGGCTAGAAAGTTTGCTTTGTTTAGATACTTGCGGGTCTCCCTCCAGTGGAAAAGTCGATCTTCCGGATTTGGCATTTTCGAAATCAACCCGCGATCGCCCAGCGTAAGCGTGTCCCTAGATCCGACATCACCCTCCGGGTAAAGAATGTCGAGTTTGTTGTTTAGGTAGACGTGAAGTTGACAATCATAAAAAGACGCGCCTGCATCCAGCACACGGTACTGCACACGAAACTCCATTGCCTCAATTTCATTGGGCAAACTCTCATCTTGCAAGACTGGCAAATCAAAACGATCAGCAAAGGACCGTCCGTAGGCCCAGGCACTAAACTTACGTTCCGTACCGAGTACGGAATCGTGTATCGGTGAGTCGGCGGAAGACGCAGCCCATAATGGCGATGACAGTGGACTCAACAATGCTGTCAACGACAGCATTGTCAAGACAGCTCCCAAGCCTGGGGGGTGGCTTCTCTGGGCAGATTTGATTCGTGGCATTTGAATCTCGTCTAAGCGAGTAGGGCGGGTCTTGACCCGCCCTACGGTGGAGATAACCCATAGCGTGAGTATGAGTCTTGAAAAGGTGTCACTACAACGCCACCCGCTTGAAGCGATTTGAGGCCTGAAAACGGCCCAAGCGGGCGGCGTATCTAGGCCGCTTTTCGCAGCTCTGGAAACGGCTTCACGCCCGATGCCTTGAAGCGGCGCTGCGCCCGAAACAAATCCCAGTCGGTTTGCAAGCCCAACCAGAACCCGGGCGTAGTGCCAAGCGCTTTCGACAGGCGCAAGTCCATGTCGGCCGAAAGGCCGTGTGCACCGTTGACGATGCGGGACAGCGAAACGCGCGACACCCGCAGCCGGCGCGCGGCTTCGGTCAATGTCACCTCGCTCAGCCATTCGGCAAGCACTTCGCCGGGGTGCGGAGGGTTGTGCATAGGCATTTCGTTCTCCCTCAGTGATAGTCTTGATAGTCCACTAACTCTGCCTCGCCATCTTTCAGCGCAAACGTCAACCGCCAGTTCTGATCCACCCACACCGACCAATGCCCGGCGAGCGCGCCGGATAGCGGATGGAGGCGCCAGCCGGGCGCGTCCATATCTTGCGGCGCCTTCGCCCGGTTGAGCGCGCCGAGTTGCAGGCGCAGTTTCGCCGCGTGTTTGGGCTGGATGCCGGCCTTGCTGCCGGTCTCGAAGAACCGTTGCAGGCCGCGATGCCGGAAGCTGCGGATCATTGCGGGTAATCGTAACGTAGTGCGTTACATTTTTGCAACCGCGATAATGCAGAAACTGACTTTCGCTGGAATAACGGGGCAGCTATCGTGCGCATCCGATGAAAAGCCTGTGGCAGACATTCCTGTGGCTGTTGCTGCTCGCCTTGCTGACACCGCCGATGGTGGTGGTCGGCCTGCGCTGGCTGCCGCCGCCGACCAGCGCCTTCATGCTGCTGAGTCCGACACAGCCGGTGGATTACCGCTGGGTGCCCGCCACAGCCCACGCCGACGCGCTACGCAAAGCGGTACTCGCCGCCGAAGACCAGAAGTTCTGGAGCCACAACGGCTTTGATTTCGAAGCCATCGAGAAGGCGCTGGCGCACAACCAGAAAAGCCGTCGCGTGCGTGGCGCCAGCACCATCAGTCAGCAGGTCGCCAAGAACCTGTTCCTGTGGAACGAGCGCAGCTGGCTGCGCAAGGGGCTGGAAGTCAGCTTCACCGTGCTGATCGAGGCCTGCTTACCCAAGCCGCGCATCCTCGAGATGTATCTGAACATCGCCGAGTTCGGCCCGGGCATTTACGGAGCCGAGGCCGCGGCACAGAGATTTTTTGGTGTATCGGCAGCCAAGCTGTCGCCGGAACAAGCGGCGCGACTGGCCGCGGTGTTGCCGAGGCCGCGTAAATGGAGGGCTGCGAGTCCGGGGCCGTACGTGCAAAAGCGCGCGCAATGGATACTCGGGCAGATGGGCTACCGTCCGCTGCAGTCGGAACCCGAAGAGGATCTTGGGTCCGACACCGATCCGGCCGATCTCGTCCCGCCTGACCAGCTGCCCCGGCCCGAAGGCCCGCGGCGCAGTTACCTGACCCCAGACTCAACGTAAATCCGAACTGAGTGACGCAAGTGCCGGCCGCCACGCCAGATTCCCGACTTGCCCACAGAGGCTGTGGACAAGGCTGTGAAAAAGCCGCTACGCATTTCGTATCCGCGCCGAAAAACCGGCACAAAGTCGGTAACGGATAATTTGTAACCAATTCGACACATGACAACGAATCCTTCGCAACGCCCGCTGGTCTTGTGCTGCTCGGGTCACGATCCCACGGGTGGCGCCGGCATCCATGCCGATATCGAAGCGGTCGCGGCCAATGGCGGACACGCCCTGAGCCTGATCACCGCGCATACCGTGCAGGACACACAAGATGTCGTGCGCGTCTCTGCGGTCGCCCCCATCCTGTTGGCTGCGCAGATTGAAACGTTATTGGCCGACTGTTCAATTGCCGCACTCAAGATCGGCCTGCTGGGCGACACCCAGCAGATTCCGGTCTTGTGCTCGGCCATCGCTCAGACAAAAGTCCCGGTAGTGCTGGACCCGATCCTGCGCGCCGGCGGCGGCGCCAGCCTGACTTCGGCAGCACTGCAGGCGGCGACGCTGGAGCACCTGCTGCCGCAGGTCACGGTGCTGACGCCCAATGCCGCCGAAGCACGCCGGCTGACGCGCAGGGATTCGCTCGACGACTGCGGAAAAGCCTTGCTGGCGATGGGCGTGCCGCACGTGCTGATTACGGGTGGTGACGAACCCGGGGCCGTTGTGACCAACCATTGGTACTCAGCGAACAGCTCGCATCGCTTCGAGTGGCCGCGACTGTCCGATTCCTTCCATGGCGCCGGCTGCACGCTGGCGTCCGCCATTTCGGCCCTTCTCGCACGCGGCCTGCCGATGGCGCAGGCGCTGGAAGACGCGCAGCGCTACACCTTCGAGTCCCTCTCACGCGCCTTTCGTTCGGGCCAGGGTCGAAAGATCCCGGGACGCCTGGCGTAAACAATGCGCGGCCTCTACGCCATCACCTCCGAGGCCATCTGTGCCGAGACTTCCCTGCTGCTGCGCAGCGTCGAAGCCGCCTTGCGTGGCGGCGCGGCATGGATCCAGTACCGAGACAAAAAATCAGATGCGGCGCGGCAACGCAAGAATGCCCAGTCCCTGCTGACGCTGTGCCACCAGCACGGTGCACGCCTGATCATCAACGACAACGCCGATCTTGCCGCCGATATCGGGGCCAATGGCGTGCATCTGGGCCGCAGCGACGGCTCGATCGCCGCGGCGCGGAAACAACTGGGGGCTAGCGCCATCATCGGCGCCAGCTGCGGCAACTCGCTCGAAACCGCGCGTAGCGCCGTTGCCGAAGGTGTCAGTTATGTGGCGTTCGGACGTTTATTTTCCTCGCGTACCAAGCCCAGCGCGCCGCCGGCCGACTTAGAATTGCTGATGCAGGCACGGACACTCGGCGTTGCGGTTTGCGGCATCGGCGGCATCACGCCGGCCAATGGCGCTTCGGTGATCGCCGCCGGCGCCGACCTGGTCGCGGCCGTGGAGGGCGTGTTCGGTGCAGCAGACATCGAAGCGGCGGCAAGGGCCTACACAAAACTATTCGAATGAAACGATCTGAAGAGCTGTTCCAGCGCGCCCAGAAAACCATTCCCGGCGGAGTGAATTCACCGGTGCGCGCGTTCAAGGCGGTCGGCGGCGTACCGCGCTTCATCGCACGCGCCGAAAGCGCCTACCTGTTCGATGCCGACGGCAAAAAATATGTGGACTATGTCGGCTCCTGGGGGCCGATGATCCTCGGCCACCAGCCTCCGGCGGTAGTCGCCGCCCTCCAGAAACAGTCCGCCGTCGGCATCAGTTATGGCGCGCCGACCGAACTGGAAATCGAGATGGCCGAACTGCTGTGCGCGCGCGTGCCGGGGCTGGAACAGGTGCGGCTGTGCAACAGCGGCACCGAAGCGACGATGAGCGCGATCCGGCTGGCGCGCGGATACACAGGCCGCGATGCGCTGATCAAGTTCGAGGGTTGCTATCACGGTCACAGCGATGCACTGCTGGTCAAGGCCGGCAGTGGCGCATTGACCTTCGGCGTGCCGACCTCGCCCGGCGTGCCTGCCGATTTCGCGCGCCACACGCTGACTGCGATCTTTAACGACCTCGCCAGCGTCGAGACCCTGTTCGACGCCAACAAGAACAAGATCGCCTGCGTCATCGTCGAACCGGTTGCCGGCAACATGAACTGCGTGCCGCCCGCCAAAGGCTTCCTGCAGGGCCTGCGCAAACTCTGCGACGCGCACGGCGCGCTGCTGATTTTCGACGAGGTGATGACCGGCTTTCGCGTGCACCCGCGCGGCGCGGCGGGGCTGTACGGCGTCACTGCCGATCTGATCACGCTCGGCAAGATCATCGGCGGCGGCCTGCCGGTGGGCGCGTTTGGCGGGCGCCGCGAAGTGATGCAGAAGCTGGCGCCGCTGGGGCCCGTGTATCAGGCCGGCACGCTGTCCGGCAATCCGCTGGCGATGGCAGCTGGCCTTGCGGTTTTGCGCCAGCTCGATGATCCGGCGCTGTATGCGCGCTTGGAAAAAACCACCGCGCAATTGCTGGGCGGACTGCGTACCCGCGCAAAAAATGCCGGCGTGGCGTTCACGACCACGCAGGTCGGCAGCATGTTCGGGCTGTATTTTCATCAAGGCCCAATCAACGGATTCGCCGATGTCATGCGCGCCGACGCCGAGCGCTTCAAGCGTTTCTTCCACGCCATGCTCGACGCTGGCGTGTATCTGGCGCCCAGCGCCTACGAGGCCGGGTTTGTTTCGGCGGCGCACGGCGAAGCCGAGATTGATTTCACGCTCAAGGCTGCTGCCAAGGCTTTCACCGCTTGAACGAACTGCAGGCCGCGCTCGACTGGCTGGCGCGCTATCCGGCGATTTCGGTCGCGTTGCTGTTTTTGTTTTGCGCGCTGGAATCACTGATTGTTCTCGGCTCATTGATCCCGACCACGCTGGTGCTGTTCGCAGCCGGCGCCGCCGTCACCTTCGGCCTGTACGAGTTCTGGCAGATGACGGCGGTGGCGACGCTCGGCGCAATGTCCGGCGATTACTTTAATTTCTGGATTGGCCGGCACTACGGCGAACGCATGCTGCAATCGAAATGGGCACTGCGTTATCCGGAAGCGATCCGCCGGGCGCGCAGCCTGATGCAGCGCAATGGCACGCAAGGTCTGCTGATCGGCCGTTATGTCGGCCTGATCCGCCCCTTTGTCGGCGCCCTCGCCGGCGCGCAGCGGATGCCCCCCTGGAAGTTCCTGCTGATCGAACTGGCGTCCTGTCTGTCGTGGGCCGTTGGACTGATCGTGCTGGGCGTGATGTTCAGCGCCTCGCTGGCATTGGCAACGGAAGTGGCCGCACGTCTGGCGGTGTTGATGGTGCTGCTGATCGTGCTGGTGTGGGTCGGCTTCGCCTTGTCACGGCGCGTCATCGGCACGGCGCAAGGGCATGCCGAAGACTGGCTGCACCGCCTGCTCGACTGGAGCCACCGCCATCGCCGGCTCGGCCGGCTCGGCGAAGCACTCGCCGACCCCGATCAGCCGGAAACACCGGGACTGTTGATCGTCGCCGGCCTGCTGCTGCTGCTCGGCGCGGCCTGGCTGACGCTGTGGTGGGGGCTGGGCTGGCGCGAATATCCGCCGGCGCTGGATGCGTTCATTTATCAGAGCCTGCAGGATCTGCACACGCCGTGGGCCACCGCCGCCGCCGTCGCCATCGCGCAACTGGGCGAATGGCCGGTGTACGGGCCGGTGGCGCTGGCGACGCTGATCGCGCTGGCCTGGAAATCGCGCGACCGCGCGGTGGCGCACTGGATCGCGGCGGTCGCGTTCGGCGGCGTGATCTCTCTGGGCCTGTTCGCGCTGCCAACCTTCAACACGCCGCTGGAGTTCTACCACGGCGAACTGTCGGCGCATTTTTCCGGACGCGAACTGGTGCTGGCGACGATCATCTACGGCTTCATGCCGGTGCTGCTGGCCACGCGACGTCACACGGCCGTGCGCATCCGTTTCTACGGCACGGCGACCGCGCTGCTGCTGCTGATCCTGCTGGCCGAGCTGTATCTGGGCGCGCAGTGGTTCAGCATGGCGCTGTACGCGATGATCTCCGGCCTGATCTGGGTCGCGGCGCTAGGCCTGGGCTACCGACGCCATCGCGCCGAACGTGTCGCCGCCGCGCATTTCGTGCCGCTGGTGCTGGGCGCTTTCGTCATCGCCGCCGCCGCGCACTGGTCGGCCGGTTATCAGCCGCGCGCGCAGGCCGCGCAACCGAAGTGGCGCCTCGAAACCCTGAGCCTGCAGCAATGGCTGACTCACGACTACGAGAAACTGCCGGCGCAGCGGGTGGACATGGCCGGCCGCCAGAAGACGGTCTTCGACATCCAGTGGGCCGGCGATCTGCGGGCCATCGAGAACGCGCTGGTGATTCAAGGCTGGAGCTGGCCTTATCGGCTGTCGCTGCCCAACATGCTGCGCTGGCTGGCCACCGACGCGCCGATCGGCGAACTGCCGGTGCTGCCGCAGGTGCACGAGGGCCGCCATCAGGCGCTGATGCTGAAACGCGATCTCGATGATCAGTCGCAGTATCTGCTGCAGCTCTGGCCCTCGACCTATCAATTGCAGAAAGACAGACGCATCTGGGTCGGGCACCTCGCCGTGCAACGCTCGAAGATCCAGTTCGGCCTGCTGCACTATCCGCTGACAACGGCGGATGCGCCGCCGCTGGAAACCCTGCTCGACGTCGCGGAGTTCAGACGCGAACAGCGCACAGCCGCAGACGGCCGCAAACTCTGGCTACTGCATGACTGAAAACTCGCTGGCCAAGCTGCGCCGCAAACTCAATCGCGGTGACTCGTGGCTGACCACCGATCTCGCGCGGCTGTTCACCGCCGACAAACTCGGCGAAAACGCCCTGGAGGAAATCGAAACCCGCCTGCTCAGCGCCGACGCTGGCGTCGAGGCGACGGCGATCATCGTCAGCCACTTGCGCCGCGAGGTGATGTCAGGCCGGTTGAACACGCCGATGCAATTGCGCGCGGCGCTCAAGGCCAGCGTGCTCGATCTGCTTGCGCCTTGCGAAAAACCGCTGGAAATCACCGGGCACACGCGCCCCTTCGTCTGCATGGTGGTGGGCGTCAACGGCGTCGGCAAAACCACCACCATCGGCAAACTCGCGCTGCGCTACAAACGCGAAAACAAAAAAGTGCTGCTGGCCGCTGGCGACACGTTTCGCGCGGCAGCCACCCAACAGCTGCGCACCTGGGCCGAGCGCGCTCAGGTGCCGCTGATCGCGCAGGACGAGGGCGCCGATTCCGCCAGCGTGATTTTCGACGCGGTGCAATCGGCGAAGGCGCGCGGGATGGATCTGGTCATCGCCGACACCGCCGGCCGTCTGCACACGCAGGCGCACCTGATGGACGAACTGCGCAAGATCAAACGTGTCATCCAGAAGCACGACGCCGGGGCGCCGCACGAGATCCTGCTGGTGGTGGATGCCACCACCGGCCAGAACGCGCTGAATCAGGCGCTGCAATTCCACGAAGCCGTCGGTCTCACCGGACTCGCCGTCACCAAACTGGACGGCACCGCCAAGGGCGGTATCCTGCTCGCATTGGCGCGCAAGCTCGGTCTGCCGGTGCGTTTCATCGGCGTCGGTGAAGCGGTGGAAGACCTCGAAACGTTCCGCGCCGCTGACTACGCGGCTGCATTGATTGGGGAATAAGTGGGCGAAGCCATCAGCTTTCACGAAGTCGGCCACCGCTACCCGAGCGGCCACGAAACCCTGAGTCAGGTCAGCTTCGCGCTCGCCCAGGGCGAGATGGCATTCCTTACCGGACATTCCGGCGCCGGCAAGAGCACGCTGCTGAAACTGATCGCCTGTCTGGTGCGGCCGACGCGCGGACAAGTGGTGATCAACGGCCAGAACACCGGCACGCTCAAGCGCCGGCAGATCCCCGCCTTCCGTCAGGACATCGGCCTGATCTTCCAGAACTTCAACCTGCTTTACGACCGCAGCGTGTTCGACAACGTCGCACTGCCGCTGGTGATCCGCGGATTCGACCACGACGAGATGGGCCGCCGTGTGCGCGCCGCGCTCGACGCCGTCGGCCTGCTGGGCAGGGAGAAAGTCCTGCCGATCACATTGTCCGGCGGCGAACAGCAGCGCGTCGGCATCGCCCGTGCCATCGTCACCAAGCCGGCGCTGCTGCTGGCCGACGAACCGACCGGCAATCTCGACCCGACCATGGCGCGCGAGATCATGCAGATTTTCCGGCGCTTCAACGAAGCCGGCGTCAGCGTGCTGGTGGCGACGCACGCAGTGGACCTGATCCAGCAGCTGCCGTACCGCATCCTCAATCTCGCGCAAGGCCGACTCACCTCCGAACGGCCGGTGGGCCACCATGCTTAAGGCGCACCTGCGAGATTGCCTGGCCACGCTCGGCCGGCTGTGGCGCGACAAGATCAACACCCTGCTGATCGCCGCTGTCATCGGCATCACCCTGGCGCTGCCGGCGGGATTGCATGTGCTGGTGCAGAACCTGTCGGCGGTCAGTTATTCCTGGGAAGGCTCGCTGCAAGCCTCGTTGTTTCTCAAGGATTCAGTGAATGAAACGCGCGGCCGGCAGCTGGCACAGGAACTGGGTCGGCGCGCCAGCCAGGTGCAATACATCTCGCGCGAGCAGTCGCTGGCCGAGTTCCGCGCGCTGTCCGGCTTTGGCGAGGCGCTGGATCTGCTGGCCGACAACCCACTGCCGGCGGTCATCGTCATCACCCCCAAGGCGCAGCAAACGCCGCAACAAGTCGATCAGTGGCTGGAAGAACTCGGCCGGCTGCCGGAAGTGGAACTGGCGAAGATGGATCAGAAGTGGCTGCAACGCCTGTACGCGATTCTCGACATCGTCCAGCGCAGCGTGCTGATGATCGCCGCGCTGCTGGGCCTGGCGGTGATCGTCACCGTCGGCAACACCATCCGGCTGGACATCGAGAACCGACGCGACGAGATCGTGGTGATGAAACTGATTGGCGCACCGGACGGCTTCATCCGCCGGCCGTTCCTCTACACCGGCTTCTGGTACGGCCTCGCCGGCGGCGTCATCGCCTGGATTTTCGTGCGGGGCGCGCTGCTGGCGATCTCACTGCCGGCTCGCCGGCTCGCCGGCCTTTACGAAAGCAGCTTCACGCTCACGGGTCTTTCGTTCAGCGCCAGCCTGCTGGTGCTGGGCGGCGGGCTGCTGCTCGGCGTCGCCGGTTCGGCGTGGACCGTGAGCCGGCACCTGAGCCGCATCGAACCGACGTGACCTCCGGCCAAGCCGCCAACTTCAATTAAGCAGCCTCATTCTGCGGGGCCGTTCTCAAGATAGTTGCCCACCGCCATCAGCAGCGCTTCCCACTCCGGGTGCGCGATCGTCTCGACCGGATCATTGCCAAACCGGACGCCGACCAGGTTCAGCGACGGCACCACCGCGACATGCTGGTGGCCGTAGCCTTCCGCCGTGTAGTTGCCGGATGAAGGATCGCCGATGGGCGGCCACAGGTAGCCGCGTGGGCCGCCGCCGGTGGCCTTGTCGTAGTTGTGTGACATCCGCACCCAGTCGGCGGGGATGACTTGCTTGCCATTCACGCTGCGCCCGCCGTTGCGGTGCAGTTCGCCGAAGCGAAGCATGTCGCGCGGCGTGGCCATTAGTCCCATCGAGGCGAAGCTGTTGCCGAGCCGGTCGTGCATGACCAGCGCGTCGTTCTGCATGCCGGCCGGGCGCCAGAGCTTTTCCGAGAGGATGTCCGTGTACGGCTTCTGGTAAACGCGCTCGAGCAGCCACGCCAGCATCTGCGCATCGCCGCTGTTGTAGCGGTGGAACTCACCCGGGGGTGAGGTGCGCGTGAGCTTCAGCAGGTACTCATCGCGGGTCATCCCGTACAGACCGTTCGAGTGGTAGTCGGCCCCCATCAGGACGAGCTGCTCGGGCTGGTGCACCGGAACGTCGACCCAGTAGGTGCCCGACTCCATCTGCAGCAAGTCTTCGACGCTGACGCCTTCCCAAACAGTGTCGGCCGCTTCGGTGATGTACTTTTTGATGGGGTCGTAGATCGAGTCGACCAAGCCTTCCTCGACTGCGATGCCGACCAGCGAGGTCGTGACCGACTTGGTCACCGACCACTGGTGGTGGCGCGTGTTCGGGTTGAAGCCGTTCTCGTAATCCTCGTAGATGAACTTGCCCTTGTGCGCGAAGGCGATCGCGTTGGTCGTGCCGCTCTTCATGAAGTCGTCGACCGTGCGGGTGCGGCCATTCACCTCGTAGGTGACCTGGCTGAGGTCGACCTTGCGCTCCGGCATCGCGGTGGCGGCGGGGTCCGACTCGGCCACCCGGGTCGGCAGGATCACGATCACCGTGGTCGCATCCACCGGCAGCAGCAGGATCGAGCCTTCGCCGTCCTGCAGGTCCTCCGCCATCCGCTCGGGCTGTCCGGCCAGAAGCAAATTGGCGCGCGCCTGCAGCAGGTCAGTCAGCGGCCCGACGCCGGGCGTGAGCTCATCCGGGGTCGGGTAGTACCGGCCGATGTGCATCGCGATGACGTCGCCGAGCTGGTCGGGCAGGGTCATGATCGACTCGAGCGCCGCGACCGGATCAGTGGGCAGCGAGTACAGGCCGGCGCGTTCGACGACATGCACCAGCTCCTCGACCAGGATCACGTTTTCGTCCGGCGGATCGGCCGATGCGGCGCCAACGACGCGAGACTTTGCTTGATTCGAGGTTTCGCTTGATCCACATGCCACAAGCGCCAGCGTTATAGCTGCGGCGCTCACAAAACGATGCCAAACGGATGGGTTCATGGTTCCTCGACTCCTCGATTGTCGTCTCGTTTTAATGGTCTCGATTATGCCGGAAGCGTCCTACGGCACGCATCCCTCCACCGACGCGGAAAGCAAGGCGAAGGTGTTGTTCATGACGTGCTCGCACTGGAGCACGCGAGCGCCGTAACCGCATCGAGCCTGCCCGACACTCCTCACCCGGGCCCAACAGGAGCCCGACGGCGCGATCGAGGTTATATTTGCGCTGTCACCGCCTGGGGTAAACCAAAAATGAACAAGTACGTGCTGATCGTCCTGGCCATCACGCTGATCGGCTGCACCGCGAAAACGTCTTTCACCTCCACCCAGCCAGGCACCAAGATTTACGTGCGTGAGCGGCCGATGAATCCGCCGGCGTCGGGTGAATTCAGAACCACGTCGTTCGGCGCCTATGATTTCAAAGTCGTCGATCCCGCAGGCCAGACCTTCTACGGATCGCTGCCGCTGAAGTTCAATCCCGGCTACATGGTGGCGGACATCCTGCTGTTTGCACCGGGGCTGTTCTTCAATCTGCGCGAGGTCTACCCACAGTACGAGATCGACCCGGATCGTTACGTCGTTCGTTACCGGGCGTCTGCAAAAGCACCCTGGCTCGAATACAAGGCCACGCTCCAGGAAGAAAACGGGGCAAAACGATTTTTCGAGAGACAGCGCACACCCGGATCTCGCTGAATAACGGAATTTATTCAGTCAGGGGAATTCAGGAAGCGGGTGGGGCCTTTTTCAACGCTAGCCGATGCAACAACCGGTGCCCCACCTGATCGTCAAAATTAAAACTGTTCTGTAGCACCACGACGGCAGTTTGGCGCTCCACATCCAAGCCAAGATAGCTGCTATAGCCGGCGACGAAACCTACCTGGTAAGCAATTTTTTGGCCTGCCAAATCATCCACGACCCAAGCCACTGCAGGCGAACGAACCGGCAGATTCATGACCGGCTTCAGGGTGCTGCGCAATGCTTTTCCGAGCCGATTGTCATTGAAGTGCGCGGACGCAAAGCCGAGCAAATCCCTGGCGCTGGAAATCATGCCGGTCGAGGTATTCATGAAATCATTGAATCGCCAGTCCGGCACCGGCGCGCCACGTGCGATGAACCGGGGCTGGTCGCCGGCATGGCCGTGCGCGCGTACGCTGCCAGCGGGCAACTGCTCGAAGGCGTAGCGGGTCTTGTCCAGCTTCAATGGCCCGATGATCTTCCGATGCACCAATGACGCCACGGATTGGCCGGTGCGCTGCTCGAGCGCCTGCCCCAGCAAGGCGTAGCCGATATTGGAATACACGACCTGATTTCCCTCAGGCGGATCAAAGTCGCGCAGATAGCCGAAGATGTATTCGCGATCGAACTGGCGATAGAAATTTTCGCCGTTGAACAGATACGCAATGAAATACAGCAGGGTGCGTGGCGGAAACGGCTGTCGCGGCAGACCCGAGGTGTGAGTGGCGAGTCGCCGCAAACTGATCTTCCCCGGACCTTGCGGATCCAGATTTTCGTTCGGCAATCGCGTAGCCAGCGTGTCATCCCAAGACAACACGCCCTCTTGCACCAGCAAAGCGGCAAGGCCGCCCAGAAATCCCTTGCTCAAGGATCCGATTGGGAACGCCGTGTCGCCGTCCGGCTGGATGCCACTGAGCTTGTCGGCAACACCATAGCCAAAAAAATGGCGGCGTCCGCCGGGTAGCAGCACGCCGACAACCAGTCCGGGGGTCTTGCCTTGCTCCACCAGCGGGCGCGCCAGTGAATCCACCTCGGCTCGCAGATTCCGGGTTTTCGCATAGCGCCGTGCTTCGGCGTCGGAAATATCCAGCTCGGAATGCGACAGCATGCCGCAGGCGGTCAACCAGGCCGCAAGCGCGGCACCGGCGATCTTGGCTGCCGTGCTCAAGACGCCCGACGGAAGATCAGCGAGGTATTGATTCCGCCGAAGGCGAAATTGTTGTTCATAACGTGCTCGCAGTTGAGCGTACGTCCGCCGTTGCGAACGTAGTCGAGTTCGCCGCAGCGAGGGTCCACGTGGTTCAGATTCAGGGTCGGCGCGAACCAGTCGTGACGCATCATCTCGATGGAGAGCCAGCTCTCCAGCGCGCCACAGGCGCCGAGGGTGTGGCCGAAATTGCCCTTGAGCGAACTGATCGGCATGCGCTTGCCGAATAAGCGTTCGGTCGCCTGGGTTTCGGCGATGTCGCCCTGCTCGGTGGCGGTGCCGTGGGCGCAGACGTAGCCGATGGCGTCAGGAGACAAGCCGGCGTCGTCCAGCGCGAGCCGCATCGCCACTTCCATGGTCTGCGTGTTCGGGTGGATGGCGTGGTCGCCGTCGGAGTTGGCGCCGTAACCGATGATCTCGGCATGGATCCTGGCGCCGCGCGCCTGCGCGTGCTCATAGTCTTCGAGGATCAACGTGCAGGCCCCCTCGCCCAGCACCAGGCCGTCGCGCTGAGCGTCGAACGGCGCCGGAGTCGTCGTCGGCGCCTCGTTCTTCAGCGAGGTGGCGAACAGCGTGTCGAACACCGCGGCCTGGCTGGCACACAGTTCTTCGCCGCCGCCGGCCACCATCAGTTTCTGCCGACCAAACTTGATCGCCTCGTAGGCATAACCCACGCCCTGACTGCCCGAGGTGCAGGCCGAGGTGGTCGGAATGACGCGGCCCTTGATGCCAAAACGCAAGCCGATATTCACCGCTGCGGTGTGCGCCATCATGCGCAGGTAAGTGGTCGCGTTGATCTTGCCGCCACTGCCGGACACCAGCATCGTGCCGAAGTCGCGGATTGCATCGGTGCTGCCGGAGCAGGAGCCGTAGGCGATGCCCATGCGGCCGTCCTGAATCATCGGGTCGTCGAGCAAGCCCGCGTCGCTCAAGGCACGCTCGGTGGCACAGGTCGCCAGCAGCGCGACCCGGCCCATGGTGCGCGTGATCTTGCGCGTGTAATGCGGCGGCGGCGCGAAGTCCCGCACCGGTCCGCCCAGACGCGTATTCAGATCGGCAAAGCGGTCCCACTCCGGCATGCGCTGGATGCCGGAAGCGCCCTTGCGCAGGTTGTCGCTGATGCGTTCCCACGAATCGCCCAGTGAGGTAATTCCAGCCATGCCGGTGACAACCACACGCCTCACATCATTCCCCCATTGACGGCGATCACCTGGCGCGTGATGTAAGCGGCGGCCGGTGACATCAAATAAGTCACCAGACTGGCGACTTCGTCCGGCTCGCCGATGCGCCCGGCCGGGATCAGCTTCAGCGCCTCATCCACCGGCGCACTCGCGATCATGTCGGTGCGGATCAGCCCCGGCGCCACGCAATTCACGGTGATGTCGCGGCTGGCGAGTTCCACCGCCAGCGCCTTGGTCGCACCGATGATGCCCGCCTTGGCCGCGCTGTAATTCACCTGGCCGCGATTGCCGGCAAGCCCCGACACCGAGGCCAGTGTGACGATGCGCCCGGGTTTGCGCCGGCGGATCATCGGCATCGTCAGCGGCTTCAGCACGTTGTAGAAACCGTCGAGATTGGTCGTCAGCACCTCGTCCCAGTCGGCGTCACCGAGTGCCGGAAACGCGCCATCACGGGTAATGCCAGCGTTGAGCACCACGCCGTAGGGCGCGCCGTGGGCGGCGAGGTATTGTTCCAGCGCCTGCGCTGCAGCCTTGCGGTCGCCAACATCAAAGCTCAGCGTCCGCGCGGTCGCGCTCAGGGCGCATGCGTCGTCAGCCGTTTTCTGCAACGCCTCGGAAGCGGTGCGTCCATGCAACGCCAGGTCGTAGCCGGCACGGGCAAGACTCAGGGCGATCGCGCGACCGATGCCGCGCGAGGCGCCGGTGATCAGCACGGTCGGGCGCTCAAGCATGACTCAAATACTCGTTGATATCGTCAGGCCGGAACGCCTTGATCTCGGCTTGGGCCAGCGACGCGCCCTCGTCGCTGAAAATCTCGCACTTGAATGCCGCCAGGCCACTGTCCTCGCGCAGGATCAATTGCGCGCTGACTTGCAAATGCTGGCCGTCCTCGAAACGAGCGACCTCGCTCTGATAGAGACGGACTCCGAACAACAGTCCGATTTTTGGCGGCTGTCCTTGACGGCGCAGTTCCAGCCCTGAATACACGCACGCGGTCTGCGCCATGTATTCGACGCCGACGTAAGCCGGCACATGGCCGCCGCCATCGCCAAACGGGGCCTGATCACGCACCGTCACCGCGACACGAATCCGGTCCTCATCGGCTGCGAGCACTGAATCCAGCAGCAGCAGCGGCGCACGATGCGGCAGCAGCTCGGCCACTGGCGGAAAACCCGACTGCGCTTGCATCTGCGAAACTCTCTCCCCTTGATTTCAAATAGACCGAGTCCTCGTGAATTCTATAGTAGGACTCTAGGGTGACTGGGAGCATTTCGTGACGGATGTCCTGATTATCGGCGCCGGACCCGCCGGCTCGGTGGCCGCTGCGCTGCTGGTGCAGAAAGGCTACCGGGTGCTGGTGCTGGAAAAGCAGAAGTTTCCACGCTTCTCCGTCGGCGAAAGCCTGCTGGCACAGAGCCTTGGCCTGCTCGACGCCGCCGGCTTGCTCACCGCCGTGCAGATCGCGGGCTTCCAGTACAAGAACGGCGCGGCGTTCGCCCACAATGGCAAGCGCTCGACCTACAACTTCGCGGATAAAAGCAGCGCCGGATTCGGCTTCACCTACCAGGTGCCGCGCGCCGACTTCGACCATCTGCTGATCCGTGAAGCCGAGCGCATGGGCGCCGAGGTGCGTTTTGAAGTCGAAATCACCGCGGCGGATTTTTCCACCGCATCACCGCGCATCACCGCGAAAACCAAGGACGGCGCCAGCGAAACCCACACGCCGCGCTTCGTGCTCGACGCCAGCGGCTTCGGCCGCGTGCTGCCGCGCCTGCTCGATCTGGAATATCCCTCCAATTTTCCGCCGCGATCGGCGCTGTTCACCCAGGTGTTCGATGGCATTCCGTCCGGCGCGTTCGACCGTCAGAAGATCCTGGTCACCACCCACCCGAAGCGCCGCGACGTCTGGTACTGGCTGATTCCTTTTTCCAACGGCAAAGCTTCGATCGGCGTGGTCGCGGAAGACAGCTTTTTACAGCAATACAAAGGCAGCAACGAAGAACGTTTGTGGGCGCTGCATCACGAAGACCCCGCGCTGAAGGCGCTGCTGGCCAACGCCAAACCGGCGATCCCGGTCGGCGAGCTGCGCGGTTACGCCGCCAACGTGCGGCAGATGTGCGGCCCCGGATTCGCCCTGCTCGGCAATGCCGCCGAGTTCCTCGATCCGGTGTTTTCGTCCGGCGTCACCATAGCGATGAAATCGGCGCACCTGGCGGTGGCCGCGCTGGACCGTCAGTTCCGCGGCGAGACCGTGGACTGGGAAGCGTCCTTCACCCAACCCTTGAGGCTCGGCGTCGAAACCTTCCGCAATTTTGTCGCCGGCTGGTACGACGGCAACCTGCAGGACATCATCTACGCCGAACAGCAGGATCCGCGAGTCCGTCAGTACATCTGCGCGATTCTCGCCGGCTACGCCTGGGATGAAAGCAATCCTTATGTCGGTCACTCCCAACAGCGTCTGTACGCTCTCGCACAGATATGCCGGCAGAACGCGGCCAGGATTCAGCCATGAGCGGTTTGCGCATTGTTCTCGTCGGTCTTCTGCTGGCCGTCACCGGCTGCGTCAGCGTGCCGACCTATACGGCACCGAAACCGCGCGCTTTTGATTTCAAGCGCGACACCTTGGCCTATGCCAACGAGATGGTCTGGGAGTATCGAACCGACCCGGTCACAGGTCAGATCACCACCCATGTGAAGACACAGAAGCCGGAATTCACCCAGCGCTGCTTCACGGTGTCACGCATGGCCCGGCAATTCTTCCAGTACGCGCAATTCGATCCGGCGCTGCCGAAAGCCGACGGCGACCGCTACCGCGAGATCATCGACGCCGTGGTTTCGCGCAGCCCGGGCGAAGCGCGCGAGCAGGGCAAGGTCGTCATCCCGGGTTACGCGAACCTGCGTCGTTTCAGCCGCGACCACGCCGCGCTGCTCAAAGCTTTCAGCGGCGGCCCCTTGAGCAGTTATTTCCAGTTCAGCAACTGGCGCATGATTTTTCCGTTCAGCCGCGATCATCAGGCGCGGACCGCGCAGCAGTTCCTCGACGCCGTGAAGCTGAACCGTCTGCCGCTCGCCCACCTGATCCGCTTCGATACGTTTCCGGTGACCGAGATCGACCACTTCATCATGATCGTGTCGGCGGTTGAGACCGCGACTGAAATCAGATTCCGCGTGTTCGAACCGAACGAGCCGGCACGGCCCAGCGCGCTGATTTTTGATCGCGCCACACGCAGCTTTATTTTTCCGAGGAACCGGTATTTCGCCGGCGGCGCTATCGATGTCTATGAGGTGAACCGAGATGAATATTTCTGACATCCGGAACACTGTCCGCTTGAGGCACTTTTCAGCCCTAGACCGTCCTGATCGAAAAATGGCTGATACACTTTTAGTATCAATGTTTTTCTGAACAAGGCTGAAAACAGCCTTCACAGGGCCTAAGCGGGTGGCATGAAAAATCACTTCGAAAAAGACACACGCAGCGCGCTGCAGTCACGCGAACACGCACAGTGGATCGCCTACGGGCCGTCGGTGTTCCAGGCCGCGCGGGTGCTGTGCAGCACCGGGATCCTCGCCGAAGTCGAGCGCAGCGCGAAAACCGGACTCACGCTGGAAGCAGTCGCTGAGCGCGTCTCACTGCCGTTGTACGGCGTGCGCGTACTGATGGAAGCCGGCCTCGGCCTCGGCCTGCTGCTGGAACGCGACGGCCGCTACACCAGCACCAAGACCGCCTGGTTCTTGCTGCACGACGACATGACGCGCGCCCACATGGATTTCATGCAGGACGTGAGTTATCGCGGCCTCTATGACCTCGAAGCCTCCGTCCGCAACGGCAAGCCCGAAGGTCTGAAGACGTTTGGCGACTGGCCGACGATCTACCACGCGCTGGCCCATCTACCCGAGCACGTGCGCAAGTCCTGGTTTACCTACGATCACTTTTATTCGGACGAGGCTTTTCCGGCCGCGCTGCCGCTGGTGTTCCGGCACAAGCCCAAACGCCTGCTCGACATCGGCGGCAACACCGGCCAATGGGCGCGTGAGTGCATCAAGCACGATCCGAATGTCGAAGTCACGATGTTTGACCTGCCCGGCCAACTGGCGACCGCCAAGACCCAGTTCAAGGACGTCGCCGGCGCCGAGCGCGTGCATTTCGCCGAAGGCAACCTGCTCGATCCAAAACTGGAGCTGCCGACCGCTTTCGATGCAGTCTGGATGAGTCAGTTCCTCGACTGCTTTTCGGAAAAGCAGATCGTCTCGATTCTCGAACGCTGCCGCCGCGCGCTCGACACCGACGGCCGCGTCTATATTCTCGAATCGTTCTGGGACCGCCAGCGCTACGCGGTCGGCGCGTTCTGCGTCCAGCAGCTGTCGCTGTACTTCACCGCGCTGGCCAACGGCACCAGCCAGATGTACCGCTCAAGCACCTTCCTCGCCTGCGTCGCCGCAGCGGGTTTCGAAGTCGAGCAGCAACACGATGGCCTGGGCGCTCATGGCGCGTCCACGCTGTTGGTGTGTCGCCGTAAAAACTAGGGCAATGCCGGCCCTGCATCTTTCGGTGCGGTGAACACCGCCAGCGTCAGCGTCAAGGCGATGCCCAGCACCAGCGTCAATCCCAGGCTGCGCAGAAACGGCGTCGCCGAGAACGCCAGGCCGCCAAACGCCAGCAGCGCGGTCATCGCGGCCAGCCCCACCGCCAAGCGGCTGCTGATGGGCGGCGCACCGCTGCTGCGACTCTCTCTCTGGCCTTCGCGCAGAAAGATCACGTAATCGTTGCCGATGCCGAGCACCAGCAACAGCGCCAGCACGGTGAACAGGTTCAGGGTCTGGCCGCTCCAGCCGAGCACCGCCAGCGTCAGGAGACTGGCGCCTAGTGGCGCCGCCAGCGCGCGCAGACCTTCACTAAAACCGTAGCGGGCGATCAGCACGCCGGCGATCAGCCCATAAACCACCACCAGCAGCCGCAGCGCCTCGCGGCGCTGACTGGCGAGCGCGGCCGAGCTTTCGCTCACCGGATCACGCCAGCGCACACCCGGCAAGCCATCGGCCGCACGCGCGAGGGCCTCGGCATCCTGGACGTCGGCCAGCGTCACCGTCGAACGCCAGCGGCCGTTGCTTTCGCCGAGCCATTGCGCCGCCTGGTGTTGCAGACGCGGGTTCGCCCGCACATCTTCCGGGAGCAACCAGGGTGCGCTCGCGAAGTCTTCGCGCAGGCGCGTCGCGGTTTCCGGGCCAAACCCAAGCACAGAAAAATGCCGGGCAATCACGCCGCCCGGCTGATACAGCGCTGCGGTCAACTGACGGTTCGCCGCCTGCCGCTTGAGCGAGGGCACCGCCTGGCTGAAGGCGGTATAGCGGGCCGCCTGCAGCGCTTCGATGCGGGCGGTCAGCGCTTCTTCACGTTCCAGCAATTGCTGTGCGCTGTCGCCTTCGAGCAGGAAATAGCGACTGTCCACGGCCGTGCCGAGCAGGCTTCGCACCTGTTGTTCTTCCGCGAGCAATTGCGGCGGCGAGGATTGCAGCAGGCGGATATCGTCAGCGGTCTGCAACTGCATCAATCCGCCCCCTGCGAAAGCCGCCAGCATCAGCCAGATCCACGCCCGCGCGCTGCGCGGCCGCAGCAGCGTCGCCAGAGCGTTCCAGCGCGCCACCCCGTGCAACGTCGCCGGTCGCGACAGCGACGGAAACGCCAGCCAGACCGTGGCCGCAGCGACGATCAGCCCACAGGCGGCAAAGACCGCGATCTGCCGCAGCACCGGCAGCGAGGTAGTGGCGAAGGTGGCATAACCCAGCACTGCAGTGCCCAGACCCAGCAGCAGACTTGAGCGAATGTGCGCGGGCGCATCGATGGGCCGCCAATGTTGCGGGTCACGAAACTGGTCGCAGAGAAAATGCAGCGCGTAATCCATCGCCACACCGATCAGGCTGGTGCCAAACACCAGCGTCAGAAAATGCACGGGGCCGAACAGGGCGTGTACACAGCACAGCGCCGCGACGATGCCAAGCCCGACTGACAGCAGGCCCAGCGCCATCGGCCGCAGGCTGCGGAATACCAGCAACAGCAGCAACGCGCAGGCGAGCAGATCGCCGCCGCCGAGCCAGACGGTCTCGGCTCGTGCGCGCTTCGATGCCGCGACCGCGTGTGGGGCGACGCCGGAGCTGATGACGCGCGCACCACGCAGTGCCGCGGCTGCACGCGCCTCATCCAGCGCGAGCGCCAGTTCGGGCTGAACCGCCTGATCAAACGGATTGCCGCGGATTTCGGTCAGAACAACCACCCAGACATGTTGATCCCTGCGCAGCACCAGCACGCCGCCTTCGATCGCCGCATCGCGCAAGAGTGGCGCATCGTTGAGGTAGCGCTCGAACAATCCCAGCGGGTCTTCGCGCACGGAGGTGAGCCCGGCAAATCCGGCGGGCGAGTAAAGCGCGCGCCGGGCCTGAAGGCTCAGTGCATCGCCCCCGCCCGCAAGCAATCGCGTTCGATCAGCGGGCGTCAATAACCCAAAGCGGGCCCGCGATTCGACGGCAGCGGGCTTTGAGGCCTCTATTTCGAGGCGCACGTCGACGAAAGCCGGCGACGCCCGCAATCGTTCCGAGAGTGCCTGTGCGCCGGCGTGCGCCACCGCGAAGGTCTCGCCCCCCACGAGCAACAGCAGCCGGCGCGCGAAGGCATCACCGATCTGCCGGTGCGCACGCTCAGCGTCAGCGTCGAGTCCGCTGGCCGGCAGCAAGGCCAGCAGGTCGCCATCCACTTTCAGGTTCGGCGCGACGCGAAACGCAAAAAACGCGAGCAACAGCGCCGTCGCTGCAAGCCAGGCCTTGAACCCCCAGCGCGGACTCACTGGAATTTCTTCAGCACTTCGGCAGGCAGCGTTCTCAGGACGCGCAGCCGCTGCAACTCGATCCGGGTGGTATTGCCGTCCTCGTCCAGCAGACTGACGCGCTGCAGGTGGCTGCGGCCTTCAAGCCGCACCTCGCGCAACGCCGCGGACAAGGCGCGATGACGCGGCGTCAAACGCAAACTCCAGTCGGACTTCCCGCGCTGGACGCTCAGTTCAAAGCTGCGCGCCAGCATCTCCAGGTCCAGCGTGAACAGCGCGGTGAGCAGGCGTGCGACTTCGCCGCCAAACGCTGGCGGCGTCCCGTCCCCGGCGACGGATAGGCGGCCATCTGCCAGAACATAGTCCGCGGCGAACGGCTGCTGAACCTGCCAGAGCACACCGTGGTCACGCGCGTAGGTGAACTGCCCGCTGGAGCGCAGTGGCTGCGCCAGACCCTCCAGAGATTTCGTTTGCACGAAACGGCCGGACAGCAGCGGGCTGCGGGCCATTTTGAAAGTTTCAGCCGGCAACAATGATTCGATGTCGGCGACGCTTTGCTGAGCTGCCGCGCCCGCGGCGAAACCCAGCAGCAGCAAAACCCAACTAGGCTTCAAGGTCTGAGTCCGAGTTTTTCGAGCAGCGCCGCCGGCGACTGCAACTGCATCTCGCGGGTCTTGATCTCCACCGCCACCTGCACCGAATATCCCTTGGTCATGCGTTCTCCGGTAGCGACATCAGTGATCAGGTAGTCGATCTTCAGGCGGTGTTCCCACTCGACGATCTCGGCGCGCACCTTGAGTTTCTGCTTGAAGGCCGCGCCCTTGATGTAGCGCAGCTGCAGATCAATCACTGGCCAAGCGTAGCCGGACGCCGCCATGTGGTCGTAGTTGTAGCCGAGCCGCTCGAGCAGCGCGCAGCGCGCCACTTCGAGGTAACGCACGTAGTGTCCGTGCCAGACGATGCCGATGGGATCGAGATCATGAAACGGAATTTCGATCTCGATCTCGATGACATGTGGTGCCGATGGGGTCATGAGTGACTCGCTAGATTCCTGAGCAGCAGGCGTGGCGCACGCCACAGCATCCCGAAGAACAGTCGCGCATGCATGCCCGAGATGCGCAGGTTGTCATGCCACAGGCGAAAGTGGGAAACACCGTCCAGCGGGTAGCGCACGCGAGTCGGCAGATTGACGATGCCACAGCCCGCCCAATGCATGCGCACCAGAATCTCGGTATCGAAATCCATGCGCCGGCCGTGACGCATCTCGCGCCAAGCCGCGAGCGCCGGTGCAAGCGGGTAGACCCGGAAGCCGCACATGGAGTCGCGGATGGCGAAAGACAGCGTGTGGATCCAGACCCAGAAATGCGTGACCCAGCGGCCGTATAAGCGTGCGCGCGGCACCGCGTCATCGTAGACCGCGACGCCGGCGATCACCGCCTGCGGCGCCTGTTGCGCAGCGGCGATGAAGCGCGGCAAATCCTCAATGCAATGCTGACCATCGGCATCCAGTTGCACGGCATGCGTGTGGCCGTCGGCGAGCGCGGCGGCACAGCCCGCCATCACGGCGACGCCCTTGCCGCGGTTGTCCGGCAGCTTCAACACCCGCAGCCACGCCGATTCCGCGGCCGCGAGCGCATCGAGCACCGCTGCGCTCTGCGCGCCCGAGCCGTCGTCCACCAGATAACAACGCAGGCTCTGCGTCTTGAGCCGACCGATCACACCCGCAATCGCCTGCTCGTGTCGGTAATGCGGGACGACCACACAGGGCTTGATCACTTCAGCGTGATGCGACCTTGAGAAAACACCTGATCCCCGGCCTCGCTGCGGTAATGAAAACTCAGTGCGGGCGCCGACCAGGACAGCTCCAGCATGAGCGTTGTGCCCGGCACGATCACGCGGCGGAATTTGAGTCCGGCGAGGCTTTGAAAACCACCCCCCTGCGCCGCTACGGCAGGCAGGTGAAGGCGCGCCAGCTTCAACGCCCAGTCCACTTGCGCCACGCCCGGCAGCAGCGGAACCCCGGGGAAATGGCCGGAGAACGCAGGGCAAGCTTCCGCGATCCTCAATAACAACGACCGTTGCGCGAGCGCACTGCCAGAAACCGCGAGAACCTCAGGCAGCCCGCTCATGCGGCCCATTGAGCAAGGTCGCAAGCGCGCTCACCACATCGCCGACGCTGCGCACGTGCTTGAACTGTTCCGCCTGGATCTTCTTGCCCGTGACTTCGTTGAGCTTGAGCAGCAGATCGATCACGTCAATGCTGTCGATGTCGAGATCCTCGAAGAAACGGGCCTCGAGCCGGATTTTGGCGGGCTCGATCTCAAACAACTCGATGAGGATGCCGCGCAGACTTTCGAAAATCTCTGATTCAGTTCGCATCAACGGATTATAACGGCGGGGCACCGCTGCTCTCGGCGTACCACGCCATAAATTCACGGGTCAGGCGACGCGCGGCCAGCGAAACCGGTTCGCCGGGCTGCGGCCGGGCGTGCGCGGTCAACGCGGGCGCGATGCTGATGCGGAAATGCGGTGTCGTCATCGGCGCCTGCCACGGCCACTGACGCTTGCTCAGGAACTCAGGCTGGCATTGAACCTGCACCGGCAGAATCTCGCAGCCGGCCGCCAGCGCGATTTGCGCGGCGCCCCGCTGCATCCGCAGCGGCTCTCCCGGCCGCGTGCGCGTGCCCTCCGGAAACACCAGCAGGGTGCGGCCGGCGCGCAGGCGCTCGACGCAGGCACGCACCAGCGTCTCGCCCTCGTCGTTGGGGATGTAGCGTGCCCACAGCACCGGCCAGCGCAAAAAAGGGTTGCGCCACAACGAGCGTTTGACGATGCAATCCACCTCGGGCAGCAAAGACACCAGGAGCACCACGTCGACCAGGCTCGGGTGATTGGCAATGACCAGCCGCCCCTGCGGCCCTGCCGGCGTCCGCAGACGCTCCAGATGATGCAGTTCGGCGCTGAACAATCCCATCCACTGCCATAGCGCGATATAGCCGCGGAAACAGTGATGCACGAAACGCTGCGTGCGTCGCCGCAAGCTGTCTGGGTCGAGCGTGGTCAGGCGGATCAGCGGCATCACCAGGAATCCGAGCGCGAGGCCGCCGATGCCGAACAAGGCGAAGGCGAAACTCACGCCGAACGCGCGCCAGAGACGGTTGAGACGCGCAGCGACGGCCACGCTTACGCTCCGTGCACGCGATAGCTGCCTTCGATTTCCACGTGCAAGTCGTTGCGGCAGATGGTCCCTTCCAGACCACTCACACAGGCACCTTCCGGGCGAGCGGCGAGCATGGGTTGCAACCGCGGCAGTTGTGCGCGATCCACCACATACAGCTTGAAGGTCTGCGGCTTGAACGTGTTCGGTGCGAATCCCTTCAGCCGCTCGGCCTCGGCGCGCAGGCTGTCGAGATTGGTCAGTGTCTCGGCGAGCTGCGCGACGATGTCACCGGCGTGACGGCTCTCGTGACCGACCACGCTGGCGGTGCCGGACACCAGCAGCTCGGCGCCATCGCTCCAGTCCAGCAAGGACGCGCGCGAAAAACTCGGCGAGCGCGGCCCGTATTGCTGCGGATAGCGCCAAGCATTCATCTGGCGCGGATTCTCCACCGGCTGCCCCGGCGCGCGACCGGCGAGGAAGTAGATCAGCAGCCCTTCGCCGGGCGTGCCAATCGCCGTGGCTGCAGGCAGGCAGGTCTCGAACCCCGGCTTGATCGAAAGCGCGCGATGGCGTCCGAGATTGAACTGGCGGTAACGCTCACGATCATTGTCGCCGTCGAGAATCCCGGAAATGTAGTTCCAGATGCGCAGCCAGTACGGATAGCCGCGCGCGACCAGCAACTGTTCGATGCGCACGTAGGCATGGAACACCGCACGATCCAGGCCGTGTCGACTGATTTCCGCTTCGCTGATCCGATGCTGGCCGAACAGCACGTGGGCGTTTTCGCAATAGCCGATACCGTGCGACCAGCCGGTCTCGACCGCGGTATCACTCAACCACAGTTCGCCGGCATCGCCGGAAAGCTGTGGCAGGGGCACCACAATCGTGCGCGGGTCATCGTCGGTGACCGCGTGCCCAAAGCGGACGCGCGCCAGCACTTGGTCGGTGTTAGCGACCGGCGTGGACAAGGGCACGACGCGGTAAGGTCGTCGCGTTTGGGTATGCAGGGACAAGTGCGTCGTGAGAAACTGAAAAAGTAGTAGACGCATTGTAGTGCTCGCGGCGTCCCGATCTCCTCCTTACCGCACTCCTGACAAAGCCAATGACCTCCATCACCCCCGCCGAACAGAAAATGGCCGCCGTGCTGATCGCCGCGCTCAATCTCGAAAACCGCGATCCGTCCAAGGTCGTGGCGGACGCGCCGCTGTTTGGCGAGGGCACCGCCAGCTGGGGCCTGGATTCGATTGATGCGCTGGAGATCGCGCTGGCGATCCAGCAGCACTACGGCGTCGAGCTGCGTTCCGAAGACGAGGCGGTGAAGCGTGGCTTTGCCTCCTTGCGCGCGCTGACAGCACTCGTGGCCGCACGCACCACCGCCGGATGAGGGCTGCGCGGATGCAGCGCGCCTTGCCGGTGCTGCTGTGCATCGCCTATCCGCTGCTCTCGCATGCTGCCGTGACCTGGGGCCTCCCGCTCCTGCAGTGGCTGGCGCTGGTCGCGGTGCTGGTGGTGCCTTTTCTGGCTGCGCGCAAACCCGCCGCCTGGATGCTGTTTTTCCTGCTGGCCGGAATGCTCGCTTGGCTCGCCCGTGCCGGCGGCGGCCAGTACGCGCTCTATCTGCCGGCCCTGCTGATCCCCGCCGCCATCAGCGCCACCTTTGGATTGTCGCTGCGCTCCGGGCAAACCCCGCTGATCACCGCCATCGCCGAAGCCGCGCGCGGACCCTTGCCGGCGGAACTGACGGTCTACACGCGCAAGCTGACCGGGTTCTGGACGCTGCTGACGGCCGCGATTGCCCTGACGACGCTGTATCTGACCCTCGCCGGCCCACTGTGGGCCTGGTCCTTGCACACCAACTTTCTCAGTTATGCATTGATCGGCACGGTACTGATCGGCGAGTTCGTGTTGCGGCGTCTCTGGTTCCCGTCGCACGATCATCCGGGCTTCATTGAATACCTGCGCATCGTCGCGCGCGGCCGCCCGCGCGCATGAGCACGCTGCCGCTGATTCAGGACTACGACGCCGAGGCGCCACTGTTCTGGCGCGGCACGCAGGCGCTGACTCAAGGGCGCTGGCTGGGCGCAGTCATGGCACTTGCCGAACGGCTGCCCGAAGCCGCGTATTACCTGCCACTGCTGGAAGATCGCGCGGCGTTCAGTCTGTTACTGGGCGCCAGCCTGGTGCGCGGCAAGCCCTGTCTGTTGCCGGCGTCGAACGGCGCCGACCACCTCGCAAAACTGCGCGACACGTATCCACAGGCGTTGACGGTGAGCGAATTGCCAGACGCGGGGTTTGATGCACCGCGGTGGACCGGTGCAGTGCCCGAAATCCCGGCGCAACAGACCGCAGTCATCATCCACACCTCCGGCAGTACCGGCATGCCGCAGGCCCATTCCAAAAGCTGGGCGGCGCTGCGCGCAACCGCGCCCTTGATCCGCGATCGCTTCGGCAGCGGCGTGAACATCGTCGCCACCGTGCCGTCGCAACACATGTACGGGCTTGAGACGACCGTCATGATGGCGCTCGCGGCGAGTTGTCCGGCGCACAGTGGCCGTCCGTTCTTCCCCGCCGATGTCGCGGCCGCGCTACAGGATCTGCCGGCGCCACGGGCCTGGGTGACGACACCCGTTCACTTGCGTGCCTGCCTTGCCAGCGCAGCGACCCTGCCGCCGCTGGCGCATATCGTCTCCGCGACTGCGCCGCTGTCGCGCGAGTTGGCCCTGCAGGCAGAAGCGCGCTTCCAGACCCCGGTCCATGAGATTTACGGCTGCACCGAAGCGGCCAGTCTGGCGACGCGACGCACCACCCTGGAAGAATACTGGACGCTTTATCCGGGCCTGAGCCTGAGTCAAAAAAACGACGAGACGTTTTTGCGCGCGCCCTATCTTGATGAGCCGGTACGCCTCACGGATCTGATCGAGCCGATGCCGCAAGGCCGATTCCACCTGCGCGGGCGCCTCGAAGACCAGTTCAAGGTCGCGGGCCGGCGCATCTCGCTGAGCGAGCTGACGCAGGTTCTGCTGGCGATCCCCGGCGTGGTGGACGGCGTGGTGTTTGCCCCGGAGGACGGCATCGCCGCGCGACCGGCGGCACTGGCGGTCGCTCCGGGCCTTGACGAGGAGGCGATTCGCGCCGCGATGGCAAAAAAACTCGACGCTGTGTTTGTGCCGCGTCCGGTCCGCTGCGTGCAGAGTCTGCCGCGCAACGCGGTCGGCAAACTGCCGCGCGAAGCCTTGCGAGAATTGCTGCGTGGTTGAGACCCGCCTGCGGTTTGCCGTCGCCAGCGATCACCCAGCACTGGCGGGACACTTTCCCGGTGCGCCGATCCTGCCCGGCGCGGTTCTGCTGGACTGGGCCTGGCAGGCGTGTCGGACGCAACTGCCGGCGGGCGCCGTGTTGGCTGGCGTGGTGCAGGCGAAATTCCTGTCACCCGCATTGCCCGGTGACACGCTGGATTTTTCAGTGGAACTGCACGCGGAACAGCTGACGTTCCGCTGCCATGCCGGTGATCGCCGGGTCGCACAGGGACGATTTGCATGGAAGCCCGCGTGAGCTGGCAACAACAGGAAGAGCGGGGCGCCGATTGGGGCGTTGCGCTCACCACCTGGGTCGCGCGCGTTCTCGGCCGGCGCATCGCGCGGATCTTTGTGCTGTTTCCATTGACCTGGTTTTTTCTGACTGGAAGCGCCGCACGCAAGGCCTCGCGCGATTTTTTAACGCGTGCGCTCGGACGCATGCCGACGCTGCGCGAGCAATGGCGGCACTTCCGCACGTTTGCGGATTGCGCGCTGGACCGGGTGTTTCTGCTCGGCGGGAATGCGGGCCTGGATATCCGCGTGCATTGCGCCGATCCCGTGCTGGAATCCGCCCGCCAGGGCGGCGCGCTGCTGCTGGTGTCGCATTTCGGCAGTTTCGAGGTGATGCGCGTGCGCGGCACGCGCGACTATCAGCTGCCGATCTCGATCCTGATGGATCGTGCGCACGGCCGGCGTTTCATCGCCGCTGTCGAGCGGCTGGATCCGGCGTTATCGGCCGAAGTGATTGATGCCGGCGAAGGCGGGCCGACGCTGGTACTCAAATTAAAAGAAGCCTTGCAAAGAGGCCGGCTGGTGGGCGTGATGGCGGACCGGGTGCGTGGCGGCGAACCGACACTCACGGTGAATTTTCTCGGCGCGCCGGCGCGCCTGCCGGCCGCGCCGTGGCAGCTGGCGCTGGTGCTGGGCGCCCCGGTGATTCTGGGATTCTCGATCTATCGGGGGGCCGGACGCTATGACACGCACTACGAACTTTTCAGCGCCGGCATGACGTCAGCGCGCAGCGCGCGCGCCACCGCGTTGCAAGCCGCCGCTCAAGGCTATGCGGATCGTCTGACCGAACATGCGCGCCAGGCGCCCTACAACTGGTTCAACTTCTACGATTTCTGGTCATGACGCCTCTGCCGATCACGCATTACACCCTGACTTCCGCGCTGGGTCGCGGCAAAGCCGCTCATGCGGACGCTTTGCGAGAAGGCCGCGGCGGACTGCGCAACGCAGCGTTCGAGAACTGCACGCTGGCGTGCTGGACCGGCGCGGTGGATGGACTGGAAACTCCGCTGACGGGCGAGATGAAGGACTGGGACTGTCGCAACAACCGGCTCGCAGAACTGGGCTTGCGGCAGGATGGTTTTCTTGAGGCCGTGACTGCGCTACGTGCGCGGGCGGGGGCCACGCGCATTGGCGTGTTTATCGGCACCTCGACTGCCGGCGTACAGCAAACAGAACGGGCCTACCGCGAACGGGATCGTGCGGCCAACCAGCTGCCGGAATGGTTCGACTACCGCACCTCGCAAAACACTTATTCGGTCGCCGGCTACGTCCGTCAACGCCTGCAGTTGCAGAGCGTGGCGATCGCGGTGTCCACCGCCTGCTCATCGTCGGCCAAGGTGTTCGCCTGCGCTGCGCGCGCGCTGGCAACGGGCTTGTGCGACGCCGCAGTGGTCGGCGGCGTGGACTCCCTGTGTCTGACCACGCTACACGGATTCAACGCGCTGCAACTGGTGTCGCCGGAGCCGTGCCGGCCGGCCGATGTCGCGCGGCGCGGCATCTCGATCGGCGAAGCCGCCGGTTTTGCGATTCTGGAGAAACAAGGCAAAGGCCTGCTGCTGCGCGGCTATGGCGAATCCGCCGACGCTCACCATATGTCGGCGCCAGAGCCCGAAGGCCGCGGCGCCAACGAAGCCATGCGCGCCGCGCTGGCGCGCGCCGACCTCGACACCTCGGCTGTTGACTACGTGCACCTGCACGGCACCGCGACACCGGCCAACGATCTTGCCGAAGACAAGGCCGTGTGTGCAGTGTTCGGCAAAAGCACGCCGTGCAGCTCGACCAAGGGTTATTTTGGCCATGCTCTCGGCGCTGCCGGCATCGTTGGCGCGACCGTGGCGATGCTCGTGATCGAGCATGGATTTTTGCCGCACAGCCTGAATACCCAGTCGGTCGACCCGGCGATCAAGGGCGCGGTGCTGCTCAAGCGGCGCGAGGATGCGTCGGTACGCAATGTCATCACCAATTCATTTGGATTCGGCGGCAACAATTGCAGCCTCATCATCGGAAGCGCGACATGAAGCCGCTGACGGTCCATGCCGTGGGCTGTTGCCTGCCCGGTCTGGATGGCTGGGCGGCAGCCAAACCCGTATTGGCAGGACAAGCGTCTTACGTTCACGACGAGATCGGCACGGCCGCATCGGAGTTGCTGCCGCCCAACGAACGCCGGCGCTCGACCGCATCGGTACGGCTCGCCTTCCGCGCCGCCGAAGACGCAGTCAAGAACGCAGCGCTGAAACCTGCGGACTGGGCCACGGTGTTTGCCAGTTCCGATGCCGATACCGCCATCATCAACCGCATCGTCACCGCTTTGGCGGAACCTCAGCGCGTGGTCTCGCCGACTGATTTTCATAATTGCGTGCACAACGCGGCTGCCGGTTACTGGAGCATCGGTGTCGGCTGCCGCCTGCCGTCCACCACCTTGTCGGCCTGGGACGAGAGCTTTGCTGCGGGCTTGCTCGAAGCCGCCACGCTGGTGCACGCCGACGGTTTGCCGGTGCTGCTGGTGGTTTACGACATGGTTCCGCCAGAACCGCTGCTGAGCGCGCGGCCGATCACCCGTCCCGGCGCGGTGGCACTGGCTTTGAGCGATGGCGCGATGGCAATGCCCGCACTCGCGCGCATCGAATTGACTCTAGGTGTACGGGGCGATGAAACGCCGTGCAAGGACCAGGCGCTGGACGCTCTGCGCCAGACCAATCCGGCGGCGCGTGCCCTGCCCTTGCTGGCTTTGCTCGCAGGCGAGGCTGCAGGAACCGTGCGCTTGCCGGCGATTGGTGAATTACTCGAAGTCCGGCGCGTCGCATGAAACTGGGGCGAACTGAAATTGCGGCGCTGATTCCGCATTCCGGCCGCATGTGTCTGCTGGACACTGTGCTGGAGTGGGACACGCGGCGCGTGGTCTGCATCGCCGATCCGAATCGGAATCCGCCCAACCCGCTCGCCAGTGCAGGTCAATTGTCGCCGCTGTGCCTGATTGAATACGCCGCGCAGGCCACCGCGATTCACGCCGGCCTGAATGCGCAAGGCGCCCCAAAACGACAACGACGGCTTGCGGGCGTGAACGCAGTGACGTTTGAAAACCTGACGGCTTGGGCTACAGCCGGGCGGATGGAGATTCAAGCCGAGCGGCTGGCCGGCACCGGCGAAGGGGCCCGCTACGCGTTCCAGATCCATGCGTCTGGGGGTTTGATAGCGCAGGGACAACTGACTGTTTCCGGCTAGACAAATCAGTGGGTTATAACGTCATAACGGAACTCTTTTGACCCTTAGCACTCCAAGTTTTCAAGTGCTAAAATTACATCCCATGAGTGAAGTCAAAACCTTGGCTCTGCGCCAACCGGCGGCCGCCCAGTTTCTGGTGCCGCTGGCCGGCAGCATTGATGCCTATATTTCCGCGGTCAATCAGATTCCGGCGCTGGACGCCGCGCAGGAAAAGCAGCTCGCGCTCAAGTTGCGTGACGGCCAGGATCTCGAAGCGGCCCAGCAACTGGTGCTCGCCAACCTGCGCCACGTGGTGCACATCGCGCGCGGCTATCTCGGTTACGGCCTGCCGATCAACGACCTGATCCAGGAAGGCAACATCGGCCTGATGAAGGCGGTCAAGCGCTTCGATCCGGAAGTCGGCGTGCGCCTGATCTCGTTCGCGGTGCACTGGATCAAGGCCGAGATCCACGAATACGTGCTGAAGAACTGGCGCATCGTCAAGATCGCCACCACCAAGGCGCAACGCAAGCTGTTCTTCAATCTGCGCAGCAAGAAAGACCATATCGGCTGGATGAACCGCGCCGAAGTCGAAACCATGGCGCGCGATCTCAAGGTCAAGCCCGAAGAAGTGTTGCAGATGGAAGCGCGGCTGTCCGGTCACGACACCAGTTTCAGCGCCACGCCGGAAGATGGCGAAAACGCCTACGTACCGGAAGATTTTATTCGCGACGAGAACGACCCCTACGCCACGCTGGAGAACAGCGAATGGCAGGACGAGCGCGAAGACAAGCTGCGCGGCGCGCTGGCCTCGCTCGACGAGCGCTCGCGCGACATCCTCGCGCAGCGCTGGCTCAGGGACGGCGAGAAGGAAGGTCTGAAAGAGCTGGCCGAAAAATACAGCGTCTCCGCCGAACGCGTGCGCCAGATCGAAGCCGCAGCGATGAAGAAGCTGCGCAGCGCCATCGAAGCCTGATTCAGGCTCACTCGCCAAGAGGCCTTTGAACCCCTTTTTCAGCTCTCGGCGGAATCCCGGCGGCACCAAGTATTTTTTACAGAAATCACCCCGAAGATTAAAAACATCATAAACGGGTGATAGCATTTCGTGATTAGAAAAACAGGGCTTGCCCCGCAAGCCATCTCAGGAGAATTTATGCGCATACGAACGGCCGCCGTGGCCTTGGCCCTGCTCGCAGCCGTTTGTTCCGTGCAGGCGAAAGTCACGCCGGAAGAAGCCGCGCGCCTGAAAACCGATCTGACGCCGACCGGCGCCGAGCGCGCGGCCAATGCCGCCGGCACGATCCCGGCCTGGGACGGTGGGCTGACCAAATCGCCGCCCTGCTACAAGGGCGAAGGCACCTGGTACTGCGATCCGTTTCCCGAAGACAAGCCGCTGTTCACCATCACCAAGGAAAATCTGGATACGCACAAGGACAAGCTGACGCCAGGCCAGATTGCGATGTTCAGCCGTTATCCGACGACCTACAAGATGAAGGTCTACGCCACGCGCCGGACTCACGCGTATCCGGACTGGGTGAATGAAGCCACCTACCAGAACGCGCTCAAGGGCGAGCTCGCGGGTGGCGGCGAATCCATGAAGAACGTTGTCGTCGGCATTCCGGTGCCGATCCCGAAAGCCGGCGCCGAGCTGATCTGGAACCACAAACTGCGCTACCGCGGCTCGGGTGCCACGCGCTGGAACATGCAGGCCGCAGTGACCACCAGCGGCGAATACAACGCGGTGAAAATCCGCGAAGACGTCGAGTTTGCCTACGGCCAGAAAACTGCCACACCCGAGAATCTGAAGAACGTCGCGATCTACTTTTTGCAGCAGGTGCATGCACCGCCGCGGCTGGCGGGCATCATCACCCTGGTGCACGAGACCATGGACCAGGTCGCCGAACCGCGGCGCGCCTGGCAGTACAACCCCGGCCAGCGCCGCCTGCGTCGCGCACCCAACATCGGCTACGACAACCCCGGCACCGGCTCAGACGGCCTGCGAACCAACGACCAGCTCGACATGTTCAACGGCGCGCTCGACCGCTACACCTGGCAACTGGTCGGCAAGAAGGAGCTGTACATCCCCTACAACGCCTACGCCCTGCATAGCAACGCGTTGAAATACCCGGATATCTTCAAGAAAAACCATATCAACGCGGAGTTGCCGCGCTACGAACTGCACCGCGTCTGGGTGGTGGATTCGACCACCCGCCCCGGCAAGAACCACGCCTACAAGCGCCGCACCTTCTACATCGACGAAGACGCGTGGCAAATGGCCGTCGTGGACATCTACGACAACCGCGATCAGCTCTGGCGCGTGCAGGAAGCACATCCGATCGTGGCCTACGACAAGCCGTTCATGGTGTCGGCCGGCGAAACCGTCTACGACCTCTACTCCAACCGCTACCTGGCAATGTCGTTCAACAACGAAGAGGCGGAACTGGTCGAGGTCCAGCTGGATCGTTCGATGTTCGACCCATCGAACGTGTCGAAACTTACGACCAAATAGCGAACCGGTAGTGGTCGAGCAGTAGCAGCGCGAAAATCGCCATCAGGTAGACGATGGAGTAGCCGAAGGTCTTCATCGGCAGGCCGGGCACCGGCGCGAATTTCAAGCGCCAGGCGTAGGCCAGAAACACGCCGCCGAAAACCAGTGCGCCGGCGAGATACAACAGTCCGCTCATGCCGAACACGAACGGCAGCACGCTCACTGCGAGCAGCAGCAGCGTGTAGAGCAGCACCTGGGTGCGGGTGAACTCGATGCCGTGGGTCACCGGCAACATCGGGATGTTGACCTTGGCGTATTCCTTCTCGCGTTCAATCGCCAACGCCCAGAAATGCGGCGGCGTCCAGATGAAAATGATCAGGAACAGCAGCAGGGCTTCGGGGTCGACATGGCCGGTGATCGCGACCCAGCCCAGCACCGGCGGCGCGGCCCCTGCTGCGCCGCCGATGACGATGTTCTGCGGCGTCGCTCTTTTCAGAAATACCGTGTAGATGCCGGCATAACCAATCAGCGTCGCCAGCGTCAGCCAGGCCGACAGCGGATTGACCCATAGATACAACACGGCAAAGCCGCCGATGCCGAGCGCGCCGGCAAAGATCGTCGACTCCGGCAAGCTCAGGGTTCCCGTCACCAGCGGCCGGCCGCAGGTGCGCGCCATGCGCGCATCCACGTGACGGTCCAGCATCTGGTTGATCGCCGCTGCGCTCGCCGCCTGCAAGGCGATGCCGAGGCTGCCCCAGAGCAGGCGATTCAGCGGCGGCAGACCCTCGACCGACAGGAACATGCCGACAATGGCCGTGAACATGATCAGCATCACCACGCGCGGCTTGGTCAGTTCGTAGTACTCGCGCAGTCGCGAGCGCTGCGGCACTTCAAGTGTGTGGGGAACGGCGCTCACGATGATGTCTGCGATTTCCAGAGTCGATGATTGACGGCGACCAGCGTCAGCAATAGTAACGCGGCACCCGCATTGTGAGCCGCGGCCAAGGGCAGCGGCAGTTGCAGCAACACGATGCTGAGACCGAGCGTCAGCTGAACTCCCAGCACACCCGCCATTGTGGCGCCGATGACGCGCGCGCCCGAACGCCACAGCAGAAGGGACAAAGCCAGCAGAACCAGCGTGACGGCCATGGCGCCGAGACGATGGGCCAGATGGATGGTGACGCGCGCGCGGCTGTCGAGCACGCCGAATTCGTAGTTGGTGCCGAGCCCGCGCCACAGCGTGAACGCCTCTTTCACATCCGTATCCGGCAGCCAGGCGCCATGGCAGGTCGGCAGATCCGGGCAAGCCAGTGCCGCGTAATTGCTGCTGGTCCAGCCGCCCAGGAAAATCTGCGTGACCAGGGCTATCAGCGCCAAGCCGCTGAGTACACGCAATCCCCACGGTCGTTTTGCCGGCGTGGCTGGTGCATCTTCCTTTTGCAGTTCAAACCAGACTTGGCGCTCGGACCGGAACTGCTTTTCCGGCACGGGTTCCGACTCGGACGTCTCGCTGGTTTTTGGCAGTGCAAGCCACATCCACAACAACAAAGCCAGTGTGGTCATGCCCCCCAGCAGATGCGCCGTCACCGCCAGCGGCTTCAGCTGCCAGGTCACGGTCCACATGCCGAGAATCCCCTGGAAAATCACCAGCGCCACCAGCAGCCAGGGCAGTTTGCGCGGCAGATTCTCAGCGCTGCTGTATTTGCTGATCAGCGCCAGCGCCACTATCAGCAGACCCAGCGTGGACGCGATGTAGCGGTGAAACATTTCTTTCCAGGCCTTGTGTGCTTCCAGCGGGCGTTCAAAACCCGGCGCAGCCTGCTCTGGCACCAGCAATTGTCCGTAGCAGCCCGGCCAGTCCGGGCAGCCGAGGCCGGCGTGCGACAGGCGCACATAGGCACCGACGACCACGACGATGAAGCAAAGGATCAGTGCCAGCAGATTGAGGACGCGAAACGCACGCATGGCATCAACCGATCTGGGACAAGCGCAGCAGCTTCTTGATGTCCTTGAACAGGCCGCGTGACTCGGCCGCCGCGGGATAGGTCATCAGCCAGTTGCCCAGCGGGTCGAGCAGATACAGCGCATCGGCGTCGGCAGGGGCAAAAAACTCGCGCGCCTTGCCGTCGCTGTCGGCCAGCACGCGCAGATCGGGATGCTCGGCCTTGAGCGCTTCAGCCAGGCGCAGCGCCTCGTCCGTACGCGACACCAGCAGCACGCGCTGCACGCGCTGGCGCTTTTCATTGAGTGCGAGGCGGATCTGACGGATCTGCACCAGCTTTTCCAGACAGCGTTCGGTACAGCCATCGTCAGCCAGATAGACATAAGTCCAACGGCCTTTCAGTGCATCCGCAAACCCTGTCGCCGGCCGCGCGGGCGACACCAGCGTGCCGTAATTGGTTTTGCCCTCGGGTATCCACTCCGGAAAGTAGAAAAATATCGTGTAAGCCGCCAGCAGCGGCACAAAGAACAGCAAGGCCAGCGGCACAATGACCTTGGCGGCGCGTGGCGTGGGGGCGGAATCACTCATGGGATTTCTTCAGGTGGATGCGAACCAACAGAAACATCAGGGTCGCACATAGCAGGAACCAGGTGGCGGCGTAAGCGTAGTGACGCGACGGTGGCAGGCGGACGAAGCGGGCGTTCCACTCGCGCACGAAGCCGCCCGGCGCAGCGGCGTCCAGCAACAGCACGCCGGCGATGACGTTCTCACCCAGCAGGCAACGCAAGTCTTCCAGGTCCGGGTATGACACCACGGCAGGAAAGGTTTTTTGGTCCGGGCAATTCGCCACTTTCGCCAAACGCAGACCGGGCTGCGGCAACGCACGCCACAGCCCGCTCACCTGGGCGGTGTCCGGCGCCGGCAACGCCGGCAAGACACGTCGGTCCGGGTTCGCTGGCAACCAGCCGCGATTGACCAGAATCACGCTGCCATCGGCCAGCTGAAAAGGCGTCCACACGTGATAGCCGGGTTTCTGTTCATGGGTCTGGTTGTCGAGGAGCAACTGGAAGACGATGTCGTAGCGGCCGCTGGCCTGTACGCGAACCGGATATTCCCCGGCGGCCGAGCCACGCATCAGGGTCACCGGCGGCTGGGTCGCAGCGACCGTCAGCGCATCGAGCAACCCTTGTTTGTACTGGCCGCGCTGGATTTGCCAGACGCCCAAACCGGCGGTCAACGCGATAAATGAAAGCGCGAGCGCGGAAAACCATGACCAGCGGAAAATCCGATTCATAATACCCGCGCCATGTTCGCCAAAACCGTGATTCTGCTGCTGCTTGCCGCGATCGTCGTCGCGCTGTTTTCAGGCGCGTATTTCCTGCTCAAGGACAAGGCCAGCAACGACAACCGCCGCACCATGAAAGCGCTGACCTGGCGCGTATCGCTGCAAGTGGGGCTCATCGTGTTTTTGATCGTCGCGTATTTCATGGGCTGGATACAGCCGCACAATCTGCAGGGTCGCTAGAAAAGAAAAGCCCGCAGAGCGGGCTTTTCGAGGCTGATGCGCTTTTTATAAGACGTAAACAAAAATAAAGAGTCCGATCCATACGACATCGACGAAGTGCCAGTACCAGGCCACGCCTTCGAAACCGAAGTGCGAGTCCGGTTTGAAGTGGCCGGCCATCAGGCGGCCGGTGATGCTGATCAGCATGATGGTGCCGAGCGTCACGTGCATGCCGTGGAAACCGGTGAGCATGAAGAAGGTCGAACCGTAGACGCCGCTGCCCAGCGTGAGGTTCAGCTCGTGATAGGCGTGCACATACTCATAAGCCTGGCAACCAAGGAATCCTGCGCCCAACGCAACGGTTGCCCACATCCACAGGATGCAGGCACGGCGATGATTTTCCTTGAGCGCGTGATGCGCAATGGTGATGGTCACGCCGGAGGTCAGCAGCAGCAGGGTATTCACAAACGGCAGCTCCCACGCCGCGACCGTTTCAAACGCGCCGCCCTGCTGCGCGGGGCCATTGGTCGGCCATACCGCGTCGTAGCCCTGCCACAGGAATTGGGCGATGGCCTTGCCGCCTTCGCCACCGAGCCAGGGCACCGACAGGTTGCGCGCATACCAGAGCGCACCAAAGAAGGCGCCGAAGAACATCACCTCGCTGAAGATGAACCAGCTCATGCCCCAGCGGTAGGTGGCATCCACCTGCGTGTTGTAGGCGCCACGTTCGCTCTCGCGCGCGACGCCGCGGATCCAGCGGAAGATGACCGTGATCATCGCCGCCGCGCCGATCCAGGTGAGCCAGGGACCGATGTTCTTTTCTTCCAAAAAGCCCCAGACGCCGACGATGACAGCGACGATGCTGGCGGTGAGCATGAACGGCCAGGCGCTGGGCTCGGGGACGAAATAACGCGAGGCGCCAGCGGTAGCGGGGGCGTGTGACGAGGCCATGATCAGCTCCTGGGTTGCAGCTTGCCCTGTTGGGCAAGTTCAGTGACATCAAAAAAAGTGTAAGCCAGCGTGATGGTCTCGACTTCCGCCGGCAGTTCGGGGTCGATCAGGAAACGCATCGGCATCGATTTCGTCTCGCCGGCCTTGAACGCCTGCTGGTTGAAGCAGAAGCACTCGGTCTTGCGCAGATGCCGGGCCGCGTTCCACGGCGCGACATTGGGCACCGCCTGCGCGACGATGTCGTGCGCCTCGTTGTTCTGCGCAGTGAACTCAACCGTCGCCATCTCGCCCGGATGCACGCGCACGCGGCTCTGCGCGGCACGGAACTGCATCGGCCGGCCGCCGTTGACGGTGGTGACGAACTCGACGTTGACCCAGCGGCTGCTGTCCACCGCGGTGTTTTTGACGTCGGCGACGGCGAGCCTCATCTTGCCGTTGATGCCGGCCGCCTCGCAGATCGCGCTGTAGAGCGGGCCGAGCGCGAAGCCAAAGCCGAACATCGCCAATACCACTGCCGTCAGGCGGCCGGTGTGGCGTTTCGTCTCGGTATTCATTTGCACGTCACTTGCTCGCCTGCACCAAGACGAATCCGGCGACGAACAGCAACGCCAGCGCGACATGCGCCCAGGCCAGACGCACATTGCGCCTGGCGAGTTCGGGATCGTGCGGACTCTGCATGGAACGCGATCTCAGCTGTGCTGCGGCTTGTGCGTCAGCGGATCGATGTCGTCGTGGCTGGCGGTGACTTCGTTGTCGCCTACCCGCGGCGGGTCTTCGAACGTGTGATACGGCGCCGGTGAAGACACCGTCCATTCCAACCCGTGTGCACCTTCCCATACGCGCGCGGGCGCCGGCTGCATGCCCTTGCGGAACCAGATGCAGCGCGCGAAGTTGTACATCAGCAGGAACTGGCTGACGAAGAACCCGAATGCGCCGATCGAGGACTGGATGTTGAAGTCGGTGAACTGGATGGCGTAATCCGGCACGCGCCGCTGCATGCCGGCGAGTCCGGCGAAATGCTGCGGGAAGAAGGTCAGGTTGATGAAGATCGCCGACAGCCAGAAGTGCCACTGGCCGAGGGTCTCGTTGTACATCACGCCGGTCCATTTCGGGATCCAGTAGTAGACGCCGGCGATGATCGCGAACACTGCGCCCGGCACCAGCACGTAATGGAAGTGCGCGACCACGAAATAGGTGTCGTGATACTGGAAGTCCACCGGCGCAATGGCCAGCATCAGGCCGGAGAAGCCGCCGATGGTGAACAGGAACACGAACGCCACCGCGAACAGCATTGGCGTCTCGAAGGTCATGGCGCCGCGCCACATGGTCGCGATCCAGTTGAACACCTTCACGCCGGTCGGGACCGCGATCAGCATGGTGCTGAACATGAAGAACAGTTCGCCCGCCAGCGGCATGCCGACGGTGAACATGTGGTGCGCCCAGACGATGAAGCTGAGGAAGGCAATCGAGGCCACCGCGTAGACCATCGAGTCGTAGCCGAACAGCGATTTGCGCGCAAAGGTCGGGATGATGGTCGAGACCACGCCGAACGCCGGCAGGATCAGGATGTAGACCTCGGGATGGCCGAAGAACCAGAACACGTGCTGGAACAGCACCGGGTCGCCGCCGCCACCCGCCGAGAAGAACGTAGTGAGGAAGTACTTGTCGGTCAGCAGCATGGTCACCGCGCCGGCAAGCACCGGCATGGTGGCGATCAGCAGGTAGGCGGTGATCAGCCAGGTCCAGCTGAACAGCGGCATCTTCATCAGCGTCATGCCGGGCGCGCGCATGTTGAGGATCGTCACCGCGACGTTGATGGCGCCGGTGATCGAGCTGATGCCGAGGATGTGGACGACGAAGATCAGGAACGGAAACGCGTCGCCGGTCTGCAGCACCAGCGGCGGATACATGGTCCAGCCGCCGGCCGGCGCGCCGCCGGGCAGGAACAGGGTCCCGAGCAGCATGCTGAACGCAAACGGCAGGATCCAGAAACCCCAGTTGTTGACGCGCGGCAGTGCCAGATCGGAGGCACCGATCTGCATCGGCACCATCCAGTTGGCCAGGCCGACGAACCCAGGCATGACGCCGCCGAAAATCATGATCAGCGCATGCATCGTCGTCATCTGGTTGAAGAACTCAGGGTCGACGAATTGCAGGCCGGGGTGCCACAGCTCGGCACGGATCACCAGTGACATCAGCCCGCCAATCATGAACATGCTGAAGCTGAACAGCAGGTACAGCGTGCCCAGATCCTTGTGATTGGTGGTCTTGATCCAGCGCATCACCCACGGCACGAAACCGTCCTTGAGCTGGGCGGGGCCGTGATGGTGGTCGTCGTGACCGTGCGCTGCGTGATCGTGAGAGGACATGGCGACTCCGATTATTTTCTGGCCGCAGCAACCTGGGCCGGCGTCACAGCGCCGCCCTTGTTGCCCCAGCTGGTGCGTTCGTAGGTAAGGACTGCGGCGAGGTTCTCGTCCGACAGGTAGTTGAACGGCGGCATCAGGTTTTTGCCTTTCAGCGTCTGCTTGATGTGCTCAGCGGCGGGACCGTTGGCGATCTTGCTGCCCTTGAGCGCCGGGAAGTTCGGCGGCATGCCCTGCCCTTCGGGCTGATGGCAGGCGGCGCAATTCGCCGCATAGATTTTTGCGCCGTCGGCAGGAGCCGCTTTTGCCGGTTCGGCGGCGGCCGCAAGCTGCGTCGGCTGCGCATCGCTCATCACCGTCGCGGGAGCCGCAGCGACTTCGATTTTCCCGCTCTTGGCCTTGGCCAGCCAGGCGTTGTATTCGGATTCCGGCAGCGCCTGCACGACAATCGGCATGAAACCGTGGTCGCGGCCGCAGAGCTCGGCGCAGACCCCGCGATAGGTGCCGGGCACTTCAATCGTCGCCCAGGTTTCGTTGATGTACCCAGGGATCGCGTCTTTCTTCACCGACAGATCCGGCACCCACCACGCGTGGATGACGTCGTTGGCGGTGATCAGGAAACGCACCTTTTTACCCACCGGCAGCACCAGCGCGTTGTCCACGTCCACCAGATAGTTCGGCACTTTGGTCACGTCGATGCCGGAATGCAGCTGCCGCGCCTCGTTGGATTGCGCCGACAGGGTCGAGAAGTACTTCACGCCCTGATCCAGATACTCGTATTCCCACTTCCACTGGTAGCCGGTGACCTTGATCGAGATATCCGCGGCGCGGGTGTCGTCCATGCGGATCAGCACGCGCGCGGCGGGGATCGCCATGGCGATGAGGATGATGAACGGCACGATGGTCCAGGCGATCTCGACGGTAATCGACTCGTGGAAGTCTGCCGGCTTCGGGTGCCGGGACTTTCGGTGCGCGAACACCGAATAGAACATGACGCCAAACACGGCGACGCCGATGCCAACACAGACCCAGAAGATCAGCGTATTCAGCCCATGCACTTCGCGGCTGATCTCGGTGACCCCGACGGGGATGTTCCAGCCGTTGCCGGTGGTGGTGTAGGCCCACGCGACATTCGCGCACAACGCGAGAACAGCGCCGGCGATGCCGCGCACCCATGC
Organism: Pseudomonadota bacterium; assembly: GCA_038043245.1. Classification (GTDB taxonomy): domain Bacteria; phylum Pseudomonadota; class Gammaproteobacteria; order Nevskiales; family Nevskiaceae; genus JACPFV01. The sequence goes on along the minus strand of JBBTCH010000004.1, from coordinate 19,571 downwards.
TTGGTGTTTCAACATTTATTTGGACTCCCTGCCTAGCGTGCGAATTGTAGTGTATGGCTCGATTTGAACGCTACCCATCAAGAACGTTTTCCAGGGATTTTTGAAGCGCGCCAGAGAAGGCGATACGGAATGTGTACCGTCATTTTTCCTAAAAATGGCTCCAAAGCCCTTGAAACCGCCCAAGGTGGGGGGCCCGCTACCAGCGATGAATCACGTCACTGGAGCGTCCTTCGCAAGTTTCGGTAGACGCAACCTTGTGGGGTTTCTCCTCGCGGGCCTTGCAGCGGCTCCCGCACCCACATGTGCGCAGCTACGTCGCGCACATGACACCGTGTCGCCACTGCCCTAATCTTCGCAATCCAAACTTTCAAAGCTCCGGAGATTGTCATGGGCCAGTACACCCCGCCGCTGCGCGACATGCAGTTTGTCCTGCACGAGATGCTCGAGGTCGAGAAGCATCTGAAGAAACTGCCGCCTCACGCGGACATCGACGCCGCGACGATCGATTCCGTGCTCGAAGAAGGCGGCAAATTCTGTGCCGAGGTTCTGTTCCCGCTGAATCAGGTCGGCGACCGCGAAGGCTGCACGCGCCATGCCGATGGCAGCGTGACTACGCCCAAGGGTTTCAAGGAAGCCTACGCACAGTTCACCGAAGCCGGCTGGGGCTCGCTCGGTGGTGACATCGAGTTCGGCGGTCAGGGCATGCCACATGTGGTGTCGAGCGCGTTCATGGAGATGATGAACTCGGCGAATCAGGCGTGGACGATGTACCCCGGCCTGTCGCACGGCGCCTACAACGCGCTCAAAGCCTTCGGCACGCCGGAGCAGAAGAAAATCTATCTGCCCAAACTCACTTCAGGCGAATGGACCGGCACCATGTGCCTGACCGAAGCGCACTGCGGCACCGACCTCGGCCTGCTCAAGACCAAGGCCGAACCGAACAGTGACGGCAGTTATTCGGTGACCGGCACCAAGATCTTCATCTCCGCCGGCGAGCACGACATGTCGAAGAACATCGTGCACCTCGTCCTCGCGCGCCTGCCGGACGCACCGGCCGGCACCAAGGGCATCTCGCTGTTCGTGGTGCCCAAGTTCGTAGCGAATGCCGACGGCTCGGTCGGCGCGCGCAACAAAGTCAGCTGCGGCTCCATCGAACACAAGATGGGCATCCACGGCAACGCTACCTGCGTCATCAATCTCGACGGCGCCAAGGGCACCATGGTCGGCGCACCGAACAAGGGCCTCAACGCCATGTTCGTGATGATGAACTCCGCGCGCCTCGGCGTCGGCATGCAGTCGCTGGGTCTGGCCGAAGTGGCGTATCAAAACTCGCTGGCCTATGCGAAAGACCGCCTGCAGGGTCGCTCGCTCACCGGGCCCAAACTCGCGGACAAGCCGGCGGATTCGATCATCCACCACCCCGACGTGCGCCGCATGCTGCTGACGCAGAAAGCCTACGTCGAAGCCGCGCGCGCCTTCACCTACTGGGCCGGCCTCGCCATCGACCGCGAGCACAAAAGCACCGACGAGAAAATCCGCAAAGACAATGCGGACCTGGTCGCGCTGCTGACGCCAGTGGTCAAGGGCTTCATCACCGACAACGGCTACGAGTCCACCACGCTGGCCATGCAGGTGCTCGGCGGCCACGGCTACATCGCCGAATGGGGGCTTGAACAATACGTGCGCGACGCGCGCATCAACATGATCTACGAAGGCACCAACACGATTCAGGCGCTGGACCTGCTCGGTCGCAAGGTGCTGATGGACGGTGGCGCCAAGCTGATGAAGTTCGGCAAGGGCATCGGCGATCTGATCGCCTCGCACGCCGGCACGCCGGAGATGAAGGAATACACCGACCCGCTCGGCGCGCTTATGGCCGAGGTGCAAAAACTCACCGCCGAAATTGGCGGCAAGGCGATGAAGAACCCGGACGAAGCCGGCGCTGCCGCCGTGCCTTACCTGCGCATCATCGGCCACCTGGTGTTTTCGTTCTCATGGGTCTACGCCGCTGGCGTCGCCATGAAGAAACTCGCGAGCGCCAGCGCCGCCGACGCGCCGTTCTACAAAACCAAACTCAGCACCGCGCGCTTCTACTTCGCCAAGCTGTATCCGGAAACCGCAGGCCTGATCAAGCAGGCGCGCGCCGGCAGTGCGCCGCTGATGGAGCTGGAGGCGGTGAACTTCTAACGCCCAGGTTAGGCGGCATAGACAACAAACTGCAGGACTTCGGAAGTCGCGCCGGACAGCGACGGCGCTTCCTGACGCCAGGACTCCCAGCGCGAAAATCCAGCAAAAAGCTGCTTCAGTTCATGAGCCTGAAAATGCCACATGGCTATGCCTGCTTTCGACTCAAACACGCCGCTCTCTTGATACGCCACTCCGCGCTGTCGCAGAAACTCGACACCGTGAACGGTTCCGCCGGGCCGTAGCACTCTCTTTATTTCTTTTACGACGTCTCGTTGCTTGGCCGGATCCGGGATGGACGTCAGCAGCGCTGAAAGAATCACCGCATCTGCGGCACCGTCTGGCTCAGGAAGCTTTGCCACATCAGCGACAGCGAGGCGAAGCTGCGGATGCAAAGCATTGCCTCGCTCAATCATCTTTCGTGATGCGTCGTAACCGCTGACGTGGATAAAACCCAGTGTGATCAGCTGAGATGCAAGACGCCCGTACCCGCAACCAAGATCAAGAATCATCGCATCGAGTGCGACGCGCTCACAAAACGCGGCCACGTTTAGCGGCGCTGTGAAGTGAACGTTTTGCGCAACGGAGTCCCAGGACGCCTTCATTCGCCGTTGATCGCCTTTTCGGGCCTCACAAGGCTTGGAACGAGTGGCCGATTCAGCGAGGTGTTCAGGCCGCTTTGAGGCGGATTTTGCCAACATCACCGAGCTTGACGCTGCGCCGTGCCTGCCAGAGATCGTGGTTGTACTGCATGGCCAACCAGCTTTCGGGCGAACGGCCGAGCGCCTTGGAAAGGCGCAGCGCCATTTCCGGACTGATGCCGCTGGCGCCGGTGAGAACACGATGCAGCGTGGAAGCGGCGACACCGAGCTTGACCGACAGTTCGCGGCTGCTGATCTCGTTCGGCTGCAGATAAACCTCGGTGATGAACTCGCCGGGGTGCGGAGGGTTGTGCATGGCCATCAGTGGTAGTCCTCATAATCCAGGACGTAGGCATGTGCGTCCCGGTACTCGAAAGTCATCCGCCAGTTTCCATTGACCCAGACCGACCAGCGGCCCTGCTGCTGACCCTTCAAGGGATGGAGGCGGAACCCCGGCACGTCCATATCCTCCAGTGAATGGGCCGTGTCGAGCGCCGTCAGCAGCATGCGCAGCCGCTTGGCGTGGTGCGGCTGGATGCCCGCTGCGCTGCCCGACTCAAAGAACCTGCGTAGCCCTTTGTGTCGGAACGACTGGATCATTCGCCAATACTAGCGCGTTGCGCATCACGCAACAACTGCTCATCCGGCAGCTTGAGGTCGAGCGCTGCTGATGGAGCTGGGGCGGCAGCGCTCTGATTTTTTAGCGTTGTTTATGTCCGGCGATTGTGTGTATGGCACCAGCCAGTTTGGCGGGACATGAGAAATACGCTGAATGACTGGCGTCAATCGAGATCACGGTGGCGCAGGGCGAGGCGTCAATCATCCGTTGCTGCAGCGCCGGCGACACCGCGCGATCCTGCGTGAGCAGGATGTAGTGCCGTGGCACCGAATCGTAGCGCGCCTCGCTGAGTTTCAAACGAGTAATGGCGGGCAACGAAGGGCCGGCCGTCAACAGCGTCTTCGCCAAGGCGATGTCTGATTCGGAGCAATCCGCGTACAGCCCTGGGCGATAGGCCGCTTCGTCGAGGCGGTCCGTCAGGGTGGCGTAGCTGATGCGGACGTGCGGCGTTAACAGTGAGCCCTTATCTCGCGCAAAGAAGTCGGACGCACGCTCGCCGTTCCTCAACATATAGGAAGCGAGATACGCCACACCGGACAATTTTTGTGGGCGCATCTCGGCAACCGTCGAAGCCACGATGCCGTAGCGGCTGTGTACTACCAGCAAGGTCGGGCCATCAAGCCTGTCGAGCAGGCTGCAAACGCTGCGCGCCATCATTCCGAGCGTGATGCGGCCCCGCATGAATCGCCAAGCGCGGCCATGCGCCGGTAGATCCGGGGCATGAACCGCGTGGCCCAAATCCTGAAGATGGGGAATGACCTTGTGCCAGCACCAGGCGCCATGCCAGCTGCCATGCAGGAGAACGATGTTCATTGGATTCAGCTCATGAGGAAACAGTGAAGCTCGCCTCACAGCTTAGATTTACACGAATCGATTTACGCGCCGTTTTCGGACATCAAGCTGGGCGAGCGCGCCGCTCATGAAACGGGTTGCGGTGAACTTTCGACGCCGGTCAGCCACCGCGCTCGCGCCGCACCTCTGCCGCCAGTCGGTCAAGATTCTGTTCATTTGCCGGTACAACGATGTGTCCAATACCGCTCGCAACCCTTGGATCTTCGAAGTCCTGCGTCCAACTGACAAGAGTTCCGCCATTGGCCGTCGGCTCAAAAGTCACCGTCAGGAGGTATCGCGGCTGTGATACGTGCTGGATGACAATCCGCTTGAATGGCTCGATGTCACGAAAGACGCTTTCATTTGGGTAGTGCTTTGCGCCCGGCCCATGCATTACGTATGACCATTTGCCGCCCGCCTTGAACTCGCAGGTCTTGAATGTGTTCGTGAAGCCCGCGGGGCCCCACCAAACCGCCAAGCGGGCGCTGTCCTCAAACGCGGCAAATATGCTGGACGGATGGGCCGCTATCTCTCGCGATGTATGAAAGGCCATGGTTTCGACGGCTAACGCCCTTTCAAGGCTCCAAAACAGCTGGAGCGGGTGGTGGCTTCAGCAGGGATTTGAGGTCCAGCGCATCGCGCGCGCCACTCTCGCCGGCATGTTCGGGAATGATTCCTAGCAACGGCGCGGAAATGCGCTGGCGCAGGGTTTCGATGTTTTCCTCGCAAGCGGCCATCTGCGGCGGCAGCACGTTGGCGATCCAGCCGGCAAAACCTGTGCGATGGCGGATGGACTCGACCGTGAGCAGTGCGTGGTTCAGACAGCCGAGCCGTAGGCCGACGACCAGGATCACCGGCCATTCCATCTCCGCCACCCATTCGGCCTGCGTCCAGGTGTCGCCATACGGCACCAGCCAGCCGCCGGCGCCTTCGGCAATGATCCAGTCGTAGCGGTTGACCAGCGCATCGTGCGCGGCGCGCAAAGCGTCGGTCGAGATCGCGGTGTGTGCATGCGCCGCCGCCAGATGCGGCGCGATGGCCTCAGGCAACGCGACTGGATTAATGCGCTCGTAAGGTTCAGTGCAGTCGGTCGCCTGCATCAGCGCCAACGCATCGGCGTTTTTTCCGTTCTCACAGCCGCTAGCCACCGGTTTGAAGCCGCAGACCTTTTTGCCCTGAGCGCGAAGATTCCGCAGCAACGCACAGGCCGCGAGCGTCTTGCCGACGCCAGTGTCGGTGCCGGTGACGAAAAGCGTTTTCGCGGTCATGTGCGCGTGCGCTTTACCAGGCCGTTCAAACTGACCGCGGTCCAGACGCTTTCCATGAGCAGGAATCCCCACTGCGATTCTATCCACGCAACCACGGTCAACACGCCCGCGCCGAGCGTGTTGGCCCATAGATAGGCGGCGTCGTCGGCCTTCAAGCGGCCCCACAGTTGCAGGACGAAAGCAGCGAGGATCGTCATTGCGCCTGCCAGCGAAATGGCCTGAATCAGCATTTGAGTCCTTGCGAGAGCACAGCGAGGAGACGGTCGATCTGCTCCGAGGCATGCGCGGCAGAAAGCGTGATGCGCAGACGTGAAGTGCTGGCCGGTACCGTCGGCGGGCGGATGGCCGCGACCCAAAGCCCGCGCTCGAACAAATACTGACTCAACGCCAGCGCAGTTTTCTCTTCGCCAACAATCAGTGGCTGAATCGCCGTGGTGGAATCCTTCAGTACGATGCCGAGCTGTCGCGCGCCATCGCGGAATCTCAGGATGTTGGTTTCCAGTTGCTGACGCAAAGCGGGCTCACTTTGGATGATGCGCAGCGACTCGCGCGCAGCGGCGGCCAAGGCCGGCGGCGGCGCGGTGGAGAACACCCAGCTGCGCGCGCGCTGGATCAGATACTCGATCAGGGTTTCGCTGCCGGCGACGAAGGCACCGGCACAACCCAGCGATTTGCCGAGGGTGGCGACGTAGATTTCCGCCTGCTGCGGTATTTCGCGCACGCCAAAGCCATGGGCGTCATCCACCATCAGCGTGGCTTTATGTGTGCGGCACAACTCGGCGAGCGCAGGCAACGACGCCAGATCGCCGTCCATGCTGAACACCGAATCGGTGGCGACGATGACATTACCCTTGGCCGACGCAAGCGCATTCTGATATTCGTCCACACCGAGGTGCGGCACACGCACATAAGTCGCACCAGACAGCCGTCCGCCGTCAATCAGCGAGGCGTGATTGAGCTCGTCGGCGATCAGCGTGTCGTTCTTGCCCAGCAGCGCGCGCAGCACACCGAGGTTGGCCGCCCAACCGGTGGAGAACAGCAGGGCGCGCGCACGGCCGGTATAGGCGGCGAGTTCTTCTTCGAGCGCGCAATGCTCGCGGTTGTAACCCGACACCAGTGCCGCTGCGCCGCTGCCAGTGCCGGTTTCGCTTAAAGCCTTGCGCGCGGCTGTCGCGATGCGCGGATCGGACGCAAGGCCGAGATAGTCGTTGGAGCAGAAGTTGATGCAGGCTTTGCCGTTGACCGTGATCTGCGCGCCGTGCGCGCCCTCGACCACACGTCGCACGCGGTAGAGATTCCCTGCTTTCAGCCGCTCCAGCTCCGGCGCAAGCCGCTGCTCAAGCAGCGATGCGCTACGCACAGCGGCGCTGTTCTTGCCCCTGGATTCCCGCTTGCGCAGGAATGACGGCGTTGGAAAGCGGCGCTGAATCTGGAGCTATGCCCAGCCGCGCGAACAGCGCGCGGTCTTTCTCGTTCTGCGGGTTGCCGGTGGTCAGCAGCTTGTCGCCGTAGAAGATCGAGTTGGCGCCGGCGAAGAAACACAGGGCCTGCAGTTCGTCGCTCATGTCGGTGCGGCCGGCGGACAGGCGCACATAGGACTTGGGCATCATCACCCGCGCCACCGCGATCATGCGCACGAACTCCAGTGGGTCCAGCGCCTCAGTGCCTTTCAGCGGCGTGCCGCCGACCTGCACCAGGTTGTTGATCGGCACGCTCTCGGGATGCGGGTTCATCACCGCCAGCTGGCGCAACAGCTCGGCGCGGTCCTGCTCGCCCTCACCCATGCCGACGATGCCGCCGCAGCAGACCTTGACGCCCGCATCGCGCACGTTCTTCAGCGTATCGAGGCGATCCTCGTAAGTGCGGGTGCTGATGATTTTTCCGTAGAACTCCGGCGAAGTGTCGAGGTTGTGGTTGTAGTAATCGAGCCCGGCGTCGGCCAGCTTCTGCGCCTGCTGAGGCTTGAGCATGCCCAGCGTGACGCAGGTTTCGAGGCCGAGGTTCTTCACCTCGCGCACCATCACCTCGACTTTTTCGATGTCGCGGTCCTTCGGCGAGCGCCAGGCCGCGCCCATGCAAAAGCGCGTGGCGCCATTGGCCTTGGCCTCGCGCGCGGCTTCGACCACGGCGTCCACGTCCATCAGCGGTTCGGCTTTGAGGCCGGTGTCGTAGCGCGCCGACTGCGGGCAGTACGCGCAGTCTTCCGGGCAGGCGCCCGTCTTGATCGAGATCAGCGTGGAGAGTTGCACCGTATTGGGATCAAAATAGCGGCGATGCAGACTCTGCGCGCGAAACAAAAGTTCGTTGAACGGCAGCGCGAACAGCGCGGCCGCTTCGGCGCGCGTCCAGTCGTGGCGGAGGTCGTGGCTCATGCGGATTCCCCAAATAGTGTTGTCAATCTTACCGTAGCCATTCGGGTTGACAATTGATTCTGCCCTCTCGCTGTGAATATTGCGGCGCACGTGGCGCGGCGGTGTGCGCCGCCTGCGCACACGACCTGCCATGGCACTCGGAGACAAAACCGCAGGAATACATTGACCATGTGTTCGCCGCGTTCCAGCTGAAAACCCCGGTACAGGCCCAGATTCATGCCCTGAAATACCAGGGCGCTTTGCGACACGCCCTCACCCTCGGCGAGCTGATGGCGCGGCGGCTCGCCACGCGGGCCGAACCGCTGCCGCAGATCCTGATTCCGGTGCCGCTGCATGGGTCGCGGCTGCGGTCGCGTGGCTTCAACCAATCACTGGAGATTGCTCGTGGGATTCATCGCGTGCTGGATGTGCGGCTGATTCCGGAAGCGGCGCGGCGCACGCGCAACACGGAAGACCAGATCGGCAAATCCGCCGTGGAGCGGCGCAAGAACGTGCGCGGCGCTTTCGAGGTCACGTGCTCGCTGGACGAGTTGCATATCGCCCTGCTGGACGACGTGATGACCACCGGCGCGACCCTGGTGGAACTGGCCAAGGTTTGTCGGCAGGCGGGCGCCGCCCGCATCGAAGCCTGGGCGCTCGCACAGACACCTCTAGCTGATTAAAAAGCCCGCGCCCTCAGGTAACGGTCGAGGAAATGAGTCGCGCTTTCCAGTGCCGTGCTGTCGAAGAAATAGGTCATCACATGCGTCATGGCGGTGAGCCGCAGCAGCTGTGCCGGCACACCCACCGCATCCAGCGCGACCTTCATATCCTCGGCGTGATCGATCGGCACCAGCGTGTCGAGCGTGCCGTGGTAGAAAAAAAACGGCGGGTCACTGGGTGACACGTGCGTAATCGGCGATGCCAGCGCGAAGACTTCCGGAATCTGCTCGCGCGAGCCGCCGAGAAACTGCGGCACCAGCTCGCCGCCCTCATATTTACGCAAGTCGGTCGGCGCGCCGCCCGCGACCACGGCCTTGACCCGCGTCAGCGGCCCGCCGTAGGGCGCATCCAGCGGATCGCTGTCGCCGATGGTGCCGATCAACGCCGCCAGATGGCCGCCGGACGAATAGCCGTAGATGCCGATGCGGTCGGCGTCAAGGTTGAGGCTTTCGGCGCGCGCGTGCACCCAGCGCAGCGCCTGCTGCAGATCCTGCAGTGGCGCGGGGAACTTGTATTGCGGCGCATGGCGGTAGTCCACTGCGACGGCCGCGAAGCCGCGCTCGGCCAGATATCTGCAGACATCGCTCATGTCGCCGCGTGCGCCATCTGCCCAGCCGCCGCCGTACAGCACCATCACCACCGCATGCGGGCCCAGGCCGCGCGGCGCGTAGATGTCGGCCTTCAATTCCTGCGGCCAGCCGGCAGGCGAATAGGTCAGGCCTTTCTGCACGGTGAAGTTGTGTGCGACCGCATTGACCGGCTTGATGTTCTCGGGCGCGCCTTCCAGGGTCGAGCACCCGATGAGCGCGAGCGACAGCAACAGAGATGAATGTTTCATGGAACGACAGCGTAATCCAAAGCCAAGCCCACGAAGATGACAAGGCCGAAGTAATTGTTCTGCAGGAAGGCCTGCATGCAGACGGACGGCTCACGATTGCGGATGAGGTGCTGCTGCAGAGTCGCCAGCGCGGCAGCGCCTGCCAGGCCGGTGAAGAAGATCCAGCCGCGGCCGCTGCTCCAGCCCAGCTGCGCCAGCAGCAGCAGACTCGCCATGTGCAGCAAGGCAACCAGGGTCAGGTCGTGACGGCCGAACAGGATGGCCGAGGATTTGACGCCGATTTTCAGATCGTCCTCGCGGTCGGCCATCGCATACAAGGTGTCGTAGGCGATGACCCAACACAGATTGGCGGCCACCAGTTGCAGCACCGGCGTCCACTCCACCCGATGCAGCACAGCGGCATAGGCCATCGGAATACCCGCAGAAAACGCCAGGCCGAGAATCGCCTGCGGCATCGCGAACACGCGCTTGGTGAACGGATACGCCGCGGCCAGCAGCACGGCGGGAACCGACCACAGGATCGCCAGCGTGTTCTTCAGCGAGGTCAGCAAGCCGAAAGCGATGATCGCAATCACCACGAACACCCGCACCGCCTCTTCGGGCGTCACACGGCCGGTCACCAACGGACGGTTCCGGGTGCGCGCCACCCTGGGGTCGAAATCGCGGTCGGCGAAATCGTTGATCGCGCAACCTGCGGAACGCATCAGCACCGTGCCGCCGACGAACACCAGCAGCACGTGCAGCGTCGGCATGCCGCCCGCGGCAAACCACAGCGCCCACAGCGTTGGCCATAACAATAAAAAGATGCCGATGGGCTTGTCGGCACGCATCAGCAGCAGGTAATCGCGGAATTTTGTGATGTAACTATTCATTGGCGCTCATTCTGCCGCACCCGTCGGCCTCATCTGCAGAGTTAAACCTGTCCGTATTTCTCGACATCTCCTACCCAGCGCCGGATCAGCGCCGAGCACGGCCCCGGATGACGCTCCAGCCATTCGTCCGCCAGTTTCTGCAGCGGCGCGCCGAGCGCGGCGTCGCGTAGCGGATCGGCGAGTTTCAAACCGACCAAGCCGGTCTGGCGGCGGCCGAGCAGCTCGCCCGGACCGCGCAACTCAAGATCGCGCTGGGCGATGAGAAACCCGTCCTGAGTCTTGCGCATGACATCCAGTCGCGCTTGCGCGGTCAAGGACAGCGGCGGCTGGTACAACAGCACGCATTGCGATTCCGTCGCGCCGCGCCCGACGCGCCCGCGCAGCTGGTGCAGCTGCGCCAGTCCAAGCCGTTCGGCGTTGTCGATGATCAGGATGCTGGCGTTGGGCACATCGACGCCGACCTCGATCACCGTGGTCGCCACCAGCAGTTGCGTGATGCCGGCCTTGAACGCCTGCATCTGCGCGTCCTTTTCGACCGGTTTCAGGCGGCCGTGGACGAGGCCGATCTTCAGTTCGGGCAATTCCGCGCGCAGGGTACGCGCGGTTTCTTCGGCGGCCTGCGCTTCGATCTCCTCGGATTCTTCGATCAGCGTGCACACCCAGTACGCCTGCCGGCCCGAGGCGCAGGCCTTGCCGATGCGCGCCAACACCTCGGCGCGGCGTTCGCTGCTCAGCGCCACGGTGATGATGGGCTTGCGCCCCGGCGGCAACTCATCGATCACGCTCACATCCAAATCGGCATACAGCGTCTGCGCCAGCGTGCGCGGGATCGGCGTTGCCGTCATCACCAGCTGGTGCGGCGTCAGGCCCGCCGGGCCCTTGTCGCGCAAGGCCAGCCGCTGCTGCACGCCGAAACGATGCTGCTCGTCGACCACCACCAGCGCGAGTCTCTTGAACATCGCACTCTGCTGGAACACGGCGTGAGTGCCGACCACGATCTGCGCCTGCCCGCTCTTGATCGCCGCCAGCGCGGACGCGCGTTGCGGTTTTTTCTGCGTGCCCTTGAGCAGGCAGGCCGTGATATCCATGGGCGCAAGCCAGGCCTGCAGTGTCTGCGCATGCTGCTCCGCCAGCAGTTCGGTCGGCGCCATCAACGCGCCCTGAAATCCGGCGCGCGCTGCGGCCACCAGCGCCGCCGCGGCAACTGCGGTCTTGCCGGAACCGACGTCGCCCTGCACCAGTCGCAGCATCGGCGCCGCCGAATCCAGGTCGCGTGCGATTTCTGCGGCGACGCGGCGCTGTGCATTCGTATAGCGGAACGGCAAGCGCGCTTCGAGCGCAGCGACGCCGGCCGCGGCGTTGACGATGCGTGGCGCCGGCTTGCCGCGTACCTGCCGGCGCAGCACGCGCATCGACAGCTGATGCGCCAGCAATTCTTCCCGGATCAGCCGTCGCTGCGCCGGATGCGCCAGCGCCAATAGCTGCTGCGCATCGGCGTCGTTCTGCGGCTGGTGGATCAGTCTCAATGCCGACAAAGTGTCCGGGCCGTCGAGACCCGGCAGCGCCAGGTTGAAAACCGGATCAGTCGACGCCAGCTCCAGCGCCTGACGGATCAGCTGACGCAGGCGCGGCTGGGTCACGCCGGTGGACGCCGGATAAATCGGTGTCAGGGTTTTTTCCGGCGTGAGCTCCTCGGCCGTTGCCGCCAGCTGATACTCGGGATGAATCATCTCCATCCCGGACTTGCCCTGCCGCAGCCGGCCGTAGGCGCGCACCCAGCTGCCGGGCTTGAAGTTGGCCGCCTGTGTCTGGTTGAAGAAGAAAAACCGCAGCAATAACCATGAGTCCTGCTCGCTCACGGCGACGCGCAGATTGCGCCGCGGCGAATAACGCACTTCCTGATGCTCGACCTTGGCGCGGACCAAGACCTCACCGCCCTCTTTCAGGTCCGCGAGCGGCGTGAACCGTCGACGGTCCTCATAGCGCAGCGGCAGATGAAACAGCAGGTCCTGTACCTGCGACAGCCCCAGCGCGCGCAGTTTCTGCGCCAACGCCGGGCCGGCGCCGCGCAGGTATTGGACGGAGGTCTGGAGCGTCAGCGGCGGTCTGACCACCGCTGTCTTGCGTGCATCAGTCAATGACAAGAATCGCGTCAGCTTCGACACGCGCACCGCGCGGCAACGAGGCTACGCCGATGGCGGCGCGCGCTGGATACGGCTGCGAAAAATACTGCGCCATGATTTCGTTGACCTTGGGGAAATGCACCAGATCCGTAAGAAAGACGTTGAGCTTGGCCGCATGATTCAAGGTGCCGCCGGCGGCGGCAGCGACCGCGGCAAGATTCTTGAAGACCTGGTGAATCTCGTCCTCGATGCTGGCATTGACCAGCGTCTTGGTCTTGGGGTCGAGCGGAATCTGTCCGGACAGATAGACGGTGTTGCCGCATTTCACCGCCTGCGAATACGTGCCGATGGCGGCCGGCGCGTTGTCGGTGTGGATGATTTCTCGCTTCATGAAAACTCCGTTCAATGATCAGGTACGGGCCACGCGGGCCACGGTCGGCAGGCGGCGAATGCGGCGCATCACGCGTGCGAGATGCGTGCGACTGCGCACGGTGATCAGGAAGCGCATGTCGGAGGACTGCGCGTCGAGACGCTCGGCCATCTGCACATTCTCGATGCTCGATTCGGCCTGCGCGATCTCGCCGGCGATGGCGGCGAGCGAGCCGCGCTTGTTCTGGCCCTTGACGCGCAGCTCGGCCAGATAATCGCCCTTGACCTGCTCCGACCAGATCAGCGCGATCCACTCGTCGCCGCTGCCTTTCTTCGGACGCTGCGGCGACTGCGCATGCTTGCAGTCCGCGCGGTGGATGATGATGCCGCGGCCGGCACTGACGTGGCCGCGGATGTCGTCGCCCGGCACCGGGCGGCAGCACTTGGCGTAATCCAGCACCAGGCCTTCGGTGCCTTCGACCGCCAGCGGCAGGATTTCGCCAGGAACCAGCGGCATCGCGCCGGTGGGCACAAAGTGCCGGGCCACCAGCGGCGCCAGCCGCTGGCCGAGACCGATGGACGCGTAGAGCGCATCCATGTCCTCCAGTGCGTAGCTCTTGAGAACGACCGCGTTGGTCGCCTCGTCCTTGAGCCGCGCGAACGGCACGCCGAGCTCGCGCAGGGATTTTTCCAGCAGGCGGCGGCCCAGACGGATCGCCTCATCCTCACGCTGGTTCTTGAGGTGATTGCGGATGCTGTGACGCGCCCGCGCGGTTTTGACGAAATTCAACCAGGCCGCATTGGGCTGCGCATGGCGCGCGGTGATGATCTCGACGCTCTGGCCGTTCTTCAGCGGCGTATGCAGCGGCTCCAGATGCTGGTCGATGCGCGCGGCCACGCAGCGGTCGCCCAGCTCGGTATGCACGGAGTAGGCAAAGTCCACCGGCGTGGCGCCGCGCGGCAGCCGGTGGATGGCGCCCTTGGGCGTGAACACATAGACCTCGTCCGGGAACAGATCGACCTTGACGTTCTCGACGAAATCGAGCGCGCCGGCGTCGCCTTCGAGTTCGAACAGATTTTTCAGCCATTCGCGCGCGCGCTGCTGGGGCGCAGCGTGCGCGCTGCCGCCGACCTTGTACTGCCAGTGCGCGGCGATGCCGGACTCGGCGATGTGGTGCATCTCGCGGGTGCGGATCTGCACCTCGATCTTCTTGCCCTTGGGACCGACACAGGTGGTGTGCAGGGACTGGTAACCGTTGCCCTTGGGTACCGCGATGTAGTCGTTGAACTGTTCCGACACCGGGCGATAAACGTGATGCACCACGCCGAGGGCGCGATAGCAGTCGTCGAGCTTGGAGACGATGATGCGAAAACCCAGCAGGTCCATGACATCGAGGAACTTGAGTTTCCGGCGAATCATCTTCTGGTAGACGCTGTGCAGGTTTTTCTGCCGGCCGATGACACTGGCGCCGATGCCTTCGTCGCGCAGCGCGCGCGACAGTTTCTGCTCGATCTCCTGAATCACCTGCTTGGATTCGCCGATCTGCGCCTTGACCGCGCTGCCGAGGACCTCGTAGCGCTTCGGATACAGATGCGCAAAGGCAAGATCCTCCAGTTCGGTGCGCACGACGTGGATGCCGAGGCGCTGTGCAATCGGCGCGTAAATGTCGAGTGTCTCGCGCGAAGTGCGGCGGCGATTCGCCGACTCCATGTGCTCGAGCGTCCGCATGTTGTGCAGACGGTCGGCGAGTTTGATCAGAATAACGCGCAGGTCCTGCGCCACCGCCAGCAGCAGCTTGCGGAAGCTCTCGGCCTGCGCCTCGGCGCGGGTCAGGCCCTCGACGCGGTGCAGCTTGCTGACGCCGTCCACCAGCTCGGCCACTTCGGCGCCAAAGTCGCGTGCGATGTCGGCCTTGGTGACCGCCGTGTCTTCGATCGAGTCATGCAGGATCGCCGCGATCAGCGTGGTGTGATCCAGCCGCATCTCGGCCAGCGTGCGCGCCACCGCCATCGGGTGATAGATGTACGGCTCGCCGGAACTGCGGTTCTGACCCTCGTGCAAACGCGCGCCGTATTCAAACGCGCGTCGCACCTCCCGCACCTGCTCGGCCGGCAGATATTCTTCGAGCAGCTGTTCAAGCGCACCGATGCCGAATTCGCGCGCGACCAGCTGCGTGCGAATCGCCTGGCCGAGACGCTGGATCACTGGAAGCTCCATGGCCAAAGTATAGTTCCGCGCGTAGCGCGGGATGCAGCGTCGCGAGTCGGAACGGGCAGCGACCCGCACGCGCCTCCGTTGGCACTACACCTACGGAGCTGCTGGCGCGGCAATAAAAAAGCCCGCTGGAAGCGGGCTTTTTGAACTGATGAAAATTACAGATCGAAGGACGGATCCAGCGCCTCGAGCTGCATCTTCGGCGCCTGTACGGCGGGCAGGTCGGCTTCTTCGAGCACATCCTTGCCGGTCAGGCCATCGGCGATTTCGCGCAATGCCAGAACGGTGGACTTGTGGGTGTCCCAAGGCAGCTTGGATTCCGAGCCGCGGGCAAGCTGGCGCGCACGCTTGGCGGCGACCAGGGTCAATTCGAACTGGTTGGGCAGCTTCTTCAGACAATCTTCAACGGTAACGCGGGCCATGGTGCTCTCGATAAACCCTTAAGGGGCGCGCATTCTAAGCCATGAGCCGGCTTATGGCGAGACCGGCAAAACCAGCCTTTCCAGCTCGTTCAGCGCGCGGTTGAAGTCGTCGTTGACCACCCGGTGATCGAACTCGGGAGCGTGATGGATCTCCTCTTCCGCCGCCTTCATCCGGCGGCGGATGGTCTCTTCACTGTCCTGGCCGCGGCCCCGCAGACGCCGCTCCAGTTCTTCCAGCGAAGGCGGCAGAACGAACAACAGCAGAGTCTGGCCGGGCAGGCGCTCGCGCACCTGCCGCGCGCCTTGCCAGTCAATATCGAGAAAGATCTGCTTGCCCTCGGCAAGCAAGGCTTCGGTGACGACGCGACCGGTTCCGTAGCGACGACCGAACACGTGGGCGTGTTCGAGGAATTCGTTTTTGCGCACCATCGCTTCAAACATTACTTCGTCCACAAAGTGATAGTGCACGCCATTGCGCTCACCGGAGCGCGGCGGCCGGGTCGTAAACGAGACTGAGAAAGCAGCGGGGGTTCCGCGCGCCTTCATCCGCTCAATCAGCGCGTGGGTCAGCGTGGTCTTGCCCGCACCCGACGGCGCTGCCACCACGACCAGCCGGCCGCTCGACGCCGCTTGATTTCCGCTCATGTTGCCAAGGCGGAGTAGGCGCCGGCGCCAACTCGCGACGCTAACATCCCCGCTTCGCGGGGCCTCTGCACGTCGCTCGCGTGACTACTCAATGTTCTGCACCTGCTCGCGCATCTGCTCGATCGCGACTTTCATGTCCACCGCGCACTTGGTCATCTCGGCATCCTGCGATTTCGAGGCGATGGTGTTGGTCTCGCGATTCAACTCTTGCATCAGAAAGTCGAGACGACGTCCGGCCGGCTCACGGCCGCTCAACGCGGAACGCACTTCCACCAGGTGCGAGGCCAGTCGCGAGAGCTCTTCATCCACATCCAACCGCTGAGAGGCGATCGCGACCTCCTGCGCCAGCCGCTGTGGCTCGACTTCAACGCCCAGATCCGCACAGCGTGCGCGCAGCTTCTCGATCCATTGTGTCCGCACCTGCGGATAGCGAGCGCGCACTTGCGCTGCGAGCTGCTGCAACAGCAGCGCACGCTCTTTTAAATGCTCGGCGGCACGGGCGCCCTCTCGTTCACGTGCGCGGTTGAACTCTTCCAGCGCGCGCACGAACAAAGTACGTGCCGCTTCGAGTTGCGGCGTCAGATCAGACGACGATTGCATCAACACGCCCGGGAACGAGAGCGCACGGATCGGATCTGGCGCAGCAGCACCGAACGTTCGCGCAACAACATCAAGTGCATCTTTCAGGCTGCGCAAGCGCGCGGCGTCCACCTGGATCGGCGCGATCGCCGCTTCATCGCGCGTCACGCGCAGTGCGCATTCCACCTTGCCGCGACTGATACACGCTGCGGCCTGGGCACGCCATTCGGGCTCCAGCGCACGGAATTCCTCCGGCAGCTTGAACTGAGTATCGAGATAGCGATGGTTGACCGAGCGAATTTCCCAGCTCAGGCGCATCGCCTGCGCATCGGATTCAGCGCGCGCGAAACCCGTCATGCTGCGGATCATGTGGGACTCAAGGGGTCGTTTAAGTGGGAACTGCGCATAACCTGCAGGTTCCGGATACGGGGCAGTGCCCCTAAAAAGCAAAGCGGGCGGCGAAATGTTCTGCCGCCCGCTTCTTGAATGACTACTTTTTCTTCTTACCTGCTTTTTTCTTGGTCGCCTTCTTCGCTTTCTTCTTTGCCATCGTTGATTCCCCTTTGTGATGGATTGATTACCGCACTGTGCGCGTTTCAAAGTTGAAGACGCATCACCGCAGTGACAATGTGACGGATAAATTTCCAAATATCAACTGGTCGGATGGCATGAAATTCCAGAGCGTAGTGCTTATGCAGTTTTTTCTCTGCGCGTTTTTCCATTCCGCGTCTGCGGCGGAAGCAAAGAAAGCAATTACAGAATTGCGCTACGAAGTCATCGCGCAGCATCCACATGACGTCCGCGACTTTACGCAGGGACTGTTGTTACTCAACGGCCGGCTGCTGGAAAGCGTCGGCCATTACGGTCGGTCGGCGCTCGTCGAGAAGGATTTACGTAGCGGGAAAGTTCTGCGACGAGTATCGCTGGAGGGTCAATATTTCGGCGAAGGCATCACGGCCTTTAAAGATCGCATCTATCAATTGAGCTGGCTGAACGGGATTGGCTTCATTTACGACACCGCACTGAGACCGCAAAAACAATTCACTTACAGCGGCGAAGGTTGGGGGTTAACCCATGACGGCAAACGGCTGATTCTCAGCGATGGCAGTAGCACGCTACGCTTTCTAGATCCCATCACGCTGCAGGAAAGCGGCCGCACGCACGTCCACGACCACGGCAACCCGGTTCCGCTGTTGAATGAACTGGAGTTCGCGCGAAAACGTATCTGGGCCAACGTTTGGCACAGCGATCGTGTCGCCGCGATCAATCCTGACAGTGGCGCTGTAGAGGCTTGGCTGGATCTTTCCGGCCTGCGTCAGCGCTTCGAGAAACCGGCGGGCTGGGATGAGCGCGAACATGTACTCAATGGCATTGCCTACGACCCACGCAGCAATCGTTTTCTGGTGACGGGCAAGTGCTGGCCGATTTTGTTTGAAATCCTGGTCAGCCCAACAAGTAATTAGCGTTACCGAACACGGCGTGGCGCCGCTCCAGGTTCCGGTGTAAGTTGTGCCGCCGCTTAGCAATACTGAAAAATGGAGTTTAGTAATGAACATTACGCACGAGCATAAAGAGCTCTATAACACCGTCAAAAAATTCATCGTGGAAGAAATCAATCCACACGTTGATGAATGGGAAAAAGCCGGCATCTGGCCCGCACGCGAGGTGCTGACCAAGATGGGCAAGCTCGGTCTGCTGGGCATCAACAAACCGGAAGCCTACGGCGGCATGGGCCTGGATTATTCCTACGAAATCATGTTTGCGCTGGCGCTGGGCCACTGCAAATGCGGCGGCATCCCGATGGGCATCGGCGTGCAAACCGATATGGCGACGCCGGCACTTTCGCGCTTTGGCTCGGACGATCTCAAGAAGCAATATCTGACGCCTGCGATCGCCGGCGAGATGGTGGTGTCAATTGCAGTCTCGGAAGCGGGCGCGGGATCCGATGTCGCCAGCATTAAAACTTCAGCGCGCAAAGAAGGTGGCGATTACGTCATCAACGGCTCGAAGATGTGGATCACCAACGGCACACAGTCTGACTGGGCCTGCATGCTGGTCAACACCGGCGAAGGCAAGGTGCACCAGAACAAGAGCCTGATCGTGGTGCCGATGGACGCCAAGGGCATTGATCGCAAGACCAAGCTCGACAAGCTCGGCATGCGCGCCTCCGACACTGCCATGATTTTTCTCGACAACGTACGCGTACCCCAGCGCAACCTGATCGGCCAGGAAGGCATGGGCTTCATGTACCAAATGCTGCAATTTCAGGAAGAACGGCTGTTCGGCGCCGCCAGCGGTATCGAAGGCTTGAGCAATCTGATCGGCGAGACCATTGATTACACACGCCAGCGCCAGGCCTTCGGACAGTCTGTACTCGACAACCAGTACGTGCACTTTCGTCTCGCCGAGCTGAAAACCGAAGTCGAGGCACTGCGCGCGATGGTCTATCACGCGACCGATGAATATATCGGCGGGCGCGACGCCACTCTGCTCGCCTCGATGTGCAAACTGAAAGCGGGACGCATCGGTCGCGAGATCACCGACGCCTGCCTGCAGTTCTGGGGCGGTCAGGGCTTCATGTGGGAATCCAATGTCGCGCGCGCTTATCGCGATACGCGCCTGATTTCGATCGGCGGCGGCGCCGACGAGATCATGCTCGGCATCATCTGCAAATTCATGGGAATTCTGCCCAGCAAGAAAAAGCACCACGAGCTGAAAGCCAAGCACGCCGCATAAAAATCAGAAGCGCAAATAAAAATCCCCCACTTCTTGCGAAGTGGGGGTTTCTATTTGGAGCCTGGCGATGACCTACTTTCACATGGCAGGGCCACACTAGCATCGGCGCTGAGTCGTTTCACTTCCGTGTTCGGGATGGGAACGGGTGGTTCCAA
>JBBTCH010000003.1:0-279373 GCA_038043245.1 Pseudomonadota bacterium | reverse complement strand
ACACCGGGTTGTCCCACATGAAGCCCTGCCCGCCCCAGAACTGCAGACAGCCGTCTGCCACCTCGCGCGCCACGCGCGCGGTCTTGAGCTTGGCCATCGAAGCCATCAGCGTGACGTCACGACCCGCGATCAACTCCGCAGTGGCGCGATACGTCATGGCGCGACAGGCCTCGATCTCGGTCTTCAGTTCGGACAGTTTGAAGTGCACATACTGGTTGGCGAGGATCGGCTGACCGAAGGCATTGCGCTGGCCGGTGTATTCGACGGTGGCTTCGATGCAGCGGTCCATTGCCAGCAGGATGCTGGCGCACAGAAACAGACGCTCTTCCTGGAACTGCATCATCTGATAGACGAAACCCTTGCCTTCCTCGCCGATCAGGTTCTTCGCCGGCACACGCACGTTGTCGAAGAAGATGATGGCGGTGTCGGACGATCGCTGACCCAGCTTGTCCAGCTTTGTTTTTCTGTCGATGCCCTTGGCATCGAGCGGTACCACGATCAGCGACTTGTTGCTGTGGCGTCCGCTGTCAGAACTCTCGCCGGTGTTGCACAGCGTGCAGGCCCAGTCGCCCTGCGTGCCGTTGGTGATCCACATCTTCTGGCCGTTGATGACGTAGTCGCCACCCTCGCGTTTGGCAGTGGTCTTGATGCCGGCGACGTCTGAACCCGCGCCTGGCTCGCTGACGGCGATGCAGGCGATCTGATCACCGGCAATCGCCGGCTTCAGGTAAGTGTCTTTGAGAAAGTCCGATCCATAGCGCGTCAGTGCTGGCGTCGCCATGTCGGTCTGCACGCCGATGGCCATCGGCAAGCCGCCAACCTTGCAGTAGCCCAGCGCTTCGGCGAACGACACCTGAAAGCTGTAGTCGAGCCCGAGCCCGCCGACCGCTTCCGGCTTGTTGATGCCGAGCAAGCCGAGGTTGCCCATCTTCTTCAGCACCTCGCGCGCCGGCCACAGGCCGTTCTTTTCCCATTCCTCAGCGTGCGGATTAATCTCCTTGTCCACGAACTGTTTCGTGGTGTCGAAAATCTGTTGATGCTCGTGAGTGGTTTGCATGTTCTATGCCGCCATTTTCAAGTTCAAGGGCAGACCAGCCTTGGCGCAAAGCCCGACCAGATAATCCAACGACATCAATTCCACCTTGCCGCGCACGATTTCAGAAACGCGCGGCTGAGCAATGTCGAGCTTCTTGGCGACCTGCGCCTGTGACAGCTTCTTGCGCTCCATCCAGACTCGCAGCGACTCAGCCAGCTCGGCACGCAGCAGCATTACCGCCGCTTCATGTGGCGCAAAGCCGAGATCGGCAAACACGTTGCCGCTGGACTCCGTTACTCGTTTACTCATCGTTCACTCCTTGGCAAGCATCTGCGCAACACGGTAGCGCTGACGCGCCAGCTCCAAATCCAGCGCGCTGGTCTGCTGTGTTTTCTTGTTGAAAACATGCAGCACGTAAACCGCATCTGCAAACTTCGCCACATAAACCACTCGATAGGCACCGCTGACATCCCTCACCCGAATCTCGTTGGCGCCGGGGCCAATGATCGCCATCGGTTTCCAATCCGACGGCTCTCTGCCCACCTGCACCATGAACAACTCATGTCCAGCGCGATTCCTCACAGAATCTGGAAACGCCGACAAATCCTGCTTGCTGCTGCCAACGAAACGAAGCCGCTTCATGAGCGATTATACATGTATTCGTATATACGCTTAGAGACGGGCGACGCCGTAGCTGCTGGGGAACATCTGCCGCGCGCGGCCTTCCTTGCACACCGATAGCGTCATGCCCAGCACCTTGCGCGTGTCGCGCGGGTCAATGAGGCCGTCGTCGAACAGGCGTGCGGTAGCGGCGAACGCATGCGATTCCTTGTCGAACTGGCTGATGATGTTCTGCTCCAGCATCGTCAACATTTTTTCGTCGGTCTCGCCCATGACCTTGCCGTCGCGCGCCCATTTGTCGCGGGTGACGATGCTCATGACCTTGGCCGCCTGCTCGCCGCCCATCACCGCCGTACGGGAGTTGGGCCAGGCGAAGATGAACTGCGGACCGAAACCACGGCCGCACATGCCGTAGTTGCCGGCGCCGAACGAAGCGCCCATGACGATGGTGATCTGCGGCACGGTGGCGTTGGCCACTGCCTGAATCATCTTCGAACCATGTTTGACGATGCCGCCCTGTTCGCTCTCGCTGCCGACCATGTAGCCGGTGGTGTTCATCAGGTAAACGATCGGGATGTTCGACGCACAGCACTGCTGAATGAACTGGCCGGCCTTGGTCGCGCCGCGCACGGTAATCGGCCCGTTGTTGCTGATGATGCCGACGGCGTGGCCGTGGATCACTGCGCGGCCGCAGATGGTCTGGTTGTCGTATTCGTTCTTGAACTCGAGGAATTCCGAGCCGTCGACGATGCGCGCGATCACCTCGCGGCAATCGTAGGGCTTGCGGTAGTCCGTCGGTACCACGCCGCAGAGCTCCTCGACGTCGTACAGCGGCGCGCGCACCGGCAGCAGTTCCAGCTTGGGGCGTTGCGCGTTCCAGTTGAGGTTCTTGACCACTTCGCGCGCGATGCGGATGCCGTCGGCGTCGTTCTCGGCGAGGAATTCCGCGGTGCCGGCGATCTGTGCGTGCATCTCGGCGCCACCAAGGTCTTCGTCCTTGGCGACTTCACCCGTCGCTGCTTTCAACAACGGCGGCCCGGCGAGAAACACCTTGGCCTTCTTGCGCACCATGATCACGTAGTCGGAGAGGCCTGGCATATAGGCACCGCCCGCCGTGCTGGAGCCGTGCACCACGCAGACCTGCGGGATGCCGGCGGCCGAAGCACGCGCCTGATTGGCAAAGGTCTTGCCGCCGGGGATGAACAGCTCGGCCTGATACATCAGGTTGGCGCCGCCGGACTCGACCATGGTCACGCTTGGCAGCTTCTGCTGCAGCACGATCTCCTGGATGCGCAGGCCCTTCTGCACGCCCCACGGCGTCATCGTGCCGCCCTTGATGGCGAAATTGCTGGCATTGACCATGCAGCGCACGCCGGACACATAGCCGATGCCGCTGATGTTATTGCCGCCGGCGAGCGAGCCGTCCTTGTCGTCGTGGTGCTTGTAGCCGCAGAGGGTAGACAGTTCCAGCCACGGCGAGCCGCGGTCCAGCATCAGGTGCACGCGCTCGCGCGGCAGCATCTGTCCGCGCTTGTGGAAACGCTCGCGCTTGCTCTCTTCTTCCTTGCGGCCCTTTTCCTCAATCGCGCGCCAGTCGGCGACGAACTTGAGCATGTCCTCGCGGTTCTGCTTGAACGCAGAGGAATTCGCGTTGATCTTGCTTTCGATAACCGGCATTTCCCTGCTCCCTTCGTCGCACGGCTTGTTCACCGCCCATTCTAATGAGTCGGAACGGCAATCAGGATTGTTTTTTTGGCCAAGCTGCCCGGGTCTTATTTGACCGCTTTGGGTTTCACTGCGCGATGGAAGCCTTGGTAAATCGTGGATTTATTGTGCGGCGACATCGGGAAGATCTTGCTGTTGAGCGAAGAGCCGCCGTCAATGGTGATGCAGGCGCCGCTGATGTAGGCCGCCGCTGGCGAGAGCAGGAACACGATCGCCGAACTGACTTCAGCCTCCTCGCCCATCCGCTGCGCTGGCGCTTTGCTGGCAAGCATGGGGATCACTTCCTTGGCGAACACCGGATCGTAGTGGTCCATGCCACTGGACGCGATCCAACCCGGCGCCACTGCGTTGACACGCACGCCCGACGACGCCCATTCCAGCGCCGCGGTCTCGGTGAAATTGAGCATGCCGGCGCGCGCCGCGCCGCTGTGGCCCATGCCCGGCATGCCGCGCCACATGTCGGCGAGCATGTTGACGATGGCGCCGCCGGATTTCTTCATGCACTGGTTGAACAGCTCGCGCGCCACCAGGAAGCCGCCGGTGAGGTTGTTGCCCACCACTGCGTCCCAACCCTTCTTGTTGATCATGGCGAGCGGCATCGGATACTGGCCACCGGCGTTGTTCACCAAGCCGTGAATGGTTCCGTGATCAGCGAGCATCTGCTTGATCGAAGCCTTGACCGCGTCTTCCTCGCGGATATCGAAGGCGTACGACACAGCCGTGCCGCCGTCTTCCTTGATCTCCGCGAGCACCTTGTCGAGTTTTTCCTGCTTGCGGCCGGTGATCAGCACCTTGGCGCCGAGGTTCGCAAGCTCATGTGCGGTGCAACGGCCCATGCCGGAACCGCCGCCGGTGACGATGACGGTCTGGCCGGTGAACAGGCCGGGTTTGAAAACAGATTGATACGACATAGACACTCTCTTTAGTTTTGTCATTCCGGCGAAAGCCGGAATCCAGTGTTTCTGGACACCGGCTTTCGCTGGTGTGACGGAATGTTAGAAGGAATCTCCCGGTACTCGTACAAAACCTTCCATGAGAATGCGTGCGCTGCGCGACATGATGGCTTTCTTCACCGTCCACTCACCGTTGACCTGTTCGGCGGCCGCGCCGACGCGCAAGGTGCCGGACGGATGACCAAAGCGAACCGCCTCACGCGCGCCGCCACCGGCGGCGAGATTCACCAGCGTGCCGGGGATCGCTGCGGCGGTGCCGATGGCCACCGCGCAAGTACCCATCATCGCGTGGTGCAGCTTACCCATGGAGAGTGCACGTACGTTGAGATCGATCTCCGAAGCCGTGACCTTCTTGCCACTGGACGAGACGTAATCTTTTGACGGCGCGACGAAGGCAACCTTCGGCGTGTGCTGGCGCTTGGCAGCTTCTTCCAGATTCTTGATCAAGCCCATGCGCAGCGCACCGTGCGCGCGAATCGTCTCGAACTTCGCCAGCGCTTTCGCGTCGCCGTTGATCGCATCCTGCAGTTCGGTGCCGGTATAGCCGATGTCAGCCGCGTTGACGAAAACCGTCGCGATGCCGGCATTGATCATGGTCGCCTTAAGCGTGCCGACGCCGGGCACCACCAGATCGTCCACGAGGTTACCGGTGGGGAACATCGAGCCGCCGCCCTCGCCTTCGTCGGCCGGGTCGAGAAATTCAAGCTGCACTTCGGCGGCGGGAAACGTGACGCCGTCGAGCTCGAAGTCGCCGGTTTCCTGCACCTGCCCGTTACTCATCGGCACATGGCAGATGATTGTTTTGCCGATGTTGGCCTGCCAGACCTTCACCGGAAACACGCCGTCGCGCGGCAGGCGCGATTTTTCAATGAGCCCATTGGTGATGGCGAACGGGCCGACTGCTGTACTGAGGTTGCCGCAGTTGCCGCTCCAGTCCACGAAACTCTTGTCGATCGAAACTTGGCCGTAGAGGTAATCCACGTCGTGACCCGGCTGCATGCTCTTGGAGACGATCACCGTCTTGCTGGTGCTGGAGGTGGCGCCACCCATGCCATCGGTGTGTTTGCTGTAGGGATCGGGGCTGCCGATGACCCGCATGAGAAATTTGTCGCGCTGTTCACCGGGCTTCTGCACGGAAGGCGGCAGGTCCCGCAGGCGGAAGAACACACCCTTGCTGGTACCTCCTCGCATGTAAGTAGCGGGAACTTTGATTTGTGGAAGGTTGGCCATTATTTCGGGCCGGTCAAGCGCCGTCCGGGATTTCGGGCTCGACCACGTGAGCCAACAGGCTCAGCGACTCCTGCCAGCCGAGGTAGCAGAACTCGACCGGAATCGAATCCGGAATACCTTCCTGCACGATCTGCAAGTCAGTCCCGCACAACACTTTCTTCAGGGTGATGGTGATCTGCATCTGGCCCGGCAGGTTCGGGTCATCGAACTGATCGTTGTAGCGCAGCAATTCACCCGGCTTCAGTTCCACATATGTCCCGCCGAAGGAATGACTGCTGCCCGTACCGAAATTCTTGAACGACATCTTGTAGCCACCACCGACCCGCGCGTCCATCGAATGCACTTTGGCGACAAAACCGTGCGGCGCCATCCATTTGACCAGCGCATCCGGATCAAGAAAGGCTTTGTAGACGCGATCGGGCGGCGCCTTTAGGACACGGTGAAACTTCACGGTTCCGGGCATATCAGCCTCAACGATTTAGTACGGGGTCGGGCTGGAGATTGTATTGCAGCTTGTGCGGACAACCGCGCACATACCAATTCGAACGGGCGGTGGTATTCCATCGATTTGCGAGTTCACTGACTAGCGCCCTTGCCTGTCCGGATCAGCATGCGCGGCGTATCCTCAATTATGCGGCGGCGATGCTGGCGAACGAGGTCACGCACGTATTCCGGGCCGCTGATGTAGCCGCCTTCGCGGACTTTCTGACCCATGAACCGTTTCAGATCGTTGGGCAGCCAGAGTTTGATTGTTGTTGTCATTGCACGCTCCTTGGCTCGTCGCGCGGCCACTATGCTCTCACCCAATGTGTAACGGGGTGCGATAAAAATTCATCCACAGACACACCATCGCCGCCCACCAACAGGCTGCGCTGCGGCTTGAATGCCTGTGTGAAGGCGGCGGTACCGGCATGGGCTTGCGGCGCACGTCCGCTTTTGACTTCGATGGCGACAAGACGACGCCCGGCCTGCACGATGAAGTCCACTTCGTGGTTGCGCTCGCGCCAATAGTGCAAGGCGCACTCGCCACGCATCGCCGCATTGGCGAGGTGCGCGCCGACTGCGGACTCCACCAGCCGCCCCCAGAATTCGCGGTCGTCACGCGCTTCGTCCAGCGTGAGGCCGCAAGCGGCAGTCATCAGCGCGGTGTTGAGCACTTGCAATTTGGGACTGGAGCCGCGGCTGCGTGCCGCGTCGCCGGCGTACTTGGGCAGGCCGCAGACCATACCGGCGCCAGCAAGCAGTTCCAAATAATGCGCCAGCGTGGTGCTATTGCCGGCGTCCTGTAGTTGGCCGAGCATCTTGGTGTAAGACAACACCTGCCCTGAGTAGCGACAGGCCAACTCGAACAGTCGCCGCAGCAGTGCGGGCTTGTCCACGCGCGTCAGCAGCAGCACATCACGCGCGATTGAAGTCTCGATGAGACTGTCGAGAACATAACGCGCCCATCGGCCCGGTTCGCCAACCAGCGGCGCGGCGCCGGGATAGCCGCCGTAATAGAGGTACTGGTCCAGCGACCAGCCGAAGGCCCCACGCATCTCTGACAGAGACCAATGCGACAGCGCAGTGGCCTCAAAGCGGCCAGCCAAGCTCTCAGTCAGACCTTGTGCGATCAAGAGCGGTGCAGAGCCGAGCAAAACAACTTTGAGCGGACGCTTAGCGCGCGTGTCCTCGTCCCAAAGGCGCTTGACCGTTTCAGACCAAGCTGGGATTTTCTGGATTTCGTCCAGCACTAGCACCGCACCCTTCTTGTCCTTCATGGACAGGCGCGCCGCCTCCCACTGCTGGGCGATCCAGTCTGCACCGCGCAAGGTGGGCTCGTCCGCGCTGGCATGACGCACCGGGATTTTCAGCGTCTGCGTCACCTGCTGCACCAAGGTGGATTTGCCAACCTGTCGCGGACCGGCTACCACCTGGATGAAGCGGCGCGGCTCGTCGAGCCGCGATGTCAACGTGGCGGCCTGTGGACGGCGATAGGGGTCTGACGATTTACTCATTACGTTGAGTATTTTTACTCAATATAATGAGTAACGCAATCCGGGGTACTGCTCAGGCTGCCTTCGACGATTCGAGAAAATCCTGCGCGAAGCGCTGCAACACGCCGCCGGCTTCGTAGATCGAGGCCTCTTCGGCGGTGTCGAGACGGCAGGTCATCGGCACTTCCACACGCT
Organism: Pseudomonadota bacterium; assembly: GCA_038043245.1. GTDB lineage: Bacteria > Pseudomonadota > Gammaproteobacteria > Nevskiales > Nevskiaceae > JACPFV01. The sequence continues at coordinate 271,637 of JBBTCH010000003.1, read as the reverse complement.
CACCCCTTTTGCGTTTGATCACCAGCGTGAGATCTGCGCGCGGCTTGCGTGAGCCGATCACGTCATAGGTCTCGGTGCCGTCGATCCCCAGCGTCAGGCGCGTGGTGCCCGGCTTGAACTCCAGCGGCAGCACGCCCATGCCGATGAGGTTGGTGCGGTGGATGCGCTCGAAGCCTTCGGCGGCGATCACTTCGACGCCCGCGAGGCGAACACCCTTGGCCGCCCAGTCGCGCGAGGAGCCCTGCCCGTAATCGGCACCGGCGACGATGATCAGCGGCTGCTTGCGCTCCATGTAGGTTTCGATGGCTTCCCACATGCGCACGACCTTGCCTTCCGGTTCGATGCGCGCCAGCGAACCTTTCTTGACCTTGCCGTCCACCACCACCATCTCGTTGACGAGTTGCGGGTTCGCGAACGTCGCGCGCTGCGCCGTGAGGTGATCGCCGCGGTGCGTGGCGTAGGAGTTGAAGTCCTCTTCCGGCAGACCCATCTTGTGCAGGTACTCGCCAGCCGCGCTGTTCATCATGATCGCGTTCGATGGCGACAAATGATCGGTGGTGATGTTGTCGGGTAAGACGGCGAGCGGACGCAGGCCTTTCAGCGTGCGCGCACCGGCCAAGGCGCCCTCCCAGTAAGGCGGGCGGCGGATGTAGGTGCTTTGGGGGCGCCAGTCGTACAGCGGGCTGATCTTCGGGCCGTTGTCCACCTTGAAGGTGAACATCGGGTCGTAGACCTTGCGGAACTGCTCGGGCTTGACGCTGCGGGCGACGACGGCATCGATCTCCGCGTCTGACGGCCAGATGTCCTTGAGCGTGACCGGCTTGCCGGCCTTGTCGGTGCCGAGCACGTCTTTCTCGATGTCGAAGCGCACGGTGCCGGCGATCGCGTAGGCCACAACCAGCGGCGGCGACGCGAGGAAGGCCTGCTTCGCATACGGATGGATGCGGCCATCGAAGTTGCGGTTGCCGGACAACACCGCGGTGGCATACAGATCGCGGTCAATCACTTCTTTCTGGATGACCGGGTCCAGCGCGCCGGACATGCCATTACACGTGGTGCAGGCGAAGGCGACGATGCCGAAACCGAGTGCTTCGAGTTCTGGCAACAATTGGGCTTCTTCCAGATACAGCTGCACGGTCTTGGAGCCCGGTGCCAACGAGGATTTCACCCAAGGCTTGCGCTTCAGGCCACGCGCATTGGCATTGCGCGCAAGCAAGCCGGCGGCAATAACGTTGCGCGGGTTGCTGGTGTTGGTGCAGCTGGTGATGGCAGCGATGATCACCGCGCCGTCCGGCATCTGACCGGGCACTTGTTCCCACTTCGCCGCGATGCCACGTGCCGCAAGATCGGATGTCGGCAAACGCTTATGCGGATTGGACGGGCCCGCCATGTTGCGCACCACAGTCGAGAGATCGAACTTCAATACGCGCTCGTATTCAGCAGTCTTCAGCGCATCGGCCCACAGGCCAGTGTGCTTGGCGTAAGTTTCGACCAGCTTCACCTGCGCATCATCGCGGCCGGTGAGCTTGAGATAGTCAATCGTGTTTTTGTCGATGAAAAACATCGCCGCGGTAGCGCCGTATTCCGGCGCCATGTTTGAGATCGTCGCGCGATCACCGAGCGTGAGCGCCGAGGCGCCCTCACCGTAGAACTCCAGATACGCGCCCACGACTTTCGACTGGCGCAGGAACTCGGTCAGTGCGAGAACAACATCGGTCGCGGTGATGCCCTCCTTCGGCTTTCCGCTCAGCTCGACACCGACGATGTCCGGCAGGCGCATCCACGAGGCACGGCCGAGCATCACGTTCTCGGCTTCGAGGCCGCCGACGCCGATGGCGATGACGCCCAGCGCATCCACGTGCGGCGTGTGGCTGTCGGTGCCGACGCAGGTGTCGGGGAATGCGACGCCGTCTTTCGTATAAATGACCGGCGACATCCGCTCCAGATTGATCTGATGCATGATCCCGTTGCCCGGCGGGATCACTTCCATGTTCTTGAAGGCCTTCTTAGTCCAGTCGATGAAGTGGAAACGATCGTCGTTGCGGCGATCCTCGATCGCACGATTCTTGGCGAACGCGTCTTTCTCGAAACCGCCGTGCTCGACCGCCAGCGAGTGGTCCACGATCAACTGCACCGGCACCACCGGATTCACCTGCGCCGGGTCGCCGCCCATGTCGGCGATGGCGTCGCGCAGGCCGGCCAAGTCCACCAGCGCGGTCTGGCCGAGGATGTCGTGGCAGACCACGCGCACCGGGAACCAGGGGAAGTCGCGATCGCGCTTGCGCTCGATCAGCTGCGAGAGATAGGCCTTGAGAATCGCCGGATCCGCCTTGCGCACCAGATTCTCGGCGTGCACGCGGGCGGTGTATGGCAGCTTCTCGTAAGCGCCCGGCTTGATGCCGTTGACGGCTTCGCGCGCGTCGAAATAATCGAGCGCGGTGCCCGGCAGACGTTTACGGTGTGCCGAATTCATGGCGCACCTCTTCCGTCAAAGCTTGCCGGTCAGTTCCGGGAGAATCTGGAACAGGTCACCGACTAGGCCGATGTCCGCCACTTCAAAGATCGGCGCTTCCGGGTCCTTGTTGATGGCGACGATGGTGCGCGCGTCCTTGATGCCGGCCAGATGCTGGATGGCGCCCGAGATACCGACCGCGACGTACAGTTCCGGCGCGATGATCTTGCCGGTCTGTCCCACCTGCATGTCGTTGGGCACATAACCGGAGTCCACCGCTGCGCGCGAGGCTCCGACGCCGGCCTTCAATTTGTCAGCGAACGCATAGAGGATCTTGAAATTGTCGGCGCTGCCGAAGGCGCGGCCACCGGAGACGACACGGGCGGCGGACTGCAATTCGGGACGCTCGCTCTTCTGCGCGGCGAGGCTGACGAAGCGCGTGTGCGACGGCAGGCTGGCGGTGACGGCGACTTTCTCAACCGCTGCCGAGCCGCTCGAAGCTACGGCGGTGAACGAGGCCAGGCGCACCGTGCCCACCACCGTGCCCGCTGGCACTTCCACCGTGCAGATGGCGTTGCCGGCGTAGATTGGACGATCAAAGCTCGTCGCCGAATGTACGGCCATGATGTCGGAAACCTGCGGCACGCCCAGATGCGCGGCGATGCGCGGCATCAGGTCCTTGCCGAAGGTCGAGCCGGCACCGAGTACATGGGTCGCACCGCGGACTTTGGCCAGTGCTTCAACCTGAGGCGCCAGAGTGGCTGCGATCGGATGTGCATTGGCGGCGTTGTCCACCTGCAGCACCTTGGTCACACCCGCGAGTTTCGCAGCGGCGGCTGCAACGGAACTGCCATCGGCCGCGAACACCGCGACTTCGATCTCGCCGCCGATCTTGGCGGCACAGGCGACGACTTTGGCGGTCGCCGCATTGAGTTTGCCGTCGGCGTGGTCTGCAACGATGAGAATTTTGCTCATGACACCAACCCCTTTGCTTTGAGTGCCGCAATCAATTCGTCGGCAGTTTTCACCATCACACCCTTGCTGCGTGTCGGCGGTGCTGCGGTTTTGACCAGTTTCACCGCCGGTGCGACCTGAACGCCAAGACCGGCGATGCTCACCGTCTCAACCGGCTTCTTCTTCGCCTTCATGATGTCGGGCAGCTTCAGATAGCGCGGCTCGTTGAGGCGCAGGTCGGTGGTGACAATCGCCGGCAAATCGACTTCCAGCGTTTCCAGGCCCGCATCCACTTCGCGGGTCACCGTGGCTTTCTGGCCGTCCACCTCAACCTTCGAGGCAAACGTCGCCTGCGGACGGTCCACCAGCGCCGCCAGCATCTGTCCGGTCTGGTTGGCGTCGTCGTCAATCGCCTGCTTGCCGAGCAGGAACAAGCCCGGCGCTTCTTTCTTGAACAAAGCGGCCAGCACGCGCGCCGCCGTCAGCGGCTGTATCTCGCCTTCTTCCTTGACGTGAATCGCGCGGTCGGCGCCGAATGCCAACGCCGTGCGAAGGGTCTCCTCGCACTTGGCGCCGCCGAGGGTGACTGCGATGATCTCGGTGACCTGGCCCTTTTCCTTCAGGCGCACCGCTTCTTCCATCGCGATCTCGTCGAACGGATTCATCGAATGCTTGATGCCGTCGGTGATCACGCCCGAGCCGTCCGGCTTGATCTGGATGCGGACGTTGTAATCAATGACGCGTTTGACGCTGACCAATGCTTTCATTTTTTCCTCTTGAGAATATTTACATGCTGGCGTAGTTGGGGCCGCCGCTGCCTTCCGGCGCGACCCAGGTGATGTTCTGCGCCGGATCCTTGATGTCGCAGGTCTTGCAGTGCACGCAGTTCTGCGCGTTGATCTGGAATTTCTGCGTCGCGCCCTCGCCCACGACCTCATACACGCCGGCCGGGCAGTAGCGCTGCGCAGGCTCGGCGTACAGCGGCAGGTTCTTGCTGATGGGAATCGAAGCGTCGGCGAGTTTCAGATGCACCGGCTGGTCTTCCTCGTGGTTGGTCGAGGACAGGAACACCGACGACAGCTTGTCGAAGCTGAGCTTGCCGTCCGGCTTGGGGTATTCGATTTTCCGCGAATCCGTCGCGAGCTTCAGTGTTTCGTGATCACGCTTGCGGTCGTGCACGGTGAACGGGAACCTGCCACCGAAGATGTTCTGCTCGACCCAGTTGATGGCGCCGCCGATGAGGGCGCCGAACTTGTGCAGGAAGACACCGAAGTTGCGGCTCTTGTACAGCTCATCAAAGAGCCAACTGGCTTTGAACGCCTGCGGATAGGCCTCCAGCGTCTCGCCGCCGGCGTTGCCGGCCAGCAGCGCCGCACCGAACGCTTCGGCGGCGAGCATTCCGGACTTCATCGCAGTGTGGCTGCCTTTGATCTTGGCGTAGTTCATGGTGCCGAGGTCGCAACCGATGAGCGCGCCGCCTGGGAATACCATTTTCGGCAGCGAGTCGACGCCGCCCTTGTTGAGCGCGCGCGCGCCATAGGCCACGCGAGTGCCACCTTCGAGGTACTGGCGAATTACCGGGTGATGCTTGAAGCGCTGGAACTCGTCGAACGGTGACAGCCAGGGATTGGTATAGGACAGATCCACGATCAGACCCACCACCACCGTGTTGTTTTCCAGGTGATAGAGGAAGGACCCGCCGAGCGCATCGGTACCGAGCAGGTTCAGGGGCCAGCCCGCGCCGTGTACCACCAGACCGGGCTGGTGCTTGGTCGGGTCCACCGTCCAGACTTCCTTGAGGCCGAGGCCGTAGTGCGGCGGGTCGGAGTCCTTGTCGAGCTGAAACTGCTTGATCAGCTGCTTGCCGAGATGGCCACGGCAGCCTTCTGCGAACAAGGTGTACTTGGCGCGTAATTCCATGCCCGGCGTGAAGCTGTCTTTCTTCTCGCCCTTGTGGCTCACACCCATGTCGCCGATGGTCACGCCCTTGACCACGCCGCCCTCGATGATCGGCGTCTGCGCGGCGAAGCCCGGGTAGATTTCCACGCCCAGCGCTTCCGCCTGCTGACCCAGCCAGCGGCAGAGATTGCCCAGCGAGATGATGTAGTTGCCCTCGTTGTGCATGGGCTTGGGCACCAACAGGCCCGGCATGCGAAAGGCGCCGGATTCGCTGAAATAAAAATAGACGTCGTCGCGCCTGACCTCGGTCTTGAGCGGCGCGCCTTTGGCTTTCCAGTCCGGGATCAGCTCATTCAGTGCGCGCGGCTCGAACACCGCTCCGGAAAGAATGTGGGCACCGACTTCGGAGCCTTTCTCGACCAAGCAGACGCCCAGTTCCTTGCCCGCCTTGGCGGCCAGCTGTTTCAGACGGATGGCTGCCGACAGCCCGGCCGGGCCACCGCCGACGACGACGACGTCGTACTCCATCACGTCACGGGCCACGCTGGTATCGCTCATGGGGAAAGCGTCTGCGAAAAGAGCGGCGATTTTAGCCCGACTAGGGTCGGATTCGTTGGCCTTAGCGCCAAATCAGTCTTTCAATAGAGCGGCTGGCACCGGCACCGGAAAGTCCAGCAACATCTGGCCGTAGGCCTTGCCCTGCGGATCGGTGCGCAAACTCGCCGCGCCGCCGTTGCCAAGCGCGTGATGCAGCAGGAAATTGAGGCTCATCGTGCCCGGCAACTCCCAGCGCTCGACCTTGCCGCTCTCGCCGCCCGCCAAAACATGTGCGAAGTACTTGCGCAGTGCCGCCGTACTGAGAGCGGCTCGGATATACGGCAGATATTCGGCTTTGCGCGCGATGACGCCGATGTTGGCGTGATCGCCCTTGTCGCCCGAGCGCGCCAGCGCCAGTTTGATCAGCGGCACTGTGGTGTCGGCTTTCACTGAAGGAATTTGCTCGGGCTCGGCTTGCGGAGACTCAAAAGAGCCTTTGGAAGAAACGCTGACCGGGAAACCTTGGTCGCCCACCACCACTTCAACCGGCACCTTGTCCTTGGGCACCAGAGTCGAAAACAGCTTGGGGATCATGTGCGGCTCCGGGCGGCCGCCGCCGAAATAGCCCGTGAACCCCGGCGCCATCGCGGTCGCGGCCTGCGCGATCTCGCGCGCAAACAGTTTCAGCGCCTTGGGATTCGGATGCTGCACGGCGATCTTCACCACGACTTCGCGCGTGGCCGCTACAGCGGCGCGCGCATGGGGTCCGTAAGTTTCCTCGGCGCCGATGCAGTGAATATCCACGCCGGTGAAATCACCCAGTTTCTGCTCCAGCAGCTGGCGCCGGACTTTTTCGATTACGGACGACGCCGAGGCACGACCCTTTTTCGCCGCATCAATGCCGCCGATCATGAACAGCGCGGCGCAGCGCATGCCGGCCGGATAGGTCGCGCTGACTTTGTATGACGGGGTGGGCGCATAACCCCTGCAGCCGCTGACCTTCACGCGATGTTCGCCGGCCTGTTCAAGTTTGACCTGCGTGAAATCGCAGACCACGTCCGGCAGCAGGTAGGCGCGCGGGTCGCCGATCTCATAGAGCATCTGCTCGAGCACGGTGTGCACCGATACCAGCCCGCCCGTGTTGTCCGGCTTGGTCACGGTGAATCCACCATCGGCCTGCGCCTCGACAATTGGAAAGCCCATGTCGGGGAAATGGCCCTTCACAAGTTCCCAGTCGGTGAAGTTGCCGCCGGTGCACTGCGCGCCGCACTCGATGATGTGCCCAGCGATCGAGCCGGCTGCGAGCTTGTCGTAGTCCGTTTCCTTCCAGCCGAATTCGTGGATCATCGGCCCCAGCACCACCGCCGAATCCACACAGCGGCCGGTGATGACGATCTGCGCGCCCTCATCCAGCGCTTTGGCGATCGGGAACGCGCCGAGGTAGGCATTCATCGAAACAAAGCTGCCGGGCATCGGCTTGCCAGTGTCGATCTCGGTGCAATCCGAAAATTCTTTTTTGCGCGGCAACAGGTCGTCACCCAGAACCACGCCGACCTTGAGCGCAACACCGGCCTTGGCGGCAACCTCTTCCAGCGCTTTTTTGCAGGCCAGCGGATTGACCCCGCCGGCATTGGCGATCACCTTGATTCCCTGCTGCTTGATCTGCGCCATCAGCGGCGCCATCACATGCTCGACGAAATCGGTGGCGTAACCGTCGTTGGGATCCTTCATGCGCTTGGCCGCAAGGATCGACATGGTGATCTCGGCCAGATAATCGAACACCAGATAATCGAGCTTACCTTTTTGCACCAGTTGCGCGGCGGCGGTGTTGGTGTCGCCCCAGAAGGCGGAAGCGCAGCCGATGCGAATCGTATTGGTCATGGTGCGCTCAGAATGCCGTGCGCTCACGCCGTACGCAATCGGGAATGAGGCTTACCGACGTCTAGGTTTTGATGCGCTGTTTCGCGTGCTGCGCACGCGCATCGAGAATCTGTTTAACCGCCCGCTCGCGCAGTGCCGACAGATCCAGATTCTCGCTGACCGAGAAATCCAGCGAGCGCAGCCGTCCATCGCGCAGACCATAGATCCAGCCGTGCACCGACAGCGGCTGGCCGCGCGACCAGGCCGCGGTGACGGCGGTGCTGGAGCAGACGTTGGCCGCCTGCTCCAGCACGTTCAGTTCGCACAGCAGGGATTCGCGATGCTCCGGCGTCGGTTCGCGATCGAGCAGGGCCTTGTGGCGCGAGGCAACGTCGCGCACATGACCGAGCCAGTGCTGCGACAGGCCCACCGGTGAATCGTGCAGGGCCGCATGCACACCGCTGCAACGGTAATGGCCGACGACGATGATGTGCTTGATCTTGAGCACATCGACCGCGAACTGGATCACCGACTGGCAGTTGAGGTCGGAATGCGAGACCACGTTGGCGACATTGCGGTGCACAAACAGTTCGCCCGGCAGCAGATCGACGATCTCGTTGGCCGGCACGCGTGAATCCGAGCAGCCGATCCAGAGATAGTCCGGGCGCTGCTGGCGCATCAGGCGCAGGAAGAATTCCGGGTCTTGGGTAACCGCTTCCGCCGCCCAGCGCGCGTTGTTGTCGAGCAGTTTTTTCAGGTCATCCACGCGTTGACACCCCAAAGTACAGCAGCCGAGTAAACCCCTGCGAACAGGTCGTCGAGCATGATGCCGAAACCGCCGTGGACCTGCGAATCCAGCCAGCGAATCGGCCAAGGCTTGAGAATGTCGAAAATCCTGAACAGGACAAATGCCAACAGCAGGCCGGGCCAGAACGGCAGCGAAATGCCGAGGATCAACGGCGTCGCCGCAATGCAGAAGCCAGCGATTTCGTCGAAGACGATGCCGGGACAGTCGGGGATGCCGAGCAACCGCGCGCTTTCCCCGCACACCCAGATGCCGAACAGAATCAGCGCAACCAGCGCGGCCGCGTAGAGCGGCAGCGGCAGCCAGCACAGCGCCAGCCATAGCGGAATCGCGGCCAGAGTGCCGGCGGTGCCCGGTGCAACCGGCGAAAGTCCTGACCCAAAACCAAACGCGATGAGATGTTCTGGCGTGGTGAGAATCAACCGCGCTGGCGGTTTGGGGGCTTTGTCTTGCGGACGGCCGAGATCCATTTAGACGAAATGCCGATAACCGTGCGGCGCCAGCGGCACCGGCTTGCCGGCCGCATCAAGAATGCGCAGGCCCGATTTCCTGGTGATTTTGCCGATCACCGTGACCGGCACACCCAGCTTGCGGCGCACGGTGTCCAGCTTCGACTGCGGCAGGCAGAAGCACAATTCGTAATCGTCACCGCCAATGGTCTGCAAGCGCAGACGCGATTCGGCAGGCGCCAGCGTCGCGAACTCACGCGAAACGGGCAGCTTCGTCGCCAGGATTTCTGCGCCGACGCCGCTGGCTTCAAGGATATGGCTGAGATCGCCGGCAAGTCCGTCGGACAGATCAATCGCCGCATGCGCCACTCCGCAAAGCGCACGACCTGCTTTCAATCGCGGCATCGGGCGATTGAGGCGCGTCTTCAGCGCGGCAGGCGCAGCCACGCCCAGCTCCAGCGCGAGCGCGGCATCGCCCAGTGTGCCGGTCACGCAAATGACATCCCCCGCTTTTGCGCCCGCGCGGCGGATGGCTTTTTTCGCCGGCAGACTGCCCATCGCGGTGATCGTCACCGACAGCGGCCCTTGCGTGGTATCGCCGCCGACCAGGGTCACGCCAGCCGCTTGGGCCGACGCGCGCAAGCCTTCGGCAAAACCCTTGAGCCAGACCGGATCCGCCAGCCGCAGCGTCAATGCCAGCGTGAACCAGCGCGGCTCCGCTCCCATCGCCGCGAGATCGGACAGGTTGACCGCCAGTGATTTCCAGCCGACGTCCTCAGCAGCGGCGTCTTCGACGAAATGGCGGCCCGCCACCAATGTGTCGGTAGTCACCGCCAATTCATGGCCCAGCGGAACCTGCAGCAAGGCGGCGTCGTCGCCAATGCCCAGCCGCACGCCGCGACGCGCAGGCGTCAGCGCCTTGAAGTAACGGCGGATCAGTTCGAACTCGTCCATAGCGCTTCTTGTAACGACTTTGTTTTACAGCTTTGCGGCAACCTCATCGGCGCGCTTTAACCGCGCCAGCTTGTCGAGGACACCGTTGACGAACTTGTAGCCTTCCTCGGCGCCGAACATCTTGGCCAAGTTCACCGCCTCGTTGACCACCACGCGCCAGGGCACCTCGGGCTTGTGCGAGAGCTCGTAAGCGGCAACCAGCAACACGGCATGCTCCACTGGATCGAGCTGTGCCAAGGGCCGGTCCAGCAGCGGCGTGATGTGAGCGTCCAGCGCTGCCATCTCGCGCACGGTGCCGTCGAGCAGCTCGTTGAAATACTCACCATCGGCGCGACCCAAGCCGGGATCGTCACGAAACTGCTTCTGTAATTTTTCCGGCGTGGTCTCGTTGACCAGCCAGTGATACACCGCCTGCACGGTCATGCGCCGCGCCAGGCCGCGGCGGCTGATCGGCGCACCCTCGCTCATTTGAGACTCCGTTGCAGTCGAATCATCTCGAGGACTGCCGCAGCGGATTCTGCGCCCTTGTTGTCAGCGCCCGCGCCCGCACGCTCCTGCGCCTGCTTCGGCGTATTCACGGTCAGCACGCCAAACCCGACCGGCAAGCGGTATTTCAACTGCACATCCATCAGCCCCCGCGCGCATTCGCCGGCGACAAAATCGAAATGCGGCGTATCGCCGCGGATCACCGCGCCGAGCGCGATCACGCCGTCGTAACGACGGCTTTTCGCCGCCAGTTCGCAGGCCAGTGGCAATTCATAAGCGCCGGGCGCGTGCAGCAATTCGATGCGTTTGGGCTTCACGCCCCAAGCGGCCAGCTGCCGATGCGCGCCCGCGATCAGGGCATCGACGATCTCGGTGTTCCAGCGCGTGGCGATCAGCGCGATGCGGACTTTCTCGAACTCACCGGATTTCGGTTTAGGCGGCGCCTTGTAGCCGGATTTGGCGTCAATCACAGGGCACGTAGTCCACGACTTCGAGACCGAAACCAGAAATCGCATGCATGCGCTTGGGCGCCGACAGCACGCGCATCTTGCGCACACCAAGGTCGGACAGGATCTGCGCGCCGATACCGTAGGTGCGCAACAGCGGCTGGGGGTCAGCCTGCTCTTCCGAAACTGCCGTCTGTTTCAGGTCGAGGATCTGCTGCACCAGTTCGCGCGGGGATTCCGGCTTGCGCAGCAACACCACGACGCCGGTACCGACTTCGGCGATGCGCGCCATGGCGCGGCGTAGCGGCCAGCTGAAACGCGGGTGTTCGGCTCCCAGTACATCCGACAGGGTGTTGCGGATATGTACACGCACCAGGGTCGGATCGGCAGCACGGAGCTGCCCACGCACCAGTGCCAGATGCACGGTGTTGTCGATCGAATCCTGATAGGTAACCAGCTTGAACTCACCGAACTCGGTTTTGATTGGCGCTTCCGCCACGCGTTCGATGGTGTGTTCGTTGTGCAGGCGGTAGCGGATCAGATCGGCGATGGTGCCGATGCGCAGGGAATGCTCGCGCGCGAATTTTTCGAGATCGGGCCGGCGCGCCATGCTGCCGTCCTCGTTGAGGATCTCGACGATCACCGCCGCCGGCTCCAGCCCTGCCAACCGCGCCAGATCGCAGCCCGCCTCGGTGTGGCCGGCGCGAGTCAGCACGCCACCCGGCTGGGCCATCAGCGGAAAAATGTGGCCCGGCTGCACCAGGTCTTCGGGTCGCGCATCCGCTTTCGCTGCGGCGCGGATGGTATGCGCGCGGTCAAAAGCGGAAATGCCGGTAGTCACGCCCTGCGCTGCTTCAATCGAGACGGTGAAGGCGGTTTTATGAAGGTCGTCACCGCGCGCGACCATCGGTGGCAGGCGCAGCTGCTTGCAACGCTCGGCGGTCAGCGTCAGGCAGATCAATCCGCGGCCGTAGCGCGCCATGAAGTTGATGTCCTCGGGCCGCACCTGGCCCGCAGCCATGATCAGATCGCCTTCGTTCTCACGATCCTCATCGTCCATCAGGATCACCATCTTGCCGGCCTTGATGTCGGCGACGATGTCCTCGATGGCGTCGAGCTTGTTGCGGGCGGATTCGATGGGGCTGACTTTCATTTGCGTTCTGCGATCAGTTTTTCGAGATAGCGTGCGATCAGGTCCACTTCCAAATTGATCGCGTCGCCGGGCTGCAAAAGCCCCAGCGTGGTGTGCTGGAGCGTATGTGGAACCATGTTAACCGCAAAGGCACTGCCCTCGGCTTCGTTCACGGTCAGACTGACCCCGTCCAACGTGATTGAGCCTTTCTGCGCGACATAACGGCTCAGGGGTTTGGGCATCTCGAAGCGCATGCGCCAGCTGCGTGCATCTTCATGTTTATCCAACAGCTTGCCGAGACCGTCCACGTGACCGGACACCAGATGTCCACCCAACGGCTGGCCCGCGGCGAGCGCGGGTTCAAGATTCACCTTGCTGCCTGCCTTCCAGCGACCGGCGGTGGTCAGGCTCAGGGTTTCGCGCGAGACATCGGCAGCGAATTGCCCGTCGTGAATTTCAGCAGCGGTCAGACAGATACCGGATACCGCGATGCTGTCTCCAGGCTTCGCATTGGCAAGCACAGCGCCGGCTTCAATCAACAAACGGCAGTCACCGCCACGGGTTTCCGTGCTGACGATGCGGCCGACGCTCTGGATGATTCCGGTGAACATCTCCCTCTCCCCTACCCCTCCCCCGCTCGCGGGGGAGGGAACGGGAGGGGGCGTGCGGTGATACGCAAGTCCGATCCCACTTGATGAATGTCTGTGAATTGTAGTTTGAGGCTCTGGGTCAGCGCGGAAATGCCGGGCAATTCGGCCAACGCGCGCGCCTCGTGACCAAGCAGGGCCGGCGCACAGTAGATCACCAGTTCATCCACCAGACCCGAACGCAAAAACCCGCCGGCAAGTTTGGGGCCACACTCGACCAGCACTTCGTTGACTTCCATTCCACCCAGCGTTTTCAGCGCCGACTCGATGCCGACGTGGCCTGTATTGCCCGGCCCGGTCAATGCGACCTCGACACCGGCTTTTTGAAATGCGGCCATCGCATCGGCGCGCGGACGCACCGTCAGCAGAATGCGACGCGCGCCTGCCGCCCAGATTTTTGCGTTCAGCGGCGAGCGCAACTGAGTGTCGAGCACGATGCGGTCGGGCTGCCGCCTTGCCGAGGGAAGTCGCACCGTCAGTTGCGGATCATCGGCAATCACCGTGCTGACACTAGTCAGCACCGCGCCCGCTTCAGCGCGCAGGCATTGCGCATCGTCGCGCGCTTCTTCGGACGTGATCCATTTCGATTCGCCGGATGCCAGCGCCGTGCGGCCGTCAAGCGACATTGCCAGTTTCAGCGTCACCCACGGTCGGCCTCGGGTCATGCGCGAGACGAAGCCGCGATTCAGCGCCTGTGCTTCAGCCTCCATCAGGCCGAATTCGACTTCGATGCCCTTGCGCCGCAAGCGAATCGCACCCTGCCCTGTGATTTTCGGATTCGGGTCTTTCATCGCCGCGAACACGCGCTTCACGCTGGCCTTGATCAGCGCATCGGTGCACGGCGGCGTGCGCCCAAAATGGCAGCAAGGTTCCAGCGTGACGTAGACATCCGCATCCTTGGCCTTGCCACCGGCTTTTTCCAGCGCGATCACTTCCGCATGTGGGCCGCCGGCACGTTCGTGAAATCCTTCGCCGACGACCTTGCCGCCCTTGACGATGACGCAGCCCACGCGCGGATTCGGGTGCGTAGTGGCCGCACCACGCGCCGCCAGCGCCAGCGCGCGCGCCATGTAGCGCCCCGAAGGCGGCACTCGCTCAGCGACTTTTTTGGGCATTCAGAGACACTATCGGAAAATAAACGGTACTGAAAATGATCACCTGATTTTGAAAGCCTCAGACCGCTGGTTTGGGCTCCAAACGAGTGACCGTCTTTGCAACGTCGATTGTCGTCGCGGCCACGACCTGGGCCTTTGCAAGCAGCTTGGGCAGAGCTGCGCTCTCGGCCAGACGTTGCACGTCGATGCGGGTTGCGTCGGCGATCGGCCCACTGGTCAAACGCCTATTCACCTGCGACACGACTTCGCTGCGCACCGCGCCTTCGATCAGGTTGAACTTGTCGAGGATCTCGCTGGGCAACCCGTGGGCGTCGACATCGATGTCGACCGACGCCTGATCCAGCGGCAGCGTTTCAAGACGCAGGATCAGCGGCGCGTAAGTCCGCACATGCTGTTCGAGTCGGATGCCGAGTTGCAGGGTGAAGCGAAACGGCATGCCGAGAATGCGCACCGACAACGCCAGACTGCCGGTGATGCGCTGGCGCAGGACCAGTTCCGGCCGCAACTCCGGTCGGGCTTTCACCTGAGCATCGGCGAGTTTGAAAACGTACTGCGCCGTCAGCGCCGCCGGCAGGATACTGATCGAGCCTTCGATCGGATCGGCCAGCAGATTTTTGACCTCACGGCTGACGCGCTCGGGGGTGACCAGGCCATGGATGAAGGCGTGGCCGAATTTCTCGAAGCTCAGGGGGCTGTCGTTCATTTTTCAGGCTCAATCCGCGCAGCGGATTGTGCACTGACCCCGCGGTTTTTGGCGGGGCCGGTAGGGTTTTCAGACTCAATCAGCGGCAACTGGCTTTTGCGCGATTCAACCGACGGGAACGCCAGCAGTTTTTCGATTTCGTCGCGAAAAGCATTGACGTCCTGGAATTGGCGGTAAATGGATGCGAAACGCACAAAGGCAACATGATCAAGGTCACGCAACTCTTCCATCACCCAGTCGCCGATCTGGCGTGAGGAGACCTCGCGGCTCGGTTGCGAGCGCAGGCGCCGCTCGACACACTCGATCAGATGGTCCACCTGCTCCAAGGTCACCGGTCGCTTGTAAATCGCGCGCTCCAACCCGTGGCGCAACTTCTCTTCGCTGTAAGGCTCCGGATCGCCGGAACGCTTGAGCACCTGCGGCATCGCCAGCTGCGGTTTCTCGAAGGTCGTGAAGCGCTCGCCGCATTTCTCGCATTCACGCCGGCGGCGCACCTGCGCGCCGTCTTCGGCATCACGCGAATCAACAACCCGCGTGTCTTCAGCCTTGCAGAATGGACACTGCACTAGGCAGCTTTCTTGGCAGTCCGATACACGGGAAACTTCGCGCAAAGCTGTTCGGTTTTCGCGCGTACAGTGGCGATGGCGGCGTCCACATTGGCGCCTTGCGCCTGTCCTGAGCTTGTCGAAGGGCTCATCGCATCCACAATGTCGGCGATCCAGCCGGCGACCTCGGCCATCTCTTTTTCACCAAAGCCGCGCGTGGTCGAGGCCGGCGAACCCAGCCGCAGTCCGCTCGTCACAAATGGCGACTTTGGATCGTTCGGCACTGAGTTCTTGTTGACGGTGATGTGCGCCTTGCCCAGCGCGGCTTCGGCGTCCTTGCCGGT
Source organism: Pseudomonadota bacterium (assembly GCA_038043245.1). Lineage (GTDB taxonomy): Bacteria > Pseudomonadota > Gammaproteobacteria > Nevskiales > Nevskiaceae > JACPFV01. Next base: position 256,309 of record JBBTCH010000003.1, on the reverse strand, counting down.
AACGTTCTTGGCAATGAGGTCGAGCAGGAACAAGTGGTCGTCAGTGCCACCGCTGACGACCTTGTATCCGCGCTTGAGGAATACCGCCGCCATCGCGCGAGCGTTGGCCACGACCTGCTTCTGATAGCTCTTGAACTCCGGCGACAGCGCTTCTTTGAACGCCACCGCTTTGGCGGCAATCACGTGCATCAGCGGCCCGCCCTGAATGCCAGGGAACACTGCCGAGTTGAGTTTCTTGTTGAAATCCTCGCTTTGACCCTTGGTCAGGATCACGCCACCGCGCGGTCCGCGCAGGGTCTTGTGCGTGGTGCTGGTGACCACATGCGCGTGCGGCAGTGGGCTCGGGTATTCGCCGGCAGCGACCAGTCCCGCGACGTGCGCCATGTCCACCCAGAAGAACGCGCCAACCTTGTCGGCGATGGCGCGCATCCGCGCCCAGTCCTTGATACGCGAATACGCCGAGAAGCCGCCAATCAGCATCTTCGGCTTGGATTCAAGCGCGATGCGTTCCATCTCGTCGTAGTTGATGTAGCCCTTCTCATCCAGACCATACGGGATGATCTTGTAGTGCTTGCCGGAGAAATTGGCCGGGTTGCCGTGCGTCAGATGCCCGCCCTGGGCGAGGTTCATGCCCATCACCGTGTCGCCGGGGGTGCACAGCGCCATGAACACCGCGGCATTGGCCTGCGCGCCGGAATGCGGCTGCACGTTGGCGAAATCGCAGTCGAAGATCTTCTTCACGCGCTCGATCGCCAGCATCTCTGCGACGTCCACATGCTCGCAGCCGCCGTAGTAGCGCTTGCCCGGATAACCTTCGGCGTACTTGTTCGTCAGCGCCGTGCCCTGCGCTTCCATCACCGCCGGGCTGCAGTAATTCTCCGAGGCGATCAGCTCAATGTGCGCTTCCTGCCGCGCGCGCTCGGCCTCAATCGCGACATACAGCTCTGGATCGGCTTGAGCAAGGGTTTTGGCTTGAATCCACATGGTTAAATTTTCCTTAAATTGTTGTCATTCCGAGCATCGCGAGGAATCTGATCAGATCCCTCACTACGCTCGGGATGACCTACGGTCAGTTGCGCAACGCCAGCATGCGATCCAAGGCCAGCCGCGCTGGTTTGGCGACGGCGGCGGGCACGCGGATCTGGTTCACGGTCTTGTCGGCGACGAGATTATCCAGCGTCCACGCCAGATGCTGCGGGTCGATGCGGAACATGGTCGAGCACATGCACACCATCGGCGACATGAACTGCACGCTGACGCCCTTCGGCTTCATTTCTTCGGCAAGGCGGTTGACCAGATTCAACTCGGTGCCGACCAGCCACTGCGTGCCGGGTTCTGAAGCGTGCACCGTGCGCAGGATGAATTCGGTGGAGCCGACCAGATCCGAGCGCAGGCAGACTTCCAGCGCGTTTTCCGGGTGGCTGATGACCTTGCCGCTGGGGAACTGCTTGCGGAAATTGTCGATGTGCTCGGGCTTGAACATCTGATGCACCGAGCAGTGGCCTTTCCAGAGCAGCATCTTCGCACCACGAATCTGTTCCGGCGTCAGCCCGCCCATGGGTTTGGTGAAATCCCAGACCTGCATTTCTTCAAGGGGAATGCCCATCTGGTGCGCGCTCCAGCGGCCCAGATGCTGGTCGGGGAAGAACAGGACTTTCTCGCGCCGTGCGAACGACCACTTCAGCACCGCGCGCGCATTGGAACTGGTGCAAACGATACCGCCATGCTCGCCGCAAAAGGCTTTCAGATCTGCCGCCGAGTTGATGTAAGTCACCGGCGTAACGACTTCGTCAGGGTTCAGAACCTCGGCCAGTTCCGCCCAGCACTTGCGCACCTTCATCAGGTTGGCCATGTCGGCCATCGAGCAGCCGGCAGAGAGGTCCGGCAGGATCACCGTGCGCTTGCCGTCGGTGACGATGTCCGCGACTTCGGCCATGAAGTGCACACCGCAGAAGACGATGAATTCGGCGTCGGTCTTCGAAGCCAGATGCGACAGTCGCAGCGAGTCTCCGGTCAAATCAGCGTGGCGATAAACCTCTTTGCGCTGATAGTGGTGACCAAGGATCACCGCGCGTGAACCGAGCATGCGCTTGGCCGCAACGATACGCGCGTCGCACTCGGCGTCGTCGAGCAGGCTGAACTGGTCTAGCTTGAGTACGGCGGCCACGGCACCCTCCGCGAGGCGCTGGGGACAGAAACAGGATTTTACCGCGCGGCGCTTTTTAAGGCGCGGGAGTGATGGTCAAGCGTGAAGGCGGGACTGTCGTGGTCGCTGCGTTGGGGAACGCGCCGATCCGCGTACTGCTGGCAGGCGTCGCAGTAATGTCCACATCCACGCTTGCCCCGACCAATGGCGGGGTGGTCGTCGCGTCTGGGTTGCGCAGGTAATACGCCTGCCCCGCATTGGACGTTGTGGTGTAGAGCCCAAACAGGCTAAGCAGGTTGGAGACTTCCGTCGTGCTGCCCGTCGGACGCGCAAACCAATTCATGTAGCGGCTGACGTTCTGTGCCGCCATCGCCTGCGGGCCGCTGAACCGGTTGTCGAGATCAGCCGAGGACGCGGTGAAGGTCGCGAAAGCCTGAAATTGCTCGCCCGGAAACTCGAAGGCGGTATCCGTCGTATTGGCAGCGGCGTCCGGTGAGATGCTGATTTTGTCCACAGCGAGCGTGGCCGGAATCGCACGGATCGAAAGATTGTTGGCCGAGAACAGGGGCGCGGCCGAACTACAGGTCGGGGCGCAGGCACGGATTAACACCGGATCAACCTTGCTGTCCTGGAAAAAACGGGCATTGCCGGCCGCACCGGCAGCTACGGCGCCGGGATTCAACACGGTATTGGTGACAAAGCTGCCATTCGTCCCCGGCACCGTACTCAGCTGATTGAAATTGAAAGCCAGAATGCTGCTCACCGGAGCTGCGCACGCGGGGTCTGCACTCACACAGAAATCCCGGTCTGCCGGGATGACTTCATAGCCAACCTGCGTGCTGACATCTTGATTGGCGCCCGCAGGATTGGCCACCGTCTTCAGCACTTCGTCGGTACCGATGACCAGATCACCGTTCTCAACCACCCCTGCGCCGTTGAAGTCTGCCTCATGCGAAAGCTCAAGCGAGGCAAACGCCTCAACCGGTGCCGGAAGCGCAATCGGTGAGGTCGGACAGAACACACCCTTGGTCGCATCGGTGTCGAATACTGCGTTGACCACAGGCGCAGCTGTTGCCGCAATGGCGCGGTAAACGCCCGATGCGGGGTTGAGTGTGGTCTTCTGGGTTCCGGGGCTTGCGGTGCCGTCAGCATTCGTAGTCGAACGAGTCCCGTCAAAGAGAAAGAGGTCTTCGCGATCCAGAGCCACATCGTCTGCCGTAACACCAGGCGAGAAAGTGCCGAGCGTCGCGAACTGCCACAGGATGGGATTCAGCAGCTCCAGCGTGCCAGGGTCCTGCCGGCGCAGCACGGCATCCGTGGTTTGTCCGCCCAGAACCGCCCGCGCGGTCAGCGAACGGGCAAACCCGACGACGGTAGGCAAGGAAGCCGGAGCGGCCATCCCTTCAACCGGAGTGGCGGAAAGCGATATGGGATTTGCCAAATCAGAGTTGACGTTGACGGTCACACTCTTTGTCAGCCCCAGAAAGGTTGCGGTCACGGTCGCAGCGCCGACCCCTTTGGGGACGATGGTCCCAGCGGTATAGAACAAGCCGTTGATGTCGTTGAAGCCGATCGTCAACCCACCGTCGTTCGAAAACACGGCTCGCGTGTTCAGTTCGCTGCCGTTGAGCACCCGGACCACGGCCGGATTGCTGCTCGACCAGGCCACGCGTGTTGAAAAATTCCCGGAATCCCCGTTGGTGAACCGCCCAATGACGTTCAGGCGGTCGCGGAAACACGGATACATCTGGTGCGAACCGGTGATGGTTGCGCCCGAAGCACTGACGATCTCGAGGGATTCCAGCTTGCTGCCCTCGCCGAGGTCACAGCCAGACAGTGTGGCGAGCAGGAACAGTGGTAGTAGTTTTTTCACGGACTGGATTATGACGTGTGGGACTGCGGGGGCGCGGCTGTGACCGCAGAGCGGATGCCAAGTTCACGCAATTGCTTTGGGTCGGCCGAACTGGGGGCGTCAGTCAGCGGGCAATGCGCGGTCTGGGTCTTGGGGAAGGCGATGACCTCGCGGATGGACTGACCACCGGCCATGAGCATCACCAGACGATCGATGCCAATGGCGAGACCGCCATGCGGCGGTGCACCGTAAGACAGGGCTTCGAGCAGGAAGCCGAACTTCTTCTGTTGCTCCTCGGCCGAAATGCCGAGCAGCTCGAACACCGCCTGCTGCACGTCGGCGCGGTGGATACGCACCGAGCCGCCGCCGAGTTCGGTGCCGTTGAGCACGATGTCGTAACCCTGCGACAGCATCGTTCCCGGGTTCGCGCGCAAGGCCGCCGCGTCGAATGGCTTGGGCGCGGTGAACGGATGATGCAGCGAGGCCCAGCCATTGCTCTTGTCGTCCCATTCAAACATCGGCCAGTCCACTACCCACAGGGCTTTCCAGCCGGGCTGGGTGAGACCGAGATCGTTGCCAAGCTTGAGGCGCAGCGCGCCGAGCGCGTCGCTGACGATCCGCCACTTGTCGGCACCGAAGAAAATCACGTCGCCGTCGGCAGCGCCGGTCGCTTCGAGAATCGCGGCGAGCGCACGGTCGTGGATGTTCTTGATGATCGGCGACTGCAAGCCTTCGCGGCCCTTGGCCTTGTCGTTGACGACGATGTAAGCCAGGCCCTTGGCGCCGTAGACCTTGACGAACTCGGTGCATTTGTCGATCTCGCCACGCGACAGTTTTTCGCGGCCACCCGGCACGCGCAGCGCGGTGACACGGCACTTGGGATCGTTGGCCGGGCCGGCGAACACCTTGAAGTCCACGTCCTTGAGATGGTCCTTGACCTCGACCAACTCCAGCGGGTTGCGCAGATCGGGTTTGTCGGAGCCGTAACGCGCCATCGCCTCGGCGTAGCTCATGTGCGGCAGGGTGCCGAGATCCACGTTCAGCACGCCCTTGAACAGGTCCTTCACCAGCGCTTCGATGAGAGCGACGATCTCGTCCTGCGTCAGAAAGCTGGTCTCGACGTCGAGCTGGGTGAATTCGGGCTGACGGTCGGCGCGCAGATCCTCGTCGCGGAAGCAGCGCGCGATCTGGTAGTAGCGATCGAGGCCCGACATCATCAGCAACTGCTTGAACAACTGCGGCGACTGCGGCAGGGCGAAGAACTGGCCCTGATGCGTACGCGAGGGCACCAGATAGTCGCGCGCGCCTTCGGGTGTGGCCTTGGTCAGGATCGGCGTTTCCACGTCCACGAAGCCGTGCGCATCCATGAAATCGCGGATGCGTTTGATCACGGCGTGGCGCAAGCGCAGGTTCTTCTGCATCTGCGGGCGACGCAGGTCGATATAGCGGTACTTGAGGCGCGTGTCCTCACCCACCGTGTCGTCGTCGGGGTGGAACGGCGGCGTCTCTGCCTTGTTGAGCAGCTCGACCGACTGGCCCAGCACTTCGATCTTGCCGGTGGGCAGATTGTTGTTGACCGTGCCTTCGGGGCGCGGACGCACGGTGCCGGTGATTTTTACGACGTACTCGCTGCGCAGCTTGTCGGCGGCGGCGAAAGCGTCTTTGGATTCGGGGTTGAACACGCACTGCAGCAAGCCTGCGCGATCGCGCAGGTCGATGAAGATCACGCCACCGTGATCGCGGCGGCGGTGCATCCAGCCGCACACGGTCACGGTCTGGCCGGTGAGGGCTTCGGTGACCTCACCGCAGTAATGGGTACGCATCATGAGAGGGCTACGAAAACAGGGCGCGGATTGTAGCCGAACGCGGGTCAGTTCTTCGGGATTTCCGGAGCAACGACACCCAGCGAAATGACGTACTGCATGCCTTGCTGCACCGTCATCGGCAATTCGATCAGCTCTGCCCGCGGCACCAGCATGATGAACCCAGAGGTCGGGTTGGGCGTGGTCGGCACGAACACGGCCACCAGATCGGCTCTGCCCGCCGCCGCTGAAATCTCGTGCGGCGCGTCGGCGGACAGGAATCCGACTGACCAGACGCCCTTGCGCGGATATTCGAACAACACCACTTTTCTGAATGCGCTGCCACTACCGGAAAACACCTGTTCGGTCAGTTTTTTCAGACCGCCATAGACGGACCGCACCACGGGAATGCGCGCCAGCAGTTCTTCCGCCCAGGACACCGCCTGACTGCCGAGAAAGTTCGCGGCGATGGCGCCGGTGCTGAGAACCAGCACAAGACTGAGCAGCACACCCAGGCCAGGAATATCCGGTCGCAACCCCTGCGGAATCAGTAACAGGCTGGTGTCGAGCGCGCCCACCAGAAAACGGATGACCAGCAGGGTGGCGCCGAGCGGAATCCAGACCAGCAAGCCGGCGATGAACCACTTGCGCAGCAATGTGCTCATTTCACCGCCTTGGCAGCGGGCTTCGATTCGGCTTTCTTTTCGACCTTGGCGGGTTTGGCTGCCGCTTCGGGCTTTTTAGCCTCTGCGGTCTTGGCTGGGGCATCCGATTTGTCGCCGGCAAGATTCTTCTTGGCACCCGACTTGAAGTCGGACTCATACCAGCCGCCGCCGCTGAGCCGGAAACCGGCCGCAGACATCAATTTTTCGAGCTTGGGCTTGCCGCACTCGGGACATTTTTTCGCCGGCGGGTCGACCATCCGCTGGCTGATCTCCACTTCGGTGCCACAGGCTTTACAACGATATTCGTAAATCGGCATGGGTTAATTCAAGCAAATTGTTTGCATATCCGCGATTCTATATCCGTGAGCGAGTCCCTAAATAATTATTTCGCCAGCTGCCCGCGCGGCTCCGAGCAGCTGCTGGCTGTCGAGCTGCACGGCCTGGGCGCCAGCACCGTCAATGAAACCACGGGCGGCGTGCGTTTTTCGGGCGAACTCACCGTGGCCTATCGCGCCTGCCTGTGGTCGCGACTCGCCAGCCGGGTGCTGCTGCCGCTGCACTCGTTCCCGCTGGTGGACACCGATAGTCTCTACGCTGCTGCGCAGACCCTCGACTGGCCGGACATCTTCGCCGGCACCAGCACTTTCGCGATCGAAGTCGCAGGCCGCTCGCCGGCGATTTCGCACACCCATTTCGCCGCCTTGCGCATCAAGGATGCCGTCGCCGACCGCTTCCGCGAGAAATCCGGCGAACGCCCCGATGTGAACACCGACGCGCCGGACATCCGCATCCATCTGCATCTGCACGGCGACAACGCCACGCTGAGCCTCGATCTCGCTGGCGACAGCCTGCACCGGCGCGGTTACCGTCAGGACGGCGCCGAAGCGCCGCTGAAGGAAAACCTCGCCTGCGCGCTGCTGGTCCGCGCCGGCTGGCCGGAAGTGGCAGCAGCAGGGGGCGCGCTGATGGACCCGATGTGCGGCTCCGGCACACTGGTCATTGAAGCCGCGTTGCTGGCAGCGGACATCGCACCGGGCTTGTCGCGGCCGCGTTACGGCTTCGAGGCCTGGCTCGATCACAAGCCAAAAATCTGGCAGGACCTGCTGAGTGAAGCGCGTGCGCGCAAAGATGCCGGCCTGAAGAAACCGCTGCCGGTTTTTGTCGGGCAGGACATCCACCCCGGTGCGCTGAAGGCCGCGCGCACGAATGCCGCACATGCAGGTTTGAGCGCGCACATCGAGTTCAAGCAAGTAGACATCTCGGACGCACAGCCACCCACGGAAACGCCCGGCCTGTTGATCGTCAACCCACCGTATGGCGAACGGCTGGGCGACGAGGCCGAGATCATCAAGCTGTATTCACTGCTGGGCACGACGCTGAAGCAGCGTTTCGCCGGCTGGCGTGCTGCCGTATTCACGGCGCGCCCCGACCTGTCGCCGCGCATCGGCCTGCGCGCCGAAAGCCTGCATTCGTTTTACAACGGCGCCCTGCCCTGCAAACTGCTGCGCTTTGAAATACCGACTCAGACGATGGCGAGCGGCGGCGAGGACTTCGCCAACCGACTCGGCAAGAATCTCAAGCACCTGACGAAGTGGGCCAAACGCAGCGGCGTCAGCTGCTACCGCGTCTACGACGGCGACCTGCCGGACTACGCCGTGGCGGTGGACATCTACGACGGCACCGGCCGTCATGTGCATGTCCAGGAATATGCCGCGCCGAAGACGATAGATCCGGTCAAAGCCGAACGACGCTTGCGCGAGGCACTGAGCGTGATCCAGCGCACGCTGGAAGTCACGGCCTCGCAGATCCATTTCCGCATCCGCAAACCGATGCGCGGCACGCAGCAATACCAGCGCCAGAACGAGGCTGGCCGTTTCCACGAGATCGACGAGCACGGTTGCCGGCTGCTGGTGAACTTCGAGGACTATCTCGACACTGGAATCTTCCTCGACCATCGCCCGCTGCGGCTGCGGATTCAGCGTGAAGCCAAAGGCAAGCGCTTCCTCAACCTGTTCTGCTACACCGCTTCCGCCAGCGCGCATGCCGCGCTCGGCGGCGCGACGCAGACCGTGTCGGTGGACATGTCCAACACCTATCTCGAATGGGGCGAGCGCAATCTGCGTCTCAACGGCATCCGGCCGCAGCTGATGGAGCGGCCGGAGCCTGGCTCGCTGCCGCGACACGCCTTGCTGCGCGCGGACTGTCGCGACTGGCTGAGCCAGCAGTCGAAAAATTCGGTGGCCCTGCAATTCGACCTGATCCTGCTCGACCCGCCGACCTTCTCCAACTCCAAGCGCATGGAAGGCACACTCGACCTGCAGCGCGACCACGTGCAGCTGATCAATGACACTGCTGCACTGCTGGCGCCGGGCGGCGTGCTGTATTTTTCAACCAACCGCCGCGGCTTCAAACTGGATCAGGCCGCGCTGACAGGCTTGTCCGCCCAGGACATCACAAAACAGACGCTGGACGAGGACTTCAAGCGCCCGCCGCCGTCGCACAAATGCTGGAGGATTCAGCACGCTTAGTGCCCGCGACGGCCGCGCCGACTCGTCTTGCCGCCGATCCCGCTGCGCGGGTCCCGCGACGGGTGACTCGCGTCGCCCATGCGCACAAATGCTGGCGCATCACACAGGTGTCATCTGTGCCCGTCAAGCTGTAGGATTCCCTCCAGTCTTGAGGAAGACCCCATGAGCAAAAAACGCCGCCCGCCACAGATCTTCAACATTTCTCGCCGCCGGTTCCTGACTGGCGCTGCCGCCACAGGCGCGCTGGCAGTCGCTGGTTGCGGCCCAGATACGCCCGAGACCGCCGCGTCGCCCGGGCCGGGCCCGGTGACCGGCGTTCTGCCGAACCCGGCGGATTCGGGCATTGATCACATCGTGCAGATCATGATGGAGAACCGCTCGTTCGATCACATGCTCGGCTGGGTGCCCGGCGCGGACGGCCGCCAGAACCAGACTTTCAAACACACCGATGGCACGGATGTTCCGACGTTCCACATCGGCCACGGCGGCGATGCCAACTATGGCTTCCAGGGTTGTGGCTGGGAAGACCCGGCGCACGGTTACGACGACGGCCGCGAGCATTACAACGACGGCAAGATGGACGGCTTCCTCAAGACCGTCGGAGCCACCGCCGACAAGTTCCCGGTGGGTTATTACAACGCCGACGACCTGCTGTTCTACAAAGGTGTGGCTGAACACTTCACCATCTGCGACCGGTATTTCCACGGTTTCCTGGGTTCTACGTTCCCCAACCGCATCTACATGCACGCGGGCGCCACCGACCGCATGAACAACGCCTTCTACCCCGGACAGGACGAGATGGAACCGCCCACGCCCGCCTCGATACCGACGATCTGGGACCAGCTCGCGGCGAAGGGGCTGACCGGCAAGAACTACTTCTCCGACCTGCCGATCACCGCGTTCTGGGCCAATAAGTACGCGACCATCACAAGACCGTTTGAGGAGTTTCTGCTCGACGCTGCGCGCGGCACCCTGCCGAACGTGTCGTATTTCGATCCATTCTTCGGCGCCTCGGCAGGTGAGAGTCCGGCTGGGGTTTCCCGCGACGACCACCCGCAGGCCGATGTGCGTGACGGCCAGGTCTACCTGACTGAAATTTATAACGCCCTGCGCGCCAGTCCGAACTGGGAAAAGACCCTGATGATTGTGACCTACGACGAGTGGGGCGGGTTTTACGATCACGTCGCGCCGCCGATTTCGCCGGTGTCCGCAGCGGAGACTGCGCTTGGCAACGACGGGCGCCTCGGCTTCCGCACGCCCTGCGTAATCCTCGGCCCACGCGCGCGGCGCAAACATGTCAGCCATCTTCAATTCGACCCGAACTCAGTGATCAACCTGATCCGCTGGCGCTGGGGTCTGGATGCGGTCGGCGACAGCCCGCGCAACCAGACGTCGCTCAACATGGCGCTGGCGCTGGATTTCGCCAATCCGGCAAATCCCGATGCGCCGGAATTCGGCGACCTGGGGCCGCTCGGCAGCGGCAGCTCACGCGCCATCCCCTACGGCAACTTGTGCACGCAGGCTGCAGGCCTGCCGGGCATACCCAGCCCGTTCACTGCAGCCACCATCAGTTCCCGCGATAAACACATGGCCGAACTTGAGCCCCTGGCCCGGATGGCCCGTCAATACGGCCTGATCCGCTGATTTTTCCTGCTGTAGCGGCCCACCCGCTTGGGCCGATTTGAGGCCGACGGGTATCAGGTTTTTGGCAGGGTCACGCCTTTCTGGCCCTGATATTTGCCGCCCTTGTCCTTGTACGACGTGTCGCAAACTTCATCGGACTCAAGGAACAGCATCTGCGCCACGCCTTCGTTGGCGTAGATCTTCGCCGGCAGCGGCGTGGTGTTGGAGAACTCCAGCGTCACGTGGCCTTCCCATTCCGGCTCCAGCGGCGTGACGTTGACGATGATGCCGCAGCGCGCATAGGTGCTCTTGCCCAGGCACACCACCAGCACGTTGCGCGGGATGCGGAAGTGCTCAACCGTGCGCGCCAGCGCGAATGAGTTGGGCGGGATGATGCAAACGTCAGCTTTCACGTCCACGAACGATTTCGCATCGAAGTTCTTCGGATCGACGATGGTGGAGTTGATGTTGGTGAAGATCTTGAACTCGTCGGCGCAGCGCACGTCGTAGCCATAGCTGGAAGTGCCGTACGACACGATCTTGTGACCGTCCGCCGCCGTGCGTACCTGTCCGGGCTCAAACGGCTCGATCATGCCCTCGACTGCCATGCGCTTGATCCACTTGTCTGCCTTGATGCTCATTTCAGGTCTCAGAGATTTCAATGGTGGGGAATGCAACGTTGCCGGCGCCGGCCTTCAGTTGTGCGTCGAGCTTGCGGGCGATCTCGCGATAACGAAGGGCCAACGGTGACTCAGGCTCTGCGGCAACGGTCGGTTTGCCGCCGTCGGCCTGCTCGCGGATTTTAATGTCCAGCGGGATCTGGCCGAGCAGTTCCACGCCGTACTGCTGCGACATGCGCTCACCGCCACCGGCGCCAAAGATCGCCTCCTCATGTCCGCATTTGCCGCAGACATGCGTGCTCATGTTCTCGACCACGCCCAGCACCGGCACATTCACCTTGCGGAACATCTGCAGCGCCTTGCGCGCATCCAGCAGGGCGATGTCCTGCGGCGTGGTGACGATCACTGCGCCGGACAGCGGGATCTTTTGCGCCAACGACAGCTGGATGTCTCCGGTACCCGGCGGCAGATCCACCACCAGATAATCGAGATCGTGCCAATTGGTTTCGGTCAGCATCTGGTGCAACGCCTGTGTCGCCATCGGCCCGCGCCAGATCATCGGCTGGTCTTCACCGATCAGAAAACCCACGCTCATCGCCTGCAGACCGTGCGCCAGCACCGGCTCGGCACGCTTGCCATCGTTGGAGGTGAGATGAGTGCGCGCGCCGAGCATCGTCGGCTGGCTCGGCCCGTAGATGTCGGCGTCGAGGATGCCGACCTTGGCGCCTTCGATCTTCAGCGCCAGCGCCAGATTCACCGCCACCGTGGACTTGCCGACGCCGCCCTTGCCACTGGCGATCGCAATGATCTTGCGGATCTGGGGCAGGGCTTGAGGGGCTGGCATAGGGCGCGCAGTTTACTGCGATAATTTCCGTGATGACTCGCAAAATATTCGTCACCAACGCCCTGCCCTATGCCAACGGCCCGCTGCATCTGGGCCATCTGGTCGGTTACATCCAGGCGGATATCTGGGTGCGCTTCCAGCGCATGGTGCATGGACACGACGCCGTCACTTACGTCTGCGCCGACGACGCGCACGGCACACCGATCATGCTGGCCGCCGAGAAAGCTGGGGTCAAGCCGGAGCAGTTCATCGCCGGATTCCTCGAGAGTCACAAGCGCGATTTCGACCGATTTCACGTTAAGTTCGACAACTACCACACGACACACTCTGATGAGAATCGTGAACTCGCGGAAGATTTCTACGCCAAGCTGAAAGACAAACACATCGCCGCACGCGAGATCCAGCAGTTCTACGACCCGCAGAAGCAGATGTTCCTGCCCGACCGCTACATCAAGGGCGAATGCCCCAAGTGCGGCGCTAAAGATCAGTACGGCGATTCCTGCGAGAACTGCGCGGCCACCTACGCGCCGACTGACCTCAAGAACCCTTTTTCGACGGTCTCCGGCTCAACGCCGGTGATGAAACCTTCCGAGCACTATTTCTTCAAACTCGACGGCTTCTCTGAATTCCTTAAAAAATGGATTGCCGAAGCCAACATCCACCCTTCGATTCGCAACAAGCTCAAGGAATGGCTGGATAGCGGCTTGCGCGACTGGGACATCTCGCGCGATGCGCCCTACTTCGGCTTCGAGATTCCGGGGAAACCAGGCAAGTATTTCTACGTCTGGCTCGATGCGCCCATCGGCTATCTCGCCAGCCTCAAGCAGCATTGCGAGAAGAAAAACCTCGACTACAACGCCTTCGTCAAAAAAGGCTCGCCAATCGAGATGTGGCATTTCATCGGCAAGGACATCGTCAATTTCCACGGCCTGTTCTGGCCGGCAATGCTGAGCGGCGTTAGCCAGAAAACGCCGGATGGTCTGGCGGTGAACGGCTATCTCACTGTCAACGGCGCCAAGATGAGCAAGAGTCGCGGCACCTTCATCAAGGCTGAGACTTATCTCAAGCATCTCAATCCGGAATTTCTGCGCTACTACTACGCAGCGAAACTGTCTGACGGCCCGGATGACCTTGACCTCAACCTCGAAGACTTCGTCGCCCGCATCAACAGTGACGTCGTTGGTAAGTACGTCAATATTGCAAGCCGAGCTGCGGGCTTCATCTCCAAACATTTTGGCGGCCGCCTCTCGGATGGCCAACCGCGAGTTGAGGGAGACATCATATTTTTCCCATGTGCTCGTATTGCACGCGGACACAATGAATCCATAAAAGGCTTCTACAATTCGCGTAACTATGCTGAGGTCATTCGTGAAGCGATGACCATCGCGGATTTCACAAATGTACGTTGGGACAAACAAAAACCTTGGGCCTTAGCGAAGGATCCTGCGCGGCTCCTTGAACTCCAGGATGCATGTACGGACGCACTCTGGGCTTTTTATGTACTCAGCCTGTATCTGACTCCGATCCTTCCAACGGTGGCCAGGAACGCGCTGAAACTGTTTGGCATCACCGCTAACCCGTCATTCAAGCTGCTCGACGAGTTGCCACGTTCAGTTGCTCAGTACGAACACCTTGCCTCACGCATCGAATTGACCAACGTGGCAGCAATCGTCGAAGAATCCAAAGAGGACATGAAGCCCATGAGCACTCCCACTCCCATCCCTGCTGCCACCCCCGTCGCGGCGACCCCGACGCACATCTCGATAGACGACTTCAGCAAGGTCGAGCTGCGCATCGCACGCATCGAGAATGCAGAAGCCGTCGAAGGCGCGGACAAGCTGCTGAAACTGACGCTGGATGTCGGCGAACTCGGCAAACGGCAAGTGTTCTCCGGCATCAAGTCCACCTATGCGCCGGAGACCCTTATCGGACGCCTCACTGTGGTCGTGAGTAATCTTGCGCCGCGCAAGATGCGCTTCGGCATGTCCGAGGGCATGGTGCTGGCCGCGAGCCACGGTGACGGCAAGCCCTTTCTGCTGTCGCCCGACTCGGGCGCCGAACCGGGGATGCGGGTCAAATAGCAGTGGGTGCGCTGCCGCCGGTCGCGTTCGTAGACGAACCCAACTGCATCGGTTGCGCGCTATGTCTGGCGGTCTGTCCGACCGACGCCATCGTCGGTGCGCCGAAATTCCTGCACACCGTGATTGCCGCCGATTGCACCGGCTGCGAAAAGTGCCTGCCGGTCTGCCCGACCGATTGCATCACCATGCAACCACGCCGGGCCGAAACGGCAGCGCCAAAAACGCTCGCCTCACGCTGGCGTCAGCTGATCCGCACACGCAAAACGCGGCTGGCCCGCGAAAAATTGACTGAAACAGAAGCACGCAAGCGGCGACGCAACGAATTGCGCCGATGAACCCAGCGAAACGCAGCGAGATCTACGCGCGGCTCAAGGCCACCAACCCCGCACCGACGACGGAGCTGGTCTACCAGACAGCATTTGAACTGCTGGTGTCGGTGGTTTTGTCAGCGCAGGCCACCGATGTCAGCGTCAACAAGGCCACCGCGAAACTTTTTCCGGCGGCGAACACGCCGCAGACGATCCTCAAGCTCGGCGAAAAACGACTGCGCGAGTTCATCAAGACCATCGGCCTGTTCAACACTAAGGCGAAGAACATCATCGGGCTGTGCAAGCTGCTACTGGAACGGCATCAAGGCGAAGTCCCGCGTGAGCGTGAAGCGCTGGAAGCCCTGCCCGGCGTCGGCCGCAAAACCGCCAACGTGGTCCTTAACACCGCCTTCGGCGAACCGACCATTGCGGTGGACACCCACATCTTCCGTGTCGCCAACCGCACCGGGCTCGCACCGGGTAAAAACGTGCGCATCGTGGAAGACCGGCTGGTGAAGTTCACATCGGGCGAATTCAGGAAAGATGCCCATCATTGGCTGATCCTGCACGGACGCTACGTCTGTGTCGCTCGCAAACCACACTGCGGCCAGTGCACAATTCACGACCTTTGCGAATACCCCGAGAAAACAAAATGAGCGCTACTGCAGAAGAGCTGACCCTGTTCCGTGACAACGTCGTCCGTTTCCTCAAGGACAACGTCGAACCGCATTACGAAAAATGGGAGAAAGCCGGTATCACGCCGCGCGAGGTCTTCAACCAGTTTGGCGAAGCCGGACTGCTGTGCGTGGATCAGCCCGAGGAATACGGCGGCACTGGCGCCTCCTACGAATTCGCCATGGTGGTGCTGCACGAAGTCTCCCGCATGGGTTATGGCGCGCTGTCAGCCAGCCTGTCGGTACATTCGGACATCGTTGCACCCTACGTACTGCACCTGGGCACGCCGGAGCAGAAGAAATACTGGCTGCCGAAGATGGCCAGCGGCGAAGCCGTCGGCGCCATCGCCATGACCGAGCCGGGCACCGGCTCCGATCTGCAAAGCATCAAGACCTCGGCGACGCCGGACGGCAATGGTTACGTCATCAACGGCGCCAAGACTTTCATCACCAATGGCCAGCATGCGGATCTGGTCGTCACTGCAGTCAAGACTGATCCAAAAGCTGGCGCCAAGGGCACGACGCTGATGATGGTGGACGCCAAGAAACCCGGCTTCAAGCGCGGCCGCAATCTCGACAAGATCGGCCTGCATTCCGGTGACACCTCGGAGCTGTTCTACGACGGCGTAAAAGTCGCCGCCACCGACGTGCTCGGCCGCGTCGGCAACGGCTTTGGTCATCTGGTGGACGAGCTGCCACGTGAGCGCCTCAACATCGCCTACGGCGCCATCGGCGCCGCGCAAGGCGCCCTGGAAAAAACCATCGAGTACGTCACCACGCGCAAGGCGTTCGGCCAGCCGATCGCCTCATTCCAGAACACCCGCTTCAAGCTGGCGGAAGTCAAAACCGATATCGAAGTCCACCGCGCCTTCACCGAACACTGCGCACGGCTCTACGGCGAAAAGAAACTGGATGTGCCGACCGCGGCGATGGTCAAACTCGCCACCACCGAGATGCAGGGACGCATCACCGACACTTGCCTGCAAATGTTCGGCGGCTACGGTTACATGGCTGAGTACCCGATCTCGCGCTTCTTCTGCGATGCGCGCATCCAACGTATCTACGGCGGCACCAGCGAAATCATGAAAGAGGTGATTGCTCGCTCTCTGGTGGGGCGCTAGGCGGCGGCGTTTTTGGCTTCGTCGCAGGACCCTTTGAAAACAACGCCTTGACCGAAGGCGGCATGCCCCAGTCGTTGATATCAAAACCCGAGTTCAACATCAGCCGCACGATGTCTTCCAGCGGCTTGTCGCTGCCGCGGGTGCTGACGAAACTACCGGGCCGCGCGATCAGCGTCGCGATCTGATCGAGGAACTTGCTGCGGTCATTGCCGGGACTGCCCGCGGACGCACGCGAAGACGCCCACTTGGCTGCCACGTTGTATTCAGTGTCCATCACCACGCAGGCGCCATTGCCATCGGCGACGATCTGCATGAGGCGCCCATGTTTGCTGATACGCAAGCTGCCGGTAGCGGATTCAAACAGGGTGAGCTCTCGCGGCACTATTACTGAACCTCGTGACCTACTGCGGTACGACGTACATTGAAGCCACCGGCTTCGAGATCTTTCACGATCTGCAGCGTATGGGCTTCATCCTGTGCTTCGACGAGGATCTCCAGCGTCGCACTCTTGGCGTGGGTGCCGGCATGCAGACGTTCGTGATGCACCTGCATGATGTTGCCACCGGATTCGCCAATGCGGCCGGCGACACGTGCAAGAAACCCGGGGCGATCTTCGATCTCGATGGACAGGCTCACCAGCCGCGATTCGTGCACCAGCTGGCGCATCAACACCGACGCCAGCAGCCGTGTATCGATGTTGCCGCCGCAGAGCACCAGGCCGATCTTGCGGCCCTTGAAACGCGCGGGATCGGTCAGCAGTGCAGCAAGGCCGGTGGCTCCAGCGCCTTCCGTGACGACTTTTTCGACGTTCGCCAACAAGCCGATGGCGCGCTCGATGGCGGACTCCTCGACGCGCATCAGATCCGGCACCAGCGCCCGGATGATTTCCAGCGGCATCTTGCCGATGTGCTTGACCGCGATGCCCTCGGCGATGGTCGGCCCGCCGCTGACTAGGGACAGATCGTTCTTCAGTGCGGCATATGCGGATGGGTATCCTGCGGACTCGACGCCGACGATGTTGATGGAAGGCTTGATCGCCTTCGCGGCGACCGCGATGCCCGAAATCAAGCCACCACCGCCGATGGGAATCACCAGCGTGTCGAGTTCCGGCGCCTGCGCCAGCATCTCCAAGGCAATCGTGCCCTGCCCGGCAATGACGTGAACATCATCGAACGGATGCACCAAGGTCATGCCGCGCTTCTGGATCAGCTCGCGCTCCATGAAGACCTGCGCGTCGGCCAGCGTCTCCCCGTGCAGCAGCACCTCCCCGCCAAGGTCACGGGTGTTCTTGACCTTGGTGAACGGCGTCACCTTGGGCATGACGATGGTGCTCTTGATGCCTAATCGCGTCGCGTGATACGCGACGCCCTGCGCGTGATTGCCTGCGGACATGGCGCAGACCCCGGCCTTGCGTTCGGCATCGGTCAGGCGCGACAGCTTGTTGAGCGCACCGCGTTCCTTGAACGAAGCGGTGAACTGGAAATTCTCGAACTTGAGCCAGACTTCGGCGCCGGTCAGGGTCGACAGTACGCGCGAGCGTGTGCACGGCGTATTCACCACCTGACCCGCGAGAACCCGCGCGGCGCCTTCAACACCCTTGAGGCTGACAGGCAATGGAGTCATGGTTTGCCGGCGATGGCTTGCGCCAGACGGCGATCGAGTCCGGCATAAGCGCGCGCCAGCCCCTGATTCAAAGCCGCTACGAAATCATTCACGTTTGCCGAAGACGCGGCGATCTCCTCATTGAACTCGAATACAGCGATCACATTGCCCTCGGCATCGTTGACCACGTATTCAAGGCTCAGCAGCGCTCGCGCGCTGGCACCGTCCATGACTTGCTCCATCGCGCGCAGCCGCCCACGCACGGTGAGATCCGCCGGCGAACGTGCCTCGGATGTCCACACCCGCTCAGCCCCATATTGCGAACGCAGGTGGTCCACCAAGGTGTTGCGCAGCATTTTCGCCGGCGGCTCCGACCAGAGTTCGTAACGATACTGCTGGGTCGCGCCGCTCTTTCCACCGGAGCGGAACAGCAGGGGACGCTCGGCATAGACGCCATGCGCTTCGACATGCTCCACCTGAATACGGACTCCGCTGCTGGCTGCGGCGGCGGCAGGCGGCGCGTTGAGGCGGAAATACTGATCCGGCGGCGGCGCAGGCAGGCTGCCGCACCCCGATGCCAGCAGCGCCGACGCGAAGACAATGGCAGCTCTCATCGTGCGCCTCCGACGGCCTTGGCCGCTTCTTCGGGCGACTGCCCGCGCAGCAGGCGCGCGGGGTTCTCACGAATCTGGCGACTGAATTCCTGCAGATTGCGCGAAGTCGCTTCCAGATTCTGCGAGGTAGATTCGGCGTTGCGCGACAGCGCTTCCATGGTCAGACGCAGTTCGCGCAGCGCAACGACCAGATCCGGCCCCGATTTCTGGGTCAGCTTGCGCAGCTCCGCGCTGCTGGCACGCAGGTCGGTCAGCGTTCCATCGGCATTCATCAGCAGACGGTCGATGGATTTGATGCGCTCGTCCGAGATCAACTGGTCCACACGCTGGCTGGCGCCTGACAAATTAGCGGTCGCGGTGGTGGCATTGTCCAGAATCCTCGGCAACCGCTGCGAGGTCTGCGCCATCACCGCATTGGTGCTGCGCATCATTGGTCGCAGGTCTTTTTCCAGGATTTCACCAAGCAATAGCACCTGCCGGTTCATGTTGTCCATCAGCGGCACCAGCGAACGGTCGGCGATTTCGGTGACCTTGCCGGTCACGCTCGAGATGCTGCTCATCAAACCCGCCGCATCGCCAGACGGAATGCTCGCGCCCGGCTCGAAAGGCTTCGCGCTTGAACCCGCACGGATGGCGATGGTCTGCGGTGCCAGCACGCCGCTGGCCGTGGACACCGCCACGCTGTCGTCGGGGATTTTCCAACCCGCGGTGACCGACAGCTGCACGCGAAAACGCATGCGCCCGTTGTCCTCGACCGGCTCGACGCGCTCGACCTGGCCGACCGGATAGCCTTCGAACAAAACCTGCGAACCGAATTTCAGGCCGGTGACGTTGCTGTAGCTGGTGAAATAAGTGTCCACATCGCCAGTGCGGCCGGACAGCACCGCCAGCGCGAACACCAGGCTGACGATGCCCGCCAACACGAAAACACCAACCAGCGTCAGATTGATTTTGGTGCTGGTCATACGCGGGCCCCTTGTGTACCTGTGAGCCGGCGCAGATATTCTTCGGGATTCAGCTCCAGGTGTTCAACGCGGCGATTGAGCAGCGCCTGCACCCGCTCGTTCGGGCTGTTGCGCACCGTTTCGATCGTGCCGCTGACCAGAATCTCACCCCGATCCAGCACGGTGATGCGGTCCGCGATCTTGAACGCGCTTTCGAGCATGTGTGTGACGACCACCAGGCTCAGGCCCGTCGCCTCTTTCAGTTTCAGGATCAGCTCGTCGAGCGCCGCCGCGACTACGGGGTCCAAGCCCGAGCTGGGTTCGTCAAGAAACAGCAGCTTGGGGTCCATGATCAGCGCGCGCGCCAGCGAGGCGCGCTTGATCATGCCGCCGGAGAGTTGCGAAGGCATCAGGTGATCGCACCCCGACAGATTCACGAAATCGAGCTTGAGCCGCATCATGATGCGCATGGTGGCGTCATCGAGCTTGGTGTGCTCGCGCAGCGGCAGCATCACGTTCTCGCCGACATTCATCGAACCGAACAGCGCGCCGGACTGGAATGCCACGCCCATCTTCTTGCGCAGGTCCTGCCACTGCGGCGCGGTCATGCGGCGGATGTCCTGACCGAGCAGGCGTACCGTGCCGGACTGCGGCGTTTCGAGCCCCAGCAAGTGACGCAGCAAGGTGCTTTTGCCGGACCCCGAACCACCCATGATCACCATGATCTCGCCCGGCTCGACGCGCAGGTTGATGTTGCGCAGCACCGAATGCCCGTCATAGCTGACCGACAGATTCTCGACTTCGATGGCGGGCACACCACTCATCCGCGCGTCGCCAGATACGCGAAGATCATGTCGGCGATGACGATGGCCGAGATCGCATGCACCACCGAGCGTGTGGTCAGTCGTCCGAGGCCTTCGGCGCCGCCGCTGACCTGGACGCCGTTGATGACGCCAACCAGCGTGATCAGCACGGCGAACAGTGCGCTCTTGCCGACACCGTGCAGGATGTCGTCCACCGTGCACACCGCGCGCAATTGATCGAGATACGCAACGAATGACAGGTCCAGGTCGGCGGCGATATACAGGCCAGCGCCGAGCAGGGCGACGACATCCGCGAACCAGGTCAGCGCCGGCAGCATCAGTAACATCGCCACCAGGGCCGGCGCCACCAGATAACGCACCGGGTTGATGCCCATCACCGTCAGTGCGCTGATCTCCTCGTTGATCTTCATCGTGCCCAGACGGGCCGCCAGTGCCGACCCCGAGCGCCCCGCGACCAGAATGCCGGTGATCAATGGCGCGAACTCGCGCGTCACCGACAGCGCGACGCCGAAAGTCACCTGCGACTCGGCGCCGAAGATGCGCAACGAGTGGATGCCCTGGATCGCCACCATGGTGCCGATCGAGAACGACAGCACGAACACAATGGGCACCGCGCGGATACCGATTTCGATCGATTGCTCCAGCACCGCGGCGAACCGCACCGGCTGCCGGCGCGCAGCGCCCGTGGCCAGCCACATCAGACTTTCGATGAACAAGGCGGCAGCGAGACCGACTTCGGTGAAGCCGGCGATCACACGGCGCCCAACCCCTTCGGCGGCGGCCAGCATCAGCTGCGGATCGTGAACACTTTGTCGAGCCGAGCCAGACTCAGCACCTTGGCAACGCTGGCGCCGACGCGTTCGAGCGTGAACTCCAGCTTGGCAGCCTGCGCCTTCTGATACGCCTCGATCAGGCTGGCGATACCCGAAGAATCCATGTAACTGACACCGGACAGATCCACGCTCACCGGCTTGCCGCGCTTGACCGCCTCCAGCAGGGTTTTGCGTGCAGCGGGCGAGCGCTCCAGATCGATCTCGCCGGTGAGGAACACGGTTGAGCGGTCTGCGTCCTGAGTGATCTGGAAACTCATTTTATTTTCTTGGTCATCACCAGTCGATTACCGACTTTCCCCCTGGGCCGCAGGTACTGCACGCGATCGGTGAGCGTGCGCATGAAGTGCGTTCCCAACCCGCCCGGCCGCAACTCATTCAGCTTGCGCCCCTTGCATTCATCCTGCTTGACCGGGGGGGCAAAGTCCAACAGCTCCACCCTCAATGCTTTTTGCATGCGGTGGATGCTCAATTCGATGCGCCCGTTGCGGCGGCCCTTGTAGCCGTGGCGGATGATGTTCTGGCAGGCCTCGTCCACCGCCAGCACCAGCTCGTCCGCCCATTCATCCGAAGCGCCGACTTGCAGCGCGGCCGACTTGGTCACACGCCGAATCGCTTGCAGTCGCGCGGGCTGCGCCGCGAACGATTGCTTTGCCAGCACACCGGTTTCTCGAGTTTTCCTGCCGGCGGTGGCGCTGCCGTCATCGACGACCAGCAGGGTGATGTCGTCACGCAGCGCGCGGATGTCCGGCGCCAGCGCCGCCGCAATCGCCTCGATCCTTTCCTGCGCCGGCCGGCTGACGTTGGCGGAGATCAGTTTGCGCAGCCCTTGCGCTCCGCGCATGCGGCCGTTGGCGCCGAAACTCTCGGTACAGCCGTCCGAGAACACGTAAAAACCGCCCCCCTGGAGCTTGAGCACGGTTTCCGGATAACCGCGCTGCGCCGGCGCAACGATGCCCAGCGGCGGATCGCTGGCAGCGTAGGCGTGAAAAACGCCCTGGCGCGTCCTCAACAACGGCGGTTCGTGACCGGCGTTGGCGAAGCGCACTTCGTGCCGACGGCGGTCGTAAATCCCCACCACCATCGTCACGAACATGCCTGCGCTCATGGTCTCCAGCATCTCGGCGCCGATGCGCGCGAGCAACTTGCCTGGCTGGCGGATCTGCTTGCCCAGGCTGCGAAACAGCGTTGCAGCCTTGACCATCACCAACGCCGCGTTCATGCCCTTGCCGGAGACATCGGCCAACGCGAACGCGGTGCGATCCGGATCCAGCAGCAGAATGTCGTAAAAATCACCGGAGACCACGCGCGCAGGCAGATTGAGCCCTTGCACCCGCGCGTCGCTGTCCTGCCGCGCGGGCAGCAGATGCCTTTGCACGCCCGCGGCCAGCTCCAGCTCGTGCTGCAACCGTGCCTGCTGTACACGGTCACGGCCGAGACGATCGCTGAAAATGGCCAGCGCGGTCGCGGATGACAACGTGGTCAGGGCCTCACGATCTTTTTCGGTAAACAAGCGGTCGCGGTCGCGAGGGTTGACGACTTCGATGGCGCCGATCGGCTCGTCACGCACCGACATCGGCGCGCACAGGATCGAGCGCACCTCGTAATTCATCGCCGCCGAAGGCGGCACAAAGTCGGGGTCCGTGCGCGTGTCAGCGACTCTCTGGGTGCTCTGCGTCTGCACCGCGCGGCCGACGATGCCGCTGTTCAGCGGCAGCGACAGGCCGGTGATGTCCGAAGGCCCGATGCAGGCCTTGCACACCAGACGCGCGTTCGGCGCATCCACTTTGCCTTCGAGCAGAAACAGGGAGGCGGATTCGGCATTCATCGCCTCGGCGATACGCCGCAAGCCGGAACGGATGGCCGCCTCGGTGACTTCGGCATGCGCGAATTCGTCCACCAGCGCCGCGAACAGGCTCAGGTAATCCGGTTTGCGCCGCTCCACCAGGGGCCAGGCGACCTGCGGGCGCAAGGGCTTCATTTATTTTTTGATTTCTTTTCGCTGTGGCGCGTGACACGGCCATCCGTCAAATCCACGGTCTGGATATTTCCGTTCAGATGGAACGTCCAGCGCTCAGTGGCGTCATCCTCACGCGCCGTGATCTTGATATCGTCGGGCTCGCCATAGAGGTCACGCACCTGATCAGCGGTCATGCCCGCAACAACCTTGCCCTGCGTTCTGGCTTTCTTCAGGCGTTCCGCGTCGGATTTTTTGGCCTGATGTTTCTTGAGCCATTCCTGATTGGCCTTATCGCGCGCTTTCTTTTCCTTGGTCCGTTTTTGGTCGTACTCGCCGGCCAGACGCTGCTCAACCTCATTGGGCGGAATCACATGCAGCTTGGGCAAATCCTTGGGCGTGGCGTTTTCCGAGCAAGGCTGGTCGGTGTAAATCACTTGGCCGCCGCGTTCGCAGCGATAGACCTCGGCCTGGGCGGAGCTCAGCACCAGAAGCAATAAAAATGGCCAGCGCATCGGCAGATTATAGGGGCGCGCCCCTATAATCGCGGCCCCGATTCGAGCCCGAATACCGAACAATGTCCCAGTACGTTTATACGATGATCAAGTGCGGCAAGATCGTGCCGCCAAAAAAGGAAATTCTGCGCGACATCTCGCTGAGCTTTTTCCCCGGCGCCAAGATCGGCGTGCTCGGCTACAACGGCGCCGGCAAATCCACCCTGCTCAAGATCATGGCGGGCGTGGACAAGGAATTCGTCGGCGAGGCGCGGCCGCAGCCGGGTCTGAAGATGGGCTATCTGCCGCAGGAGCCGCAGCTCGACCCGAAAAAGACCGTGCGCGAAAACGTCGAGGAAGCACTCGGCGACGTGCTCAAGCTCAAGGACGAACTGGAGAAGGTCTACGCCGCCTATGCTGAAGACGGCGCTGATTTCGACAAGCTCGCCGCCAAGCAGGCCGAACTTGAAGCCAAGATCGCCGCTGCCGGTGCGGACAACGTGGACCTGATCCTCGACCGCGCTGCCGAGGCGCTGAACCTGCCGGAGTGGGGCGCGGACGTGACCAAACTCTCCGGCGGCGAACGCCGCCGCGTGGCGCTGTGCCGGCTGTTGCTGAGCAAGCCCGACATGTTGCTGCTCGACGAGCCGACCAACCATCTCGACGCCGAGTCGGTGGCATGGCTGGAGAAATTCCTCAAGGATTTCCCCGGCACCATCATCGCGGTCACCCACGACCGCTACTTCCTCGACAACGTCGCCGGCTGGATCCTGGAACTGGATCGCGGCTACGGCATCCCCTGGCAGGGCAATTATTCGAACTGGCTGGAGCAGAAAACCAAGCGCCTGAAAGAAGAAGACGCCAAGGAAGATGCGCATCAGAAGGCGATGGCCGAAGAGCTGGAATGGGTGCGTAAAAATCCCAAGGGCCGCCAGACCAAGTCCAAGGCGCGCCTGAAAGCCTACGAAGAGATGCTGTCGCAGGAATTCCAGACCCGCGCCGAAACCACCGAACTGTACATTCCGCCCGGCCCGCGCCTCGGCGACATCGTCGTCGACGTCAAGGACCTCAGCAAGAAGTTCGGCGATCGCGTGCTGTATTCGGGCGTGAACTTCTCGATGCCCAAGGGCGCCATCGTTGGCATCATCGGTGCCAACGGCATGGGCAAGACCACGCTGTTCAAGATGATGCTCGGTCAGGACAAGGATTACACCGGCACCATCAAGATCGGCGAGACCGTGAAGATGGCAGCGGTTGACCAGAGCCGCGACTCGCTCAACGGCGACAACACCGTGTTCCAGGAGATCGGCAACGGCCACGACCTGCTCAAGGTCGCCAACTACGAGATGCCGACGCGGGCTTATCTGGGCCGCTTCAACTTCAAGGGCGAGGCGCAGCAGAAGCGCATCAAGGAATTGTCCGGCGGCGAACGCAACCGCGTGCATCTGGCGAAGATGCTGATGGCCGGCGGCAATCTGCTGCTGCTCGACGAACCGACCAACGACCTCGACGTGGAAACACTGCGCGCACTCGAAGAGGCCCTGCTCAACTTCGCAGGCAATGCCATGGTCATCTCACACGACCGCTGGTTCCTCGACCGCGTCGCCACCCACATCCTCGCCTTCGAAGATTCCGGCGAAGTGACCTGGCACGAAGGCAATTATCGCGAGTACGAGGACGACTTCCGTCGACGCACCGGCTCCGAACCAGGCGTCAACCGTCGTTCAAGGCACCGGAAGTTGGCTTAGCGCCAGTACCCGCTTGCAAGCAAAAACGGCCCTTTCGGGCCGTTTTTGCATGCAAGCGGGTGCGGCTTACCTGTGTGTTTTCAGTAGCGCCGCGACCTTATCGGCGTATTTCTTCATCGCATCGTCCTTGCTCATTCCCTTGAGCTTGGCCCAGGCGTCGTACTTGGCGCGGCCGACCATGTCGAGCATGCCGGGACGCGAACCGGCGACATCGCCGCCGTTGCCCTGCTTGAAGTGCGCATAGAGAAACAGGAAGTCGTCGTTGCTCGGACGCTTGGTCAGGCTTTTGACGTCTTCCTGCGCCTTGGTGAAATCTGCTTTGGGGTCGGCCACGCTGTTCTCCTCGTTGGAATGATGTGGATGATATTAAACCCGATCGAGCGTGATGAAACTGAACGCATATTCGTGACGTTCATCCGCTGTGTGATCTTCACGCGCCGTCTCGCGCCATTGAGCCGAATCCAGTGCCGGGAAATGCGTGTCACCCGCGACGCGCGCGTGCACACGAGTGAGATGGATGCGTGAAGCCTGCGGCATCACCTGCCGGTACAGATCCGCGCCGCCGACCACCATCAGTGGGTCGGGGGGCGATGCCGCAAAGACTTCATCCAGCGCATGGAAGACCCGACCACCAGGTGCTGCGAATGCGCGATCACGCGTCAACACCCAGTTGTCGCGCTGCGGCAGCGGACGCATCTTGGGGTTCAGCGAATCCCAGGTCTTGCGCCCCATCAGCACAGTCTTGCCCAGCGTCAGTGTCTTGAATCGCTTGAGGTCGTCGGACAAGCGCCAGGGCAGTTGGCCGTCGCGGCCGATGAGATTGTTCTCATCCATTGCGACGACGATCTCGACGCGCGTCATGCGCTAGACGGCCACCGGCGCCTTGATGTGTGGATGCGGGTCGTAGCCCGTCAGCGTGAAATCTTCCGGCCTGAAAGCGAACAGGTCCTTCACCTCAGGGTTGAGTTTCATCTGTGGCAAGGCACGCGTGTCGCGCGACAGTTGCAGCTGCGTTTGCTCAAGGTGGTTGCTGTAGAGATGGCA
This sequence comes from Pseudomonadota bacterium, assembly GCA_038043245.1. Classification (GTDB taxonomy): domain Bacteria; phylum Pseudomonadota; class Gammaproteobacteria; order Nevskiales; family Nevskiaceae; genus JACPFV01. Next base: position 229,988 of record JBBTCH010000003.1, on the reverse strand, counting down.
GTCACCACCGGTCCAGACGAAATCACCCGGCTTCAGGCCCGTGACCTGCGCCACCATCATCGTCAGCAGCGCATAGCTGGCGATGTTGAACGGCACACCGAGAAAAATATCGGCGCTGCGCTGGTACAGCTGGCAAGAGAGTTTTCCGTCGGCCACGTAAAACTGAAACAGCGCATGGCAAGGCATCAGCGCCATCTGATCGAGTTCGCCGACGTTCCAGGCTGAGACGATGATGCGACGCGAATCCGGTGTCTTGCGAATCTGTTCGAGGATCTGGCTGATCTGGTCAATCTGGCGGCCGTTCGGGGCCGGCCATGAACGCCACTGCTTGCCGTAGACCGGACCGAGCTCGCCGTCGGGCTTGGCCCATTCATCCCAGATGCTGACGCCGTGTTCCTTGAGCCAGCGCGTATTGGTTTCGCCACGCAGGAACCACAGCAGCTCGACGACGATGGATTTGAGATGGACTTTCTTGGTCGTCAGCAGCGGAAATCCCTGTGCCAGATCAAAGCGCATCTGGTGGCCAAACACCGAACGCGTGCCAGTACCGGTGCGGTCAGTCTTGATAGCGCCGTGGTCCAGCACGTGACGCATCAGATCGAGATAGGCCTTCATTTTCGGGTGTAACTCCAGACGATCAACCCGAGGCCGCCGATGAGCATCGGCAATGACAGCATCATGCCCATGGTGATCCAGCCGCTGCCGTAGAGATAGCCGATGTGATCATCAGGCAAGCGCACGAACTCGACGGCGATGCGGAACACTGCGTAGCCCGACAGGAACAATCCGGAAACCGCACCGCGCGGACGCGGCTTGCGCCCAAACCACAGCAGGATGGCGAGCAGCAGCAGGCCTTCCAGCGCGGCTTCGTAAAGCATGGACGGATGGCGCGGCAGCGGCCCGCCGTTGGGGAACACCATCGCCCACGGCAGATTGCTCGGCGCGCCCCACAACTCGCTGTTGATGAAATTGCCGATGCGGCCGGTGAACAGGCCGAACGGGATCATCGGCGTGGCGAAGTCGCCGACGTCCACACCGTTCAAACCCCGCCGCCAGCCGAACCAGAAGATGGCGATGATCACGCCGGCGCAGCCGCCATGAAAGGACATGCCGCCTTCCCAGATACGCAAGAGCACCAGCGGATCGCTGATAAATCCGCTGAAGTTGTAGAACAAGGTGTAGCCGATGCGGCCGCCGAGGATCACGCCGAGCACGCCGGCGAACAGAAAATCGTTGACACGTTCCTCGGGCCAGTTGATGTGGGCCAGACGTCCGCGCCGCACGCCCAGCCACCAGAAGCCGTAGAAACCCAGCAGGTACATCAGGCCGTACCAGTGGATCGCCAGCGGACCGAGCTTGACGGCGACGGGATCGATGGCGGGCAGGACAATCATATTTTCTTGTCATGCCCGCGCAGGCGGGCATCCAGTGCTTAAAAGTTGGCGTTAATTGTAGCCGCTGGATTCCCGCCTTCGCGGGAATGACAGCAAGAAATTACTGAGTAACCCGGCAAAAGAACGCTTTGAGGTAGCGTGTTTCCGGGATCGCCGGATGCACCGGATGGTCCGCACCCTGCCCGCCCTGCTCAAGGATCTGCAAGCGGCGGTTCAAGCTGCGCGACTCGCGCAACAGCAGACGCTGCAGCTGCTCGGCCTCCATGTGATGCGAACAGGAGCAGGACACGAGGATGCCTTCCGGCGCCAGCAGATCCATCGCCAGTTTGTTCAGGCGCGCGTAATGCTCGGCGCCCGCTTCCTGGTCCTTCTTGCGCTTGATCAAGGCCGGCGGATCAACGATGACGACGTCGAATTTGCGGCCCTGATCACGCAGCGATTTCAGGGCGTCCTGCGCCTGCGCCTTGATCGTCTCCAGTTCGACACCGTTGAGTTTCGCGTTGACCTGCGCCGCTTCGAGCGCGGGGGCCGAAGAATCCACGCAGGTGACGCTGCTGGCGCCGAACTTGGCAGCGCGCAAAGCCCAGCCCCCGATATAACTGAATACATCGAGCACGCGCGCGCCTTGCACGTAGCGTGACAGTCGCTCGCGGTTCTCGCGCTGGTCGTAGAACCAGCCGGTTTTCTGCCCGGTCTTGATCGGGATAGCGAAACGCACGCCGCCCTCTTCGATCTCAACCGTGTCCGGAACCTCGCCGATCGCCTCTGCGGTCTGCGACAAGCCCTCGGACTCACGCATGGCAGTGTCGTTGCCGAGCCAGAGGCCGCGCGGCTTCAGTGTCTGCTGCAAGGCTTCAATCAATACGGGCTTGAGCACTTCCATCCCCGCTGTCGCAATCTGCGCCGCCAGCACATCGCCGTAACGGTCCACCACGAGTCCGGGCAAGCCGTCGGATTCGCCGTAGATCAGCCGGTAAAAAGGTTTTGAGTAAAGCCGCTCGCGTAATTTCAGTGCGGACTCGATGCGGCGCGCGAACCAGTCCGCGTCGATCTTGGCTTCACCGTTGCTGCTCAGCAGGCGTGCGCTCAGCAGCGTGTGCGGATTGACGTAACCGACACCGACCGCCTTGCCGCGTGCGTCCTCGATGCGGCACAGCTCGCCAGCCTTGAATCCGGTCAGCGGCGTCTGCGCCGTGTCCACTTCGTTGGAATACACCCACAGATGACCGGCGCGCAGACGGCGGTCTTCGCTTTTCTTCAGTTTGAGGAGTTTCACGTAACGCTATTTATAGTCGTACTTGAACTCTTTTTTGAAGCGAGCGCGGAAAAGTTCCGGCGTGGTCGTATGGTTCTGCGTACCAGGCCGCTCGATCTTGATTGCGCCCATCAGCGAGGCGATGCGCCCTGCGGTCGGCCAGTCCATGCCCTTGGAAATGCCGAACAGCAGGCCGCCCCGGAAAGCGTCGCCGCAACCGGTCGGATCCGCCAGCGATTCCACCTTGGCACAGGGGATGTCGTGCTTCTTGCCCTTGCTGAAGATGTGCGAGCCCTTGGCGCCACGCGTAACGATCAGCGCATCGGTACGTTCGGCGATCTGCTTCAGCGTCCAGCCGGTGCGTTTCACCAGCATCTCGGACTCGTAATCGTTGACCGCGACATAGCTGGACAAACTGATGAACTGCTTGAGCTCGTCGCCGTTGAACATCGGCAGGCCCTGGCCGGGATCGAATAGGAACGGGATGTCGGCGTCGGCGAATTGCTTGGCGTGCTGGATCATGCCGTCGCGACCGTCGGGCGAGATGCTGCCGAGCTTGATGCCCTTGCGCGCGATCTCCTGCGTGTGCGCCGAGCCCATCGCGCCCGGATGGAACGCGGTGATCTGGTTGTCGTCAAGGTCAGTGACGATGTACGCCTGCGCGGTGAATGCATCCGGAATTTCTTTCAGGTGCTTGCGCGCGATGCCCTGCTGGTCCATCCACGCCGCGTAGGGCGCGAAATCCTTGCCGACGGTGCCCATCGGCAGCGCCGCGCCGCCGAGCAGGTGCAGGTTGTAGGCGATGTTGCCGGCGCAGCCGCCGTACTCGCGGCGCATCTGCGGCACCAGGAAGGACACGTTCAGGATGTGCACCTTGTCCGGCAGGATCTCGTTCTTGAAATGGCCGGGGAACACCATGATGGTGTCGTACGCAAACGAACCGCAGATTAAAACCGACATTCTTCATTCCTCATGTGGATTACCAACATTCATTGAGTTCGCTGAGCGGGAACGGCAAGCCGACGCGTTGCCAGAGTTCCGACACGCGCTGGATCACCGGCTCTGACTTCTTGATCCAGCCCGGATGGCGCTTGCGGTTCTCGTCCGAGACCTTGAATTCGGTGATGGTCGCTGCGCTCTCGTAGCGGCGGTGGAAACTGCTGGCGAGATCCTCCAGCCGCTGCTTGCCATACACCGCCACGCGGAAATCGCGGGTCGCCGACAGCCCGGTGGTGGCGACATAGATATGGTACTGCTCCCAGTAGCGCAGATAGGCGTCGAAGTAATCGAGCTTGAGGACTTCCGGCGCACGCAGACCGGTGTAGACCAGGTCGCGACGGCACCATTCCTCGATGTTGGAGCGCACGACGAACTTGCCATCGGCGGGCAAACCGCCGGATTTTTCATACGTGGAGATGCACGAACTCACCGGGTGACGCAGGGTGAAGATGCACTCCACCGCCTCGCCGAGCACGCGGTGGAAGAAGCCGCCGGAATAAATCCCCTTGGTCAATTTCTTCGGCACGACGATCTTGCCTGAATGGCGTTTCGCCTCACTGAAGAACAGCTCGACCATGACCAGGTATTCGGCCATGGTCTGCAGCGAGAGCAGCCAGGTGTTGACGCCGGGCCTCAGCTGGAACGGTGCCGCCTCCGGAAAACCGTCGTGCGCCAGCGCGTTCGGCACCTGAGTCGGCTCGTAGCCCAGTGCGCGGAACAGCTCCTTGGTCAGGTAGGAGCCGCCGTTGCGCGGAATGCCGATGATATTGACGAAATGAAACTTCATCTGCTGCTCGCGCAACGCGGCCGGATTGCCGACCAGCAGCGCCAGCAACAGTTCGTAGGAGCGCGCAATCGCAGCGCGACCGTCGGGATGGGCCATGACGCGACCGGCATCATTCGGCGCACTGCGGGTGATCTCCTTCTGGGCGCGGTTCAACTGCTCCGAGAGCTGGTCGTGCCACTGGTGATCCCGGAACGGGCGCTGATCCACCCGGTGCGCAAGAAAGTCGATGAACACCGGCGAAACCGGCAGCTCGCGGTCGGTGAGCTTGAGTTCGATGCCCACCCTTCAAGCCTCGCGTGCAGTTAGGCTGAAATCGAGCAGCTTGGCGAAGTTCTCCAGCGACAGCAGATGGGCGTAGATCGCACGCAACTCGCCGCGCGTCAGCAGATTTTTCAGATCCTTGGCGTCCAGCTTGCCGAGCTTGGCCTCGTCCACGCGCAGCATGCCCTGCAGGCGCAAGGGCTTGGCGCTGTTGGGCAAAGCCAGCGCGTCGAACGGCGTCAGCAGACCCAGCGCATCCAGTCGTTGGCCGAACGCGGCGGTCTGCGCGCGCGCGGCCTCCATCGCCTCCATCATCTTCAACAACGGCGCCCAGTCGGCGGTGGGTTCGCCCTGGGCATCGAGCAGCGGCTTGCCGGAGTTCACCAGCGCGCCATCCTCGACACAGACCAGATTGCGCGTTTCGGCTTTCTGATCGCCCGGCAACTGCACGATGCAGAACGGATGGCGGCGCGCATAGGCCGGCACATAGGCGCCGGGCCTCCACTGGCCGGCCGCGTCCACAAACAGGTTGCGCTGCGCCTCAAGCGACAGCACGGCCGCCGGCAGCGGTTCGGTATTGCCCGGCGCGCGCACGAACACCAGCGGGTAATCCAGCGCCGCGCGACCGAACTCGGCGGCGTTGACGAACATCGCATTCAAACTCAATGCCCAGCGGTAATTGCGCGCCGCAGGCAACCCAAGACCTGCGTGCTTTTTCTTGTCGAACGGCGTCAGCGCGCCATAACCGGGGGGGGCGACAGGGGCAGCAGCGGATGGAGCGGTGGCTTTTGGGGGCGTTTTTGCAGGAGGTTTGATAGCCATTCGTAATTATGCCGCCTACCCCTCCCCCGGCGCTACGCGCCACCTCTTCCCACGACAGTGGGTAGAGGCAAGAGATTTATTCCCTCTCCCCGCGAAGCGGGGAGAGGGCGAATGCGGGGCTCGTCCCCGAGCGCTTCAGTCGGGGGCGCCGGGTGAGGTGCCGCCTACTGACAGTTCTTGGGATCGAGTTTCAGCAGATCACCGCCGCCGCCCATTGCGGCGTTGGGATCGTCGAGCGGGACATTGCCATCGTCAGTAGTGGTGCTGACCACGAACTTGCCCTTGGTCAGGTTGGTTTTTTCACCGGTCTCGTTGTTGGTCACGTCGGTCTCGCCATCCAGCGTACCGATGATGTCGCTCTTGTCGAAACTGAAATTCTCGTCGCCAAGGATGTCCTTGAGCGCGGCCAGCACCGCGGGGTCTTTAGAGCAGCCGACGTTGCAAGTGAACGTGAATACTTCGGTGCCACGGATGCCGATGGTCGCTGTCGGGGTGGCGAGGCGGTAATCGTTGCGATTGGCCTTGCCGATCAGGCCGGTGACGGTGCGCAAGCCGCCCTTGAGCAGACGGAAGAACGCACGCGTGCGCGGCGCTGGTGCCCGCGCCAGATCGGAGCTTGTGGTGCGGCCACTGGCGGTCGCCGGCGCTTTTGGCGTGGATTTAGCCTCGTAGCTGTACTGCTCGATCTGAAAGCGAGTGTTGGGCCGCAGCAGAATCAGGCCGCCGTCGCGGAACTTGAGGTTGATGTAACTGCCAGCGCCGGAACTGACGATCTCGCCCGAATTCACGCCGGAACCCTTGCTCAGATCGCGCACCGTGCCGTCGGTGGAAGTCGCGGTGGCCTTGCCGGTGAGCAGCGTCACCGTACCAGCCTGCGCGAATGAAACCAACGGCAGCAGACATAACCCCAACACCGCCAGCGCACGCATTACGTGCACTCCTGCGCGCCGGCTGGCGGCGCCTGCTCGACCTGCCCATTGGGCGCTGACTCGGTGACTTCCACCTGCCCGTTCTGCTCCTGCTCGCGGCGGCGCTCTTCCTCCTCGTCGGAGAATTGGCTGGTTTCGTTGAGGATGGCCGCAGTCTCGGTCAGGGGCCTGATTACCACCACCGTGCCGGTGGTGAACAGCTGATCCAAGCCGTTCAACGCAAAGGCGGGACCCCCGATGAAAATGAAATTGTCCGGGTCGCCGTTAACTGGAACGCCGTTGAGGGCAATATTGATGGCGCCGCCAAAGCCATCGTTGCCAAAACCGAACGTGGTGCCCGGGAACTGGCTCAGATGCTCGTCCACGCCAATCAGCAGCGCTGTTCCATCATCCCCTGGGTCCAGGTTTGCGATGGATTGCTCCAGACGGATGTCGGGCCGGCTGTAGGGCGTGAAGCGCGCGAAAATCTGTGCTGGGTCGAGGTCGCCGGGCCGATAGATATCGACGTTATCGAAGTTCAATACATCGGTTCTGAAAATCAGATTGGTGCCGACCATCTCCAGACCGCCCACTGTCACCGATGGCGCACTGAAGCTGCCTTGCGCGCCGATCGTCAAGAGACTGGTTTCGGTGTTGATCGAACCGGTCGCTTCCAGTGAAATTACTTGCGCCGCCAACTGGCTGCCATTGGCAATATTCAATCTGCCGTTTTCGTAATCCGCGTCGCCCGTCGCGGCGACACGAATATTGTTGGCAAGAATGGGGGGGCCAAAACCATGTCCGGCGCTGAGAATGTCGCTGTCAATGGCGACGTTGCCGCCGACAATCGTGATGTCGTGCGCGGTTATGGACTGAGCGTTCTGACTATCCTGAATCAGGATATCGGCTTCGCTGCCGGCAAAAATGCCGATGCGGTCAGCGGCCGTGTCGACGATCGGCGGTGGCGGGCAGTCCCCATCACACTCCATTAATACCTGAGATTGTGGAGCCATGCGCGCGAGCGTGCTGTAGAGGACCTGAACGCCGCCGGCTCCGTCGAGGGTGATGTCGTCGGCAAATATGCCTGTTTCGTACACTGACACCGTGCCGCCGGGATTGCTGGTCGTCAGATTGACGGTGCCGGCATGGATCGTTGAGTAGGAGATATCCAGGGCGTAGGACGCATCGGCGCCAGCCGTCTCAACCGTCACCGTGCCGCTGCGCAGTTCGGTGCCATTGGTGACAGTGATGTGCCCGGTATTGGCCGCGATGCTCAGCGTGCCGTCTCCAGCCACGCCGTCGCTGCCAATGGCGTTGGAGGAAGCAAGATAGATGGAACCTCCGTCCGTTGCGCGTAGCTCAACGGAGCGGCCAGCCAACCCGCTGTACCGGACGTCAATCGCCGTGTCTTCCGAAGCGCCACCGACAACGCTGATCCGGCTGGCCTGAGCCGTGAGGCTGCCATTGCTGGCGGAGAAACTACTGCTCCAACCGAACAGACTGCCTGCGCCGACGAACGCAGCGGAACTGGCCTCGACCGCGTTCGCGGCCCTGACTTCAATGTCATCGCCGGCGATCACCACACCATAGAGCTCAACATTGCCGCTGGTAGCTTCCACATCAATATTGTTGGCGGCGGCGGCTTCGAAGATAGCGCTGCTGTTACTGAAAAGCGTATGCGTCAACTGCCCGCCCAAGGCGGTGAGGCCATAGCTGAAGCTGCTGCTGCCGAGCGCAACGCTGGCACCACGCACCGTGATGCTATTGCCGGCAATCGCGGCGCCGGCAATGAACACTGCGCCAGAACCTTCAATGTGAACACTATTCGCAGCGCTAAGCTCGGTCGTTTCCGTCGAAGAATTCGTGTATTCGTAGTACGACTCGAGCGAGGTGCCGAACGACCCGAAGGATGTGTTGCTGCGAGTGAGGATGCCCGCTATGACTGGTGGTATGTCGCGGCCGCCGGAACCGCTGGTCAATGTCACATTCGCGCCGGAGATGTGGATGCTGCTGCCGACCAGCGCGCTATCCATGATCGAGACATCACCGCCATACACCTCGATCAGATTCGCGCCATCGGCGGTCTTGCTGCGGGTATCGGAAAATGTGCCTGAGCTGGCATCGGAGGGCGTGTAAACGATTGGAGAATCCGTGGCGGAGAGTTCACCCGCGAGCAGTGAGTCTTTTACCATCACAGACGTCTCGCCGGTCAGCGTGATGCGCGCACCGACGAGATCGCTGCCATCAATTTCCAGGTAACCCTTGCTGTTGTCGGCAATGCCAGTGGCATGGATGTTGATGTGGTCGGCGCCATGCGCGTTGCCGTATTGGTCGTGACCGCCACTGAGAATGTCGTTGCGGATGGTGACATTGCCGCCGGCAATGGTGATGTCATCGGCGGTGATGGAATCCACCAGCACTTGAGAATCGAACTGAATCAGGATGTCGGCAGTGTCGCCCGCATAAATTCCGATACTGTCGGCGGCGTAGGTGAACCCGTCCTCGTCAAATCCAGATTTACCCGCAAGCGTCGAGTTGGTGATCGTTACGCCATTGCGGCCTTCAATCCGGATGGACGGGGCAAAAAAACTGCGGTTGCTGAAGTCGATGCTGTTAGCCGACAGATCTATCGCGGTCGCGGCTGCGACATCGCCGATATTGAGAAAGCCATTTTCGGAGTCAATGATGGCTTCGTCGCCCGCTGCGATGGCACCGGTCACAATCGTACCGTAAGCCTCGACGGTAACATCGCCATTCACCGACTGCAGATCACCGGTGGTGACGCCGCTCGCGTCCGTACCTCCCACAATCTTGATATCACCATCGGTGTAGACCGAAACATTGTTCAGTTCTATGCCGAACTCATATCCGGCGTAACCGGCGCCGCGCATGAACGTGCCGCCAGCGTAAGTCCCATAGCTGCCGTAGCTACCGGTGCCGCTGTTCACGATGCCAATGCCCAAAGTCAGGCTGCCGCCCGTGCCATAGCCATTGCGGCCATCAATATCACCGTCAGAAACATCCACCGCTTGAATCTGCTGAGTCGCAACGACAATGACGGCGTTGCTATCGCTTAATTGCTGTTCCAGAAAAGCCAATGGAATGGTGGAGGTGTAGCCATCCCCGCTTGGGAACGCGCCAACCTCATACCCGTCAATGACCACTCGGTCCGGGTCTATCAGTAATGTACCGCCGGACAGATTCACCTCACCCTCGATGTCCAGCCGCTGGTGGCCTGACAGTTCGATGAAACCGCCGGGGCCGGTGGCCTCGACCACCGAGCCGGGGTTCAGCGCCGCGACTTTCTCCGCGACAATGCGAATTTCGCCGCCGCTCGGGCCATTGGCCGAGATGCGCGAGCCTGCCGTGAGGGTGATGTCCTGCGTGCTGCGCACGATCACCGTGCCGCCCTTGGTGCCCGCTTCGGCGGTGGACGCATCCAGCGTGCCCTTGTTGACGACATTGCCACCGTCGCCAGTGAGGTAGATGCCGCCGCGCTTGTCAGTGGTGATTGAACGCGCCTGAATGAGTCCTTCGTTGTTGACCACGGTGGCGGTCAGGCTGCGCGCGACGCGCGCGTCCATGTAGACCGCGCCGCCGTCGGCGGCGATGGTTCCAAGGTTCTCGACGCCGGCGCTGTCGGTGACTGCCGCAGCGTTGATGGCGTAACTGACCAGACCGTTGCCCTTGATGTCGAGCGTGACTTCACTGCCAGAGGCGAGCACGACCTTGCCCAGACGCGCGGCGATCTGGCCGCTGTTCTGCACATGGTCACCCGCCAGCACCACGAAACCGCCGTCGGCGGTCTGGATGCTGCCGGCATTGATCACACCCTGGTCACTGCTGCCCTTGAGCTCGAACTTGCCCGCCATGAAATCCTGCGGACTGATGTCGAGCGTGGTGGCGACCAGGCCGTTCACATCCACCTGCGCGCCTTGGCCGAACAGCACGCCATTGGGGTTGATCAGGAAGACGCGGCCATTGGCCTGGATGTGACCGAAGATGGCGGACGGGTTCTCGCCGATGACGCGGTTGAGCGTGGCGGAAGAAACCGAGGGCTGGTTGAAGATGACGAACTCGTGCCCGTCAATCGAGAAACTCTGCCAGTTGATGACGGCGGAATCGGTGGTCTGGTCAATGCGGACGGTGTTGGCATCGGGCATGGAAATCGCCGCCGCGCCGCCGACCACATCACCGCCGGTGGGATTGGCGAGGGCCAGTCCCGGGGCGACCCAGGAAACAGCGCCCCAGAAACGCGGAGAGCGGATGGCAGAAACAATGGCAGTCATTTTGATATTCATAAGGGCCTCTTCCTACAACCTAACCCTCTTCCCGAAAGCAGGGCAGGTGATAGGCATTTTTCCCTCTTCCATCCGGCATGGAAGAAACGGGCTTCACAAAATTGCTTTTCATATTCAGAAGTTAACCGAGGCTTTGGCAAAGATGCGTTGATGACTGTTGCCGCCGTCGCTGGAAAGGTGGCCGCGGGTCATGGCCTGGGCATAGTCCGCGGTGATGAAAACGTTGTAGGGGAAGCGGACATCGAGCCCGACCCCGTAGTCGCCAATCGCATCGCTTTCGGTCAGCGCTCTTGAGGCCGCATCATGACGATTGACCGCCGCGTAATCGACGAAAACCCGCGGCGTCACACGCGCATAGGGCACGTTGATGCCGTAGCGGAAATCCACACTGAGACTGTAGCCCTCGTCACCGCGGATCTCGGCGGACGCATAGCCGCGCGCACCGTTGGGGCCGCCAGCGGAGAACGCGGTGGAATCGGGCAGGATGTCGGCGGAGAACACTTGGTCAAAACGAACCAGGGCCTCCAGCCCGTGATAGATCGGCTGCAGGTGCTGCACGTTCATGCTGAACTTGAACGGCTGGTGCTTGCAGCCAGAACCCGGTGCCGGGGCGCAATCGGCGCGGGCCTGATCCTGAAAGTCGGTCGCGATGGACGCCACATACTGAGTCACCCCTCCATGGGAATAGCTCTGATTGTAGGTCGCGCCGAAATCGTAAACCGTGACGTTGGTCGCAGTCACCGGAACGCCTAAGGCATTCACATTTGAGACGATTCGGGTATACCCCGCCGTGGCGGACAGGCGCTGGTTATCGCTGCGCAGGAACACCTGCTCGAGATAAGCGCGCCCGGTTTCGCTGATGCCCTCGATCGGCGCGGCCCCCAGCACCTTGAACAAGGCCTTGCCATAGCTGAGATACAGACGTGGACCGTGCACCGACAGCGGCACGTTGTAGCCACCGTAGGTGTAGTCGAGTCGCGAGCCTTCAGAGAGCAATTTGACGATCTGCAACTGGTCGCCCAGCTGCAAGGGGTTGTTCAGCGCCCCGGCAAGGGTGTAGCGGGTGCGGCCAGTGGATCGGCGCCCGTGGTTGTCCACCGTGGCGGAAGCGCCGAAGCGTGATTCCTGAACCTGGATGATGAGATCGCTGGTGCCGTAATCCTCGCCGGGCTTGATCACCGCCTTGGCGGCCAGGCCCGGCAGCTCGTTGAGACGTTTGAGGGCGTTTTCCAGGGGTGTGGAGGTGTACAGGGTGCCTTTGGGCAGGTCGACGTAGCCCTTGATCTGCTCTCCCGAATAAACCTCGTTCTTGTCGGTGCCGACGACGCCGACCTTGCCTTCGATGATTTCCAGCTTGATGGTGCCGCCGTCCACTTTCTGCGCGGGCACGTTGGCCGAAGCCAGCGCGTAACCACGATCCACGTAGTACTGGGTGATGAGATCGGCCGCGTCGTAGATTTCCAGCAATGTGATTTTGCGCTGGGTGTAGTCCTTGATCTGCGCCGACAGCTCTTTGGAACTGAAAACCGTATTGCCCTTGAACACGAACTTCTTGACCTTGATCTTCTTGCCGCCCGCAGGTGCGACACCTTTTGCACGCCTGGGTGCTTCAATCTTCGGCGCAGGCTTCGGCGCTTCCAGCGTCGGCTGCGCTTTTAGCGCCTCATTGACCGTGCCCGGCGTTTCCTGCGCAACCAGCGGCTGAGCCGCCAGCATCAGGATCGAGAGAATAAAGAAATATGTCGCGCGTGCGCCCTTGATCATGGAATCCCCGAATACAACCCGTCCCTGTGGTGGATGGGGGCAGCATACCGCGCCGCAACATTCATGCAAGTGAATATCACAGCCAATTAATCAGGGCTCTCCAAGCGGGTGTAGCTGCAAAAACCTTAGCGGCACTCTGCCTCAGCCTTGGTGCTGGTCTGTTGCTGCACTTCATCGTCACTGCCGCCCGCCACCGCGACATCCTCGCCTTCACCGGCGCTTTCCTGCTCTTCCTCGTCTTCGGCGCCGGTCTCCGCTTCGGCCGCCGGGCCGCTTTCATCAGCGACACTGGATTCCGTCGATTCCACCTGGATTTCCGAAGCGGTCGGTTGCGCCTCCTGCTGGAACTGCTGGGAGTTCTCCTCGGTCGTGGTCGGGCTGGTGACCACCATGCCGTCGACCACCGCCACCGTGCCGCTGCTGTTCAGTCGCTCGGAACCTGTGGTCGAGCTGTCGGACGCGAAGAAGTAGTTCTTGCTGCCGCCGTCCACCGGCGTGTTCTCGCCGACGAAGATGGGGCCGCTGAATCCCGACCCGCCGATGGCATAACTGGTGCCAGGGAACTTCGAGAAAACGCTGGCCACGGTGTAGGTCACGCTGCGCGGGCCCGCGCTGTCTTGCTCGATGCCGACCGAGGCTGTATTGGACGTCGGGCGAATATTGACCAAGATGTTGCTCGGCGCTGTCACCGTGCCGGCAAAGCTCAGATTGTCGGTCGTGAACAGCACGTAATCGCCGTTCAGCGTCAGGTTGCCGAGATGCACGCCAGACCCGCCGAACACGGCATTGGGGGCAACTGACGCAGGCGCGAAGCCGTCGGGCAACAAGGCAATCAATGCGCTGTCGCCCGGCTGGTCGGTCACACCCGTGCCCACCGAGATGGAACTGGCGGCGAGGTTGATGGTGCCGGCGGATGCCGCCAGCGCCAGCGAATTCGCGTTGATGCTGCGGGCGATGCCGCCGTCTGAAATGCCGGCACCGATGACCTCCAGATAACCGGGTGTGGTCACGTTGCCAGCAAACTGGACAGTGCCACCACTGATGATCTCCACGAGCCCGCCGGCATTGAGAGCACCGAGGGTGATGTTGCCGGCATTGGATGCGAGATGAACCGCGCCAGCGATGTCGAGCGCAGCGGATGCGAGGTTGATGCCGCCATTGCCCGTGAGATTGACGGCGCCGTTGACCGGATCAGGCGTGGTACCCGCATCGACCCCATCGGGCGCTTGAATGTCGCCCAGCGTGAGAACGCCGCCCGCAGTCAGCGTGACCGCGCCCGGCAGGGTGAGGATATCGGTGGTGAAGTCACCGAGCACGGATTCGTTGAACGGCGACGCCCCAGTCAGAGTGATGTCGTCCACAGTGAAGTTCTGCACCGACGAGCCCAGGCTCAGTGTGCCGGCGTTGATGCTCTTGCCCGACATCGAAACATTGCCGTTGGAGTCCAGGCTGACGGCGCCGTTCACGGCGCTGAGATTGCCGGCCGTGATTCCAACACCGGTCAGCAGGATGTTTTGGCCGGAAGCGGCCGTCAGGTTGCCCACCGAGAGCAGTCCGGCGCTGTTGAGCGTATAGCGCGCAGCGCTGAGCGCGGTGCCGGCAAAATTGAGCGACACGCCGCTGCTGATGCTCAGGTGATTGCCGGCCGTGGCGCTGGTGCCGGTGATGCTACCGGTGGCCGACATCATCAGGTCGTTGGTGGCACTGAGGTTTGTGAAGTTGATGCCACCGGCCGTCGCAGTGAGATTGATGTTGGGCGCGTTGACGTCGCTGGTAAGTGAAATGCTGGACTGCGTCAGGTTGTAGTCGCCGCTGGCGGTCACCGTACCGGTCGAGGAGCTGGCGGCATTCAGCGTGAAGGTCTGCGCGGTGACGGTACCGAGGTTGGCGTTGCCGCTCGTTTCGACGAGGATGCTGTCCGCCTCTGCGCTGAGGTTGCCGGCCGTGAGGTTGCCGGTGGATTTCAGGGTGAGGTTGCCGTCGCCGCCCGCTGGGGTGCCCGCCGTGACATGGCCCACGTTCAACGTGCCGCCGGTGGTGACGACCGAGACACTGCCGCCCCCGGTCACGGTATTGACCCCGCCCGCGATGTTGCCACCGGTGAGGATATCCACAGTAGTGCCCGCAAGCACGCCGCCATTCAGGGTCACGCCCGTGTCGGCGTCGAGATCCACCAGACCATCCGCATCGAGACCTGCCACATTGATGGCGCCACCTGCGCCAGCGCCATTGCTGGCATCAATGACGATATTGCCGGTGGATTCGAGCAGTTGAGAAACCGTCACGCCACCATCACCGATCAAGGTCACGTTGCCCGAAACCGGACTGGCACTCTGGATTTTCGTCACGCTGATGGCGCCTCCGGCGTCGAGGAACACCGGGCCCGGCGAAGTGATGATTGCGGCGGTGAAGTTGCCCAGCACGGATTCGTTCAGCGCCGTTGCAAGCGTGAGATCGCCGGCAGTGAAGTGGGTCACTGCCGAACCCAGCGAAAGACTGTCCGCGATGATGCTGCTGGCGCCGAGATTGACCGCACCATTTGCCGCGAGGCTGACTGCTCCGAGCGTATTGACGGCCCCGCTTGAGACCGAGCCCGAAACCGCCGTCGAACTCAGCGCGATATTGCCGCCACCGGTACTGGTCAGGCTGTTGGCAGAAATATTGCCACCGCTGGACGACAGGCTGATGCCGTTGACCACGGAGACCGCCGTCGCGCTGAGGTTGACGCCGCCAGCAAGCGCCAGAGTCAGACTGTCAGTGACGCCCAGCGACGAGAACGTCAGGGACTGGCCGGTGATCGACAAGTCCGTGGCAGTGATCGCGCCGGTCGAAACCGTGCCGGTGTTCACCGTCGTCACAGTGATGCCCGATCCGCTGAGAGCGCCGGTGCCGACGTTGCCCTTGGCGGCGACAAAAATATCCTTGCCGGCGCCCGCGGTGAGCGCCTGAGCGCTGACCGTGCCCGAACTGGCATTGTCGGCGTCGAGCTGGATGAGGCCGTCCGCGCTGAGCGCGCTGAGGACTGTGATGCCGGCATCGCCGGTAAGGCTGACATCGCCGCCGACCGACACTCCGACCGCCTTCTGAAGCTTGTTGACGCTGAGCGTGCCGCGCGCGTCAAGCGAGATGGATTGAGTGACAGTGAGATCGTGCACCGTGAAATTGCCGTCGACGCCGAGCGAGGTATCCACGGCGTCACTGAGCGTGATGTCGTTGACGGTGAGATTGCGCACCCCGTTGACCAGCAAATCGCCGGCGGAAATGTTCTTGCCCGACATCAACACGTCGCTGGCTGCGCCAGTGCCGGTCAGCACGACGATCGCACTGGCGGCATTCAGGTCGCCCGCAGTGATGCTGCCGGAAGCTTCCAGCGCGATGTTGTCGCTCGCGCCGCCGCCCGCCATGACATCGCCCACCGTGACTGCGCCCTGTGTCGCCGTGACCTCCACGAGTCCGCCGGTCGAGTTCAGGGCGGCGGTGGCGATGTCCGAACCGGCACCACCCGAAATCAGGTTCAGGACCTGGATGCCGTTTGCAGCCGTTGCCACACCGCCCAGCAGCAGATCGCTGCCAGCCAGGGCCGTAGCCTCCACTTTCGCAATCAATCCACCCGTGGAATTCACGGTGCCAGACACCGAAAGACTCCCGGATTCCGCGATCAGATAAAGATCCTCGCCAGCACCGCCATTGCTGACATTGCCCACACTCATGGAACCCGTAGTGAGCGAGGTGAATAGGCCGCCGCTGATATCGTTGGCCGAGAATGTGCCGCCGATATCGAGCAGTAGGTCGTCGGTGCCGCTCAACACAATATTTCGCACGATGAAGTCGTTGACCGTGTTGGCGACGGACAGCAGGTTTGTGGAAATGTCCTTGCCGGACATCAGGATGTCGCCCGATGTATTCAGGATGACATCGGCGCTGGCATCGGTGGCTGTGAGATTGCCGGCCGTGATATCGCCCAGCGCCGAAAGACTGATGTTGTTGCTGACGCCGGGACCCGACGTGACATCGCCGACCGTCAGCGCGCCATCGGTGGCGTTCAGCACGATATTGTTGGCCGATTCGATGGCCTGGGCAATCCCGATGCCTCCCTCGCCGCCCGCAGTCAGGTCAATCGCACCTACCACGTTGCCGCCGGTTTTATCCGTGATGTCGTTCAGGCTCAGATCGCCGTCAATATTGAAGGCCACGTTGCCCAAGCCCGCCGCACCGATTCTCAGATCGTGCGCCGTGAAACCGTTAATCGGTCCCGCCAGCGTCAACGCATCCGCGGTGATGTCTTCATTGACGCGAAGAATCACATCCCCACCGGCACCTTGTGCCGTCAGCGTCACCGTGCCGCCCGTGGCCGTCAGGGAATCGGCGGCGATGCCGACACCCGCCAGATTCAGCATGGCGCCGCCTGCGGTGACATTCTGCACATCCAGTGCACCCATCGTGGCGTTCAGCACGACATTGCCGACGGCCTGAATATCCTGCGCGATCAGGATGCCGCCGGCACCGTCCGCCGCAAGATCAATCGCGCCTACCGCGTTGCCGCCGGTTTTGTCCGTGATGTCGTTCAGCACGAGGTCACCGTCAATATTGAAAGTCACGTTGCCCAGGCCCGCTGCACCGACCCTGAGATCGCGTACGGTCAAGTCACTGATGGGCCCAACCAGCATCAGTGCATCCGCAGTGATGTCCTCTCCGCTGCGCAAAGTGACGTCGCCGCCTGCCCCCTGTGCCGTCAGCGTCACCGTGCCGCCCGCGGCCGTCAGGGATCCTGCAGTAATTTCAGTACCCGCCAGGTTCAATATTGCCCCACTGGTGGCGACATCCTGCAAATCCAGCGCGCCGGCGGTTGCGTTCAGCCCGATATTCCCGAGAGTCAGCAAATCCTGGGAGATCCGGATGCCGCCGGCGCCATCTGCAGTCAGCGCGACAGCGCCATTGACGTCACCCCCGGTAAAATCCTGAAGCGAAATCAGGTCGATCTTTCCCCCGGCATCAATGCTGATGTTGCCGTTGGTGCCGATGTTCCCGGCGACGAAGTCACCTGAAATCACGGCGTTCATCGGTCCCGTGCCGCTCAACTTGATATCGCGTACCGTGAAGTTGTTTGCCGAGGCCACGGACAGCGAGTTAGCCGCGATGTCCTGGCCAGCCATCTGGACATGGCCCGTGGTGTTGAAACCGACGTTGCCACCCAGCGCCTGTAGATTCCCGGCGGTGATGTTGCCGACCGAGATGAAATTGATATTGTTGAACGTTGCGACGACATCGTTGACGGTGATCGCGCCGCCTTCGGCATCCAGCTTGGCCATGGTGACCGCAAAGATGTTCTGGCCAGCCCCGGCAATGTCCCCGGTCTCGGTATAGAGATCCACTGATCCCGCTGCCGCAGTATTCAGGGTGCCGCCCAGCGTCAGGCCGGTCTTGGCCCAGAGAGTAATGTCGCTGCCGGAATCTATACCCTTGACGTCGATGGCGCCGGTGCCGGCGCGGCTCCGCCAGGCGTCGAGGAACACGTCGTCATTCGTGGCGAAGTCATTGGCAACCGTGATCGTGCCGCCGGCCAACAGATCGACCGTGCCGCCGACCGGCGCACCGGCCGAGCCCTGTAGTTTGTTGACGCTGAGCGGCCCGCCCGCATCCAGCTGGACACGGCCGTCCGCGGTCACGTCGTGCACCGCCATCGCGCCACCTGCCAGCGAGGTGGTCTCGTCACCCGAGGTCACGTCGTTGGCCGTGACGTTCCCGGTCGCGGTGAAATCGACATCCCCGGTCGTGCCCTCGACGTTATTGATCGTGATTGAACCGCCGTCGGTCGTCAAGAAAGCATTGGTGCCGGCGAGAATGTTCTGACCTGACCCCGCGATGTCGCCGGCTTCGGTGTAGAGATCCACTGCCGCTGCGGCATTCAGCGCCCCGCCCAGCGTCAGGCCGGTCTTGGCCGACAGCCGGATGTCGCCGTTGTTGGTGGAGATGTCCTTGACACTGACCGCGCCCGTGCCGGCGCCGCCGAGCAGGGCATCCAGCGTGACCGCGCCGAAGGTGCTGATGGCGCTCAGGATTGAAATGTTCTTGCCGGAATTGAGCGTGAACTGATTGCCGGTAATGGTGCCGGCCGTTCCCGCATCCAGAGTTAGATTTCCGTCGACACTGATTGTGACCGGCGAAGAAATAAAATTGATCAAGCTACCGGCGTCGAGGAAAAGGCCGCCGCCGGTGCCCCCATTGCGACCATCAACGCTGGAGTTAACAAAAATCGTGTTGTCGGCCTGGAGCGTCAATTGCGACGTGTTGGACGTAGCCCGAATCTGCGCTTCAAGAGTTGATTTCTCGTAATCAGCGCCAGAACCATCCGGACCGATCGTGATGTCCGTTGGGTCAATCAAAAGCTGTCCGTAATCCCCTAGGAAGACAAGGTCACGTATGGTCACATCCTTGCCCGACAACTCAACAAATCCGCCACGCCCCTCCGACGCATGGTTGCGGACGTCAATCGAAGCGCCTTTCTCATACGAGAGTACGTTGCCGGCAATGGCGCGCACGTCGCCGCCGGTTCCGCCCCCGACGCTGGTTGCCAGAATCTCTGAACCGGACGCGAGCACGATGTCGCGGTCACCGGTCACACGCACAACACCGGCATCCGGCGCGGAATCACCGCCCGACACGTCGAGCACACCCGCCTGGCGGATGTCACCACCCTGCGCGGTGAGGATGATTTCACCTTTCTCGCCACGCACCAGGCTGCGCGCCTGGATGCGGCCTTCGTTGTTGACCACGGTCTGCGCCAGCTGGTTGGCGATACGGGCCGCCAGCACCACGGCGCCGCCGTCGGCCAGCACGCTGCCGGTGTTGCTGACGCCCGCATGGTCAGACAGCGCGGCGTCGGTGATTTCGTAACTGATCAGTCCGCTGCCATCGAGGTCCAGCCGCAGACCCGAGCCGGACGCGAGCAATACCTCGCCCTGTTCGGTTTCAACGGTACCGGCATTGTCGACGGAGTCGGCAGCGAACACGACGACTCCGTACTGGCCGGCGACGATGTTGCCTTCGTTGCGGATGCTTGCCGCGGAGTTGCCCGCAAACAGGTAGCGACCGCTGTTGAAATCCTCATCGGCGATGTCGAGCGTGCTGGCGATCAGACCGCCGACGTCGATCTGCGCTCCGGGCGCAAACAGGATGCCCTGCGGGTTGATCAGGAAGACGCGGCCGTTGGCCAGCAGATGCCCAAAGATTTCCGAAGGCGTGCCACCAATGACGCGGTTAAGTACTGCGGCCGAGGCAGAGGGCTGGTTGAAGGTGACGTATTCGTTGCTGCCAATCGAGAACGACTGCCAGTTGATGATGGCTGCCGGCGAGGTCTGATCGATGATGGTGTTGCCGGCGCTGGGGTTGGAGATCGCCGCATCTCCCGACACCACTTCACCGCCGCTGGGATTGGCCAGCGCCAGCGCCGGACTGAGCAGCGAGGCCAGTGCGTAGAAAAAACTGGATTCCGGCTTGCGTCGAAATGACGGAATGATTGGAGTCTGGGTCATGGCAATTCCCCCGCCTGCTAGCCGCCGCAGGCTTGTGGGTTGGGTATGGGGTCAACGCGCAGCAGGCGCGGCTCGTAAGGCAATTGCGTCGTGGTGCCGTCGGGCAAGACCATCGTGTACTTGTTTTCCTTCACTTCGGTGGTTCCGCCGCTGCTGGAAACGAATACGCCGCCCGAAATCGTGCCAACGACGATCCCCCCCGCCGCCTGTTGTCCACCTTGCAGGCTGGCGCCGATCACCGGGTCGTTGTTGCAGGCCGCGTCGCACAAAATGACGACGTAATCGGTGCCGCGGATGCCGATGGTGGCAATGGGGGTGTTGAAACGGTATTCCTCTTTGTTGGCCTTGCCGATAAGGCCCGTCACCGCTCGGAATCCGCCCTTGAGCAAACTGAAATACGCCTGTTGCGTCTGGGCCCGGGGCACGATCGCGGGTTCAGCAGGCGCCGCAGCGGGTTGTGCAGCGGGAATTTCAGGCGTTTCGTAGGTAAACGCTTCGATCTGCATCCGGCTGTTGGGCCGCAGCATGATGAAACTGCCATCCCTGAACTTGAGATTGAGATAGGTGCTGGGACCCGAAGAAATCAGCTCACGCGCAAAAACGTCGGCGCCCTTGGCCAGAATGCGGATGGTTCCACCCGGCGCGGTCGCCGTACCCTGGCCAGTCAGCAAAGTAACCTGGGCAGCGGGCGGCGCGGCGGAAACTGCAAAGCTCAGCAGGGCCAGGGCGACAGCGAGCAGGGTGTGAATGCGCATGGCGGCCTCAGAACGTCGCAGCGAAGCTGGCAAACAGACGGACACCCTTGTCGCCATCACTGGCGGGATCGGGACCGGAAAGCGGAACCGAGGCATCCAGCTTGGCGGAAAGAGCGATCACATCCACCGGCATGGCTGCATCAAGCCCGATGCCGCCACTGACCAGTTCCTGGTCTACCGCAACACCGGCGATCTTGTTGAAGGCCTGACCGGCATCAAAGAACAGCCGGACCGCTGATCGCACCGGGCCCAGCAGGCCGCTGTAGCGCAGGGTGGTGCTACCGAAATACCCACGCGCGCCACGCGCCTCGGCGGCCGGGAACCCGCGCACGTTGTTCGGCCCGCCCAGCGAGAACGGATTGACGTCCGGCAACGGGTCTGGCGAATAGACCGTATTGAGCCGCGCATACACATCAAGCCCCGGCATGACGAAACCCAGAGGTTTCAGGTGTTGGAGATCAAACTCGAGACGCAACGCCTGCGCTTCGTTGACCGGCGCCGCCGGGTCAAAATCCTTGAAATTGCTCGAGGCCGTCAACGACATCTGCGTGACCCCCTGATTCTCGTGGGTCCGATTGTAGGAGGCGCCCACGTCAAAAAGTGTGACGGAAATCCCAAGTGGCAGCGGCGTGCCGGCGAAGCTGGTATCGGTCTTGGTATTGGAAACCGCCGCGTTGAAACTCAGTTGCTGTTTGGATTCACGCCACCAGGGCAATTCAAGGCCACCCCGGTAAGTCACGCTGCTGCCCTCGAAGCCGGCGAAAGCACCGCTCAATTTATATTCGGCGCGGCCATACGAAGCCAGCAGGCGAATGTCGCTGTAACGCGTCGGCGCCGCGTACTGGACAAAACCATATTTGAGCTGCCCCCCCTCGGACACCAGATAAAGCCCCTGCAGCTGATCGCCCAATCCAAGCGGATTATTCAGCTGGGCATTGATCGAGGCGCGGTAGCGGCCGAGGTTACCGCGGTTGTAATTGTCGAGCGTCAGACCGGCGTTGACCGGTTTTTCCTTGACCTCGATGAACAGGTTGCTCTGCCCGTATTCGGCGCCGGGCCGCAGCACCGCCTTTGCATTCAACCCCGGCAGTGCGTTGAGCCGCGACATGCCGGCTTCGAGGTTCTTGGCCCGGTAGATGGCGCCTTTGCGAACGTCCTCGCCCAGCACGGCGAGGATGCGTGAGGACTCGTACAGCTTGTTGCCGACTACGGCTACCGCGCCGATGCGGCCTTCGGAGACATCCAGCCGGATGACGCCATCGCTGATGGTCTGAGGCGGCACGCTGACCGAACTCAGCGTGTAGCCTTCGCCGGCGTAATAGGCGGCGATCGCATCCGCTGCCTCATAAATCTGTTTGAGCGCCAGAGGTCTGTTCAGAAAACCCGCAATCTGGGCGGCCAGGGTTGACGAGTCGAACAGGCGATTTCCGTAGAACTCGAAGGCCGTGACCGTGACGGTCACATCGGCCTGCTCATCGGGCGTCGAAGGCGCCGCTTCCGCAGGCGCACGCTCGAGCTGTACCTCGGCCGGCGGCGGCACTTCGAGCGGCTTCGGCGGCGGGCCCAAGCCCGGCACTTCCTGCGCAAAGACAGGCGCGCACATCCACACGAAAAGAGAAACAACAGCAGTGGTTTTACCCCAGCGCATCGCTATACCCCCAAAGGCTTGCGTGCTTTGTGCTTCTTGCAAGCAGACTAGCCTGAGCAACTGCAACCGTCCAGCTTGGTATGGTAACGACTGAACGCAGCGCGAGAGACCACCCGAACGGGTGGCACCGAAGGCGCAAATCCGCTCGGAATCGCTCAGGGCGAGCCGCATGCGGCGAACGCCCGCACAGGACGTGCGGGCTGGGGGTTGGAAGTACGCCATTGCCTCGCCACGGACGGCTTCACCGAGTTATAGTGCAGTCGTTACGCGAGAGTCTGCCCTTAAAAGCAGCACCGAAGGCGCAAATCCGCTCGGAATCGCTCAGGTAAATGGAGCGTAACGGTACAAAACTCTGAAGAGTATCTGCGAAGGCAGATCGCCGAAGGCGCTCAACGCTCAGGCACCAAGGACAGAGGGGCGATTTTCGTTTCAATTCGAGGTCGAAAATCGCATGCTGAAACAAACCGCCCTGCACGCCGAACACCAGAAGCTCTCCGCCAAGCTGGTGGACTTCGCCGGCTGGGACATGCCGATCCAGTACCAATCTCAGCTCGACGAGCATCATGCCGTGCGCACCGGCTGCGGCATGTTCGATGTCGCGCACATGGCGGCGGTGGACCTGCATGGCGAGCGTACGCGCGAGTTCCTGCGCAAGCTGGTCGCCAACGACGTCGCCAAATTGAAAATCTCGGGCAAAGCGCTCTACACCTGCATGCTCAACGAGCAGGCTGGCGTGATTGACGATCTCATCATCTATTTCCTGCGCGAGGATTTCTTCCGCCTCGTGGTCAATGCAGGCACCGCTGAAAAAGACCTGGCGTGGATACAGAAACACGCGCACGCCTACAACCTCACCGTCACACGTCGCAGCGACCTCGGCATTCTCGCGGTTCAGGGTCCGCAGACCCGTGACAAAGTGCTCAAGCATTTGCCCGAATCACTGCGCACGGCTGCGAGCACGCTGAAAAATTTCGAGTCGGTCTATTCCGACCCGTGGTTTGTCGCCACCACCGGCTACACCGGCGAAGACGGTTACGAGCTGATCCTGCCGCACGCGGAAATCGTCGCGATCTGGCAGAAACTGCTGGCCGATGGCGTCAAGCCCTGCGGCCTCGGCGCGCGCGACACGCTGCGCCTTGAAGCCGGAATGAATCTCTACGGCCAGGACATGGACGAATCGGTCTCGCCGCTCGAATGCGGACTGGCCTGGACGGTGGCGTTCGAGCCGAAAGACCGCGACTTCATCGGCCGCGCCACACTGGAAAAGCAACGCGCCGCGCCACCGCGCAAATGTCTTGGCCTCGTGCTGGAAGGCCGTGGCGTCATGCGCGCCCACATGAAACTGCGTTTCGCCAACGGCGCGGTCGGCGAAACCACCAGCGGCGGATTCGCGCCGACGATGAAACAGTCCATCGCGCTGGCACGGGTCGAGGCCAAGGCCGATGGCGCTTGCGAAGTCGAAATCCGCGACCAATGGTTGCCCTGCAAAATCGTCAAGCCGCCGTTCGCACGCAATGGCAAGAGTCTCGTCTGATGTCATCCCGAGCACAGCGAGGGTTCTGATCAGATTTCTCGCTACGCTCGAAATGACACGAAAATTAAGGAGTGAATATGAGCAAAGTCCCCGCTGAACTGAAGTACGTGAAGTCCCACGAATGGGTCAAAAAGCAGGCCGACGGCACGCTGCTGGTCGGCATCACCGATCACGCCCAGGGCGCGCTCGGCGACCTGGTGTTCGTCGAAGTCCCCAAGCCGGGCCGCAAGGTCGCCGCGGGCGAAGCCTGCGCGGTGGTCGAATCGGTCAAAGCGGCGTCGGACGTCTATGCACCCATCGCCGGTGAAGTGATCGAGGGCAATCCGGCTCTGGCCAACGCGCCGGAAACCCTGAACAGCGATCCGTATGGCGCGGGCTGGATGTGGAAGCTCAAACCCGCCAACGCTGCCGACGTGGACGCGCTGCTCGACGCGGCGGGTTACCAGAAGGTTCTCGAAACACTCAAATGATCCTCGTCATTCCGGCCAAGGCGCGTAGCGGCGCGAGCCGGAATCCAGAAGGTTTAGCCACTGGATTCCCGCTTTCGCGGGAATGACGACAACAGAGAAACAAAATGCCGTTCATCCCGCACACTGAAACCGATGTAAAAGAAATGCTCACTGGCATCGGCGCGCGCTCGATCGAAGATCTGTTCGACGAGATTCCGCAGAACCTGCGCTGCGGGAAACTGACCGAAGTGCCGGAAGGCTTGCCGGAGATGGAGACCGCGCGCCTGATGCGCGCGCGCGCCAAACAGGACGGCGCGCTGCTGAATTTTTGCGGTGCGGGCGCCTACGAGCACCACATTCCTGCGGCGGTGTGGGAGATCACCACGCGCGGCGAGTTCTATTCCGCCTACACGCCCTACCAGGCCGAAGCCAGCCAGGGCACGCTGCAATTGCTCTATGAATTCCAGAGCATGATGACCGCGCTCACCGGCATGCAGGTGAGCAACGCCTCGATGTACGACGGCGCCTCCAGCCTCGGTGAAGCACTACTGATGGCGTTGCGCGCCAACCCCAAGAACAAGTCCGGGCGCGTACTGGTGCCCAAGACGTTGAATCTGGTTTACGCCGAAGTGGTCAACGCCACCACGCATGCGCAGGGCGTGCGTCAGGCCGCGCTGGATTACGACCCGCGCGAAGGCAAGACCCTGGCGGATGCGCTGAAACCTTTCGCCGGTCTCGACATCACCGCCGTGGTGATCCCGCAGCCGAATTTCTTCGGCGTGCTGGAAGACGTGGACACACTCACCGACTGGGCGCACGCCAACAGCGCGCTGGCGGTGGCGGTGGTGAATCCCACTTCCCTCGCCCTGCTCAAACCGCCAGGACAATGGGGCAAGTCTGGTGCGGACATCGTCTGCGGCGAAGGCCAGCCGCTGGGTGCCCCGCTGGCTTCAGGCGGCCCGTACTTCGGTTTTCTCTGCGCCAAGCAGGAATTCGTGCGCCAGATGCCGGGCCGCATCGTCGGCCGCACCGTGGACCTCGACGGCAAACCGGGTTACACGCTGACGCTGCAGGCGCGCGAGCAACACATCCGCCGCGCCAAGGCGACGTCCAACATCTGCACCAACCAAGGCCTGCTGGTCACGGCGGCGACTATCTATATGTCCTTGCTGGGGCCGGAAGGTCTGGCCAAGGTCGCGACCGCGAGCATGCAGAACCTGCGCAAGCTGCGCGATGCGGTGAAGCAGATCGCCAGCGTATCGGAAGTTTTTTCAGGCGCGCATTTCCACGAAGTGGCGCTCAAGTTGAGCCAGCCGGTGGCGCCAGTGCTTGAAAAGCTGGCGACCGCTGGAATTTTCGGTGGCTATGACCTGTCGCGGCATTACCCGGAGTTGGGGCACGCGCTGCTGGTCTGCACCACCGAAACCAAGACCGACGAAGACATTCAACGCTACGCGCAGGCTTTGCGCGCGGCGCTCTGATCTTTTTCCGAAACCCGCGTCATGGATGACGCGATCTTGTACAAGGACGTACATAAGGAGTCGAAATGAGCACAGTCACCCTCAAAGGCAATCCCGTCCAGGTCGGCGGCAACCTGCCCGGCACAGGCAGCAGCGCACCGGACTTCAAGCTCACCGCCGGCGACCTCAAGGACGTTTCGCTGAGCACTTACGCCGGCAAGAAGAAAGTGCTGAACATCTTTCCTTCGATCGACACGCCGACCTGCGCCATGTCCACGCGCACCTTCAACGCCAAGGCCGGTGGCCTCGCCAATACGGTGGTGCTGTGCATCGCCGCCGATCTGCCGTTCGCGATGTCGCGCTTCTGCGCCGCCGAAGGCCTGAAGAATGTGGTGACGCTCTCGACCTTCCGCGCACCCGCTTTTGCCAAGACTTATGGCGTCGCACTGGAAAGCGGCCCGCTGGTCGGCCTCACCGCGCGCGCCGTGGTCGTGCTCGACGAGAACAACAAGGTTACCCACACCGAACTGGTCAGCGAGATCGCCAACGAACCCAATTACGAAGCCGCGCTGAAGGCACTGAGTTAAAAAACGCATGAGCGAGAAACTGATTTTTGAGATCGGCAGTGAAGGCCGCGGCGCCTACGCACAGGCACCGAACGTCGCAACGAGCTTCGCCGCGATTCCGGCAGCACTGCGCCGCGCAACACCTCCGTCCTTGCCGCAGGTGTCGGAGTTGCAGGCAGTGCGTCACTACACGCGGCTGTCGCGGTTGAATTTCTCCATCGACACGCACTTCTACCCGCTCGGCTCGTGCACGATGAAATACAACCCGCGCGCCTGCAATACGCTGGCGATGCTGCCGGAGTTTCTTGCACGCCATCCGCTGGCGCCGGAGTCGCATTCGCAGGGGTTCCTCGCCTGCATGTACGAGCTGCAGGAAATCCTCAAGGCCGTCACCGGCATGGCTGGCGTATCGCTGACGCCGATGGCCGGCGCGCAAGGCGAGTTCGCCGGTGTGGCGATGATTCAGGCGTATCACAAGTCACGCAACGACTCCGCGCGCACCGAAATCCTGGTGCCTGATGCCGCTCACGGCACCAACCCGGCGACCGCGACGATGTGTGGTTACGTCACACGCGAGATCCCGACCAACGCTGAGGGCGACGTTGATCTCGAAGCGCTGAAAGCCGCGGTGGGGACGAAGACCGCCGGCATCATGCTGACCAACCCGTCCACGCTCGGCGTGTTCGAGCGCAACATCAAGCAAATCGCCGAGATCGTGCACAAGGCCGGCGGCCTGCTGTACTACGACGGCGCCAACCTCAACGCGATCCTCGGCAAGGTGCGGCCGGGTGACATGGGTTTCGACGTCATCCACATGAACCTGCACAAGACCTTCTCGACGCCGCATGGCGGCGGCGGTCCTGGTGCGGGTGCGGTCGGCGTGTCCAAGCGGCTGCTGCCGTTCATGCCGATCCCGCTGGTCGGCAAGAAAGACCAGAGCTATCGCTGGCTGGATGAACGCGACCTGCCACAGTCCATTGGCCGGCTGTCGGCTTTCATGGGCAACGCCGGCGTGCTGATGCGCGCCTACATCTACGCGCGCCTGCTCGGCCGCGAAGGCATGCACCGCGTCGCCGAATTCGCCGCGCTCAATGCCAACTACCTGGCCGCGCGCCTGAAGCAGAAAGGCTTCGACCTCGCCTTCAGCAACCGCCGCGCCTCGCACGAGTTCATCGTCACGCTGAAAAAACAGAAAGCAGAAATCGACCTGACCGCGACCGACATCGCCAAGCGACTGCTCGACTACGGCTTCCATGCGCCGACGGTCTACTTCCCGCTGCTGGTGCCGGAATGCCTGCTGATCGAGCCGACCGAGACCGAGGACAAGCAGACGCTGGATGCCTTCATCGAAGCACTGGCCAGCATCTGGGACGAAGCGAAAAAGGACATCGCCTACGTCAAGGGCGCGCCATACAAGATGCCGGTGCGGCGGCTCGACGATGTGCGCGCGGTGCGTCAGCTCGACGTGCGCTGGGTCGCGGCGGCTTAAATTCCCATCGCTCGGCGAGCCATTTCACGTCGTAGCGGGGCAATCCGGCCCACCGCACCCATTCCCAGTTCGCGCAGTCGCGTTGTGACCGGTAGTTTGAGATTGAACAGCCGGTAAAGTCCGTCGGTCAACGCGATTGCTTCGGTATTCGCCGCGCGGCGGACGCGTTCGTAGCGCTGTAATACTCGCAGCGAGCCAATCATCTGCTGCTTTTCGCGCGCTTCGGTCAGAGTCTTGATCAGCGCCGCTGCATCGGCCAGCCCCAGGTTCACACCCTGCCCGGCCAGCGGGTGAATCACATGAGCACTGTCGCCGGCCAGCGCAAAGCCTTCGCGCACGTAATGTTCGGCGTGCTGCATGCGCAGCGGAAAGCTGAGGCGTGGCGTAACTTGCTGAATCCCTCCAAGCCGTCGCTGCGAGGCTTCGGCTAAGCGATTGCAAAAATCTTCATCGTTCAGCGTCAGCAATTCACGCGCGAGCGGTTCATCCGCCGACCAGACGATGGACGAGCGGCCATCTGACAACGGCAGGAATGCCAGAGGCCCGCTAGTCAGGAAGCGCTGCCAGGCGGTGGCCTGATGCGGCTTTTCAGTGACGACATGACAGACCACCGCGCGCTGTTCGTAACTCGTGCCGATGGCGTCGAGCCCTGCGGCTTCGCGCAGCACTGAGTCCGCACCTTCGGCGGAAATCACCAGATCAGCCTGCATCTCCGAGCTATCACTCAAGCTCAGACTCACCGGCCGCGTCTCGAAATTGCTGGCGGTCACGCTCGTGCCCACTACGCGCGGGACATCCGAAAGCGCGGCCCACAACCGGTCCATCAGCAGGCTGTTCTCGACAATCCAGCCCAGCTGTTCCGTTTGGGTTTCCTGCGCGCTGAAATGCAGTTCCTGCGAGAAATCGTCCTGCCAGACGCGCATGTCGCGATAGGCGCTGACGCGCGCGCCGGTCACTTCGCTCCAAATACCCAACGCGGCGAGAAACTGCGCAGATGCCAGCGACAAGGCATAGACACGCGCATCGTATTTTTTGGAGTCGTGTGCGTTGGGCACTGTTCGCTCAATCAGCGCGACATCAAAACCCGCGCGCTTCAGACCCAGCGCCAGTGCAACGCCAACGACGCCACCGCCAACCACCGCGATTTCGTGGCGTTTCATCTCAGAGGGCAGCGTTCTGGCCGAGGTTTTGTCTCATCACAGATTCTTTCACCGGCGGAATCAGATCCAGCGCCAGCAGGCCGAGGTGCCGCAGCCCACGCAAGCCGGGCACATCATTGGAAAACGTGCGCACCAATCGGTCGGTGAATCCCGCCGTCGCCGAGCGATCCTGCTCGCGCCGCGCTTCGTATTCATGCAACAGCTCGGGAGCACCGGGATCCGATGCTTTCATCAGCAAACCGGCTAGTGTCGCCACATCACGCAGGCCGAGGTTGAAGCCCTGCGCAGCGACCGGGTGCAGGGTCTGTGCGGCATTGCCGGCGAAGACCGTGCGCGCGGCCGTCAGTTTTTCGCTCATCACCCGCGACAGTGGGTAACCGCTGCGGCGGCCGGTTTCGAGAAAACGGCCCAGACGATTGCCAAACGCGGACTGGAACTCGGCGAGATAGCGTTCATCGTCCCAGCCGAGAATCACCTTGGATTTTTCGGTCGGCACCGTCCAGATGCTGACGCAGGCATTGTCATGGCGCGGCAACACGGCGATGGGGCCGTCCGGAGTGAAGCGCTCGTAAGCAACGCCGTGATGCGCGCGTTCCGGCTTCACGGCGCCGACAATCGCGGTCTGGCCGTAGTTGCGTTCTTCGCCACCGATGCCGTGCATACGCCGCACTGCCGACTGCGCACCATCGGCTGCGACCACCAGCCGTGCAGTCAGTGATTCGTTCGTGGAAAGTGTCAGGCGAACGGCATCCGGCCTGTGCGTCAGCGCGGTCACCTGCGCAGGGCAGATGACGCGGACGTTTGGCGCACCTGAGAGGCTCTTCCAAAGCACGCCGCCGATGGTGCGCATTGGCGTGTTGTAGCCCAAGGCTTCGAGACCGGCTTCTTGCGCGGTGAATCGCGCGACCCCAAAGCGACCGCGTTCGGAGATATGGGTGGACAGGATCGGTTCGGCCTCTGGGCGGATGGCTGCCCACACGCCCATGCGCTCGAAGATGACACGCGTCGCCTCGTTGAGGCCGATGCAGCGTTCGTCCCAGCTTGGTTTTGTCTCGGGGAAAGGCGCTGTTTCAACCAACGCCACTTTCAATGACAGTGGAGCTAAAGCGACCGCCAGAGATGCGCCGACGAGCCCTCCGCCGACAATGACAACGTCGTAGTCATTCATAGTTCAGCGCTCACACCGTCCATGGTGCAGTGCCCGGCCCGGCCATCCATGGCCGGGCGTTCGCCAGCGCGAATGTCCACCGGACATTCGCGAAAGCTCCGGCTCACCCACCGACAATGACAACGTCGTGTTCGTTCATCCCCTCATTAAGGCCTCAATTTCCTTCACTTCTTTGGGCACACCCGAAGTCAGCACCTGCGGACCCTTGGCGGTGACCAGCACGTCGTCCTCGATGCGGATGCCGATGCCCCAGAACTTTTTGTCCACACCCTCGCTGCCGGGCGCGATGTAGATGCCGGGCTCGACGGTCATCACCATGCCGGCGGCGAACGGCCGGTATTTGTTATCGAGCTTGTAACGACCGACGTCGTGCACATCCAGCCCCAGCCAGTGACCGGTGCCGTGCATGAAGAAACGCTTGTACGACTCGTCCTTGATGCGCGCCGCCGCCGGCCCTTTCAGCAGGCCGAGCTCCACCATGCCCTCGGTGAGCACACGTGTTGCCACCTTGTGTGGTGCGTCGGTGGAGTTGCCGACCACCAGTTCGACGGTCGCGGCCTTCTGCGCCGCCAGCACGACTTCGTACACTGCTTTCTGCGCGGGACTGAACTTGCCACCGACCGGGAACGTGCGGGTGATGTCGGCGGTGTAACCGTTGAGTTCGCCGCCGGCGTCAATCAGCAGCAGATCGCCGGACTTGAGCACCGCGTTGTTCTCGACGTAATGCAGGATGCAGGCGTTATCGCCGCCACCAACGATGGAGCCATAGCCCGGCTCCATGCCGTGCTGCTCAAACTCGTGGTGGATCTCCGCCATCACTTCATATTCCCAAAGGCCAGGGCTGGTGTATTGCATCGCGCGCACGTGCGCCTGCGCGCTGATGGCACAAGCTTTCTTGATGATCTCGATCTCCGCCGGCGTTTTGTGCAGGCGCATCTCGTGCAGGCTGGCGTCCAGCGACAGGAACTCTGACGGCGCTGACGGCCCGCGCCGCGACAGCTCGCGAGTCTCTTTCACACAAGCGGTGATCTTGTGGTCGAGTTCCGGATGCTCACCGAGCGTGTAATGGACGCGCGCGCGATTGGCGATCAGCTTCGGCAGCTCCTTATCAAAATCGCCGATGACAAAAGTCTGGTCGGCCCGGAACTGTTTCTTGGCGCCCTCCAAGCCGGCACGGCGGCCGTTCCAGATCTCCATCGCCGCATCGCGCGGCCGCACGAACAGCACGTACTCGCCTTCCGGCCGGCCCGGCGCCAGCACCGCGATCGAGTCGGGTTCAGGAAAGCCGGTGAGATAACGGAAATCGCTGTCCTGGCGGAAGCGGTAATGCGTGTCGCGCGCGCGGATCACCTCGCGCGCCGACGGGATGATGGCGATGCCGTCCGGTCCCATCGCCTGCATCAGGCGGCCACGGCGGGCAGTGTGTTGATCGAGCTGGATGCGGGTCGGTCCGGTCATGATTAGTGCAAGGTCGGTTGGTTGTCGGCGGGTTTGCGTTGGGCGCTGCTGCCATGCAGTTCCATGAAGATCAGCTGCACGCCGACGCGCAGGTATTCAACGAGTTCGGCGTAGGCGGTTTCTTCGATCTCGGTGTCGTCACCGTCGTTGAGCACCGCGTGGGTGAACTGGGTGAGATCGCGCAGGATCTCCTTCATCTCCGCCGAACAGCGCTTCATGTCCAGCGGCGGACCCGACGACAGGCCGAACAGGAACCCCTCGCACCAGGCACCGAGCGATTGCGCGCGCGCCGCCAGGGTCTCGTCATCGTCGGGCAGCAGCGGCGCAAAGGTCATCTCGGCGCTGGCGAGCGATCGCGCCGATTGTTCGCACAGCTGACACAGCGCGCCGTCCGGCGCGACATCTTCGGCCTGGGTCGCGTGGCCCTCGACCAGCAGCTGCGACAGGTCGATCTGCTGCACTGGCTTCACGCACAGCGCACCACAGAGCATGCCGTGGAATTGCGCGGCTTCCTCGCCATAGCCATGGCGCTCCAGCGCGGCGGACAGGTCTGAGTAATGTAGAGCTTCGGACATGGGGCGTGATTATCGCCTTAATATGCGAGAACCTCTATTCAACCCCTTTCCAGTTTCTCAGAGGACGCAGACTGTAAACAGTTTCGTTTCCGCGTTAAAATCCAACTCAAGAACCCTGACCTTGCCTATGCCCGCCGACGATCTTGTTGCCGATTCCCTCTGGGGCGTTGCGCCTTTCCAGCGACCGTCACCGGAAGAAGTGACTGACACCCAGCGCCGCCGGCTGATGCTGGGCATGACCCGCGCGATCGCGCGCAAGGGCTTTGCGGAAGCCAGCGTCGCCGACGCCCTGGTCGAAGTGCGCGTCTCGCGCAAGACCTTCTACGAGCTGTTCAAGGACAAGGAAGACTGCTTCCTCGCCGCCTATAAAGTCGCGCATACCGCGCTGATCAACCACATCCAGAAAGCGGTGCGCGGCATCACCACGCCGCTGGAACAGGCCGTCATCGAGCACCGCGCCTATCTGGAGTTCTTCTCCAAGGATCCGGAGATCGGCAAGGCGTTTCTGGTCGGCATCCGCTCGGCCGGCGAGCGCGCGCTGGAGAAAAAAGAACGCGCGCACGAGGTGTTCGCCGGCATGCATCGCGAGATCCACGCGCGGTTGCGTGAGAAGAACCGCAAACTGCCGGTGCTACCGGACAGCGTGTATTCCGCGCTGGTCGGCTCGCACAACACCATCGTCGCCATCGAGCTGGAAAAAGGCCGCGGCAAAAACCTGATCTCGCAGCTGCCGGTGGTGCTCTATCTGACGCTGTCCACCTACGGCATGTCCGAAGCCGCACAGCTGGCCCTCGCCGGAAAAACCGAAGAACTAGAGCCTCACTGTGAATAATTCATGCGTGCGTTGCTGCCCCCAAACGCGCCAGGCAAGGCGCGAGTCCCGACGCCTGCTGACTGCAAGCAAGGGGCGAGCAACGATGAATGGCGCGTTTAGGGGCGCAACCCTTCGGGACGGGACCGCTTTCGCACATTGCGGCGTCACTCGTCGCTTAAGTGCACTTGCACATCGCGCTCCTCGTTCCTTGCACTGCACGAAAGCGGCCTTCCGTCGCGCGCACGAATTATTCACAGTGAGGCTCCGATGACTGATTTCTTCAGCCGCCGCGACCTCGCCTTCCAGCTGTACGAACTGCACCAACTCCCCGAAATCCTCCAATTCGAGCATTACCGCCAGCACGACCGCGACACCTGCGACGCGATACTCGAAGCCGCGGCGACGCTGGCCGAAGAGCAGTTCCAGCCGCATGCGGCGCTGGCCGACGCCAACGAGCCGCATTTCGACGGCACGCGCGTGCACCAGCCCAAAGAAGTGAAGCAGGCGCTGGACGCCTACATCGCCGGCGGCTTCATGGGCGCCTCGTTCGACAATGCCGATGGCGGCCTGCAACTGCCGGCGATGGTCACTTCCGGCATCGGCGCCTGGTTCTCGGCCGCCAACATCGGCACCGCCGGCTATCCATTCCTCGCTATCGGTGCCGCGCACCTGATCGGCGCCCACGGCAGCACCGATCAGAAACAGCGCTACATGAAGCCCATCGTCGAAGGCCGTTTCTTCGGCACCATGTGCCTGTCCGAGCCGCAGGCGGGTTCATCGCTCGGCGATATCAAGACCAAGGCGACACCGCGCAAGGACGGCGGCTACGCCATCACCGGCAACAAGATGTGGATCTCCACCGGCGAGCACGATCTGTCCGAGAACATCGTGCACATGGTGCTGGCAAAGATCGAAGGCGCGCCCGCGGGCGTCAAGGGCATCTCACTGTTCATCGTCCCGAAGAAACAGGTCAACGCCAACGGCGCGGTCGGCGCGCGCAACGGCGTAAAACTGATCGGCCTGAATCACAAGATGGGTTATCGCGGCACCACCAACACCGCGCTGGCGTTCGGCGACGGCGAAGAGTGCGTCGGTGAACTCGTCGGCGAACCCAACAAAGGGCTCGCCTGCATGTTCCACATGATGAACGAGGCGCGCATCGGCGTCGGCATGGGTGCGGTGGCGCTGGGTTACGCCGGGTATCGTCACTCGCTGGAGTACGCCAAGGGCCGGCCACAGGGCCGCGCGCTGAGCAACAAAGATCCGGCTTCGCCGCCGGTACCGATCATCGAGCATGCCGACGTCAAACGCATGCTGCTGCTGCAGAAGGCCTACGTCGAAGGCGGGCTCGCGCTCGGTCTTTACTGTGCGCGTCTGGTGGATGAGCAACAAGCACATCCGGATGAAGCCGTGCGCCAAGAGGCGTCACGCCTGCTCGACCTGATCACGCCCATCGTCAAAGCCTGGCCCAGCGAGTGGTGTCTGGAAGCCAACAAGATGGCGATCCAGGTGCTCGGCGGCTACGGCTATACGCGCGACTATCCGGTCGAACGCCTCTATCGAGACAACCGCCTCAACCTGATCCACGAAGGCACCAACAGCATCCAGTCGCTGGACCTGCTCGGCCGCAAAGTGATGGGCGATGGTGGCAAAACCATGCAGACGCTGTTCGCGCGCATCCGCAAAACCGCCGACGCCGCGCCCGCCGCATTGGCTGCACACGCGCAGGACCTGCGTGAGGCGCTGACGCGCATCGAGTCGGTGACGATGAAGCTCGGCGGCGCGGCCGCCAAAGGCCAGCTCGAATTGGCGATGGCCAACTCGATGGCTTATCTGGAGATGTTCGGTCACACCCTCATCGCCTGGCAGTGGCTGGCGCAAGCGCAGGTCGCCAGCGCTGCGCTTGGCAGCGCCAAGGGCAGCGAGCGTGATTTCTATGAAGGCAAGCTCGCCGCCTGCCGCTATTTCTTCGTCCATGAACTGCCAAAGACCAAGGGCTGGGCCGAACTGCTCGACCGCCTCGATGACACGCTTCTGAAAACGGCCGCAAAGCATTTCTAGGCGATTTCGGGCGCCCGCGTTTTGCCTCAAAATGGGCACATCAGTCTTCGAGCGGGTATGACTCCGAGCGATCTCATCGGCGCCCTGCGCTCCAGCGCGCCCTATGTCCATGCCCACAACGGGCGCATCTTCGTCGTCTGTTTCGGTGGCGAGGCGGCGCTGCGCGCGGATTTCGACTCGCTGCTCTACGACCTCGCGCTGCTGCACAGCCTCGGCGTCAAACTGGTGCTGGTGCACGGCGTGCGCCCGCAGATTGACGCGCAGCTGAAAAGCCGCGGACTGGAACCGAAGTTCATCAACGACCTACGCGTCACTGACAGCGCCGCGCTCGACTGCGTCAAGGCGGCGGTCGGCGGCCTGCGCATGGAGATCGAGGCCAAGCTCTCGACCTCACTCGCCAGCACGCCGATGGGCGGTGCACGGCTGAAAGTCGCGAGCGGCAACTGGATCACCGCGCGCCCGGTCGGCGTGCGCGAAGGCGTGGACCACCAGCACACCGGTGAGGTGCGCCGCGCCGATGCCGCGACCATCCACGAAGTGCTGAAAGAAGGCCGCGTGGTGCTGCTGTCGCCGATCGGCTATTCGCCCACTGGCGAAATCTTTAATCTGCGCGCAGAGGATGTGGCCACCGCGACTGCGACGGCGTTATCGGCCGACAAGCTGATCTTCATCACACCCAGCGACCCGATGACCTGGACGCTGGCCGGCGGCGCTGGTGATGCCGGACAGATCTCGCTGGCCGAGGCCAAGCGTCTGCTGACGGCAGAGCCCTCCAAACTCAATGCGATCGACCGCATCTACGTGCAGGCGGCGATCGCCGGCGCTCGCGGCGGCGTCAAGCGCGTGCACCTGATCGGCCAGGAGGGTGAAGGCCTGCTGCTGCGCGAGCTTTACACCCGCGATGGCGCCGGACTGCTGATCTACGCCGACGACTCATATGATGTGACGCGCGACGCCACCATCGACGACGTTGGTGGGATCCTGCAACTGATCCAGCCGCTGGAGAAATCCGGCGTGCTGGTGCCGCGCTCGCGCGACCAGCTCGAAAACGAGATCGGTAATTTCATGGTCATGGTGCGTGACGGCATGGTCATCGCCTGCTGCGCACTGATGCCGTTTAACGAGTCGCAGACCGGCGAACTCGCCTGCGTCGCCGTGCATCCGGCGTACCGCGGCTCCGGCCGCGCCGCACTGCTGCTGGTGCGCGCCGAACAGGCGGCGCGGCGCATGGGCCTAAAGAAACTGTTTTCGCTGACCACGCACACGCCACACTGGTTCATCGAGCGCGGTTTCGTGCAGGCGCAGCTCGACGATCTACCGCAGCAGCGCCAGCAGCTGTACAACTACCAGCGCAATTCGCTGGTGCTGGTCAAGGATCTGTGAGCAACCAAGGCTGGGCCAGCCGCTCGCTGGCCCATGTCTGGAATCCGTGCACACAGATGAAGGACCACGAGCAGCTGCCGCTCGTGCCGATCGCCTCCGCCGAAGGCGTCTGGCTCACCGACTTCGAGGGCAAGCGCTATCTCGATGCGGTGAGTTCGTGGTGGACCAACCTGTTCGGCCACCGCCATCCGAAGATCGTGGCCGCGCTGAAGGATCAGCTGGATCGCCTCGACCACGTGATGTTTGCCGGCTTCACCCACGAACCCGCCGTGATGCTTGCCGAGAAACTCTGCGCGTTGACCCAGCTCGATAAATGTTTCTACGCCGACATCGGCTCGTCGGCAGTCGAAGTGGCTCTAAAGATGAGCCACCACTACTGGCGCAACGTCGGACAGCCGAAGAAGATGAAGTTCGTCGCCCTGGAGAACAGCTACCACGGTGAAACGCTGGGCGCGCTGGCCGTCGGCGGTGACGGCATCTACCGCGACGCTTACGCGCCCCTGCTGATGGACTGCATCCGCGTGCCCTCACCCGACTGCTATCACCGCGCCCCTGGCGCATCGTGGGAGGATTTTTCGCGCCAGCAGTTCGTTCACATGCAAAGCACGCTGGAACAGCACGCACATGAGATCTGCGCGGTGATCGTCGAACCGCTGGTGCACTGCGCTGGCGGCATGAGGATGTATCACCCGATCTATCTGAAGATGCTACGGGAAGCCTGTGACAAACACGGCGTGCACCTGATCGCCGACGAGATCGCCGTCGGCTTCGGCCGCACCGGCAAGATGTTTGCCACTGAGTGGGCCAACATCACGCCGGATTTCATGTGTCTGTCGAAGGGACTCACCGGCGGCACGCTGCCGCTGGCAGCCGTGCTGACGCGCGATTCCATCTATGCAGCGTTCTACGCCGAGCACGCTGCTCAGAAAGCTTTTCTGCACTCGCACAGCTACACCGGAAACCCGCTGGCCTGCCGCGCAGCACTGGCAACGCTGGAAGTGTTCGCCGAGCGCGACTGGCTGACGCAGAACCGCAACCTCGGCCACCTGATGTGGATGGGTGTGTCAGACCTGCTCAAGCACCCGCATGTCGCTGAAGTGCGCCAGCAGGGCATGATCGTCGCCATTGAGCTGGTGCAGGATTACCAATCCAAAAAACCCTTCCCGGCCAGCGAACGGCGCGGACGGCGCGTCTACGAATACGGACTGGAAAAAGGCGTGCTGCTGCGCCCGCTGGGCGATGTGATCTATTTCATGCCGCCGTACACGATCACCGCCGAAGAGATTGGGCTGATGTGCCGCATCGCCGTTGAGGGCATCACCAAAGTCACCGATGCCTAAACCACGAATCTATCTCGACCAGCCGCTGGCAACCGATGAGCGCATCGCGCTGCCCGAAGCAGCCTTTCGTCACCTGGTGCAGGTGTTGCGGCTGGCGGCGGGCGAATCGCTGGTTCTTTTCAACGGCCGCGGTGGAGAATACGAAGCGACACTGGAGACGGTCGGCAAACGCGACGCGCAGGTGCGCGTGGGCGCGCATCGCACCGTCGACCGCGAATCCGCACTGCGCATCACGCTGGCTCAGGGCATCTCCAAGGGCGAGCGCATGGACTGGTGCGTGCAGAAAGCCACCGAGACCGGTGTCGCCAGGATCGTCCCGCTTGTCACCGAACATTGCGTGGTAAAGCTCGACGCCGAACGCTGGACCCGTAAGCACGAGCATTGGCAGGGCGTGGCCACCTCTGCTGCCGAGCAGTCGGGCCGCACCCGCGTGCCTGCCATCGAACCCGTGGCCGCGTTCTCGGCTTACCTGAAGCACGTACCCGCAGGTGCGCTCAAGGTGATTCTCGACCCCGATGTCGAATCCACGCTGGCTGACATCAAGCCCGCGCGGGACATCGTGCTGCTGATCGGACCCGAAGGGGGCTTTTCGCCCGCGGAGTTGCAGCAAGCGCAGCAAGCGGGTTTCACGCCTTTGCGTCTTGGCCCGCGTATCCTGCGCACGGAAACTGCGGCGACTGTTGCCATGACTGTTCTACAAACGCTTTGGGGCGATCTGAAATGCTGATTACGAATGCCGTCATCTTCAACGAAGGCCGCGAACTGATCGGCGATCTGCGCATCAAGAACGGCCGCATCGACAAAGTCGCGAAATACATCGCCGCCTCGGCTGAGGAAGAAGTGTTCGATGCCGACGGCCGCTGGCTGCTGCCGGGTTTCATTGACGACCAGGTGCATTTCCGCGAGCCGGGCCTGACCCACAAGGGCGACCTTGCGACCGAATCCGCGGCTGCGGTGGCCGGCGGCATCACGAGCTTCATGGAGATGCCGAACACCATCCCCAACGCGACCACGCGCGAGATCCTGGCGCAGAAATACGTGTTCGCGCAGGGCCGCGCACGCGCCAATTTCGCGTTCTATTTCGGTGGCGCCAACGACAATCTCGAAGAGGTCAAGCGTCTGCAGCCCGGCGAAGCCTGCGGCGTGAAGGTCTTCATGGGCGCTTCCACCGGCAACATGCTGGTGGACGATCCGAAAACGCTCGAAGGAATTTTCCAACATGCGCCCGGCCTGATCGCCACGCATTGCGAAGACACGCCGACGATCAAAGCCAACGAAGCGGCGGCAAAAGAAAAATACGGTGACGACATCCCGCTTGCCGAACATCCGTACATCCGCTCGGAAGCAGCGTGTTACAAATCGAGCCTGCTGGCGACGACGCTGGCCAAAAAGTACAACGCGAAACTGCATGTGCTGCACCTGACCACGGCGAAAGAACTGGAATTTTTCCCGGCCGGCCCGCTCAAGGATAAACGCATCACTGCTGAAGCCTGCGTGCATCACCTGTTCTTTGATGAGACTGATTACGCCACGCGCGGCAATTTCATCAAGTGCAACCCGGCGATCAAGACCGTGGCGGACCGCGTCGCCTTGCTCGCCGCGGTGCGCGACGGCCGTCTCGACGTCATCGCCACCGACCACGCACCGCATACCCTCGAAGAAAAATCGCAGCCCTACATCAAGGCGCCGTCCGGCCTGCCGCTGGTACAGCACG
Organism: Pseudomonadota bacterium; assembly: GCA_038043245.1. Classification (GTDB taxonomy): domain Bacteria; phylum Pseudomonadota; class Gammaproteobacteria; order Nevskiales; family Nevskiaceae; genus JACPFV01. The sequence goes on along the minus strand of JBBTCH010000003.1, from coordinate 190,391 downwards.
CGCTGCTGATGGTGCTGGAACTGGTCAAGCGCGGAGAGTTTGACCTGCACACCGCCATCGCCCGCACCAGCCACGGCGTCGCCGAACGCTTCGGCGTGAAGGCGCGCGGCTATATCCGCGAGGGTTACTGGGCCGATCTGGTGCTGGTGGACCCGAATGCAAAAACCACCATCACCCGCGACAAGGTTTTGTACAAATGCGGTTGGTCACCCTTGGAAGGCATGACGCTGTCGCACTCGATCGCCGCCACCTGGGTCAATGGCGAACTCGCCTATGCCAGCGGCAAGGTCAGCCCAGAAATCAAGGGCATCAGGCTGGAGTTCAACTAATCACCCTCTCCCCTTCCCCTCTCCCGCAAGCGGGAGAGGGCGGACACGCAGTGCCGGGAGAGGGAACGCTACAGGTAACGCCAACGCTGACCGTCTTTCGAATCCTCGACAAGCACGCCTTTTGATTTGAGCTCGTCGCGGATACGGTCCGATTCTTTCCAGTCTTTTGAAGCACGCGCCGCGCCGCGCTGCGCCACGCGTGTGTCAATCTGCTCGGCAGTGAGTTGCCCGGCCTGCACGGGCGCCCAGGCGAACCAGGCTTCGGGCTTCTGCTGCAACAATCCCAAAAGCGATCCGGCGTCGAGCAGCTGTGACTTGATGAGCGACTTTTCCGCTTCGGATTTCTCGGTGTTCGCTGCGTGCGCCAACTCGAACAGCACCGCCAGCGCCGCAGGCGTGTTGATGTCATCTTCGAGCGCAGCCATGAAAGATTCCGGCGCCTTCATACTGGCCGCGGGCGTGACCGACGCCAGCTCGCGCAGCGAGCCATAGAGCCGATCCAATTTTTTACGCGCTTCGGCCAGCGCCTCGTCGTTCCAGTCCAGCGGCTGGCGGTAATGGCCGGTGAGCAGGGCTAGGCGCGCGGCCTCGCCCGGCGCATGCTTCAAAATCTCGCGTACCAGCAGGACGTTGCCCAGCGACTTCGACATCTTGGCGCTATCCATGGTGAGAAAGCCGTTGTGCAGCCAGTGGCGCGCAAAGACCTTCCCGCCATGCGCACAGGTGGACTGGGCGCGTTCATTCTCGTGATGCGGGAAGATCAGGTCATGCCCGCCGCCGTGGATATCGATGGTCTCGCCGAGGATTTTTTCCGACATCGCCGAACATTCGATGTGCCAGCCCGGACGGCCACGGCCCCAAGGCGAGTCCCAGCCCGGCTGTTCTTTTGACGAAGGTTTCCACAACACGAAATCGCCAGGATCTTTTTTGTACGGCGCGACTTCGACGCGCGCGCCAGCGAGCATCTCGCGGCGGTCGCGCTTGGAAAGCTGGCCGTAGTCGGCATACGCCGTGACATTGAACAGCACGTGGCCTTCGGCGACATAGGCGTGGCTCGACGAAATCAGGCGCTCGATCATCGAGACGATGGCTGGAAGGTTCTCGGTGACGCGCGGTTCGGCGTCCGGCGGCAACACCCCAAGCGCGGCAAGGTCTTCGTGGTAGGCCGCGGCGTAGCGTGAGGTGATGACGCCGATCTCGACGCTCTGCTCGGCCGCTGCCTTGTTGATCTTGTCGTCGATGTCGGTGATGTTGCGGGCGTAGATCACCTGGGGATATCTGCGGCGCAGCAACCGCGCCAGCACGTCGAACACCACCGCCGGGCGCGCATTGCCGATGTGCGCATAGGAATACACCGTCGGTCCGCAGACATACATCGTCACGCGGTCCGGATTGAGAGGAACGAACGCCTCTTTGCGGCCGCTCAGGGTGTTATGGAATTGCATCCGCGCATAATAAGGGAACGTTGCAACAACTCCCCCGTTCGTGGTGAGCTTGTCGAACCATGAACAGGCCGTTCACCCATCGACAGGCTCAGGGCGAACGGCCAAGAAAATTCATTTTCGTAGTTCTCTTCCTCATTGCGCTGCTGGCTGGCGCTGGGCTTATGGCACGCAATTCCAACGGCATCTTCCACAACAATTACAGCCGCGAACCCCATGGCGCGGGCCGTGCCTTCATGGAGTTTCTGTGGGACATGCGCACGATGCGCTGGATCCGGCCGGAATTTCCGCGCGCTGAAAACGATCCGGTCTGGCTCAAAGCCAACCGCACGCAAGCCTCGCTGACCTGGATCGGCCACGCCAGCTTTCTGCTGCAATTTGGCGGCCTCAACGCCCTCACCGACCCGCACCTGACGCGGCGCACCTCGCCGGTGAGCTGGGCGGGCCCCGAACGTCTCGCACCGTTGGGCCTCGACTTCCCAGACCTGCCGAAGATTGACCTGGTGGTGATTTCGCATAGCCACTACGACCATCTCGATCTGCCCACCGTGCAGCGGCTGGCGCGCGAACACGACCCGCTGTTTGTCGTGCCACTGGGCCTGAAAGCCTGGTTCGCCGACAACGGCATGGCCCGCGTCACTGAACTCGACTGGTGGCAGAGCGCCGAGCACGCAGGTATGAAAATCCACGCCGTGCCGGTGCAGCATTTCTCCGGCCGCACCGCTTTCGACCGCAACCGCACGCTCTGGGCTGGCTTCGTGCTGGAAAGCGGAGGCCGGAAAGTGTTCTTCGCCGGCGACACCGGTTATTCGAAAGATTTCACCGACATCGGCAAAAAGTTTGCGCCGATCGACTTGTCGCTGATTCCCATCGGCGCCTACAACCCGCGTGGCTTCATGCGCACGGTACATGTGGACCCGGCGGAAGCGGTGAAGATCCACCAAGACATCGGCTCGAAATTTTCGGTCGGCATGCACTGGGGCACCTTCCGGCTGACGCTGGAGCCGCTGGATGAACCACCACTGGCGCTGGTTGCGGCGCTTAAATCGGCAGACATCGCGCCCGAGCGGTTCCGGGTGATGCAGCACGGTGAAACCTTGAAGATAAACTGGAAATGATCACCACATGATTAAAATCCGGCACAAAAGTCTTGCATGCCTAGTTCTAGCTTTGGCGGGCTGTGATAGTTCGATGCAAGCTAGTGAAAGCTCCAAGGCCTCCGCCACGGATTGGAACCCGCAATGGGGCGCTCCGGATTCCGCACTTTTGCGTCCGGGCAGCATGATTGAAACGGGATCCTCCGGGTGTACCGCCGGATTTCTGTTTGTGGATCCGGTCAAGCAGCTTTACTACATGGGCACTGCCGCGCACTGCGCCAGCGGCGGCGCCTCGGATGATGGCACCGGCCAGCGCGTTTCCGTGGAAACCGCCATTGGCACCGTCGTGACCATCCCCGAATCCAGCCAGGAAATCGGCACGGTGGTGTTCGATAGTGACAGCCCGGACTTGCAGCAGAATTTCGGTGTAGACGGCGGCGTGGATTTCGCACTGGTCCTGCTCGACCCGGGGCTCAATGAAATGTCCCACCCCCAGGTCATTTCGCTGAATGCTCCGACCGGTTTCATCGACTGCGCTGATACCGCCTCTGGCGACCGTTTTTCGTTCCACGGGCATGGCATGGTGTTCGGCGGCGCCGATGCAACCCGCACCCGCCCCGGAGTGCTGGTGGTTTGCGACGGCAATAACTACGCCGGCTATACCGCCGCGATCTTTGGCGACTCGGGCGGTCCGGCGGTACACGACGCCAACGGACTGGCGCTGGGCTTTATCAGTGGCGCCGGGCTGGATACCACCCCACCTACCGAATTGATTGGGCCTACCCTGCCTTATGTCCTGCGCGAGCTGTCCAAGGCCGGTTTCGGCAACGTGGCGCTGGCGACGGTGGAGGGTGGTTTCGTTGGGTTGTGACTAGCGCTGAATTCCTGAATTCAGCGCTTTTAGCCGTTTGCTGCGCTCGGCCGGTTCGAGCGTGGCCCAGGCTGCCGTGATCTCGTAGAACCGCTGCCAGTCCCGGCCGGATTGCCTGAACAACCGCGCGAACGCCAGCACCCATTGGTGATAAAGGCCGACTGGCAGCAGCTTGGCATTGTTGAGTTCGCCCATAAACCAACCGTCGTAGCCCGTGTAACCGCTCCAGCTTGCACGCAGCTTCCGGTAATCCGCGCGCAGGCGCTCGAACTCCTGGCGCTTGGCGGTACGCATCGCGTCCGCCTCCAGCGGCGTTGCGTAAAGCGCTTCGAGTCTTGCCCGCATATCCAGGACCAACACCTGGAATTGGCGCTCACGTTCCGTGCGCAGACGATCCGGCGGCGGCTCACGGCGTGCGGCACGGAACTGCCGCAGGCCTTCCGCGCCAACAAAGGTCGCGAATGATTCATTGAACTCGGTATCGCCGGGGATGAATACCTGCTGGTGAGCGAGTTCGTGGAAAAGCGTTTCCACCAGGCGATCGTCATCCCAGCGCAGCATGCTGTTGAGCACCGGATCATCGAACCAGCCCAACGTCGAATACGCGGCGACAGCGCCGATGTGAACATCTAATCCCCGGGCAGCGAGTTCGCGCGCCCGGCGCTGCGCGAGTTCTTCCTCGAAATAGCCGCGATACGCAAGGCAGCCGACGAACAGGAAGCAGGAAGTCTCCGGCTCCAGAGAGAATTCCTTTGCTGCGAACACATTCCACACCACGAACGGCCGCCCCAGATCGGCGTACTCGCTGTAGCTGGCGTTATCCGGAAGCCGCAAGGTATTGACCGAGAACGCACGCGCCTGCCGCACCAGTTCCAGCTGGCGGCGCAGTTTTTCGTCGGTCGCCGGATCGGCCAGCAGCGCACTGATCGGCTGACGGCGCGAGACCAGCTCCAGCTGGCCGGCCGTGACGTGGCTGAGGTAGCAACCCGACAGCGTGGTCATTCCCACCAGCAATACCCCGAACAATCGTAGGCGCATGGTTAGTTTTTACGACAGACGCGCCAAGCGGCGCATGCCATTACAATGACATGACAGGCGGTTCACCTGTGTGCACCGCCGATGACTACAGCTTCGAGGAGATGACATGAACAAGACCCTGCCCCTGTTGGCCGCACTGCTCTGTGCCGCCCTGATCACTGCCTGTAATAATTCAGCGCCGGGAAAGATCGGCGCCGGTGCCTCCACTGCCCACGGCAACGTCACGGTGCCGGTCACTGAAACCCGCGCCGGCACGCAACAGCATGTCGTCATCCCCTCGCCCGTGGATGGCCTGGATGTCTCGTTCGAGATGTTTGAGCCGGATCAACTGGTCGCCGGTGAAAGTTACCCGCTGATTCTCGAAGGCCATGGCTACAGTGGCACGCGGCGCGAAGTGCGTGAAGGCTTCGTCGCCCGCCTCACCGCCGCCGGCTATTACGTGATCTCGATTGATCAGCGCGGCTTTGGCCAGTCCGGCGGCACCGTGCGCTCGATGTCGCCCGATTTCGAAGGCCAGAACCTGATCGCCATTCTCGACTGGGCCGAAAGCCTGCCGGGCCTGCGCCGCCGCGACGACGGTTCGATGCGGGTCGGTTCCTATGGCAGCTCCTACGGCGGCATGTACCAGATGCTGCTCGCCGCCGCAGACCCGCAGCAGCGCCTGCGCGTGCTGGCGCCGGACATCACCCCGCATGATCTGGTCTATGCGCTTAATCCGAACAATGTCGTCAAATCGGGCTGGGGGCTGGCGCTGGTCGGCGCCGGTGAAGCCGGTGCGCAGGCCAACAACGGCGTGGGTCAGCCTCGCGACCCCGATCCGCAGGGCGGCCAGGACCCGGTGCTGTTCGAGATCGTGCTCGGCTCGACCCTCGCGAATTCCTTTACCGAGTCTGCCAACAACTTCTTCCGCTATCACAGCGTCAAGTATTTCTGCGACGGCGTTGCCGCAGGCTCGCAAAGCTTTATGGTCGGCGATCCCGACCCGCTGGCGGTGCCGCCGAATCCTTACGGCAAGATCGACGTGCTGTTCACGCAAGGTTTCCGCGATACCTTGTTCAACTTCAACGACGGCCTCAACAACTACAACTGCCTGAAGGCGCGCGGCGGCGATGTGCGCCTGCTCACGCACCAGTCCGGCCACATCCTCGCGGTCGGCCCAGCCGGCGGCGGCGGTCTCGTGCCGCTGCCCGTGCCGAGCATCGAGGAACCGCTGGATCCGTTCTATGCCGCGCTCACTCTGCCCGGCTTCCAGGATCCGGGCAGTGCGCGCAGTTGCGGCGCCATCAATCTCGACGACGCGCAGTTCGCGTGGTTCGAGGAAAAGCTCCAGGACCGCGGCAACGCCAATAGCGTCATCACCAGCGGCTCGAACATCTGTCTGAGTCTGGCTGAAGGTGATGCCGTCACGCTTCCCACGGTAAAAACGGGCAGTACGGAACCCGAAGACGAATTCGAGGTGGAAGGTTCCATCCCGCAATTCAGTTCGGCGCTCGGCGTCGGCGGCGCGCTGCTCGGCAATGCCGCGCGCGAAGCCTTGCTAGCGACCCTGCCGCTGTACACCGCACCCGCCGGTGGCGCGATCCTCGCCGGAGTACCGGTGATGAATCTGCAACTCGAAGGCGTCAGCGGCATAGAGCCCGGCACCTGTCCGACACCGCTGTCGCTGGCAGCCTGCGACCCGATCATGTTTCTGGGTATCGGCCACCGCAAGGCCGGCAGCGAGCGCTGGGACCTGGTGGACGACCAGCTGACACCGATGCGCAGCTTTGGCGCTCACACGGATCCCATGAGCGGCGTCGCCGAACGACTCAACGAAGGCGACGAAGTGGCTTTGCTGATCTACGGTTTCCACGCCCAGTTCCCGGTGACCTGGTCGCGCGATGTGTTCGTGCCCGCAGCGAATCTGTCCGGCACGCTGCAATTACCAATCCTGGCGCCGAGCGAGGTCAGCAGCTTTTAGCAGAACCCCTCACCCTGCCCTCTCCCCTAAGGGGAGAGGAGAATTTATTTCTTGCCTCTCCCCACTCTCGTGGGGAGAGGTTGGCTTGAAGTGTCGGGTGAGAGGCTTAGTCCTGCGTCCAGCGAAACCCGATCGCGCCGAACAGTAAGAACGCCAGCGCACTGACGGCAAGCACCGTCAGTTGATAACTGATCGCCGCAAGACCGGCGCCATCCAGCATCACCGCGCGCGCCGCCGTCAGCAGATGGGTCAGTGGCAAAAATTCGGCGGCGGTCTGCAGCAGCCCGGGGGCGCCGTCGGTGGAAAAAAACACGCCAGACAGCACCATCATCGGCCACGACACCACGTTGAGCAGTCCTCCGGCCAGCTCTTCGCTGGTCACGCGCGAACTCACCACCAGACCCAGCGCGATCATGTTGAACGCCCCCAGCGCCGTCACCGTGAACAGCGCCGCGTACGAACCTTCCATGCGGTAATCCAGGAACAGGTCGGTGCCGCAGAAGACGCCGACGGTGATCAACAGGATCAGCGCCCAGCGCGAGATCAGCTGGGCGAGGATGAACTCCAGCGCCGTCAGCGGCGTCGCGTTGAGGCGCTTGAGATAGCCGCTTTTGCGATAGCGCACGATGACGTAACCGATGCCGAACAGGCAGGAGAACATCATGTTCATGCCGAGCACGCCCGGCGCCAGCCAGTCCACGTAGCGCACTGCGCCGCCGCTGACCGCGCCGCGCTCCAGCACCGCGCCGCCCACTCCGCGTAACAGCCCTTCGAGCACCTCGCCCTTGGGCGAAGTTTCGTTGATCCAGTAGCGTCCCTGCGCTCCGCGAAGGTCCAGCAGCATGTCCACCCGATGCCGCTCGACCTTGCTCAATGCATGGGCCGTATCCGTCTCGGCGTAAAACTGCACGTGCGCCTTGCCGAGGAACGGATGCAGCGCGGGCGTCAGCGGCGCATCCGCCATCACCGCCACTTTGAACAGCGGCTGACCGGGACCAGAGAAGATCCACGCCATGCCCGCCACCATCAGCAGCGGGAACATCAGGTTCCAGCCCAGCGCCGAGCGGTCACGCAGAAACTCCAGGCTGCGTGCCCAGGTCATGGCAAGTAATCTTTGGATCATCGCCGGATTCTAGCCCGCGGCGAACAGGCGCAAGGCTGCGTTACAAACAGGCCTTGGGATCGGGCATCCGGTCTTTGGCGATAAACTCCGGCTCTTTTGGCAGCGGGATATCGCCGGTCGGCGTACTCAGGAAAAACTGCCCCGGCTTCACCGACGTAGTCTCACCCGTCGCGGTATTGGTCACTTCGATGAGGCCCTTGATGGTGCCAACGATCTCGGTTTTGCCCGGGTCAAAGTTGGGGCCGAACACCGCCTTGAGCGCGGCGCTCACCACGGGGTCCTGGGCGCAGGCGAGATCGCAAGTCCAGGTCTGGAATTCAGTGCCGCGGATACCGATGGTGGCCGTCGGCATCCTCAGCTGGTAATCGGCGAAATCTTTCTTGCCGATGAGACCCGTTACCGTGCGCAAACCGCCCTTGATCAGGCGGAACAGTGCTTTCTGGCGGGCGGGCTCGGCTTTGATCACGGACGGCACCGGCGGCGTGATGCTGGGACCACTGCCCGGCGGCGCCAGCGCCGGCGACACTTCGGATTGCGCAGGTGCATCAGCAGGTGCATCAGCAGGTGCTGCGGCGGGTTCGGCGGGGGGCTCAGCAACCGGGGTGGTTTCCGGCTTCTGCTCTGCGGGTGATTTCGCAGGCTCGGTCTTCGGCGCTTCGGCGGGTGCTGCAGAAGCCGCCTGCTCGGCCACCTTGGGTTTGGTCTCGTACTCGAACAGCTCGATCTGAAAGCGCGTATTCGGTCGCAGCAGCATCAGTCCGCCGTCGCGGAACTTGATGTTGAGATAACTGTTCGGCCCGGTATTGATGAATTCGCCGGAATAGACGCGGCCACCTTTGCTGACATTGCGCACCGACCCATCGCGCGAGGTCGAGGTGGCGACACCCGTGGCCAGCGTGATCTCGCCGGCAGGCTTCGCCGCCCAAGCCCATGCAGGCAGCAACAGGCACAGTCCAACGAGCCCGCGCGCGATCTTCAAGCCTGACACTCCTGCGCCACTGTGTCATTGGTCTGGCTCTCGGTCTGGCCTTCGAAAGTTTCCTCGACCGGAGCTTCCGGCGTGGACTCCTCGGTCGTCTCTTCGTCTTGCGTCTCTTCGCTGTCTTCTTCCTCCGGCACGGCCTCGCTGGAAGTTTCCGTGCCCTCCGGCGCCTGCTCGAATTCCGCGGCCACGGTCTCATCCTGAGACTGTGTCGAAGTGCTGCTGCCATCGTTGACGGTGTCGGTGACATTGTTAACGCTGCTCTGCGCGTCGGCCGGCACCTGCACGACCGGATCGAGAATCTGCACGGTGCCGTTCGTCGTGAGCGCACCGATCGTCGGCGTTCCGAGGAAGGTGATCAGCGGGGAAGTCAGATTGATCGTGCTCGCCGACAGCGCCGAACTCTCGAAGGCCATGACGTTGCCCGCGCTGATGATGATGTTGGCGGCGTCGAAGATCACCTGGATGGCGGTGAAATCGTTGGCGGCGGCGAGGTCGATCGTGCCGTCGGCGTGCACCGTCATTGGATCGAGATAGATGTTGTTGTCGGCGTCCATGTTCAGGGTGCCGACATCAATGTTCGTGTTGATCAGGGTGATGTCGAAGGCTGCCAATGTCGCTGTACCGCTGGCGCTGCTCAGACTACCGTTGCTGAAACTGATGTTGCCAGACGTGGATTCCAGCAGCGCCGCACCGCCGAAGGTAATGGCGGAGCCCGACAGCAGCACGTCATCCTTCGCACGCAGGGTCACGTTGCCGGCGCTGGCGACGTTGCCGGCTTGCAGAAATCCAAGCTGGGCGTCGAGCAGAACACTGGTATCGCCGGATACATTGCCCGCAGATACCGCGCCGTTGGCAACCACATCAACGCTGCCCGGCGCCACAAGATTGCCGGTATTGATCGAGTTGCCACCCGTGATCTGGATGCCGGCATCGGCGGTGATGTCGCCCGTGGCGATCGTGCTGTCCGCACTGATCACGACGTTCCCGCCCCCGCCCGGCGCGGTTTCGATGACGCTCAGGTCGATCAACCCGTTCGTGCCATTGGCATCGAGCGTCACCCCATTCTCGCCGAACACTCCGGCGCCACCGAAAATGGCACCGTCGGCGGTGTCGATACGCAGCGTTGCCAAGGACCGGATCTCGCCGTCAACCGAGAAGAAATCCCCCGCGCCCAGCACGCTGATGTCGATCGCGCCCTCGGCTGAGAGGCCCACGGGCAGGTTGATCCGGTCACCGGTCAGGGTCACGCTGCCCAGCACCGGATTGGCTCCCGGCGCTTGCGCCGTGCTCAAGGTCAGATAGCGGCCCGCCGTCAGGGCTATGCCGCCGCCCGTCGTCAGGCTGCCGTTGATGGTGAAATCGTTCGCTACCGACTCAGTGAACGTGCCGGTCGAAGTCAGCGTGACGTCGTTGGCAGTAAAGTCGTTGACGTTGCGGAGGTCCAGTGTCGAGGTAAAAACGTTGTTCACACTGATGTCGTATCCGTTGTTGCTCTCCAGCACAATGCCGTCTTCTGCGTCCAAGGTCTGAGTAACGATCTTGCCGTCGGCAGACAGGGTCATATTGCCGGCAGAGCTGACAACGTCATGCACGAAGATGCGGCCGTCATCGGCGCCCGGTGTGAGGGCGGATGTGCGCGCAGTCAGGAACACCCCGTTACCTCCGCTCAGCGTGTGCAACCCGAGGTCGTCAATCGCGCCGTCAGAGGTTTCAATTACCAGGTAATTGCCTGCCGTAATTTCAGAATTGACGTTGAAGTAAGTCGCGGAAAAGATGCTTATGTCGCTGCTGGCGCCCAGATTGCCATTCAGGGTGACCAAGTTGCCGTCCAGCGTGACGTCGCCCTGCACGTCACCGCCGCCCACATCGCTGAGGTTGTAGGCAGTGATGCTGCCGCCGGCGGTAATGTCAATGCCGCCATTGCTCTGGATGGCGCCGAACATGTCATTGCTGAAGTAGTCCGTGACGTTCACTACCAAATCCGCCGCCGAGCGCATCAGCAGCCCATAGGCTTCAAAGGAACCGACGCCGGGAGCCAGACTCAGACTGTAACCGTCCACCTGGCCGGTGAAGACGCCGTAGCCGGTATCGAAACTGACCACGCCCGCCGCACCATCGGCCACATCCACGTTGCCGACATCAATATTGCCGCTGGCGGTAAAGTTGGCATAGCCCGTCGCGCTGGTCACGTCGTCAACGAAAATCTCACTTTCGAACGCGCCGGGGGCATCCATGTCGCCGGCATTGAGACTGACACCGGTGTTGCCACTGAGGACGCCGTTGACAAAAATTGAGCCGTCATCGGTCACGATGGAAACCGAACCTGTCGTGGCGGTGAGGCCGGAGGACGCAACGAACGCGCTTTCGTCGCCGGTGACGTGAAAATCCATCGAGTCCGCTGTGACGTTGTGGACGTTGGTCTGTCCAGCACTGCTGATGGTCACTGCACCGCCCGCAGCCGCGGTTGTGCCGAAGCCAAACCCGATGGCGCCCTGCGCGGCCGTCGCCGTGATGGTGGTAAAGGCATCTAGATTGCCCAGAACTGAAAAAGATGCGCCGAGGTTCGCAGTCGCAAGGGTAATGGCGCCCGCTTCCGCATCTACCGGGCCATTCAGGATAAGGGCGCTGTCGCCATAAACGCCGATATTGCCTGTCGTGCTGCGCAGACCGCTGACTTCGACGCCGGCTTCGCTGCTGATGTCTATGCCCGAACCGGCGTACACGTCCGCGCCAATATAAATACCGAAGAGGCCCGTGGCAGTAATGTCCGCGTAGCCGCCCGCGGTAATCGCCCCACTGATGTTCATGCCGGTTGTGTTGGACGTGGCAAGGACATTGCCGGCAGCACCTACAGCGCCGGTGAGAGACAGGCCTGTGCCGGTCAGCATGAGGTCGCGACCCGAGGTCAGCGCGCCTACAGAAATCCCGCCATCAGCATCAAGGTTGATGTCGTTTCCGGCGCCCAACGAAGTCACTGAAGCAAGCGACAGGGCGCTACCGCTATAGGGAGCATTGTTGTCGCCCGCAAAAATCGTGACGCCATAACCCGAGATCGCGCCAGTGGCGAAGATTGAGCCGTCCACGGTATCGATCGTCACCGAGCCGACATCGGCCGTGACAGTGCCGAGCGACAGGCTGTTATCGGCAAGGCCCAACACGCTGATGTCCACCACGTCGCCGTTGACGGCGCCAACATCCACGACGTAGCCACTGACCATCACCGTGCCGCTGTTGCTGACCAGGTCACCTACATCCACCACGCCGTTGGTGGCGGTGATGGTCACGCCGGTGGCGCCGATGACCGGAGCATTTCCAACGACCGAAGCGCCGGTCAGGGTGGCGCTGCCTGCATTGCTGGTCACCGGACCCATCGCCAGGATACTGCCGGCGCTGGCTGAATTAACCACCGAGATACTCCCGACAGCGGTCAAAGACCCGAACTGAATCATCCCCGAATTGGTGTTGGTTAGCGTGATCGTGCTCGAAAGGGATTCCGTGATGCCGGAAAGCGTGATGCCGCTGTAGGCAGATGCGGTAATCGGCGCAGTCGCTCTAACGCCAACGCCCTGGATATAACCCATTTCCGAATCCAGATTGACCGAACCCATCACGGGCGAGCCGGGGAAGTCGCCAAACAGCTGGCCGAACTGGACATTGCCGTCAGCGACGAGGCTGATGTTGCCGCGAGTGGAAATGGCCCCCAATACGCTCAAGTTGCCCTCGATATCCAGGTTCAGCAGGGCCGGCGATTCAATCGTGATGGCACTCGCGGTGAAATCATCCACCGTGGTCGCCACGTTCAGCACGTTGCCAGTGATGTCACCGACGCTCACATTGCCACCCGCGTTCAGACTCACGGTGCCGCCCGGGTTGATGCTGGCGGTCAGATTATTCGCAGCAATGGTCGTCGCGGCATTGAGACTGAGAGCCCCACTGCTGGAAAGCGCCCCAACGCCGGCGGAAATGCTGCCCATCTGCGAGGTCAAACTCAGGTTGGTCACTGCGCTGCCGAAACCCAACACTGACATGTTGCCGTCTTCGGTGATGTTGACCGCGCCGGCGCTAGTGATGCTTAAGCTGCCAAAATTCGTGATATCTCCGGCGCTATCTCCAAGCGTGATTGAAGTGGCGTTGAAACTCGAGTTGCCAGTGACCGTCAGACTTGTGCTGGTGACATCGGTGATGCTGCCGGAACTGGTCAGAGACAACGTCCCGGCGGTATTGGAAAAATCGATATCAGTATTGCTGTCCTCGGAGATGCTGACCGCGCCGGCGCTGTTGAATTCAAGCAGCAGGAAGTTGGTGATATCGGAGCCGATATCGCCGAGCGTGATGGAGGTGCCTGCAATCTGCGCGATACCCAGCACGTTCAACGTTGTGCCAACCGCATCACTAAGCGCACCCTGACTGTTCAGATTGAGCCGGCTGACGTTATTGATGCCCGTCAGCTCAATGCCGCTTCCGTACGCAGTAATGTAAACCCCGTAAGCGGAGTTATCCGTGGTCGTCTCATTGATGTTGAGTTGCGGCGACGACAGCTCCAGCTTGTTGCTCGAGGTACCGATGCCACCGTAAGCCTTGAGTGTGGCAAGTCCCATGGCCGTGATGTCGGTAATGTCGTTGCCTGCCGTCTGTGCATCTGTGATCGCACCGCCCCCGACACCATCATCATCCGCGCGCAGGGTGACGTTGAAAGTGTTGTCTATGTAGCCACCGTTGTTGAAAGTGATGTTGTTGGTGGCCTGGATGGTCACATCGCCGCCGCCACCGTTGATGCGCGCGTTGATCAGCACGTCCGTCGGCGGATCAATCAGCACGCCGCCAGCCCCCGAAGTGATGGCGCCGTTAATGTTCAGCGCCTGCCCGCCCTGCGAATAGCGGATCGCTCCGCTGCCACTGTTCGACAACCCAACGAGGCTGACTGCCGCCGTAGGCGCGTTAGTCAGATCAATATCGCCGCTGCCTGCGCTGGCATAGAGGGAGTTGGTGGCAAGATCCAGCGGATTGAGGTCACCACTGCCAATGGCACCACCAGCGTAAAAAGCAACCGAAGCGCTGCTGATATCCAAACCAGTGTTACCGTCGAGGATGGAGCCTGTGCCGCCGGCGGTGAGGGTCACTGCGCCCGTCGTGCTGATTACACCACCGACCGTGATGCTGCCGTTGGTCGCACTCAGATCAATCGCACCACTACCGGTGCTGCCGTAAAACGTAACTGCGCTGACATCGGCGATAGCCACTTCGCCCGTGCCTGCACCGGTGAAACTCACAATTGTCGCATCGGTGCGGATCGCCGCACCCGTCGCGCCGATGTCGCCATCGCCACTACCTGCGACGAGGGTCACCAGATTGCCACTGACCGTGCCGGAGCCGTAAACGAGGTCACCAGCACTGGAGGTCAAAGCGACGTCCCCGGTGGTGCTGATGTCACCGCCTACGGTCAGGTTGCCGCTGGTCGTGCGCAGGTCAATCGAGCCGCTGCCGGTTGAGCCATAGAACGTCGCTGCCCCGCCGTCAGCACGTTCAGTGATGTACACAGAGCCGGTGCCTGTAGCCTGGAAGGAACCCGTGACGGCACGGGTTTCAATGGCATTGCCGCTGGTGCCGATACTGCGATTGGTGCCATTGGCGGTCAGCACCAACTGGTTGGCCGTGAAAATACCGCCGCCGCTACGCAGAATGCTGCCGTCGGCGGTGGTCACGAAAGCCCCACCAAGGGTGAAAGCTCCCGAACCCCAAAGCACGTCACCCGCGCCTGCAATATTCAGATCAAAAATGCCCGCACCGGTGGTTGCGGCAACACTCACCGTGACGGCGTTCGCTTCGTTGACGTAGATGTCGCCAGCATTGCTTGCGTCCAAATGCAAAGTGGTGGCACTGGTGAGTATGCGATTGGTCGAGGTGCCGATATCGCCATCGGCTCCGCGCGCGAAAATCTGCAAAAGATTGGCCTGCACGCGGCCCGTGCCGCCATAGTGCAGCACATCGCCCCCTTCAGCATCAAGCATGGCAGTGCCACTGGTAAAGATGGTGCCGCCGACGCTGAGATCGCCGGTGGTCGTTTCTAAGTTGATCGTGCCGCTGCCGGTGCTACCGTAGAATGACGCGCCGTTACTTTCGCGGATGAAGGCATCGCCTGTACCCACTCCGGTGAAGTTGACACTGGTCGCATCGGTTTGGATGTAGCCGCTGGACGCGCCTACGTCGCCATCGGTACCCCCTGCCGTCAGGGTAACGAGATCACCGCTGATGACACCAGCGCTGTAAGCGATGTCTCCATCGGTTGTGGTCAGCGTGACGTCGCCAGTAGTGGAGATGTTGCCATTAATGGTCAGATTGCCGGTACCTGCCACCAATACGTCAATGTTGCCGGTGCTCGTGTCACCCGCGAACGTGGTGCTGTCCGCTTCGCTGATGTAGATATCGCCCGCGCTCGTTGAGGACGCGCTGATGCTAGTGGCCGTTGTCAGGATGCGGTTTGCGCTGGTGCCAATTCCGCCAGACGCCGACAGCAGTTGGACGCCGGGGCCCTGCACACGACCGACACCAGTGTGACGCACGCCACCACCTGCCGCATTCAAAACCACATTGGATAGCGAGATGATGTCGCCTGCTACCGTGAGGTTGCCGCCCAGCGTGGTCAGGTGGATGGCGGCATTACCGGTGCTGCCGTAGAAACTTGCGCCGTCCAAACTCGTGTCGGTGATATAGACAGAACCCCCACCGGTCGCTTCGAACGACACCGCGTTGGCACTGGTTTGAATCACTTCAGTTGCGTTGTTTGCGCCAATGCTCACGTTGGTGCCGTTAGCGTCGAGCACCACAAGATTGCCGTAGATAGTGCCGGCGTCGCGATACATTCCTCCGTCTGTCGTGCTCAGCGTCACGTTGCCGCTGGTTGAAATGTCGCCGGCGATCCTTAAGACACCCGACGCGACATTGACGTCAATGTTTCCGGAGCCGGTGCTGCCGTAGAAGTAAGAACCCGTCGATTCGGTGATGTAAACGTTGCCCACACCCGTCGCTGCGAAGGAAACCGTATTCGCGCTGGTCAAAATGCGGTTTGTACTGGTGCCAACGTCTCCATCGGTGGCGTTGCCGGCAATCAGTGTTACAAGATCGCCGGAAACCACGCCAGAACCGTAAACGATGTCGCCCGCCTCGGCCTCCAAGGTAACGTCGCCCGCGGTGGTGATGTTGCCGCCGACAGTGAGATCACCGGTGGCCGACGTGATGAAGATACCGCCACCACTACCGTCACTGCCGGACACGGTGGCGCCATTGGCTTCCGTGATAGCAACCGCACCCGAAGTGGTGTTGCTAAAGCCGATGGTTGTGGCGCCGACATTGACGTCAATGCCTTGGGCTGCATTCAGATTTAAAGCACCGCCAGCGATCGTGCTGACCGCATGCACGATGGCGCCAGATCCGTCGGCGTCATCATCCGCCGAGATGGTGATGGCACCGCCGACCGCGTTGACCGAGGCGTTGATCACGACGCCGTCGGTCGATATCAGATTGATAGCGCCACCGCCGGAATTGATGCCCGTGCCTCCGATCGTGATAACCGGGTTTCCGGAAGTGCCCGCATTGTCAATCGTTTGCAGCCCCACGAAACCGCCAGTCGTGTTGATCCGACCGGTGGTGGTAATGCTGCCGTCATACGCCAGCACGGTCACCATGCCGGTGGCATAGATGCTGCCGATGTTCACATCACCGTAATTGCCGGTCGTTCCAAGGTCAACGAGTCCACTGACGTATGAGCCCGCGCCGGTCAAGCCTTGCACGGAACCGTCAATCTGGATCGTGCCAGCATCGAGCATCACATTGCCACCGGAGCTGAGATTGCCGGTCAAAACAAAACTGCCGGTCACATCCTCGGTAATACCCGAGGTACTGCGGATGGTGAGATCGTCGACATCAAAGTTGGCAACATTCGTGAAGTTCAGCGAATTGACGTTGATGTCGCCCCCGCCCGCGCCATAGAAACGCGCATCGCCGGAGTTGGCGACAATCGTCAGCAATTCGCCGGTGATGTCGCCGGCATAAACCGAGCCGCCGCCCGAAGGCTGTCCCGAGTTCAGAAGAATATTGCCGTAACTGGCCCCGTAGCTGACCTCGATGGCACCCGCAGTGGCGTTGTTGGTGTTCTTGATGTCTCCGAACGCGGCCAGCCGGACGAGGTTCTGCGTATGTCCTGCTTCGTTGTAGTCATACACCCGGATTCCACCGGAACCAAAAGTGATGTCACCGCTCTGAGCGACAACCGAAACGGCCTCATAACTGCCGTCCGAGAGATATCGAGTGACCGAGGAACCAACCGTGATATAGCCGACATCAATATTGTTGGTGGCGAAAATCCGCACGCCGTACTGGTTGTCCGCAACGCCGGTGTAGGCCAGTGTGATCCCATCCACCACGACATCGGTGCCTGATTCGCCGGCGTCGAGAGACACATATCCCGATGCACTGATATAGCCCAGATCAAGGCTGCCTCCGCCGGCGTCCGCCACGACGTAGCGGCCCGCTGAGATGTCGCCCAGCGTAACGACGTAGCTTTGACTCTCGCTGATAGTCACAAAGCCGCCTGCGGTAATGTTGGCAGCGCCCAGCTCCACCTCTGCGTTGGTGCTGATTGAGACATCACCGCTCTGCGCGGTTATCGTCGAAGCGTCAGTGAAACTGAGCCCTTGCGATCCGAGGGCGTTGCTGATGCTGACACTGTCCGCAGCAGTTATCGTCAGAATCCGGCCGGTCAGCTCGGTATTAGTAAGGACGACGTCATGCCCAGTGCCCCCCGCAATCAGCGTCAGTTCATCGGCCTGCAGATCGCTGCCACCGAGAAGATTGATGCTACCGTCATCCACTTGGATGGTGATATCACCGGCAGTCGCCTGCGAAAACTCGGCAGTGAATCCCGTTTCGTCGCCTGTAACGTGGGCAGCAAACGAGTAAGCATTGACCGATGTGAAGTCGACACTGGATCCGGTCAGGCTTGCCAGGGCCGATGTCGTGACAGCATCCACGACGGTATTGCCGTACTCGGAAGTGATGGTGATATCGCCCCCGGCGAAATTCGTATCGGCGTCGGCGACGTCAACATTGCCGTAGGCGAGCACGACAATGTCGGCGCCGGTGCCGTAGGTTTCGAGCTTGCCGACATCGGCATAGCCATAGGTATCGCCGCTGACGATGTTGATGCCGCCATAGGTACGAATGGCGTTGGTGCGATCATCAAACAAAATACCGTAGCCGCTGTAACCGTCGCCGCGCAGAAAAGCTGCCAACGGATCGCCGGCGTACGAATAAGCGGCATCGTTGCCGCCCGAAATTGGTGAAGCGCTGACATTAACAGTGCCGATGCCGAGCGTCAGCGAACCGCCCGTTCCAGACCCGTTCAGGCCATAAATCTGTCCATCGTCGCCATTGGCCTCAAGGGCTTTAATCGTGATGCTCCGATCAGCCACGATGATGACATTCGCGCCCACCTGCAGCTGGTCCTGCACGAAATTCGCATAGAGAGTGACGTCTAATCCCGAAGCATTCGTGCCTGTGCCTGCAGCGATCGTCACGTCACGTGGGTCAATCAGCAAAGTTCCGCCATTGCCCAGATTCACGTCGCCGCGAATGGTGAGTTTTTCGTGGCCGGAGAGTTCGGCAAAGCCACCCTGAACGCCGCCAGTGGCGGAGATCAGCGCCCCTTCGTCGAAATTGACCGTGCCTTTGCCGATGACGCGGATCTCGCCGCCCTTGGCGTTGGCGCCACCGTCGGCGCGCAAGACTGAGCCGCCGGGCATGCTGATGTCGCCATCGGTGGTGACGTAGATGCGGCCGCCGTCCACATCAGGAGCAGCGCCCGATGCGTCGAGCGTGCCGCTGTTGACGATGTCGCCACCCTTGCCGACGAGCAGAATGCTGCCGTCGCTGGCCTGCGTCATCTTGCGTGCCTGGATCAGCCCGGCGTTGTTGATGACGGCGACCTTGAGGTCGCGCAGTACGTCAGCGTCGAGCACGACATGGCCGCCATCGGCGGTGATGCTGCCGAGGTTCTCGACGCCGGCGCGATCGGAGATGGCGGCGGCATCCAGCGCGTAATTGACGAGGCCATCGCCCTGCAGATCAAGCGTGGCCTGGCTGCCGGAGGCGAGCAAAACCGTGCCGAAGTTGGCAGTGATGGCGCCGGTGTTGGCGACGTTGTCGCCGAGGAATACGACATAACCGCCGTCGGCGGCGCGGATGTTGCCGGCATTTAGGATGCTGGCGGCGCTCTGGCCGGCAAAGCTGTAACGGCCGGCCATGAAGTCATTGGGACTGATGTCCAGCGTCGAAGCGAGGATGCCGCCGACATCCACCACCGATCCCTGCCCGAACAGCACGCCGGACGGGTTGATCAGGAACACCTGACCATTGGCTTGCAGGTGACCGAGGATCTCGGACGGTGAACCGCCGAGGACACGGTTGAGCGCGACCGACGAAGACGACGGCTGGTTGAAAATGACGTATTCGCCCGTGCCAATCGAGAAGCTCTGCCAGTTGATGGCGGTGTTCTGGGTGAACTGGTCGATGGTCAGTGTGTTGCCGTTGCCGCTGATGCTGGCGGCGCCACCGACGACGACGCCGTCCATCGGGTTGGCGAAAACCAAGCCGGGCGCCAGCAGTGGCAGCGCACTCCAGCCGCGTGTGCGGATGGCCTTGACCGTTGCCGTAAGCGCCGCTGCCCTGGAAGGTTTTCTGGCCATGGCGATTTAGTAACTCACCGCCGTGGAAGCATAGACACGCGTGTCACGCTTGCCGGTGCCATCGCTCGGCAGATAACCATTGGTGAGCGGCCGCGCGACATCCACACGCAACGAGAAATGTTCGGTGTAAGCCAGATCCAATCCCAGGCCGACATCGTTGATGGAGTCCTGCATCGGCAGGCCACGCGCGATCGAATCTTGGTTGTGGGCCTGCGCAGCATCGAGGAACACACGCGCCGTCGCGTTGACTGGCCCGAGCGGGATGCCGTAACGGAAATCCACGCTGCCGGTGTAGCCGAAATCGCCACGAATCTCGGCAGAACGGTAGGCGCGCACATTGCCGGGGCCGCCCGCGGAGAACTGCTGGCTGTCGGGCAAGGCTTCAGGCGAAAAGGCCGCGGAGAGGCGGATCAGCGCATCGAAACGCGGCAGGATCGGCTGCAGATGCTGCACGCCGAAATCCAGCTTGATCATCTGGTTGCGACAGTCAGGGTTGCCGGCGCCGGTACAGGCGGCGACCGTGTTGCTGCGAAAGTTGGTCGATAGCGAAAACACGGCGGCAGTCACATCCCCTGAATCACCCAGACGATTGTAGGAGCCGGACAGATCGTACGTTGTGATGGACGTCACAGGCTGCGGAGCGCCCGCCAGGTTGACGCTGGAGATGATGCGGGTGGCTCCCGCACCCAGATTGAACTTGTGGGCTCGCGTATTGAGCAAGGAGAAATCGAGGTTGAGCCGGCCATTGCGGCTGGTGCCGTCGACTGGTGCGCCCGCGACCTGAAACGTGGCCTGGCCGTACGAAAGGCCGATGCGCGGCCCGCCCGCAAACGGTGCCAGACTGTAAGCGCCGGAGTAATACCTCAGCCCGCCGGTGCCCGAATGCAGCGTCACGAACTGGAACTGGTCCGCCAGACTCAGGGGATTGTTCATCTGCGCTGCCAGCGTGCCGCGCAATGCGCCGGTGTTGCTGCGACCAAAGTTGTCGAGGCCCAGCGTGCCGGCAAAGCGCTTTTCCTGAACCTTGATGACAATGTCGCTGGCGCCGGGGTTCTCGCCGGGCTTGATCACCGCCTTGGACTGCAGGCCGGGCAGACCGTTGAGCGCCTGCAATGAATTTTCGAGTGGCGCGGCGCGATAAATCTCTCCGGCCTTCATGTCGCCGAGATAGGGGATGATCTGATCCGTGGAATAGAGCGTGTTGCCCTCAGTTTCGATTTTGCCGATGACGCCTTCAAGCACCTGGAAATTGATGACGCCGCCGCCGATCTTCTGTGCCGGCACGGTGACCACCGCAAGTGAATAGCCCTGCAGCACATAAAAATTGCTGACCTTGTCGCTGGCCTCATAGATGTCGCTGAGGGTGACGGGACGGTTGAGATAGTCCTGCACCAGAGACGCCAGCTGCGCATCGGTGAACCGTCTATTGCCTTCAAAGTTGATCCGGCTGAGTGTCGTGCTCAGCTCGCCTGCGTCGGCCGCAGCAGCGGCGGCAGCGGCTTCGTCGTCGCTGCGCTGGTCCTCAACGACCGGCGGAGTCAGTTGCAGCGCCGGCGAAGCCTTGACCGAATCGGCAATCCCGCCCGGCAGGGTGCTGCCGCCGGGATTGAGCCTGAGCGCGGGCGCGGAGCGAGAGGCTGGCTTGGTTTTTTTGCTTTTCTTGTTGGACGCCGGCCGGGTTGGTGCCGCAGGCGCCGCATCAGACGGTTTGGCTGCAGGCGTTCTTTTTGCGGGCTGTTTCCTGGCAGGTTGCGCCGCTGGGGAATCAAAAGTCGGAATCGCCCTGAGGTTTTTGGATGGCGTGCCCGGCGGCTTGCGCAACGGGTCATCGGCAGCGGCCACGGCGGCGCTGAACGCGAACAGCACGACTGTCAGAAAACTCCCTGCACGCATGTCGGCCATGGGCGGTTGACCCGCCTCCCCGATTATTGTCCACCGCAGGCTATCCCAAGCCCAACGACCCGGCAATCACCTGTTTTTGTGGCGGAAATGACGGTACCCGCGAGCGGCCGTTTTAGGCCCGGAATGCCTCAAGGAATCTCTGAACAATTGGCCGTTCGCCCTGAGCTCGTCGAAGGGCTCACCACGTGCGGGAATCAATCAGAGGTCCCCAAGCGGCGGCGCAAAAAAGTTTTGCTAAGGTAGGCCGATGACGCGCGTATTTTTTGCCTGGGAGCTTGGCGCCGGCTTCGGCCATCTGGCGCCGATCCGCGCGCTGGCCAGAGAACTGAAGGAGCGCGGCTGCGAGCTGACGTTCGCGGCGCGCACGCTGGGCGATTCGCTGCGCTTGCTGGCGCCCTACGGCCGCCTGTATCAGGCGCCGGTGCGCTTGAAAGACGGCCGCAACCCGGTGCGCACGCAGGTCAGCTTTGCCAGCCTCCTGCACAACACCGGCCTCGACGATCCCGAGGAATACGCCGGCCGCATCGCGGCGTGGCGGCACCTGATGCAGGACTCCAAGGCGCAGCTGGTGTTCGCCGATCACAGCCCGGCCGCCATCGTCGCGGCGCGCACGCTGGATCTGCCGGTCTGCCATACCGGTACCGGCTTCACGGTGCCGCCGGTACTGACGCCGTTCCCGAGTTTTCAGCCACAGATGAAGATCGAGGACAAAGTGCTGCTGCACAACGAGGCCGAGGTGCTGAAGGAACTCAACATGAGTCTCGACCTGCTCAAGCTGAAACCGCTCGGCAGCGTGCAGGAGATCTTCAAGGGACAGCTGCCCGGCATCTTCAGCTACCCGGAGCTGGATCATTACGAAGTGAAGCGCCCGGAACCCTTCCTCGGCCTGCCGAACATCGCCGAGGGCGCGTCGCCGCCGTGGCCACAGGGCGGCAGCGGGCCGAAGATCTTCGCCTACCTGCGGCCGATGAAGAACCTGAAACCGATTCTCGAAGGCCTGAAAGCCTGCAAGGCACAGGTCGTGCTGCGAGTGACCGACATCGTGCCGAAGAAGATCGCTGCGTTCGTGCGGCCGGGCATGACCATCACCGAACGGCAGATCGACTTTCGCAAGGCGGCTGCTGAGTGCGACGCTTTTTTCAATTACTCTCCGCACAACACCGTGGCCGAGTTTCTGCTCGCCGGCAAACCCGGCGTGCTGGTGCCCGACCTGCACGAGCGCATCCTCACCGGCCGCCGTGCCACTGCGCTCGGCGCCTGCCTCGCGCCGCAGGCCGACAATTCCGCCGACGTCGCCGCCGCGCTGAATCGCATCGTCGAGGACCCTGCCCCGCGCAAGGCGGCGGTAGCCTTCGCGGCGCACTGGCACAAGCTGGATCGCGGCACCATCATTCCTCGGCTGGCGCAGGCGGCGCTGAAGCTGGTTTAGTTTTTGTCGTCACCCCCGCGAGCGGGGACCCAGCGCTTTCATCTGTCCACTGGATTCCCGCCTGCGCGGGAATGACGGATTAAGCCCGCAACTCTTTTCCGGTCAGCTCCAGGAACAGATCCTCCAGCGTGCGCTCACGCACGCGCAGTTGTGACAGGCCCACGCCGGCCGACTGCAACTGGCTGAGGGTGGCGCCGACATCCGCGGTGGTGATTTCGGCGACGTCGTCACGCTGCTGGTAAGCCACGGTCACGCGCGGGTTGAGCGCGGTCAGCGGCAGCTCGATCACTGAATCATCGAAGTGTTCGGCGAGCAGGGCCTGCGGCGAGCCCTGCGCGATGATCCTGCCGTGATCCATGATCGCGATCTCGTCGCACAGCCGGTAGGCCTCTTCCATGTAGTGCGTGGTCAACACAACCGTCTTGCCCGCCGCCTTGATGTCGGCGACCAGCGCCCAGAAGTTCCGGCGTGCTTGCGGGTCGAGACCGGTGGTTGGCTCGTCGAGAAACAACAGCTGCGGATCGTTGACCAGCGCGATCGCCAGCAGCACGCGCTGGCGCTGGCCGCCGGACAGTTTGCGCGTGTCGCGGTCGAGGAATTCCTCCAGCCGGCAACGCGAGATGAGCGCTTCCATCGGCTGGGTCTTTTTGTAGAGCGCAGAAAAGAACTTCAGGTTCTCGCGCACGGTGAGAAAATCCTGCAGCGCAGTGTGCTGGAACTGGATGCCGATGTGCTGGCGGTAATCGTCGGTGCGTGGCGCGCCGCGGAAAAACACTTCACCCGCCGTCGGCGCGACCAGCCCCTCCATCATCTCGACCGTGGTGGATTTGCCAGCGCCATTGGGGCCCAGCAGACCGAAACAGATGCCTTCGCTGACCTTGAAGCTGACGCCCTCGACTGCGCGGACGTTCTTGTAGTGCTTGACCAGTCCGTGGGCTTCGAGAATTGCCATGCTGCGCACTATGTGGCTCGCACGCCGCTCAGGCAACCGCCACCCGATAAGATTGGCGCCAATAACAACATGAACGATTCTCTGCTGGACCTGCCTGCCGACGCGCCGCAAACGCTGGGCCCCTACCGCCTGCTGCGCGTGCTGGGCGAAGGCGGCAGTGGGCGTGTGTATCTGGCGACGCAGAGCGGCACCGAACGCACAGTGGCGCTGAAGGTGCTGCGGTCCTCGCTGTATTCCGCCGAGGCGCAGTCGCGCTTCAAGCGCGAGGTGGACTTCCTCGCCGCGCTGGAGCATCCCGGCGTAGCACGGCTTTACGACGCAGGGCAGGTGCAGACCGCCGCCGGGCCGCTGTCGTACATCGCCATGGAATATGTACGCGGCGCGAACCTCGTCACCCACACGCAGAGTCTGGACCTGCGCACGCGCATCGCGCTGCTGGCCGAAGTCTGTAACGCCGTGCATTACTGCCAGGGTCGTGGCGTGATCCATCGCGACCTCAAGCCCGGCAATATCCTGGTGGACGCCGAGGGGCGTCCGCGCATCGTCGATTTCGGCGTTGGCGCGCTGGCGACCGCCGACGAACAGACCCAGCTCACCGCGATGGGTCAGGTCGTCGGCACCATCGCCTACATGAGCCCGGAGCAGCTCATGGGCAATGGCCGGCCTGATCCACGCTGGGACGTGTACTCGCTGGGCGTGATCGCCTACCTCCTGGTCAGCGGACAACTGCCGTATCCGGAACTCGCCGGCAACACTTCGGCGCTGGCGGCGATGCAGGCGCTGCGGCGCCAGCGCCCGGCGCCGCTCAAACGCGGCGACCTCGAGACAGTGGTGATGAAGGCCATGTCCACCGACCCCGCATCGCGCTATGCGGATGCCGGCCAGTTCGGCGGCGACCTTGAACGCTGGATGCAGCGGCTACCGATCACCGCACGCCCGCCCAAGCCGCTGTATCTGGTACGCCTGTTCGTGCGTCGGCACCGGGCTTTCTCAGTGGCGGTGGGCGTGGCGTTGCTGTCGCTCATCGTCGGCATCGGCGTGGCGCTGTCGCTCGCCGCCGCACAAGCGCGCGCGGCGCGCATCGCAGAAAGCCGGGCGATGGAACTCGGCGCGGTCAATGATTTTCTCAATCGCATGCTGCAATCCGCCGACCCCTTGCAGGCGCATAAACCGCAATTGAGCGTGCATGAGCTGCTCGATTCCGCGCGCGGAAATCTGACCGCTGACACGGCGCTGTCACCGGCGGCAAAAGCGCAGCTCACACAGACCATCGGCGCCACCTATCTCGCACTCGGGGAGATGACGCCGGCGCTGGAAATGTTGCGCTCGGCGCGCGCACAGCTGCTGGCGCAGCACGGACCGGACGACGCTGGCGTGCTGCACAATCAGCGCGACCTCGCTGAAGCCCTGGCGCGCGACGGTCAGGTCGCTGAAGCGAAGGCCCTGTTCCAGCCGCTGCTCGCGCGTTCGCGACGCAGCGAGGGGCCTCAGCAGCGTGAACGCGTGCAACTGCATTCGATCTACTACGACCAGGCGGTGCAGAACGGCGGCACGCCGCAGGAGCGTGCTGCGTTACTGGAAATGATCGAAGAATCCGCCGCGACGCTGGGCGCTGCCGATGCCTTGACGCTGGAACTGGAGCACACGCTGGCGCATCAGTTTTACATGTCGGGCGAATACGCAGCCGCGCTGCAACGCAGCGAACACATCTTGCCGCTGCTGCCGGACCGCGGCAGCCTGATGGCCTTGCGTCTTGATGCGCTGCGCGGCAAATGCCTGCACTATCTCGGCCGCCTGGGCGAAGCCGAGCACGTGACGCGCGACAGCCTCGCGCGCACGCGCCAGCGCCTGGGTGCAAACCACGCCGAGTCGCTGTTCGTACAGACTTATCTGGTGACCATCCTCGCGGATAGCGGAAAGAGCGCGGAGGCAGAAGCGCTGGCGCGCGGCGCGCTGACCGGCCTCACACCGCTGTTCGGCCCTGCCGCCACCGGCACCCTCAACGCCCGCTCGGCGCTGGGCTCGGCGCTGATCGCGCAGGGCAAACTGCGTGAGGCGGAAAAAGTGCTGCGCGAAGGCGTGCGCATCGTCACGGACACCGGCATCGATCCGCGCAGCGGCGGCCCCCGGCTTTACGGCACGCTCGGCGAGGCCTTGATGAAACAGGGCCGGCACAGCGAAGCGGCCGAATGGCTGCAACGGGCGGCGGTGGAGGGCGAAACGATATTGGGCGCCAACCACCCCTCCACACGCCGGTATCGCAATGCGCTGCTCGCCTTGCAGGTCAAGCCACGCTCATGAACGCGCTCCTGCTGCTACTCGTTCTGTCGCTGGCCGCCGCCCTCTTCACCGTCGTCAGACTGCGTCGCCGCCTGCGGACACAGAAAGTGGATGCACAGACGGCGCAGCTGCTGGAACGTGTCAAAGCGACTGCAGCCGAACGCCAGCGCATCCTCAACGACCTGCACGACGACATCGGCGCCAAACTGCTGACGCTGGTGCACACCGCCGAAAATCCAGGGCAAGCGGACCTGGCGCGCGAAGTGCTGCAGGACCTGCGCGACGTGGTGACGCGCACGCGCACCGGTGCCGCCTCGCTGCTGGACGTGCTGGCGCAGATTCGCGACGAGACCACGCAACGCCTGCTGGTGATGCGCGCGAAACCGATCTGGGAACAACCCGACGATTTGCCCGACCCGATGCTGGATGAAGTGCAGACCCTGAACCTGTTCCGCATCGCGCGCGAGGCGGTGACCAATGCCCTGCGTCACGCCCATGCGCGCCAGGTGCGGATACGCATCGGCTGCGCGGGACAGGATCTGCTGTTCGAGGTCACCGACGATGGCCCAGGCATGAGCAGCGACAGCGTCGGTCAGGGTCGCGGCACCGCGGCGATGCAGAACCGCGCCGCGGAGCTGCGCGGGCAGATCCACTGGCAACCCGGCACCGTCGCCGGCACCAAGGTGGTGCTGAGATTTCCATTGCCCGCCCCGTTGCCCCCCGTTCAGGTGAGGCGCGAGTGAACGCGACTGAGCAGACTGAGCCATGAAAACGGCATTGGTGCTGGAAGACGTGGCTGCCGCCTCACAGTGGCTGACGCAGATGCTGGCTGAAGTCTTCCCCGGCATCGAGGTGCGCACCGCCGCGACACTGGCGCAGGCGCGCAGACTCACGCGCGGGTTCAAACCCGACATCGCGCTGGTGGACCTGGGTTTGCCGGACGGCTCCGGCGTCGAACTGATCGAGCGCCTGGCGCGAGAAGCGCCGGACTGCCAGTGCATCGTCACCACCTTGTTCGCCGACGACCAGCATCTGTTCCCCGCGCTGCGGGCCGGCGCGCGCGGCTATCTGCTCAAGGACCAGCCGCGCGAACACCTCCAAGACGGACTGCGCCGCATCGTCGCCGGCGAGCCGCCGCTGTCACCGGCGATCGCACAGCGTCTGCTGCGCGTGTTTCAGGCGGGCACGAGACCCAATGCCAGCGCCGATGAAAAATTATCCGCGCGCGAGACCGAGGTGCTGACGCTGCTCGCCAAGGGACTGCCGCTGGCCGAGCTGGCGGAAAAACTCGGCATCACCCGCAACACCTCGGCAAGCCATGTCAAGGCGATCTATCGCAAGTTGAACATCTCGACCCGCGCCGAAGCCGCGCTGGAAGCGGCGCGCATGGGCTTGGTCAACACGCAAATTTAAGCGTCACCCGGATCGTTCTGCCCCGGCTTGCGCAACAGCGCAACCAGTTCCTCGCGGCGATAGATGCTGAGCTTCTTGTAGATGCGCGAGGCGTGGTTGGCCACGGTGGAAATGGCGATGCCGAAATTGCGCGCCACGGTCTTGAAGGTGCGACCGGCCGCCAACGCGCGGGCGATCTCCTGTTCACGTGGCGACAGACCGTCGAGTGGCATCGGCTTGCGGGCGTGCAGCAGTTGCAGACGGCCGACGCGCGCCGCGCGGAAATGCAGCCCCCCCTGCGCAAACTGGCCCTGCTCCTCGAAGGCCGCTTCCGGCAGCACGAACGGCAGCTTCTGGAAACTCTCGCCGTCAGCCAGCTCGGCCAACAGCGCGCGAAAGCGGCGGCTGGCGGCATAGACCGTACCGTGTTCATCCACCAGCGCGGCGGTGCCACGATTGGAGCGGCCGAGGCGGAACAGCCATTCGTCGCGCTGGATGTATTGCGCCAGCGCCAGCTGGCCGGCTTCCGCCAGATGCGCGCCGACCAGTTGCAGTTGCGCACCGTCGGGCGTCTTGCCGGCCGCGGCGAACCAGAACGCCATCACGCTGATCAGATTTCCGGATTGATGCTTGTAACGCAGCGCGAGACCTTTCTTCAGACCCGGCGCAGGCGCTTCGTTGAGCGTGATCTCGTCGCCGCCCTTGAAGGGCAGCGAGATCAGCGTCATCGGCTGCATCGACAGCTTTTCCGGAAAGACGTTGAATTCGCCGACGGCACCCGCATCGCTGTGCGTGACCCAGGCGGCGCCGCCGGCGCCGAAGTGCTCGGCCACGCACATCAAGGCATCGGCGCGGAAATGCTCCCAGCGGTCTTCGGTGACCAGGGTATAGAGCGTGCGGATCAGATTGTCGTTGGCGTTCATGGTTTTTTTGGTTTTAGGCGGATTTTTGCAGAAGATTCTCGGCGCGCGCCTTCAGATCCGCAAGCGCCTGCGCCATGCCGCGCATGATCGTCTCGGGATCCGGCACGGTGCCACGGTGGCCGGTGAGGCCGATGTCGAGATTGTTCTGGTAACTCATCACGGTGATGTTGAACGCTAGGCCGTGATACGGAATGGACACCGGGTAGTTGGCCAGCACGCGTGCACCGGCGAAAT
This sequence comes from Pseudomonadota bacterium, assembly GCA_038043245.1. Lineage (GTDB taxonomy): Bacteria > Pseudomonadota > Gammaproteobacteria > Nevskiales > Nevskiaceae > JACPFV01. The sequence goes on along the minus strand of JBBTCH010000003.1, from coordinate 161,695 downwards.
ACAGCGGCTTGGCCGGACCCGGCACATTGGAGATGACGACGTTGTACGGCGGATGCACGTAATCGAGGATGCTGAAGTTCTCCGACAGGCGCGCGGCCTGCGCCATCAACGCCGGCGCCGGCACATTGGCCCAGTCCATGATCAGCCGCGCCGGGACCGCCTTCAGGCCCTGCTTGACCTTGCCCATGCGCCCGGAGATCGCGCGCAGACGCTCGACCGGATCGGCGATGTGCGTGCCCAGCGGCGTACGCGCCATCGTCACCTTGTTGCCGCCGGCGCCTTTTTCATCCTCGCTGCGCACCGATACTGGGATCGCCGCGATCAGCGATTTGCCCGGCAGCGCGTTCTTGGCGTTGAGGTAGTCGCGCAACGCCTGCGCCGAGATGCACAGCACGACGTCGTTGACTGAACTGCCGAACGCGTTCTTGACGAACTTCACGTCCGCCAGCGGCAGCGAGCGGAACGCATACGAACGGCGCGCATTGATGGTGGTGTTGAACAGCATGCGCGGCGCCGAACCCGACTTCATCGCCTGGTCGCGGTCGTACTCCGGTTCTTCCGGCGGGCCGGGCGGATCGCGGAAGACCGCCCAGCGCTTGGCCAGTTCCATCTTGCCGATGGTCGCGGCGATGCCGGCGGATTCCTTCAGCAGCTTCCAGGCTTCAGCCGGACGTTGCGAAAAATTGCGCAGTGAAGTCTTCAGCAACTCCGCCGGCGACGGCAGCGTGTCCGGCGTCCACGGCAGCGAAGGCGGCGCGATCTCGCGGCCCTCGGGCGACAGGTCCATCAGCGTCGACAACATCTCGGCACCGGAGACCCCGTCAATGCAGGCGTGGTGAATCTTGGTGATGACCGCGACGCGACCGCCTTCGAGTCCTTCGACGTAGTAGATGCGCCACAGCGGCATCGAGCGATCGAGCCGGGTGCTGACCACGTCGCAGACGAAATCGCTCAATTGCTGCGGGGTGCCGGGACTCGGCAGCGCGCGGTGGCGCACGTGGTTTTCCAGATCGAAGTCCGGATCCTCGACCCAGTAGGGCTGGTCGAGATGCAGCGGTGACGGCAGCAGACGGCGGCGGAACATCGGCAGCAGATGCAGACGCGACTCGATGTGCTTTTTCAGCCCGGCAAAACTGAAGCCGTGAGGCGCGCTGGAAGGATCCAGGAGGGCGACGCCGCCGACATGCATCGGCACCGCGTTGGTCTCCAGATTGAGGAATACCGTGTCGAGTCCGCTGAGCTGCTGCATCGCTTCCCCCGTCCCTGTCGGGCTTCATTATGCCCGTGGACGTGGCGGTTAGAATCAGCGAAAAGCATGCCATGACCCTGTCCCCTTCCCGTCCTCTCGCCACCCTGATCGGCGTCCTGCTGGCGCTGTCGCGCATCGGCACGCATGGATTGTCCGAGAGCGATGCGCGGCGGGTGATGATGAGCAATACCATCGCGCTGACGGTGATCGCTTCACATCTGCAGTTTTCAATCATGCATCTGCTGCACCGTCCGCTGGAGCATCTGCCGGTGGTGCTGGCGTTGCTGGCCTCGAGCGGCGTGCTGTGCTGCGCCATCTGGATCAATCACCGGCGTCACTACCTCTACGCCTCAACCCTGATGGCCCTGGACGTCACCGCGGTGCTGCTGCAGAACGACTGGTACCTGGGCAATGCGCTCGGTGCGCGCCTGTTCTTCTTCGCCGCGATCCCGGCGGTGTTTCTGATGATGCCGCCCAGCGCCTGGCGCCTGATTACCCTGCTCATCATCCTGTTCGGCAGCAGCTACATGCTCAGTCAGTTCGCGTTCGACGATGCGCAGATCCCGACGCACGACGACTTCATCACCGCCTACCGCGTGCTCTGCGCCTTCAGCACTTTTGGCATGCTCGGCCTGTTCTTCTGGCTGTTCTATCGCGAAACCCATCGCGTCGAGATGCTGCGCGAACAGGCCGCGCTGCAGAACCTCGAACGCTACCGCGAGGTGGTCGAGAACGTCGGCGACGGCATCTATCGCGTCTCGCGCGAAGGCCGCGTGCTCAGCGCCAACCCGGCGCTGGCGCAGATGCTCGGTGACGAATCCGTGGATGCGCTGATGGCGCGCATCACCGATTTCGGCGCGGACGTCATCGCCGGCCACAGCGAACGTGCCGCGCTCTACGACGCGCTGCGCGCCGCCGGCCGCGTCAGCGGCTTCGAGTTGCACATCCAGCGTCGCGACGGCAGCCGCTTCTGGGGCAGCCTGTCCACCCGTGTGGTGCGCGACGCCAGCGGCCACCACATCGCCTTCGACGGGCTGCTCGCCGACATCTCCGAGCGGCGGCGCATGGAACAGCTGACACACGCGCGCGAAGCGGCGGAGGCGGCGACGCACGCCAAGAGCGAGTTCTTGGCCAAGATGAGTCACGAGATCCGCACGCCGATGAACGCCATCATCGGCTTCACCGAGCTGGCGCTGCGTGATAACTCGGAACCCCGCAGGCTGAATTATCTGGAGCAGATCCGCAGCGCCTCGCGCAGCCTGCTCGGCATCATCAACGACATCCTCGACCTGTCGAAGATCGAAGCCGGCAAGCTCACCATGGAACAGCAGGACTTTGAACTGCCCGCGCTGCTCGACAAGCTGTCCGGACTGTTCACCCTGCAGGCGGCACACAAGAGCATCGCCATCAGTCTGACTGCGCCGCCCGCGCTACCACCCCTGCGCGGCGACCCGTTGCGGCTGGAGCAGGTGCTGATCAACCTGCTCAACAACGCCATCAAGTTCACCGAGCGCGGTTCGGTCTCGTTGGACGTGGCCGTGCAATCGCAGACGCACGACGTTCTGCAACTCCAGTTCAGCGTGCGCGACACCGGTGTCGGCATCGCGCCGGAACAAGCCGGCAAGCTGTTCGCCGCCTTCAGTCAGGTCGACGATTCCACCACCCGCAAGTTCGGCGGCACCGGCCTCGGGCTGGTCATCTGCAAACAACTGGTCGAGATGATGGGCGGCCGCATCTGGCTCGAGGACGCGCCCGGCCCCGGTTGCCTGTTCCGCTTCACTGCCCGCTTCGGCATTGGCGTGGCAAAGCCCGCCGCAGGATCGCCCCTCACGTCGCCCGCAGCGCCGATCTCGTTAAAAGGGGTGCGGCTGCTGCTGGTCGAAGACAACACGCTCAACCAGATGCTCACCAGCGATCTGTTGCGCGGCCACGGCGTGATCGTGGATGTCGCCGCCAATGGCGAACAGGCCGTCACCGCCGTCGGTCTGAATCAGTACGACCTGGTGCTGATGGACGTGCAGATGCCGGTGATGGACGGGCTTGAAGCCACCCGCTGGATCCGCTCCAACGCACACCATGCCCAGCTGCCGATCCTTGCCATGACTGCGAATGCAATGGAAAGCGACCGCCAGCAATGTCTCGATGCCGGCATGAACGATTTCATCACCAAGCCGATCGACGTTGAGCAAGTGCTGGCCGTGATCGGCCGGCACCTAAGGCAAAGCGTTCCGCGCTAAAGCGCGGGTAACTTTTGCCAATCGCGGCAAAAGTCACCAAAACCGCTCTTGCGCCGGATGCGCCGAAAGATTCCTTGCGCGCTTCGCAAAAACACTAACGCGCCAACACGACGTCCTTGTAGTGCTGGCGCTAGGCCGAACGTCCTGTTCGGCCTCACGTGCTTTTGCTCCAGTGCTCTGGTGGCGCAAACGGCGCGAAAGTCAAAAGACTCCGCAAAGCCACCGCTGTTGATGTTCCAGCGACTTTGCGCCGCCTTGAGCTTCGCTGTGAGTGAGGAGAGCGGCGAACAGGAAGTTCGCCGAGCGCGGCGCGGCATGGACGCCGCGTTCGCGCGGTACCCCGAACGAGCCAGAAGCTCAAGGAATCTGTCGGCGCAGCGGAGCGAATGTTTCTTGGTTACTTCTTTGCGCCAAAGAAGTAACCCGCCTTTAGGCGGAACAGTCTTTAAATCTTTACGTCCCTAGAAACAACGAATACGCCGGATTGGCTGTTTCGTCCCAATACCGATAGCCCAGCGCATCCAGCGAACGCCAGCATTCAGTGCGTTCCGCCTTCGGCACTTGCAGGCCGCACAGCACGCGCCCGTAGGCGGCGCCGTGATTGCGGTAATGGAACAGCGAGATGTTCCAGCGCGCACCGACCGCGCTTAAAAAATCCAGGCAGGCGCCGGGACGTTCGGGAAACTCGAACCGCAGCAGTATCTCGTCCGTCAGGTTCGGCGCACGGCCGCCGACCATGTAGCGCACATGCACCTTGGCCATCTCGTTGCCGGTGAGATCGGCCACCGGATAACCATCGTCGCGCAGCCGCTTGAGCACGGCGTCGCGCTCGCCCGTCTCGTCGCCGAGCTTGATGCCGGCGAAGATGTGCGCCTCGCGGGGGCTGGAATAGCGGTAGTTGAACTCTGTGATGACGCGCCGCCCCAAGTGATTGAGAAAGCGCTTGAAGCTGCCGGGCTTCTCCGGGATCGTCACCGCCAGCAGGGTTTCGTGCGCGTCGCCGAGTTCGGCGCGCTCGGCGACGTGACGCAGACGATCGAAATTGACGTTGGCGCCGGACACGATGGCCACCAGCGTCTTGTGCTTCACGTGTTTCTCATGCACCCACTTTTTCAGGCCCGCAACGGCCAGCGCGCCTGCCGGCTCCGGCACCGCGCGGCATTCATTGAACACATCGCGCACTGCGGCACAGATCTCATCGACGCTGACGGTGATGCACTCATCCACAAAATGCCGGGCGACGCGGAACGGCTCCTTGCCCGCCTGTTTCACCGCGACGCCATCGGCGAACAGGCCCACTTCCTTCAGTTCGACGCGACGGCCGGCCGCCAGTGCCGCCGCCATGCAGTTGGAATCTTCCGGCTCGACGCTGATGACTTTCACGCTCGGCCGCAGCGCCTTGATCCACGCGGCGATGCCGGCGAGCAGGCCACCGCCGCCGGTGCAGACGAACACCGCGTCCAACGGGCCCGCATGCTGCTCGAGGATTTCTTTCGCCACTGTGCCCTGTCCGGCGATGACGTCGGCGTCGTCATACGGCGGCACCATCGTCAGTTTTTTCTCGCGCGCGAGTTCCAGCGCGTGCGTCGCGGCGTCGTCATAGGCGTCGCCATGCAGCACGACATGGCCGCCGAGCGCACGCACCGCTTCGACCTTGATCGACGGCGTCGTCCGCGGCATTACGATCCAGGCCTGCGCATGCAGCGTCTTCGCCGCCAGCGCCACACCCTGTGCGTGGTTGCCGGCGGATGCGGCAATCACGCCCGCCTTGCGCTGCGCCTCGGAAAGTTTTGCGATCTTGTTGAACGCACCGCGCAGCTTGAACGAGAACACCGGCTGCAAATCCTCGCGCTTGAGCAGCACCTTGTTCTCCAGGCGCGCGGACAGCTTGCGCGCCGGCTCCAGCGGCGTGCGCACGGCGACGTCGTAGACGCGCGCGGTTTCGATGCGGCGGCGGTAATCGTCGAGGATTTTCTTTGCAGCTGGTTTCATGAACAACACTCTTGAATTCGTCACACCGGCGCAAGCCGGTGTCCAGGGTCTTGAAGCTCTGGATTCCGGCTTTCGCCGGAATGACGTTGTGTAAATTGATCGGGTCTTGTTTGAAGCTTCCTTTATTATGCGTGGTATGTCGGATTCGATCGCATTCATTGGTGGCGGCCAGATGGCCGCCGCGCTGATCGGCGGCCTGCTCAAGGCCGGGCACCCGGCTGCGCGCGTGACAGTGGCCGAGCCGGATGCCTCGCGCGCAAAACTTTTGCATGACCAGTTTGGGGTCATGGTGAAAACCAGCGCTTCTGAAACCGTCGCCGGCGCGCAGATCGTTGTGCTGGCCGTCAAACCCCAGGTGATGAACGAGGCCGTTCGCGGATTGAAACTCGCCGCCGGTACCACGGTGATTTCGATCGCCGCCGGTGTGCGGCTGGCGAGCCTGCGACGCTGGCTGGGGCCGACGCCGCTGCTGGTGCGCTGCATGCCGAACACGCCGGCCCTGCTCGGCGCCGGCATCACCGGTCTGTATGCCGAAACACCCAGCCCGGCGCTGCGCGCACAGGCGGAAAGCGTGTTGCACGCTGCCGGTGAGTGCGTGTGGGTGACGGCCGAGGCACAGCTGGATGCCGTGACCGCGCTGTCCGGCTCCGGTCCGGCGTACTACTTCTGGCTGACCGAAGCCCTGCGCGAGGCCGGCGCGGCGCTGGGCCTCGACAAGGCCACTGCGGCAAAACTGGCGCGACAGACGTTCATTGGCGCTGCACGGATGGCGGAACACTCAGTCGACGATGTCAGCCAGTTGCGCGTCAATGTCACCTCCAAGGGCGGCACCACCGAAGCAGCGGTGAATCATCTCGATACAGCCGGCGGCCGCGCACTGTTTGCGCAGGCGCTCGCAGCCGCCAACCGGCGCGCTGCTGAATTGGGCGATACCTTGGAAAAGACATGAGCAACGCCTACAACGCCCTGCTGTTCTTTGTGAGTGCTCTCTCAGAATTGTTTCTGTGGGCGCTGATTCTGCGCATCATCCTGCAGCTGCGCCGCGCGGACTTCTACAACCCGTTTTCGCAGATGGTCTATCAGGTCACCCGGCCACTGGTGGACCCGCTGGCGAAGTTCATCCCCAAATACAAGCGCTTCGACGTCGCCGCTTTTCTCGCACTGATCGTGCTGATGCTCGCCTACATCAAGCTGATCTACTGGCTGCAGGGACTGCACGTGGAGTGGGTCATCTTCCAATATCTGTGGCGCAAGATCGTGGTGATGACCTTGAACCTCTACACCTTCACCCTGTTCATGCAGGCGCTGCTGTCGTGGATGGGGCCCGGCGTGCACAACCCGGCGGGCAATATCCTGTGGACCATCAACGAGCCGCTGCTGCGGCCGGTGCGCCGCTGGCTGCCTTCGGCCAGCGGCATCGATTTTTCGCCGCTGGTGGTGATTTTCGGATTCCAGGTGCTGGCGCGGCTGATCGGCCTGCCCGGCCCGTTGAACTGGTAATGCCCCACCGAGAAGACTATCCGGCGGATTCCGTCGGCCTGGTAAAGCCGCGATGCATCGCGATTGAAACGCCGCTGGCGCTGGACTGCGGGCGCACGCTGCCGCGCCACGAGCTGATGATCGAGACTTACGGCAATCTCAACATCGCACGCAGCAACGCGGTGCTGGTGTGCCATGCGCTGTCCGGCGACCATCACGCCGCCGGTTACCACGCCGGCGACCACAAGCCGGGCTGGTGGGACAGCTGCATCGGCCCCGGCAAGCCGGTGGACACCAATCGCTTCTTTGTCGTCGCTCTCAACAATCTCGGCGGCTGCCGCGGCAGCACCGGCCCGAACACGCCGAACCCGGAGACGGGCAAGCCCTGGGGACCGGACTTCCCCCTGCTGACGGTGCGTGACTGGGTACGCTCGCAGGCACTGCTGGCCGATGTGCTCGGCATCGAGCAGTGGGCGGTGGTGATGGGCGGCAGCCTCGGCGGCTTCCAGGTGATGCAATGGGCGATCGATTTTCCGCAGCGCATCCGTCACGCGCTGGTGATCGCCGCTGCGCCGCGGTTGTCGGCGCAGAACATCGCCTTCAACGAGATCGCGCGTCAGGCGATCCTGTCCGACCCGGATTTCCACGGCGGCCATTTCTACGAGCGCGGCACCGTGCCTTCGCGCGGGCTGAAGCTGGCACGCATGCTCGGCCATATCACCTATCTCTCGGACGAGGCGATGCGCGCCAAGTTCGGCCAGGACCTGCGCAGCGCAGCGCCGAGCTTCAACTTCGACGTCGAGTTCGAGGTCGAAAGCTACCTGCGCCATCAGGGCCAGAGCTTCGTCGAGCGCTTCGACGCCAACACCTACCTGCTGATGACCAAGGCGCTGGACTATTTTGATCCGGCACGCGACTTCGGCGGCGATCTGTCGGCCGCGTTCCGTCAGGCACAGGCCCGATTTTTCGTCATCGCCTTCCAGGCCGACTGGCGCTTCTCGCCGGCGCGCTCGCGCGAGATCGTCAAGGCGCTGGTCGCCGGCGGCCGCGAAGTCAGCTACGCGCTGATCGACTCGCAACTCGGCCACGACGATTTCCTGATGGCGTTGCCGGAATACCACCGCCAGCTGCGGGCCTGGCTCGGTCGCGTCGGCGAGGCGATGCAGACATGAGCGCTGAACTCAGACCCGACCTCGCCCACATCGCCGGCTGGATCCGGCCGCAGAGCAACGTACTCGACCTCGGCTGCGGCGACGGCGCTCTGCTGGCGCACCTCGCCACGCACGGGGTTCGCGGCTATGGCCTCGAGATCGATCCCGACAACATCGCCCGCTGCCTGCGCCGCGGCGTCAACGTGATTGAAGCCGACGTCGACGAGGGCCTGCGCGAATTCAGCGACGGCAGCTTCGACTACGTGGTGATGAACCAGGCACTACAGGCGATGCAGCGGCCGGATCGCGTGGTCTCGGAGATGCTGCGCGTCGGCCGCACCGCCATCATCACCTTCCCCAATTTCGGCCACTGGCGCGTGCGCCTGGCGCTGGCCGCCGGCCGCATGCCGGTGACACCGGCGCTGCCCGAAACCTGGTTCAACACGCCCAACATCCACCTGTGCACCGTCGCCGACTTCGAGGACCTGTGCCAGAAACAAGGCTGGCGCGTACTCCAGCGCAGCCTGCTCAACCATCAGCTGCGCGACGGGTTCCTCACCCAGCTGGCACCGAATCTTTTCTCCGAAGTGGCGTTGTACATGCTGGGAACGCCTCCAGCTTGATGTTTTTTTAAACCAAGAGCCCTTCAGGAGTCTGTACACCGCCCTTCGACGAGCTCAGGGCGAACGGTTATGCAATTGATTCCGTTCGTGGTGAGCTTGTCGAACCATGGACAGAATCAACCTGAGTAGAGATCCCCTAAGCGGCTAGGCGAAAAAACCTCTGCGCATTGGCGGTCGTGATATCCGCGACGTGTTGTTCCGTTTGGTTGCGCAGCTGCGCCAGAGCTTTCACTACCCACGGCAGCAGCGCAGGCTCGTTGCGGCGGCCGGTAGACTTCTTGAGCTCTGCCGGCGCGTTGTGCGGCAGCAGATACGGCGCATCGGTCTCGATCAGCAGGCGATCGTCGGGAATCAGAGCGACGATCTCGCGCAAGGCGGCGCCACGACGCTCATCGCAGACCCAGCCGGTGATGCCGATGTGGCAATCCAGCGCCAGCGTGTCTTCCAGCGCCGCGCGCGTATCGGTGAAGCAGTGCACGACCACATCGGCCAGATGCGACCGGTGCTCGCGCAGGATCGGCAAGAAATCGATATGCGCATCGCGTTGGTGCAAAAACACCGGCTTCTTCAGTCTCACCGCCAACGCCAGCTGCTGCACAAACGCCCGGCGCTGCGCATCGCGTGGCGACAGGTCACGGAAATAGTCGAGGCCGCACTCGCCGAGCGCAACCACTTCGCGGTTCTGCCCTAGCGCTTCGAATCGCGCCGAAAGATCAGCAGACCACTCCGAGGCATGGTGCGGATGCAAACCCACGGTTGAGACCAGATGTTTCGGATGTTCGCGCGCCAGCGCCAGCGCTGCTTGCGAACTCTCGGCCGAGCTGCCGGTGACCACAATGCGGGAAAGCCCTGCGGCCCAGGCCCGTTCAAGCACTGCGGCACGATCCCTGTCGAAACTCTCGTGCGCGAGATTCGCGCCGATATCAATCACCCGGCTTTGAATCAGGCGAATCACCGCCAACGATCTCCGCCTTGGCTTTTGCCGCCACCTTGGGCGATACGCATTGGTGTTTCCAAAGGGATTTGCGCTCAATCACTGGCGTCTGACCCTCAGGCACCGAGCGTTCGAGCATGTAGACCAGTTCCAGCGAGAGCAGGCGCTTCGAAGGCCTGGCGCGCAGGTTCCAGTCGCGGCACAGATAGCGCGCGTAATAGAGCCGCTCATCGGCATGCTTCTTTGACCACAAGTGCTCGCGATACTTGCGCCACCGGATACCGGACTCATGTGACTGCGAAATGTATCGGGGCTTGTCGTAGTCCAACCGTTCCCAAGGGCGGATCACGTTGACCTCGGTGCCGTCCACCAGCGTCCCCGGGACCACCATCCAGCCGTCATCATGCGAGGGATAGGGCGCAAACATCCCCCAGTGCTGATCAATCCGGAGCAAAGTGAAAAACGGGGTGAGCGTGCCCACAACTGTTCCCGGCAATACCTTGATGGTTGAAAGGTTCCAGGCAAACACCGCGAACACCATCACCGCCACGAACTTCTGGGCAAACGGTCCGACCTCGAACCGCACTGCACGTTCAGGCAGCACAGCACCCGTCAGGCGAGCAAAGCGCGGCCGCTGCCACGCCACGAAGTTGTAGACGATCGTGCCTGGCCAGTTCCAGATGCGCCAGGCGGCGATACGCCAGGCCCGGCCGAACAGCGGCGAATGGCGCAGCAGGGCGACGAAGGCCTGCCATTTGAGGTGAGTGCCGCGGTCGTCCATCACCACCCAGGAATTGTTGGCGATCAAGAGCGGACCGGCGACCGCGTCGTCCTGCGCCGGACGAATCTGCGTCCGCGGCAATGCCAGGAACACTTCCAGCAGGCGGCACATCTTCCAGCAGAACCCGCAGTCGCGGTCGTACCAGATGCGGATGCTGCGGCCATGGTCGCGCGCCCGTGCCACCGCGTCCCACAGCCAGCCACCAATGAACACCGTCAGCGAGGACAGGCTGACATAGGGGAAATGCCCTATCTCCAGCGTGAAAATGAAGCCGGTGTGCATCAGCATGAACAGCAGCATCACTCCCAGACGCAGATAACGGGAATACAGAAAGATCAGGATCGGTCCTGCCCACTCGAGGAAGTAAACGAAGTAGGTCAATGGATGCGTCAGCAACGGAATATCGCGTAGCCACTGGCCCAGCGGTGCGGCAAAGCGGTCGAGACTCAGCGCGTAGTACACCGCGGTTCCGTCCGGCCACCAGTCGGCACCGTTCTTCAGCACCGCGCTGAAGAAATACACCGACATGACCTGAACCAGCAGGCCGGCCGAGGCCCAGGACAGATACAAGTTGTCGCGCGGTGGCGGCGTGGTCGAAAGCGCGGCATCCACGCTCCAGCGCGCGCCCAGCGGTAGAAACAAGGACCAAAACAGCAGGCACATGATCAGGTTGTCGCCGCCGATCAGGATCATGTGATTGCGCGACTGCAGCGAACCTTCGAGCACAAATACCAGCAATACCGCCGCACGTGTGTGCCAGCCGATCAGCATCGCCAGTGCGGCCAGAAACTCCGTCAGCAACAGCAGAACGGCCAGCCAGGTGCCGCCGTTGATCATGTACAGGCTGACGCGGATCGCGCCGGCGGAGTTGATCAGCCAGTCGCGCGGCATCACGCCCCAGTCGCTGAGAAACTCCGGAACGGCGGTCAGGCGGATCAGCAGATTCCAGGCGATGACGCCCGACAGCAGAACACGGAACAGCGCCAGCGTGCGCAGATCGATGCCAAAAAACTCGCGGCCGCGATCACTGAGCTGGAAGGTCATGTACGGATTATTTCAAAGCCGATAACAGAAACGACAAGGGGAGCCGAAGCTCCCCCTGTTTGTTCCGATTCAGAAACTACTGGGCAACCAAGTCGCCCATCTGACCGGTACCACCATCCAGCCATTCGGCGTAATTCGCATCGCGCCGGACATCAGTCTTGGCCGTGCCGCTGCGACCTGAATAGAGAGGAATACAGCCAGGGTCAAGCTCAATAACGCAGCCCAACGGGCTATTACCGCCGTCAGTACCACCGTCCGTGCTGGCCGCAGCCGGATCCTCGGAATCCTCACTCTTGGTAACTTCAACGATGGCATAACCGACGCCGAGTACGCCGACGCCGAGCAGTGCGTAGTCCGCGAACGTGTAGCTGTCGAAGAAGCCCGGCTCGGTCGCAGCGGCTTCGCCTTCGGCCACCGGAGCGGCCTCTTCTTCACCGCCACCAAACAGGTCGCCAAACCAGTTGCCGATGCTGCCAAAGAAGCCCGGCTCTTCGGCGGCAACCGCGGCTGCGGCCTCGCCTTCAGCCTGATTCAGGCGATAGCTGCGCTGGCGCAACGGCTTGCCGTTGACCAGCAAGCCATTGCCGACGTTGGAGTAATCAACATTGAGCGAGTTGGCCGGACGCAGAACGTCACCCTCGCGGGAATATTGCGCGCGCTGGCCGAACTGGAGGCCGTAATGCCACTCCTGCTTCGTTTCCGGCGCACCGCCGAAATTGAAGTTCAGGTAAGCACGGGATTCCGGCTGCACTTCGAACGAATCCACGGCATAGGCGCCGAGGGAAACCGCGACAAGCGCGCCGAGACCAATGGCCTGTAAGGACTTACGCATTCTGCTGCTCCTGGAAATCTTTTTGGGTTGACCCGTACCCCAGCACGGGACTGGAATGAACTATAGGCGGCCTCGCGTAAGCTGGCAAGACCGGATTTGCTGAATTCACGGACTATTCATGAGTAAGTTTTCTCTACCCCTGCCCGGCCACAGCAACGGTCACAAATTGACCGCCGCGCATGGCGCCATTCAGCTGGCAATTTCCATGCCTGCGGGCAAGGTTCGCGGGGTTGCAGTCGTCTGTCACCCGCACCCGCTGTTTGGCGGTGCCATGACCAACAAGGTCGTCACCACCCTAGCGTCCACCGCACAGCACCATGGCTTTGCAACCGTGCGCTTCAATTTTCGCGGCGTGGGCCAGAGCGAGGGCTCTCATGACCAGGGGCGCGGCGAAACCGATGACGCGGTGGTCGTCGCGCAATGGCTGCAGACACAGCAGCCCGGGCTGCCGCTGCTGCTCGCAGGATTTTCCTTTGGCGCCTTCATTGCCCTGAAAGCCGCCGCGCGCCTCAAACCTGCCCTGCTGGCGACCGTGGCGCCACCGTTCAAATATTTCGAGTCTGAACCCCGGCCGGCGCATCCGGGCTGTCCGTGGATCGTACTGCACAGCATGGATGACGATGTCGTGAGTTACGAAAGTACGAAAACCGAACTGATGCGCTATCAGCCGGCACCGGAACTGGTGACGCTGCAAGGCGCCGGTCATTTCTTCCACAGCCGCCTGAACGATGTCCAGCAACCCGTATCGGACTGGCTCGCTCACAACGGTTTTGCAGAATGAAGAAGCTCTGGCTGTTCGCTCTTGTTTTGGCGACACCGGCATGGGCCGCGCCGGGACTTTTTTCCATGACCGGATTCGAAGGCTGGGAACCGCAAATCTTCAAAAAACTGGCGCCCACGTCATACCGGCTGGTCAAAGACGGCAACACGCAGGTGGTGCAGGCCAACTGCAAGACCAGCGCATCGGGCCTGATCCATGAAGGCGGGATCGATCTGACCCGGACGCCGATCCTGCAATGGCGCTGGAAGGTGGATCGCGTCTATTCCGGCATCAACGAAAAAGAAAAGTCCGGCGACGACTTCCCGGCGCGTATCTATGTGGTGCGTAAAGGCGGGCTCGCAATCTGGCGCACGCGCTCAGTGGCATATACCTGGGCCAGCCAGCAGCCCAAAGGCAGTCACTGGCCGAACCCGTTTGCCCGTCAGGTGCACATGGTCGCGGTCGAATCCGGCGCTGGCAAAGTCGGCAAATGGGTCACGGAAAGACGCGACCTGCGCGCCGATTTCAAGGACTACTTCGAACTGGATATTGAAACGCTCGATGGGATCGCTCTGATGAGCGACTGCGACAACGCCGGCGGGGCCATGCGGGCGTGGTTTGGGGATATAAAACTTCTCGAGCGTTGATTTTTCTTCCTGTCATTCCGAGGAGCGTATTCGACGAGGAATCTGATCAGATTTCTCGCTGCGCTCGAAATGACACATCCGCTTAGTCAGTGACAGCGCCCAAACTCGCGCTCGACACTAACTTCATGTACTTGGCCAGCACGCCACGGGTATAACGCGGTTTCGGCTGTTTCCACACCGCACGACGCTGCGCCAGCGTGGCGTCATCCACGTTGAGCTGAATCAGATGCTGGCGCGCGTCAATGGTGATGGCGTCGCCTTCTTCCACCAGTGCAATCACGCCGCCGGCATAGGCTTCCGGCGCAACGTGACCGACGACCATGCCCCAGGTGCCGCCGGAAAAACGGCCGTCGGTGATCAGGCCCACGGACTCGCCGAGACCCTTGCCGATGAGGGCCGACGTCGGCGCCAGCATTTCGCGCATGCCGGGGCCGCCTTTCGGGCCTTCGTAACGGATCACCAGCACATCGCCGGGCTTGATCTTGTCAGCGAGAATCGCCTCCATCGCCTCGGGCTCGGAGTTGAACACCCGTGCCGGGCCGGTGATCACGGGATTCTTCAGCCCAGTGATTTTTGCCACACAGCCTTCGGGGGAGAGATTACCCTTGAGGATCGCCAAGTGTCCCTGCTTGTACATCGGCTTGTCGAACGGGCGGATCACATCCTGATCCGGGCGCGGTTCGGCGGGAACTTTGGCCAGCGCCTGCGCCATCGTTTCGCCAGTGATGGTCAGCGCATCGCCGTGCAGCAATCCATTCACCAGCAGCATCTTCAGCACCTGCGGCACGCCGCCGGCACGGTGAAAATCCACCGCCACGTATTTGCCGCTGGGCTTGAGGTCGCACAACACAGGCGTTTTCACGCGGATGGTTTCGACATCGTCAATCGTGAACGGCACCTGCGCGGCATGCGCGATGGCGAGGAAATGCAGCACCGCATTGGTCGAGCCGCCGGTGGCCATCACCAGCGCCATCGCGTTCTCGATCGCCTTGCGCGTGACAATGTCGCGCGGCTTCAGGTCTTTTTTGATCGCCTCGACCAGTGCTCTCGCGGAGTCGGCGGCGGAGTCGGCTTTCTCGGCATCGGGCGAGGCCATCTGCGAGGAGCCCAGCAAACTCATGCCCAGCGCCTCGAAGGCGCTGCTCATGGTGTTGGCGGTGTACATGCCGCCGCAGGCGCCGACCGAAGGGCAGGCGTTCTTTTCGACGCCCTCGAAATCCTCCTTGGCCATCTTGCCGGCCTGGAACGCGCCGACCGCCTCGAAAGACGAAACGATGGTCAAGGCCTGACCTTTCCAGAACCCGGGCTTGATGGTGCCGGCGTAGACGAACACGCCGGGGATGTTCATGCGCAACATGCCGATCATCGCGCCGGGCATGTTCTTGTCGCAGCCGCCGACGACGAGCACGCCGTCCATGCACTGCGACGAACAGGCCGTCTCGATGGCGTCGGCAATCACTTCGCGAGATACGAGGGAATACTTCATTCCTTCCGTCCCCATCGAAATGCCGTCGGTGACGGTGGGGAATCCGAACAGCTGCGGCATCGCGCCCGACTGTTTCAGCGCGGCTTCCGCGCGCGTGGCCAGCACGCCGATGCCGGCATTGCAGGGGTTCATCGTCGAATGGCCGTTGGCGATGCCGACGATGGGTTTTTCAAAATCACCATCACCGAAGCCGACCGCACGCAACATCGCGCGGTTGGGCGAGCGCGGCACGCCGGCGGTAATGGTTTTGGATTTTTTGTTCAGGGGTTCAGTCATCTTCGTATTCTAGTCGCCGCCGGTTTAGCGTTCGATTCTCGTCGAAAGGATGATGGACGATTGCGTACGGTCCACGCCGTCCAGCGCGCCAATACGATCCAGCAGGGTGTTCATGGTCTCGACGGTTTCGGTCGCGACCAAGGCGATGAAATCATGCGCACCGCTTACAGCGTAGAGCCTGCGCACCTCCGGCACGCGCTTGAGATCGGCTTCGACCCTTGAAGACAGCTTGGGCAGCGCGGTGATCAGCACATGCGCGCGAATAAGCCCGCGCTCGTACTCGTCGTGCACGCGAACCGTGTAGCCGGCGATCGGGCCCCTGGCTTCGAGTTTCTGCATGCGACTTTGCACGGTGGTCCGGGACAGATCCAGCTTGCGCGCCAGCTCTGCGGTCGAGGCGCGCGCGTTTTCGCGCAGCAGGGCAATCAGGCGCCGATCAAGCGCGTCTTTTGTCACAACGCCGGATTTTTTAGGCATTCTGACGAAATGATACCGTTTTTTCGTCTTTTTTACTGTTCACTTCGACGATAAAGCGCGTACAAAATGAAGGCATGAAAAACATCCTCGTGGTTGGCGCCGGCAAGATCGGTTCGATGATTGCGGACCTGCTGGCGCGCAGCGGCGACTATCGCGTCACGGTGGCGGACCGCTCGCCCACCCAGCTGACCGAGCTGCAGGTCAGTGCACCGGTGGAGCGGCTGGCACTCGACATCCAGAACGCCGCGCGCCTGCGTGCTGCGCTCGAGGGAAAATTCGCCGTGCTCAGCGCTGCGCCGTTTCATCTCACGCGCCTGATCGCCGATGCCGCACGCGCCACCGGCACGCATTACCTCGACCTCACTGAAGATGTGGCCTGCACCCGTCACGTCAAGCAGCTGGCGCAGGACTCCCAGACCGCCTTCATCCCGCAGTGCGGCCTGGCGCCGGGCTTCATCACCATCGCCGGCTACGACCTGGCCAAGCGCTTCGATTCGCTCGACGAGGTTCGCCTGCGCGTCGGCGCCCTGCCGCAATATCCTTCCAATGCGCTCAACTACAACCTGACCTGGAGTACCGACGGCGTCATCAACGAGTACTGCGAGCCCTGCGAGGCCATCGTCAACGGCAAGCTCAAGGAAGTGCCGGCGCTGGAGGAACGCGAGGAGTTTTCGCTCGACGGCGTGACCTATGAGGCCTTCAATACCTCGGGCGGTCTCGGCACCCTGTGCGAGACACTGAACGGCAAGGTGCGCAACCTCAATTACCGCACGATCCGCTATCCCGGCCATGCGGCGATCATGAAGGCCCTGCTCGAAGACCTGCGCCTGCGCGACCGCCGCGACGTGCTCAAGGACATTCTCGAGAACGCCGTGCCCAGCACCCTGCAGGACGTGGTGATTGTGTTTGTCACGGTCAGCGGCTTGCGCAACGGCCACCTGGTGCAGGAAACCTATGCCAGCAAGATTTATGGTCAGGTCATCAATGGTGTGATGCGCAGCGCCATCCAGATCACCACCGCCGCCGGCATCTGCGGCGTGCTGGATTTGTTGCGCGAAGGCAAGATCCCGTCGAAAGGTTTTGTGCGGCAGGAAGACGTGCCGCTGGACTTGTTCCTGGCCAACCGCTTTGGCAAAGCCTATGCGGATAAACCGCTGGCCAAGGCGGCCTGACCGTGGGCGGCACGCTCAGCGAGTTGCTGCAACGCATGCTGGGCGAAGAGCGCAGCAACGGACTATTCAAGGTTCTAACCATCCATCCTGCGTTGCGCGATACCTGTGGTGAGAGTGTGTCGCGCGCACTGATCGCGCAGGGGCTGAACATGCTGTTGTTCGAAAACTTGCTGGCGCGCGTGCCGATGGCACAGGCTTACGCGAATGACCGTCTGGCGCGCAGCGAGCGCGTGACTCACGATCACGGCGCGGTGCGTACCGTCGCCCTCGCCGGCATGGGCACACTGCCCGCCGGCGAGGAAAGTCTGCTGCGCGTGCTGCGCCCGCTGGGTTACGCGAGGCGCGAGGTGTATCCGCTGGATAAACTGAAGATGACCGGCCGCAGCTACGCCCAGCAGGATTTTCCCGAGGATATCGCGCAATTCTTTGTCAGCGAGTTGCACCCGGACCGCTTCTCGCCGCAATTCCAGACTGTCGTCGCGCGCGTCACCGCCAGTTCACGCGATCCGCTGAGTCCGGTCGTGCAATCCGCGCTCGCGAGGCTGGAGCGTGATGGTTTCTTGCCGCTTAATACAGCCGTGGCCGTGCTACCTGTGCTTGTGGCCTGTTTCGACCGCCAGCACGCATTGCTTTCCATCGAAGATTACGAAGCCTTGGCCGCTGAATCTCCCGAGATGGCGTGGATCTCCACCGAGGGCAACGCCTTCAACCATGCCACCGACCGCGTCGCCGACGTCGAGGCGGTTGCCAGCGAGCAGAAAACCCTCGGCCGGCCAATGAAGGACCAGATCGAAGTCTCCGCCTCCGGTCGCATCCGCCAGACCGCGTTTCGCGCCGCCACGGTGCGCCGCCAGTTCCGTCAGCCAGACGGTCACATCGTCGAGCGCGAGGTGCCGGGATCGTTCTACGAGTTCATCTCGCGCAGCCACTTGCCCGATGGTTCCGGCAAACTGGACCTGGGATTCGACAGCTCCAACGCCCAGGGCATATTCAAAATGACACAAGCCGTCGCTTGACCCCACACCTCGACGCACTGCGCGGTATCGTCGGCGCACAAGGACTCATCACCGACTCTGGCGCGCGGCAAAGCTACGAAATGCCGCAACGCCATGGTGCGGGCAAGGCTGCGGCGGTGCTGCGACCGGCCAGCACCGGCGAGGTTTCACAGGTATTGGCGTATTGCACGCGGCATCGTCTGCGGGTGATTCCGCAGGGTGGCAACACCGGCCTTGTCGGCGCTTCAACGCCGGACGCCAGCGGCACGGAACTGGTACTGAGTCTCTCCCGGCTTAACAAGGTCATCGAGGTTGACGCGGCCAATCGCACCGTGTCGGTGGACGCCGGCGTGCGCCTGTCCGCGCTCAACGCCGCGCTGGAACCGCATGGACTCTGGTTTCCGATTGACCTCGGCTCCGACCCCGCGATTGGCGGCATGATCGCGACCAACACTGGCGGCGCGCGTTTCATCCGTTACGGCGACGTGCGCCGCAACCTGTGCGGCATCGAGGTGGTGCTGGCCGACAAACAAGGCACTGTTTTGAAACTTGGGTCTGGCCTGCGCAAGGACAACACCGGTTTGGATCTCAAGCAGCTGTTCGTGGCCTCCAACGGCGCGCTCGGCGTGATCACGCGCGCCGAGCTCGAAGTACACCGCCGCCCGCAGCAGACTGCTGGCGCGCTGCTGGTGCCGCGCGACGACGACGCGATCCTGGAGTTGCTGACCGCACTGGAAACCGGTGCTGGCGAATACCTGAGCGCCTTCGAGGGGATGTCACAAGGCGTGCTGGAACATGTGCTCAGGCATTTTCCGCGCCTGACCAACCCCTTCGGCCGGAATCCCATCCCCGACTATTCGGTGTTGGTGGAGCTTTCCCGCAGTTGGGTGTCCCGCGAGGGCGAGCAGACACTGGAGGACGTACTCGCGCGCTGCATCGAACCCTTGCTGGCGAGCGGTCTGCTGCGCGACGCCTATATCGGCCGCGAGAAGAACTTGTGGGACCTCCGCCATTCCCTGAGCGAGGGTCTGCGCAGCACGGGCCAGGTGGTGGGCTTTGATCTCGCCGTACGCCGCGCGGACATTCCGAGATTTCGCAGCCACATGAAGGCGCTGCTGGCCGCGCAATTCCCGGATTTCCAGATCTGTGACTTCGGCCATATCGGCGACGGCGGCTTGCATTTCAATCTGCTGGCACAGGCACCGGCGGACGCAGCGCGAGTCGCGGCATTGCGCAATTTCGTGATTGAAGAACTGGTGCAGAAATTCGGCGGCAGCTTCAGCGGCGAACATGGCCTGGGCCGCGCCAACCAGGACTGGTACGACCGTTACAAGCCGGCACAGCAACGACGCCTCGCCGGCGCCATCCAGCGCCTGTTCGCCACGGGCGAACTTGGCGCCATCCATTTCGGCGACCAAGACAAAAAACCATGAAGAAACCATCCTCTCCTGCGGCGGTGACTGTCGAGATCAAGCCTCTGTTGCAACGGCTGGGCGTACCTGCGCGATCATTTTCCTCGGGCGACTGCGTCGTGCGCACCCCCATCACCGGCGAAGTCATCGGCCGGGTCACCGAATTGAACGCGGCCCAGGCCCGAGCCGGCATTGCCAAATCGCACGCGGCCTTCCTCGCCTGGTGCAGCGTGCCGGCGCCGCGGCGTGGCGAGCTGGTGCGTCTGTTCGCCGAAGAAGTGCGAGCGGCCAAAACGGACTTGGGCCGTTTGATCACGCTCGAAGCCGGCAAGATTACTTCCGAAGGTCTCGGCGAAGTGCAGGAGATCATTGATATCTGCGATTTTGCCGTGGGCCTTTCGCGCCAGCTGCACGGCCTGACCATCGCCTCCGAGCGTCCCTTGCACCGCATGCAGGAAACCTGGCACCCGATGGGCGTGACCGGGATCATCACCGCCTTCAATTTCCCGGCCGCCGTCTGGGCCTGGAACGCCGCGCTGGCGCTGGTCTGCGGCAATTCGGTGATCTGGAAACCTTCCGAGAAGGCGCCGCTCACCGCACTCGCGTTACACGCCCTGTTCGCACGCGCTGCCGCACGCTTTGCGGATGCACCCAAGGATCTTTCGATCTTGATGCTCGGCAGCAAGGCTGTTGGCGAAGCCTTGGTGGATGACGCGCGTGTCGCGGTGCTGTCCGCGACCGGCTCCACCGCCATGGGCCGCGCCGTCGGCCCGCGCCTTGCTGCGCGTTTCGCGCGCCCGATCCTGGAACTCGGCGGCAACAACGCCGCCATCATCGCGCCGTCCGCCGATCTGGCGCTGGCGCTGCGCGGCGTCGCTTTCGCCGCGATGGGCACCGCCGGTCAGCGCTGCACGTCCCTGCGCCGCTTGTTCGTGCACGAGACCATTTACGACCGCTTCGTCAAAAGCCTGAGGCAGGCCTATGCCTCGGTCGCAATCGGCGATCCGCGTTCGCCCCAATCCCTGGTCGGCCCGCTGATTGACGCCGCGGCTTACCAGCGCATGCAAACCGCGCTGGCGCAGGCAAAAAAATCCGGGGGTCGCATTTCCGGCGGCGCGCGGGTCAGCGTGGGCGGCGCGAATGCGTATTACGTACAGCCGGCGCTGGTGGAAATGAAGACGCAGGCGCCGGTGGTCTGCGAGGAGACGTTTGCGCCGATTCTCTACGTCATGAAGTACCGCGACCTCGACCAGGCCATCCGATTGCACAACGCAGTGGGCCAGGGGCTGTCGTCCTCGATCTTCACCACCGATCTGCGCGAAGCCGAGAGATTCCTGTCGGCCGAAGGCTCGGACTGCGGCATCGCCAACGTCAATATCGGCACCTCGGGCGCGGAAATCGGCGGCGCCTTCGGCGGCGAAAAGGAAACCGGCGGCGGCCGCGAGTCCGGCTCCGATTCCTGGAAGGCTTACATGCGCCGCGCGACCAATACGATCAACTACGGCAAGACACTGCCGCTGGCTCAGGGCGTCAGCTTTGAGATTTAGACCTTGGGTTTGACGATCCTTAAATAGGGTTTGAGGGTCTTCCAACCCTGCGGGAACAGCTTCTTCGCGTCTTCGTCCTTCAGCGACGGCACGATGATCGCGTCCTCGCCCGGCTTCCAGTTCACCGGCGTGGCCAACTTCTGCTTATCGGTGAGCTGCAGCGAATCAAGCACCCGCAGGATTTCATCGAAGTTGCGGCCGGTGCTGGCCGGGTAGGTCAGCGTCAGACGAATCTTTTTGTTCGGATCAATCACGAACACGCTGCGCACGGTAAAGGTGTCGCTGGCGTTCGGATGGATCATGCCGTAGAGCGTCGAGACCTTTTTGTCCGAGTCGGCGATCAGCGGAAAATTCAGTGCGTGACCTTGCGTCTCTTCGATGTCCTTGCTCCAGCCGTGGTGGTCCGCCAGCTGGTCCACCGAAAGACCGATGGCCTTGACGTTGCGCTTGTCGAACTCGGGCTTGAGCTTGGCGGTATAGCCGAGCTCGGTGGTGCAGACCGGCGTGTAGTTCTTCGGGTGCGAAAACAGCACGCCCCAGGAGGTGCCAAGCCAGTCGTGAAATTTGATCTTGCCAGCAGTGGTTTCGGCTTCGAAATCAGGAGCGATGTCGCCCAGTTGCAGTGCCATGTTGGTTCTCCGTTCGCAGCGGGAGGTGAATCATGCGCCCGCTGGCGTCAATATCAAGCCAGCAAGCCGGGGATTTCAGGGACTGCCAGTGACAGTTCCTGCCCGGCGAGCGGGCGGGGATGGGGGCCCGCCCAACGAACGTTTGGTCTTATGCAAAAAGCGCCACGACAACCCGGCACCCGCCAGCGCCAGGCCGAGGATGAATCCCCACCACAGCGCGTTCGGCCCGTAGCCGAAATGGAAGGCGAGGCTGTAGGCGAACGGCATGCCGATGAGCCAGTACGCGGTGAGCGTGATCAGCATCGGCATGCGTGTGTCCTTGAGTCCGCGCAGGGCACCGTTGGCGGTGGCCTGCAGACAGTCGGCCAACTGGAACAGTGCGGCAAAACGCAGAAAAGTCTGAGCCTGCGCAGCGACCGCGCCGTCTTCGATATAGAGCGCAGTGATCCATTCCGGTTTGAGACCCATCAACGCCGCCGAGAACAAGGCGAAGACCAGACCCAGCCCCATGCCGGTTTTGCCGCGGAGCAGGGCCGCACCGAACGCGCCTGCGCCGGCGGCATGGCCGACGCGCACGGTGGTGGCCAGCGCCACACCGAGCGGCACCATGAACATGATCGAAGCGAAGTTGATGGCGATCTGATGTGCCGCCACCGCCTCGGCGCCAAAGCGCGCCATCAGCAGCGAAGTGATGCCGAAGAACGCGACTTCAGCGAGCAGGATCAGTCCGATCGGCAGGCCCAGCCGCAACATTTCCAGCGCCTGCGCAGTGCTAACCGCCGACGCACGCTCGAACAGCTGCAAGGCGCGCAAGCGTGGCCACACGGCGTACTGCGTCAGATACACCGCCACCATCACGACCGAGGCGATCACGGCCGACCAGCCGAAACCGACCGCGCCGAACTCATCCAGCAGCAGGTGATTGAACAGGATCTTCACGGCGAGGCCGCACAATCCTGTGACGAAGATCGCAGCGGTGACGCCGACGCCTTCGATGGTGTTGCGCAGCGCGAAACAGATGCAGAACAAGGGCGCACTCCAGCTTTCGGCCAACAGATAGTCGAGCGCCAGCTGCGCGGTGGAGTGGTCCAGTGCCAGCATCTGAATCACCGGCGCCGCCGCCAGCCGGACGATCAACATCCATACCAAGCCCTGCAATAGCGCCAAGCCCAGTGCGCTGCGCAAGAACGTGCCGATGCTGCCGGGCGCATTTCCGGCGCCAAGCCGGTGCGAAACAATGGCCGAGATCGCCATCGCCAAGCCCATGAAGAACACGAACGGCTGCATCCAGATGTTCGCGCCCACCGCGATGGCGGCCAGCGCCTGACCCCCGAGGCGCCCGGCCATCACCGTGTCGGCGACGCCAAAACCCATGAAGGTGAGTTGCGCAGCGATGATTGGCAGCGCCAGCTTGAGATTGGTCGAAACTTCGGTGGAGAACGACATGGGGGCGGCATTGTGCCGAAAAATCCTTGCCCGCCAAGAACGCTTCGGTTCCGCGCGCATGCGGATAAAAGCTACTGCCCTGCACCTGCCGTGATCCCACGGCTGCATTCTGTGCGCATGTTACGAATCTACGATGAGCATCAACTGCTGATGCGCCTGCGCCTCAAGCGCCTGCAGGTGGTTTTGCTGCTGGCAGCGGGCTGCATCATCGGCCTGTGGCTCGCACAGTCAGGCGAGGGCCTCGCCATCGCCAGCCCAGCCACGATACGACTGACCGACTCGCCGGCGCTGACGCCGCGCTGGTGTGATGACACCGGCCACCAAGGCCCGCGTTTCGACTGTACCCTCAGTCTGCGCGAATCAGTCGCCGCCCGCCGCTAGCAAGCGCGCATTGCCGCCAACGGCAGCGGTATTCACCGTCAGCGTGCGTTCGTTGACGAATCGCAAGAGGTAATGCGGTCCACCCGCCTTGGGGCCAGTGCCGGACAAGCCTTCGCCGCCGAACGGCTGCACGCCCACCACCGCGCCGGTCAT
Source organism: Pseudomonadota bacterium (assembly GCA_038043245.1). Taxonomy (GTDB): domain Bacteria; phylum Pseudomonadota; class Gammaproteobacteria; order Nevskiales; family Nevskiaceae; genus JACPFV01. The sequence goes on along the minus strand of JBBTCH010000003.1, from coordinate 137,992 downwards.
GCCGCGATTGATGTAGCAGTTGCCGACGCGCGCCAGGGTCTGCACGTTTCTCCACGTACTCTCGATGCGCGAATGCACGCCCAGCGTCAGGCCAAAGCCGGTGGCGTTGATCTCGCCGACGATTGTTTCCAGGTCTTTTGCAGCGTAGCGAACGACATGCAGGAAAGGACCGAAATACTCGCCGTCGAGCTGACCGATGTGGTCGATTTCCACCGCGCAGGGCGCGAAGTAAGTGCCGTGCGCGCAGTCGTCCGGCAACGGCAGATGTTCAATCAAGGTTGCGGATTGTTTCATCGCTGCCGCGTGTTGTTGCAACCGTACCCGCGCCGCTTCGTCAATCACCGGGCCGATATCGGTGGCAAGCAAAGCCGGGTCGCCGATCGTCAACTCCTGCATCGCGCCCTTGAGCATGTGCAGAGTCTTATCCGCGATGTCTTCCTGCAGGAACAGCACGCGCAAGGCGCTGCAACGCTGGCCCGCGGAATAGAAGGCAGAGTGGATCGCGTCCTTCACCACCTGCTCGGGCAGCGCTGAGGAATCCACGATCATCGCGTTCTGGCCGCCGGTTTCGGCGATCAGGGTGGCGATCGGCCCCTTGCGCGCAGCCAGCGCGCGGTTGATGAGCTGCGCCACCTCGACCGAGCCGGTGAACGCCACGCCCGCGATGCGCGGATCCCGGGTCAGCGCGGCCCCGAGGTCGCCCTCGCCCAGTGCCAACTGCAATGCTTCGCGAGGGATTCCAGCCTGGTGCAGCAGCGCGGTCATCGCCTGCGCGATCAGCGGCGTCTGCTCGGCGGGTTTTGCGACCACCGCGTTACCAGCGACCAGCGCCGCCGCGATCTGGCCGGTAAAAATGGCCAGCGGGAAATTCCACGGCGAGATGCAGACGAAAACGCCCTTGCCATGCAGTTGCAGCTCGTTGTGCTCACCGGTAGGACCCGTCAGGGTTACCGTGCGCAAGGTTTTTTCAGCCTGCGCCGCGTAGTAGCGCAGGAAGTCCACCGCTTCGCGCACTTCGGCGTTGGCATCGCTCAGTGTTTTGCCGGCCTCGCGGATCAGCAGATACAGAAACTGCGCTTGCTGTTTTTCCAGCGCCTCGGCGGCCTTGCCCAGAATCCGGGCACGCTGCTCGATCGGCATTGCGTTCCAGTCCGCATACGCCGCAAACGCTGTCTCAACGACGGCTGCCGCTTGCGCCAGCGGCAGGGGCTGCCATTCGCCGATGACCTGGCGGCGATCGGCAGGGTTGGTGATTTTTTCCTGCTTGCCCGCCAGGCGTCCGTCTTCACGGGCATGACGGCCCAGTTGTTCGGAGAGGGTGATGAGTTCTTGCTCGCTGTAGAGATTGAATCCGAGCGAATTTTTACGCTCGTCGCCGAATAGATCTGCGGGCAACTGCAAGACGGGATTGGTTTTGTTGGCGAGCGCTTTCACCATCGCCACCGGATCCGCCACCAGTTTCTCCGGTGGAGTCGCCTCGTCGAAGATGCGATTGACGAACGACGTATTGGCGCCGTTTTCGAGCAGGCGACGCACCAGATAGGGCAACAGCTCTTCGTGCGAACCCACCGGCGCATACACGCGGCAGGGCACGTTTACATCCTTTTTGACGACGTCGTAAAGCGCCTCGCCCATGCCGTGCAAGCGCTGGAATTCATAGCCGCCGTCTGCGCCCGCATAGGCGCGCACCGCCGCCACCGTGTGCGCGTTATGGGTGGCGAGCATCGGGTAGAACACGTCGCGCGCCGCCAGCAGTCTGCGGGCGCAGGCCAGATACGCCACATCGGTGTTGACCTTGCGCGTGAAGCACGGATACCCGGCCAGCCCCTGCTCCTGAGCGCGCTTGACCTCGGTGTCCCAATAGGCGCCCTTGACCAGGCGCACACACAGTTTCCGGCCCGTCTTGCGTGCCAGCGCTTCCAGCCAATCGATGACGAACAGTCCGCGCTTCTGGAACGCCTGTACGGCGAGGCCGAAGCCTTCCCAACCCGACAGCGAGTCATCGCGATAGACCGCTTCGATCAGGTCCAGCGACAGTTCCAATCGGTCCGCTTCTTCGGCGTCCACCGTCAGACCAATGTTCTCTTTTTTCGCCTGCTGCGCGAGCCGCAGGAGTTTGGGTGTCAGCTCGGCTCGCACACGCGCACTTTTCGCAAACTCATAGCGCGGATGCAGCGCTGACAATTTGATCGAGATACCCGGGCGCGTGAACACGGATCCTTCCGGCGCGCCTTTGCCGATAGCGGCAATGGCATCCTGATACGCCTTGAAATAACGCTCGGCGTCGGCGGCGGTCAGCGCCGCCTCGCCGAGCATGTCGTAGCTGTGCAGATAGGCACGATGCGATTTGGACTGCGCGTTCTTCAACGCTTCCGCGATGCTGCGGCCCATCACGAACTGCGAGCCCATCATGCGCATCGCCTGGCGCACGGCGAGCTTGATCACCGGCTCGGACGATTTGCCGACCAGCCGGCCGAGCGCGCCGCGAAAATTCGACACCGTCTCCGGCGACAGCTTGACGATGCGGCCGGTCAGCATCAGCCCCCAGGTACTGGCATTGACGAACAGCGAATCGGACTGACCGAGGTGCCGTTCCCAGGCCGCGCCGCCGAGTTTGTCGGCAATGAGTTTTTCGGCGGTCGCGTCGTCGGGGATGCGCAGCAGCGCCTCGGCCAGACACATCAGCAGCACGCCTTCTTCCGACGACAGATCGTATTGCTGCATGAACGCGTCCAGCGGCGACTGCTCGCTCTTGAGCGTGCGCACACGGCGCACCCAGTCCGCCGCGTGTTTCTGCACTTCGGAGGTCTGCGACGCCGAGAGTTCAGCCGTTGTTATCAATCGGCCGATCAGCGCGGTCTCATCCGCCAGCCAATGCGCCGAAATCGCCTGCCGCAGCGCGTCACGCTTTGGCAACGCGGCTTCAAAGATGAAGCTGGGGGTTTTCATTGCGATATTCTTGGATGATGAACGCGAATGTTCTCATGGTATTCGTCAGCTGCCCGCCGGCGAAATGCGAAAAACTGGCTCGCAGCCTCATTGAGGACCGCCTCGCCGCCTGCGTGAACATCATTCCGGCAGCAAAGTCGGTCTATCGCTGGAAACAGAAGGTGCGGGTCGATACCGAGTCGCTGCTGGTGATCAAAACCACGTCCGCGCGATTCAAGGCACTCAAGACGGCCGTGCTCAAACGACATCCGTATGAACTCCCGGAAGTGATTGCGGTCAAGATGGCGCGCGGACACCGCCCCTATTTGAAGTGGATAATCGAATCATGCGAATGATTTCTCTTGTTTTGCTGCTGAGCCTCTTCAGCACCGGCGCGACTGCCGACCTGCTCAAGGCAGAAAAGCCGGAATTCCTGCCCGTGGATCAGGCGTTTGAACTGCAGCCGGTGGAAACCAAGGACGGCAAACTGACCGTCGCCTGGCGCGTGACCCCGGAACACTATCTTTTCAAGGTGCGCCTGAACTTTGCCTCGCAGTCGCCGGGGCTGAAACTGGGCGCCATCAAGCTGCCCAAGGGCAAGCCTTATAAAGACGAGCTGCTGGGTGACACCGAGATCTACGACTCCGACCTGCGCGTCAGCATCCCCGCGACCGGCACGGGCACGTTGAAAGTGACTTATCAGGGCTGTGCCAAGAAAGGCCTGTGTTATCCGCCGCAGACACGTGAGTTCAACGTTAGCGTGGCGCCGAAGAAAAAGTTGGCTTGAATTTTCGCAGCGGCTTTCTCGCGATCCTGCTGTGTCTCGCCGCCGGCACCGGCGGATATGCGCTGCAAAGCTACTGGCTGGGCGATACGCCAGCGCCGGTCTTAACAGCAGACATCCGCTTCACCGATCTGGAAGGAAAGCCGCACACCCTCGCCGACTATCGCGGCAAACTGGTACTGGTGAATTTCTGGGCCACCTGGTGTGGCCCTTGTCTCGTCGAGATTCCGCTGCTGGTCGAAGCACGGAAAACCTACGGCGCGCGCGGCCTGCAAGTGCTCGGCCCGGCGATGGATAAACCCGACGCGGTGCGGGCGTATCGAGACAAGGCGCAACTGCCCTACCCGGTTTTTGCCGGCGACAGCGAAACCGCTGCGGCGATGGACGCGCTCGGCGATAAATTGCATGGGTTGCCGTTTTCCGTGCTGATTTCGCCGACAGGCGAAGTTCTGCATCGCCAGACTGGCGAATTCAGCCGCGAAGAACTTAAACAGTTGATCGAAACGCATCTGAAGTGATGTTTCAGTCGTATTAAATGTGCGCAACTTCGCGCAACTTCTTTCATCTATACATCGCTGAAACCCTTCGGCATACTCGCCGCTCCCTATTTGACGAGCCCAGACCATGAGTCTGATTCTGCTGCTTAACGGCCCCAACCTGAATCTGCTTGGCAGCCGCGAGCCACGCATCTACGGCGTGCATTCGCTGCCGCAGATCGAGGCTGAACTGAATGGCGAAGCACAAAAACTGAATCACAAGCTGGTCAGCTTCCAGAGCAACCATGAAGGCGCGCTGGTCGAGCGTATCCAGCAGGCCAAGGGTGAAAGCGTCGGTTACATCCTGTTCAACCCGGGTGGCTACACGCACACCAGCGTGGCGCTGCGCGATGCCCTGCTGGCGGTAGCGATTCCGTTCATCGAAGTGCACCTGTCCAACCCCTACTCGCGGGAAGCGTTCCGCCGGCACAGCTATTTCTCCGACATCGCCCGCGGCGTGATTTCCGGCCTCGGCGCCCAGGGTTACCGGCTGGCGCTGCTGGCGGCCCACAATCAACTCGCGACGACGCACTAATGGACCTCAGAAAAATAAAGAGCCTGATGGAATTGCTGGAGCAATCCGGCCTCTCCGAGCTTGAAGTCAAGGAAGGCGAGGAATCCATCCGCCTCAGCCGCGCCTCCAGCGCCGCAGTGGCGGCGCCGGTTTATGCCGCGCCGGCAGCGGCCGCCCCTGCCCCGGCGGCAGCCGCGAAACCGGCCGTGGACACTCGCCACACCGTCAAGGCGCCGATGGTCGGCACCTTCTACCGCTGCCCTTCGCCCGGCGCCAAGTCGTTTGTCGAAGTCGGCCAGACGGTCAAACAGGGCCAGACCCTGTGCATCATCGAGGCGATGAAGATGCTTAACCAGATCGAAGCCGACAAGGGCGGCGTCATCGCCGCCATCCTGGTCGAGAACGAAACGCCGGTGCAGTTCGATCAGCCGCTGTTCGTGATTGAGTAGATGTTCAAAAAAGTTTTAATCGCCAACCGCGGCGAGATCGCGCTGCGCATCCTGCGCGCCTGCCGCGAGATGGGCATCAAGACCGTCGCCGTGTATTCCACCGCCGACCGCGACCTCAAGCACGTGCTGCTCGCCGACGAATCGGTGTGCATCGGCCCGCCGCCGGCCGGCAAGAGCTACCTCAACATGGCCGCGATCATCAGCGCCGCCGAAGTCACCCAGGCCGAGGCGATCCACCCGGGCTACGGATTCCTCTCGGAGAACGCGGACTTCGCGGAGTCGGTCGAGAAAAGCGGTTTCGTCTTCATCGGCCCCAAGTCCGAAACCATCCGCTTGATGGGCGGCAAAACCACGGCCAAGGCCGAGATGATCGCCGCCGGCGTGCCTTGCGTGCCGGGCTCCGAAGGCGTGCTGCCGGACGACGAGGCGGTGTGCAAAAAAGTAGCGAAGAAAACCGGCTATCCGGTGCTGATCAAGGCTGCGGCCGGCGGCGGCGGACGCGGCATGCAGGTGGTGCGCAGCGAGGATGAACTGATCGCGAAGATCCAGATCGCGCGCACCGAGGCGCAGGCGGCGTTCCGCGACGGTTCGGTGTTCCTCGAAAAATATCTGGAAACGCCGCGCCATATCGAGGTGCAGGTGCTGGCGGATTCCTTCGGCTATGTCGTGCACCTGGGCGAACGCGACTGCTCGATGCAGCGGCGCAACCAGAAGGTGCTGGAAGAATCGCCCGCGCCCGGCATCAGCGCCGAACAGCGCCAGAAGATCGGTCTGCTATGTGTGGACGCCTGCCAGCGCATCGGCTATCGCGGCGCCGGCACCATGGAGTTCCTCTATGAGAACGACCAGTTCTACTTCATCGAGATGAACACGCGCATCCAGGTCGAGCATCCGGTGACTGAGCGCGTTTACGACGTGGATTTGATCCAGGAACAGATTCGCATCGCCGCCGGCGAGCGTCTGACGCTGCGGCAGGAAAAACTCAAGCCGCGCGGCCATGCCATCGAGTGCCGCATCAACGCCGAGAATCCGCGCACGTTCGCGCCGTCACCGGGCCTCGTCACCAAGTACCACGCGCCGGGCGGTCCCGGCATCCGCCTCGACTCCCACCTCTACGCCGGCTATACCGTGCCGCCCAATTACGACTCGATGATCGGCAAGCTGATCGCCTATGGCAACACCCGCGAATCGGCCATCGCGCGCATGCGCACCGCGCTCGAAGAACTGATCGTCGAAGGGATTCAGACCAATACCGAACTGCAATTGCGCATCCTTGAGGACAAGACCTTTCAGAAGGGTGAACACCACATTCACCATCTCGAAGAGATGCTGAAAAACCTGCCTGCGCCGACACCCGCTTGACCCGTGTTAAAGTGCTTTGACGTCATAACGTCAAGGCACTTCATGCAAGCCACCCTCACTCGCGCCACCGTCTACCTCGATCCGGCCGTACATCAGGCCCTGCGCCTGAAAGCGGCCAGCACGCACAAGTCCATTTCTGATCTGGTGTCCGCTGCGCTACGCCAAGCGCTCAAGGAAGATTTCGACGACCTCGCGGCGTTCGACGAACGCAAGCATGAAAAGAGTCTTAGCTATGAGGAACTGCTGAAGAAACTCAAGGCCAATGGCGATTTATGAGTTGCGCTACAAGGCCTCGGTAGCCAAGGATCTGCGCGGCCTGCCGAAGGCCGACGTCCAGCGCATTCTCGCGAAAGCCGAGACACTCAAAACCAATCCGCGGCCGCCCGGCTCGGAGAAACTCTCTGGCGATGAGAAGTATCGAATCCGCCAAGGCGATTATCGAATTCTGTACAACATTTACGATGCTCAGGTGATCGTCGAGGTCATCAAAATCGGCCATCGCAAGGACGTTTATCGATAACCCGCTTGAGGCATTTTCAAGCCCGAAACAGGGATTGCAAGAAAACAGGTGGTACACTTTTAGTACCACTGTTTTTCATCGCGAGCCCGAAAACGGCATGAAATGCCCATAAGCGGGTGGGGCTCATTTAACCCATGTCCTGGATAGAACTCTCGGTTTTCAGCCGTCATCCGCAATTCGCGGAGGAAATCCTGCTTGCGAACGGTGCGCTGTCGGTGAGTTTCCGCGACGCAGCGGACGATCCGCAGTTCGAACCCTGGCCGGGCGAGATGCCGCTGTGGAAACAGACGCGCACCGTTGGTCTGTTCCCGCAGAAACAGAATCTCGACGCCACGCAAGCCGCGTTGCTTGAGCTGCTGCCCGACGGGAAATCCGCGCGCGTTGAACGCAAGCGCATCGCCGACCGCGACTGGATCGCTGCCAGCCGCAGGAAAATGCGGCCGGTGCGCTTCGGCAAAAACCTCTGGGTCTGCCCGACACATCGCAAGGTCAGGGCGAAAAACGCGGTGGTGGTGAAGCTCGACCCTGGCCTGGCCTTTGGCACCGGCGCGCATCCCACCACGGCACTGTGTCTCGAATGGCTGTCGCAGCAGGATCTGCGCGGCAAAACCGTGCTCGATTACGGCTGCGGCAGCGGCATCCTCGCCATCGCCGCGCTGAAACTTGGCGCGGCACGCGCCGTCGGTGTGGACCTCGATCCGCAGGCGCCGACGGCGACGCTGAACAACGCCCGCGCCAATAAAGTGGCGCAGCGAATGAGCGTGTGCCTGCCCCACCAGTTCAAGCCCAAGACTCACGACCTCGTCATCGCCAACATCCTCGCCAATCCTCTGATTGAGCTGGCGCCAAAACTCACGCGCTGCCTGAAAGCAGGTGGGCCGATTGCGCTGGCCGGTTTGCTGAAAAACCAAGCCAAAGAAATCCGCCAAGCCTATGCGCCGAAAGTGGCGCTGAAGATTGTCGCCAGTCGCGAAAACTGGGCACTGCTGAGCGGTGTCCGCTAAGATTCGCGCCCGCTATGAATACGAATGAGCTGCGAGCGAAATTCCTGGAGTTTTTCAGGAGCAAGGGCCACACCGTGGTGCCCTCGTCTTCGCTCGTGCCCGGCAACGACCCGACGCTGCTGTTCACCAACGCCGGCATGGTGCCATTCAAGGACGTTTTCACCGGCCAGGACAAGCGCCCGTATGTGCGCGCGGCGTCGTCGCAGAAGTGCGTGCGCGCCGGCGGCAAGCACAACGATCTTGAGAACGTCGGCTACACCGCGCGCCATCACACCCTGTTCGAGATGCTCGGCAACTTCAGCTTCGGCGACTACTTCAAGAAGGACGCCATTCATTTCGCGTGGGAATTCATCACCGATAAGCAGTGGCTGGGCATCGACAAGTCGCGCCTGCTGGTCACGGTGTACGAGTCCGACGACGAGGCCTACGACATCTGGCACAAGGAGATCGGCCTGCCGGCTGACCGCATTGTGCGCATCGGCGACAAAGGTGCCAAATACGTTTCAGACAATTTCTGGGCGATGGGCGACACCGGCCCCTGCGGCCCGTGCAGCGAAATCTTCTACGACCACGGCCCGGCAATCGCCGGCGGCCCGCCGGGCAGCAAGGACGAGGACGGCGACCGCTGGATCGAGATCTGGAATCTGGTGTTCATGCAGTTCGAGCGCGGCAGCGACGGCCAGCTGAAGAAGCTGCCGGCGCCGAGCGTGGATACCGGCATGGGGCTGGAACGCATCTGCGCGCTGATGCAAGGCACGCACGACAACTACCAGACCGACACTTTCAAGCACCTGATCGGCGCAGTCGCCAAGCTGGCCAAGCAGGCGCCGCACACCAATGCCTCGCAGAAAGTCATCGCCGATCACATTCGCGCGACCAGCTTTTTGATCGCCGACGGTGTGTTGCCGTCCAACGAAGGCCGCGGCTATGTGCTGCGCCGGATCATGCGTCGTGGCATCCGCCACGGTTACAAGCTGGGCCTCAACGAGCCGTTCTTCTTCAAGCTGGTGGCGCCGCTCGCCGAAATCATGGGCGAGGCTTATCCGCAGCTGCGTCAGCAGCAGGCGTCCATCGAAAAAGCGATCCGTGCCGAGGAGGACAGCTTCGCCATCACCCTCGACAAGGGCATGAAGCTGCTCGAGGAAGAATTGCATCCAGCGAAAAGATGTTTCATGTCGTTCGCCGAAAAACATAACGCCGATATCTTTGCAGGTTACCGAAATCAAAATTATTACGACGGTTACATAGAAAAGGATGGCAGGAAAATACAGGTGGTTGCGGTAGTCGCTGACGACAATCTCAACGGTGGGCAGGCGCTTACAGATGCGCGTCAATTATTAGAGAACTCGCTTATTGACAAGAACCTTGCGGAAATAAATTACATAGTTGTCGAGGGCAATACCACTGCAAATAATTTAGAAATATCTCAATGCCTCGCTAGCATCAGCCCAAAATTTCGATTGCACTTTGTGTCGCGGCATGAACTCTCCAAGCAACTCATTAGTGGCAAGCTTGTTTTCAAGCTCTACGACACCTATGGATTCCCGATTGACCTGACCGCCGACATCGCGCGCGAGCGCAACCTGAAGCTGGACGAGGCCGGCTACGAGCGCGAGATGGATGCGCAGCGCACGCGCGCCCGTGCGGCCAGCAAGTTCGGCGCCAACGAAACCCTGAAATACGATGGCGCAGCAACCTGCTTCGAGGGTTATCAGGAAACCAAGCTCGCCAAGGCCAAAGTCGTGGCGCTGTACAAGAACGGGCAGCCAGTGAATCAGCTCGCCGGCGGCGGCGAAGGCGTGGTGGTGCTCGACCACACGCCGTTCTATGCCGAATCCGGCGGCCAGGTTGGTGATACCGGCTCTCTTACTTCCCCTCTCCCCGTTTCACGGGGAGAGGGCCAGGGTGAGGGGCGCTCGGTGAGCAGCAACCCCCTCACCCCAACCCTCTCCCCCAAGGGGGAGAGGGGGTTAATTTTTGAGGTCAGCGACACGCAGAAAATCGCCGGCGGCGGTTTTGCGCATAACGGCAAACTCAAATCCGGATCGCTGAAGACCGGCGACACCGTCAGCGCAGAAATTGACGTCGCGCGCCGCGAGGCGACCAAGCGCAACCATTCCGCCACCCACCTGCTGCATTCGGCGCTGCGCGACGTGCTCGGTACCCACGTCAGCCAGAAAGGCTCGCTGGTGGACGACGCGCGCACGCGCTTCGATTTTTCGCACAATCAGCCGGTAAAGCCAGAGGAAATCGCCGAGATTGAAAAACAGGTGAATCAGGCGGTGCTGGCCAACGTGCCGGTCGCGGCGACGCTGATGAAGTACGACGAGGCGATCAAGTCCGGCGCCATGGCGTTGTTTGGCGAAAAGTACGGCGACGAAGTGCGCGTGCTGAAGATGGGCGAGTTCAGCACTGAGCTTTGCGGCGGCACCCATGTGTCGCGTACCGGCGACATCGGCCTTTTCAAGATCGTCAGCGAAGGCGGCGTCGCCGCCGGCATCCGCCGTGTCGAGGCGGTCACAGGCGCCAACGCCCTCGCCTATGTTCAGGCCACTGAAAACAAACTGAAGGATGCAGCGGGATTATTGCGCGCCAACCCCGATGACCTGACGGAAAAAATCCAGCAGGCGCTGGAGCGCACCAAAACACTGGAAAAGGAACTGGCCGCGCTCAAAGGCAAGCTGGCGTCGAGCGCCGGTGATGACCTGTCTGCGCAGGTAAAAGAGATCAAGGGCGTGAAGCTGCTCGCCGCGCAGGTGGACGGCATGGACGGAGATGGATTGCGCACGCTGATGGACCAGCTCAAGAACAAGCTGGGCTCAGCCATCATCCTGCTCGGCTCAGCCAGCGACGGCAAAGCCAGCCTGATTGCCGGCGTCACCGCCGATCTCACCGCGAAAGTGAAGGCGGGTGAACTGGTGAACTTCGTCGCCGGCCAGGTCGGTGGCAAGGGCGGCGGCCGTCCCGACATGGCGCAGGCTGGAGGAACGCAGCCCGAGCATTTACCGAAAGCGATTGCCAGTGTGACGGCTTGGGTGGAAGGAAAACTCTAAGCTGTCATCCTGAGCGAACGACTCTGTTCAGTCCCCCCTTGAGGGGGAAGGATCTGATCAGATTCCTCGCGATGCTCGGAATGACACAATTAAACGCATGTCTCTCATAGTCCAGAAATATGGCGGCACCTCGATGGGCTCGGTCGAGCGCATCGAGCATGTCGCCAGCAAGATTGCGGCAACGCGTGCGAAAGGCCATCAGGTTGTCGTCGTCGTGTCCGCGATGTCCGGCGAAACCGATCGACTTTTGAAGCTCGCCAAGTCGATCAATCCGCGCGGTTCGGGTCGTGAGATGGACCAGATCGCCTCGACCGGCGAACAAGTCACCATCGGCCTGTTGGCGCTGGCGCTGGAAAAAGCCGGCGTGCCGGCGCGCTCGTATACCGGCCCGCAGGTCGCCATCCGCACCGACGAGGCCTACACCAAGGCGCGCATCCAGGCGATCGACGCCGAGCGCCTGCGTGCCGACTGCGATGCCGGCATCGTGCCGGTGGTCGCCGGATTCCAGGGCATCGCGCCGGATGGCAGCACCGCCACGCTCGGCCGCGGTGGCTCGGATACCACGGGCGTGGCGCTGGCCGCCGCGCTCAAGGCCGACGAATGCCAGATCTATACCGATGTGGACGGCGTCTACACCACCGATCCACGCGTCGAGCCGAAAGCGCGCCGGCTGGACCGCATCACGTTCGAAGAAATGCTCGAGATGGCGAGCCTCGGCTCGAAAGTGCTGCAAATCCGCGCGGTGGAATTCGCCGGCAAATACAAGGTTCCGCTGCGCGTGCTTTCGACTTTCGTCGAAGGCCCCGGCACGCTGATCACGCTTGAAGATGAGGACTCAAAGATGGAAGACCCGCTGATTTCCGGTATCGCCTTCAACCGCGACGAGGCGCAGATCACCATGAACGGCGTGCCCGACCGTCCCGGCATCGCCGCCGCGATCCTCGGGCCCGTGGGCGAGGCCAACATCGAAGTGGACATGATCGTGCAGAACGTCGGCGCCGACGGCAGCACCGACTTCACCTTCACCGTGCACCGCAACGACATCGAGAAAACCGCCGAAGTGGTCAAGCGCGTGGCGAAAGAACTCGGCGCCAAGGGCGTGCGCACCTCCACCGACATCGTCAAGGTCTCGCTGGTCGGCGTCGGCATGCGCTCGCACGCCGGCATCGCCGCCAAGATGTTCAAGGCGCTGGCCGCCGAAGGCATCAACATCCAGATGATCTCGACCTCCGAGATCAAGATCTCGGTCGCGGTGCAGGACAAGTATCTGGAACTGGCGGTGCGCACCCTGCACAAGGCCTTTGGTCTGGAACAGGCGCCGGGTTAAGCTAGCCGCATAACTAAACGCTGCGGCTATACGCATCCACGGACGGAGCGGGCAGCGAGGGAGCAGGACCGTGCTGATACTCACCCGCCGCGTCGGCGAAACCATCGTCATCGGCGATCAGATCGTCGTCTCCGTCCTCGGCCTCAAAGGCAACCAGGTGCGCATCGGCATCAAGGCGCCCAAGGATGTCGCCGTGCACCGCGAAGAAGTCGCGGGGCGCATTCAGGCTGACGAAGCCGCGAAAAAACCCGAATAGCGAACGCGCCCTCAAACGAAAAAGAAACCCGCCAGAAGCGGGTTTCTTTTTTCGCTGAAAACTGGCGCGCCCGGAAGGATTCGCGCGATAGTGTCTGACTCTTGAGACAAGCCCTCCTATAGACAGCAAGACAAAGTGAATACCCCCCCCCCCACAAATTGCATCGCAAATTGAGCAGAGAAGTGCGTGACATGCGTTTCCCGCCCGACCTGGAAATCGCGTTCCGCGAATATCTGCGGCGAAGCTTGAGAGCGGCGAGAACAGGATTATTTGTAGCGTTCGCCCTGGGATTCGGGCTGGCGCCGCTGTATCAGGACTATCTGTTTCTGCCTTCGCCGGCCATGGCGCAATTACTGGTGATCCTCGAACTGGCTCTGGTGATGCCGATCTGTCTCGCTGCCGCGGCCGTCAGCTTTTTTCGAACACCCCGGGTCTGGGCGCAGGGCGTTCAAAGCGCGGCCGTGGTCATTCTGCTGTCCGTGATCCTCGTTTTCCGGTATTTTTCCCTCGAAGGGGAAATGCGCTATCCCGCGGGCATGTTTGGCGTCACGCTGATCGCCATCACGTTCTTTGGCGGCTTCAGCTGGGCCAGGATCGCTCCGACCTCCGTTGCCTTCACAGCGGCCGCCATCGCCCTGGAGTTTCTGTATCCGGGCAACGGAAATGTGCCCTTGCTGCAGGCCTACCTGCTTATTTTCTTTGGCGTAATCGCGGTCCTGGGCGCGTACAACCAGGAAATCCTGTCGCGCTCGTCCTGGTGGGATTTCACCCGGCTTCGGCACGCTCAGAAAGCGGTGCAGGAGGCCGAAGACCGATTCAAGTCGTTTCTGGAATACACGCCGGCGATCGCCTGGATCAAAACCGATGACGGTCGCTATGTCACCCGGAACAAGGCCCATAAAAAGCGATTCGGCGCGAAAGAGGACGACTGGTCCGGGCGCGACGACACTTCATTCTTCTCGGCGGATGAAGCACGACTTTTCAGCGAAACTGACCGTCGCGCATTGGATTCCGATTCGCCGGTCCAATTTGAGTGCAACACCCGGGACCGCGATGGCAAGGTCGCAGACTGGTGGATTCAAAAATTCTCCCTGCCCGGCAGTGACGGCAGAAAATTCGTGGCCGGCATCGGCCTGGATGTCACGGAACAAAGACGCCTGGAGCGCGAACTGCGTGAAAGCGAAGGTCGATTCCAGATGTTTCTGGACAATAACCCCTCGCTGAGCTGGATGAAGGATGAAGACGGACGATATCTTTTTGTCAGCGCCGCATACCGCAAATTCCTCGGGATTTACGACGACCGCTGGAAGGGCAAGACCGATTTCGACCTGTTCCCCAAGGACTTTGCCCAGCTCTGCAGGGACAAGGAACTGCCGGTACTGAGGACAGGGCAGTCCAGCGAATCGGAGGGGTCGGCGGCGGACGCCCAAGGGGTCGATCATTACTGGTATTTGACCCGGTTCCGCTTCGTTGATGCCCAAAAACGATTATTCATCGGCGGCGTGGCGGCTGACATCACGCAGCGCATCAAGGCCGAGCAGGCGCAGCGCGAAAGCGAGGCCCACTACCGGTTCCTGAGCGAAGCCATCCCCGAGCATGTATGGACGGCGCAGCCCGATGGCACCCTGAACTTCGCCAATTCGGCGCTCACCAATTACTTCGGGGCTACGCTTGAAACCGTCATAAGGACTGGGTGGGAGAAAGGGCTTCATCGTGATGATCTTGAGGCAACGCGAGCCGCCTGGCGCGAGTCCCTGGAAGCGGGCACTCCGCTGGAGGCGAAGTACCGGTTGCGGCGGCACGATGGCATCTACCGCTGGCATCTGGCGCGCGCGCTGCCACTCAAGGACGAGCAGGGCAATGTGGTCAAGTGGTTCGGTACGTCCACCGATATCGAGGACATGAAATCCGCCCAGACCGCGTCGCATGCCGCCGCCGAAGCCAAGACCGCGTTCCTGGCCAACATGAGCCACGAAATCCGCACGCCGATGAACGCCGTCATCGGCATGACCAGCATCCTGATGGATTCCAGGCAGACGCCCGAGCAGCGGGAATGGACCGAGATCATCCGCAACAGCGGCGAGCATCTGTTGACGATCATCAACGACATCCTCGATTACTCCAAAATCGAGGCCGGCAAGGTCGAGCTTGAATCCGAGTCTTTTGCCTTGCGCGAGTGCATTGAAACCACGCTGGATCTCATCTCTGCGGCGGCAGCCCAGAAGAACGTGGAAGTCGGCTACCTCACTCAACCCGAAGTTCCGGAAGGCGTCCGCGGCGACGTCAGTCGCCTGCGCCAGGTGCTGTTGAACCTGCTGTCCAACGCAGTCAAGTTCACGCCCGCCCAAGGCCAGGTGTCGGTCGAGGTTTCGGCGCGCAAGCTGGACGAAGCCTACGAGATCGAATTCGCAGTGAAGGATAGTGGCATCGGCATGAATCCGGAACAACAAGCCAAGCTGTTCAAGCCCTTCTCCCAGGTAGACAGCTCCACCACGCGCACCTACGGCGGCACCGGCCTGGGATTGTCGATCAGCAAACGTCTGGTCGAGCTGATGGGCGGGACGATCCGGGTCGAAAGCCAGCCCGGACAGGGTTCGGTCTTCAGTTTCACCGTCCGTGTTTCAGCGGCACCGCTCGACAAACGCATCACGCCGCAGGCGGAGATTCCTGGCCTGCGCGGACGGCGGGTGCTGATCGTGGACGACATCGAGATCAACCGTCGCGTCCTGCTGCACTACAGCCGCGCCTGGGGCATGGAGCCGCAGGCCACCGACAGCGCCAGCGAAGCCCTGCAGTGGATAGAACGGGGCGACCCCTACGACATTGCGCTGCTGGACTTCCACATGCCGGGCATGGACGGCCTTGAGCTGGCGCGCAAGCTGCGCAAGTTGCGGCCGGAAGCGGAACTGCCGATCGTCATGCTGAGTTCTGCCCTCGTCAAAGGCGAGAAGCCCGGCGTCATCACCGCCGCGATGCTCAAGCCGATCAAGCCCTCGCGCCTGCTCGAGGTCACGCAGGAAGTACTCAAGAAAATGCCGAGAACCAAAATGGACAACGAAAATACCCGCTTCGAACTGCCGAAGAATCTCGGGCAGGAACATCCGCTGCGCATCCTGATCGCCGAAGACAACACGGTGAACCAGAAGGTGGCGCAGCTGCTGTTCAACCGCATGGGCTACAAGCCCGATTTCGTCGCCAATGGTCAGGAGGCGGTGGCCGCGGTCGAGCGCCTGGCCTATGACGTGGTCTTCATGGATGTGCAGATGCCGGTGATGGATGGCCTGGAAGCGACGCGAACGCTGTGCAAGCGCTTCCCGCCCGACCGGCGCCCGCGCATCGTCGGCATGACCGCCAATGCCATGGCTGAAGACCGTCACGAAGGCGAGCGCGCCGGCATGCAGGACTACGTGGTCAAGCCGGTGACCGCAGAAGCCCTGGTGGCTGCGCTGAAACGCTGTGTGCAAAGGCCCGGAGCGCAGTAGCGGGGTTTCGGAAGTCGCGAGGCACGATACCGATGCGGTCAAGCCTTACGGGTGTTAATGTTGTGGCAGGGAGTGGTCGTCATCCTGCATGTCCAAACCATTAAAAAACAAAGCTGCAAAAGCTGTGCGCCCTGTTCCGCGACAGGTATTGATCGCGGACGATCACCCGATGTTCCGGGACGCGATGCGTTTGCTGCTGACGCGCTCGCTGGGCATCTCACGCACTGCGGAAGCCGATTCTTTCGAGTCACTCAAACGACATTTTGAAAATCGGTCTGCAACGGATTTTGTGTTGCTCGATCTGGACATGCCTGGCGCCGACGGATTCTCCTGTCTGAACTATCTGCGGACCGAACATCCGCGGTTGCCCGTGGTGGTGGTCTCAGGCCATGAAGAGGCGGATGTGATGCGTCGCGCCCTTGAGCTGGGCGCCCGCGCCTATGTGCCGAAATCCCTGCCGATTGTCGAGTTGGCCGACGTGCTGCGTCTGGTTTTAAACGGAGAAACCTGGGTTCCACCCGCGGTGCGCATGGCCACGAAAGACGACACACGCCACGACCCGGCCTCGCGCATTCCCGAGTTGACGCCCATGCAGTTCCGCGTGCTGATGCTGGTAGCCGAGGGTCGTCTGAACAAGCAGATCGCGAGCGAGCTGAACATGGCGGAAGCCACCGTGAAATGGCACGTCACCCTGATCCTGCGCCAGTTGGGTCTACGCAGACGAACCGAAGCCGCCATCGCGGCTCAGCGCATGATGCAGGTGTCCACAATTTCTTCGTTCTGAGCGAGTGTCCCGCTAAAAACTCACCGTGACCACGATCGAGTCGGAATACAGCCCCGCGCGCACGTCCTGCAGCGCGTCGATCCTCGCGTAGATATTGAAGTTCAGACTGCCGCTGGTTTTGTTCGCAAGCCGGATGGTCTCGGTCACCGTGTTCACCCCTTCGGTATCCCCCCAGACCCGCAGTCTTGAGGCATCGGCGTAAAGGTTGTAGTTCAAGACATCGGCTCCACTCGCGGACCGCAGCTGCCGATTCGGGATGCTGCCGGAATTTGCGCTGGGACCGAGTCCGACGGTGATGTCGGTATCCGGCGGGCCGCCGGTGCGCGTGCAGGTCACGGTAAAAACTCCGCTGGAGTCCACCGGCGTTGCGCTGTAGCTGGGGTACTGACCCAGACTGAGGCTGGCATTGCTGGCGCTGCACGTGGTGTGGGGGCTCTGCCCGTAGCTGCTGCCTGCAAAGCACAGGAGCACTCCCCCTAAAAAATATTTAAGGCGCGACATCGCAGGTCATGACCTCGCCGAGCGCGATGAATATCTCCGGACTTTCCGGCAGGACCACGGTGAACGTGCATTCGACAGCGCCGATCCGCACCAATGCCTGATGAGTGCCTGCGGGAATGTTCTCAAGGTAGAAGTCACCGTTACCGCCCGTAAGAAAGTCTATTTTGTCCGCGCCCACGGTCAACAGCACCGAATGATACTCCAGCGGTAACGGGGTGCCCGCCATGCTGTATTTCAGCGATCCGGCGAAGCTTTGCGTGCGCCGTACCAAAAATTTGAGCACTGATCCGCTGCGGAATGAAGCAGAAAACAGGCGAGACGTGCGGTCCATGCCGTATTCGATCGGAATATCCTTGTCATTGATCGAAATGTGGTTGTCGATGAACGAGATGATCTCGGGCAAAAACAATTGGCCATTACTGTCAGTACGACCGACTTCCTGGCTGTTTTGATAGACGCGGACATCGGCTAGCGGCGGCGTGATCTCGGCGACGCCAAAACTGTCGCTGATGGGTCGATTGAAGCCGACATGGCCGCCCACCGTCGCGAGACTCCCGGCCATCGCAACGGAATAAGTCGTAGCGGACGCCGCCGATCCGAATTGTGAGCGGGCGATTCCGGATAGGGCGGCGTAACGAGTATTGAGTTGCAATTCCGGAGAGACAAACGTGGCTGCACCGACCGGGTCGTTCTCGCGCTCAAGGCCAAGCCGGTAGCCGTAGCCTTGGCCTTGCGGCAGCGCATTGGCGACCTGGATCTGCCCGTGCTGCCTGCCGGCATCATTGGCTTGTACCGAGGCGCCCACCGTGTGGTTCGCGCCGGGCTGGTACTGCAGGCCGATGAACACCTCATCTCCAGCGCTCTGACCGATGCGATGGCGATAGGTCGCGAACACATTGAGCTTGCGCAGAAAGCTGCGTGAATAACCCAGACTTGCCTGACTGGAACCGGCGTTGATATAGGAGTCGCGGCGGCTGTAGCCGATGTTCAGGGAGCCCAGTCCGGCAATCGAGTATCCCAATGATCCGTTGAGCTCCCGTTTCGGCGGCAATACCGGCACGCCGGCAGTAAGCGCGGTGTAAGCGTCGCTGAACCGGCGCCCCGCCAGTACGCCGGAAAACCCGCCCGACTGGAAGCTGTAGGCCGCAGCATAAGCAGCTCCGCGGCGTCCGCCGCCGTCGAGGCTGCTGGCACCATTCAAGGACAACACGCCGAGATAATCGCTGCGCAAAACGGCATTGAGGCCGAGGTTGCCGTAGTCCGCAGTCCCTTCGGTGCGAAATCCCAGCGTGATCGAATCGGTAAAGCCGTAGGCATGAAATGTCGAAAATGCGGGGGAGCCATAGCGGCTGGTCTCAAGCCCAAAATCCCTGCGCAGGACGCCGATCTGGTAGCTGTAATCGTGCAGACCCCGCGCCAATCCCTGATCCGTGAAATAAAACGGGTAGGCAATGGTCTGCTCGCGTCCCAGGTTGTCGCGAAGCACAACGCGGACATCGCGCTGGCCTCCGTAATAGTTGAAGTCGGCAATTTCAAACGGCCCCGGCGAGACCTGCTGGCGCAGGACGCGGGTATCGCCCACATAAAAATCCACTTCGGACGGCAGAGACGTGGTGCCGGCGAAATTGACCGAGGGCACCCGCACGAAATACGGCGATAACTGGTAGGCCTTGGAGAAGCTCACGCCGGCAACCGGCACCGAAGCGCCGAGTTCTCTGGGCGCGGTAAACGCATCACCCAGGGTCAGGCGTTGCATGTGTTCGCGATAGTCGCGAATCAGCTGCGTGCCGTAGCGCAGGGACTGGAAGCGCCGGGCGTCATACAAAAACTGGTTCTGGTTGGCGAACAACCAGTTTCCCAGGTGTAAACCCTCCTCGGCGCCCAGAACCCAGTTGCCCGCAGACCCCTGGTCGTCGCCGGTATGGCTCATCCGGTAATTGAGCAGGGCACTGAATTGATCCGGCAGCGGCTCTGCGGAGGCGCGGCTGGTGGCGAGACTGTAAACCCGGTTTTCGAACGCCTCGGGCGGCAGGACGATAGCCAGTGTCAGGGTTTTCTCATCGAACACGATTTCTGCGCCGGGAAGGCGCTTCAATGCAATGTAGTGCTCGCCTTCGATCTCCACCGCCTCGATGGTCGCTGGAACCTTGGCCAGCGCTTCGAGCTCGGAGAGTTTGATTAAAAAATCATCCTGACCTTCGAGGTAGAGAATTCCTTCCCCCTTGGGTTCGCTGTTGACCGTGATGGCGGCGACCAGGGCCTGCAGCGGGCTGGCGGCTTGACGTACGGGGCGGACGGCGGCACCGGTTGGTTGTGCGGACGCATCCAGTGACCGGAATATCAGGGCAGCGACAACGCATAGCAGAAAAAACCGCTTCACCCGACAGACTCCGGAAAATCCAGCTGGCGTGTAGCGCCAGCCGTCAGGGACGGCAGAGCGTGGGAGTGGCTTCCAGCTCGTGTTTGAGTTCCAGGCCGTCCGCGCTTAAATGGACTTCCAGTGTTTTTGCCTTGGCGCAGGCTTCCGAATCCACTTTGATGCTGTAGGCGCGTGCGATGCCGGGAAACAGATACCACCCTCGCGTCTCGCCTATAGAGGTTGTGCCGGCGCGGGCCGCGACGGTTTCAAACTGGAAATTACGGTTGCCGGTGTTTCTCACCCGCAGTTGAATTTCTCCCTTGGCCAACTTCGCATCTTCAATCACACCGGCGATTTGCGGCTGGGCCGGGGCCACGAACAGCGGCACACCGAACCGTATCCGGACCGCAATCTGCGGCGCTTTCGCCGCAGCTGTCTCGGCAGGATCGGGAAGTTCCTCGATGAACAGGCGGTAGGCGCGCTCAGACGCCGCCGGCGGACCCTTGGTGCCGACCCGGATGGGCCGCTTTTCCTTGGGTTTCAGGGACATGATCTGCGGAAAGAAAATCAGGTCATTGCTGGGCTGATACTGATCCTTGCCCTCGGCATCCTGGCTCCAGGCGAACAACTTCATCTGGAAAGACAGTGGCCGCGTATCGTCATTGCTGACCTCGATGAGCCCGGTCTTCGAGGTGCGGTCGAAATCCAGGCGGATCGGCGCAACACCAAAGCCGCTGGCCTGGGCGGCTGTTGAAATAAAAACCGCCATCCCCAGCGCCACTGGCCAGAAAATTCCACGGATTTTCAGCATGTGCATAGCCTAGCAGGGCAGGCGGTGACGACACATCACGGCGAAATCGTGAGAACCACCGTGTCGCTATAGGCACCGGCCAGCGCATTCTGAAACTGCGCAGCGAGGATGGTGCCGTTGACCGTCAGGGTCTGGGTCACGTTTTTGGGGACCGTCGCGGACTGCGGCAGGTTGATTGAGTACGGCAGGAATTCGGCCAGGTTGGTGCCATGGCGCATCCGCGGCGCACTCGTGCTGGTTTCGTACAGGCCGTCGTCCGAGGTGATCTGATAGGTCGCCATCGGACTCGAGCCGGTGCACTTGAAGGTGGTGGTGGCCGTCGCGGTGCTGTCCGCAGGCGATGAAGGGTCAATCGCGCCGAACGCAAGCGCAGTCGGTCCGCCATTGGTGAACTTGCATTGATTCTTGGACAGGATCGTGGCGCCGACCGACAGCGTGTGCGAACCAGCGGCCCGGGCCGGGCACGCCATTGCCGTCAGCCCGAAGGCCAGCACGGCAAACACGGTGCGTTGACGTAGATTCATGAAAACACCTTCGGCCTTTCCGGGTCTGGCGAAGGAAGATCGCCAGCACAGCCCCGGAAAAAGAAAAGGCTGCGGCGATATCCTGCCGCAGCCTTGGTCTTGTGCCTAGGGAGAAAAATTACGGGGTGATGGTCAGAACCACGGTGTCCGTGTAGGTGCCCGCGCTGGCGTTCTGGTGATTCGCGAAGGCGATCGTGCCATCGACCGTCAGGGTCAGATCCTGACCGGCGCCGTGGCCAGTACCGACCTGCGCGTCATCCGACAGGGCCAGCGAGTACGCCATGGTTTCCGTGCCCGAATCCACATTGCGCGAGCCGCCGGCGAAGTGCAGACCATTGCCCGCCGAGATCGCTGACGTCGTGCCCTTGGTGCAACGGAACGGCACGGTGGCCGAGCCGGTGGCGTCGGTCGCCAGGGACGTATCAATCAGGGCGCCGCTGTTGGCGAGGGTCAGCGCGGTCGGGCCGGCGCCGTTGAATTTGCAATTGCCATTGATCTGGGCTGACACGGCCAGATCATGGGTGCTGCTTGCAGCGAACGCCGATGAAGAGGCCACAGCGACCACAACGACGGCGGCAAAACTACGAATTGCTGTTTTCATGTGTACATCTCCTGATGTATGTGAGTGAAGGGCCCAGGCGTTGATGGCGAACAACCAAGCCCTCCTGAGTGCGCCGGCACTGTAGGCAGGGGTGTAGATATTTCATACCCGACCTAAGTCGGGTTCCCGACGAAAGTCGGGGTTTTGGGAATTTCTACGAGCGGAGGCCGCGGGTACGGGCACCGCCGTCGCTTCAACTGTTGGCGCCTGACTCCAGCGCCAGAAGCTCCGCGCTGATGCGCAGCAGGCGCTGTTCGAATTCATGTTGCTTTTCGAGCAGAATTTCCGTTCTGCTCTCGCTCGCTGCGGTTTCCAGCGTCTGGCACAGGCCGGCAAATGAATGGCCTCCCACGTAGGCCGACCCCGACTTCAGCGTGTGCGCGGCGCGCTCAACCAGTTTTAAGTCACCCTGCTGTAACCCGGTCTTGAACTCCGTGAGCCGGTTCTGGATATCAGCGCGGAAGGTCTGAACGATCTCGATGGCGCCGTCGTGGCCGATGATCTCGGCCAGTTTTTTCAGGGCGTCAGGGTCGAGCTCCCGGGCAGGTTCAGCCATATAACGTGCGCAGCTTCTGCAGCTCGATCACGGTTTCCTGGCGCACGCTGTCGATCTGGCTGAGCAATGCCGGAGCGCCATCGAGCTTGGCGAACCGGCCGAGGGTTTCTAGTTTCGCGGCGTAACCGGCGATGAGATGGACGCCCAGAACCTGCGCGGCCGCTTTCAGCGAATGCGCTGCAAGGTGCAAGTCTTTGGCATTATTTGCAGCCACCGCCTTGTGCAGGTCCGCGATCATGCTGGGCATTGCGTCCAGATAGGAGTCGATCAGCGCGGTCACTCCGGTCTTGCCGACCGCCATGGCGAAATGCTCGATGACCTTCGGATCCACCAGCGCCCAGTTCTCGTCATTGAGCTTTGCGCTCAGCAGGTGAATGGAAATGGGTTTGGGAATGTAATCGTCCATGCCGGCGGCAAGACAGGCTTCGCGGTCCCCCTTCAGGCTGCGCGCCGTCAGCGCGATGATGTGCGGCCCGGCGGCGCCGGGCCAGCGTTCGCGGATACACCGCGTGATTTCAAACCCATCCACCCCCGGCAGCTGCACATCCAGAAGAACAATCTGGTAGCGCTTTCGCTCCATCGCGCTCAATGCCTGGGGGCCGCCGCTGACCCAGTCCGAACCGTAGCCCAGTGTTTTCAGCATGAGTTGCGCCATCTTGGCGTCGGTCGGGTGATCCTCGACCAGCAGGATGCGCTCCATGTGGGCGGTCCCGGGCTCGCTGTGCAACGGCGCATCCGCAGCCGGAGGCTCACTCGCTGGTTTCTGCTCGGGCTCATCGGGCGCCGGCATCGGCGTTTGCGGCGGCTCAGGGATTTGCGCGCGGCCCAACGCCAGATTTCTCTCGAATTCCTCGGAGATCGGTGCGGGAGCCGTGGCTGGCCCGCGAACTCCTGGATTTATCGCCGGCGCAGGCACGGTTCCCGGGGCCGGATGGGAAACGGCGGCGTCGGCTGCCCATAGATCCGCGGAACCGCCGGCGGACGATTGGGCAAGCGCGCTGAGCCTGCGCGATTTGGCCTTCTGAATGACATCCAGAAATTGCCTGCGATCGATCAGCAGAATTCTGGCGTCAGTGGCGGCCCATGCCAGATGAACGCTGGGCACCATGTACGGCATCGGAATCGCTTCTTCCTGCGAAACCGGCCCGACGGTTTGACCGCGCTGCTGGTCGCGGTCGGACAGCACGACCGAACCCTCGAGCACGTAAAAATAGTCGTCTGGACTGTCGCCGACATTGAACAGGGAACGGCCGCTCGAATACCAGCGGGTTCGAACCGTCGGCAGCAGTTCTTCCGCTACCTGTATTGGATGCTGGTTAAGCGGATAGAGGTCTTTCAGCTGATCCAGCGTGATTTTTTCCACCCTTTCCTCCCCAATCAGCACGTCGTCGCAGTTGAACCTTGTCGGATGCCGGCGCATCTTCTTGCGCGCTGTTATACCAGTTGGGAGGCGGGACGGAAACGACCTGCCGTGCATTAAAAAATGTGGCCCCGAAGGATTCGGCTATCAGCTACATGGATATGCTGATAGTGCGAGCGTAGCGAGGCCGAAAGCTGCGGCTCATGGATGAGCCGCGCTACCTTCGACAGGGTGGTATTACCGCCGCTCGGAGGGAACCTCGGGGCGCGTCCTCAAACGAAAAAACCCGCCAAGAGCGGGTTTCTTTTTCGTCCGAAAACTGGTGCGCCCGGAAGGATTCGAACCTCCGACCCCTTAGTTCGTAGCCAAGTGCTCTATCCAACTGAGCTACGGGCGCGTTTTTTCGGAGCGCGATTCTACCCGATAAGGTTCCCGTAGAGCGATAGACGCCCCCTAAAAACACCACCCGCTTGAGGTCTTTTTAGAGCCTGCAAGACCGGTTCGAGAAAACGGGTGGTACACTTTTAGTACCACGTGTTTTTCGGAATCGGCCCCTGAAGCCTGTAAATGGCCTCAAGCGGGTAGGTCAATTCCCGGTGAATTTCGGCTTGCGTTTGTCACGCCAGGCGGCGACAGCCTCGGCGAAATCCTGAGTCTGGGTCGTCAACAGGTACTGATCGCGGTCCATGTGCGAGGTCAGCGTGCTCAATGCGTTGGCGACGGCATTCACGGTCTGCTTGGTCATGCGCACCGGCAGTGGCGGCAGGTCCAGAATTTCGGCGGCGAGTTTCTGCGCGGCTTCGAGCGTTTTGCCGTCCGTTGTGACTTCTTCGCACAAGCCCCAATCCAGCGCCTGCTTTGCGGCGATGCGCTTGCCCAGAATCACGTACTGCTTGGTGCGCGCGGGGCCGATCTGCGCGACCAGCCGCGGAATCGTCTGCCAGCTCATGTTGATGCCCAGCGGCACTTCCGGCAGGCGCAGGAATGCCGATTCGCCCAGCACGCGGTAATCCACGCTGGCGGCGAGCGCGGCAGCGCCACCGACACAGTAACCCTCGATGGCGGCAATGGTGAACGCTTCGATGTCTTCCCAGGCCTTGCACATCGCCGGGCCGAGCTTCACCAGTTCGCGCAGCTCGGCGACCGTCTTTCCGGCACCGGGTTTGCCTTGCGCCAACTCGGAAAGATCCACACCCGCAGAAAACGCCCCCTCGCCGCGCACGATCACCACGCCGAGATCGGGATCGCGCGCCAGCTCCAGAGCGATATCACGCAGCAGGGTCATCGCCTCGGTATTGAGCGCGTTGCGTCCGTCGCCGCGGTTGAGCGTGACGATAGCGGTGCGCTCGCGCCGTTCGATGCTGACGGGCAGCTGTGCATTGCTCATGCTGAAAAATCCTCTTCCCAGAACTCGGCAGGGCCGCGTAGGCCTTGTTGCTGACGCTCGACGGCCGTGGCGCGTAGCTCGACCCGGCGGATTTTGCCGGAGACGGTCTTGGGCAGCTCAGCGAACTCAATGCGGCGGATGCGCTGGTAGGGCGCAAGTCTCGTGCGGATGAAGTCGAACAGCGCTTTCGCGGTGTGCGCATCAGCAGCCATGCCGGGCTTCAACACCACCACCGCCTTCGGCACATTGAGGCGGATCGCATCCGGGCTGGGCACCACGGCGGCCTCGGCGACGGCAGCGTGCTCCAGCAGCGCGCTTTCGAGTTCAAACGGACTCAGGCGGTAGTCCGAGCACTTGAACACATCGTCGCTGCGGCCGACATACCAGTAATAGCCCTCGGCATCGCGGCGGGCGACATCGGCGCTGCGGAAGTACGCACCCCCCAGCAGCGCCGCATTGCGCTCCGGCTGGCCGCGATAGCCCGCCATCACACCCGCCGGTGCAGGCCGCAGTGCGACCGCGATCTCGCCTTCATTGCTCGCCACATCGTTCTCATCCACCAGCGCCATGCGGTAACCCGGCATCGGCACCCCCATCGAACCCTCGCGCACCGGCCAGCCCGGTGGGTTGCCGATCATGCAGGTGGTTTCGGTCTGGCCGTAACCGTCGCGGATGGTGAGGCCCCAGGCCGCGCGCACGCGCTCGATCACCTCCGGGTTCAAGGGCTCGCCCGCGCCAATCAACTCGCGCAGCCGCACCGGGTAGCTGGCAAGGTCTTCGAGAATCAGTGCGCGCCACACCGTCGGCGGCGCGCACAGGCTGGTGACGCCACAGCGCACCAGCGTGCTGAGGGTCTGCCGGGCATCAAAGCGCGGCTGGTTGTTGATGAACACCGTCGCCCCGGCATTCCAGGGCGCGAAGAAACAGCTCCAGGCATGCTTGGCCCAGCCGGGCGAGCTGATGTTGAGGTGCACATCGCCGGGCTTGAGGCCCAGCCAGTAGAGCGTGGAGAGATGCCCGACCGGATAGCTCTGCTGGGTGTGCTGCACCATCTTCGGCTTCGCCGTGGTGCCGGAGGTGAAGTAGAGCAGCAGCGGATCGCTGGCCTCGGTTGCGCCCTGCGGCACGAACTCGGTTGCCACTGCGGGTTCGTAGCGCTGCCAGCCCGCGACGCTGCCGCCGACCACGATGCGGCTGTAGCTGCCGGACACTTCAGAAAACTTCGCCGTGCTGGCGACATCGGCAATCACCAGGCGCATGTCGCCGCGCGTGATGCGATCCTGCAAATCCGCCGCTGCGAGCAGCGTGGTTGCGGGGCTGAGCACCGCACCGATCTTGATCGCCCCCAGCATCAGCTCCCACAGCGGCAGCACATTGGGCAGCATGATCAGCAGCACATCGCCGCGCGCAACACCGCAGCCGCGCAGAAAATTGGCGGCCTGATTGGAGCGCTGTCGCATCTGCTCGTAAGTGATGCGCGACTCGCTGCCATCCTCGTTCACCACCCACAGGGCGAGCGCCACATTGCCGCGCGCCTCGATATCGAAGACATCCAGCGCCCAGTTGAATTGCGCAAGGCGCGGCCACTCGAAACCGGCATAGGCGGCGGCGTAATCGCTGCGATGCGCAAACAGGAAATCACGCGCGCGGACGAAGGCTTCAGTGGGGGGCGGATACGTGCTCATGGGGTTCAGGGCGTGATGCTGAGCTGATTGCCGCCAGCCGGCAGCTCGATGACCCAGACCCCACCGGCGAAGCGCGCTAGGGTGGCGAGGGCGAGACGGGATTTCTTGACGACGTTGACCGGCTTAGGGCTCAAGGCGAATCTCGCAGAGGTTCGCGCTCAATTGTAAATGCAGGATCGCACTCTCGGACTCGGCCGTGAATTTCTGCACGCAGGCGCCGCCGGCGTTGCGTAAGGCGCTCGCGGTCAGATGCAGTTCGAACGCACCGTCGCCCTGCGCCTGCACCGCAAAGGCCTGGTCCGCGAGGCCGGCGGCGGCGAGGTCCACAGCCGCGGCTTCAAGATTCCTGGCGCTCAACTCCAGCAGCGGCGCAAACTCGCCGCCACGCACCTGGCGCTGACATTGGTAGGCATTGGGACTGAACAACAGCGGCTCGCTCTGCGGGTTGCCGCCAGCGACCCCGGCGATGCCCACCGGCAAGCCTTCAACGCAATCTTCGAGGGTGATCTGCCAGCCCGGCAGGGCGTGGCTCACGGCCGTGAAATCTCCCAGAGAGGTTTCGTCGGTGCCGCCGGGTGCGCCGCCCGAAGCGGCCAGCGACTCGATGTCCGGGCGCATGCGCAGACCAAAGACCCAGTTCGCACCGGCATAGCTCACGCCGACATCGCGGATATCGAACAAGCCGTTGAACGCCGCCGGCGGATATTGGCGCGGGTCAATCCGGTAGCGCACGCGCGCCGGCTGGGCCAGGCGCGGCAGCAGCAGCGCGCGCGCAGCGGCGGCGGCGTCGGCATTGGTGTAGGGATAGGCCGCCTGCGCGACATCGAAGCAATGGCTGCCGGCGAGGTACTCGGTGTACTTGACGTCGAGACCGGCGGCCAGCGCCGCATCGCGCAAACGCTGGTTCATGGTGATGGGCGCCAGTGGATCGAGCGTGCCGCTGCCCTGCAGATAAGGCAGGTTGATCAGCGCGGGGATCAGCACGTCGATCACGAACGGCACGGTGGACGGCACAACATGACCCTGCGGATTGCTGGAGCTGGCTTCGTTGGCCACCGGACATTCGACCGAGACGGAATTCCAAAGGTCGGGATAAAACCCGGCCATGCGAAACGTGCCGAAGCCGCCCTGTGATCCGCCGATGATGCCCTGCCGCTCAGAATCACTGCGATAGGTTGCACGGACTGAGTCGAGCACTTCGAGCACGTCCGCTTCGCCGTAGCCACGCCACGAAGGCAACTGCAGGCCGCGCCCAAGCGGACTGGCGATCAGCGCGGCGGATTCGCGGTCGTAGGCGGCGAAGAAATCCTCGCTGCCGTAGAGCGCATTGCCACCTTCCGGGATCGAAGGCCGCGGCGAGGCGGACAGGTGATCGTTGCCGCCGCCGTGCAACTGCAACGCCAGCGGCGCGCGCGCCGGGTCCGGCCACTGCGCGCAGCCCTGCTCGAAACAGGCCGGCACGTACAGGGTGTAAGGCTGATAGCGGCTGGTGAACACCGCGTTGTTGCCCGATAGCAGCACGCCTTCGGCGTCGATCCGCGAGCGGTAGACGCGGGTGAAAAACGTCTCGGCGCCACGCCGAATCACTTGCGGATCGCTGGATGCACCGGGCTGCAAGCGTGCGAGATCGAGTTGAGCGGCATACGGGCCGCTGGTACCTGCGCGCAGCGCCTGCACCTGATTGCGCGCCTGAAACGAGTGGAACGAGGCCGGCATGCAGTTGGCGTCGGTGTTGACGACGCCGGCGCAGGCGTTGATCGAAGCCTCGTCGTCGCGGAACATCAGGTTGAACACTTCCGGCGCACCCGCGGTGTTTTTGCCGCGCGGCGTCGGGTTGGCGTTGGCGCCCGAGCCGGACATCGCCACCGGCATCCAGCTCTGCGCAGCCGCGTCCCACAGGCCGCTACCGCCAACGACATCGAAAACCTGCGCGCCATTCAGCAAGGCCAGCGGCAGCGCGATCTCCATGACGTTGTCGCGCGTGCCGGTGTGGATCGCGCCGCCCTGCGCATCCAGCGCTTGCTCGCCGGCGGGCGTCGTAACGTAGGCGCAGGCCCCGAACGCAGTGATGAACAAGTCGAGGCCACGACCGGCGCTGTCGATGTTGGCGCCGCGCGGCCAGGCGGTGAAACCGGTGGCGGAGTTGCGATCCAGATCAAACCCCAGCCCAACGACGGTGCTGTTGAGCGCGTTAAGAAAATTCAGCCGCACCAGCAGATACAGCGTGGACGCATCCGCCGCCGCGCGGAATTCGACGACGTCGGCCGCGTTCGCGCCGTAACGCTGCATCAGCTCGCTGGCGGTTCCGGCGGTGCCGTCCTGCGCCACGATCGGCGTGGCTTCGCCGGGATACTGAAAAGCGCCGTCGCCGGCGTCGTCGAACGGAAAGTCGCTCCACAGGTATTCGCCCGCGTCGTAACGATGCGTGCCGGCGATTTCCGTCGGCGAGCCTTTCCAGTCCTCCGCGCGGCCGTCCACCTGCCGGCCACCGTCGCTTGGGGCAATACCGCAGCCGCCTGCGAGATCCACGCTCTTGATGACCTGGCTGCGGGGCGGCAGCACGATCTCAGGGCGTGACAGAAAGCCTGCGGCGCTGGTTTCGATCTGCGGGCTTGCCGCCTGCATTGAACGGGCCGGCTCGCGAGGCCGGCTCTCGCCACATGCGCCGAGGCCCGCGACAATCATCAGGCACGCGGCCCGCATCAATCGATCGGGGATCAGCTTCGACCCTAGGCGCAATCCTTAAGCGGCGCCTCGGGCGCCGTGCGCTGGGGAATGCGCTGATCCAGAATCGAGAGGAGATCCTCAAATATAGGCGCTGACGCCGTGTAGTCGCCGTTCATGAACAACAGTCCGCGATAGCCTCGGATGGTATCGATCCAGCCGTGCACGCCGTAGGCACCGGGGCTTGAGACCAGCGTGCCGTTGCAGTCGCTGTCCACACGAAACAGCCAGTTGCCCAGCCCATACGGCACGCTGCCGGTCGCGGGATTGCCCAGCGCAAAACCGGCCGTGGGCCAGACCGGATAGCAGGCCGCCTCGGTCAACGGGCATTCATAACGGCTTACGCCGCCCGTATTGCTGCGCTCCATCGCGTCATAGGCGCGTTCGGACAAAACCCGGCGGCCCTGAAACATTCCCCGCTGCATCATCATGTCCAGGAACGCGTAATAGTCACTGGCCGTGGAGATTCCCCCTCCCGCCAGTTGAGGATTGCTGGTGGTGTCCGCGAACTGCCCCCGGGTCGAGCCGTACAGGGTTTTTGTCATTCCGAGCGGATCGGCGATCCGTTCCTTGAACAGGTCGCGCCAGGACTGGCCGCTGACTTTTTCTGCGATGGCGCCGGCCACCTGGAAGCTGGGTGCCCCGTATAGAAATGTGGTGCCCGGCTTTGCCGCCAACGGCAGCAGCAGGATTTCCTGCGCGCATTGCTGGAGGGTATGTATCTGCTGGTCGTGGGTGCAGGGAGCATGATGAACCATTCCCGACGTATGGGACAGAAGCTGGCGCATGCTGATGGCACCGTGGTCAGCGTCCAGACCGCTCCAGTAAGTGCTGATGGGCGCGTCCAGGTCGAGCGTGCCTTCGTCCACCAGGGTCATGATGGCCGCCGCCGTCAGCCACTTGCTGGCAGACGCAATGGGCACTTGCGCGTCCCGGGTCCACTCGCCAAACGATTGGTCGTACCACAGCTGATCGCGCGAGCCGAAACGCAATTCCAGACCACAGGATTCCGCCGAATATCCTCCCTGGCACGGCACGCCAGGCGCAGCTGGGCGCACCGCGCGTTGCAGACGTTCGTCGATCTCCGGCCAGGAACCGGATGCGTTTCTGCCGGACTGCACCGCCACCTCCGACGATGGCAGGCCGCAACCGGCAACCGCACATCCGACCAGCGCCGCGCTGGCAAACACGCGGACCCCCCGACCTCTCGTCTGTAGTTGAAATTCTTGAAAGAGATTGCGCATTTACTAGCGTCCTTGCGTGGTCTGGCCCAGCTTTAAGCGCGATATCGCAGCAAGCATCAGCAGTAATAATACTGGACCCAGGCCGAGCGCGCCCAGGAGCAGCCCGCTACCCAGCGTTTTTCCGGCCGGCGGCCGGCAGGCTTCCACCAACAGGTCCGGGCAGTCCACGCCGGCCTCGGGCATGAATGCGGCCGAGCGAAAGCTCGCCGAGTAAATCTGATCCGGCGTCATCGCTAGAATCTCCGGCATCAGCAGACGAAGGCGCGCGCCTTCGTCTCGTTTCAGATAAAGATCGAACCAGTTGCGCGTGTAGTACTCGAACAACTGCAATTGCTCAGAGGTGCTGCTCGACGTGTGCGCCCAGTCGCCGTGCGCGGCCGCCTTGAACACCAGCTGCATCGTCGCCGTGCCAGCGGCGCGCCAGTGCTCGTAGCCGGTTTTTTTCACCTCTGGATTAGTGTCCTGCGTGCAGCCGCCCGGCACATCCGAGGCATGGCCCATGGTCGGAACGCGCGGCGGCGCGATCACCGGCGCACTCGGTGGCTCGCCGCCAATCGCGGAACCGCAGGCGCCACCGCCGCTGGAAATGCCGGCGTCACCGTTGAGATCGCTCGACATGTTGTCCCAGCCGACCGCTGCGCTGAAACGCTCATCAAGGCCACCGATATAAGTCGCGGCCCGCGCAGACAGCGAATGACCCGCCACGCCGATGCGCGTGAGATCGGCTTTCTTCAGCCAGGGATGCTCGCGCGTAAATAGATAATCCGCGCCGCTGACCAGTCCATCCACGAAATTGCTGGCTTTCTGGAACGGCGCATTGGGGCAGCCGCTGGCGCCGCAGCCGTTGGGCTCGCCGCCGTTGACCTCAGAGCGGCCGACACCCTGCGGATCCACCGACAAGGCGAGATAGCCGTGACCGGCCAGATCGCGCGCCGACCACAGGTAATTCATCGCCCGGGCCGCGCCGCCGCTGCCGGGGCCGATCACCACCACCGGCAGCGAGCCGTCGGGCAGGCTCTCGATATTCGCCGGCGCCAGCAGAAAGGCGCGCAACTGCGCGCCGGAGTTGCGCGACGGAAAACAGATGCCATCGTCCTCGACAAACTCACCCTGCCAATCAAACGGCTCCTGCCGGCCTAGCGCCTCATCGGCGGCGATGCCAGGCGAGGCGTTGTTCTCCTCGCATACCGCAGCCGACACAGGCACTGCCGGCGCAAACCAGGCCATGCAGAGCAGCAAAAACGCCCACCCGCTTCTGCCCTGTTGGGGCCTCGCAAGCCTCGCAGCAAAAATAGATTGGTACATTTTTAGTATCACCTTGTTCATCGAAATGCTATTTGAAAGCGGTTTTCAGTCGTAAGCGGGTGCGCCCCTGAACAGTAAAAACAGCAACGACAGCCTGGGGCATGGCGCCGGGGTCAAGGCGCAAACGCAGGGCAGCCGCCCGAGAGAATGTCCGGGCAGTCAATGCCGGCATTGGGCAGAAAGAGCGCCGAGCGGAAGTCCACGCTGTAGATCGTCTGCAGGGTGTTCTCAAACACTTGCGAGGCGGTCAGCGCCGCGATGGCCCTGGGGTCTTGCTTGAGCCAGAGATCGAACCAGGCGCGCGTGTAGTGCTGGAACAGCTGCAACTCTTTTGACTTCGGGCTCTCCGAGCTGGCATCCGCCACCAGCGACTGCGCCCAATCGGCATGCGCCTTGCCCTGGACGACGATCTGCATGCTGGAAATACCCGCGTTGCGCCAGGTGTTGTAGCCGGTTTTTTTCACCTCGGGATCGGTGTCCTGGGTGCAGCCACCGGGCGCATCCGAGGCCTGCCCCATCGCCGGCACCCGCTGGCGCGCGGGTCGCGACCCCAGCGGCACCTCGCCGCCGATCACAGCGCCACAGGTACCGCCGCCACTGGAGATCCCGGCATCGCCTTCGACCGTGCTGGAGAGATTGTCCCAGGCGACGATCGCCTGAAGACGGGTGTCTTCGCCCTGCAGAAAGCTGACGACGCGCGCAGAAAGTGAATGGCCCGCTGCGCCCATGCGGGCGGCATCGACATTCGCCCGCAGCGGATTCTCGGCGGACAGCAGGTAGTCGAGCGCGCTGACCACGGCATCAATGTAGTTGTCCGCCGTTTGCGGCGGTGCAACCGCTTCGGAGCGGCCCACGCCCTGCGGATCCACCGTCAGCGCGAGGTAGCCATGCCCGGCGAGATCGCGCGCCGACCATTGATACTGCGATTGCACACCGGTGGCCGAGCCCGGCGCAATCACCACCACCGGCAACTTGTCGCGGGCGAGATCGATGTTCTTGGGCGCGAACAGCACGCCATAGAGTTGCGAGCCGTGCAGCTTCGAGACAAACAACACCTCGCAGCTCTGCCAGTCGCCCTGCCAGTCATAGGCTGGCGCTGGGCCGTCGATTGCGCTGCCTGCGCCGCTCGGCGTCGGCAGTGTGATGGGCGCGCACACCAGCGGGTTGCCGCCGCCCACTGGCGCACTGGAAGGGCCGCAGGCGGCGAGGCCGGCAACCGCCAGCAGCAACAGCGCTAACAGCGGCGCCGCGAAGTTGAACAGTCCCTTGTGTTGTGTGCGAGCAATCCATTGCCGGCGCGTTGTTTGATGCTTGATCCGAAATTCCTCTCAGCCCGGCCCGATTCGATGAATAAACATACCTGTCTTCACGAAAAATTCAATGGTTGATTTTATCCATGGACGGCCCCCGCTGTTCGTCCCAAGCACCGCCACGGTCCGTAAACGACCGTAAGCGGGTGGCGCTTAAAAACTCATTGCACGCCGCTCGGCGCCGCGATACCCGTCAACCAAGCCTTGCGGATCTGGCGACCACACTTGACCGACTCGCCGGCCGAGGTGGTGGTCAGGATGTTGCGCGCCAGAATGCCGTAATAGGTTCGTGACGAATCGATCCACGGATAAAATCCGGCGGCGCCGGCGCTGCTGTAGGCGGCATCACCGCCGCCGGCGAGCCAGACTGGATCGGTCTCGACCCAGTGGCCTATGGAATAGCTCCAGGCCTCATTCGTCCCACCATCCACTTCATACACGCCAGGTTGGATCGGCGCTGCCGGAGAATAAATCGCGCCCGGGCAATTCATGCGCCCGGTTTGGGCATTACTAGGAGCGGGATAGGTACACACGCCATCCGACCCCAAGGCGCTGCCCGATAGCAGCAGAGTTCCGCTCAGCATCTTGCGCAGGAACACCGCGTAGTTGGTAGCGGTGGTCTTGTGGCCGCTGGCCATCACCGGCGTCGCCAGGGTGAAAACGACGTTGGTGTCGGCGCCGTCGGGCGTGTTCAGCAGTGGGCTGGCAGCCGTGCCCTGCATCTCGGCCACCATCTGCGGCTTGGTCTTGCTGCCCATGCCCAGCACGGCGGTCGCATGCTTCTGGAAATGGCCGCCTGCGTAGTAGTACTGGTTATTGATATCCGCCGAGGAAGTGTAGGTATTCATCAGATTCTGGCATTGCGCAAGCGTGGCGGTGCCCAGGCAGGCATTGCTCTGGTTGTAGCCGGACTGCATGCGCAGGGCGTCCTTGTCCGCCGCGGTCAGCTGACCGCCACGCTTCTGAAACACATAAGCGCTGTAGAGCCATTTGCCGGCGGAATAAATCTGCATGTCGGTGGTCGCCTTGAACGAGGTGCCCTTCTGGCCCGAAGCACGCTGGGCATCGCGATCGCCGATTTCCCAGTAGAAATCCATCGCGCAGATCTCGCCCAGATCCTTGTTGTTGTTGATGGTGTCGGTGACCGCCTGCGTCCGCGCTGCGATGGTCTGCGCGGATGCCGGGAACGCGAGGGCGATGGCCAGCAATACGCACATGCCCCGGAACCCTTTGAATCCCTCCACGAATGAAATGTCTCGGTTTATCGTTGATCTCCTCGTTCGCGCCACGACGGTTTGGCAACTGAGTCCGACGCGGAAGGGATGCTCAGCCATTTTGGATCAGGCAGAGGTTTCAGCTCTGCCTGATCCAGGACAACTACTGCGCGGTAGCCGTGAGCCAGGCCTTGCGGATCAACCGCCCGCATTTAACCGACTCCCCGGAGGAGGTGGCGCCTACCTCATTTCTGGCAAGAATCCCGTAATAGGTTCGCGAGGAGTCGATCCAGGGATAAAAACCCGCCGCGCCGGGGCTGCTGTAGGCCGCATCACCACCGTTCGCAAGCCACACCGGGTCATCTTCCACCCAGTGCCCGATCGAGTAGTGCCAGGCTTCCTGGAGACCGACTGCGGCATCATCGACAGGCGAGTACAACGCGGTGGGACAGTTCGTCCTCCCCGTCAGCGGATCCGTCGGGTCGGTATAGGTGCAGACGGCGTCCGACCCCAATGCGCTGCCGGACAACAGCAACTGCCCATTCAGGATCTTGCGCAGGAATTTCGCGTAGTCCGTCGCGCTGCTCTTGCCGCGCCCCGCCAACTGCGGCTGGTTGTAGGTAAAAACGAAATCGCTGCCGACCTGGCTATGGATTTCGGTAGCCAGTTGCGTCTTGTTCATGGCCGAAAGCGCGAGATCGACCGAGGCGTGCTTCTGGAAGTGCCCGGAGGCGTAGAAGAATTTATCCAATGCGGCCGGGTCATAGGCGTCCATCGCGGTGTGACAAGTGCCGACGGTGGTATCGAACAGACACGCGCTGTTTTCGGTATAGCCCATGCTCATGGTGGCCGCTCGCCGATCCGCCGTGCTCAGCACACCACTGCGCTTCTGGAAGACATAGGCGCCGTAGACCCATTTGCTGGCGGAGTAAACCGGCATCTGGGTCGTCGCTGAGGGTGCCCCGCCGCCACGGCTGCCACTGGCCATCGGCGTGCTCTGGCTGCCCTTGCCGATCTCCCAGTAAAACTTGGGCAGCGCATTGCAGAACGCATTGGTATTGGCGGTCGTCGTCGCCGCCTGAATTCTCTGCGCGTCGGTCTGAGCCAAGCCTTGTGCTGAATAGCCCCCAACGAATATCGCCACGATTGCCGCTACCACACGCGAACACAACCCTGCATCTGCCACCAAAGAAATACGACTCATTGCTGATCTCCTTGCCCGCACCGTTATGGTTATTGGCGGTCAAGGCCGGTACGGAAGTAACGCTTGACCGTCATAGTGCTTTGCTTGGGAACATACATGTTTTTATACAAATGTCAATGTTCCCAACTACTCGCCCGCGCCCACGCTCGCACGCCTGCGCAAAGCCTCGGGCGTGAAGTGGTCGGCGGGGAACTTGGGGTCGGTATTGGGCGGCTTGTCCTCGTTGGCGACGCCGGTCACGAAATAACGCCCGGAGCTGAAGTGGTAAATCAGCTCGGGCGAGGTGAAGCCGGCCAGCATGCGTGCGGCGACCAGCAGATGCCCCTCCTGGAACTGATACAGCCCGTCGCGATGGTCATAGGCATCCACGGCGACAATGGTCCAGGTGTCCTCGTCGAGATACAGCACGCGCCGCTTGAAGGTGTGCGAGACGCTCGGCTTCACCGTGCCTTCCACCACCCAGACGCGGTGCAGCTCGTAGCGCGGCAGCTCCGGATTGAAGTGGCCGGGCCGCACCATGTCGGCGTACTTGATCTTGGGGTTGGCGATGCGGTTGGCGTGGTAGCTGATGTACAGCTCGCGCTTGCCGAGCAGTTGCCAGTTGAAGCGCGACAAGGTGCCGTTGAACATGTCGATCTGGTCGTAGAACTGATGGCCGTCGGTGCCCTCGTAAGGGTTGTCGCAGCACAGGTTCGACGAGCGACGCACTCGACGCAGACTGGGCGAGTAGGTCCAGCCGGCGCGGCCCTGACTGCCGGCGGCGACACGGTCAACGAACAGCAGGAACGTGCCCGCGAGCCGCGGCGGCGCCAGGGTCTGCGACAGATAGCGCGAGAACTCGGCCGAGGTGCGCGTCAGTGGCACTGGATTGACGATGCTGGCGTACGGATAGTCCACGTCCTCCACCAGCTTGGTCAGCTGATAACGGCCGTCGCTTTGCACGATCAGCTGGTTGTTGTAGCGGGTCAGCGCCTCGCCTCGCCATTTCAGCTTGTGGTTCCAGATCGGCTCGGCGCCTGCCTGCGGAATCGGAAACGGGAATCCCAGCCTGCAGTTGTCGAGCGTCTCGTCGCCGTCACGCCCGCAACGCGTCGCATTAACGCGCGTGGCATCCACGATGGCGTCGGGCCAGCTGACATCACGCCGGCTCGGATAGACCTGCATCCGGTAGGTCGGATACGTCTGCAAGAGTTTGCGGTGGCCCGCCGTCAGGCGATTGGCGTATTGCGCGGCATTCGCCGCCGTGATCGTGAACAGCGGTTTTTCCTCGGCCATCTTCGGATCCAGCGTGTACTTTCCCGGCGGACTGCCGTAAGGCCGGAGCGGCGTCCATTCGGGGATGCTGCCCTCGACGTTGCCCGCACGCTCGGCGCCGATCGGAGTGAGATCCCGCCCGAGCCGAGCTGCCTCATCGGCACTGACGCCGCCGTAAGAAACATGTGTGTGTATCAATAATGCGCAGGCCAGCAGGTATTTGTTCATTGGGGATTACGGGGTCAGAAGAAAACGGAAAGACGCGAACGCGGCGAAGGCCAGCAAGGTCGAAAGTGCGAGACCGCCGAGCAACAGGCCGCGTCCCTGCGCTGCTGAAGACGCGGCGCTGGCGCTGAGGACAGCCGCCGGAGGAGCCTTCATCTCGAACTGGCTGAAGAAGCTGTAGAACTCATCAGCGATCTGGACATCCAGATTCTTCGGGCCGAGCGTTGCCACCAGCACTTGACTGGTGAACGGCGTCAGCCCGGAAAGCGTATGGCCGCCTTGATTGATTTTCTTGGCGAACACCAGAGTGGGCCCGACGCCCTGCGTACCTTCGGCACCATTGCCGAAGACTTTGGTGTAGCCGCGCGAATCGGGATTGCCGTCGGTGCTGCTCACATTCGGCACCAGCGTCCAGTTGAGTTGCCAGGCCACGCGATCGTCGGTGGTCGGCTGATCGGCGCCCAGGTGCTGCGTCCAGTACAGGATCGTGTCGTCGGCACTGCGCATGCTGACGCGCACGCCGACGCCGTAGTACGGCACCACCGCGTCCTCGTCGCCAAACACCAGCATCAGCGGTTTTTTTACCGTCGGCGCAGCGCACTCGGTCTGGTTATCCAGCGGTTGATTGCCGGCCATCGTCGCAAACGCGGTGAAGCGCTCGCCGAGTTCGGCATAGAGCCGGAACATCATCACCGCGCCGTTGGAGTAACCATTGGCGTAAACGCGGCCGCGATCCATGTTGAGGCTGGACATCACATCGTCGAGCAAGGCGCCGATGAACTTGACGTCATCTGCGGTCGAAGCCGGTTCACCGATGCGGCAGTCGTTCCACATGCGGCCATTGACCGTGCTGCCGCCATTGGGAATGCCGTTCGGATAAACCGCGATGAAGCCGTGCTGCTCGGCAAGCTGGTTGTAGCGCCCTTCCAGCCCGGAGTTGTCTGCCGCAGTGGTGCCGGTGCCGTCGTTCTTGGGCACGTCACCGATCTGCGCCTCGGCAAAGCCGCCGTTGCCGTGCAGCGACAGATGCAGCGGCGCCGGCCTGCTGCCGTCGTAAGTAGTCGGGACATAAATTCCATACGAGCGACAGTTGGCGCGGTCGGTCGTGTCTTCGGGCGCGCGGCACAGATAAGTGCTCGGGTAGGTCGGCGCGGTCCAGCTGTCGTCTGCCGGCGTGATCGCAGCCGAGGTGAATCCACCTGCCTCGTCGAACACCATCGTCACGTAGGAGTTACGGCCTTTCATCAGTGCCGGGTTGAACTCGAACGCGCTCGCGGCGCAGGTCGCCATCAAACCGACGGCGAAAACGATCCGGGCCCGCATCGAATTCACGCTTCCGCTGCGCGCTGTCGCGCAAGACTTTCCCGATAGGGCTTCAAGCCCAAACCCAGCAGAATCGCCGCAATGATCAGCGACGACACGTTGATCAGCATCAGCGATTGGCCCACGGCCTGATCGTCATGGAACACGTAGTCGGTGACCAGGGCAACGGCGGTGGGGCCCAGCCCCAGACCGATCATGTTGATCACGAACAGATAGATCGCCGAGGTTTGCGCACGCATGTTGGCGGGCACGATCTCCTGCAACGCAGCCGGCGCGCAGCCGAACGGCATGCTGAAAAAGAAAGTGCCGGCCGCCAGCGCGGCGAAGATGCCCCAGTAACTTTCGAAGGTGAGGAAACTCAGGCTGCTGGGCACGGCAAGGATCGCGGCCCACATGCCGACGCGCATGCAGGCGTCGGTGACACCGCGGCGCAGATAGTAATCAGCGATACGTCCGCCAAAATTCACGCCGAGCGCGCCGAACACCATCAGGATCACGCCGTAAGTCAGGCCCACTTCGTACGGAGTCCAGTGATGCACGCGGATGTAAAAACTGGGAATCCAGGCACTGCTGCCATAACCCGCCAGCGAAATGACCGCGAAGCCCAGGTGATGACAGGTCAGCGTGCGCCGGTTGCTTTTGAGTTTTGCAAGGACTTCACGGATCGGGATGCCGGTGCTGCCCGGCGAGCTGCGCGGCGGTTCGCGCACCAGCAGGAGCATCAGGCTGAACAGCACGCCGACTGCGCCGAGGATCAGGAAGATCACCTGCCAGGTGCGGATCTCGCCTATGAGCGGCAAGGTCATGGCGCCGTGAGTCGCGGCGTAGGTAGCCACGATGCCGCCGATCAGAAACGCCAGACCACCGCCGAGGTACACCCCCATGACGAAGATGCTGATGGCCGACGCGCGTTGCTCGCGCGGAAAGTAATCCGTGATCAGCGAGAACGAGGCCGGCGACAAGGTCGCCTCGCCGACACCGACACCGACGCGTGCCAGCAGCATGTGCGAATAGCGCTGCGCCAGTCCGCAGGCCGCGGTGGCAAGGCTCCAGGCAAAGGCGCCGCCGGCGATCAGCCACCGGCGCGAGCCGCGGTCCGCCCAGCGCGCCAGCGGGATGCCGCAGATGGTGTAGAAAAACGCGAAACTGAGGCCCATCAGCAGACTCATCTCGGTGTCCGAGATGCCGAGATCCTTGCGGATCGGCCCGACCAGCAGATTCAAGATCTGCCGGTCGACGAAGGACAACACGTGCGCCAGCATCAGCAACGTGACGACAAGCCATGCGTAGCCGGTCGCTTTGACAGGCCCCGATGGGGCATTTGCTGTTGCAGACACTGGAGTCATCGTTTTTCTCCACTGGAAATGAATTTGCGCGCTCGGAAAAACACACCGATCAAGATCAGTGCGATCGTCAGCGGCGGGATGCCGCCAAGCAATATGCCGCCTCCACCCTCACTGTCTGGTGCGCTGACAATGGGCGGCAATACAGGGACCGTGCCGGGCAGACAAAGCCCGGCGACCAGATCGGCGCAGTCCAGCAACTTCTCAGGCATGAACAAAGCCGAGCGGAACTTGCTGCTCAGATGCTGCGCCAGCGGCAGCCCAAGCACTTCGTTCGCCGCCAATCTGCCGCGTGCGCTTTCATCGCCCTTCAGATACAGATCAAACCAGGCGCGGGTGTAGTGCTGGAACAGCTGTAACTGTTCCGAGACGCCTTCGCGTTGAGACTGCGCCCAGTTGCCATGCGCCGCCGCGTTGAATACCAGCACCATGCTGGGAATGCCCGCAGCCCGCCAATGCTCGTATCCGGTTTTCTTCAGCTCGGGGTCGCTGCCGATGCCGTTAGGGCCGGTGTTGGCGATATTGGTTTCAAAATTGCAGGTGCCGTTCGCGTCCGAAGCCTGGCCCATGGTCGGCGCCCGGGGCGTCACCGGCTCGGAAGTGCCTGGTATCTCTCCGCCGATCAGGTTGGCGCAGACGCCCTCGCCGCTGGGCGTGCCCGCGTCGCCATGCAGGTCGCTGGCCATGTGATCCCAGGCCACGACCGCACCGACCCGCTGATCCAGGCCGCCAAGAAACGTAGCCGCACGCGCCGAGAGGGAGTGTCCGGCGATGCCGATGCGGCTCAGATCGGCCTTGGCCAGCCAGGGATGTTCGCGCGTGAACGCGAAGTCGATCCCACTGGCAAGTGCGTCTACATAGTTGGACGCCTGCTGGAACGGCACTCCGGGACAACCCGTAGCCCCGCAGCTACCGAGCTCGACGATTTCAGAACGACCGACGCCCTGCGGATCCACCACCAGCACCAGATACCCGTGGTTGGCCAGCTCGCGCGCAGACCACCGGTAGTAGGTGGCGAGGCCGTTGACACTGCCCGGGCCAATCACGACCACGGGCGTTGATCCTGCCGGCCGGGTCTCGACATCCTCTGGGGCCACGAACCAGCTTTTCAGTTGCGCACCGGATTGGCGCGAGGGGAAACAGACTTCTGCATCCTCGACGAAGGTTCCCTGCCAATCGAATACCTGCGGTTGGCTAACCTCCGCGAACACGGTTTCGAGCGAGATCACCATCTCGCAAGGTTGCGCCAGCGTCTGCCCAGACATCAGGCACAGCAACAGGGAAAAGCCACGCAGGAAATTATTCATAGTCGTGTTGGCCAGGTTCGCATCAAGTGTTCACCGACGCCGCTACTGGCACGCATGCGGTGAATCTCCAGCAGGCGGATCAGATGCGTACGCGTTTCACGCGGATCAATTATTTGTTGGGCGTTGAAGAAACCGGCCATCGCATAAGGCGAAGTCGAACGCGCCATCTCGTCGATTTTTTCCTGCGGCGCGTCGGCCCCGTGGACGATCTTCGCGCCGAACTCGGCGGTCATGAAGCCGATGTCGGCGGTGGTCCACACCAGCGTTTCCTGCGCATTGCCGCCGCCGCCCATGTTGAGCAGCGCCTGTCCGTAGTTCTTGCGCATCACCACGCAGATCTTCGGCACCGACACCAGCGACAGCGCCTGCATCCAGTTCATCACCTTGCCCGGCATGCCACGGCGTTCGCCGTCGATGCCGATGAGGAATCCGGGCTGATCCACCATGAACACCACCGGGATGTTGTACGAATCGCACAGGATCAGGAACGAGGTCGCCTTGACGCAGGCGTCGGCGTCGATCGCGCCGCCCTTGATCAAAGGATTGTTGGCGAGCACGCCGACGGTCTGGCCGTCGAGCCGCGCGAACGCAGTGACCAGCGCGCGACCAAAGCCCTGCTTGAGTTCGAACAGCGAATCGCGGTCGAAGATGCAGTTCAGCACTTTGCGCGCGTCATAGACGCGCTTGCGCTCGATCGGGAAAACTTTTGCGAGTTGTTCAGCGTCCGGCGCGTTGACCGTGGCGTTTCGTGGCGGCGCTTCGCGGCGATGCGAAGGCAGGTATGAGAGAAAAACCTTGATCGCATCAATCGCGGCTTCGTCACTTTCAACCACGTGGTCAGCCAGGCCAGTGATTTCGCTGTGTAGTTTCCAGCCACCAAGTTCTTCGGGATCGAGGTTCTCGCCGGTCGCCAGCGAGGTGAGCTTGGGACTGGAGACGGCGAGAATCGCGCCTTTGCGCATCACCACGAAATCCGACATCGCCGCATACCAGGCCGACGAGCCATAACAGTGGCCGAGCAGCGCGGATGCCCACGGCGTTTCGCGGGTGCGCAGATACTGCGTCGGGTTGTCGCCCGCGCCCATCGCCTCGGCGCCCATCACGTCGGGCATGCGTGCCCCGGTGGATTCGCCGAAGAACACCAGCGGCAGACCGCGACGGGTCGCAGTCTCTTTCATGTGTTTAATCTTCCGCGAATTGACCCAGCTTGAGGACGCACCCATCACGGTGAAGTCGTTCGACACGCAAGCGGCTTCGCGGCCGTTGATGCGGCCGAACCCCGTGACCTTGCCGTCGGCTGGCGTGCGTTCGCGGTCTTCATCGCGGTACGAAGTCGCCAGCAGGCCGCTCTCTAAAAATGAATCCGCATCAAACAACCGTTCGATGCGTTCACGTGCGTTGAGCTGGCCAATCGATTTTCTCTGAGCCAGCTTCGCGTCGCCGCCCATATTCAGCGCGGCGGCTTTGCGCGATTCGAGTTCCGCCCGCAGCGAATCCAGTGTCAGCTCGCTCATGGCTTAGCCGTCCGGATGGTTTTGTCGGCTTCGAGCTGATCCAGTTGCTCCGAAGACAATTTCAGATATTCGGCAAGCACTGCGCGGGTATCGGCGCCGGCTTCACGACCCGCCCAGCGCACACCGCCGGGGGTCTCAGACAACTTGGGCACGATGCCCATCTGGGTCAGTGAGCCGAGCACCGGATGCGGTACTTTCGGCAGCATCTCGCGCGCCTGATAGTGCGGATCGCGATAGATGTCGGCCAGCGTGTAGACGCGCGAGGTCGGCACGCCGCCGGCGTCGAGTTTCTGTTCGGCATCCAGTGCACTGTGGCGGCCGACCCACTTGCTGATCTCGGCATCGAGCGCGTCCACTTTTTCCCAGCGCGAAGCAATCGTCGGATACCGCTGCATCCAATCCGCTGCACCGATGACTTCGCCCAGACGCTTGAAGGTGGCGTCGTTGTTGGCGGCGATGAGGACGTAAACACCATCCCTGGATTTGTACAGATTGTTCGGCGCCATGTACGGCAGGCGCGAACCTTCGCGCGTCGGCACATATTTGAAACGGTCGTAGCCCGGCACGCTGGCTTCCATCATGGTGAACGCGGTTTCGTAGAGCGCGACATCCACCACCTGCCCACGGCCGCTGCGCCTGGCTTCCATCAGCGCCATGGTCGCGCCGAACGCCGCGTAGGCCGCCGACAGGTAATCCGTCACTGGCACGGCGACGCGCGGCGGCGGCAGGCCGGGCTCGCCGATCATTTCGCGGATGCCGCCAAAGGCTTCGCAGATCGCGCCGTAACCAGCCTTTTCTCGATTCGGGCCGGTCTGACCGTAGCCGCTGATGCGCAGCATCACCAGCTTGGGGTTGTTTTTCGTCAACACGTCGTAACCAAGGCCCAGTCGCTCCAGCGTGCCGGGGCGGAAGTTCTCCACCACCAGATCGCAGTGCGTGGACAATTCTCTGACGAGTTCAACACCGCGCGGCGTTTTCAGGTCGATCGAGACCGTGCGCTTGTTGCGCAGGATCGAAGCCGCATACAGCGCCACGCCCTGATCCGGCACGCCGAGCTTGCGCACCGAATCGCCCTCGGGCGGCTCGACCTTGATCACTTCGGCGCCAAAATCCGCGAGCAGACGCGTTGCGGCCGGACCGGCGATGGTGCTGCACAACTCCAGCACGCGATAACCGCTGAGCGGGCCATGACTCGCCTCGCTCATCGCAATGTTCTCCGCTTGGGTCCGAGTTGCGAAGGCAACAGCCGCACGGCGTCGCGCACCCAGCGGCACAACAACGCGCGCGTCTCGGCCGGCTCGATGATGTCAACGACGCCAAATGCCTCTGCCGTGCGGAACGGCGAAGCCAGCCGATGGTAGTACTGCTCCAGCTCGACACGGTGCGCATCCGGATCCGGTGCCGCTTCGATCTCGCGTTTGTAGGCAGCGGCGACGCCGCCTTCGATCGGGATCGAGCCCCAGCGCGCCGTCGGCCAGGCGAATTTGTGATTCAGCGAAGTGCCACTGGGCCCATTCCACGGACCCTGCATGGAGCCGGCAACGCCGAACGCGCGGCGCATGATCACGCTGACCCATGGAACCGTGGCCTGCTCGATGGCGGCGCCGGCTTTGGCGGCGGCGACCAGCGTGCCTGCGCGCTCGGCTTCAAGGCCGATCATCACGCCCGGCTGATCCACCAGATAGACGAGCGGCAGATGGAAGCTGTCGCACAGATCGACGAAGCGCTCCATCTTCTGCGCAGCGGCATGCGTCAGCGCGCCGCCCATGACCATCGGGTCGTTGATCATCAGTCCGACTGCATAACCATCCAGCCGCGCCAGATAGGTGCGCAGCGAAGCGCCGAACTTCGGCGATATCTCGAACAGCGACCCCTGATCGCAGATGGATTCTGCGATGCCACGCGCCTTGAATGGTTTGCGGCGGTCGGCAGGGATCGCGTCGTTGAGTTTCAGGTCGCGACGCCGTGGATCGTCGGTGGACGTAAGTCGTGGCGGCAGTTCCCAGGCGCTGGTCGGCAGGTAAGACAGGAAACGGCGCACCTGCTGCAAGGCGTCTTTCTCGTCTTCAGCGACGTTGTTGACGACACCGCTGACCTGGGTGCACAGCTCATAGCCGCCGAGATCTTCCTTGCTGACGTCGTGACC
Organism: Pseudomonadota bacterium; assembly: GCA_038043245.1. GTDB lineage: Bacteria > Pseudomonadota > Gammaproteobacteria > Nevskiales > Nevskiaceae > JACPFV01. The sequence continues at coordinate 93,096 of JBBTCH010000003.1, read as the reverse complement.
CAACCCCTGCTTGACCACGGGCGGCCCGGCCGCGAACACCTGCGCCTGATCCTTCACCATCACCGAAAAATGCGCGCCGATGACGCGTACCGCACCGAGACCGACGCAAGCGCCGAAAGCGATGCTGGTCACCGGGATCGCGCCCATCATCGCGGTGCCAGGCCACAGCGTATAACCCGGGATCTTGGTGCGGCCGGATTGTTCAAGAATCTTGACGCTGCCGCCGACCGAATCCACGAAGCGCACCAGCGGCATGCGGAACTCATGCGCCATGCGCTCGCCGTAGATCCATTTTTCCGCGACCGAGGATTCGGACGAACCGCCGCGCAAAGTGAAATCGTCGGCGACCACCATCAGCGGACGTTTTTCGGTCTCGCCGCGGCCCATCACGCAATTCGACGGCGTGAAACTTTTCAGCGTGCCATCGGCGGCATAACTGCCCTTGCCGGCGATCATGCCGAATTCCTGGAACGAGTCCGGGTCGAGGAAAGTTGCGATGCGTTCGCGCGCGGTCAAGCGACCCTTGGCATGCCATTTGGCGACCGCCTCCTCGCCGCCCATGGCGCGCGCGGCCGCGCGGCGCAGCTCCAGTTCACTCGGAGGATTCTTGGTCATTCGATTTCCGCCACCGGTTGACCTTCGCTCACGGTATCGCCCTCCTTGACCAGCAATTCAGTCAGGCGCCCGGCGCGTGGCATGTCCACCGGGATCTCCATCTTCATGGATTCGATCAGCAGCACGGTGGCGCCTTCTTCCAGCGTCGCGCCGGGTTGTGCCATTGCCTTCCAGACGACGCCGGTCACCGGCGATGTGAGTTTTTCGACGCTCATGTGGATCTGCCTTTGGATGATTTCGATGGTTTTTTGGGCGGGACTCGTTGCGCAGCCAGCGCATGACTCAGCACCAGATTGCGCGTCAGTTGCACCAGCCGGCGCGCGGCTTTCTCGCTGCGGTCTTCGGAACGCGCACGCAAGGCTTCGAGCAGTTTCCGATGGCGATTGACCGACTGCTGATGCCAGCGGCTCGGCACCGGAACCAGAAAGCGGTGCAGCCAGAACGCGGGACGACCGACGCGGCGGAACGTCGCCGCCGCCTGCTCGCTGCCGCAGGCGCGGCCCATGTGCGTACCGAACTGATAGGCGATCTCGACCAGTTCCATCGGGTCGCGCCGTTCGCGCCCGTACTGTTCGAGGATCTTGACGTCACCGGCCAGACGCTTGAGATCCGCGGCAGTTCCATGCCGCGCGACGAGACGGGCGACGACACCGGACACCGCGCCGAGCAGATCGAGCAGATCGGCCATCTCGGCAGGTTTGGGGTCGATGACGCGCGCGCCCTGCCAGGGCGTGAGCGCGATCAGGCCATCCTGCTCGAGCACGCGCAGCGCCTCGCGCACCGGCGCGCGACTGACGCCATAACGTTCTGAGACTTCGACTTCACGGATGCGGTCACCGGGCCCATAGACGCCGGCGAAAATGTCGCGCAGCAGACGGCGCATGGTCTGCAACACCAGCGGCGGCTCGCGCGGTGCCGTCACCGGATCCGTCGGTTCCTCAAAACTCGATGATGGCAACGCACTCTCGACCATCGCTCCTCCGCAAAGATGCTCTGGCGCCGCTCGGGTCTACCCCGGCAGGCCTGATTATTTTGCCGGCATATTGCCTCAATCTTGTCGACAATTCCACAGGCCGTAAGAATCGACTCACATCCGCATGGTTAACATCACAGTGAATATGTATATTTATCTATATGATTTTGAATGATTTTTTTGTAAATATAAAAACTATTGTGTTTACGCACGAAAAACGTGTTGACACCCTGATGCATTTTTTGTGTATTATCTGAAAAAAATAGTGTCGAGATAATTCCATCGCTTCACCGTGCGGACAGACGAGGAGAACACATGCGTTACATGCATGGATTGCTGATGCTGGTCATCGTATTGAGTGCCGGCTTGACCTCGGTGGGTCAGGCGCAGGGTTCCAGTAGTTCTTCCTCACAGGCCCTGCCCGGCTTGAACTCCGCGCCTGCTGCAGAGCCGACGCCTGCGGCTGCCGAGCCCGCCTCGCCCCCCACAGAAACACCGGCAACGACTGAAGCTGCGCCTGAAGCGGCGGCTGCCCCGTCTGAAGTTCCCGTCGAAGGACTGCCGCCCGCTTCCGACGAACCGGCCCAGGCCGGCGAGTTCGAGGAAGTCATCGTCACTGCCACGCGACGCGCGACCAGCCTGATGAAGATCCCGATGGCGATCTCCGAAGTCAGCGGTGAGGCGCTGGAAAACAACGTCATCCGCGACACGCAGTCGCTGCTGCAAGTCGCGCCCTCGCTCAACATCCAGTTCTCGGGCAGCGAGGCCAACGCCACCATCCGCATCCGCGGCATCGGCACCGGTGGAGGCAATGCTGGCTTCGAGAGCTCGGTCGGCTCGTTCGTTGACGGCGTCTATCTGCCGCGGCCGGGGCTGGTGTTGTCCGACCTGGTGGATATCGAACGCGTGGAAGTCCTGCGCGGCCCGCAGGGCACGCTGTTCGGCAAGAACACCACCGTCGGCGCCATCTCAATCCATACGCGCGCGCCTTCGTTTGCACCGGAAGCGGACCTGCGCATCGGCGTGGGCAGCTTCAACAACCGGTTGGCGACCGTCATCGTCGGCGGACCACTGATTGACGATCTGCTGGCCGTGCGTCTGAGCGGCCAGTACAACCAGCGCGATGGTTATGTGCTCAACATTTTCAACGGCGAGTCTTACAACGACCGTGATCGCTACACGCTGCGCGCGCAGGCGTTGCTGACGCCGACCGATGCAATCTCGCTGCGCCTGATCGGCCAGCGCAACGACAAGCGCGAGCGGTGCTGCGTTGCGCCCTATACCCAGTACAACGCCACGACCGCCGATGAGATTCGCCGTCATGGCGGCACCGTGTTCGATCCGGTTGAGCGATACAAAGTGGCTTTTGACTACACCGACACTTTTTCCAATGCGGGCGAAGACAGCTATACCGCCATCCTCGACTGGGATCCAGGCGAATCGTTTTATGGCATCCAGGCCAAGGGACTGCTCAACCACGCCACTGGCTTCGCCGACGACAAGCGCGACGGTGATTTCAACGACATCGATTTTGCCTACCAGCCCTATGTCAACGCGCAGACCCAGATCACCACCGGCGAATTCACTCTGCAAGGCGCTTTCGGGCTCACCGAATGGCTGAATGTGGACTGGCTCGGCGGCCTGTTCTACTCCGACGAAACCATTGGCGCGCAGGCGCAGACTCTTCTTGGAGAAGACGGCGGTTCCTTCTTGCTCGGCTCGCCGGTGCCGCCGGGCACGCAGTTGCCGCTTTATCCGGAGGGCACCGGCAACAATGTCACGGCGTATCAAGACGGCACCAGCGCCTCGCTCTTCACCCACAACGTGTTCAGGTTGCCCTGGGGACTCGATGCGACCGTGGGCCTGCGCTATCTCACCGAAGAAAAAATCGGCGGCGGCGAAGCGACGTCCGACAGTCCTTCTTGCGATGTCATTCCCTTGGTTCCTGGCGACAGCATGCTCGGCGTGGTTTCCGGCCAGGTGGCGACGATCGGCGGCCTCAACGCAACCCGCACTAGCAACAGCCTGCGCGCCTTGTGTGGCGCCGATCCCTACCTGACGAAGTACGAGGACAAACGCGTCACCGGCACATTCGCGCTGGGCAAAAACTTTGATTTTGGCCTCTATATCTACGCCAGCTACTCGCAGGGCTTCAAGTCCGGCGGCATCAACCTGAACCCGCCTTCCACCATCGGCGGCATTTTCCAGTTCCGTCCGGAAACCATTGACAACTACGAAGCCGGCGTACGCTTCCCTCTGTTCGGCGGCGCGCTGCAGACCCGTGCCACCTACTTCCTCATGGACTTGAGGGACTATCAGGTCAATACGTTCGACGGCACCGCCTTTTCCGTGTCCAACGTCAAACAGGTGGATGCCTCGGGACTTGAGTTTGAAAGCGACCTGCGCATTGCCAAGGGCCTTTCATTCAAGGGCAATTTCACCTACACCAAGGCCGTCTATGGCCCGGGCGTGGCCTTCACCGCCCCCAGCGGCGCGCCCTTGGCGGTGGTTGGCAAGCAGTTAACCAATTCACCCGTCTGGGTCGGCCAGTTGAGTGCCAATTTCGGCGCACCGCTGCCGCATGGCATGGCCTTTTTCAGCACGATCTCGGCTCGTTACCAGAGCGAGGTCAACACCGGCGTGGATCTGGATCCGGGCAAGGCGCAAGAGGCTTATACCCTGCTCAACGGCCGCATGGGATTCCGCTTCCCCGGCGATTTCGAGTTCGCGGTCGCCGGCGCCAATCTCGCCGATCAAGCCTACCGGCAGATCATTTTCAATGCCGTCACGCGACCGCCGGCCAGCTGTTCGGGAGCCTGTGCCATGCCTGGCAGCTTCAACGGCTACCCCGGCTCACCCCGCATGATCAGCCTCGAGCTGCGCAAGACGTTTTAAGCTGCCGCACGCCATTTGGAGAGTGAAATGCGTTTTGAAAGATCTTGCTGCTCGATTGCGCTTGGCTTGTTGCTGATGACATCGGCGCAGGCGCAGTCATCCGCAACGGTCGCCGTCGAATCCGGCGCGCTCGCCGGCATTGAAGCCAACGGCGTGCGCTCGTTCCGCGGTGTCCCCTATGCCGCCGCACCCGTTGGCGATTTGCGCTGGAAAGCGCCACAACCGGTGACCCCCTGGAAAGACGCGCGCGACGCGCGCGAATACGGCCCGGCCTGCCCGCAGCCGGACGACAAGATGTACGGCCTGACGCCGAAATTGCAGAGCGAGGACTGCCTCAACCTGAACATCTGGGCGCCGGTGAAAACGGACAAACCGCTGCCGGTGATGGTCTGGCTCCATGGTGGCGCCAATCGCATGGGCGCCAGCTCGATCCCGTTCTATGACGGCAGCCGTTTGGCGCAGCGCGAGGTCATCGTCGTCACCATCAACTACCGCCTCGGCTATCTCGGCTTCTTCGCGCACGACGCACTGGACGCTGACGATAAGGGCAATGGGGCAGGCGGCAACTTCGCGCTGATGGATCAGATCGCCGCGCTGAAATGGGTACAGAAGAACATCGCCGCGTTTGGCGGCGACCCGCAAAAAGTCACCGCGTTTGGCGAATCCGCCGGCGGCGCTGACATTCTCTATTTGATGGCCAGCCCGGCCGCCGACAAATTGTTCCAGCAGGCCATCGTGCAATCGGGTGGCGGCTGGAACAAGCCGCCCAAAGCCGAAAAGTTCAAGAAGAAGATCGCCAAGAACCTCGAAGCCGCCGGCATCGAAGGCACGCTGGATGCCGCCGCGCTGCGTGCACTGAAGCCCACGCAATTGATCGAAGCGCTGGCCAAAAGCGCCGACATCGGCTTCGGCCCGTTTCAGGACGGCGTCACCACCACCGAGGCCCCGTCGAAAGCGTTTGCCGAAGGCCGCGCCGCGAAAATTCCCATGATCATCGGCAGCAACGACTGGGAAGCCAGCCTGTTGAAGATCCGCAGACCCGGAGCCATGGGCAAGATCATGGCGCGCGTTCCGCCGTTCACCAGCTGGTATCCCAACCGCGAAACCACCGGTGAAGCGCGCGAATCGTTGATGTTCACCGACATCGTGTTTGGCGCACCGGCGCGCTGGCTGGCTGCTGCGCATGCCAAACAATCGTCGGCGTGGCTGTACAAGTTCGAGTACGTCACCTCCGGTCATCGCGGCAAGGTTCCCGGTGCCGGTCATGCGGCGGAGATCGCCTACGTGTTCGACACCGTCGGCATCACGCCCAAGAGCGCCAAGGCTGTGAGCGCGCAGGATCAGGCGATGGCCGACGCACTCACCGACTGCTGGGCCGCGTTCGCCAAAACCGGCAAGCCAACCTGCGCCTTGAGTGCATGGGACGCCTACGACCCAGCCAAGGACAACATCTTTTTGATCGATGAAAAACCACACCAGACCGAGCATCCCGACAAAAAATCTCTGGATGGCGCAGTGGACTGGTTCGGCCCCGGCACGATGCTCGGGGGCTGATTTTTTACCCACCCGCCGAGGTCAAGTTATATTACATTTACAATAATGTAATACAATTGGTTCGTGCAGTACCAACCTCTCTCGACGACCGCGCAGAACGCGTATGCGCAATTGCTCGACGCCGCGACTGCGGAGAGCCTGACGCGCAGCGCGGGCCTGTTGAAAGGCAACTTTCAGAAAAGGGCGGTCAGCGGCCGGGACTATTGGTACTTTCATTTTCGTCAGGGCAGCCGCTACGTTCAGCACTACGTGGGGCCGGATGAACCGCGTGTGCGTGCACTGGTGGAATCCAAGCGCGCCGCTCCAAAGATATCGAGCGTCGCAGCGCTGGCCAGCGGTTACGCGGGGTACGGGGGCACCACGCTTCCCTCCAAGCATTTGCGCTTGCTGATCAAGGCCAACGAATACGGATTTTTTCGCGCGGGCGGAATCCTGGTCGGCACGCATTGCTTCGCCGGCTACGCGAACCTGCTCGGGGTTCAATGGATCAGCGGCGACAAGACCATGGACATTGATCTGGCCGTCCCGGGCAAGAACTTGTCCATCGCCGTGCCTGACGCGCCCAAGACCAACCTGCACGATGCGCTCTCTACTTTTGAGAGCGGGTTCCTGCCCATCCCGACGGCCAAGGGCCGCGCAGGCGCGACCTACGTTCTAAAAGGCGAAGCGGATTTTCAGGTTGATTTTCTGACGACGTTCGGACGTGGGCGGGACGAGCCTATCGAAGTTCCGCAGCTCGCGGTCACGGCCCAACCTTTGAAGTTCCTGGACTACCTGCTTGAGCACCCGACGCAACTGGTCGTGCTGGACCCATCCGGCAGATATTGCCTGGTGACCGTGCCCTCGCCGGCGCGCTACGCGATCCACAAGCTCATCGTGCACGGCGAGCGGCCGCAAAGAGCGCGCGTGAAAGCGCTGAAAGATTTACTGCAGGCAGCGACGTTGATTGATTACTTTCAGACGGAGAACCCGGCCGAACTCAAACAGGCCTGGACCGATGCTTTGGGCCGTGGCCCAAACTGGAGAACACGATTGAAAAAGGGGGTTGCCGAACTGAAAAAGCGTCATTCCTGCAATCCCGACTTTGTTCAGTAGCAGTCATCGTATAAATCCATTCGTGGCGAGTGACGCTGCGAATCGGCTCTGCACGATTTCCGACCCCGCCACTGTCCGGGCCTCGGCCAGCTCATCATCGGCACCTGCGCAAACCTGGCTGCGCTCGTGCTCCTGGCGGCGGGACTCAAGCCTTATCGCAAAACGCACGACCCGCTTATGCTGATTTTTCGCCCCGTGGACCTGATTAGAAAAAACAGGTGATACACATTTAGTACCACTGTATTTCTCACCTCACGCCAAAACGGCTGGAAAAGCAATCAAGCGGGTGACGGTTTTTTGCCTCATTTTCTGTAACCGTTGCGACTTATGGATTTTTCCAAACAACAGGATCCGTCAACCGGATACAAGGGAAGAGAGGAGTCAGTGATGCGGTTTGAATACCACGGTTCGCTCGGGGCCAGTTCAAGCTCCTTCAACAAGTAGTGCGCGATCGCCAGCGACCCCAAGGGCGTCAGCCCAAGCATTTTTCTTGAAGTCGCGGGTAACTTGGTGTACAAAGTGAACTCAAGGAGAAACAAATGCGTTTATATAAAAACATAGTCTTGTTGTAGAGACTGTCGATGCATATCTTCAAAATTTTGCCCGCCATGTCCTGCGCTTTGAGCCTGGCTTCATGCAATGGCACAAGCACCGAATTGAGCCCTGCCGTGCCATCACTTGGCGCAGTGTCAACGGCATCGAAACTGGTCTGCGCACCGATCACCTTGCCCGTCGTGCACGGCGTGCTGGGCGGCCCGCTGGATGCACCGCCTGCCGCCTGGGACTGGCAGGCGGGCTGGCAGAGTTGCGAAGTGCTCTTCCCCTCCAGGCTGCATGGATCGACTCTCTACGCAGTGCTGTTCGCGCCGGAAAACATTGACCTAGCGCACGACAAGCTGCCAGTCGTAGTCATAGCCCCAGGATCCATCATCGGTCTGCAATCCCAGTATCACTGGTCGGCACGCGAACTGGCTTCGTACGGTTACATCGCACTCACGGTGGACCCGCAAGGTGTGGGCAACTCAGAGCTGGCGGCATATCCGCAAACCGCGGACAACTACATTGATGCCGTCGTGAGCGCACTTGATTTCATCGAGTCACCAGACAACCCGCTGCGGGAGAATGCTGATACCGCGCAAATGGGTGCAGCAGGTCACAGTCTCAGTGCGTATGGGTTGAGTTGGCTGCAGGGCGAGGAACCGCGCCTGCGGGCCTTGGTGGCCTGGGATTACCTGGCAACCACCGCCACCGGCAACAATGGCGATGGCGATCAGATCGTCGGCGGCGAGGTGCCGGGGCTTGCGCCACTGCGGCCGGTGCAGCCCCGAATCCCGGCCATGGGCCAGTCGAATGATTCCGGCGAAGGCGGCGATGCAGAGGCGAAGAAGGATGCCTACACCCTCTGGCGCGATGCCGGTGTTGCCAGCATGCAGATCAGCTTTCTCGGCAAGGCGCATCTGGACTGGTCTCAGGGCCAGGTGGCGAGCAACGATTCCGCCAGCCCCAAGTCGCAGGAGATGCGGTTGTTCCAGTACTACACCCGCGCCTGGTTCGATCTTTGGCTCAAGAACGACCGCAGCGCCATTGACCGGCTGACGGCGACCGAGGTGTTCGAGCTGCCACTGGATGCCATCTACAGCCAGAAGTTCCGCTCCGCGCTGTTCCTGCCGACTTCGGGCATCGATTGCCCGGATATCACCGCAGGCAGCTGCCCGGCGTTTCAACCCTAGGAGCATCATGTGCACGCCTTCAAAAAACTCTCATTCAGCGCTCTCACGCTGGCGCTCGCAGCCTGCGGCGATCCTGGCTTATTGGCGAATACGCCCAGCCTTCCCGGCATTCCAACACTGCCACCGATCCCCTTGACGCTGGCCTGTGCGCCGGTGGTGCTGCCGCTCGTGCACGGGGCCGCGGGCGGCGCCTTGGATGCACCACCCGCCGCCTGGGACTGGCAGGCCGGCTGGCAGAGCTGTGAGGTGCTGTTCCCGTCCAAGCTGCATGGCACTGCGCTGTACGGCGTGCTGTTCGCCCCGGAGACGATTAGCCACACAGATGCGCGCCTGCCGGTGGTCGTCATCGGTCCGGGCTCCGGCATTGGTGTGCAATCGCAGTACCAATGGTCGGCGCGCGAACTGGCGGCCAAGGGCTATATCGCCTTGACGGTCGACCCCCAGGGCGTCGGCAACTCCGAGGCCACCGCCGCCAATCCGCAATCTGCCGACAACTACGTGGATGCCTTCGTCAGCGGCCTCGATTTCATCGAGTCGGTGGACAACCCGCTGCGCCAGAACACCGACACCGCGCGCATGGGCGGCGCGGGCCACAGCCTTTCGGCCTGGGCGGTGAGCTGGCTGCAGGGCGAGGATGCGCGGCTGAAGGCAGTGGTGGCCTGGGACAATCTCTCCAGCGTGCTCACCGGCGATGAGGGCACGACCTCGTTCGGCGGCCCGTTGAACCGCGAGATTTCCACAGTGATTGCCGGTGAAGTGCCTGGGGTGCAGCCTGCCCGCCTCACCCGCCCGCGCGTGCCCGCCATGGGGCAGTCCAATGACACCAACCCGACCCTGAACCTGGGCGTGGATCCGGAAATCAAGAAGACGGCGTTCAACGTCTGGCGGGACGCCGGAGTGCCCAGCATGCAGATTGCCTTGTTGGGCAAGGCCCATCTCGACTGGGGGCAGGGCCAGGTGGCGAGCAGCGATTCCGCCAGCCCCAAGTCACAGGAGATGCGGTTGTTCCAGTACTACACCCGCGCCTGGTTCGATCTCTGGCTCAAGGACGACGCCAGTGCGGTTGCCCGGCTGACGGCCACCCAAGTGCTCGACGGTCTGCCGATGGAGGCCATCTACAGTCAGCAGTTCCACTCCGCCCTTTACCTGCCGGGTGCCGGCATCGACTGTCCGGAGATCGCCGCAGGGAGCTGCCCGGCATTCAAACCTTAGCAACCCATGGAGAACACAGAATGCGGACAACACAGTTGATCGGACGGGCGGCAGCGGCCCTCGCCGTGACCGCAGCGGGCTTCACTGCCGGTGCGACGGCGGCCTATCACTGGCTCGACAGCGCGGCGGCCACTGCCGCGCTGCGCCATGACATCGGGCCCTGGCAGACGATGAAAGAACGCGCCGGATTCACCGACGCTTTCTACATCGCGCAGATTGCCAGGATCGGGCCGTTCCCCAATCCGCCGGGCGAGGCCCTGTATTTTCTGGCGCACAACGACAGCAGCGGCGCTGCGCTGCAGGCCGACAAGACCTACCGTGTCTGCGGCCGACCACTGCCCGCGCGCTTCTGGAGCATTGCCGCCTATGACGCGGCGGGCACCTTTTTTGCCAATGACGCGCAGCGTTCCAGCTACACCAACAGCAATGTAGCGATGGACGCCCCGGATCAATTCTGTATTATCGTCGGCCCGACACGGAGTTCGGGCAACTGGCTACCCACGAATGGCGATGGCAGGGCGCAGCTGCTGTTGCGGCTGTACCAGCCAGCAGCGGATATCTGGCCATCGCTCACGGTGCAGACCGTCCCCAGCATCGTCGAGGTGAAGTCATGAGCCGCCGCTGGCCATTGGCACTCGCTGCCCTGCTGGTAACCGGTGCGGTGGCCGGCTACCACGCGATGATCTGGTACGTGCCCCATGCCGTGATGCAAAAAGCCTATGCAAGGTTCAATCCCGCCAACCGCTGGGTGCACGCTGATGTGCTCTCAGGCAGCAAGGGCAGCTGGGTTCCGCTGGGCAACCCCGACATCGTCGCCAGCCGCGCGGCGTACGACCTCAGCCAGGGGCCACTGCTGCTCACCGGCAGCGCCTCGCCTGACACCTACTGGTCGCTGACCATGTACGACGGCCGCTCGGTGCATTTCTTTCTGGTCAATGGCGAGAAGCTCGCCGGCCAGCCGTACCGGATTGCACTGGTGCGTAAGGGGGACGCCGTCGCCGTCGACCGTGCCAAGGCAGCAGGCGCGATGGTTGCCGAAAGCCCCACCGCGCGCGGCTATCTCATGCAACGCACCTTCGTAACCCCAGCCAGTGACTTCGCCGCATTGAAGCCCGTGCGCGAGACCGCAAGCATCGCGTTATTGAATTAGTGGCAGCCATGCGTTTTCGCCCTGTGAGCCTCGTTAGAAAAAATTACTGATACACATTTAGTACCACTCTTTTTGAAGTGCTGCCACAAAACACTCTCAAAGTCAGCTAAGCGGGTGGCGGTTTTTTGCCTCATTTTCTGTAACCATTGCGACTTATGGATTTTTCCAAACAACAGGATCCGTCCACCCGATACAAGGGCATCGCCTTTGTCGTCGGTTTTCATGCGCTGCTGATCTGGGGACTGGTCAACGGCTTGGCGCGCAAGGCGATCGAACTGCTGCCGGAGCCGATCGAGACCAAGATCATTCAGGAAATCGTATTCGAGCGTGAACCGCCACCGCCGCCGAAACCGGAATTCACGCCGCCGCCACTGGCGTTTGTGCCGCCGCCGGACATCATCATCTCCACACCGCCACCGCAGAACGCCATCACCCAGACCACCACGGACAGCACACCGACCTCGCAGATCACCCGCGTCGGCCCGGAGATCGATTTCAAGAACAGTCCCAAGGGCTGTCGCGAGCCGGAGTATCCGGCCACCTCACGCCGCCTCGGCGAGGAAGGCGCGGCGGAAGTGAGCCTGCTGATTGGCATCGACGGCAAAGTGCAGCAATCGCGCATCGACAAGACCAGCGGCTACGGTCGTCTCGACGAAGCGACCATCCGCTCCTTCGGCAAATGCAGATTCAAAGTCGGCACCAACCTCGGCAAACCCGAGCCGGCCTGGTTCTCGACACGCTACCGCTGGATCCTCAAGGAATAAGTTTTTTCACACCCCCAATCAAACAACCGCAAAACAGATTGACCAGGAGAGAGACACCATGTTGAACATCCAAACCCTCGGCCGCGCCGCCATCACTTTGCTGCTGGCCGTGTTCGCCCCGCTCGCGTTTGCGCAGGAACCTGCCGCAGCCGCTGCGACCACCGAAGTCGCCAACCCCTACGGCCTTGCTGCGCTGTGGGCCACCGGCGACTTCGTCTCCAAAGGCACGCTGGCGATTCTGGTCATCATGTCCGCCGCGACCTGGTACGTGATGGTGGTGAAACTGCTCGACCAGCAGAAGCTGTTCAAGGAAGCCAAGACCGCCGAGAGAGAATTCTGGACTGCGAAGTCCGTCGCCGAGGGCGTGACCAGGCTCAAGACCGGCAGCCCGTTCTGGTACGTCGTCGATCGCGGCGTCAGCGCCAGCAAGCATCACGAGGGCACCATGGTCGAGCGCATCGACCTTTCAACCTGGGTGACCATGTCCATCAGCCGCGCGGTCGATGCGATCCAGAGCAACCTCACTGGTGGCATGGCGGTGCTGGCGACGGTGGGTTCGACGGCTCCCTTCGTCGGATTGTTCGGCACGGTCTGGGGCATCTACCACGCGCTGACCGCCATCGGCATCTCCGGTCAGGCGTCGATCGACAAGGTCGCCGGTCCCGTCGGCGAGGCGCTGATCATGACCGCCATCGGCCTCGCGGTCGCGGTACCCGCGGTGCTCGGCTACAACTGGCTGGTGCGCCGCAACAAGAACGCGATGGATCTGGTGCGCACCTTCTCGGCCGATCTGCACTCGGTGCTGCTGTCCGGCACCCGTGTCGGCGAAGAAAAGAAGGGTTGATGTACATCCTGTACAAGATCGCAACATCCGTGTTGCGCCTTTCCGAAAAAGACTAGACCCATGAGCATGCAAATCGGCAGTTCCAGCGACGACGACGAGGAGCTGAACGCCTCGATCAACACCACGCCGCTGGTCGACGTGATGCTGGTGCTGCTGATCATCTTTTTGATCACCATTCCGGTCGTCAACGAGACCATCCCGCTCAAGCTGCCGGCCGAGCGCCAGCAGGCGCTGCAAACCAAGCCGGAGAACATCGTCATCTCGGTGGACGTTGACGGCAACATCTTCTGGAACAACGCGCCCGTCGACATCGAGGCCTTGCGCGCGCGCCTGCTCGAGGCCGCCGTCATCGTGCCGCAGCCCGAAGTGCATATCCGTGGCGACCAGGAAACCCGCTTCGAGAACGTCGGCAAGGTCGTGGACGCCTGTCAGCGCTCGGCCATCGTCAAGGTCGGCTTCATCACTGAACCCCCTCCCCGGGGCTAAGGACTGATCACATGAGCATGAATGTCGGCGGCAACAAAGACGATGACGTCATCATGGACATCAACACCACGCCGCTGATCGACGTGATGCTGGTGCTGCTGGTGATGCTGATCATCACCATCCCGATCCAGACGCATGCGGTCAAACTCGATCTGCCGGTGAACCAGAACACACCGCCGCCCGAGGTCAAACCCATCGTGGTCAACCTGGAAGTGGATTTCGACGGCACCGTCTACTGGAACGGCGAGCAGATCGCCGACCAGGTGACGCTGGAGGATCGGCTGAAGAACGCCGCGCTGATCAATCCGCAGCCTGAGATCCACGTACGCCCCAATCGCCTGGTCGCTTACAAATTCGTCGCCGGCGTGATGGCGGCGGCGCAACGCTTGGGCGTCACCAACATCGGACTCATCAGCTCAACATGAATCGTCTCGCTATTCTGTTTTTTTTCGCAGCGCTGCTGCCGCAGGTCGCCCTGGCTCAAGCCGCGGAATCCGTGCGCCCTGAAATCGGCAAACCGCTGCAGGCAGCACAAAAGCTCATCACCGAGAAGAAATTCAAGGAAGCGCTGGCCGAGGTCGTCAAGGTGGATGCGATCAAGGGTCTGACGCCCTACGAAGCCTTCGTCACCGAACAGATGCGTGGTGCCGCCGCCAGCGGCGCCGGTGATAACGCGACCGCACTGAAGGCCTATGAAGCGGTCCTGGCCAGCGGCAAATTGACGCCGGAGAACAGATTCAGACTGATGGAAGCGGTCGCTGGCACTTATCTGCGCGACAAGAACTACGCCAAGAGCATCGAGTGGCTGAACAAGTACCGCACGGAAGGCGGCAAGAATCCGATCACGCTCAATCTGGTGACTCAGGCCTATTACCTCGGCGGCCAATACGCACTGGCAGCCAAGGAAGCTGCGGCGCAGATCGCGGCGACGGAGTCCGCGGGCGGCAAACCGACCGAAGAACAGATCAAGCTGCTGGCCAGCGCTTACGTCAAGCAGAAAGACATGGCCGGTTACTCCAGCGCGCTGGAGAAGATGCTGCGCTACCACCCCAAGCAGGAATACTGGGCCGACGCGATCCAGCGCACCGCCGCCAAGCCGGGATTCTCTGATCGATTGATCATTGACATGTATCGCCTGCTGCGCGCCACCGGCACGCTCGAAGGCAGCAAGGACTACATGGAGATGGCGCAGCTCGCCGTGCAAGCTGTGCTGCTCGGTGAAGCGCGGGCGATCGTTGAAGAAGGTTATGTAAAGAAGGTGCTGGGCACGGGCACCGAAGCCGACCGCCAGCAACGCCTCAAGAACCTGATCGAAACCAGACTCGTACTCGACAAGAAAGAACTCGCCGCCACCGATGCCGCAGCGGCGGCCGCCGCTACCGGCGACCCGCTGATCCGCACCGGTCTGGCCTACGTCACCTACGGCGATGCGGCCAAGGGACTAGCGCTGATGGAGCAAGGGCTCAAGAAAGGCGGACTGAAAAAGCCCGAGGAAGCCAAGCTGCGGCTGGGCTATGCCTACTACGTCGCCGGCCAGAAGGACAAGGCGATACAAACCTTCAAGACGGTCGCCGGCAAGGATGGCGCGGCCGACTTGGCGCGACTTTGGATTATGGTGTGCGCGCGCTGATAGACTGCGCGCCGCGATTCCGCTCCCGCAACACGATTTGCCGCTCCCGGAGAGATGGCCGAGTGGACGAAGGCGCGCCCCTGCTAAGGGCGTATAGGGTTTATAGCCCTATCAAGGGTTCGAATCCCTTTCTCTCCGCCAGCAAACAAACACACCGGCTCAATGCCGGTTTTTTTGTTTGCGGGTTTGGTTCAGTCCGATGACCCGCCTCACCGCGCTGCTGCAAACCGTCCGCGGCGATTTTCCCGGAATCCTGCTGTGCGCCGTCATCGCCCTCGCCGCCAGCTTCGTCTCCGACCATTATGGTGGCCCGCTGTTGTTGTTCGCGCTGCTGATCGGCATCGCCTTCAATTTCCTGCACACACACCCGCGCACGCAGGCGGGCATCGAGCGCTGTTCGCAGACGGTGCTGCGTTGGGCGGTCGCCCTATTGGGCGCTCGCATCACTGCCGAACAAGTCGCGGGGCTCGGCTGGCAAACCGTAGAGCTGGTGATCGGCGCCGTGCTGAGCACACTGCTACTCGGCATTTTTCTGGCACGGCGCTTCGGACTGGAACGCTGGCAGGGCGCGGTGTCTGGCGGCTCCGTCGCCATCTGCGGCGCGTCAGCGGCGCTGGCTATCGCTTCAGTATTGCCAGCAAGCGCGCGGCGCGATTCCTACACCATCGTCGTCGTGGTTTCGGTCACGGCGCTATCCACCGTCTCAATGGTGCTGTATCCGATCCTGACGGGCTGGCTGGATCTTTCGCATGACGCGCAGGGTTTGTTTCTCGGCGCGACGATTCACGATGTCGCACAAGTGATCGGCGCCGGCTACGGCGTCGGCCACGACACCGGCGATGTGGCGACGCTGGTCAAGCTGTTCCGCGTCGCGTTGCTGGCGCTGGTGGTGATCGGCGTCGGTCTGGCATTTCGTGCGCGCGCGGAAGACATCAAGGCACAGCAGGGCCGCGCGCCGCTGATCCCCTGGTTCCTGGCGATTTTCATCGCGCTGGTTGCGCTCAACTCCACCGGCGCCCTGAATCTTGAACAACAGGGCCTGCTCACACAGCTGTCGAAAGCCTGTCTGGTGATTGCGATCGCAGCGCTCGGTGTCAAAACCTCTTTTGCCGAAGTTGCTAAAGCCGGCTGGCAGTCCTTCGCGCTGATCTGCATCGAGACCGTCTGGATCGCCTTGTTCGTGCTCGCCGCGATCTTTCTTGTCATCCGCTGACACATTGCAGGCGTAAGCTGTGCGCATGAATCTTCGCCTTGCGCTGCCGCTGCTGTGTTTGCTGATCGCCGCCTGCGGCCGTGGCACGCCTGTCGTCGCGTTACCGACGGTGCCGGGTCAATCTTTGGGCAATTGCGCATCCGACAGCGCGGCGCTGGAACTCACGGGCAGCGCCGCCAGCGCCGATGCCAAGACTTATCGCATCCTGCCCTTCACCGTCGCGCCCAGAACCGGTCGCGTCGAAGTGTCCTATCAATGGACTGACAAGGCCGGTCCGCCCTCGACACCGCTGACGGCGACCACGCTGGACCTGGGTCTTTACGATGAAAAAGGGTATCGAAACCCCGCAGGTTTTCGCGGCTGGGGCGGTTCACGCCAGGGACGCATAGACCAGGACAAGCCGCCGGTGTTCGTGCAAGCCGACAGCGCCGACCGCGGTTTCAATCCCGGCCCGGTGATTGCAGGCACATGGTTCGTTGAGCTCGGGATCGCCGCTGTCTCGCCGCAGGGCGCGGACTGGTTGGTGAAGATCGAATGCAAGTCCGCGTCCGGCGCACTGCCCGCGTCAGACCCCGTAGACAAGGCGCATGTCGCGCGCATCACGCCGGGCTGGTATCACGGCGATTTCCACATGCACGCCTTCCATTCCAATCCGAATGCACCGGACTGGGACGATTTCATCGCGCAGTCGCGCACCGCCCAGCTGGATTTTCTGATGGTCACGGAATACATCACCGGGCGGCATTGGGAGACGCTGGGCGCGGTGCAGCGCGCGCATCCCGATCTGCTGGTCTGGCCGGGGCGCGAGATCATCACCTACTACGGCCACGCCAATACCTTCGGCGAAACGCCCGGTGTGCTCGAGTACCGCCACGGATTCGAGGATGTGAATCTCGGCGAGATCCAGCGCCAGTCCAAGGCGCAGGGCGCGCTGTTCCAAGTCAACCATCCGACCACGTTCCCACCGCCGGTGTTCTCCAATCTCTGCCGCGGCTGCTACTTTGAGCTCGGCGACCAGATCGACTGGAACCAGGTGGACACGCTGGAAGTGGTCAATGGCCCGGTGCTGGCGACCAGTGACGACATCGGCTCGCCAGTACCGATCCCCGGACAGATCGAGAACCCTTTCCTGCAGACCGCACTCAATCTTTGGGACGACCTGCTGAAGCAGGGTTACAAAATCACCGCGGTGTCCGGTTCGGACTCCAAGGGCGTGGATGCACCAGAGGAGCGCACACGCAAGGGTTATGGATCGTCGGTGACGGCGGTGTATGCCGCGACTTTATCGCGCGAATCGCTGACGGCCTCGATCAAGGATGGCCGCGCCTACATCCGCACGCGCGGTGTCGAACGCAGCCCAGCGCTCGAATTCGAGGCGCGCACCGAGCATGACGATTTCGCCACGTTCGGCGGCACCGTACCGGCCAGCGAGGCCTCGCTGGTAACGCTGACCACCACGGTGATCGGCGGCACCGGCCAGTTGCTGACTTATTTTCAGAACGGCGTTCCGCAGCTGTTCGTGCCGATCACCAGCGATCCCTTCACGCACACCTTCGAAACGGCGACACGCAACCCGCTGACCGAAGGACCCTTGGGCACCTACTGGCGCGTCGAGACGCGCGACTCCATGTCGCGCACCACGATTGGCAATCCGGTTTTCCTCAAAGGCGGCTGAATCACACTAGAAACACTAGTGTTTTTATGACAACATCATGGGCGAGGAGCTCGTCCATGAACAATAGAATGCGGCGGAATACCGCCCTGCTGTCCTGTGTTTTCCTGCTGGCCTGCAATCACAGTAGCCCCGGCGTCGGCACCGTGAATCTACCGGCTGCGTCGCCGGTGCCCGCAGCATCCGACACGTTCTGCGGCAAGACCTCCTGGGTCGCGGGCATCCACGAACTGTGCAGCGGCCATCTGGTGTATCGCGATTACATCTACGACGACTACGGTGCCAAGGCGGACGTGCCGGCCGCCGAGCCCCCGGGCGCTGGCGGCGCCAGCAGCAGCGGTGATGCGCGCTATCCAGCGGATGCCGTGAACACGGCTGATCTGGTCCGTCTCGAACTCTGGCTCGACGGTAATGACATCGTCGTCGAGGCGGAACTGAACACGCTCTACACCGCCACCCAGACGATCGTGGCGCTGGCGCTGGATACGGACAACAACCCGGCCACCGGCACCCAGACTCTGCTGGACCTCACCGTCACCGGCGCCGATCTCGTGCAGCAGTTCAACGAGGGTGATCCGGCGACCAATCTCGTTCGCGGACGTTTCCCAAAACCGGCGGACGATACCTGGAAGATCTGGGCGGTCACGGCACAGAGCGACGGCACGGTGATGAATCTGGCGTTTCGCGGCACCGACGAAGTGACCTCGGTCAATGGCGCGTTCTGGGAAGACACTCAGGCAGCGGCGCTGCAAAGCGGCGACATCAGCGCGTTCGGCGCGAGCGTCAACGTCAGCGACCTGATGGGGGGAACCACACGCGGGTTTGAAGTAAAGCCGGGGTTCCATCAGCGCGTCTATACCTCGACCTACACCCTGCCGCCGGGCGAAGGCATCAGTGCCGAGGGCGTGCCTGGACGGCATGGCCGCACCTCGTCGGGCTGCGAGCAGTACTTCAACTATCTGGGTAAATATCAGCCCTATGCGTTTTTCCTGCCCAGCGGCGCCGGCCCACATGCGCTGGTGGTGTCACTGCATGGCTGCGACTCCAACCACTCGCATATCGCGCGTCAGGATGTCTTCCAGAAACAGTTCGGCGAAGACCTGAATCGCATCATCGTGCAGCCGCTCGGGCGCGGCGCCGACGGCTGGTTCACCGACATCTCCGAACGCGACGTGCTCGATGTGCTCGACGACACGCTGCATGAATACGATGTGGACCCGGACCAGGTCATCGTCGCCGGCTATTCAATGGGCGGCTACGGTGTGATGCACCTGGCCGCGCTGTATCCCGACCTCTGGGCCGCAGCGGTGACCTGGGTCGGCAACACCGCCAGCCTCTACAACACGCCGCTGCCCGGCAACCCGGTGACCGCTGCCGAACGTCAATTGGGCGACCTCTATCGCGAGCAGTTTGGCACCACGCTGGCGAGCGGTGATTCCGGCGCCATCAGCGATGTCGTGGACTTCATCGGCAACCTGCGCCACATCCCGCTGGTCAGTCTCTACAGCGGTGCCGACTATCTGGTGCCGGTGAACACCGCGCTGTATCTGCGGCAAAAGCTCGGCGAAGCCGCTGGCGTGATCTATGACTTTTACCTGCACCCGACCGCGGAACATCTGACTTACGCGGTGCTCGACTCCTGGCAGAAGGAAGCCGACTTCAGCGCCAACCGCAAGCGCGTGAAAAACCCGGCACAGGTCACTTACCGCACCGACGCCCAACTCGCTTTCCCGGAGTACGCGATCCAGCACGACCGCGCCTACTGGGTCAGCGATATCGTTGGCCGCGCGGAGGGCTATATCGACGTGGATCTGAAAAGCCTCGGCTGCGGGCAACCCGAGCCGCAGTTCATGCAAGGCGATGACACCGGCGTCGGCCCGCTGGTGCTGGCCTGGCAACGCCATTTCCGCCAGCTCGCTGGTGAAACCGCGACGACAGCGCAGAACCGCATCGAAGGGACACTGGCGAACGTGAGCTCGCTCACGATCGATTCAAAGGCTTCGTGTCTGTCACCGGGCACTGCCTACCGCCTGACAATCGATGGACCGGTTACCTTGCGGTTCAGCGACGGACGCAGCCTGTCACTGAGCGCGGCGGGGCTGAATGAAGGCACGCTGAAGTGATTTTTTAGCGCGCCGGCTTGCGGGCAAAAACGGCCCTCGACAGCTTCCAAGACTATTCCGGCCCAAGGCCGGATAACTAACTGCCAAAGCGTTCCGCGCTAAAGCGCGGGCAACTTTTTGTCAGACACGACAAAAAGTTACCAAAAAACGCTGTGCGCCGGATGCGCCGAAAGATTCCTGCGTTCCTTGCTCACTCGCCGGTCCCGCGCCGACACGACGTCCCTGTCGTGACGGCGCGCATCGGGCATCCATGCCCGATGCCAGTCTTGCTCGCTGCGGTACTCGGCGGCGCATACGGCGCATAACGTCAAAAGACACGGCACAGCTACCGCTTTTGATGTTCCTGCGACTTCGCGCCGTCCGAGCATCGGAGCGAATCAGACGGGGAGCCGGCAGGGATGCCGGTTCAGCACCAGCGGGACATGGACGTCCCGTTGGTGCGTCGAGTCTGATTCACGAGAAGCACAGGAGTCTTTACGGCGCGTGGAGTACAGACCTTTTGGTAACTTTTGGGGCGCCAAAAGTTACCCGCCGACAGGCGGAAAAGAAGGCCAGATTCCTCGCTGCGCTCGGAATGACAAACCGCCCCTCAC
The DNA here is from genome assembly GCA_038043245.1 of Pseudomonadota bacterium. Taxonomy (GTDB): domain Bacteria; phylum Pseudomonadota; class Gammaproteobacteria; order Nevskiales; family Nevskiaceae; genus JACPFV01. The sequence goes on along the minus strand of JBBTCH010000003.1, from coordinate 72,547 downwards.
CCGGCGCGTCCCGCCTTCGCGGGCAGGACGACTTAATGACGAGGCTTGAACACCGGTTTCTCGCCCGGCGCCAGTTCACGTTCCTTGAGCAGATAACGCGCGATGGCAGGCAACACCAGAATCGCGCCGAACATGTTGGCGGTGAACATGAACACCAGCAACTTGCCCATGTCGCGCTGGAACTGCAGCCCTGACCATAGCCAGGTCGCCACGCCGAAGCCGAGCGTGATGCCGGTGAAGATCACCGCCTTGCCGGTCATCTTCAGCGTCTTGAAATACGCCTCCTTCAACTTGTAGCCACCGGCCACGGCGTCGGCCATGGTCGCGTAGACGTAGATGCCGTAGTCCACGCCGATGCCGACCGCCAGCGCCACCACCGGCAGCGTCGCCACCTTCATGCCGATGTCGAGCACCGCCATCACGGCATAGGCCATCCACGACACCAGCGCCAGCGGCGCCATGATGCAGATGATGCTGGCGATCTCGCGGAACGAGACCCAGACGCAGAAGACGATGGCGATATAGACATACAGCAGGATCGGCTTTTCCAGCCGATGCACTTCCTCGTTGGTCGCCGCCATCACACCGACGTTGGCCGAGGCCAGCGCGAAGTTCACCGGACAGGGCTGGTCAAGTTTCTTGAATTCTTCCTTCTGCGTATCCAGCGCGGCGCGCATCGCCACGATCGATTCATTGGCGTCAATCGCTGAATCGGTGGCGCCTTTCTTGCGCAGTTTCTCAACCGCGCGGCGCAGATGCTCCTTGCTGACGCCGACTGCGCGGCGCGACTCCGCCTTGCTCGCGCAATAGGCCACATCGGCGGAGGGGTTCTCCGCGTACCAGAGTCTGGCGTTTTCTTCGTTGAACGCCTCGACCGCATGCGTGGCGCGCTTGATCGTCGCCGCCTTGTGGTCCTTCATGAAAGTGAAGACCGCCATCGCCGAACATTCGGGATTGAGCAGCCCGGACGAGGTCGGGATCGGTGTGATCGACTGCACCATCGCATAACGGTTGCGCGGCAATACCTTCCACTTCGGATAGGCCTCGGAGAACGCCGCGTTCACGGTGCGCGCCGCCCACGGCAGCGAGATCACCGAGGCGACGCCCTCGGTGTTTTCCAGCCGCCAGCCGAAACGATCGATCTGATCCATGACGTCGTGCTTGATGCAGGCTTCGCTGTCCGTCTCGGCGATGATCTTGAGGACGTCGGTGCCGATGGAGAAATTCTTCACCACGGCGGCGGTGTCCTGGTTGTAACGCGAGTCCGGCAGCAACTCCGGCACACCGGCCTGAGAGTCACCCACCTGCAGTTCCTGACCTTTCCACAGACTCCACCCCAGCAGCGCGGAACACAGCATCAGCGCCGTCACCGCCGGCACCGGCCGGGTCATGTTCGACAGCAGATTCCAGAAGCCGTCGAAAATGCTGTCGCGCGCTTCCTGCTTTTTGACGAACGCTTCAATGTCGCCGATCTTCACCCAGGTCAGCCAGATCGGCATCATCACCTTGTTGGTGATGATGATCGCCAGCATGCCGAGCGTGGCGTTGATCGACATCTCGCGGATGATGTCGATGGGCACGAGGTAAATCGTGGCGAAACCGAACACGTCGGTCATGATCGCCATGGTTCCGTAGATGGCCAGACGCCGCCAGGTTTCCAGCGAGGCGTCAAAACTGTTGCGATGGTTGTCGTGGATCTCGCCGATCCAGGCGTTGACGTACTGCACGCCATGCGACACCGACACCGCGAGGATCAGGAACGGCACCAGGATCGCGAACGGGTCGAGACCGAAACCGAACAGGCGCAGCAGGCCGAACTCCCAGATCACCGCGACGATCGAGGTGGCCAGCGGCAGCCAGGCCAGACGGATCGAGCCGGTGTACGCCCACAGCAGGAAGAAGGTCATGAACAGGGTCAGGATGAAGAACCCGACCACTTCGCCCGTCGCCGTGATGACATCGCCGACGACTTTGGCAAAACCGAGGATATGCACGTCGACGTCCGGGTTGTAGTCCGGGTTGGCTTCCTCAACCAGCTCGACATCGGCGCCCTTGACTAGGATCGGGACGCCGTTTTCGTCCTTCTTGCCGGTGTCCACCGTGGCGAAACGGAACGTCGCGCCCGGCGCGCTGAAGCGCTCGCCGACCGTCTCGCCGGCCTTGAGCGTGGCGGTATCCTGCTTGAGCTTGAGCGAGAACTTCTTCTCGCTGCCAAAACGGCCGCGCAGGTTGTCTTCGAGCAGGTTGGCGGCGACTTCGTAATCGAGCTTCTTGCCGGTGACCGGATCCACCTCCAGCAGTTCGGAGAAGATCATCGCCCCCTGCTGGTCTTTTGTGGTGTAGCGGCCGACGTGGCCGCCCTTGCCGACGTTCTCGCGCACCAACTGGAACATTTCGTCGGTCGGTGCGTATTCGGCGGGAATGACGTTGCCGCCCTTGAATCCGCCTTCGACCACTTCAATGAAGCGCACATCGGGCGTGAAGATCGAGGAGACGCGCGCACGATCAATGCCCGGCAGGAAGAACACTTCGTCGGTGGCTTTTTTGAGCGCGGTCAGAAACCGCTCGTTGTAAATATCGCCTTTGCCATCCTTCTGGATCAGCGCCACCAGCACGGTGTTGGCGCCGCCGAAATCATCCTGGTACTGCTTGAGCACCTGCATGTACGGGTGATCGAGCGGGATGGATTTGTCGAAACCGGCGTCGCGCTTGATCAGCGCCGCCTGCCATGCAAAAAACACCGTGAGCGCCAGCAGGATGCCCATGGTCAGCTTGCGCCGCGCGTAGATCAGCGGCTCGATGGCCGCGAGAATTTTTTCAGCCGTGGACTTCTGGGTGGCGTCGCTCATCCTGCGTCTCCCCTCAAACTTCTTGTGTTTTTATTTCAACGGAATTGTCTGCACGCCGGACTCGCCGACGGCCAGCAAGGTGTCACCCATCGCCACGGCCGCCGACAACGGGGTTCCGCGCTCGCTCTTGTATTGACGGATCTCACCGCTCGCCGCAACCACCAGCACCACGCCGTTCAAACCCACCAGCGCACGATCACCATTGGCCAGCGTCGCGCCACCGAACATGCTGGCGACGGACTGTGGATCGAGTTTTTGCCATGCGCCCTTGCGCACGTCATCGGTGGAATAGACGTTGCCGCGCAGTCCATAGAGCACGGCACCTTTGTCCCCCAGCGACAACGCGCCGAACAGCGAGTTGTCATAGGGCGCAGTCAGCTTGCTCCAGGTTTTACCCTGGTCACCGGACACCGCGAGCATGCCGACTTCGCCCGCAATCAGCAGATCGCCGTTGCCAAGGACCGCGACACCATTCAGATGGGTCTCAGCTTCGCGCACTGCCGGCGCATCCACATCGGTCCAGGTCTGCCCGCCGTCGCTGGTTTCCTTGAACAGGCCGTAGGCACCGATCGCCAGCGCGCGCGTCGGGCTGATCGCCACCACATCCAGAAACGGTTTTTCCAGTTCGGCGTTGAAATGCTGCAACTTCCAGGTTTTGCCGCCATCCGTCGTTGCAACGATGGAGGCGTCATGGCCAACTGCCCAACCGGTCTGACCATCCGCAAACGACACCGCAGTCAGCGCCGCACGCGAAGGCACTTCGACCTGAGCCCATTCACTGCCATTGCTGGAGATGACGATGTTGCCGCGATCACCGACCGCGAACCAGCACCCGCCCGCTTCGGTGATATCGAGCAGCATGCTTTTCGGCGCCAGCGGCATGATCTCCGCAGGATGCGGCTTGATGATCGCCTGACCGGCGTCGGCGCCCGCTGGCGCCTCTGCTGCGTCCTGCGCGACGACAGAAAAAGCAACGGCAGCCCCAAGGGCTGCCGCGCTCAATACCCCAAAAACTTTTTGTCCGGCTCGCATCAGGCTCTCCTCACACATGAGATGCTTTTTTAATTTTGGCATTCCGAGTGCAACGAGGAATCTGGGTTCAAAAAGACCGATCCCTCGCTGCGTTCGGAACGGCTCGCGCTGTAGCGCGAGTCATTTACTCGCTTGTTTGGCGATGTTCGACGGATTGAAGAATTCCTCGTCGAAAGACTTGGTGAACACTTCACTGTCCTCGTTGTTCGCCGCCATCACCAGATAGCGCGCGTTCTGCAGGTCATAGACCGTTTCCAGGGCCGGCAGCTGATACGGCTTGTCATAGGCAATGACCGTGTGCGCTTCCTGCACGCGCCAGAGCTGGTCGCGCGCGTCGTAGATGTCGACGGCGACGATCTGCCAGGAATCCTCATCCACGTAAAACGTGCGGCGCTTGTAGATGTGGTTGGTGCCTTTCTTCAGCGTCGAGTCCACCACCCAGGTGCGGCGCAACTCGTAGCGGGTCAGCGTCTGATCCAGATGGCCCTTCTTGATGATGTCCTTGTACTTGAGCTTGTCGCTGTGGATGCGATAGCTGTTGGCCGGCACATAGAACTCTTTCTTGCCGACCAGCTTCCACTCGTACCGATCCATCGCACCGTTGAACACGTCGAGCTGGTCGTTGGTGCGCAGGCTGTCCGACGCGGTGCCGGGATTGTCATAGGCGACCGTCGGCGCGCGACGCAGACGGCGCTGGCCGGGGTTGTACTGCCAGGCGCCGCGCGGCTCTTTCAGCTGATCCATGGTTTCGTGCACCAGCAGCAAGGTGCCGGCCAGACGTGGCGGATCGGTGGTGTTCTGCAGGAAGTAGAGGATCTTGTTGTTGAGCTTGTCGGCACTGATGCCCGGCGTGTTGTAGACGAACCAGGCGTCTTCCTTGATCTTGACCATGTTGTAGTCACCGGCGGTGGTGACGGCAAACTGGTTGTTCCAGCGCTGCACGCCGGTATCGCGGAACCGCACTTTATGGTTCCAGATCACCTGCATGCCATCGGCGGGAATCGGGAACGGGATGCCGGTGATGGCATTGACCAGCGCCTCGCCGTTGCCGCCGAGTTCAGCGGTGGCGGCATTCTTGATCGTCGCGTCGTAGATGAACTGCGGATTCGCGAACGTGCGGTTGGACTTGTAAACCGGCATCGAATAGGTATCGCCGTATTTAGCGAACAGGTTGAGCTGGCCCGGCGTCAGCCTGGCCTTGTACTGCTCAAGGTTGGCCTTGTTGATAGCGAAGGCCGGCTTGTCGTCCGGGAACGGATCGCAGTAGCGGGTGCCGGTGCCCTTGAAGCAGGCCGGTGATTTGGTCAGGCCGCCGTCCCAGGCCGGGATGCTGCCGTCGGCATTGGCGGCTTTTTCCGCCCCCAGTGGCGTCAGCTCTTTTCCGAGTTTGGCGGCGTCGGCCGGCGCTACTTTCGCTAAAGATGAAACCGAAAAAACAGCGAGCAACGTGGCAAGTGCAAGTTGCGATTTCATGAGGTCCACTCCTTCAGAATTGATAGCCTACGGTTACCAGCAGATTGTCGCGGTCGCGCAGTGAATCGCGCGTGGTGCCGAACATCCAGGTATGGCGGATTTCGCCGATGAACCGCGACAGATAGTCGAAGCGCACACCGAACAGCACGTTCTTGCGGCCGCCGACGAAGTTCTGGCCCAGGCCCGGCGCGACGCCGCTGACATCGTGGAAGAAGCCGGTCAGGATTTCGACGTTGGCGCCGAAAATCAGGCTGTCGTAGCGTGGCAGGAAGATCGCGCGATAGCCGTAGGAGAACTCGCTGCCGAAGTCTTCCTTGCGCTGCGCGGTCGGGTTCTGGCGCAGGCAGCGTGGATTGACATCTTCCGCACTGGTCTTGGGTGTTGAGGTGCTGGCGCAAGTGTCGCCATCATCTGCAACCGCATTCTGGCCGGTGAGGTCGCGCGGACTGAGGCCTACCGTGCCATCAGCGCCGTGAGAGGCATGCGTGTTGGTCTCGGCGCCCTGGAACTGGATGTCGCCGAGATCCGGCATATCGACCACGTGGGTCAGGCCGGTTTCCAGCAGCAGGGTGATCTGCGAGGCATTGATGAAATTGTCACCACCCACGGTTTTCAGCAGCGTCAGTCCGGCCTGTCCGACCTTGAGCCGCTCGTAGCCTTGGATGTATTCATTCGGCCCGTAGCCGAAGCTGGTACTACCAGGACGGTTCTTGATGCCACGATAGACCGAGACAAAATCCGGCGTGGCGGAACGGCTGCTCGGCAGCACCGAGGCGCCGATGTTGAAATCTTCATTGGGGAACGCGGGAGCCACCGCCGCCAGCGTCAGATCCACCGTGTGGATCTGTACCGGCAGGTTAGGCCGGAACACGTACTCGCCTGACAGCGCAAAGTCACCCACCGTGGTGTTGAACGAGGTGCCCAGCATGTAGATATCTTTCGGGTATTCCACCACCAACTTCGCGGTATCCACCGGCAGGAAGTCAACGGAACTCGTGTTAGGCACGATCTGGCAGGCCGCAAATAGCGCCGGCACATTAGTCGCCGGCGAGCCGGTATCGTCAGGTATGCAACCCAAATCCGAGGAGATCAGGCTGACGGAAGGAATGCGCGAATGATATTTCGCGGCGTAAAACGACACTTCAGTGCCGTTGTTGAAATCCGGCAGGAAGGTCTTCACCGCCACGCCGAACTGATCAAAGCCGTATTCGTCTGGACGATAACCAGCGCCTTCTTTTTCCAAGTTGGGATCGCGATAAATCGTGCGTCCGGCAATCGAACCGACGGTGCGCAGTGGATCACCGGGGGTGGAACCCACGGGCGGCGGCGGTGTGCCACCGGCGTTGTCGACCGCCATGTAGAGGTTGTCGGGATCTTCCGGCGCCTTGCCGAAGGAGAGCATGGCGTAGCGTCCGCCTTCGCCCAGCGTATCGCTGACCGAAAAGAAGCTGCCGACCGGATCGACGATGGCCGGCTTCCATTGGTACTGCAGAAAGAAATCGGCGTGCACGTTTTCGATCACATCGAAGCCGATCAAGGCCATGCCCTGTGGCTGAAACAATTCCTTGACATCGAAACCCGGCACGCGCAGACGCGTCGCATCGCCCGCATTGATGGTGTTGAGGCTGTTGAGCGCGAGGAAGGCGCTTTCGCCCCAGTTCAGCACCTGGTTGCCGACCTTGGCGGAAATCTCAAACCCGCCAATGTCAAACGTGGTGCTGACCGAATAATCCAGCAGGCCGGGCTTGAAGCCCAGGCGCCGCTTGGCGACATCGGGGAAATCCGAGGTCGCGGCCTGTAGCGTAGTGTCGGGGTGTTGCTCTTCCAGGCTGTAATAAATTCCGTCGAAGATGCCGATGGGTCGGAAGAAGAAGTTGAAATCAGCGATGGTGAAGGTGATGTCCGAAGTCAGCTTGATGGCGGCATTGGCAAGGCTGAACTGGTCGAAATTGAGGTTGCCGTTGTCGCCGTTGATGTTGAACGAGCCCGGCCGGTTGACATAATTGGTGTTGGATAGCAGCACGGAAGTCGTGCAGGTATCGCCGGTAAAGCTGTTGTTGCCGCGAGTGGTCAGCGGCGCGGTGCGTGCGACGCAAATGCCAGGCTGGAGATTGGACTTTGCAATCAGGCTGGGATCGCGCTCCTCAGTGCGAACGAGGACGCCGGCGGTCAGCAGGCTGTCGATCTTGAGCTCGGTGCCGAACACGTCGAACTCCAGTGCCGAGGCGGGCCCGGCGACAGCCAGCATCATCAGCGAAACGGCCACGGCGTGAGAAATCCGGCGACGCTGCTGCGAAAACTTCATGTTCTCCTCCCCACGGCTGCATGGCCGTACGATTGTTTTGTGACCGGGCCTGCTCAGGACAGGCCGAGTACGCAGTCTACTCAGTTGTCGGGCGGACAGACAAGGATTCAATCACGACCCCCAGATCAAAGCCGCCATGCGTCCCGTGACGGAGTCGCGGCGGTGCGAGAAGAAGCGCGTCGCATCGCAGTAGGTACACAGGCCCCCGCCGTAGATTCTGTTGATACCTGCCGCACGCAAACGCAGACGTGCAAGCTGAAAGAGGTCCGCCAGATATTTTCCCGGCGCAAGCTGCCCGAACGCACTCGCGGCTGCGGAATCGACGCGCACAAAAGCATCGCGCACTTCTTCGCCAACCTCGAACGCCGCCGGCCCGATCGCGGCCCCCATCCAGGCCATCAGGCTTGAAGGCTTCACGGCCAACGCGCGCACGGTGTTCTCGAGCACGCCCGCTGAGAGTCCACGCCAGCCGGCGTGCGCGGCGGCGACGACTGAACCCTGGTCATCACAAAACAGAACCGGCAGGCAGTCAGCCGACTGCACGACGCAGACGATGTTTTTCAGAGTGGTGTAACTGGCGTCCGCTTCGGTATCGGTCGCGGACGGCAGTTCGACGACGCGAGCCCCGTGCACCTGTTGCAACCACACCGGCGGGGCCGGCAGTTTCAAGGCTTCGCGCAGAAGTCGGCGGTTCTCCCTGACGGCCGCCGCGTCATCGCCGACGTGCGCACCGAGATTCAATGAGGCGTAAGCCCCCTGGCTCACGCCGCCGGCACGCGTCGTCATCACGGCATGCACGTTCGGTGGCGCCGGCCAATCCGCGCGGAGGAAATCGCTCAACGGATCTTCGCTTTCGCGTGCGCGCGCAAGGCGCGCAGCAGGGCGTCGAAATCATCCGGCAGCGGCGCCGACCAGCTCATGGTTTTGCGCGTGGTCGGATGTTCCAGTGCCAGCTCGCGCGCGTGCAGCGCCTGCCGCCTGAAGGCGGTCAATTGGTCGCGTAGTTCGGCCGGCAGGCCGCCATTACGCACGGCGCGTCCGCCATAGGCAGGATCGCCGACGATGGGGTGTCGCAGATGCGCCAGATGCACACGGATCTGATGGGTGCGGCCAGTTTCAAGCTGCACGGTCAGGCGCGTGTGCTGGACGAATTTCTCGGCGACGCGGTAATGCGTCACCGCGCGGCGGCCACGCTCCGGCACGTCCATCACCGCCATCTTGGTGCGGCTGTGCGGTGAACGGCCGATGGCCGCATCCACGGTGCCGCCCGCGGGCAGGATGCCGACAACCAGCGCATCGTATTCGCGGCGCACTTCGCGCGACATCATCATGGCGGTCAGGCGCGTGTGCGCCGCCGCGGTCAGCGCCACCACCAGCAGACCGGTGGTGTCCTTGTCGAGGCGGTGCACCAGTCCGGCACGCGGCACTGCCGTCACCTGCGGGAACCGGTGCAGCAATGCGTTCTGCAGGGTGCCATCCGGGGTGCCAGCGCCGGGGTGCACCGTCAGGCCCGCGGGCTTGTTGATCACTGCGATCGCCCGATCTTCGTAGACCACGGCCAGCGGCAGGGCCTGGGCATGCAGGCCGCGCGGCGCATCGCGTTCGGGCACGATCAACGCCAGTTCATCGCCGGGTTTCGCGAAGTCGCGAACCCTGACAACGCGCTGGCGGTTGTGCATCAGCGCGCCGGATTCCATCCACTCCTTGAGCTTTGAGCGCGAGTAGTCCGGGAACAATCGGGCCGCGGCAACGTCCAGGCGCAGACCGGCCATGTCCTCAGGCACGGAGGTCCGCAGTGCTTCCGCTGCTATAATTTCCGCGCGTTTCATCTTAGGAATATCCGTGCTCCGTTTTTATCCGCTGTTGTTCATCTGCATCGCGTTGACCGCCTGCAAGGGCAATCCATCCAAGCCGGTGGACGAACGCAATCCGTTCAAAGGCCCCAACCAGACTGAACGCGAGCAGCGACTGGAAGCGGACAAATTGTACAAACTCGCGCGCCAGAGCCTTGAAGCGTCGGATTACAGCACGGCGCTGCTGCGTTACAGCCAGATCCAGACGCGCTTCCCGTTCACCGAGTTCGCCACGCAGGCACAGCTCGAATCCATCTACGCACAGTATCGCGACTTTCAGAGCGAAGAAGCGCTCGACAGCGCCGAGCGTTTTCTGCGCGAATACCCGCGCCACCCGCAGGCGGCGTACGTCCAGTATCTGCGCGGCCTGATCAATTACAGCCGTGGCGCCCAGCTGCTCGACTTCCTGCCCGGCGTGCGCCCCGAAGAACACGATCTCGCCTTCCAGCGCCGCAGCTTTGATGATTTCGCGCTGCTGATTCAGAAATATCCCAAGAGCCGTTATGCCGGCGACGCGCGTCAGCGCATGATCGACCTGCGCAACACGCTGGCCGCACACGAGATGGCGATCGCACGCTTTTATGTCGCGCGCGGGGCACCGCTGTCTGCGGTCAAGCGGCTGGAACGAACCCTTGCCGATTACCCGGGCGCCCCGCAGAACCTCGAGGCACTGCAACTGCTCGAAAGCAGCTACCGCATACTGGGACTGACGACGCAGGCTGACGACGCGGGCCGAATCCTGGCGCTGAATCAAAGCGGTCTGCCCGCGACGGCAGTTGTGCCGTTTGCACCGAAAGCGCCGGTTCCTGCTCCTGCCGCGCCACCGCCTGAGCCGGCTACGGACGCCTTGCCGGCTGCGCCGCCGCCGTAAATCGGCTCACCCGCTCAGAAGATTTTCCGCCTGACGGCGGGCCACTTTTGGCATTACCCCAAAAGTGGCGAAAAGGTCTAGCGCCGGATGCGCCTATAAGATCCCTGCGTTCCTCGCTCACTCGCCGGTTCCGCGCCGACACGACGTCCCTGTCGTGACGGCGCGCATCGGGCATCCATGCCCGATGCCAGTCTTGCTCGCTACGGTACTCGGCGGCGCAAACGGCGCATAACGTCAAAGGACACCGCTGTTGATTTTCTAGCGACTTTGCGCCGCCTTGAGTCTCGCTGTGAACCCGAGTGCGGCCGGACAGGACGTCCGGCCGAGCGCAAGACGCGGCATGGATGTCGCGTTTGCGTGTCGCGCGGGTGAGCCAGAGGCGAAAGGGACATTCGGCGCAATGGAGCGAATGTTTCTTGGTTACTTCTTTGCGCCAAAGAAGTAACCCGCCTTTAGGCGGAATAGTCTTTAACAGGAACCCCCGCGCTTTAGCGCGGAACGCGGGTCACGGAACCCGAAACGGCTGACTGCCGACGTTACCGTCAACCGAGCAGCCACTGGTATCAATCTGGCCGGGGTCCACGCTCGGGCCGACGTTTGCCCCCGACAATCCCACACAGTCACCTCCCCCGCCGCTGCTGCCGCTCTTGTTGCCGTCTTCACCGCCGCTGGACGCAGTCAACGCCACGGCCGCGCCTGCGGCCACCGCGCCGGCGGTCCACCAAATCCAGTTATTACCGCCGCTTGAGCCGGATTCTCCGGTTTCGTTCAACCGATTCTCCGGCGCAAGCATGTCGCGCCCGAGCACTCGCACCAGATCGAGGCGGCCCCGGCGATCCGCGCCGAACTGGAACACGCTCAGCAGTGGAATATCAGCCGCGAGCGTGCGCGAAGTGTCGCTCCCCCACAGCAGCGGGGAACGCATGCCGAACTGCGCACTGAAATGCAGCGGCACTTCGCCCTGCTGCGCGGCTTCGCCGAACTCCACGCCAAAGGCGAGTACCGGCGTCAGACTCAACGAGAATGGCGGCTCGGCGAAAACGGGCGCCGCGCCCGCACAGGCCGCAATGCCTGCGGCAATAAAAAACGACCGATTCATTGCGACTCCCCCAATGAATATAGTTATGCGACCGATTGTATGCGAACAAAATCAAATATCGCCATACACCGCCGTGATCGGATAACGCCGCTCGCGACCAAACGAGTGGCGGGTGATCTTCGGGCCCGGCGGCGCCTGCCGGCGCTTGTACTCGCTGCGCCGCACCAGTCCGGCGACCTTGCGCACCGTGGCTTCGTCAAAACCGCGCGCGACGATTTCGGCGATCGAGTGTGAATCCTCGACATAGGCTTCGAGGATCGCATCCAGCTTTTCGTAGGGCGGCAGCGAGTCCTGATCGGTCTGTTCCGGCCGCAGCTCAGCGCTCGGCGCGCGCGTCAGCACGCGCTCGGGAATCACCTCGCCCAGCGTGTTTCGGTAGCGCGCCAGGCGATAGACCAGCGTCTTGTAGACATCCTTCAGCGGCGCGAAGCCGCCGCACATGTCGCCATAGAGCGTGGCGTAACCGACCGCCATCTCCGACTTGTTGCCGGTGGTCAGCACCACGTGGCCGAACTTGTTCGACAGCGCCATCAGCAGCACGCCGCGCGTGCGCGATTGCAGGTTTTCTTCGGTGAGGTCGGGCTTCTTGCCTGCAAAGCAATCGGCCAGGGTGTGATTGAAACTCTTGAACGCATCCTCGATCGGCAGCGTGCTGTAGCGGATCCCCAGCGATTTCGCCTCGGCCGCAGCGTCCTCGTTCGACATGCCGGCGGTGTAACGCGAAGGCATCGACACGCCCCAGACGCGATTCGCACCGAGCGCGTCGGCGGCGATCGTCGCCACCAGCGCCGAGTCCACGCCGCCACTCAAACCGAGCAGCGCACCGGGGAATCCATTGCGATCCACGTAATCGCGCGTGGCCTGCACCAGCGCCCGATAGATCTCCGCTTCTTCGGGCTCTGCCTTGCGCTGTGTGCCGGTCAAGCGTGCGCCCTGCAAGTCCACCCCATAGACGCCTTCGGCGAAAGTCGGCGCGGCGAACGACAGGCTGCCGTCGCCGTCCACCGCACAGGAATCGCCGTCGAACACCAGCTCGTCCTGGCCGCCGACGCAGTTGACGTAGAAGATCGGTAATCCGGTTTCGGCGACACGCAGGTCAAGCACGCGGCGGCGCTCAGCAGATTTGCCGCGATGATAGGGCGAGGCGTTGATGTTGATCAGCACCTCGGCGCCCGCCGCGCGCGCCTGTGCCGCCGGCTGCGGCAGCCAGATGTCTTCGCAGATGGTCAAGCCGATGCGCCGGCCTTCGTGGGCAAACACGCAAGCCGCGCTGCCCGGCTTGTAATGGCGACGCTCGTCGAACACGCCGTAATTCGGCAGATGCTGCTTGCGATAGGCGGCGATGATTTCGCCGTCGCGGATCACATAAGCCGCGTTGAAAATCGCGCCCTCGGCGTACTCCGGCAAACCGACGATCAGGGTGATGCCACGCACTTCGCGCCGCAGCCGCTGCACTCCATCATCAATCACGCCGGGCATCGCCGTGCGCAGCAGCAAGTCGTCGGGCGGATAACCGATGAGCGACAGCTCCGGACATGCAACCAGACTGGCCTTCAGTTCATCGCGTGCATGTACCGATGCCGCGATGATTTTGGCGACATTGCCCTCGACATCACCGACCCAAAGATTGAGTTGAGCGGCGGCGAGTTTCAATGGAGCAGCCAAGGTTTTTTCTACTTCAACGCCGCCTTGATCGTGCTGCCAAGATCCGCAGGCGAACGCACGGTTTTGACGCCGGCGGTCTCCAGCGCCTTGAATTTTTCGTCGGCGGTGCCTTTGCCGCCGGAGATGATGGCGCCGGCATGGCCCATGCGTTTGCCGGCCGGTGCAGTGACGCCGGCGATATAGGCCACCACCGGTTTCTTCACGTTCTGCTTGATGTACTCGGCCGCTTCTTCTTCCGACGAGCCGCCGATCTCGCCGACCATGATGATGCCCTCGGTCTGCGGATCTTTCTCGAAGCGCGCGATGACATCGATGAAACCCATGCCGCGCACCGGGTCGCCGCCGATGCCGACGCAGGTGGACTGGCCGAGGCCCGCACCGGTGGTCTGGTGCACCGCTTCGTAGGTGAGCGTGCCGGAGCGCGAGACGATGCCGATCTTCCCGGGTTTGTGGATGTGCCCCGGCATGATGCCGATCTTGCATTCGCCCGGCGTGATCACACCGGGGCAGTTGGGGCCGACCAGCACACAGTCGCGGCCGATCAGCGCGGCTTTGACTTTCACCATGTCCAGCACCGGGATGCCTTCGGTGATGCAGATGATGACCTTGATGCCGGCGTCCGCCGCTTCAAGCACCGCGTCGGCGGCGAACGGCGCCGGCACATAGATCATCGTCGCATCGGCGCCGGTGGCCTTGACCGCGTCGTGGCAGGTGTCGAACACCGGGCGATCCAGATGCTTGCTGCCGCCACGACCCGGGGTGACACCCCCGACCAGTTGCGTGCCGTAGGCGATCGCCTGTTCGGAATGGAAGGTGCCTTGTTTGCCGGTGAACCCCTGGCAAATCACTTTGGTGTTTTTGTTGATGAGGATAGACACGGCTCAGGCTCCCTTGGAGAGACGTACAACGGTTTTCGCCGCTTCGGTCAAGTCATCCACCGCAGTGATTTTCAATCCGGACTTGTTCAGCAACTCGCGGCCTTTTTCGACGTTGGTGCCCTGCAACCGCGCCACCACCGGCACTTTCAATCCGGTCTGTTTCACCGCCTCGATAATGCCTTCGGCGATGAGATCGCAACGGACGATACCGCCGAAGATGTTGACCATGATCGCCTTCACATCCGGCGACGAGGTGATCAGCTTGAACGCATTGGTCACACGCTCGGCGGTGGCGCCGCCGCCGACGTCGAGGAAGTTCGCCGGACGTCCGCCGTGCAGCTTGACGATGTCCATCGTCGCCATCGCCAGGCCGGCGCCGTTGACCATGCAGCCGATGTCGCCGTCGAGGGAAACATAGTTGAGATCGAACTGCTGGGCGGTGCGCTCGCGCTCGTCCTCCTGCGCCGGGTCGCGCTGCTCGGCGATCGCCTTCTGCCGGTAGAGCGCGTTCTCGTCGAAATTGAGCTTGGCGTCGAGCGCCATAACATTGCCTTCGGCGGTGACGATCAGCGGATTGATCTCGACCAGGCTGGCGTCGCGCTCAACGAACATGCGATAGAGCCCCGACATGATCTTGGCGAACTGATCCACCTGTTCCTTGGTCAGGCCCATGAAGAATCCCAGTTCACGCGCCTGGAACGGCTGCAGGCCCGAGGCCGGATGCACGGCGACGTATTTCAGTTTCTCCGGCGTATGTTCGGCGACTTCCTCGATGTCCATGCCGCCGGCGGCACTGGCCATGAAAACAACGCGTTCACGCGTGCGGTCAATCACCGCGGACACATAAAGCTCGCGCGCGATGTTGGAAGGTTTTTCCACCCACACACTATTGATGGGCAACCCTGCCGCATCGGTCTGCTTGGTGACGAGCCGTTGACCGAGCATCTTTTTCGCCGCTTCTTCCACCGCATCGAAACCGGTGACCAGCTTCACCCCGCCCGCCTTGCCGCGACCGCCGGCATGCACCTGCGCCTTGACCACGAACTTTTCGCCACCGAGCGTTTTTGCCGCCGCGCGCGCCGCTTCGGGGCTGGCCGCCAGCGCACCTTGCGGTACGGGGATGCCGTAACGCGTGAATAATTCTTTGGCTTGGTATTCGTGCAGATTCATGTTGTTCTGACTCCCTCAAGGGGCGTGGATTGTCCCGCAAACGCTAGACTGGACACAACATGATCTTCCGCTTGCTGTTTCTCATGGCCGTCGTGTACATCGGCTGGCGCGTGGCGCGCGTGGTACTGGCAAAAATGCGGCCATCGTCGACGCCCGTCGAAAAGCCCTACCTGCCGATAGCGCAGTGCGCGAAATGCGGCGCGCATGTGCCGCAGGACACGCTGACGCAGAAAGGCCTGTGCGGACGTTGCGTTGAATCGACGCATGATTGAGCGCAGGCGCGCCACCGACTTCAATCGCGAAGACTGGCGCATCCTGCGTCTGCTGGCGCTGTACCGGCTGGTGCTGGTGTCGGTGTTACTCATCCTGTTTCACAGCGGCTACAGCGCACAGGCGTTTGAAGACCTGCGCATCGGCTGGTTCTACAACACCTGCATTCTCTATGGCTTGGCGTCCCTGCTGCTGGTGGCACCGGCGCTCTATCGATTGCCGCAACTGACCTGGCAGACCCACATCCATTTCGGCGTGGACGTCGTCGCCGTGGTGTCGCTGGTGTTCAGTACCGGCGGCGTGCTCAGCGGGCTCGGCATCCTCCTGATCACGCCCTCGATCGGCTGCTCGCTGGTGCTGTCGTCGCGCATGGCGATCCTGCAGGCGGCGGCCGCAACACTGGCGCTGCTCGCAGAAGAGATCTACCGGCAGCTGCACGAAGGCGTCGTCCCTTCCGAGTTCACTCAGGCCGGACTTCTGGGCTTGATGTTGTTTCTGTCCAGCGGCGTGGCGAATGCGGTGGCGACACGCGCGCGACGCAGCGAGGCGCTGGCCGAGCGCACCGGCAGCGAACTGGCCAACCTGTCCCGGCTGAACGAAACCATCGTCGAACGCATGCAATCCGGCGTCGCCGTGCTCGACGGCGACGGGCGCTTCCACCAGCTCAATGCCGCGGCGCGCACCTGGCTGCGCGCGCGTCCCGGCGACGCACTATCGGCGGTTTCACCGTCGCTGGCGCAAGCGCTGCAACACTGGCGCGGCGGCGCGCGGCCGGAGCCGCAGCCCCTGCGCCCACGCGCGGACAGCGATGAGGTGATCCCACGCTTCAGCGCGCTCGGCAGCGGCGCCGACGCGCCCGTGCTGATCCTGCTGGAATCCGCACGCGCGGTGCAGGAGCAGGCGCAGCAGATCAAGCTCGCGGCGCTCGGCCGACTGTCGGCGAGCATTGCCCACGAGATCCGCAACCCGCTGGCGGCCATCAGCCACGCGGGACAGCTGCTCAACGAGTCCCCCGCGCTGGGCAGCGAAGACCGCAAGCTGCTCGACATCGTCCAGCGCCATGGCGCGCGCATCGACAAGATCGTGCGCGACGTACTCAGCCTGTCCCGCCGCGATGCCGCGACCCCCGGCGTGATCGAACTGGCCCCCTGGCTGCGCCAGGCCGCCGAGCAATATCGCGAAGGCCGCGAAAACTCGGCGCACCTGGAAAAACCCGAACTGTCGGAAAATTTCCGGGTGCATTTTGATGCCAGCCATCTGCAACAGGTGCTCGGCAATCTGTGGGACAACAGCTTCGAGCACGGCGGCGACGGCGTGCGCGTCAGCCTCGGCGTACGCCGCCTGAATCGCGGCACGGCGCCGGTGCTCGAAGTCAGCGACGACGGCCCCGGCATCCCGGCGGCTTTGCACGAACGCATCTTCGAGCCATTTTTCACCACCTCGACCGGCGGCACCGGGCTGGGCCTGTATCTGGCACGCGAACTCTGCGCCTACAATCAGGCCCAGCTGGCCTACGTGCCGCGCGAACGCGGCGCCTGTTTCCGCCTCACTTTTACTGAAGCAATCGCATGAATGCTGCCCACATCCTGGTCGTGGACGATGAGGCCGACATCCGCGCCCTGCTGGAAATCACGTTGTCGCGCATGGGCCATCGCACGCAGGCCGCGGCGACACTGAATGAAGCCCGCGAACATCTGGCCGAACACCGGTTCAATCTGTGTATCACCGACATGCGCCTGCCGGACGGCGACGGGCTGCAATTGATCGCGCACATCCAGAAACAGCACGCGCAGCTGCCGGTCGCGGTATTGACCGCCTATGGCAGCGCGCAGATGGCGGTGGACAGTCTCAAGGCCGGCGCCTTCGACTTCGTCACCAAGCCGCTGGACCTCGCCGCCTTGCGCAAACTGGTGAGCACCGCGCTCAAGCTGCAGCCTGCGGCGAACACCTCCGCGCCGACCGCGCCCGAGCTGATCGGTGACTCCGCGCCGATGCGCGAACTGCGCGCGATGATCGGACGGTTGGCGCGCAATCAGGCGCCCGTGCATATCGCCGGCGAATCCGGCACCGGCAAGGAACGCGTCGCGCGCCTGATCCACGCCGAAGGTCCGCGTGCGGCGGCGCCGTTCGTGCCGGTCAACTGCGGCGCGATCCCCGGCGAGCTGATGGAGAGCGAGTTCTTCGGCCACCGCAAGGGCGCCTTCACCGGTGCGCTGCGCGACAAGCCCGGGCTGTTCCAGTCCGCCGAGGGCGGCACGCTGTTTCTCGACGAAGTCGCCGACCTGCCGCTGCACATGCAGGTGAAACTGCTGCGCGCGGTGCAGGAACGCGCGGTGCGTGCGGTCGGCGCCGAGGCCGAAACACCGGTCAATGTGCGCATCATCTCGGCGACGCACAAGGACCTCGGCGCGATGGTCGCGCAGGGCGCGTTCCGTCAGGACTTGTATTACCGCCTCAACGTCATCGAAGTGCGCACCGCGCCCTTGCGCGAACACGCCGAAGATATCCCGGCGCTGGCGCAGGCTTTTCTGCAGCGTCACGGCGCGCAGACCCTGGACGATGCGGCACTGCGGCAACTGATGACCTATGCGTTTCCCGGAAACGTGCGTGAGTTGGAGAACATCCTCGAGCGTGCAGCGGCGCTGTGCGAAAGCGGGCCTATCCGCGCCGGCGATCTGCAACTCAAGACCGTGCCGATGCCCTCTCCCGGTTCGGCCAGCGCGGCCTTGGGTGAACGCGTCGAAGAAATGGAAAAACAGGCGATCCGCGAGGCGCTGGAAAAATCACGCCACAACATCACCCGCGCCGCCAAGCTGCTCGGCATGAGTTTTCGACAACTGCGTTACCGCATCAAGAAACTCAACATCGAATAGCGCGGCGGCGGGCTGCGCTAATCGCGCAGTGAAACCGAATCGCCCGCCACCTTGACCTTCATGCCGGCGCCGATGCCGTTCAGTTCCTTGCGATCCACGGTGCGCGTGCTGCCGTCCTCCATGGCGACGGTCAGACGGTAAATCGTCTCCTCGCGGATCTTCTTCTCGGCATAGTGACCACCGACAGCGCCGGCGAGCACGCCGACCGCGGTCATGACGGTTTTGCCGTCGCCCTTGCCGAACTGGTTGCCGACCACACCGCCCGCGGCCGCACCGCTGACCGCGCCCATGCCGGTGCCCTCACCCTCGATTTTCACCGCACGAATGCTGCTGATGACTCCGCAGTCCGCGCAGATTTTTCTGACCACGGGTTTCGGTTTTGGCTTCGCGGTGACCGGAGCGGGTGCGGCAGCCACCGGCGCTGGCGTCACGACAGACGGGAACTGCATCTCGGTCGCATCAGCCGCAGGCGTCGGTTCATCACAGGCTGACAGCAGCAAAGCAGGGACCAGCATCAGGCCGTAAATCTTGTTCATGCAATCACTCCGAGGGGTTGGCGCGACTCTGACATGACGCACGACGCGCAGTTCCGTTGACCCATCCGACTTCGTTCGCCCGGGCTGAGCATCGCCTCGCGAAATCGAAGCAGACCAGGCTGCTTACGACAAGGCGGAAAGTTTGGCGCTGGTGACGGTCAGGCGGTAGATCAAGGCCTCGGTGAAGACCTTGTAGAAGCGCAGCTGGCATTCCGGCGACACCTTTTCCATCAGCGAAGCGTTCACTTTCAGCGCCGTCACCTGAGTGGCGGCGACCACCGACGCCGTGCGTTTGGCCGCGGTCAGGAAACCGATCTCGCCAAAACAGTCTCCTTTTTGCAGAGTGTTGAGCGCCTTGTTGCCCTTGCGCACCTCGGCACTGCCCTTGGCGATGATGAAGAACGCATGCTCGATCTCGCCTTCCTGGATGATCTCCTGCCCGGGCTGGTAGCCGTTGATCGCGCTGGCACTGAGAATCTCGTCAATGTCGGCGTCGGAAAACCCGTTGAAGAAATGCAGCCGGCGCAGCGAATCGCCGGTCTCGCGGCGCGACAGCTGCTGCCCGGACAGGCGCAGTTGATCAAAGAAGCGTGACAGCGAGACCGCCAGGTCGCCGCCGGTCTGAAAGCGCTGCGCGGGATCCTTGGTCAGCAGTTTCTCGACGATGTCGCACAGCGGCTTGGGCACGTCGGCGCGCTTGTCCTCAACGCGAGGCGCCGGATTCTTCTTGATCTGCTCGAACACCGCCTGGATGTCAGCGCCGGTGAACGGCGGCTCGCCGGTGAGCAGATGGAACAGCACCGCGCCAAGTGAATACAGGTCCGCCTGCGGACCGATGACCTCGGCGCGCACCTGCTCGGGTGACATGTACAGGGGCGAACCGAAGATGCCCCCGGACCCGCCGGGCTGCGCGTTGATCTCGGCGATCGAGAAATCCATGATCTTGGGCACGCCATCCTGCGTGATCATGATGTTGCTCGGCTTGATGTCGCGGTGCATCACGCCCTTGCTGTGCGAATAATCCAGCGCCTTGGCGCACTTGAAGACAATGTCCACCACCTGGTCCAGTGGCGCGCGCGGGCCTTTCTTGCGGCACAGCGGCAGCAGAGTCTCGCCGTTGATGTACTCCATGACGATATAGCTGACCGCACCCTCCACCGCCGCGTCGTACAGCGACACGATGTGCGGGTGCTGCAACATGCCGGCGGCACGCGCTTCGACAAAAAACGAAGTGCGGCCGCTGTTGGTCATGGTCGAGGAGATGTGCTTGGGGTCGTGCAGCGCCACCTTGATCGCGACATCGCGCTGCACGAAGGGATCGAAGCCCTTGTAAACCACGCCGCAGGAGCCGCGGCCGATCTCGCCGCGCACCTCGTACTTGCCGATCTTGACGGGCGGCGCATCGGGAAAGCTGGCTTTCTTGCCGGCCTCAGTGCCTTTCTGCGTGGCGCCTTTGGTAGCGCCCTGGGTGCCGTCGAGCGTGTCGGAGGTCATGCGAAGATAGTTTCTGAATCGCTCCACGAATGCAAATAGCCGTGACCCAGAATCAGCCGGACCCCACCCTGCCCGAGCGCGCGAGGCTTGAAGCCTGGGCGCAACGTGCGCTCGACACCGCCAGACATGAGGGCGCCGGCAGCGCCGAAGCTCACGTCAACGGCGGCCTGGGGCTGAGCGTCAGCGTGCGAAAAGGCGAAGTCGAGACGCTGGAATTCCAGCGCGACCGTGGCCTTTCGGTGTCAGTGTATTTTGGCCAGCGCACCGGCTCGGCCAGCACCTCGGATTTGAGCGACACCGGCATTGCCAGCGCGGTGCGCGCGGCCTGCGTCATCGCCCGCGCGACGGGTGAGGATCCCTGCGCGGGGCTTGCCGATGCCGAGCGCATGGCGAAATCCCTGCCTGATCTTGACCTGCACCATCCCTGGGCGCTGACGCCTGAAGCGGCGATTGAAACCGCGCGTCAGTGCGAGGCCGCCGGGTTCGCTGCGGACCCACGCATCACGCAGACCGAAGGCGCCTCGCTCAACACCCATCAGGGCGTCGAGCTGTATGCCAATACGCACGGATTCATCGGCGAGCGGCGCGGCTCGAATCACTCGTTGAGCTGTTCGATGATCGCGGTCAACGGCGAGGAGATGCAACGCGATGACTGGTGGACCAGCGCGCGCAACGCCGGCGAACTGGAAGACGCGGCGCAGGTCGGCCGCAAGGCCGGCGAACGCGCGGCGGCGCGGCTGGGCTCACGCAAGATTGCAACGCGCCAGTCCCCGGTGCTGTTCGTACCCGACATGGCGCGTTCGCTGTTCGGCCATTTCATCTCGGCGATCTCCGGCGGAGCGCTCTACCGCAAGGCCAGTTTCCTGCTGGGCAAACTTGAGCAGCCGGTGTTTTCACCGCGGGTCCATCTTGAGCAAAAACCCTTCATCCCGCGTGCGGCATCGAGCGCTGCTTACGATCATGAGGGCGTCGCGACGTGCGAGCGCGTGCTGGTGGAAAACGGCGTGCTGCGCGGTTACGTGCTGGGCAGCTATTCCGCGCGCCAGCTGAAGATGCAAACCACTGGCAATGCCGGTGGCGTGTTCAACCTGGCCGTGCGCCCCGGAGAAAAACCTTTTGACGAATTACTGCGCGAGATGGGCAACGGATTCGTGGTGACTGAAATGATGGGCAGTGGCGCCAACACCGTCACCGGCGACTATTCGCGCGGCGCGGCAGGTTTCTGGGTCGAGAACGGCGCGATCAGCCACCCGGTGCATGAAATCACCGTCGCCGGCAATCTGGCCGACATGTTCAAGGGTATCGTCGCACTCGGCAGCGATGTGGATACGCGAACCGGCATCCGCTGCGGCTCGGTGCTGATCGACCGAATGACGATTGCCGGCGATTGAGTCCCGAGATGGCAATACTTCTTTGGTACTGCGCGGAAATGCTGAAGAAGCGTTGTGAGCGAAGTCAGGTTGCGTGAGGACGGAGCGCAACAACCGGAGTTGACACGTCAGTCAATGAGGATTGTGAGCACCGCCCTCACGCAAGCTGCCGAGCGCAGCAGCTTATTCAGCGTTTTCCTAAACTCCGAACAGATTGCCGGCCACACCATTGAGGCCGTTCAGCGCCTCGGCCAGTTCGGCGCCGGAACGGGTCAGCGTATAAGCACCGTTCTCGGACTCCACCAACCGCGCATTGCGCAGATCGGTGAGCCGCGTACTCAGCACGGTCGGCGAGGCGCCCCCGCAGGCTTCACGCAGCGCACGAAAGCCGAGCGCACCGCTGCGCAGCTCCCAGATCACGCGCAGGGCCCAACGGCGTCCGGTGATGTCGAAAAGTTGGTGGATGGGCTCTTTAGGGCGCTTCCCGCTTACGGTCTTTTTGAGCTTGTTCGCGATCATCTAAGGCTCCGGGCGATACGGAAAGTGTACTACCGTTTTTTTATTGTATGTCCGGCAAGGTCGGTGGACGTCGTAAGCGGGTGTGCCAAAATCGGCCCATAACGAGAAGGAGGAGACGATTCATGGCCCAGCAACAGGTCAAGTTCGATCAGTTCATCGCCGCGCCACGCGAAAAAGTCTTCGCCTACTTCGCTGACCACGAAAAATTCGGCCGCATCTTTGGCGGCGGCGTCAAACGCATCAAGGACGCACCCAACACAAAAGATGTGAATGGCCTGGGCAGCGTGCGCTCGATCCGCGCGCCGGGCGGCATGATCGAAGAGACCATCAGCAAATACGAGCCGAACTCGCTGATCGAATACGTCGTCAGCAAAGGCGGACCGATCAAGAACCACCTCGGCCACATCGAGTTTCACACGGTCGAAGGCGGCACCCAGGTGCTCTACACCATCAGCTTCGATCCGAAGATCCCATTCACCGGCGGCCTCATCGCCGGCGTCATCTGCGCGGGGTTCCACCGCGGCATCGACAAAGCGGTGCGGGAAATCGCCGCCGCGTGAGGGTTTTTTCGCACACCTGCTCCAACACCGAAATCGTCTGCGCACTGGGCTGCGCACATCTGCTGGTCGGCATTGACACCGACTCCGACCACCCCGCCGACCTCGTTGCCACTCTGCCCAAGCTGGGTCGCGACCTCGAACTGGATGTCGCAGCCGTCGCCACGCTGAAACCCGATCTGGTGCTGACCTCGCTCACCGTCCCGGGTCACGAGCGCATCGTCGAAGCGCTCGGCAACGCGGGGTTGAACACGCTGGTGATGGATCCGCGCAATCTCGAAGACGTCTACAAAAACATTGGCGAAATCGCCGAAGCACTCGATGTTTCCGCACGCGGCAACAAACTGGTGAGCGCCATGCGCGCGGACATGCCGCCGGTCACGCCGGTGGCGCGCACCAGAATTCTCGTCGAGTGGTGGCCCAAGCCGGTGATTGCCCCCGCCCGCGAATCCTGGGTCACGGATCTGATTCACCTCGCCGGCGGCGAGAACATCACGGGTGGGCGCGAAGGCAAAAGCGTGGAAGTGCCCGAGCCGGTGGCGGCGGATGTGATCGTCATGAGCTGGTGTGGCGTGAAAGAAGACAAGTACCGCGCCGACGTCGTCGCGCGTCGCGGCGGCTGGTCAGACGTTCCGGCCGTGAAACATCAGCGCATTTATCCCATCACCGAAGCCTTTCTCGGCCGGCCGGGCCCGCGACTGGTCGAGGGCTACAAAGCCCTGAGACGATTAACCTCTGTCGCGAGCTGAGGCGGCGTGTGCGGGCAAGCCTTCGGCATCGGCCAAGGTCGCCGCCACTGAAGAAAGTTTCTTCGCCCCCTTGGGCGTGCACTCGATCAGGCTCGTGCGTTTCTGGAATTCGTACACGCCCAATGGGCTCGCGTAACGCGCCGCGCGCGAAGTCGGCAGCACGTGATTGGGGCCCGCGCAGTAATCGCCCAGCGCTTCCGGTGTATGGCGACCGAGGAAGACCGCGCCGGCATGACGCACCTGCTTGAGCAGGGCGCGTGGATTTTTCACCGACAGTTCCAGATGCTCCGGCGCAATGCGGTTCGACAGCTGCACTGCTTCACGCAGATCACGTACCGCTATCAGCGCGCCGCGCGCCGCCAGCGAGACGGCGATGATTTTTGCGCGCGACAAGCCGCGCACACGCGCATTCATTGCTTGCATGACGCCGTCAAGAAATTTCCGGTCCGGCGACAGCAGGATGGACTGCGCATCCTCGTCGTGCTCGGCCTGGCTGAACAGGTCCATCGCGATCCAGTCCGCAGGGGTCTTGCCGTCACAGATGACCACGATCTCGGAAGGACCGGCGATGGAATCAATGCCGACACGTCCGAACACCAATTGCTTGGCGGCGGCGACATAGGCGTTACCGGGGCCGACGATCTTGTCCACGGCGGGAATCGTCGCGGTTCCAAACGCCATCGCGGCGATGGCCTGCGCGCCGCCGATGCTGAACACCCGATCGACCCCCGCCAGATGCGCGGCGGCAAGCACGACCGGATTCAGCTCTCCGCTGGGTGAGGGCACACACATGATGATTTCAGCGACGCCGGCGACTTTCGCCGGGATCGCATTCATCAGCACCGAGGATGGATACGCCGCCTTGCCGCCCGGCACGTAGAGACCGGCGCGATCCAGTGGCGTGACACGCTGGCCCAGCGTGTTGCCGTACGCATCACGGAACTCGAAGCCAGTAAGTTTTTGTTTCTGCGCATAAGCACGGATGCGCGATGCGGCGACGGTCAGCGCTTTTTTAAGGACAGCCGGCTGTGCATTCCAGGCGGCCTTGATTCTGGCCTTGGGGATTTCAAGCGCGGCGGCACTGGCGACGCTGTTGCGGTCGAAGCGCGCGGTGTATTCCAGCAACGCAACGTCGCCGCGCACGCGCACGTCCTCGACGATGCGGGCGGCACTCGTCGCCACGCCGGCATTGGCCTGTGGCGCACGGTCAAGCAGACGCGTGAACGCGGCCTCGAATCCGGCATCACGGAAATCCAGCCGCTGGATTTCAAGCATCGCCGAATTCAGCACGAAAGCGATCCAGCCAGCGGCGAATGGCCGCGTGTTTCATCTTCATCGCCGCCTTGTTGACCACCAGCCGCGCACTGATGTCGGCAATCTTCTCGATCTCGACCAGACCGTTGGCGCGCAAGGTACTGCCGGTGTTGATCAGGTCGACGATGTAGTCGGCCAGCCCCACCAGCGGCGCCAGCTCCATCGAACCGTAGAGCTTGATGATCTCGACCTGCTGATTTCTGGCGGCGAAATAGCGGCGCGTGATCTCGGGATACTTGGTTGCCACACGCGCACGCTGGAACGGCGGTAGCGGTTTGCGGTTCCTGGGCGCAGCGACGGACAAGCGGCACTTCGCCAGACCCAGGTCCAGCGGCTCGTACAGCGAATCCGAGCCGTGCTCCATCAGCACGTCCTTGCCGACGATGCCGAGGTCGGCGGCGCCGTGCTCGACATAGGTCGGCACATCCGATGGGCGGATGATCAACAGCTGCACGTTGGGGTCGCGCGACGGCAGCCGCAGCAGGCGGTCATCGAGACCGTCGGCCGGCGCGAGGCCCAGCCCGGCCAGCAGCGGCGCGCTGTCTTCGAGGATGCGGCCCTTCGAGAGGGCCAGCGTCAGTTGAGCGGTCATAAGGCCGCCATTGTCGCAAATGCCGCGTTATTTGCTGACGCGCTGGATCCTCGCGCCGAGTGCGCCGAACTTCGTGACGATACCCTCGTAGCCGCGATCAATGTGATACACGCGATCAATCTTGGTCGGCCCTTCCGCCACCAGTGCAGCGATCACCAGCGCGGCGGAGGCACGCAGGTCGGTGGCCATCACCGGTGCGCCGCGCAGTTTTTCGCGGCCGACGACGACCGCGGTGTGGCCTTCGATGCGGATGTCGGCACCGAGACGCAGCAATTCCTGCGCATGCATGAAGCGGTTCTCGAAAATCGTCTCGGTGATCACGCCGGTGCCCTCGGCCACACAGTCCAGCGCCATGAACTGCGCCTGCATGTCGGTGGGAAATCCGGGATGCGGCATGGTGTGGATGCTGACCGCGCGCGGGCGCTTGCCCTGCATGTCCACTTCGATGAAGTCACCGCCGGTGCGCACTTTGGCGCCGGCCTGCTGCAACTTGACCAGCACGGCGTCGAGCAGGGCCGGATCGGTTTTGTTCACTCGCACGCTGCCACGCGATACCACGCCGGCAACGAGGAAGGTGCCGGTCTCGATGCGGTCGGGCAGCACGGTGTGTTCGGCAGCGTGCAGATTTTTCACGCCGTGGATATGGATGGTCGTGGTGCCGGCGCCGGCGATTTTCGCGCCCATCGCCGTCAAACAGCGTGCAAGGTCCACGACTTCCGGTTCGCGCGCGGCGTTTTCCAGCACGGTTTCGCCGTCGGCGAGCACCGCGGCCATCATCAGGTTCTCAGTGCCGGTGACGGTGACGGTGTCGAACACGATGCGTGCGCCCTTGAGCCGCGACGCTTTCGCCTCAATGAACCCACCTTCGACTTTGATTTCCGCGCCCATCGCCTCGAGGCCCATCAGGTGCAGGTTCACCGGCCGCGCACCGATGGCGCAACCGCCGGGCAATGAGACGTGCGCCTGACCGCGCGCCGCCAGCAACGGTCCGAGCACCAGGATCGAGGCGCGCATGGTCTTCACCAGTTCATACGGTGCAATGCAGGTCTGGATGCCGCGCGCATTGACGGTCACGCTATTTTTTTCATGAGCACTGACTTCAACGCCCATCTGCTTGAGCAATTTGAGCGTGGTGCTCACGTCCTGCAGGTGCGGCACGTTGTGCAGTGCCAGTGGCTCGTCGGACAGCAGCGCAGCGCACAGGATCGGCAGCGCCGCGTTCTTGGCGCCGGAGGCGCTGACCTCGCCTTTGAGCGGGGCGCCGCCTTCAATCAGGAACTTGTCTATGGCGCCCTCGTTTTCAGTTGCAGCGCATGGATTTCTCTGCCCATGCGCTCTCCCAATGCGGCGTAAACCATGCGGTGCTGCGCGATCATGGATTTGCCGGCGAAAGCCGTGCAGACCACTTCGGCCTCGAAGTGCTGGCCGTCGTCGCCTTTCACCACGACCCGTGAATCCGGCAAGCCGGCTTCGATGAGCATGCGAATCTCTTGCGCGTTCATTGGCGCATCTTGTAGCCGGTGACCAGCATCCACAAGCAGATCGCGGATGCCACGACGAAGAATCCGGCGCACCACAGCAGGCTGACGCCGATCGGCGCATCGGCAACGCCGAAGAACCCGTAGCGGAAGCCGTCGATCATGTAGAAGAAAGGATTCAGGTGCGAAGCCTTGAACCAGAACTCCGGCAGCGCGTGCACCGAGTAGAACACGCCCGAGAGGAACGACAGCGGTGTGATGAAGAAGTTGGTGAACGCGGCGAGGTGGTCGAACTTCTGTGCGACGATGGCCGCGATCAGCCCGAATACCGCGAGGCTGCCGCCGGCCAGCATGAACATCGCCAGCAGCGCGCCGACCGAATGCAGCGGCAGCGGCACGAACGGCAGCGTCACCGCCAGCAGCGCGGCGGCGACGAAGGCGCAGCGCACCAATGCCGCCAGGATGTAGGCGGCAAACCACTCGAACGCACCCAGCGGCGCCATCAGCAGAAAGACGAGATTGCCCATCACCTTGGACTGGATCAGCGAGGAGCTGGTGTTGGCGAAGGCGTTCTGGATGATGGTCATCATCACCAATCCCGGCACCAGGAACTCGGTATAGCTGACGCCGGGATAAATCTCGGCGCGACCCTGCATCGCCTGCGCGAACACCAGCAGGTACAGCAGCGTGGTGATCACCGGCGCAGTCACGGTCTGCCCCAACACCGACCAGAAGCGCATCACTTCTTTTTTCAGGAGTGTGTAGAAGCCCAGTTGATTTTCAATCATGGGTCAGCTCCACGAAGATGTCTTCGAGCGTCGGCTCGCGGGTCTGGATGTCCTCAACCGCGCAGCCCGCCGCACGTAGGGCTTCGAGCACAGCACCGATCGGATGCGTCGCTGTCGGCAGCTTCAGTTCCACCAGACCGTTCTTTTCACTGACCTTGAGCGCCAGCAGTTTTTCGGGCATGACGCCGGATGACAAACGCAGACTCAGAAACCGGAACGGGTGACGCGCGATCAGGTCACGTGTCGTCTCCAGCGCCTGCAACTTGCCGTGATCGAGGATCGCGATACGCTCGCACATCTCCTGTGCTTCTTCGAGATAGTGCGTGGTCAGCACCACTGTGGTGCCGCCGGCATGCAGTTCGCGCATGAAACTCCAAAGCGTACGGCGCAGCTCGACGTCCACGCCCGCGGTCGGCTCATCGAGAATCACCACCGGCGGCTTGTGCACCAGCGCCTGCGCGATCAGCACGCGCCGCTTCATGCCGCCGGACAGCGTACGCATCATCGCGTCGCGCTTGCCGGTCAGCTCGAGTTTCTCCAACAGATGGTCGATCCACGGCCAGGATTCCCTGCCGCAGCCGTAATACCCAGCCTGGATGCGCAGCATGTTGGCGACGTTGAAGAACGGGTCGAACACCAGCTCCTGCGGCACCACGCCGATGTTCATGCGCGCCGCGCGCCAGTCGCGCACCGTGCCCTTGCCGAGGATGCTGATCGCCCCCGCATCCAGCCGGATCAGGCCGGCCATGAGGTTGATCAGCGTCGACTTGCCGGCGCCATTGGGGCCGAGCAAGCCGAAGAATTCGCCACGACGGATGGAAAAATCCACGCCGTCGAGCGCAAGTGTTTTACCGTAGGATTTACGGACGCCTCTAATTTCGATTGCTGCATTCATTGAGCGGCGAATTCTAAATGAACCCGCGACCGACACACCGGCAGTTCGCTACAGACACGCTCACCGAGATTTTCGCGCTCAAGCGCCCGGCCGACGCGATTCTTCAGGATCTATTCCGCAGCAAGAAGCAGATGGGATCGAAAGACCGCGCTGCAGTCAGCGACATGGTTTATGGCGTGCTCAGAAATATCTTCGTCCTGAGAGCGCAAGGTGCGGATGCTGCGTCGGAACTGATCGAAGCGTTTTTGAGGAACGAGCCACCTGCGGATTCCCTGCCCGCAAACATTCGCCTCAACCTGCCGGAGTGGCTCTACGATTCTCTCGTGCGTCAGCACGACGCGGATGAAACCGCAAGGCTGGCGCAGGCGCTGAACCAGCCCGGCACGGTGGATCTGCGCGTGAACACCTTGAAAGCCACGCGCGAACAGGTCATCGCCGCGCTTGCCGGAACGCAGATTCACGCGCAGCCGACGCCGCGCTCGCCCGTGGGCCTGCGTCTGCAAAAACGCGGTGCGTTGCAGGCCACGCCCGCGTTCCGTGACGGTTGGATCGAGCCACAAGACGTAGGCAGCCAGCTGTTGGCACTGCATGTGCAAGCCCAGCCCGGCGAAACCGTGGTGGATTTCTGCGCCGGCGGCGGCGGCAAGACGCTGGCACTGGCGGCGCAACTGCAGAACTGCGGCGCGCTCTACGCCTGCGACACGCGCCGCGCGAGTCTGGAAAAACTGCGCCTGCGCGCTCAACGCGCGGGCGCCGCCATCACTGATCTGCTGACGTTGCACAGCGAGCACGACCCCGTGCTGGCGCGGCTGCACGGCAAGGCCGATGCCGTGCTGGTGGACGCGCCCTGCACCGGCAGCGGTGCGCTGCGGCGCAACCCGGAGCGGCGACTGCATACGCCCGACCTCGCGGCACTCGGCGCGCTCCAGCTCTCGATTCTCGAGGGCGCCAGCCGGTTACTGAAAAAAGACGGCCGCCTGGTCTACGCCACCTGCAGTCTGCTGGCCGAAGAAAACCAGGCTGTGATCGCACGGTTTCTGGAAAAGCATCCAAATTTCGAGGCCGTGCAGCCGCCGTTGCAACTGTTGCCGCACCGCGACGGCACCGATGGTTTTTTTGCCCACACCCTTACAATGCGCAGATGAGTCAAAAATCTCTGCTGGCCTCCGGCCGCCGTACGCTGCAAATCGAACTCGACGGCCTCAAAGCGCTGCTGCCGCGCGTCAATGCCGATTTCGCGCGCGCCTGCGAACTGCTGCTGGCCTGCAGCGGTCGCGTCATCGTCATCGGCATGGGCAAGAGCGGACATGTCGGCGGCAAGATCGCCGCCACTCTTGCCTCCACCGGCACACCGGCGTTCTTCGTCCATCCCGGCGAGGCTTCGCACGGCGATCTCGGCATGGTCACGCGCGGCGACGCGGTGATCGCACTGTCGAATTCCGGAGAAACACCCGAAGTGCTGACCATCCTGCCGCTGATCAAGCGCATGGGTATCCCGCTGGTCGCGCTCACCGGCAAACCCACTTCAACACTGGCCAAGGCGGCCGACGTGCATCTCGACGTTTCCGTACCCCTCGAGGCCTGCCCGCACAATCTCGCGCCGACCGCCAGCACCACGGCGGCGCTGGCGATGGGTGACGCGCTGGCGGTCGCCCTGCTCGAAGCACGCGGTTTTTCACGTGAGGATTTCGCCCTGACCCATCCCGGCGGCACGCTCGGCAAGCGCCTGCTGTTGAAAGTCGGCGACCTCATGCACACCGGCAATCGCATACCCCGGGTTTCACCACAGGTGCCGCTGACGCAGGCGCTGCTGGAAATGACGCGCAAGGGTCTGGGCATGACCGCGATCGTGGATGCAAAGGGCAAGGTGCTGGGTGTCTACACTGACGGCGATCTGCGCCGCACGCTGGATCAGGGCGCCGATGTGCGCAAATCGAAAATCAGCCAGGTGATGACGAAAGGCGGCAAGAGTCTGCGCGCCGACCAGCTCGCCGCCGAAGCGGTGCAGGTCATGGAAAAACACAAGATCACCGCGCTGCTGGTCACGGATGCCAAGGGCAGACTGGCGGGGGTGATCCACATGCATGACCTGATGCGCGCGGGTGTGGTTTGAAGCCCAAGACACTCAGCACCGCGCAGTTGCGATTGCGCGCAAAAAAAATCCGCTGCCTGTTCCTCGACGTCGACGGCGTCATGACCGATTGCAAGCTGTACCTGACGCCGGACGGCGAAGAACTGAAAGCGGTCAACGTCAAAGACGGCTATGGCATCAAGGCGCTGATGCACGCCGGCATCGAGATCGCGGTGATCTCCGGCCGGCCCTCGGTGGCGATGGAAAAACGTCTCGCCTCTCTCGGCGTACGCCACGTGTATCTCGACACCGAGCAGAAAATCCCGGCGTATGAAGCCGTGCGCAAGAAACTCAAGCTCGCCGACGAGCAGTGCGCGCACATGGGCGACGACGTACCGGATCTGCCGCTGTTCGAACGGGTGGGACTGGCGCTGGCGGTGGCCGACGCCCACCCGACGGCAAAAAAGGCCGCGCACTGGGTGAGCAAGAATCGCGGCGGTGATGGCGCCATCCGCGAAGCCGCGGATCTGCTGATCGTGGCGCAAGCATGAAACGCCACGGGTTTTGGCTGACGCCGCTGCTGCTGATGGTGGCGCTCGGGCTCTGGCTTTCGCGTGCGCATGAAGAGGCCGCACCGGAGGCTGCAGAAGCGCATGTGCCCGCCACGCCGCGTTACGCATTGACCGGAGCCACCTGGCTGAAGCTGGACGGCAAAGGTCAGCCGCAGTTCCGCGCGCAGGCCGCGCAGATCGATTTCTACGACGACCATTCCGCGCAATTGCAGATGCTGAGCGTGGACGCGCTGGGCGGACTCGATTCGCCCTGGCGCCTGAATGCGCCTTCGGGCTATGTACCGCCGCAGCAGAAGCGTCTGCGGCTGGACGGCCCGATCACCGGCGAAGGCAGGATCGGCGACAACGAATGGGCGCAGCTCATCGCGGAGCAGTTGTGGGTGGATCAGGCCCTGCGCGAACTGAGCAGCGACAAACCCGTGAGCCTCGTGTCGCCTCAACGGCAGGCAAGAGCGCACGGCCTGCGCGCAGATTTCAGCGCCAAGCGCATCGAGCTGCGCGGCAACGTCGAGGCGCGATATGTACCGAATTAACGCATGGCTGCTCGTATTTGCGGCCATGGCTGCGCAGGCCGGCGTCAGCGAACAGGTGCAGAAAGTGCTGAGCGGGCAGACGCAGGAACCGGTCAACCTCAGCGCCGACCGCGCGGAGTGGCGTGAAGACGGCGTGATGATCTATGAAGGCCATGTGCGGCTGGTGTCCGGCGCACTGAGCCTGGAAGGCAGCCGCATTGAAGTGCGCCGCCTGGATGCCGCGCAGACCGAAGCGGAAGTCAGCGGAACGCCGGCGCGGCTGGTGCATGCCGCCAGTGCGCAATCACCCGCGGTGTCTGCAGAATCGAAGACTTTGCTGATGAACTCGAAGACCGGGCAGGTGCAGCTGAGCGGCGATGCGCGCGTGGCGCGTGGCGCCGAGACACTGGCTGGCGATGTGCTGCGCTACGACGTGACCGCGCGCCGCATCCTCGGCGCCGGACGCATCCGCATGGAAGTGCCTTCGGCCACCATCGCGCCGCCGCCCAAACCATGAAACCATGACTTCACGCCTGTCCGCCAACGGTCTGTGCAAGAGCTACAAGAAGCGCACGGTCGTGCGCGACGTGTCGCTGCACGTCGACGCCGGCGAGATCGTCGGCCTGCTCGGCCCCAACGGCGCCGGCAAGACCACGACCTTTTACATGATGGTGGGTCTGGTCGCCGCCGACCGCGGCGCGCTGGCGCTCGACGGCGAGGACATCACCCGTCTGCCAATGCATGCGCGCGCGCGTCTGGGGCTCGGCTACCTGCCCCAGGAAGCCAGCGTGTTCCGCAAGCTGTCGGTGGCCGACAACATCCTCGCGATCCTCGAACTGCGCGAAGACCTTGACGAGGCCGGTCAGCACCGCGAACTGGAGCAGCTGATGCAGGAGCTGCACATCGCCCACATCCGCGACGGCATCGGCCTGTCGCTGTCCGGCGGCGAGCGCCGGCGCGTGGAGATCGCGCGCGCACTGGCGGCCAACCCGCGCTTCATCCTGCTCGACGAACCTTTTGCCGGCGTCGACCCGATCGCGGTCAAGGACATCCACGGCATCATCGAACACCTGCAGCAGCGCGGCATCGGCGTCCTGGTCACCGACCACAATGTGCGCGAGATGCTGCACATCTGCGCACGGGCCTACATCCTCAATGAAGGGGCGGTGATCGCCGAAGGCCCGCCGGACGTGATTGAAGCCGACGAGACCGTGCGGCGAGTGTACCTGGGCGAAGATTTCCGGCGCTGACGCCAGTCACCGGCCGAGTGTGTTTCAGGCTGTTTTCAGCCCCGTAGTCACAGCCCGCGGTTTTGCGAGATCGGCTCACAAGGTCTAGAGGCTGCCTGGGAGTGGATGACGTCCCTAGAGCTATTTACTAGCAATTTTCATACCGGCGTAAAATACCGGCATGAAGCAAGGTTTTTCTTTGAAGATGGGACAGGGCCTGACGATGACGCCCGCCTTGCAGCAGGCGATCCGTCTGCTGCAGCTGTCCAGCCTCGACTTGCAGGCGGAAATCCAGCAAGCGCTGGATTCCAATGTGATGCTGGAACTTGAAGACTCCGAGACCGAAGCACCGGCGGAGGTTGCCGCCGACACACCGACCGTCGACCCCGCCGATGAATCTTCCGAAGACGTGTTTTCGTCTGGCGACACCGCCACCGATCTGCGCAACACCGAGATCCCCGAAGAGATGCCGGTCGACGCCGAGTGGTCGGACACCTACGACACCCCTGCGACGGCTCCCGGCAGCAGCGACAACGAGGAAGAACTGCACGACCTGCGCCAGGCCAACCTGCACAGCGACGGCTCGCTGCGCGAACACCTGGCCTGGCAGGCGCGGCTGGCGCCACTGGGCGAATGGGAGCGCGAAGTCGCCGCGTTTTTGATCGACAGCATCAACGACGACGGCTATCTCGAAAACTGGGACGACGCCTGCGAGCACTTCCGCGGCGCCATGGGCCTGTCGCTCAAACAGATGCAGCACGTGCTGGGCGTGGTGCAGGATTTCGATCCGCCGGGCGTCGCCGCGCGCGATCTGGCTGAATGCCTGAGCTTGCAACTGCAGCAGCTGGCGGACACGCCGGAGCGCGCGCTGGCGCAACGCATGCTGCGCGAGCAGCTGCCGCTGCTGGCCAAGCGCGACTGCACCGCACTGGCACAGGCGCTGGGAGCCGATACTCAGGACGCGCAAAGCGCGCTGACACTGATCCAGTCGCTGCAACCGCATCCGGGTCGGCCGTATCAGGCGCAGGAAACGGGTTATGTCGCGCCCGATGTGGTCGTGCGCAAGCACCAGGGCCGCTGGAAGGTGGCGCTGAACCCGGAGGTGACGCCACGGGTGCGGATCAATCCGCACTATCTCGGCATGGTCAAACGCGCCGACACGTCGCGCGATCAGGTGACGATGAAACAGCACCTGCTGGAGGCGCGCTACTTCATCAGCGCCGTGGAATCCCGCAATGATACGCTGCTTCGCGTGGCCCAAACCATCGTTGAAGAACAGCGCGCTTTTCTGGAATATGGAGACGAAGCGATGCGGCCGATGGTGCTCCGTGACATCTCGGAGAAACTCGGCATCCACGAATCCACGGTATCGAGGGCGACCGCGAACAAGACCATGCTGACACCGCGCGGCCTCTACGAATTCAAATATTTCTTCTCCAGCCACGTGCAGACACTGACCGGCGGCACCTGCTCGGCCACCGCGATCCAGGCCATGATCAAGCGGCTGGTCACCGCCGAGACGCCGGCACTGCCGCTGTCCGACAGCGCGCTGGCCGACCTGCTGCTCAAGGACGGCATCCGTGTCGCCCGTCGCACCGTGGCCAAATACCGGGAGGCGATGGGCATCGCCCCCTCACACGAACGCCGCCCGCCCTGAACTTTTCCAGCCTTTTCACGGTCGCAGGACCCCACCCAAGGAGAACAAGAATGAACCTGAGCATCTCCGGACACCACGTCGACGTCACCACTGCACTCAATGAATACGTGCAGTCCAAGTTCAAGCGGCTGGAGCGACATTTCGATCATCTGCTCAAGGCCACGGTGATCCTCTCGGTGGAAAAACTGCGGCACAAGGCCGAAGCCACCCTGCACACCCGGGGCGCCGACCTGCACGCCGAGGCGGTCGAAGGCGACATGTATACGGCGATCGACCTGCTGGTCGACAAACTCGACAGCCAGACCCGCAAGTTCAAGGAAAAGTCCCGCGACCATCACGCCCGCGACCATCAGCACCACGCCGCACCGCAAGCGACAGGGTAAAATCCCCCACTGAAAAATACGCGACCGGCCGTCCTGGCCGGTTCGCTTTTGGGAGTTTTATGAAACTGTCCGCCATCCTCAACGCCGGTCGCGTCGCCACCGGCGTCAGCGTCACCAGCAAGAAAAAAGCCCTCGAAGAACTGTCCAAGCTGCTGGCACAGGAAGCCGGCATTGCCGAAACCGACATCCTCAATGGCCTCACCGCACGCGAAAAGCTCGGCAGCACCGGCCTCGGTCACGGCGTCGCCATCCCGCACGGCCGTCTGGCCGGTGTCAAAGCCAGCGTCGGCGCGTTTCTTCGCCTGAAACACCCGGTGGACTACGACGCCCACGACGGCCAGCCGGTGGACCTGATCTTCGGCTTGATCGTCCCTGCCGCCGCGACCGAAGAACACCTCAAGCATCTCGCCGCCATCGCCGAGAAATTCTCGGACGACAGCTTCTGCAAAAGCGCCCGCGCCGCTGCTGACGCCAAGGCGCTGCACGCGCTGACGATTGCCTGAAGCAAAGCCTGACTTTGCATGCGGTGCTGATGCAGGTTCATGGCATCGGCCTGCTGATCCTCGGCGCTGCCGGCAGCGGTAAAAGTGCGCTGGCGCTGGATCTGCTGACACGCGGACACCGGCTGGTTGCCGACGACGCAGTTGAGCTGGTTACCCAGAAAAAACAGCTGATCGGGCACTGTCCGCGACGCCTGCGTGGCCTCATGGAGGTGCGCGGGCTCGGCATCCTTGATGCGCGACGCCTGTTCGGCGCCCGATCCCTGCTGCAGCGGACGCGCGTCCGTCTGGTGCTCAAGCTCAGACCCGAGCCTGTCGAACCCGACCGTCTGCGCGGCAATTACCGCACGATGCGCATCGCCGGCGTGCCGCTGCCCTGCCTCAGCCTTTCCACATCGCTGGGGCATAATTTGGCGGTGTATGCCGAAACCGCCTGCTTGAATCTGCGCCGATGAAATTGGTGATCGTGAGCGGTCTGTCGGGTGCGGGAAAATCCGTTGTGCTCAAGGAATACGAAGACCTCGGCTATTACTGCATCGACAACCTGCCGCTGTCGCTGACCGGCCCGCTGGTGCTGCGCGCGCTCAAGAATGAACGCTATGCGCGCCTCGCCATCGGCATCGACGCGCGCGAAAGCGCGCAGGAGATCCGCAAGTTCCCCAAATATCTCGAGCAGCTGCGCAAGCGCGGCGCCCAGACGCAGACGCTATTCCTGACCGCGGACGATCCGGTCATCCTGCGCCGTTACAGCGAGACCCGGCGGCTGCACCCGCTGACCAGCAAGAAAGTCACGCTCGCCGACGCCATCGGACGCGAACGCCGCCTGCTCAAGCCGATCGCCGATGCCGCCGACGTGACCCTCGACACCTCGCACCTCAACCTGCACCAGCTGCGCGAAGAGATCCGCGCGCGCCTGCCCGAAGCCGCCGCCGGGCAACTGGCGGTGGTCCTGCAGTCGTTCGGCTTCAAAAGCGGCCTGCCGGACGGCGCTGATTTCGTCTTCGACGTGCGCTGCCTGCCGAATCCGCACTGGGAACCCAAACTGCGCGCGCTGGATGGCCGCAATGCCGCCGTGGCGACGTTCCTGGAACATCAATCCGCCGTACAGAAAATGGTGCGCGACATCCATGACTTCTTGAGCCAGTGGCTGCCGTCGTATCGCGAGCAGGACCGCGCCTATGTCACCATCGCCATCGGCTGCACCGGCGGCCGGCACCGCTCGGTCTACATCGTCGAAAAACTGGCGGACGCACTCAGAAGTCGCTTCGAACCGGTCGTCATCAAGCATCAGGAGTTGTCGTGAGCGTTGGAATCTTGTTGGTGACGCATGGTCGTCTCGGCCACTACATGCTGGAGACGCTCGGCAATCTGATCGGCACGCTGCCGCTGTCGGCGGAAGTGCTGGAGATCCGCAGCGTGCAGGATCCGGACGTGCTGCTGCGCCAGGGTCAGCGCGTGATCGAACGGCTCAACCAGGGCGCCGGCGTGCTGATCCTGACCGACGCTTACGGCTCCACGCCGAGCAACATCGCGACCAGACTCTACGAACCGGGCAAGACGCGCGTGCTTGCCGGCGTCAACCTGCCGATGCTGGTGCGCATCTTCAATTATCCGAAGCAGTCGCTGGAAGAAATGTCGCAGAGCGCCATCGAAGGCGGTCAGCGCGGCATCCTGTTCTGTGGCCACTGACATGGAAAAGACCATCACCATCATCAACCGCCTCGGCCTGCACGCCCGCGCCGCCGCCAAGCTGGTGCAGACGGCGGCGCGCTTCAAGTCCACCGTCAGGATCCGCAAAGACAAGCGCACGGTCAGCGGCAAAAGCATCATGGGCGTGCTGATGCTCGCTGCGGCCAAGGGCACCTCGCTGACCTTCATTGCCGAGGGCGAAGACGCGGCGCAGGCGCTGGACGCGCTGACGCAACTGGTCGCCGATAAATTCGGGGAGGATGCCTAAGTGAGCGTCTGGCTTTCCGGCATCGGCGTTTCGCGCGGCATCGCCCTCGGCCGCGCGCAGCGCCTGCACGGCAGCGATCTCGAAGTGCCGGAATACGCCTTGACGACGCGCGAGATCGACCCCGAGATCGAACGCTTCCACGAAGCCCAGCGGCGCGCCAAGGAAGAGTTGCGGGCGGTGCGCACCCAGATCCCGGCCGGCACGCCGGGTGAGATCGCCGCGTTCATCGACACCCATCTGCTGATGATCGACGACCGCTCAATCACCGAGGCCACGGTCGCGCATATCCGCAAGCACAGCATCAACGCCGAAGCCGCGCTCAAGCGCAGCCGCGATGCGCTGACCGCGGTGTTCGAGAAGATGGACGACGCCTACTTGCGCACACGCAAGGACGACGTCATCCATGTCTGCGGCCGCATCCTGCGCAGCCTGCTGAACAACGACAAATCAGCGGACGACAAGTTTGACGCCGGCGGCGAACCGACCGTGGTCATCAGCGACGACATCACGCCGGCCGACATCATCCTGCTGTCGCAGCAATCGGTGGTGGCGTTCATCACCGAGTTCGGCGGCCCGCTGTCACACACCGCGATCCTCGCGCGCAGCCTCGGCATCCCGGCGGTCGCCGGCGTGCACAACGCACGCAAGCTGTTGCGCGACGGCGAAACCCTGATCGTCGACGGCGAACTCGGGCAGATCCTCGCGGCCCCGGACGCCAAGGCCCTGGAGTTTTTCCGCGCCAAGCAGGCACAGCAGGCGGAAGACCGGCGCGCCCTGTCAAAACTGAAAGACAAGGCGGCGGTTTCGCGTGACGGCGTCAAGATCAAGCTGCTCGCCAACATCGAGCTGCCCGAAGATGCGAAAAGCGCGGAAGGCATGGGTGCAGAAGGTGTCGGCCTGTATCGCACCGAATTCCTCTACATGAACCGCAAGGGTCTGCCGACCGAGGAAGAGCAGTACCAGGCCTATGCGCGCGTTGCCAGCGCGGTCAAAGGCCCCATCACTATCCGCACACTCGACCTTGGCGCCGACAAGCAGGTGGACAGCGGCCGCAGCCAGGGACCGACGCCGAACAATCCTGCGCTGGGCCTGCGCGCGATTCGCCTGTGCCTGAAGGAACCGGACCTGTTCCGCGCCCAGATCCGCGCGCTGCTGCGCGCCAGCGTCCACGGCCGCGTGCAGGTCATGCTGCCGATGATCTCCAGCGTGCAGGAGTTCCGCCAGGCACAGCAGGTGATCGAGTCCGCGCAGGCCGAGCTGAAACGCGAGGGCATCGAACACGGCACGCCGGAGATCGGCGCGATGATTGAAGTCCCCGCCGCGGCGTTGTCGGCCAGCTGGCTGGCCCGGCACGCCAAATTCTTCTCCATCGGCACCAACGACCTGATCCAGTACACGCTGGCAATTGACCGCGTCGACGACGAGGTCAATTATCTGTACGACCCGCTGCACCCGGCGGTGCTGCGCCTGATCCGCATGACCATCGAAGCCGGCGAACAGGCGAAGATCCCGGTGGCGATGTGTGGCGAAATGGCCGGTGACCTGCGCTACACGCGCCTGCTGCTGGGCCTGGGGCTGACCGAGTTCTCGATGCATCCGGCCAACATCCTCGAGGTCAAACGCCAGATCATCGAATCGGACATCGGCGCGCTGCGCAAGCGCGTGGACGAGTTACTACACACCGCCGACAGTCAGGTTCTGCGCGATGGCATCGAAGCGCTGGCGGAGATTTAAGCGCCCAGCGCGTTCAGCAATTTCTGGTGAATACCGCCGAAATCACCGTTGCTCATCACCAGCACGCGGTCGCCTTTTTTCGCCGCCGCAGTGATATCGGCAATCAGCACCGGCAATTCAGCACGCACCGTCAAGCGCGCGCCGAGTGAGCCGAGCGCGCTGTTCGCATCCCACTTGAGATCGGCCCGGGCATAGACGAAGCAGTGATCGGCGGACTCGAGACTGTGCGCCAGTTCCTGCGCGTGGCTGCCGAGGCGCATGGTGTTGGAGCGCGGCTCCAGCACCGCAAGGATGCGGCCTTTGCCCTGCCCCTTGAGTGCATCAATCGTCACCTGGATCGCGGTGGGATGATGGGCGAAGTCGTCGTAGACCGTGACGCCTTTGACCTCGCCGACTTTCTCCAGCCGGCGGCGCACGTTCTGAAACGACGCCAGCGCGCGGGCGGCAACGTCGGGCTTGACGCCGACATGCGCGGCCGCAGCCATCGCCGCCAGCGCATTGGCGCGGTTGTGTTCTCCAGGCAGCGCCGGCGCAATGATTTTCGTCTGGCGATCAGATTCCGTATTGAAGCGCGTGACTTCACTCCAGCACCCCTGCGCCAGCACACGGGCGAGGTTGGCGTCCGCGCCGTTGACGATCAGTCGCCCGGCTTTCGGGACGGTGCGCACCAGATGGTGGAACTGGCGCTCGATCGAAGCGAGGTCCGGAAAAATATCGGCGTGGTCGTACTCGAGGTTGTTGAGCACGCAGGTGCGCGGGCGGTAGTGCACGAACTTGCTGCGCTTGTCGAAGAACGCAGTGTCGTATTCGTCGGCCTCCACCACGAAGCACTTTCCACCGCCCAGACGCGCGGACACACCGAAGTTCAGCGGCACGCCACCGATCAGAAACCCCGGCTCCAGCCCCGCGTCGTGCAACAGCCACGCGAGCAGCGACGACGTGGTGGTTTTGCCATGCGTACCCGCCACCGCGAGTACATGGCGGTCGCGCAGGATGTTCTCACTCAGCCATTGCGGACCCGAGGTGTACGGCAGGCCGGCGTCGAGCGCGTATTCCATGGCCGCGTTGCCGCGGCTGACAACATTGCCGACGACGATCATGTCCGGCGCAGGTTTCAGATGCGCCGGCTCGTAACCCGGCATCACCTCGATGCCCAGCTCGCGCAGTTGCGTGGACATCGGCGGCCAGGCGGCGGCGTCGGAGCCGGTGACCCTGTGGCCAGCTTCGCGCGCCAGCGCGGCAATGCCGGCCATGAAGGTGCCACAGATACCGAGGATGTGAATGTGCATCAAGCACTCCCTACGAGCCCACCCGCAAGCGCAGCGAATGCGGTGATGAACACCGCGCCCATCAGCGCAGTGGCCACCGACACACCGGGGCCGATGTTCAGCGCATGCCGGTAGATGTGCGCCGACACCGCCAGGTTCCACAGCGAC
This sequence comes from Pseudomonadota bacterium, assembly GCA_038043245.1. Lineage (GTDB taxonomy): Bacteria > Pseudomonadota > Gammaproteobacteria > Nevskiales > Nevskiaceae > JACPFV01. Next base: position 31,866 of record JBBTCH010000003.1, on the reverse strand, counting down.
AGGAACGCAGCGAGCAGGGTTGGCAACGCAGGAACTTCAAGCTTGCCGAGCAGGTCCGGGTTGGCAGCGATCTGCTGCACGCTGGGCGCCAGGATCGCTACCGCGGGCAACAGCAGCAGCGTCAGGACGATGCTGGTCGCCAGCAGTGCGCTGAAAGTCTGCTGGAAACGTGCGGTCAGGGAGCGCAACCGCAGCAGCTGATGGGTAAAGAATGCCAGCGCGGCGACCGAAGCCACCGCCTGCGCAAATGCCACCATCGGCGGCAAGGTGAATCCGTATTCGAAATAGCTCACCAGAATCGTCAGTGGCGGCAGCGCCTGCACCAACTGAGGCGAGTAAGGGAAATCCTGCGGCCCGGCCTTGAAGCCAAGAATCCGCAGCGTGATCGTCGCTGCTTGCGCGAACATGGCGTGAGAACAATGGAAGAGCGGATATTCTAGTCGGCATGACTAGCGAATACATTTATGTGCACAGCGATGCTGAACTGGCAACACACCTGAAACGCTGGAGCCAATGTGACTGGCTGGCGCTCGACACTGAATTCCTGCGTGAGGACACCTACTTCCCCAAGCTGGCGCTGATCCAGGTCAGCGACGGCGGCGTGCCCGTTTGCGTGGACGTGCAGACGGTGGACAGCGCTCCGCTGGTCGCCCTGCTGCGCAACCCGGATCTCCTCAAAGTGTTTCACTCGGCATCGCAGGATCTCGAAGTGCTGACCACGCTGGCCGGGGAATGCCCCGCGCCGCTATTCGACACGCAAGTCGCCGCGGCGCTGCTCGGTGAAGCCGAGCAGATGGGTTACGCCGCACTGGTGGAAAAACGTCTCGGCGTAAAACTGGGCAAGGAATTCACCCGGCTCGACTGGACCCGACGGCCCCTGCCCGAAGGTGCGCTGCGCTATGCCGCCGACGATGTGCGCTACCTCGCCGCGCTTTACCCCGCGCTGCGTGATGCGCTGGCGGCGCGAGGCCGGCTGGACTGGCTGATCGAGGACTGCGCAAGACAGGCGCAGACCGCGCGCTACCAACCGAATCCGGGCGCGGCCTGGCAGCGCTTGAAGGGGCTGGCGCGCCTCGACATCGCAGCCCAGCATCGCGCCGCCCGCCTTGCAGCATGGCGCGAGAAAACCGCCGTCGAGCGCAACCGGCCGCGACGCTGGATTGCCGAGGACGAACTGCTGTACGCACTGGCGACCCGCTGCCCACGCACGCCCGACGAGCTTCGGGCGCTATCGCCCACGCCCAAGCAAATGGAACGCTACGCCGCGATCTGGCTCGAATTGCTGAATGCGCCGGTCATCGAAACCACGCCATTGAAATCCGAAACCGGCTGGAGCGGCGCGCAGAAAAATCTCATCGGCAATCTGAGCGCACGGATTCAGGCCAAGGCAGGGGAATTGGGGGTCGGCGCTCCGCTGCTGGCGACGCGCAGTGACATCGAGGCGCTGGTGCGCGGCGAAACCAGTGAGCTGCTGCTGGGTTGGCGCCGCGAGGTGATTGGTGGGGAATTACTGAAAACCGTTCGTGGTGAGTAGTGCGTGAGCGCGTATCGAACCATGAACGGTGTCGCCCTTCGATACACGCGACTGACGTCGCGCACTCAGGGCGAACGGGGATTTATTTAAGCGTGCTGAGTATCCGGTTAAAAATTTCTTCCAGCGAACCGTCACCCTTCACCGTCACCCGCTTGCCTTGTTTGCCGTAGTACTCCAGCAGCGGCTGTGTCTGCGCGGAATACACCGAAAGGCGATTGCGGATCACCGTCTCGTTATCGTCAGCGCGGCCGCGCGCCATCATGCGCTTGACGATCTCCTCATTCGGCACGTCGAGGTGGACGACTTTCTGCAAGGGCTGCTGCGACTTGCCCAGCAGCGTATCCAGTGCCTCGGCCTGCGCGATCGAGCGCGGAAAGCCGTCGAAGATGAATCCGTTCTTGGTGTCGGGCGCAGCCAGACGCTCGGCGGCCATGCCGATGACGATGTCATCCGCCACCAGCTCGCCGGCGTCCATCGCCGCTTTGGCTTTTTTACCCAGCGAGGTACCCGCAGCCACCGCCGCGCGCAACAGGTCGCCCGTAGAAATCTTTGGAATCTTGAAATGAGCGACCAGCTTCTCGCCCTGCGTGCCCTTGCCGGAGCCGGGCGCGCCAACCAATACCAATCGCATCGAAGAATCCCCTGAACCGCGTTTTTTTGGAGCGGGAACCTTAACCGCTGGCTTGCATAAGCGTCAATGAAGCGAAGCCCCACTCTATAATTTGCGCCTCTCAGGGGATGTCATGTCTAAAAACGCCTTCTATGCCCAATCCGGTGGAGTGACCGCCGTCATCAATACTTCGGCACAGGGCGTCATCGAGACCGCGCGCAAACACCCCGACAAGATCGGCAAGGTTCTGGCCGGGCGCAACGGCATCATCGGCGCGCTGACCGAAGACCTGATCGACACCTCGCTCGAATCCGCCGAGAACATCGCCGCGCTGCGCCACACGCCGGCTGGCGCTTTCGGCTCCTGCCGCTACAAGCTCAAGGGCTTCGACAAGAACCAGGCCGAATACGAGCGCCTGATCCAGGTGTTCAAGGCGCACGACATCGGCTACTTCTTCTACAACGGCGGCGGCGATTCGGCCGATACCTGCCTCAAGGTCTCGCAGATCAGCGAGAAGATGGGCTATCCGATCCAGGCCATCCATGTGCCCAAGACCATGGACAACGACCTGCCGCTGACCGACACCTGCCCCGGCTTCGGCTCGGTGGCGAAATACACCGCGGTCTCGATCCGCGAGGCGGGATTCGATCTGGCCTCGATGGCCAAGACCTCGACCAAGGTGTTCATCCTCGAAGTCATGGGCCGTCACGCCGGCTGGACCGCCGCCGCCGGTGGCCTCGCCGCGGAAAAAGACGGCGACGGCCCGCAGGTGATTTTGTTCCCCGAGATCGTGTTCGACGAGGCGAAGTTCCTCGCCAAGGTGGACGCCACGGTGAAGAAAGTCGGCTGGTGCACCATCGTCGCCAGCGAAGGCCTGCATGCGCCGTCGGGTGAGTTTCTCTCCGAAGCCGGCGGCAAGGATGCGTTCGGCCACGCCCAGCTCGGTGGCCTCGCGCCGCTGCTGGCGAAACTCTTGAAGGACAAGCTCGGCCTCAAATACCACTGGGCGGTCGCCGACTACCTGATGCGCGCTGCGCGTCACATCGCCAGCAAAACCGATCTCGACCAGTCTTACGCCGTCGGCAAGCACGCGGTCGAACTGGCGCTGGCGGGTAAATCCGGCGTCATGGCCAGCATCGTTCGAAAGTCTGATTCGCCCTACGTGTGGGACGTCGGCGACGCGCCGCTGGATAAAGTCGCCAACGTCGAAAAGAAAATGCCGCGCGATTTCATCAGCGAGGACGGGTTCCACATCACCGACAAGTGCCGCCAATACCTCGCGCCATTGATCCAGGGCGAAGAACCGCCGCCTTATCTCAATGGTCTTCCGCGTTATGTCGTGCTGAAGAACGCGCCAGTGACGAAGAAGTGCCCGCCGTTTGAATTGAAAAAATGACACCGTTCGGTGTCATCCCGAGCGAATGCGAGGGATCTGCCCCCTAAAAAGCGAGATTCCTCACTGCGTTCGGAATAACACATTGCGCGTTGCCTCGATACGCACTTCGACCGTGATTTTGCGCGAGACATACTGACCTTCCGGATCGGACTCCATGCCGAGGTCGGCCGCAGCGCGGTCCACCTCGAAGCGACCGTTGAGCGTCATCGAATCGCCAGCCACCGATAAGGCCAGCGTCACTGGCAGCGCATGACCTTTGATGGTCAGCACGCCGTCCACGGTGTCGGATGTGATGCGCGTGCTGCGGAAGCTCGCGGCCGGATGGCGCTCGACATCGAACCATTCCTTCTGCGGCAGGGATTCGTCGTGCAACACCACGCCGTCGCTGGCGGAGGCGGTCTCGAACGTGCCGCCGATCTGCGAATGCATGAGGTCGGCGGGATCGAAACGGATGTCCGCCTGCCAGCGACTGAAGCGCCCGCGGAATGGCACACCCGCGTGAGTGCCGGAAAAATGAACGGCGCTGGTCGTCGCATCCACGATCCAGTTGCTGCCGGCGCTGCTGGTGATTTCGTCCTTTTCTACGGCAGAAGCCGCGGGCTTCAGGAACAGCCACGCGATCAGGGCCAACACCATAACGGCGACCCCCAGACCCGCTTTGGGCGCCATGCGCATGAGCACGTCGTCGCGGACGATGAAGTGATGCTTGAGCGCGGCGCCGACATGCAGCGCCAGCAGACCCGCGGTGGCGAATGCCAGCCATTCGTGCGCCTCGCCCGCGCCCTCGGCCCAGCGGGCGCGAGCCTCATTGGTCAGCTCGCTCAGCCCGAGCAGATGAGGGACCTCGAACTGCCCGAACCACAGCGTCGGCACGTTCAGCGGCTTGCCATCGCTCCATTGCGCGGACACCAGCAGCCAGCCTGTCAAAGGCACGCCGATCATCAGCCCGTAGAAGATGACGTGTGTAGCCTGCGCCACCGATCGCTCCCACGCCGCCATGCCCGCGGGCAACGCGGGCGGCGGATTCATCCAGCGCCAAGCCAGACGCAGCAGGCTCAACGCCAGGACCGTCAGTCCCAGCGATTTGTGCAACTGAAACGCGGTGATCGCGCGCGCCTGGGTTTCGGCGACTTCGATCGCCTCATGCATCCACCAGCCGAGCGCGAAGTTGCCGATGATCGCGGCCGCGATCGCCCAATGCAGGGCGATGGCGACCGCGGTGTAACGTTCAGCCTGCTTGATGGAATTCACCCTCGAAACGGATGGTGACGTCATCGCCGAGCATCTTCAGGTATTCAGTCATGCCGAATTCCGAACGCTTGATCGTCGTCGTCGCCGAGAACCCGAGTGCACCCTTCTGGGTGAACGGATGCGCAGCCACCGAGCCGACCACACTGCCGTCCAGCGTCACCGGCAGGGTTTTACCGAGGAAAGTCAGGTCGCCGCTGATCTTGAGTTTGCCCGGTGCGAGCTGCTCGACCTTGGTGGATTTGAAGGCGATGGACGGATATTTTCCGGCGTTCAAAAACTTGGCGTCCTGCGCCAGCGCTTCGTCGAAAGTCTTGTAAGGCGTGCCCTTGTGCGTGGCCGGATAGTCGCCGGAGAAATCCGTGCGCACCGAAGCGGGGTCAATCGTCACCGTCACCGACGAGGCCGGGAGATTCGCCGGATCGAGCTTGAGTGTGGCCTTGTAGCCGGTGAACCGCGCGATGTAGTTGGACAGCCCGATATGGTTGATTCCAAAGCTGACGCTCGAATGGTAGGGGTCGAGCTCATAGGTGCCGGCAGGCGCAGAAATGGCAGCGGACGCAGGTGCGGGCGCCTTTGAGCAGGCGGCCAGTGTGAACGCGGTGAGGGCGGCTAGTGTGACGAGTGACGATTTCATGGGATGGGCTCCGGTCGGGTTGTTCAATCGTAGTCTGGGGACGTGACGGCAGGTATTAACTTACTAATGTATAGTAACTATGTATTAGTAAATTGTACGTGTCAAGTCCACCGCTAGACTGGGGAAACCCGCCATGATCGACACTTCCATTCAGTGCTGCCCGCGCTACCACCGTGCGGTAGAGATTGTCGGCGCGCGCTGGAGCGGCGCCATCCTGCAGGTAATGCTGGGCGGTGCCACCCGCTTTGGCGAGATCGAGACCGCCATCCCCGATCTCACCGGCCGCATGCTGTCGCAGCGCCTCAAAGAATTCGAGGCAGAAGCCATCATCGTGCGCACCGTCATCCCGGAAAAACCGGTGCGGGTCGAATACCGGCTGACCGCCAAGGGCCGGGCGCTGGCGCCTGTGGTCAAGGCGCTGTCGGTCTGGGCCGAAAAATGGGTCGACGCCCGCTGACCGCCCGGCCGCATCGCCTCGCCCTCGCCCTCGCCCCGCCTTTCGAGACGGGCAAATAGTCGTTAGAATCGCCGCGCCGCGACGGCCCCCCGGGGACGAATCGCGCCAAATCAAGATCAAAATCATCATTCCACAGGGGAACACCATGTTGGTTGAAAACGCACTTTGCATTGCGCTGGCATGCGCTGCGGCCGCGATTGTTTACGGCGCGGTCGTCGCACGCTGGATCGTCGGCAAGCCCGCCGGCAACGAAAAAATGCAGGCCATCGCCGCCGCGATTCAGGAAGGCGCCGGCGCCTATCTGCGCCGTCAATACACCACCATCGCCATGGTCGGTGTTGCGCTGTTCCTGGTCATCGGCTTCGTGCCGGCGCTGGGCTGGCCGACCGCCATCGGCTTCGGCATCGGTGCGGTACTGTCAGGCGTGGCCGGCTTCATCGGCATGTTCGTCTCGGTGCGCGCCAACGTGCGCACCGCGCAGGCCGCCACCGTGAGCCTCAACGAAGCGCTCAACGTCAGCTTCAAGGGCGGCGCCATCACCGGCATGCTGGTCGTCGGTCTGGGCCTGCTCGGCGTCGCCGGTTACTTCATGGTCGTCATGCAGGGCGAGCCGAGCAAGGAAGCGCTCAACGCCGCGCTGCAGCCGATGATCGGTCTGGCCTTCGGTTCCTCGCTGATCTCGATCTTCGCGCGTCTCGGCGGCGGCATCTTCACCAAGGGCGCCGACGTCGGCGCCGATCTGGTGGGCAAGGTCGAGGCCGGCATCCCCGAGGACGACCCGCGCAACCCGGCGGTGATCGCCGACAACGTCGGCGACAACGTCGGCGACTGCGCCGGCATGGCCGCGGACCTGTTTGAGACCTACGCCGTCACCGTCATCGCTTCGATGCTGATCGCCGGCATCTCCTACGCCACCTACGGCTGGGCCGGTGCGATGTATCCGCTGCTGCTCGGCGCGGTGTCGATCCCGGCTTCCATCATCGGCACCTTCTTCGTGAAGGCGCGCGACGGCGGCAAGATCATGAACGCGCTGTACCGCGGCCTCGCCGTCGCCGGTGGTCTCGCGGCCATCGCGTTTTATTTTGTCACTGGCGCGCTGTTTGAAGCCTCGGTCGGCATGCCGCTGTTCTACTGCGCGATGATCGGCCTGGTGTTGACCGCCGCGATGGTGGTCATCACCGAGTACTACACCGCCACCGAATACGGCCCTGTGCAGCAGGTTGCCAAGGCCTCGGAGACCGGCCACGGCACCAACGTCATCGCCGGCCTTGCGGTCTCGATGAAGTCCACCGCTGCGCCGGTGCTGGTGGTTGCCGCCGCGATCTACGGCTGCTACGACACGGCCGGTCTCTACGGCATCGCCATCGCCGCGACCTCGATGCTGTCGATGGCGGGCGTGATCGTCGCGCTCGACGCCTACGGTCCGATCACCGACAACGCCGGCGGTATCGCCGAGATGTCGGGCATGGACAAGTCGATCCGCAAGACCACCGACGCGCTCGACGCCGTCGGCAACACGACCAAGGCTGTCACCAAGGGCTACGCCATCGGTTCAGCCGGTCTGGCCGCGCTGGTGCTGTTCGCCGATTACGCGCACAAGCTGCAGGAATCCGGCGCGCAGGTGAACTTCTCGATCGACAACCCCGATGTGGTCATCGGCCTGCTCATCGGCGGCATGATCCCCTACCTGTTCGGCGCCTTCGCCATGCAGGCGGTGGGTCGCGCGGCCGGTGCGGTGGTGATCGAAGTGCGTCGTCAGTTCCGCGAGATCAAGGGCATCATGGAAGGCACCGGCAAGCCCGAATACGGCGCGGCGGTGGACCTGCTGACCAAGGCCGCGATCCGCGAGATGATCGTGCCGTCGTTGCTGCCGCTGTTCATCCCGATCCTCGTTGGCGTGTTCCTCGGCCCTGACGCGCTCGGCGGCCTGCTGATGGGCACCATCGTCACCGGCCTGTTCGTCGCCATCTCCATGTGCACCGGCGGCGGTGCCTGGGACAACGCCAAGAAGTACATCGAAGAAGGCCACCATGGCGGCAAGGGTTCCGAGGCCCACAAGGCCGCGGTCACCGGCGACACCGTCGGCGATCCCTACAAGGACACTGCCGGCCCGGCGATCAACCCGCTGATCAAGATCATCAACATCGTGGCGCTGTTGCTGGTGCCGCTTCTGTAAGCCTTACGCTACAAAAAAATGCCCCGGAAACGGGGCATTTTTGTTTAAAGCTTCTGCGCGCCTTCCAACTTACCGAGATCGCGGTCGAAAGTACCCAGAGGCTGATGCCCGGCCTTGAGCGCAATCTCCAATACCAGACAGTCGGAGAATCCCAGCGACGGACGCTTGCGGAAATGTTCCAGCGCAGCGTCAACCACGTCCGTATCCTGAATCGTCAGATGCTGGTGGCTCAGCAGCATCTCGACCGTCAGCGCCAGCGCCTCCGGCTTCAGGTCGTAAACCGATTCCAGCACCCAGAGGGTTTCGACCAAAACGATGTGCGAAACCCACGCACCCTTGGCGACAAAGGATTCGGCGGCGGCAACTTGTTTGGTGTCGTCACGCGTAACCAGCCGGACGAGGACGTTGGCATCAACCGCGCGCATGCTTGGAGCGCGCGTGTTTTCTGATTCCGTCCTTCAGCTCGTCCAGCGTCTTCGGTGCGGGCTTGCGTGCAAACACGCGGCGATGGATGTCTTCCGACGTGTGCTGTGTGGATCGCTGGACGCGGATCGCGCCTTTGTCTTCGATCCACTCCAGTACGGAACCGGGGCTCAAGCCGAGTTTCCGTCGCACTTCCTGCGGCACGGAAATCTGCCCTTGCGCGGTGACTTTGGAACTGGCGATGGTCATGCGTCCATGCTCTACCATTACCGTGGTAATGTCAAAGGTCAGAGCCTGTGAACGGCCTAGAACTTCCAGCGCAGCAGGACCTGCACTGCCCGCTCGGGCAGGGCGTTCTGATCGGGGATCGGGCTGATCGAGCCGTACTGCATCGTCAGTACCATCGGGCTGGACAGGCCCAAGGCCGAATCCAAGCGCAACACCAGCTGCGGCGTCAGCTCGAGGCCGTTCACGCGATCCACCGACAACCCCAGTGACCACACACGCGGAGCGCGCGCAGCGACCTCGTCGAACAGCGAAAAACGGAATCGGCTGCCTTCGCGGTCCGGATTGCGGCGGGAATACAGGTTGAAATGCATCTGACCCGAGGCCGGCAGGCTGAAATCAAAGCCGATGCCGAAACGCCAGCGCTTCAGGGTTTCGTAATTACCGAGCTCAGCTCCGAAACGGATATCCTTCAGCAGCCCGACTTGCAGATCCGCCCGGCTCAATTTCGCGATGGACCACTGCGCACCCAGGCTCGGATTCTGTGAAGCCAATCCGGGAGCCATATCCACCGACAGCGGAGACACCTCGAGAACAACGCTCCCCGCCCGGACCTCGCTGCAGAACAGAACCAGCAACGAGATCACCGCAAACGTCGGCGGGGCGAAAAACCGCCCCTGGGAATTGCGCGGTCTCATGGTCGCCTCTCGGGTCGGTCACCTCCTGTTGCTTCGGCCGCATTGACGCTGCCGATGTTCCCTACCCTACTCTCGCACCCACCCCCCCGTCCGTGGTTTTCAGACCGCTCGTCGCTGTTTCCTGACCCTTCGTCTGTTTCCGGCAGGCATTTTTGAGACGCAGCAAGCCGCATTCTCTGGGTTGAAAACTCTATGGCGCTTCGCGGCCGGGGTCAGTTACGGTGACGCGATCCATGAACCCTCCCGACTGCGCGCACCGGTGCTCTGGCTTGAGCAGGCGCTTCCCGTATGCGCTGTTCGCCTTGATCAGCCTGTGCAGCACCACAGCGGTGGCGGCCGAATGGAGCGACGCTTTCATTGGCTATCGCTACGGCACTCTGTATCGCGAGCCGGCGAATGCGAACGACATCAGCAAAAACATCCTCACGGTGCAGTACGCCAACGGCTACTCGTATGGCAGCAATTTTTTCAACCTGGATATCCTGCTGTCCGACAGCAAGGACCCGGCGGCGGGCGGCGGTGGCGGCGCTGCCGAGGCTTATTTCGTCTATCGCCACAACCTCAGCCTGAGCGCAGTGACCGGCCGTTCGCTCCAATACGCCGCCCTCCGCGACGTCGGCATTACCGCGGGGTTCGACCTGAATACCAAGAACGACGCTTTTGGGTCGCGCAAGCAGAAATTCGCGGTAGGGCCCACCCTGCAATTCGAGGTGCCCGGATTCCTCAACATCAGCCTGCTGTACCAGATCGAAAACAACCGCAACGGAATTGTCGGCAAGGACGTCCATTTCGATGACACCTACGACCTCAACCTGTCCTGGGGCATCCCGTTCAAGCTGGGGCTGCCTGCCAAATTCAAGGGCTTCGCCGACTACATCGGTCCGAAGGGACAGGACGGTTTCGGCAACACCACGCACCCGGAATTATTGATCGAGATGGCGCAGATGTTCGACCTTGGTTCGCTCGCTGGCAAATCGGACATCTTCTTCGCTGGAGTCGGCTTCCAGTACTGGCACAACAAATTCGGCAACGCGCCCGGCGTCGGCACGCAGGCCGCCGTGCCCCAGTTGGAATTCGAAGTGCACTTTTGATTGAACGCAGAACACCCGGGACTTTGCGGGGTCTCCAGCGTCCGGCTCAGCGGTTGTAGCTGCGCTCCCGCATCCGCAGATAGGCTTCGGTCAGCGACACGCCAACGGCGGTGAAATGGAAACACTTCGAATCTGCACGCCGAGTTACTGCCGAAGCGTTCTGGTGCAAACCATTACCGTATTACCATCGCCGTCAACGGCTGCGCCATGATCCAGAGTCCCGCGACGGTGAAACTCACCATCAGCACCAGCATCGGCAGCTGGCTCAGGATCGCCTCGCGTCGCGAGTCGAACACGCGCAGCGCCACCCGGTGCGCCAGCACCACGCTCGATACATGGCCCGTCAGGATCAGCATCACCTGGATGTGCCAGACCCAAGTCAGGTCCGGCAAGTAGGCAGCACGGAACTTGTTCGCCGTGCCGAACAGGTTCCAGCCATAGCCAAACGGGTCCGAGGCCAGGCTCAGGATCTTCGGGCCTTGGTCGAGCAGCAGCGTGAAGTAGTGGGCGGCGTGATAGGCCAGCACGATGGGCAGCAGCGCGTAAGCGAAGTCGAGCAGCAGTTCGCGCAGGGGCCGCTGCGTCGCGGTGAGAACACGCGCGAACGCTACCGTCAGCACATAGACGCCGAAGTACAGGAAAGGCGCCGCGACCAGCCACGCGGTGTCCCAGACCCGGTACCAAGGACGTGCGGCGACGAAGCCTTCGATCGGCCGCTCACCCACCAACGGCGTCACGATACCAAGCGGGTCGTGCCAGAACAGCGCGAACCACGGCTGCGTCTCGCGCAAGCCGTCATAGGCGGTAGCCGCCAGCATCGCCAGCACGAAAATCACGCTGGCGAGATGCGCGGGTCGCTCCTGCAGCGCACCGGCGCCGGGCCAGCGCAGTGCCAGCGACCCCCGCCCGCCCGGCTCGCCCGGCCGGTAGTCGAGCGGCGCAAGCCGCGCCACGTTCCTGAAGAACACGGAGAACGCTTCGCAGTGGTGGAACCACGCTGCCGCACCGACGAGCCAGACACCTGCGAAGTTCAGCAGCGTGTACCCCGCCAGGACCACGGCGAGCGAAAACGGCGTGGCGCGGAAGGTGAGCTCGAACCAGATCAGCCCGACATACAGCGCGAGCGCCGGCCACGCGTCCAGCACCTGCGGGTACGCCAGCCGCCCGCGCGCGAATCCGGGCGCGATGCGGCCCACCGCAGAGACGAGCACGCGCCAGGGATTCAGCAGCGCATAGAAATTGCCCGCGAACGCCGAGGCGTAGGTCACGCCCAGCAGGAACAGAATCCAGAACGCCGTCATGCTGAAGTTGCGCAGCGGATCGCGGCTACCGAAAAAACCCGTGGCGATCGTGAGCAGCAGCATCGCCACGCTGGCCAGCTGCAGCAGCTGCGGCGCACGCAGGCGCCGCAGCGCCGCAAGCACGGGCGAGTCGTCGAGCGGGATCGCCGCGCTGCGCGCCGTACCGGTGCGCCAACCCATGAAATACCCGGCTGCGAAGAACGAGAGGACGAGCGCCGCCGCCGCGCCCCAGGCATACAGCCAGAGCGGAACCGGCAGCGTGTAGAGGCGCCCGAAGGTGTGTGCCTGCGCAACCGCAGGCACACACGCCAGCAGGATCAGCGCTGCGCGCAGCACGCGTGAGCCCCTGACCGGACGTGGGGACTAAGGAAAGGTGCCCGTGGTCGGATCGAGCGGATGCGGCACGTACTGCGGCAGCGTCGATGCATCCGGCCGGGCCGGGTCCGGACGCACGAGGGAAGCCGCCACCGTCTGCTTCCACAGCCGGAGATAGGCCGCCGCCGAGTTGTAGAAGCCGTCGAGGTACTTGGTTTCGGGCTGGGTCTCGATACGAATCTGCTCGACCACGTCGGGAACCATGCCGTAGTGGGCCACGCCCACCTCGTCCACGTTCCAGGACTTGCCGTCGGTGCAGTCGGCGCAGTCGGCCGGCTTGATCGTCAGCAGTGAGACCGGCACCGCTGGCAGTCCGAGCAGGCGCTCCGACCAGCCCGCACCGCGGAACAGCGTAAAGCCTTCGTCGTAATCCACCGGCTCGACGCCATCGCCGCCGCGCGGGCCCGGCTGGCTGGCCAGGCCTGTCTGGTCGGCGCCGTAGCCGACCGCGATCGGGTACTTCGCCTTCTCAGCGTCGCTCATCTGGCCCCAGATCGCCTCAACCTTGTTGTAGAAGCCCTTGTACTCGCGCCCGTTGACCATGCCCGGGTACATGATGCCGCCTTGCTTCAGCATCTGGAGCACTTGGGCGTTGGTGAGGCCGCCGTGGCCGCCGTGTGCCGACATCATCGGGTAGGCCGGCGTGGTCTTGGCGCCCTCGTCGAGCATGTCCTGCTTGATCGATATCTCGGCGTGGTCGACGTCGAGCACGAAGCCCTTCTTCATCGCCGCCTCGAGCGCGTAGCGGCCGAGCGGCGTGATGCCGCGCGCATTGCACTGGTTGGTCGACGGGTAGAACGGAAGGATGCCGCTGAAATTCTCAATCAGGGCCGCGCCAATCGGGTTGCTGAGCAGCGCTCCGAGCTGGCTGCTACCCATGCCCAGCGGCACGGTGCCGGCGCCATAGAAGTAACCCTGATCGTCCTCGCCGCCCCACTGGTCGTCGCAGGTGTAGGTCTCCCACCAGCCCTTGGTGCCGTAGTAGTTCACCAGGTTCAGCACCGCGCTGAAGATGCCGGTGCCGCCGAGCGCGCTGTCGACGTCGTGGTACAGGTAGATGCCGCGCACGCCGGCGTCCCAGGCTTCGTCGATCTGCTCGTCGATCGACTCGGTGGTGCAACCGACCACTTCGGTGGTCGGGTCACCGTCCATCTCGCCGCGCGGCGCGCCTGTGTAGGTCACGTTGCATTTGAAGATGTTGGAAAACTCCAGGCCCGGCACCACCGCCATCTTGCCGGCGCGGATGAACGCTTCGGCCTCCATCGGATCCTTGGCGATGCGGAACCAGCCCTTGCCCGGGCCGCCTTCCTGCGCGTCGATGTAGTCCTGGATGTCGTATGCGTAGGCGACCTGCTTCAGGCCCACGCCCATGTCGCTGCAATCCGACGTCTTGTCGCCGACGGTCTTCTTGCCGACATCGCACAGCGCCTCGATGTTGGTACCGTGCAGCACCATCAGGCGCAGTCCGGCCTTGTACGAGCGCTCGACGAACTTGTAGTACATCTGCTGGTGCAGCAGCGAATTGCGCGCCGGCCAGTCGACGAAGCTGGGCCAGCCGACGGTGTCGTGCGTGTCCTCCGATTCGAGGAAGTTTTCGTTGGCCTCGAGATCGAGCACGAGTTCGGCAGTGGTGGAGCCACCGGGACCATGCATTTCCTCGCAATCTTTCAGCGCCTCGCTCGCGCCAAAGCGGTTGACCGCATGGCCGTACATGACGCCGCCAGCCGAGGGGCCGCGGTCGCCGGTGCCATCGGACATGTCCGAGCCCATCGCCATGTGCGCGTGGATGTCGGCGAAGCCGATCACCTCACCCGCAGCCGGGCCGGTATAGGTCTCGCCGATGTTGGTCGGCATCTCGGGGTAAGCGCTGCAGCCGCTGACGGCGTCAAACGTAAACTTGTGCGTGCCGTCGGCGGGCGCGGTCGCCACCAGCACCAGGCCGCCCGAGTCCGGGTTCACTGCCAGCGTGCGCGCGGCGACCTCGTTGACCACGCTGAAGCTGCCATCGGCGAGCAGGTTCACTGTCCAGTCACTGTCGTCCGACGGTGCGGTCGCACTGGCGGCGTTGTCACCGTCTACCGCGAGAAATGATCGGTCCTTGGCGTAGAACAGATACTTGCCGAGAGCGGTCGGCTTCATGAAGAACGGCTCGCCCCCGCCGGCCGCTGGCGCGGTCGCGGCTAAGTCGGGAGCTTTCACCACGTAGGCGTTGCGCTGCAATGACTTCAATGCAAAGCAGCCGTTGGCCATGTCGAAGCGCGAAGCCACCGGGCCACCTGGCACAACCACGCCACCGCCGGTTGCGACCGCCGCCTCGTCGTCATCGCAGGCACTCACCAGCAGGGACAAAGACACAACGCCAAGCAGCAAAAAATAACGCACGCCATCACCTCGGAATGAATCCCCGCTATGGAGCAGGGCTGGCCCGATACTAATCAATCAGCACCACGGCGGCTATAGTTAAAGCACCCCATGAGAATCTGCCTTACCGCCCTCGCCCTGTTCACCCCAGGACTGGCCTACGCACACTCGTTTGGCCGGCTCTACAACCTGCCGGTCCCGTTCTGGCTCTACGCCTATGGCGCCACCGCCGCGCTGGTGCTGTCGTTCCTGATCGTCGGCTTTTTCGTCACTGCGAAATCCACCGCCGCGCTGGAACAGTCGCGCGATCTCAGCGATGCGCGCTGGCTGCAAGCGCTGCGCCGCCTGCACGCGGTCACGGTGTTTAAACTCCTGAGCGTCAGCCTGTTGCTGCTGTGCGTGCTCACCGGGTTCTTCGGCAACCCGAATCCGTACGTGAACTTCAACATGACGTTCTTCTGGATCGTGTTTGTGCTCGGGTTCGCCTACCTCACCGCCTTGATCGGCGACCTTTACGCCGCCATCAATCCGTGGCGCGTCATCGCAGAAACGCTCGGGCGATTTTTCAGAAGCTACACGCAGGGCCGCTGGGCTTACCCAGCGCGGCTGTCGTACTGGCCGGCCCTTTTGTTCTACATGGCCTTCATCTGGATCGAGCTGTTCGGCTTCACCCGGCCGCTTTCGCTGTCGGCATATCTGGCGGCCTACAGCATCGTCAATTTATTCGGCGTGTGGCTGATTGGCACCACGGCCTGGTTCCGTTACTGCGAATTCTTCAGCGTATTCCTGCGTCTCACCGCGCTGATGGCGCCGCTCGACTATTCAAAAGGCAAACTGCGCCTGCGCTGGCCGTTCGCCGGCGCGCTCGAACACCGCGCGGAAAGCCTCAGCCTGCTGCTGTTCGTGCTGTTCATGCTGTCGTCCACCGCCTATGACGGCCTGCGCGCCACCGTGCCGTGGGTCCGCATCTTCTGGAACGACCCCTTCAACCTGCTGACGCCCCTGATGGGCAAAAGTCCGATCTATGCCTACGTCGAGCTGCGGCCGTTCTATTTGATCTACGAGAGCCTGTGGCTGTTGATGTCACCGTTCATCTATCTGGGCGTGTACTTGTGTTTCATCGCCTTGGTAAAACGAGCCGGTGACAGCCCCTTGAGCGTGCGCGAACTGGCGCTGCGCTTCGGTTATTCGTTGCTGCCGATCGCGCTGGTCTACAACATCACTCACTACAACACCCTGATCCTGACCCAGGGTGTCAAGATCATCAGCCTGCTGTCGGACCCGTTCGGCTGGGGCTGGAACGTGTTCGGCACTGCCGGCCAATTCCGCGCACCGTTCCTGCCCGACATGGCCTGGGTCTGGCACAGCCAGGTCGGCCTGATCCTGTTCGGCCACATCGTCAGCGTGGTGCTGGCACACCATGAGGCGCTGCGGCAGTTCCCGACGCGGCGTCAGGCGACCTTGAGCCAGCTGCCGATGCTTTTCCTGATGATGATTTTCACCACCGCGGGCTTGTGGATCCTGTCGCAGCCGATCCAGTCGGGGATGTAGGCCGCTGCGGTTTTCCTCCCTATAATCCTGTCCATGTCACTCCATCTGGTCGCCACCGGCAGGAATGTCCCCGAAGACATCAACGTGGTCATCGAGATCCCGATGAACAGCGAGCCGGTGAAATACGAGGTCGACAAGAACTCCGGCGCGCTGTTCGTCGATCGCATCCTGACCACACCGATGCGCTATCCCTGTAATTACGGCTATGTGCCGCACACGCTGTGCGGTGACGGCGACCCGCTCGACGCGCTGGTGATGATGCCGATGCCGCTGATCCCCGGCTGCATCATCAGCTGCCGACCGATCGGCATGCTGGAGATGCAGGACGAAGCCGGCGCCGACGAAAAACTGATCGTGGTCCCAAGCCACAAGACCAGCCAGCTGTACAAGGACGTGGAATCGGTACGCGAGCTGCCGGCGCTGATCCGCGACCAGATTGCGCATTTCTTCCAGCACTACAAGGATCTGGAAAAGGGCAAGTGGGTCAAGATCAAGGGCTGGCACGGCCCGCAGGACGCGCGGCGCGCCATCCTCGACAGCATCGAACGCTTCGCCAATACTGCGAAAAAGCCGCACTTCTAGGGAGGACGTCATGCACCAGCCATCAGCGTCGTGGGCCATCACCGCATCACTGCTTTTTTCCGCGGCACTATTGACCGCCTGCACTGCCGAGCCCGTGCAGGAATCGCCACCGCCGATGGAGCCGGTGGCCGAAGCGGAACCCGTAGCCGAAGAGGACTGTGAGTCGGTCGCCGAGACCGAAGCGGCCGCCCCGCTGTCGGACGCAGGCGACGCACCAGCCACCGCATTGAGCCCCGAACCCGCGCCGGCTGCAGTCGAAAAAACCTGGTCGGTCGGCATCGTCTCTTTCCAGGATGAAGCCAAGGCCAAACAGGCCGCTGACAAGCTCAGTGCGAAAGGCTATGCCGTGGAGATCTTCCTGACCACCCTCGCCGACCAGCACTGGTATCGCGTCACCGTCGGCGGTTTCAAATCAAAACCCGACGCGCGCGCTTTCCGCGACGATGCGCGCAAGCAGGGCCATAAAACCGCCTGGCTGGTCCCGCCTGCCTGAACCACCGAGAACACGAAAATGATTAAAACTCACTCGCTGCTGAATCTGCTGCTGCCCTTGTTGCTGGTCGCCTGCGCGTCCGAGCCGGCCAAACCCGAACCACCGCCACCCGCCGTCGAAGAAACGCCCGCCGCTGGCTCACAGGCTGAAGCCGATGCGGTCGCAGCCGATATAGAAGAAGAGGACGTGAAAACCACGGCGACAGAAGCCGAATCGGCCACTGAAGAGAAAACGCCGCCAGCCGCTGACGAAAATCGTGAGCCGCAGACCCATGCCTCCGCCAGCGCCGTGTTGCCACCGGCTTGGATCTTCCGCGGCGATGTCTCCACCGCCCTGCTGCCGGGCACCGCCATCTACGAAGGAGACCGTGTCGAAACCGGCGCGGACGGCCGCGTACAGCTGATGCTGGACGATGGCGCCAAATTGCAGATCGGCGGCAGCGCGCAACTCACCATCACCCGTCTCGCACCCAACGAAACCTCATCGCTGAACGGCACGCTCGACATCGGCAAGGGCAGTTTCGCGTTTGAAAGCGGCAAGAATGGCACGCTGCTGCCGGGCGACCTCGACTTCAAGCTCGGCAAGCTCACGGCGTTTGCAACGCAAGCCGCGATGATGGGCAAGTCGGACTCCAAGGAATCCGCGGTCTGTCTCCTCACCGGCACGGCCGAAGTCGCTCTGCAAGGTCAAGACCCGGTGACTCTCAACACACCGAAATCCTGCGTCGCCACGACAAAAACCAGCGGCACCGGCGCCAGTCAGATCAAGACGCTGGAACAGAGCCTGCAACCCCCTGCCGGCGTCAAGGCGATGAAACACAAGGGCACCTGGTCCTTGATCCTGATGTCGGACGGCAGCGAAGCCGCAGCGAAAAAATCCGCGACAAAGCTATGGAAAGCGGGCTACCCGGCGGAAGTGATCGAAGCCAAAGTCAAAGGCAAGACCTACTATCGTGTCGTGCTGCGCGGGTTTGAATCGCGCGACGCCGCCGGCACGCTCAAGAAGCGCGCTGCGGCGCTGGGCTATCCCAAAGCCTGGGTCAACCAAAAATAACGCCGACAGACCCCATGACTGACAGCACCGAAAGCGAACGCACCACCCTGTTGATTGCCTATGTCCTGCACGCGCTGTCGCTGGTGGCGGGCGGGTTGACGTCCATCATTGGCGTCATCATCAATCACATCAAGGTCAACGAGACGCAAAGCGAATTCATCCGCAGCCACCACCGCTGGCTGATCCGCACCTTCTGGTTCGGCGTGGTCTGGGCCATCGTCTGCGGCCTGCTGAGTCTGATCGCCGTCGGACTGCTGGGCTTTGTCGCACTGGCGATCTGGTGGATCTACCGCATCGTGCGCGGCATTCTCAGCTTCGTCGACAAAAAACCCATGCCCTTGCCTGCCTGAACGAGGAGAACTCAAAAATGAACAATAGATTTTGGATGGCGTTCGCCGCGGTTTATGTGGTCTTTCACGCACTGGGATTCGGATTGCACGGCGTCTACCTGGCGGATACGTACAAGTCACTCGCCTCGATTTGGAGACCCGAAGCCGAGATGCAGGCCAAGATGTGGATCATGTTCGTCAATAGTGCCGTCTATCTGTTCCTGTTCTGCTACATCTTCACGCGCGGCCACGAAAACAAGGGCGTGATGGAAGGCGTGCGTTACGGCGCGCTGATGGGCGTTTTTGTTTCAGTGATGTCCGCGTTCGACAACTATGTGATCTATCCGGTGCCGCAGGATCTGGCGACGACCTGGTTTGTCAGCGGCGTGGCGATCTACATCGTTCTCGGCGCAACGCTGGCCTCGATTTACAAGAAGACCTAGCGCTCCGGCCACAAGCGCGCGGCCCCGCGCACGCCGCTGCTGTCACCATGTTTGGCCGGCAGCAGTTTCGTGTCCACACGGTCGCTGAACACCCATTGATCCCAAAGCGCCGGCACATGCCGGTACAGGCGCTGCACGCGCGACATGCCGCCGCCGAGCACAATCACTTCCGGATCCAGCAGGTTGATCACCTGCGCCAGCGCACGCGCCAGCCGATCTTCGTAACGCGCCATCGAGGCCGCCGCCTTCTCGTCGCCGTTTCCCGCACGCTGCGCCACTTCCTCGGCACTGAATTTTTCTCCGGCCACTCGTGCGTGGTCACGCGCCAGCCCGCTTCCCGAGATCCAGGTCTCCAGACAGCCGTAGCCGCCATGCCAGCAGCGTGTCCCGGGGATTTCATGCCACTCCGGGCGCGGCCACGGTAGCGGGTTATGGCCCCACTCGCCGGCAATCGCGTTGGGCCCCGACAGAAGCTGGCCATTGATGACGATGCCGCCACCGCAGCCCGTACCGAGAACTGCGGCGAACACCGAGTGCGCACCGGCGGCGGCGCCGTCGAAACTCTCCGACAAGGCCAGGCAATCGGCATCGTTGGCCATGCGGATTTCACGACCCAGCCGCCGCTCAAGATCCTGTTTCAGCGGCTGGCCGTTGAGACAGGTTGAATTGCAGTTCTTCATCAGGCCGGTGGCCGGGGAGATCGCGCCAGGCGTGCCGGCGCCGACGCGGAGATTTTTCGCGCCAACGGCCGCTTCGAGTTTCGCCACCAGACCGGCAATCGCGGCCACGGTGGCGGCAAAATCGTTCTGGGGAGTCGCGATGCGCTCGCAGGCGCGCATGCGGGACTCGCCTTCGAGGACAATACCCTCGATCTTGGTACCGCCGAGATCAATGCCGATTCTCATATCTCAATGATGCCAGCGAAGGTCACTTGTGCGAATGCGCTGCGCGGAGCGCTGACGGAGCTGCTTGCCCGACGCCGCTTGACACTCGAATGGGTGGCCGACGGTGAACCCATCCCGGCGAGTTACTGGGGCGAAACCGAAGCCGGCGTCATCGGCACGACGGTCTACGCGCGCAGCGACACGCCCGTGCATTCGGTGCTGCACACCGCCTGCCACGTGTTGTGCATGAGCGAGGAGCGGCAGGCGAAACTGCATACCGACTGCGGCGGCAGCGACCCCGAGGAAGAGGCCGTGTGCTACCTGCAGTGCCTGCTGGCGGATCAGCTCCGCGGTTATTCGCGCGAGCAATTATTCGCCGACATGGACGCCTGGGGCTACCACTTCATCCTCGGCAGCACCCAGGCCTGGTTTGAGCACGGCGCCGGCGACGCGCGCCAATGGCTGGCGCAACGCAGCCTGCTTAACGCTTGACCGCCGCTTGCGCCGCCACCGCATCCGCCGCTTTCCTGGCGGCTTCGGCGTCACCCAGATAACGGTGCGACTTCACGCGCAGGTCATCATGCAGCTCGAACAGCAGCGGAATCCCGGTCGGGATGTTCAGATCGACGATCTCGTTGTCTGGCACGTTGTTCAGGTACTTGTACAACGCGCGCAGCGAGTTGCCGTGAGCAGCGACTAATACCGTGGAGCCTTTCTTCAGCTGCGGCGCGACGGCGTCATGCCAATACGGCAGCACACGGTCGAGGGTGGTTTTCAGCGACTCGGTCGCCGGCAACGTCGCGGCGTCGAGATGGCGGTAACGGCGGTCGTTGCGCGGATGGCCAGCATCGCTCTCGGCCATCGGCGGCGGCGGCACGTCGTAGGATCGGCGCCAGATCTTGACCTGGGCCTCGCCATACTTGGCCGTGGTCTCGGCCTTGTCGAGCCCTTGCAGGGCGCCATAGTGACGCTCGTTCAGGCGCCAGGTCTTCTTCACCGGAATCCACATCTGGTCCATCACATCGAGTGCGGTATACATCGTGCGGATCGCGCGCTTGAGCAGCGAGGTGTGGGCGACATCGAACATCAGCCCGGCCTCGCGCATGAGTTTGCCGGCGGCACGAGCTTCGTCTGCGCCCTTCTCGGTGATGTCCACATCGACCCAGCCAGTGAAGCGGTTGTCGAGATTCCACTGGCTCTGGCCGTGGCGCAGCAACACTAGTTTTTTCGTCATTTCATTTCTCTGTCATTCCGAGCATAGCGAGGAATCTGATCAGATTCTTCGCTGCGCTCAGAATGACAAACTCAATTAACGGGTGCACCGGTTGCTCTCTGTACGTCTTCCCTGCTCACGCCCGGCGCCAGTTCGGCCAGTTTCAGTCCCTGCTTCGTTACATCCAGCACGCAGAGGTCGGTGATGATGCGATTGACCACGCCGACGCCGGTCAGCGGCAGCGTGCATTTTTTCAGGATCTTGTGCTCGCCGCCCTTGGCGGTGTGCTCCATCAGCACCACCACGCGCTTGACGCCGGCAACCAGGTCCATCGCCCCGCCCATGCCCTTGACCAGTTTTCCAGGGATCATCCAGTTGGCGATGTCGCCGCTGTCGGTCACTTGCATGGCGCCGAGGATCGAGAGATTGATGTGGCCGCCGCGGATCATGGCGAACGAATCAGCGCTGTGGAAAAACGCTGCGCCCGCGCGTGCGGTGATGGTCTGCTTGCCGGCGTTGATCAGATCGGCATCCACCTCGCTGTCCTTCGGGAACGGGCCGATGCCCAACAGTCCGTTCTCGCTTTGCAGCCACACGTCCATGCCGGCCGGAATGAAGTTGGCCACCAGCGTCGGCAGGCCGATGCCCAGGTTGACGTAGAAGCCGTCCTGCAGTTCTTTCGCGGCGCGCTGCGCCATTTCGTCACGGGTCCAAGCCATTATTTGCTCACCGTGCGCTGTTCGATCCGTTTTTCCGGCGTGGCGTTGTGCACCAGCCGATGCACGTAGATACCCGGTGTATGAATGCTTTCCGGATCGAGCGCGCCGATTTCGACAACCACTTCAACCTCGACGACGCACACCTTGCCCGCACAGGCGACCAGCGGATTGAAGTTGCGCGCGGTCTTGCGATAAACCAGGTTGCCGGACTTATCGGCCTTCCAGGCTTTCACCAGCGAGACATCGGCGCGCAGGCTTTTTTCCATCACGAACTTTTCGCCATCGAATTCACGGATTTCCTTGCCTTCCGCGACGATGGTGCCGTAGCCAGTCTTGGTGAAGAACGCCGGGATGCCGGCGCCGCCGGCGCGCAGTTTTTCCGCCAGCGTGCCCTGCGGCGTGAACTCCAGTTGCAGCTCGCCGGACAGGTATTGGCGCTCGAACTCCTTGTTCTCGCCCACATAGGACGAGATCATTTTCTTCACCTGCCGCGTGTTCAGCAGCATGCCCAGACCGAAGCCATCGACGCCGGCGTTGTTCGAGATCACCGTGAGGTTCTTCTTGCCGGTGTCGCGCAGCGCAGCGATCAGCGCTTCGGGAATTCCGCATAGCCCGAAGCCGCCGACGGCAAGCGTCATGCCGTCTTCGATAAGGCCGTCCAACGCGGCGGCCGCACTGGGTTTTAGCTTGTTCACTCCCCGCCCTTTTTTTGTATGCGCGCTAGTTTACTGGCTGGTTCGCGCCCAAGTTGCGCGCTGATCCAGCGCGCGGTATCGGTGAGCGCAGGCAGGTCCACGCCGGTTTCAAAACCCAGACCCTGCAGCATGAACACCAGGTCCTCGCTCGCCATATTGCCGCTGGCGCCGTTGGCGTAGGGACAACCGCCGAGACCGGCGACGCTGGCATCCACCGTGCGTGCGCCGAGGTCGAGACAGGCATAGATGTTGGCCAACGCCTGCCCGCGCGTGTCGTGGAAATGCACTGCCAGTTTTTCGGCGCCGACCGCGTCGGCGCAGGCACGGAACATCTCGCGTGCTTTTTTCGGCGTGCCGACACCGATGGTGTCGCCCAGCGAGATCTCGACACAGCCCATGTCCACCAGCGCCTGCGTCACCCGCACCACTTCGCTGACCGCGACCTCGCCCTGGTACGGACAGCCGAGCACGGTGGACACGTACCCGCGCACGCGAAAACGCTCGGTCAGCGCCTGGGCAATCACCGGTTTGATGCGCGCCAGCGACTCGTCAATGCTGGCATTGATGTTCTTGCGGTTGAAGGCGTCGGACGCCGCGGTGAACACGGAGATGTCCTCGACGCCGGCGGCGCGTGCGCGCGCAAGGCCCGACAGGTTCGGCACCAGCACCGGGTAGCGCACGCCGGGCTTGCGTTTGATCCCGGCCAGGACATCCTCGGTGTCGGCCATCTGCGGCACCCACTGCGGCGAGACGAAACTGCCCGCTTCGATTTCCGGCATCCCGGCTTCCGCAAGCCGCTGGATCAATTCGATCTTGAGCGTGGCGGCCAGCGTCTTTGGCTCGTTCTGCAAGCCGTCGCGCGCGCCGACCTCGACGATTTTGACTCGTTCTGCCATCACTACAGTTTATAGAGGAAGGTCGGCCCCGGATGTTCACGGCCATCATCAAAACCGATTTCCTGCTCGATCAGTGCGTTGGTCTGGGCGTTGAGGCGCAGCAGCAGGGCTTGATGTTTTTCAGGCTCAGCCGCGAGATTGGTGATTTCGTCGGGATCGGTCTGGGTGTCGTACAGCTCAAGCTGGTTGTACTTGAGCAGGGTGTCCCAGTCGGTTGGAATATGGTGTTCGGAGGGCTTGAAGTAACGTGCGAACTTGTAGCGGCCGTCGTGCACACCGCGGAACAGCCCTGGATTGTCGCGACCCGGCCCCAGCTTTCCGGTCTTGATGGACGCTTGCAGCATGCCGCCCGGAGTGGCGCCGCCGGATTCCATCACCGCTTTCGCGAACACTGGGTCGATGTAGAGTGCGGTGTTGTAGTCGAACAGGATGCCGCGCGTGTCGCGTGCCGTGCGTGCGCGTGCATCGGCAATCGCCGGCGACAGGTCCACACCCTTGAGTTCGGGATAGCGCTCGGCGCGGGACTTGTCGTCCGCCCCCGCATAGGCGAGCAGGGTTGGCGCGAAGTCCACCGGCCCGGACAGCGCCTCGGTGTCGCCCGCCCGCTTCGCGTCGGGGTGCACGACGATGTGGGAGACGCGGATGTTCTCCTTGTACATGTGCGGGCCTTTCTGCCGCAGCCGGTGCGCGCCGGCCATCTCACCGTGGTCGCTGGTGAAGACGATGATTGTTTCGTCTGCCAGTCCGTTCGATTCGAGCGCTCGCAGCACGGTGTGCAGATGCTGATCGGCGTCGCGCACGCAGTTGAAGTAGTAGCTCTGGTAATGGCGCCAGCGCGCCTCGTCTTCGGGCGCGATGTGGCCGTAGACCATGTTGCAGAACTCCACATACGAAGTCTGCGACCAGGGTTTGCCGACGAGGTCGTCCTGGTAATAACTGCGTGGCAGCGGCAGGTCCCATTGCTTGTCGTAAATCCCGCCGCTCGGTGGCGGCGACAGCGGCGACAGGTAGTCCGGCGACAAGCGCGTCTTCGCCTGCGCGCCGTCAACATCATCGAAATACATGACGTCGTGCGGGTTGGTGAAATTCACCGCCAGGAACCACGGCTGTTGGCCGGCCATGGCGCGGCCCTGGGTCGCCAGCCAGCGCGCAGCGCTGGAGGCGGTCTGCGGATCGAACTTGTAGCCAGTCCAGGTGGCGCCGTGCGGATCGCCGTCATCGTTGTAATCGGAAAACCCGAACGGCTCGAGCACGTCGCGCGTGCTGGGATACGGCCCCATGGTCAGGTTGGCCCCGTCCGGCACGTGCGACAGATGCCACTTGCCCTTGTACGCCGTGTAGTAGCCCTGCTCGCGCAGCAGATGTCCGATGGTTTTCACCGGCGCCAGCTCCGGAAACGGCGGCGCGCCGTGATTGCTGGTCATGTGCGTGTGCTGGGTGTGCTGGCCGGTGTAGATCGTCGAGCGCGAGGGCGAGCATGGCGTCGTATGGACATGGTGATTGCGAAAGCCCCTGCCACGCTCCAGCAGCCATTCGTGGCCGGGCAGCTTCACCTCGCGCGGAAAATCCAGCCAGTGCCGCTCCTGGTCGGTGACGATGAACAGGATGTTGGGTCGCTTGCGGCGGAGTACTGCCGGTGCTTTGCCGAAAGCAGGGAGTGAAGCAACGGCGAGTGCCGCGCCGGCCTTGAGCAGGGTTCTGCGCTTCATATTCCTCCCATCCGCTTCGAGTGGTTCTGAGCCCGCTGTTTATTTTTTGCCTGCATCATTCTGCCTCGGCATGACGCCCTATGCCCGGACATGCGGCGCAAATAAAAACGGCGCCCTGGGGCGCCGTCTATATAAAAGCGACCGACTTATTTGGTGGACAGCTTGCTGACGTTGGCCGGGTCGAAATACTCCAGCGCGAAATCCTTGTCCTCGTACAGCGGTTCTTCGTTGGACAGGTCCATCACCAGATAGCGGCTGGACTGCAAGTCGTAAATCGCCGCGGCCACCGGCACGAAGCGCTTGAGCCACGCCTGCGTCACGTTGTGCGACTCGTGGATGCGCCAGAGTTCCTTGCGGCGGTCGTAGATGTCCGAGTGCAGCATGGTCCAGGTGTCCTCGTCGACGTAGAACGTGCGGCGGGCGTACAGATGGCTGAAGCTGGGCTTCAACTCGGCCTCGACGATCCAGACGCGATGCTTCTCGTAGCGCGCCAGGTTCTGGTCGATGTGGCCTTTCTTGGCGATGTCGGAATACTTGAGCTTGTCCTGCGACAGCATCACCGCGTTGTACGGCAGGATCATCTCCTTCTTGCCCAACATCTTCCAGGTGTAACGGTCGGTGGCGCCGTTATAGACGTCGAACTGGTCGTTGGTGCGCAGGCCGTCGGAGCCGGTACCCGGATTGTCGTAACCCACGTTCGGCGCGCGCCGCAGACGGCGCTGGCCGGGGTTGTAGACCCAGGCGCGGCGTGGTTCCTTGACCTGGTCCATGGTCTCGTGCACCAGCAGCACGTTGCCGGACAAGCGCGCCGGCGAGGTGGTGATCTGCATGAAGTAGACCAGGGTATTGTTGAGGTCTTCCGGCTTCTGGTTGGGATAGCTGTACTGGATGCGCACATCTTCGCGCAGCTTCACCGGCTGGAAATCGCCGCCGGTCTGCACCGCCAGCTGGGTGTTGTAACGCTTGGTGCCGGTGCCGCGATAGCGCGTTTTGTGGTTCCAGATGATCTCGATGCCGGACTTGGGAATCGGGAACGGGATGCCGGTGACCGCGTTGATCAGGCTGTTGCCGTTATTGCCAAGCTCGGCCTCGAGGGCGCATTTCTTGGTCGCCTCATAGTAATAGTCCGGATACACCGAGCTGCGCTCGGTCTCGTAGACATCCATCTTGTAGCTGGGGAAACGCTTCAACATGGTCTGGTGACCGACCGTCAGAAAATCCGCGTACTGCGCCATGTTCGCCGCTGTGATCGTGTACAACGGCTTGTCGTTGGCGAATTCCTGGAAACTCTCCAGCGTACGCTCCTTGCCCTTGGCGGGCTCGCCCTGCTTGGAGCCACCGGCATAAGGTGGAATGCTGCCGTCGGCATTGCCGACGGCTTCGGCGCCGACCAGCGTCAGGTCCTTGCCCAGGCGAGCGGCCTCTTCGGGACTGACTTTGGCCTGAACCCCGACTGCGGTCAGGATCAACAACACGGACATCACGAATTTCGTATTCATTTGTTTTAGTCTCCTCCAAGACCTGTTCAGTCTACCGCAGCGGCGTGGTTTTGATGTCGCTGGGCTTGCTGGTGCGGTCGGTATAGGCGTACTTGTTGACGAACTGCGCGATCTGTTGCAGCACGTCGGCAAAGCCGCGCAGCGGCGCGCCGAGCACGCCAATGATGCGCGTGTGCGCCAACTCCGGGTAGTAGACCGTCTCGGCGACACCGCCAGCCCTGCGCACCGCCTGTGCCAGATTGCGCGTGTTCTTGATCCAGACCACTTCGTCGTCTTCACCGTGCATCAGCAGCAGCGGCGGATTTTCTCCGTCCACGAAACGGATCGGCTGGGACTCATCGAATTTCTCCGGGGGACCGAAGATGTCGCGCAGGTCCGGATCGGTGATCGGCATGAAGTCGTAAGGCCCGGCCAGGCCGATCATGCCGCGCAGCCAGCGCCGCGTGCCGCCGACTTCCTTCAGATAGCGGTCGTTGAGCGCCAGTATCGAGGCGATGTGCGCGCCGGACGAGTGGCCCATGACAAACAATTTGTCGGGATCGGCGCCATAGCGGCCGATGACGCTGCGCGTCCATTTCACCGCGCGCGCGGCGTCTTCGACGAACGCCGGGAACTTCACGTCCGGATAGAACCGCAGGTTGGGGATCACCACGACAAAGCCCTGCGAGGCCAGCGCCTCGCCGACGAATTCGTAGTCCTGCTTGTCGCCGGTGGTCCAGCGACCGCCGCCGAAATACACCACCACCGGCGCCGCTTTGGCGCCATCGGGCTGGTAGATGTCCGCCCGCAGGTCGCGGCCCTCGTCGTAGATCAGATTGAGCGCGGGCTGATAGCCGGAAGTCGACGCCAGCGCGTTGAGGACGCCGGTGCCGGTGCAGCTCGAAAGCAGCAAGACGCAGATGACGGTGCCCAGTAGTCGTTTCACGTTAATCCTGGATGAGAAAGCCGAGGCATTTTAAGCCGCCAGATACTAGACTGTAGTTACGCCCTCAAGTTCTCGGGAGATGTGCATGTCCGTCACCACTGCCGTGATTCTCACCGTTCTGACCGCTGCGCTGCTCTATGGCATCGTCATCTACAACGGCCTGGTCGCGCTCAAGCACGCGATCAGCAAGGCCTGGGCCAATATCGATGTGCTGCTCAAGCAGCGCCACGACGAACTGCCCAAGCTGATTGAGACCTGCAAGCAGTACATGCAGTTCGAGAAAGACACGCTGGAGCGAGTGATGCAGGCACGCGCAGCCGCCAACAGCGCGCGCGAAAAAGGCGACGTCAAAGGTGTCGGCACCGCTGAAGGCCTGATGCGCATGGGCTTGGGTCAGATCACCGCCACCGTCGAGGCCTATCCGGAACTCAAGGTCAGCCAGCCGTTGATGCAGCTGATGGGCCGCATCACCGGCCTCGAGAACAGCATCGCTGACCGCCGCGAGTTCTACAACGAAAGCGTCAACGCCAACAACGTGCGCATCGAGCAGTTTCCAGATGTGATCGTCGCGCGCCTGCTCGCCTTCAAGGCGGCTGACCTGCTGGAGTTCACCGAGGAAGAGAAGAAAGACGTTGACGCCAAAGCGCTCTGGCGCAGCTGACCTCACTGTCGATGGACCCAGCCGATGTCTGGTTCCCGCTCGGCCTGTCGCTGCTGGGACTCTTTGGCGGACTGATCTGGGGAACGATTGCGCTGCGCCGCGCGCGGCTGATCGAGGACACCCCCACCTCGCGCATCCGCTCCGCGCCGCAGGGTTACGTCGAACTGGAAGGCATCGCCCGTTTGATGCCGGGCGCCAGCATCACCGCGCCGCTGTCGCACATGACCTGTGTCTGGTGGAACTTCACCGTCTGCCAAAAACAAACGGACAGTAAAGGTCGAACCTCGTGGCAGACCCTCAACTCCGGCCGCAGCGACGATCTGTTTTTGCTTGACGACGGTGGTGCCAGCTGCATCGTCGACAACGATGGTGCCAGCGTCACGCCCTCGCTGAAATTCACCTGGTATGGCCACAGCGCCACCCCGGATCTCGGACCCAGGGCCGGCAGCGGATTTATGCGCTCCGCCTTCTGCAAATTTCGCTACGAAGAACAGATGATCCCCGCCAGTGCGCCGGTCTATGCGCTCGGCTGGTTCCGCACCGAGCGCAACGAGGCCGGGCCGGTCGAGGAGTCCGAGGCTGTGCGCGAGCTGCTGGCCGAATGGAAGCGCGACAAGCAGAAAATGAAACTGTTCGACGCCAACAAGGACGGCGAGGTCAATCTGAAAGAGTGGGAAGCGGTGCGGCGTGTAGCCCTGCAGCAGGTGCGCAAGCAGGTGTTGGATCGCGCACTGGACCCGGACTACAACGTCCTGCGCAAACCGCCGGATGGTCGTCCGTTTCTACTCTCCGGCATCGGCCAGAAAAAAACGGTGCGCAGTCTGCACTGGCAGAGCGGGCTGTCGTATCTCGTAGCCGTCGGCTCTGCAGCGGCTCTGGTCCTGATATGGAGAACTGCGGGACTGTAGGACCTGTTGTGGTTTAATCGCGTCCCGATTTTCACGCTCCGCCATGCACCCGCAACTTCCTGCGTTCCAATCGCTCAACCCCGATGCCGTCGCATCGTGCCTTGATGCAGTGCTTGCCCAGAACCGCAGCGAGCTTGCCGCATTGCTGCAAGGCCCGGCCCAGTCTTGGGAAACCTTGATCGAGCCGCTGGAGGAAATGGGCGAACGGCTGTCGCGCGTCTGGGGACCGGTGTCGCATCTGTTCGGCGTCTGGAGCACGCCGGAATGGCGTGCGGCCTACAACGCAGGCCTGCCGAAAGTCACCGAATACTCGGTCGAGGTGTCGCAGAACGAAGCTTTGTTTCGATCTTATGAAGCGTTGGCGCAGGCACCTGCGTTTGCCGCTTACCCGCCCGCGCGCAAGAAAGTGGTGAAAGACGCCCTGCGCGATTTCAAACTGTCTGGTGTCGCCCTGCCTGCCAACGAAAAAGCGCGGTTCAAGGAGATTTCGCTGCGTCTGTCCGAGCTGCAATCGAAGTTCGAAGAAAACCTGATGGATTGCACCCAGGCCTGGTCAAAACACATCCACGTTGAGTCCGAGCTTGCGGGCATGACCGAAGCGGCCCGAACCGCCGCACGCGACAAGGCTCACGCCAAAAATCTCGATGGCTGGCTGCTGACGCTGGACTTCCCGAGCTATGACGCGGTCATCAGCAAAGCCAGCAACCGCGAACTGCGTCGCGAGCTGTACGAGGCCTATGCGACTCGCGCTGCAGACATCGGGCCGCATGAGCGCAAACACGACAACAGCGCCCTGATGGCTGAAATCCTGGCACTGCGTTTTGAGCAGGCGCAGTTGCTGGGTTTTGCCAATTTCACCGAACTCTCGCTCGCCACCAAGATGGCGGACACGCCGGCGGAAGTCGAAAACTTTCTGCGCGAACTGGCGCGTAAGGCGCGCACGCGCGCCGAACAGGAATTGGCAGAGTTGCGGGCGCTCGCGACGCGTGATGGCATCGCTGATCTACAGGCTTGGGACCTGGCGTATTACTCGGAAAAGCTGCGTGAGAAAACACTCGGCTTGTCAGACGAGATGCTGCGCCCCTATTTTCCGTTTCCGCAGGTGCTGCGTGGCATGTTCGATCTGGTCGAGCGCCTGTATGGGCTGAAGATCGAACCTGCTACCGGCATCGAGACTTGGCATGCAGACGTCAGCACTTATGCACTAAAAGATGCCGAGGGCGAATCCTTTGGACTGTTCTATCTTGACCCCTACGCGCGCCCCGAAACCAAACGCGGCGGCGCCTGGATGGACGAATGCCTCGGCCGCCGCCGCACCCCCGCCGGCACGCAGTCGCCGGTGGCCTACCTCATCTGCAATTTCACGCTACCGCTGAAGGACCAACCTGCGCTACTCACGCATGACGAAGTCCTGACCCTGTTCCATGAATTCGGTCACGGCTTGCACCACCTGCTGACGCGCGTGGACGAATCCGCCGTCTCCGGCATCCGTGGCGTCGAATGGGACGCGGTCGAGTTGCCGAGCCAGTTCATGGAAAACTGGTGCTACGAGCCGGCGACGCTCAAATTATTCGCGCGTCACTGGCAGACTGGCGCGCCGATGCCGGATGCGATGATCGAACAGCTGCGCGCCGACCGGCGATTTCAGTCCGGGCTGGCAACGCTGCGGCAGGTCGAATTCTCGCTGTTTGACCTGCGCCTGCACAGCCAGTCAAAGCCCGAAGTCGCCGAAACTTTGGCCGCGGTGCGGCGTGAAGTCGCCGTACTGCACCCGCCCGCGTTCAACCGCATGCCCTGGAGTTTTTCGCACATCTTCGCCGGCGGATACGCCGCCGGCTACTACAGCTACAAATGGGCAGAAGTGTTGTCGTCCGACGCCTTCGCCGCCTTCGAGGAGACGCAATTCGCAGCGGAGACCGGCGTGCGCTTCCGCGACGCCATCCTTGCCGCCGGCGGATCGCGACCAGCAATGGAGAGCTTCATCGCCTTCCGCGGCCGCGCGCCCTCCATTGAGCCGCTGCTGCGGCATTCGGGACTCACGCCCGCTTGAAGCTATCGGCGACTGACGCCGCTGAAAGCAAAACGGGCGCCGAAGCGCCCGTTTGCATTGCAGATTTCCGAGAGATTAAGCGGCTTTCTTCTTCGCAGCTTTTGCGGCCGGTTTGGCAGCCGCTTTTTTCGCCGGCGCTTTTTCAGCGATCTCGGCGGGTTTCGCCGCTGCACGGTCCACCAGTTCCACGTAGGCCATCGGTGCGCTGTCGCCGGGACGGAAGCCGCAGCGCAGCACGCGGGTGTAGCCGCCGGCGCGCTTGGAATAACGCGGACCGAGGTCGGTGAACAGCTTGGTCACCATCTCGCGGTCGCGCAGGCGTGCAAACACCAGACGGCGGTTGGCGACGTTGTCGACCTTGGCACGCGTGATCAGCGGCTCGGCGACGCTGCGCAGCGCCTTGGCTTTGGCCAAGGTGGTGCGGATCAGCTCATGCTGGAACAGGGACGCGGCCATGTTCTGCATGTTGGCCTTGTGGTGCGACGGCGAGTGGCCGAGGTGGTTGCCGTGAGTCTTGTGACGCATGACGGTTCTCTTTTTTTAGATTAGGCAGCGACTTTCGGCGGCGTCCAGCGATCGAGCTTCATGCCCAGATCGAGTTCGCGCGCCTTCAGCGCGTCGTGAATCTCGGTCAGCGATTTCTTGCCGAGGTTCGGGGTCTTCATCAGTTCGGCCTCGGTGCGCTGCACCAGGTCACCGATGAAGTGGATGTTCTCGGCCTTGA